>NZ_LMFR01000001.1 GCF_001426925.1 Microbacterium sp. Root53
CGGGTGGCGGCGTGGAGGGCGGCGACGAGCACGTCGTGGCGTTTCTGGGCGGGGGTGCGGGGGTCGTCGACGGGTTCGTCGTCGGTCCACGGCTCGCCCTCGCCCTTATCTCGGTAGCTGTCGGTGAAGCGGACGGCGGGGTTGCCGCCCGCGTCCAGGATCCGCTGGAGCACCGCGGCGCCTTCGGGCGTGAGGTCTCCGCGTGCGGGGAACAGGCCGTCGCGTTCCTTCCCGATCGTGAACCCGCGCCGCCGGGATGCCTTCTCCGCGTCCGGGGCGGGGCCGTCCTGGTCGAGGTACGCGGCCCASGTGTCCGCCTGCACCTTCAGCTGCGCGAACGTGGGCGGCATCCCGTCGATGAGCCCGGTGGCGCTGGCGACGAGCTCGCGCTCGGCGGCGATCATGACGACCGGGTCGGCGCGGTGCGCGACCCGGTCSAGCGTGCCCGTGATCAGTTCCGCGACCGGCGTGCCGATGTCCCCGTGCCGCATCGCGGCGGCGACSTCGGGATGCCGGGGAGGGAGGRCCTCGCCGGTGAGCGCCGTCTCCGCGCGCAGCCGCTTGTCCAGCCGCACCCGCGCGAGGACCTCCCGCGTCGGCGCCTGSGTGAGKCGTTCGAGCAGCTCGATCCCGTTCCGGCAGCCGTGCTGCGCGGACAGCCGCTCGTCGAGCATCCGGTCGGAGCGGGCGTCGATCTCCCCGGCGGTGCGGACCCGGACCCCGTCCGTGAGGCGGCCGAGTTCCTCGGCGACGCCGGTGGTGGCGTGGCCCTCATCCAGGCCGGCAAGANCGTTCGAGCAGCTCGATCCCGTTCCGGCAGCCGTGCTGCGCGGACAGCCGCTCGTCGAGCATCCGGTCGGAGCGGGCGTCGATCTCCCCGGCGGTGCGGACCCGGACCCCGTCCGTGAGACGGCCGAGCTCTTCGGCGAGCGGCGCGAACGACACCGTCTCCGCGTCGCTCATCCCCGCGATCTGCGGCTGCACCGACCGCAGCACCTCGATCGCCGCCCGCATCGCCTCGTGCGGGGAGAGAGCTTCGAAGATCGACTGCTCGGCCATGACCACAGTATAGTACATATGTACGACATAGACCAGGAAGCAGCTCGAAAGTATCGAACAGAACTACGAGACCAGCCCCGCGGCCTCGAAGGCCTTCGCGTAGATCGCCCGGATCACCGCCTGCTTGCGCACGTTGTACTGCATGACCGTCTCGCGGCCGGCGTTCGCCGCGTCAGCCGCCTCCCGCTTGACGGTGGCGTAGCGTGTGCGGTCCTCCGCATCTCGGCGCAGGTGATCGCGGAAGATGCGATGCCTCCACGGCTCGGGTGCCTCGGGACCGAACACGTGGATGTTCGACTCGCACCCGTCCCATCTCAGACCCCGGTGGCCATCCCACCACGGCTCCCGGATGACCAGGGTGAACCCGGCGCGCTCGAGCGGGGGCAGCCACGCCCAGGGACTCGCCCCCGGCGGCGGCGGGCTGTCGGCGAAGGCCATGATGTCGCGGATGCTCGGCATGCGGTCACTGTCTCACAGGCCTCCGCCGACCCATCCGCTCCACCCCGCGACCGGTTCCGCGCACGAACTAGGATTGAGGTATCCGCGCGCGCATCCCGACGGACGCGCGCGCCCATCCCGATCCCTCCCGACCATTGGAGCCACCATGGCCGAGCCCTCCCGCCTCGACAAGGTCATCAGCCTCGCCCGCCACCGCGGGTTCGTCTTCCAGGCGGGAGAGATCTACGGCGGCTCCCGCTCGGCGTGGGACTACGGCCCCCTCGGCACCGAGCTCAAGGAGAACATCCGCCGCCAGTGGTGGCAGACGTTCGTGCGCGGCCGCGGCGACATGGTCGGCCTCGACTCGTCGATCATCCTGCCCTCGAAGGTGTGGGAGGCCTCGGGTCACGTGGCGACGTTCACCGACCCGCTGGTCGAGTGCCTGCAGTGTCACAAGCGCCACCGCGAGGACCACCTGATCGAGGCCTTCGTGGAGAAGAAGGGCCGCCAGCCCGAGAACGGGATGGCCGACATCGTGTGCCCTGACTGCGGCACGCGCGGCCAGTGGACCGAGCCGAAGTCCTTCTCGGGCCTGGTCAAGACCTACCTCGGCGTGATCGACGACGAGTCGGGCCTGCACTACCTGCGCCCCGAGACCGCGCAGGGCATCTTCGTGAACTTCGCCAACGTGCTCACGGCGTCGCGCAAGAAGCCGCCGTTCGGCGTGGGTCAGGTCGGCAAGGCGTTCCGCAACGAGATCACGCCCGGCAACTTCATCTTCCGCACGCGCGAGTTCGAGCAGATGGAGATCGAGTACTTCGTGCCGCCGGCCGAGGCGCCCGAGTGGTTCGATCACTGGGTCGAGGAGTGCTGGAACTGGTTCGTCGACCTCGGCATCGACCCGGAGCACATGCGCAGGCTCGACATCCCGGACGGCGAGCGCGCGCACTACTCCGACCGCACGATCGACGTGGAGTACGACTTCGGCTTCCCGGGCAAGGGCTGGGGCGAGCTGATGGGCATCGCCAACCGCACCGACTTCGACCTGACCAACCACATCGAGGCGTCGGGCGGCAGCAACCTCACCTACTTCGACCAGGCGTCGGGCGAGAAGTACGTGCCGTACGTGATCGAGCCGTCGTTCGGCCTGACCCGCTCGATGATGGCGTTCCTGATCGACGCGTACACCGAGGAGGAGGTGCCCAACGCCAAGGGCGGCACCGACACCCGCACGGTGCTGCGCCTCGACCCGCGCCTCGCTCCCGTGAAGGTCGCCGTGCTCCCGCTCTCGCGCAACGAGCGCCTGTCGCCGCTGGCGCGCGAGATCGCCGACGACCTGCGCGGCACGTGGAACGTCGACTTCGACGACGCCGGCGCCATCGGGCGCCGCTACCGCCGCCAGGACGAGATCGGCACGCCGCTGTGCGTCACGATCGACTTCGATTCGCTCGACGACCGCGCCGTGACCGTGCGCGATCGGGACACGATGGGCCAGGAGCGCGTGCCGCTCGAGGGCCTGCGCGCCTACCTCGCGGAGCGCCTCCGCGGCGCCTGACCCGCGCACAGCGCGACCCATCGACACCCCGCCGGTCGCCAGGCGCCCGCTCGGCCGGCTGGGCCGCCGGCGACGCCCGGATCACGCGCGGGCCCCGTCGGGAAGACGGGGGCCCGCGCCCGTGTCCGCCCCGGGTGCTTACCGGGATGACGGAATAGATCCTGGCCACGGAAAATTCAATGAATGTACAATCGTCCGCCATGGGAGGTAAACCCGGCCTCCCAGTGCTCGTCAGCCGTAAGGCTGGATTGGATCGTTCAATGTCCCCGCTCGACTTCGGCGCCCCGCTGCGCCCGCCGCAGGCCCCGCGACTCTCAGACATGGTCTTCGACCAGATCGCCGAGGCGATCGTCCACGGAGAGCTCAAGCCCGGCGAAGGCCTTCGCGACCAGGCCCTCGCCGACCGCCTGGGCGTCTCGCGCATGCCCGTGCGCGAGGCGCTGCTGCGCCTGGAGCGCGCGGGCCTCGTCGAGACGGCCGCGAGTCGCTACACCCGCGTCGTCGAGATCACTCCCGAGCGCGCGTCCGAGATCGTCGAGTACGCGGGGTACCTCTACGGCGCCGCGACGCGCATGGCGACGCGTCGCATGGACGACGCGCAGCGCGAGGAGGCCGTCCGGCTGCTCGATGCGATCGTCTCGGCCGGCACAGATCGCGACGCGTACTTCAACGCTACGCGCGCGTTCAACCGCCACATCATCGCCACGTGCGGCAACAGCAACTTCAAGCTGCGCAGCGACCTTCTCTACACGGTCGACTACGTCACGCGGAACATCCCGCTCGCGGGCGTGCTCGACGCGGTCCTTCCGCTGATCGCCCGGCTGCGTCGCGCGATCGAGGAGAAGGACGCGGATGGCGCCGAGGCCGCCGTCCGCGAGCTCCACGGCATCGACGGCGATCTCGGGGAGGTCGCGCAGCGCGTGCGGCAGTGATCGCGCCCGGCGCGTCGCGGCCGCCTTGCCGCATGGGTACCCTACCCGGGTACTAGCATGGGCAGGGGAGGGGGTTCCCTGTTCTCTCTGCGGAAACGGAACGCCCCATTGGACGCTGTACTCGATCTCGACACCCCGCTCCGCAACCGGGGTCCACGCCTGTCGGACCTGGTCTACGACCGTCTCCGCGAGGCGATCCTGGACGGCCGCCTCGCGGCCGGGGAGCTGCTGCGCGACAGCGAGCTGTCGGCCGGGCTCGGAGTGTCCCGCATGCCGATCCGCGAGGCCGTCCAGCGGCTGGAGCGCGCGGGGCTGGTGGAGACCTCCSCCAGCCGCTACACGCGCGTCACGGCGCTGACCGAGCAGCACGTCGCCGAGGCGTGGGAGTACGGCGGCTACCTCTACGGATCGGTGTCGCGCCTCGCCGCCTACCGGATGTTCGAGGACGACCGCGCGCTCGCGCTCACGATGCTCGACGAGGCGACCGCAGCCGCCGAGCCCGGGGAGACCGCCGCGACGCTCGGCCGCCTCTTCAAGCACCTGATCGCGTGCACCGGCAACAGCCTGATCCGCGGCTGCACCGACGTGACCGCCATGATCGACCGCGCCATGCGGGTCTCCTGCGACGCCGCGACAGCGGCCCGCATCCTCGAGCACCGCGCGGCGCTGCGTGAGGCCGTCGTGGCGTGCGACGGCGTCGCGGCCGAGCGGGCGGTCCGGGCGATGTTCGGCGTGCTCTGACGCGCCGTCATCCGGTGACGGTGAGACGCATCCCCTCGCTGCCGCCCCCCTCGACCCAGGCGAGCGAGCGGGTCAGGATCCCGCGGAGCACGTCGAGGTCCACGTCCTCCAGGCGCTTCACGTAGAGGCACCCCACCCCGGTCGTGTGCGGGCCGAGCCGTGCGAGCTCCTCGGCGTGCGCGTCGACCCCGTCGAGGAGGTAGATCGTCGTGGCGGCCTTGCGCGGCGCGAAGCCGAGGATGCCGCAGTCGCCCTCGGTGTCGGTGGGGTAGCGGTAGTGGCACGAGCCGAAGCCGATGATCGTGCCCCACAGCACCGGCTCGCGCCCCGAGATCTCCCGCATGAGGTCGATCAGGATCTCGGCGTCCGCGCGGCGACGCTCGGGCGTCACTCCCAGCAGGTGCGCGGCGACGTCGCCGCCCGACGGCTTCACGTCAGCCGTTCTTGGCGGCGGCCTTCGCCGCGCGCTTGTACTCGCGCACCTTGGCGAGGGTCTCGGGGCTCGTGATGTCGGCGACCGAGCGGAACGCGCCCTCCTCGCCGTACGGACCCGCCGTCTCGCGCCATCCGGCGCCGTCGAAGCCGTACCGCTTGCCCAGCAGCGCGAGGAAGATCCGCGCCTTCTGATCTCCGAATCCCGGCAGGGCCTTGAGGCGCTTCAGCACCTCCTTGCCGTCCGGGTCGCCCTGCGTCCAGATCGCGGCGGCGTCGCCGCCCCAGTCGTCCACGATCGTCTGGCAGAGCGTGCGCACGCGGTCAGCCATGGAGCCCGGGAAGCGGTGCACGGCCGGCGTCTGCCGGAACGCCTCGGTGAACGCCTCGGGGTCGTAGCCCGCGATCGTGGCCGCGTCGACGGATCCGATCCGCTGCCGGATCTTCTCGGGGCCCGTGAACGCCGTCTCCATCGCGATCTGCTGGTCCAGCAGCATCCCGATCAGCAGGGCGAGCGGGTTCTCGGTCAGCAGCGCGTCGGCGGCGTCGTCACCGGTGATGGAGAGCGTCATGTGACCATTCTCTCCCCGGCTTGCTGGGGCGACGGTGCTTCTACGCGCCCTCAGCGATCAGCGGTGCATTGCGCTCCGCGACCGCGCCAGGAGGTGCGGTCACCGCCGCCCAGATGTCTCGCGCTATGAACCTGCGGTTGTACGTCCGGATCGGACCGCTGAGGATACCGAGGCTTACCAGCCTTTCGAGTGCAGCGTTGACTGTCGGCGCGGCCTTGCCGAAGCGTCGTGTGAGCATGGGGACCGTCACGAGCGGGTCACCGATGAGGATGTCGGCGATATCGCGGATGACGCCCTTGCTCCCAGCTTCTTGGAGGAGCTCGACGTAGCGGCGCTGCACTGAGAGCAGGCGATCGACGCGAAGCGCGGTATCCGTGGCGGATGCGGCGATGCCCTCTGCGAAGAAGCGAATCCAAGGATCCCAACGACCAGTGGCGGAGACCGAAGCGAGATGATCCTGGTACTCCGTCTTTCGGGCTTCGAACCAGGGTGAGACGCTGAGCAGCGGTTCGCGCAGCACGCCGTCGACCATGAAGTGGAGCACAACGAGCAGGCGTCCAATGCGTCCGTTTCCGTCGTTGAACGGATGAAGTGTCTCGAACTGGTAGTGCGCGAGGGCGGCCGCGACGATCGGGTCGCGCTCGATCTCTCGCGACCGTATCCAATCGATGAGGTCTCCGATCGCTGCTCTGAGCTCGACGCCCGGCGGCATGGGCACGAACCTCGCGTCTTCGATCGAGCCGGTCGGGCTGCCGATCGCGACCGGTGTGGTCCTCACGCGTCCGGCATCCTGCGTATCCGAGTCTGTGCCTCGTACAAGGACCTTCTGACATGTCTCGAGGAGGCCGACCGTGATATTCCCGGACTCTGCCACGTAGTTGAACGCGACGCTCGCAGCTTCCACGTAGTTCAGCACCTCGACCAGCTCCTTGCTGAGCTTCTCGTCGCTGGTGTCGGCCCCGAGCACCTGCTCAAGGGGAGCGAAGGTTCCCTCGAGAGCTGAGGTGCTCTGTGCTTCGCGCCGAAGCGTCGGCCGACGGAGGAGATCAGGGCTGGGGACCTGGCTCGAGGCTTGGTCCAGTCGCGCCAAAGCGCGGTTCGCTTCGTTCACTGCCCGCCACGTCGCGGACTCGAGTGGAGGTTCGTCGCCCAGCGGGTCGGCGACGTACGCGACATGGTTATAGGGCGATCCGAAGCGCCCGTCGATGGAGAACCGCGTACAGACCTTGAATCACATCGCTGTAGTTAACGTTCTCTGCGACTTGACCTTAGGTGCCCGTCAGGCGGGTCCTGCGGGGTCACGCACTCGCTGGTCCAGCAGCATCCCGATCAAGAGCGCGAACGGGTAGTCGGTCAGCAGGGTGTCGGCCGCAATGTCGCCGGTGATGGTCAGAGCCCAGGACTCCATGCTCGCCTCACAGACGCGTGCGTGTCCCGCGATCCGCGGCTGTCTTGACAGAGCAGCCCCCGGGCGAGGTAGATTGGTAAGTCCAATAGATGTTTACGCGGAAGGAGGCTCGCGTGCCCAAGGTCGTGTACGTCGAGAGTGACGGTACCGAGCGCATCGTCGAGGCTGCCGATGGTGAGAGCGTCATGAGCGCTGCCGTGCGGACGGGCGTGAAGGGGATCGTCGGTGAGTGCGGCGGCCAGCTCTCGTGCGCCACGTGCCATGTCTGGGTCAAGGACGAGTTCCGCGACAAGGTGGGCGGGCCCGGCCCGCTCGAGGAGGACCTGCTCGACATGGGGGTGTCCGAGTTCACCGAGGCGAGCCGTCTCGGCTGCCAGATCAAGATGTGCGACGAGCTCGATGGACTCGTCGTGGAGCCGCGCGCTGAGGCGTGGCACTGAGAGGAGACAGAGAATCATGTTGCGCCCTGACATCAACGAGCTGCTGACGCAGACCGGCCCTGGCACGCCCATGGGCAATCTGTTCCGCCGCTACTGGCAGCCCGTGCTGCACACCGAAGAGCTGCCGGAGGACGGCTGCCCGCCCGTCCGGGTGAAGATCCTGTCGGAGCGCCTCGTCGCGGTGCGCACCCCCGAGGGCAAGTACGGACTCATGGACGAGTTCTGCGCCCACCGCGGCATCTCGCTCTTCTTCGGACGCATCGAGGAGGGGGGGATCCGCTGCCCGTACCACGGCTGGAAGTACAACCAGGACGGTCAGGCGATCGACGTCCCCAGCGAGCTGAACAACTCGGAGTTCTGCAAGAACGTCAAGCTGCGCTCGTACCCGCTCGTCAAGGTGGGCGACATCCTGTGGACATACATGGGCGAGCCCGATAAGCAGCCGCCGCTGCCCACGTGGGAGTTCGCGACCGTCCCCTCGAAGCAGACCTTCACCTCGAAGCGCTACCAGGAGAACAACTGGCTGCAGGCGCTCGAGGGCGGCATCGACTCGAGCCACGTCACCTGGCTGCACGGCGGTGGCCCGACCGGCAAGGGCCTCGAGGCCGACCCGCTGTTCAAGGGCGCCAAGGGCAACGAGTACAACAAGAACGACCTCAAGCCCTTCTTCGAGGTCGTCGAGAACGAGGGCGGCCTGCTGATCGGCGCTCGCCGCAACGCCGAGGAGGGCCACTACTACTGGCGTGTCACGCCGTGGGTGCTCCCGAACTTCACGATGGTGCCGCCGCGCGGTGACCACCCGGTCCACGGCCACTTCTGGGTCCCGATCGACGACGAGAACTGCTGGGCGTGGTCGTTCGACTACCACCCCACGCGTGAACTCACCGAGGCCGAGGTCCAGGCGATGAAGGACGGTGCGGGCGTTCACTCCAAGAACATCCCCGGTACGTACCGCCCGGTGGCGAACAAGGAGAACGACTACCTCATCGATCGCGAGAAGCAGAAGGCCGGCATCCTGTTCTCGGGTGTCGAGGGCATCGCGATCCAGGACTCGTCGCTGCAGGAGTCGATGGGCCCCATCGTCGACCGCACGAAGGAGCGGCTCGTCGCGACCGACGCCGGCATCATCAAGGCGCGCCAGAAGCTGCGCCGTGCCGCCGAGGCGCTGCGCGACAACGGGACGGAGCCGGCCGGCAACATCCCCGAGCACCAGCAGATCCGCTCGGTCGCCATCGTGCTGCCGGCCGACCAGCCGTTCGTCGAGGGCATCGGCGAGGCGTTCAAGGCGCGTCCGGGCGTACCGCAGACCTCGGTGTGAACATGTCGAAGCCGATCATGGTGAGCAGTCACGTGCTCGCGACGACCGCCAAGGAGGCCTCGTTCCGCCTCGACTACCCTCTGGCCTTCGCGCGCTCGACCCGTGTCATCGCATTCGATGACGCGGCCGAGGCCGTCGTGCGCAGGATCGCGGACAACCCGTGGGGGCAGGCGCAGTTCTACACGGTGTCGGACACCGGCGTGGAGCTGTTCACCCTGGACGGTGAGACGCGGCTGATGGAGGCCGAGATCGAGCACTCCGACTCGATCATCTTCGTGGCGACCAACGGCATCAAACCCGACGCGACCTGGGCGGTCGGCAAGGCCGCGTGGGAGCGGTCCATCATGACCGCCGGTCTGCTGATGCTCAACGAGGGCGACCTCGAGAGCTCGACGCTGGCCGCCATCCGTCCGCACTGCCGGATCCTCCTGGTTCCCGCTGACGAGGACGACCTCTTCCAGCTGCTGGTCGCGATCCGCGCATGACGACGATCCCTCAGCTGCAGGCGATGAAGCAGGCGGGCGAGAAGTCCGTCTGCTTCGTCGCCTGGGACTATCACATGGCCACGATCGCGGACCGGGTCGGCGCGGATATCGTCTCGGTCGGGGACACGGTCGGCACCAACCTGTGGGGACAGCCGAACCCGCTGGAGATCACGTTCGACGAGCTGCTGGTGGCGGCCAAGGCCGTGCGCCGCGGGGTGAAGAACGCGCTGGTCAGCGCCGACTTCCCCTTCGGTCCGCTGCAGTCCGGCGACGCGGTTCCCGCGGCGATCAGGCTCGTGAAGGAAGCCGCCGTCGATCTCGTGAAGCTCGACGGCGCCGCCGACTTCCCCGAGGCGGTCGAGGCCGTGACGAAGGCGGGCGTGCCCGTCTTCGCCCAGTTCGGCATCACGCCGCAGACGTCGTTGAAGTACGGCATCGAGTACAGCGCGGCCCACACCGCGGAGATCCCCGACGAGATGGTCGAGGAGTTCATCGGCGAGGCCAAGCGTCTCGAGGACGCCGGCGCCGTGGCGCTGAACTTCACCAACTCCGGTCCGGTGATCGGCGCGGCCGTCGTGGACGCGGTGAGGATCCCGGTGCTGGGCGGGTTCGGCGGCGGACCGTGGCTGGACGGCCGCATCCGCATGATCACCGCGGCCGTCGGCTACAACTCGAAGAACGTCGACGCGGAACCGGACACCTACGCCAACGTCGCCAAGGTGATCCACGACGCGCTCGCCGAGTGCGCGGCGGACATCCGCGGCGCCCGCAAGCTCAAGGGTCAGAAGTGACAGGGGTGCGATATGCCTGAGGTGGAACTCGGAGGGATCCGGACTCGCTACGAGGTGATCGGGGATGGTCCGCCGATCCTGATGTTCAGCCCCGGCGGCTTCGACGCGAGCCTGGACAACTGGACGACGTTCGGCCGGTACAAGGACCTCGGCTTCGTCGAGGCGCTCTCGAAGGACTACACCTGCGTGGTCTACGACCGGCGCGAGTCGGGCCGTTCGGGCGGACGCCTGGAGCGGCTGTCCTGGCCGAAGTACGTGGATCAGGCGCTTGCGCTGATCGACCACCTCGGCTTCGAGCAGGTGCACACCATGGGCGGCTGCGTCGGCTGCACCTCGGCGGCGATGCTCGCCGTGGCGCAGCCCGCGCGCGTGCGCAGCATGGTGCTGTTCTCGCCGGCCGGCGGCGTGACGTACCGCGCGGCGCAGCACAAGCGCTTCACGCAACACCTCGGCTTCGCACTCGAGCACGGCGTGGCCGCGGTGGTGGAGCACGCCCGCTCGACCGAGGCCGGCTTCAGCAAGGACCCGCGGGTCAGCCCCTGGGCGGCGGCGCTGCGCTCGGACGACGAGTTCGCCAAGACGTTCGCGCAGACCAGCATCGAGCGCTACACGACCATCGTGTCGGGATCGGCGCGCCTGCTGTTCGACCGCGACACGGTGCCCGGCCCCGAACCGGAGGATCTGCAGCTGCTGGACACCCCCGCGCTGATCGTGCCGGGCGAGGACCTCTCGCACACGCGGTCGGCCGCGCGGTACCTGCAGGAATGCCTGCCCGTGAACGAGTACTGGGATGTGCCGGTCGCGGAGCAGACACCGGAGGCGTCAGTGGCCCGGGTGCGCGACTTCCTGTCGAAGTACTAGGCGCACACGTGAGAGGGGCGGTGGCTTGCAGCCACCGCCCCTCTCACGTCTGTCGGCGTCAGATGCCGCCGGATTCCTCGAGGCGCGCGATCTGGGCGATGCGCTCGGCGTGCACGCCGCCGTTGAACGGCGTGGCGAGCCAGCGGTCGAGCAGCGAGAGCGCCTGCTCCTCGTCCAGCACCTTGGTGCCGATGACCATGACGTTGGCGTCGTTGTTGCCCCGCGAGATGTCCACGGCGAACTCCGAGTAGGCCAGGCCCGCCCGGATGCCGCGCATCTTGTTGCACGCGACGACCTCGCCCTGCCCGCTGCCGCCCAGGACGATGCCGAGCTCGGCGCGTCCGGACTGCACAGCGCGGCACAGGTCGGCGCACAGCTCGGGGTAGTCGACGACGTCGGTGACGTGCGCGGCGAGGTCGATCACGTCGTGCCCGCGCGCGGTGAGCACCTCGACCATCCGCGGCCGCATGCCGATGCCGTGATGGTCGCCGGTGATCGCGATGCGGGTCATCAGCCGCGCATCCCGAGCGTCGACGGCACGAAGATGCTCTCGAACGCCGGACGCTCTGTCAGGATGCCCTGCGTCATGGCGTTGTCGATCAGCTTCTCGAGCGTCACACGCGAGCCCTCCACGCCGTACGGGAGCGGGTCGGATCCGGTGAGCTCCATGACGGCGGTGAGGGTGCGATCCTGTCCCTTCTTCGCGCCGTCACTGTGCGCACGCAGCTCGTCGACGTAGCGGCGCTTCGCCTCGGTGAAGGCGTCGAAGATCGCGCGGGGGAGGTCGGGGCGCTCGGCGACGAGCGAGTCCTTCACGACGACGAGGTGGTTGATCGGGAAGACACCGGTGTCGCGCAGCACATCCAGGCCGGCCCGCAGCGGGTCGGCGAACAGCGGCACGACGTCAGGGTGGTCGATCGAGGCGCCGATGACGGCGTCGAGCTCGCCGGCGAGCAGCAGCTCCTCGAGAGTGCGGCCCTCTGGGGCCTGCACGACGTTGGCCGGCGGCACGTAGGTCGCGACGTGCTCGTCGCCGGAGCGCACCCAGGTGACGCTCGTCAGGTCCAGTCCCGCCTCAGCGAGGGCCGCACGGGCCCACACGCCGGTGGTGACCGTGTAGCCGCGGTTGACCCCGACGCGCTTGCCCGCGAGGTCGGGCGCCGTCATTCCGGAGTCGGCCTTGCGGATCTGCACGGCTCCGTGGTGGAAGTCGCGCACCAGGAAGATCGGAAGCGCGGTGAACGGGGCGCCGTGCTCCTTGGCCGTCAGGTAGGTGGTGAGCGCCATCTCGGCGACGTCGTACTCGAGGTTGCGCACCATCTTGCGGAAGCCCTTCACGAGGACCGGCTCATCGACGAAGTCGAGGGTGTACCCGGCCGGGGCGACGCTGCCCGTGATGAGCGCGCGGTTCGCGCCCTGCAGCCGGGTGAGTGTGGACAGGTGCATGGTGCCTCCGAGATCGTGTGGTGCGACTGCCTCGAATGCTAACGTGGTATGACCATTTATCCAATGAAGAGCCCAAGGATGTGCGCATGAGCGAAACGGTTCTGGCAGCGGTGCGGACCGCGCCGGGGGTCACCGAGATGCAGGAGCTCCCGAAGCCCCGCATCGACGCTGACTCGGCCCTGCTGAAGGTGGAGGTCGCCGGCATCTGCGGCACCGACGCCAAGCTGTACTTCAACCCGCCGAGCACCCCGGCCACGCAGGGGCGCGTGATCATGGGCCACGAGAACGTCGGCGTGATCGTGGAGGCGGGCGAGCAGTTCAAGATCCGCCACGGGCTGCAGGAGGGCGACCGCGTCTTCGTCGAGCACTACGTGGCCTGCTTCAACTGCGAGTGGTGCCGCATCGGCGAGTATCGCCACTGCGAGGCGACCGACTGGCGCACCAATCCCGACGCCCGCCGCTTCGGTTATACGTCGGCCGACTTCGACGGCAACCTGTGGGGCGGCTTCTCGGAGTACATGTACCTGCCGTGGAACGCGGTGCTGCACAAGGTGCCCGACACCGTCACCCCCGAGCTGGCCGGTCTGGTGATGCCGATCTCGAACGGCATCGAATGGGCGCTGCTCACCGCCGGCATCGGCTACAACGACACGGTGCTCATCCAGGGCCCGGGCCAGCAGGGCCTGGCCCAGCTGATGGCGGCCAAGCAGGCCGGTGCATCCAAGATCATCGTCTCGGGCACCACCCGCGACAAGGACCGCCTCGCGCTGGCCGAGGAGCTCGGCGCCGATCACACCATCGACGTGCTCACCGAGGACCCGCGCGAGAAGATCATGGATCTCACGAACGGTCGCGGCCTCGACTTCGTGCTCGACTGCACCTCGCGCGCCGGCACCGCACCGGCACTGCTGGGCATCGACGTGCTCAAGCGTCGCGAGGGCACGCTCGTCGTGCAGGGCGAGCTCGCTGCGTTCCCCGACTTCCCGCTCAAGCAGGTCACCGAGAAGGCGATCACCATCAAGTCGGCGCGCGGTCACTCGTTCAATGCGTGCGAGCTCGCGATCGCGCAGATCGCGTCGGGCCGATTCCCGATGCACAAGCTCGCCACGCACCGCTACGGCATCGACCAGGTCGACCTCGCGATCCGCGTGCTCGCCGGCAAGACCGACGAGGACGCGATCCACATCTCGATGATGCCCGAGCTGATCGGCAAGCCCGGCGGCCGGAAGGACGCCGCCTGATGCCGGGCGTCGTCGTCACCGACCCGCCCCGCACGCCGCTCGATCAGGTCGATGCGCTCGCCGCGTTCGGCGTCGCGACCATCCACGAGGCGCAGGGACGCACCGGTCTGCTCGGATCGTCGATCACCCCGATTCAGCAGAACGTGCGCGTCGCGGGCAACGCCGTCACCGTGACCGTCGCCCCGGGCGACAACACGATGATCGGCGTGGCCGTCGAGCAGTGCCAGGAGGGCGACATCCTCGTGGTCGTGCCGACCTCGCCGTGCGACATGGGCTACTTCGGAGACCTGTTGGCCACCTCGCTCAAGGCACGGGGCGTGCGCGGCCTGGTCATCGAGGCAGGAGTGCGCGACGTGGCCGACCTGCGAGAGATGGGCTTCGCGGTCTGGTCGAGCCACGTCTCCGCCGAGGGCACGCGCAAGGGCGCGCTCGGCGACGTCAACGTGCCGATCTCCGTCGCGGGCCGCATCGTCGAACCCGGCGATGTCGTCGTCGCGGACGACGACGGCGTGGTCATCGTCCCCCGCGCTCAGGCCCCGGCCGTCGCGCGCGCCTCCCGCGAGCGCGAGGAGAAGGAGGAGCGCGCCCGTGCGCGCTATCTGGCGGGCGAGATCGCGCTTGACGTGAACGACATGCGACCCATGATCGAGAAGGCCGGCATCCGCTACGTGGACTACCAGGCCTGGAAGGAAGAGGCCGACAAGTGATCATCGACGTCCACGGCCATTACACGACCGAGCCCAGCGCGCTGCTGGACTTCCGCAAGGCGCAGCTGAACGGCGAGAGTCCCGCATCCGCGGACCTGTGGAACCGGATCAGCGACGACCAGGTGCGCGAGAGCGTCGTCGGCAACCAGATCCGCGTGCTCACCGAGCGCGGCGGCGACCTGATGATCTTCTCGCCCCGCGCGTCGGGCATGCAGCACCACCAGCCGGACGCCCGCATGGCGGACGAGTGGGCGCGCGCGTCGAACGACCTGATCTCGCGAGTCAGCTCGCTGTTCCCCGAGCACTTCGCGCCGGCCGCGCAGCTGCCCCAGACGCCCGAGGGCAATCTCGACGGCGCGATCGCCGAGCTGCGCCGCACGGTCACCGAGCTCGGCTTCGTCGCGGCCAACCTGAACCCGGATCCGTCGGGAACGTGGGCGGGCAAGCCGCTCACCGACGAGTCGTGGTTCCCGCTGTACGAGGCGGCCGAGGAGCTCGACGTGCCGTTCATGGTGCACGTCTCGACGGCGGACAACCCGAACTTCCACACGCTCGGCGCGCACTACCTGAACGCCGACACCAGCGTGTTCATGCAGCTGCTGCAGTCGGACCTGTTCCAGCGGTTCCCCGGTCTGCGCCTGGTGATCCCGCACGGCGGCGGGGCCGTTCCGTACCACTGGGGACGCTACCGCGGCCTGTCCGTGCGCAACGGCTGGCAGGATCCGTCCGAGCTGCTCGCGAACGTGTTCTTCGACACAGCCGTGTACCACCAGCCGGGCATCGACCTGCTGACCGAGGTCGTGCCGGCCGCGAACGTGCTGTTCGCGTCCGAGATGCTCGGCGCGGTGCGCGGAGCCGACCCCGAGACGGGCGTGGAGTGGGACGACACCCTCGTCTACCTGCGAAGCGCCGACCTGGACGAGGACGACTTCGATCGCATCACCCGCGCCAACGCGCTGCGGGTCTATCCGCGCCTTGCGGCGCGCCTGGAGGGCACGAGCGCATGAGCAGGATCCCGCTGACATTCGCGTGCGGCGACTACGACCGCACCCGGTCCATCGCGGAGGGCACGGTCCCCGTTGACGGCGTCGACCTCAACTATCTGCGCCTGCCCGTGGAGGAGACCTTCTTCCGCATGCTGCGGCACCGCGAGTTCGAGGTCGCCGAGATGTCGCTGTCGACGTACACGGCGACGCTCGACAGGGCCGGCGGCCTGGAGAACTCGCCGTTCGTGGCGATCCCGGTCTACACCTCGCGGGTCTTCCGTCACGGCGGCATCTTCATCAACACCGAGGCGGGCATCGAGCGGCCGTCCGACCTGGTCGGCAAGCGCATCGCCATGCCGGAGATGCAGCTCACGGCGGTGGTCTGGCAGCGCGGCATCCTCGCCGACCACTACGGCGTGCCGCTCGACTCGGCGACGTACTTCACGGGCGGCGAGGAGACCCCCGGCCGGATCGAGAAGGGCAAGGTCGACGTGCCCTTCGACGTCCGCCCGATCCCCGAGGACAAGACGATCTCGCGGATGCTTGCCGACGGCGAGCTCGACGCGCTGCTCGCGCCCCGCATCCCGAGCACGTTCGATCCGAAGGGCGGCACCGTCGCGCGCCTGTTCCCCGACGCGAAGGCGGCCGAGCAGGAGTACTTCGCTCAGACCGGGATCTTCCCGATCATGCACGTCGTCGTGATCCGCCGGGACGTCTACGAGCGCGCGCCGTGGGTGGCGCAGTCGCTGACGAAGGCGCTGAACATCGCCAAGAAGGAGGCGCACGCGCGCATCTACGATGCGTCGGCGCTGCAGCTGATGGACCCCTGGCTCATGGTGCACCTCGAGCAGGCGCGCACGCTGCTGGGTGAGGACTTCTGGTCGTACGGGCTCGGCCCGTCCGATCGCAAGGTGCTCGAGACCTTCCTGCGCTACCACCACGAGCAGGGCCTGTCGCGCACGCTGCGCGCGCCGGAGGAGATCTTCGCCCCCGAATCGCTGGAATCGTTCATCATCTGACGCCACGGAACTGTCGCACTCACGCTGAGAGGGCCTGGAGCGCAAGCTCCAGGCCCTCTCAGCGTGAGTGCGGTGATCACGCCGGGGCGTGCGCGCTCAGGTGCGTCTTCAGCGGGATGTCGAGGTCGCCCGCGGCGTCGGCGGGGATGGTGCGGCCCATCTCGAGGACGCGGCGCACGGCCATGTAGTCGCGCGGCGAGTTCACCGCCTCGACCGAGACCAGCCGCCCGTCGCGGTAGTAGAGGGCGGAGAACTGCTCGGTGTCGGGGTCGCCGCGCAGCACGACCTGGTCGTACCCGATCGACAGGCCGGCCATCTGCAGCTTCAGGTCGGCCTGGTCGGACCAGAACCAGGGCAGCGGCGGCTCGACGGGCTCGCGGTCGAGCAGGGCCGCCGCGGCGGCCTTCGCCAGCGCGATCGCGTTGGGCACCGACTCGAGACGCACCTGGCCGTGGTCGGGGTGCGCCACGACGGCACAGTCGCCGGCGGCGACGACGCCGGGCAGGCGGGTGCGGCCCTGCTGATCGACCTCGATGCCACGGTCGGTGCCGATGCCCAGCTGCTGCGCGAGCTCGGTGTGCGGGATGAGTCCGATGCCCACGACGACGACGTCCGCATCGATGACACGACCGTCGGCCAGCTCGACGCCGCTCACGCGGCCCTCGCCGCGGAAGCCGGTCACGGCCGCGCCGGTTTCGATCTGCGTGCCGCGGCGGCGGTGCGCGGCGGCGTAGAACGCCGACATCTCCGGCGCGACCACGCGGGCCATGAGCCGATCCAGTGCCTCGAGCACGGTGACCTTCTTGCCCTTGGCGGTCGAGGCCGCGGCGATCTCGAGGCCCACGAAGCCGCCGCCGACGACGACCACGTGCTCGGCCGCGTCGAGGTCCCGACGCAGGTTCGCGGCGTCGTCGACGTCGCGCAGGTAGTGGATGCCAGCGAGGTCGGATCCGGGCGCCTGCAGACGGCGCGGGTGGCCGCCTACGGTGAGGGCGAGCTTGTCGAAGGCAAGCGTCAGGCCGCTCTTCGTCCGGGCCTGGCCGGCGCCGTTGCCGCCCTCGACGAGCGTGATGGTCTCTATCCACTCGCCGCGCAGCACGTCGATGCCGTTGGCCTCGTAGAAGTCCTCCCCGCGCAGCGAGAGCTCGGTCTCGTCGGCCTTGCCGGAGAGGTACGCCTTGGACAGGGGCGGGCGCTGGTAGGGGAGCCGGGGCTCGCCGCTGACGAGCGTGATCCTGCCGGCGTGATCCATCTCTCGGAGGCTGGTGGCGAGCTGCAGGCCCGCCTGGCCGGCCCCGACGATGAGGGTTCCGGCTGACAGCGGGCGCGCCGTTGCGTCGGTCATCATGGTCCTCCTTCTACGGTTAGACCATTAGACCACATTTACCGCATGCGCGCACCGGCGAAGTCTCCGCGGGGGCCGGTGGCCGCTCGCAGAGGGGCCGCGTCGGCGCCTTCGCGGCCGACGCGGCTCAGCGGACGCTCACTCGTCGCCCTCGAGCAGCCTGATGCGATCGGCTGTGCGCCCCAGGTGCTCGGTCATGATCGCGCTCGCGCGCTCGAGGTCGCGTGCCTCGACGGCGTCGATGATGTCGTCGTGCTCCTGGATGCCGCGCATGCCCATGACCGGGGCGGCCGCCTTCGCCTCCGTGAGCGAGGTGAGGATGGGGCCGTAGAAGCTGCGCATCAGCACCTCGACGGCGCCGTTGTGCGCGCACGCGGCGAGGCGTACGTGGAACGCGGCCGACATCTCCGTAGAGTACCGGCCCTCGTTCTCGAGATCCTTCGACTCGGCCACGATGGCGCGCAACGCCGCGATGTCGTCGTCGGTGGCGTACTTCATCACCAGGGGCAGGATCGCGACTTCGAAGGCCAGACGCGCCTCCGTCGCGGCCGTGCCCGTGATCGGCGAGAGTGAGAGAAGGTGCGCGAGGTTGTCGCCCACCAGCTCGGCGGAAGGGGAGGTGAGGAACGAGCCGCCCTGGGCGCCGACGCGCACCTCGACCAGGCCGTTGGCCTCGAGGATGCGCAGCGCCTCGCGCACTGTGACCCGGCTCACTCCGAACTGCTGGCACAGGTCGCGCTCGTTGGGCAGTCGATCCCCGGCCTTCAGCTCGCCATCGCGGATGAACTGCTTGATCTGATCGACGATGGCGTAGGACGTCCGCCCGACGTTGACCGGCGTGAACTTCGGTGTACTGCGGCGGTCGGGTGAGGTGGAAGACATGATCTCTTTCTGTGGCCCCACGACGCTCAGGATGTGATGGAGTGGGGTGCGCATGGGGCGGCGCTCGCGAAGTTCGCGAGACCGAGCACTTCGGCAAACATATATTATCGTTCTCTATCTCTGCGGCGCTCGTGGCGTTCCGGGTGGGGGAAATCGGCATATGGACCTGCGGCAGTTGCGGTACTTCACGGCGGTGGCGGAAACCTGCCATTTCGGGCAGGCGTCTGAACGGCTGCAGGTCTCGCAGTCGACGATCTCGCAGGCGATCCGGGCGCTCGAGGATGAGCTCGGCGCCACGCTGCTGGAGCGCACCACCCGCCTCGTCACCGTGACGACCGCCGGCGCGTTCCTCTATTCAGAGGCCGAGCAGATCTTCCGCCGGGTCGACGAGGCAGCGGTCGCGGTGAAGCGGCTCGCGGCCGGCAAGTCGGGATTCCTCCGGCTGGGGATGACGGGCATCGCCACGTACGCGTACCTCCCCCGCATCGCGCGCCTGCTGCGCGAGGAGCTGCACGGCGTGGTGCTGTCGGTGCGCGGCGACATGCTGACCCCCGACCAGTGCGACGCGCTGCGCTCCGGTGCGCTCGGGCTCGGGATCCTGCGTCCTCCGGTCGTCGGCGATGGAATAGAGACGCTGCCGTTCGTGAAGGAGCGTCTGCTGCTCGCGATGCCGGAGGCGCACCCGCTGGCGGACAAGCCGGATCTCACGCTGATCGATCTGCGTGACGAGGCGTGGGTCGCGTACGACGGCGACCACTCGCCCCTGAACGACGCCGCGAGCCACGCCTGCCTGCAGGCAGGCTTCACGCCGCGTCGGGCGCACTTCGGCCTGACGACATCGGTGCTGCTCGGCCTCGTCGCGGCCGGCCTCGGCGTCACGCTGGTGCCCGAGGGTGCCCGCGCCCTGCCGCGTCAGGGAGTCCGCTTCCGCGAGGTGGACGGCGTCGGCGAGCTCGAGCAGGTGCTCGCCTTCCGCAAGGACGCGCGCGATCCGGTCGTCGACGCCGCGGTGTCTCTCCTGCAGGCGCGCTGGGCCGAGGAGCCGGTCGAGGCGTAGCGCCTGCCGAGCGGTGCCCGTCGCCCCCTGGGCCCGGCCCCCGGGTTCCCGCGCGCCTGCGCCTGAGTGGCTCCCGGCGTCCCCGGCGGGGACGCCGGGTTCGGCGCGTCCCTCCGCCGCCCACACACCCTTTCATCGATATTCTGCTTGCAATAGCCTTTGATTAAGTGTTAGCTGGCATCAATCGGCCCGCACTTCTCCGCGACGAAGCGGAGGGACGAGAGGGAAGTGATGATGCTTCGCAGAAACGTGACGTCGGTCTGTGCTCTGGTCCTCACCGCGTCGGCGCTCGCCGGCTGCAGCACGGCCAAGGCTGCCGAGGGGTCCGAGGAGATCGCCCTGGCGTCCGGTGCCGACCGGCAGCAGATGCTCGAGGAGGGTGCCGCGGACGAGGGCAAACTGATGTGGTACACCACCACGATCCCCGACCAGCTCGCCAACCCTCTCGCGGAGGCCTTCGAGGAGAAGTACCCCTTCGCCGACGTCGAGATCTACCGCGCCAACTCCACCGACGTCGCGTCGAAGGTCATCAAGGAGTACCAGGCCGGCAGCCACTTCGTGGACGTCGTCGACGGCACCGGCACGGCCACCATGCTCGAGAGCACCGACGCCATCCAGCCGTTCACGTCGCCGGAGCTCGATGCCTATCCCGACTCGGCGAAGGACCCCGAGGGGTTCTCGGCGCCGCAGCTGATGTACTTCATGGCCGTCGCGTACAACACCGACATGGTGTCGCCGGACGACGTGCCGCAGACCTATGAGGACCTGCTCGACCCGAAGTGGAAGGGGAGGATGTCCTGGAGCACGAGCCCGACCTCCGGCGGGCCGCTGTTCCTGGGCAACCTCATGGAGGCCTGGGGCGAGGACCGCGCGATGGACTACTTCGACGACCTCGCCGCGCAGCAGATGCAGAACGTCGACGCCTCCGGTCGCGCCGTGCTCGACCGCGTCATCAGCGGCCAGGTGCCGATCGGCGTGCAGCTGTTCAACGACCAGATCGTGGACGCGGCGTCCAAGGGCGCGCCCGTCGACTGGGCCCCGCTGAACCCCGTGACCGCGCAGTACTCCCGCGTCGCGCTGGCGAAGTACCCGCCGCACCCCCACACCGCGATGCTCTTCCTGGACTTCATCCTCTCCGAGGAAGGTCAGGAGATCATCCGCGACGGCAATGGCATTCCCGCGCATCCCGAGGTGGACGCGCTGACCCCCGAGCTCAAGCCCGAGCAGGGCGGCTTCGAGGCGCAGTTCACCGATCCGGAGCAGGTGATGAAGCAGACCAACGAGTGGGCCGACCTCTACGAGGAGATGTTCATGTGACGTCCGCTTCGCGGATACCGCAGCACGGCATGAGAGCAATGGAGCAAGGAGAGAGATGACGATGGGCGACGACGTGAAGGTTCCCCTGCGCGGAATGCTGATCGACGGACAGCTGGTGGGGGCCTCGGACGGCGGCGTCCTGGATGCCGAGAACCCCACGACCGAGAAGGTGATCGGACGGCTGCCCGACGCGACGGCCGACGACGTCGGCCGCGCGGTCGCCGCCGCTCGCCGGGTCTCGGGGGAGTGGAGCGGCACGCCGTGGACCAAGCGCGCGGCGCTGCTGCGACAGTTCGCCGACGTGCTGGACGCGAACCGCGACGAGCTGGCCGAGCTGGACGCGCGTGACGCGGGACTTCCGATCGCCAGCATGCGCGCCGACGTCACGAGCGCGGCAAACGAGATCCGCTACTTCGCGGGGATCGCCGGCGAGACGAAAGGCGAGACGATCCCGAGCGGTCCGGATCAGGTGACCTACACCGAGTTCGTGCCGTACCCGGTGGTCGCCCGCATCGTGCCGTTCAACCACCCGATCAAGTTCATCTCGGGCAAGGCCGCCGCCGCGCTCGCGGCGGGCGCGCCCGTGATCGCCAAGCCGGGCGAGCAGACCTCGCTGTCGGCGCTGCGGCTGGCGGAGCTCGTGAAGGACCTCTTCCCCGCGGGTGTGTTCAACATCATCACGGGATCGGGAGCGAAGGCGGGCGCCGCGCTCTCGGCGCACCCCGACGTGCCGCGCGTCGCGTTCACCGGATCCGTCCCCACCGGGTCGCGGATCATGGAGGCCGGGTCGGCCGCGATCAAGCACGTCAGCCTCGAGCTCGGCGGCAAGAACCCGATGGTGGTCTTCCCCGACGCCGACGCCGAGAAGGCGGCGGTCGCCTCGGTCGCGGCGATGAACTTCGCCCGCTCGATGGGGCAGTCGTGCGGATCGACTTCCCGCGTGTTCGTGCACCGCGACATCAAGGACCGCTTCGTGGCGGCGCTCGTGAAGCGCCTGTCCGAGCTGAAGGTCGGCGACCCGATGCAGGACGACACGGACATGGGGCCGGTGGCGTTCCGCGGTCACTACGAGAAGGTGGTCCGCTACGTGCAGTCCGGCATCGATGAGGGCGCGACGCTCGCGTATGGCGGCAAGCGCCCCGAGGGGCTGGACACCGGCTACTTCATCCAGCCCACCGCGTTCACCGGCGTGACCATGGACATGACGATCGCGCAGGAGGAGATCTTCGGTCCCGTCGTGTCGGTTCTCGACTGGGACGACTACGACGAGCTGCTCGATCAGGTCAACCATCCCGAGCTGGGTCTCACCGGCAACATCTGGACGCGCGACATCTCGCAGGCGCTGCGCATGGCCCGGCACATCGACTCGGGTTACATCTCGATCAATGGCACCGGCAAGCGCCCGACCGGCGCGCCATTCGGCGGCTTCCGGCAGAGCGGCATCGGCAAGGAGAGCTCCGTCGACGAGCTGCTCAGCTACGGCCGCCAGAAGTCCGTGACCATCACCCTCTGATCCGACCCCCGAGGAGACACCATGAGCAACACCACGACCGCGGAGCGCGGCGCCGTCATCATCACCGGCGCGGCGCACGGGATCGGCTCGGCGTATGCCGACCGGCTCTCGTCCGACGGCTACCCGATCGTGATCGCCGACCTCGACGAGGCCGGAGCCAAGGCGAAGGCCGAGGCCCTCATCGCCGACGGGGGCCGCGCCCTCGCCGTGCGGGCCGACATCTCCAAGGAAGAGGACGTCCAGGCGCTCGTCGACGCTGCGGTCGCAGAGTTCGGCACCATCACCGGCCTCGTCAACAACGCCGCCGTCTTCTCGGTCGTCCCGATGTCGCGTGCCCCGTACGACGAGATCGGGCTGGACGAGTGGGACCTCATGATGCGCGTGAACCTGCGCGGCACATGGCAGATGTGCAAGGCCGTCGCCCCGCACATGGCCAAGAACGGCTACGGCAAGATCGTCAACATCTCGTCGGGCACCGCCCTGAAGGGATCGGCGAGCCGGATCCACTACGTCACGAGCAAAGCGGGGATCCTCGGCTTCACCAAGACGCTCGCCCGTGAGGTGGGCGCGGACGGCATCCGCGTCAACTGCATCGCGCCGGGCTCGACCCTGAGCGAGGAGAACGCGTCGGAGAAGGACATCGAGTACCGCAAGTCGCGCGTCGGTGACCGCGCCCTCGGCCGCGTGCAGATGCCCGAGGACCTC
This sequence comes from Microbacterium sp. Root53, assembly GCF_001426925.1. Taxonomy (GTDB): domain Bacteria; phylum Actinomycetota; class Actinomycetes; order Actinomycetales; family Microbacteriaceae; genus Microbacterium. Next base: position 23,251 of record NZ_LMFR01000001.1, read on the forward strand.
TCGGGCGCCGTCTCGTTCTTCATCTCGCCCGACAGCGACTTCGTCACCGGTCAGACCCTCGTGGTCGACGGCGGCTCGTGCATGCACTGATGGCTGCCGAGACCGTCTACGACCGCCTCGTGCGGGATGCCGTCGATCTGCACTGCCACATCGACGTCGAGTTCTCCCAGACGCTGTTCCGCAAGGCTGCATCGGAGTGGGAATGGCTGCCCGTGGCGGAGGACGCCGGCATGCGCGCCGTCGTGCTGAAGTCACACCTGTGGCCGACGGCCACCGCGATCCCGTACATCCGGGAGCTGTACCAGGGGCCCGTCGAGGTCTACGGCAGCATCACGCTCAACAGCCACGTCGGCGGGCTCGACCCGTTCGCCGTCGAAGCGGCCGCGCACCTCGGCGCCAAGGCGGTGTTCATGCCGACCTGGAGCTCGAGGAACGACGCCGAGCGAGGCGGCTTCGGCAAGCGCCTCGGCGACGCGTTCGAGCACTTCGACCACCAGCGGCTGGGCGTGCTCAGCGTGCTCGACGAGGACGAGAGGCTCACCGACGTCGCGAGCGAGATCATTCGGCTCGTCGCTGAGAAGGACATGATGCTCAGCACGGGGCACCTGTCGTGGCGCGAGTCCCTCGCGATCGCCGAGGAGGCGCACCGGATCGGCTTCGACCGCGTGCTCTGCGGACATCCGCTGTCCGGATCCGTCGGCGCGCCGCACGATGCGGTGCGCGAGGCCGCGAAGCTCGGCGCGTACATCGAGTTCTGCTGGCCCACGATCTCGCCCGGTCGGCACGATCCGGCCGAGGTGGTCGGGCTCGTCGGTGAGATCGGCGCCGAGCGCGCCGTGTTCACGAGCGACTTCTTCGGAGGCAGCAACCCGTCGCCGTCGGCGCTGCTGCGGATGCTGCTGGGCGCGGTGTACGACGCGGGCCTCTCCGAAGACGCCGTCCGTCGGGCGGCGTCCGACAACCCCGCAGCGCTGCTGGGACTGACATAGCCGCACGGCTGCGGCATCAAAGGAGATGCGATGAAGAAGAGGATGCGGACCGGTGCAGCAGGCATGGCTGCGGCGGCGCTGCTGCTGACCGGTTGCGGCGGAGCAGGCGTGGCGGGAGTCGCCGGCGGCGAGGGCGGGGAGGAGGAGACGTCGGCCACCGCCGTGTACGACGAGATCAACGCTCTGAGCGGTCAGGAGCGCACCGACCGGCTGGTCGAGCTGGCGCAGGAGGAGGGCGAGCTCACGATCTACCACTCCAACACCGACCTCGGGGCGGTGATCGAGGCCTTCGAGGAGACCTACGACATCACCGTGGACGCCACCCGGGGCAACTCGGAGACGGTGCTGCAGAAGGTGATGAGCGAGAACAGCGCCGGCAGCCTGGGCGTCGACGTGCTGGAGAACCCGTTCAAGGAGAACGTGATCGCCAATCAGCAGGGACTGTTCTACGCCTATGAGAGCGAGTTCCGCGACGCTGTCGTCGACGAGGCCCGGATGGACGGCTGGACCGCCAACTACTTCAACGTCTTCGTCGTCGGCTGGAACGCCGACAACGTCGACGCGGAGGAGATCCCATCCGAGATCAAGGACTTCGCCGAGTCGACGTGGGACGGGCGCGTCGCGCTCGAGATGAACGACACCGACTGGTTCGCGGCCGTGTCGAAGCACTACCTCGACCAGGGCATGAGCGAGGCCGAGGTCGACGGGATGTGGGCCGGCATCGCCGAGAACGCGTCGGTCGAGAAGGGCCACAGCGCGATGGGCGACATGCTCGCGGCCGGCAAGCTGCAGATCGCCCTGTCGATCTACCAGCACACGCTCGACGGTGCCTCCGAGGAGCTCGGCGCACCTGTGCAGTGGAAGAGAGAGGGCGGCGGGCACGTCGGCCCCGTCGTGATCAGCCCGACCGGGGCTGGCGTCCTGAAGGCCGCCGAGCACCCGGCGGCGGCGATGCTGTTCATGGACTTCATGCTCGGTGAGCAGGGACAGCAGATCATGCACGACAACTTTCGTGTCGGATCCGTCCCGCGTGAGGACAGCTGGATCGCGGGAGTCGAGACGATCCCGATGCCGCTCGAGGTCGCGACCGAGGACTTCGAGTACTGGGACGACAAGTACCGCGAGCTCGTGGGCGGCTGAGCCGCGCCCCGGGGAGCGGACTGCCGCCCAGGTCGCTCATAGCCCGGCCTGAGATATCCGACGAAGGGAACAAGGAGGTCCCCATTGCTGAGACATCGTTTCGTATCCGGCGCGGCGTCGGTCGCCTTGATCGCAGCGACCGTCCTGGGTGCTCACACCCTCAGCGCGCAGAAGGCGCCGGCTCAGACCGTCGCCGGCATGGTCGCTGACGACGGCCCACCCGCGCCCACGTTCGTGCAGTTCTCGCCCAGTGCGGTGAAGGGCGCGCTCTACTACCCGGATGCGTCGGCGCACCCGGATCCTTCAGTCGCCGTCATCGCAATGCACCGCAACTCGAACTACATGTCGCACATCAGCACCGGGGAGCTGCCGGCGCGTGGCTTCGTGGTGCTGGGAATGAACCCCGTGTGCGACAACAACGAAGCAGCCTGCGCGCCGTGGGAAGACAACGCGCTGGCCGTCAAGCAGGGCATCGAGTACCTGCGTGACTTTCCTGGCATCCAGAAGGTCGTCCTTCTGGGGCACAGCGGTGGCGGACCCACCATGAAGCCGGACCGTTCGGATCCAGTTCGCGGGGACGGACATGAGCGCCCACATGTCGGTCTTCGCTCCCAGGACATACAAGAAGGGGCACCGTCACGGCCCCGGTCGCGCGATCCTGATCCCGAAGGGTGAGGGGTACTCGCTGATGTGGAAGGAGGGCGAGGAGAAGGTCGTAGTGCGCTGGCAGGAGGGGTCGATGTTCGTGCCCCCGAACCGGTGGTTCCACCAGCACTTCAACGTGGGCGCCGAACCTGCGCGGTATCTGGCCATTCACCCGCCGATTCAGCTCAATGGGTATACCGAGAAGGTCGTCAACAAAAATGATCAGGTCGAGTACGTCGACGAGGACCCGTCGATCAGAGCCATGTTCGAGAGCGAACTCGGGCAACGCGGGCTCAAGACGCTGATGCCTGACGAGGTGTACACGGATCCGGACTTCGCCTGGAGATGAGGCCGGATGATCTCTGGGAGATCGCGCGGCACCGGAGACCGCTCGCGACCCGATGGTGCTCCTTCACCTCGGTTCGCGGGTTGCCGCCACGTGGGCGGCGTGGCGGACTGACCCGGCGGTGCTCCTTCACCGCCGGGTCAGTCCCGTGAAGCCGGCTCAGGTCAGGAGCAGCTCATCTTCGCGGGCGGCGAGGTCGCTGAGCAGACGCACAGCGGGTTCGACGGCGGGGTTGGTGATGTCCGCCCGGTAGGCGAGGACGAGTTCCAGCGGGGGCGCGTCGGGGACCTCGCGGAGGGTGATGCCCCGCAGCGCGAAGGACTGTGCGCCACCGGGCACCATCGCGATCCCCATGCCGGCCGCGACCAATGCCATGATCACGGTCGTCTCCCAGCAGAGGTGCGCTCGCTTCGGCTCGAAGCCGGCGTCCCGGCACAGCCTGGTGGCGGCGGCATTGATGAGCGAATGCTTCGCTCGGTAGGCGATCCACGCCTCGTCCTTCAGGTCGCGCAATCTCAGGTTCGGCTGATGAGCCAGGGGATGAGCGGCCGGGAATGCCAGGAGCAGCGGCTCCTTGGCGAACGGGACCGTCGCGAGGTCCGAACCCACGGCGGGAGGGCGCAGGAGCCCGATGTCGAGCGCGCCCGTGCGCAGTGCTCACACTGCTGTGGCGTGAGCATCTCCACTCGGAATGACAGGTCGACCCCCGTGAGCGCCGTCCTGAGTGTCTGGGCCATCCGTGGGAGGTAGGCGAAGCCCGACGTCCCGGTGAACCCGAGACCCAGCTTGCCGGCCGCGCCCGTGGAGAATCGCCGGATCGCCAGCGTGGCCCCATGCAGCCTGCTCAGGATCTGCGCAGCCTCCTCCTGCAGCCAGAGTCCCGCCGGGGTCAGTGTGACCCGTCGAGTCGTGCGGTGGAAGAGCACCACGTTGAGCTCGGCCTCCAATTGGCGCATGGCCTGAGACAGCGCGGAGGGCGTCACGTGCAATGTCTGGGCGGCGTGCCCGAAGTGGCAGGTCTCTGCCAAGACCGAAAAATAGCGAAGCTGTCGTGAATCCATGCATTCTCCCCATCGCGACGCTGCGATCGACCTGGATCTCCGTTGGGTCCCGCTCCGGGTGCCCGGCCCTGGGCACGTGCCCTGGCGTCGATTCTGGCACGCGCGGCCCTGTTTTGGTCTGATGTTTAGTTTTTCGCTTGTCTTGCGACTGAATCGCGTCTAGCCTTCAGGAAGGCTCGAGCGAGACCCGTGCGCCCGCGGCCGATTCCATCCCGTCGTCGTGAGGAAATCCATGCGCAGACCAGCCCTCGCCGCGCTCGCGGTCACCGCCCTGATGGTCCTCGGCGTCACCGGTTGCGCCTCGGGCTCCGGGGGCGGCGCCACGGCCGAGCACGCGGGATCTGAGCTGCGCCTCGCCATCGGGGGCGAGCCTGAAGATGGCTTCGACCCCACGCTCGGCTGGGGCCGGTACGGATCTCCGCTGTTCCAGTCGACGCTGCTGAAGCTCGATGCCGGCATGAACATCGTGAGCGACCTCGCCACCGACTATGAGGTGAGCGAGGACGGGCTCACGTGGACGCTGCACCTGCGCGACGACGCCCACTTCTCCGACGGGACGCCGGTCACCGCCGACGACGTCGCCTACACCTTCCTCACCGCGAAGGAGAGTCCCGGCCTGACCTCCGTGGCGGGCCTCGCCGACGCCCAGGCCGTCGACGATCAGACGGTCGTGATGACGCTCGAGAAGCCGCAGAGCACCTTCGTCTACCGCCTCACGTCGCTCGGGATCGTGCCGAAGACCGCGCACGAGGCAGACGGCTACGCGCAGCACCCGATCGGATCGGGCCCGTTCACGCTCGTGCAATGGGACCAGGGTCAGCAGCTCATCGTGGAGCGCAACGAGAACTACTACGGCACCAAACCCGAGTTCGAGCGGATCGTGTTCGTCTTCACCGACGAGGACGGCACCCTCGCCTCGGCGCGCGCCGGCGAGCTCGACATGGCAGGCGTGTCCTCGTCGCTCGTCACCGGCGACATCGCGGGCATGAAGCTCGTGGACGTGCCCTCCATCGACAACCGCGGAGTGAGCCTGCCGACCGTGCCGGACGAGGGTAAGACGACCGACGCCGGTGCGCCGATCGGCAACGACGTCACCTCCGACCTCGCCGTGCGACGCGCCCTCAACATCGGTGCCGACCGCCAGAGCCTGGTCGACGGAGTGCTGAACGGATACGGATCGCCCGCGAGCGGCCCTGTGGACGGCGCGCCCTGGCACAACCCCGACTCGGCGATCGAGGACAACCGCCCGGACGAGGCCAGGGCCATGCTCGAGGAGGCCGGCTGGATCGATTCGGATGACGACGGGATCCGCGAGAAGGGCGGCATCACCGCGCGATTCGAGCTCCTCTACCCCGCGGGCGACTCGGTGCGCGAGGGCATCGCGCTCGCGTTCGCCGACCAGATCCGCCCGCTCGGCATCGACATCGAGGTCGTGAGCGCCACGTGGGACGAGATCTACCAGCGCCAGCACGCCGACGCGGTGCTGTTCGGCTGGGGCGCGCATGACCCGACCGAGATGTACAACCTCTACAGCGCGCATCTCGCGGGCATCGAGAGCTGGAACCCCGGCTTCTACGACAACCCCGCCGTACAGGCGCACCTCGATGCGGCAATGAGCAGCACTGACCCCGAGGCCGCCAACGAGGAGTGGAAGGCCGCCCAGCTCGACAGCGCGGGCAACGGCTTCACGGCCAAGGGCGACGCGGCCTGGGCGTGGCTGGTGAATGTCGACCACACCTATTACGTCAGCGAGTGCCTCGACCTCGGCACCCCGCAGACCGAGCCGCACGGGCACGGCTGGCCGATCACGGCGGGCATCGAATCGTGGAAGTGGACGTGCTGACGCACGCCCGCGGCGAGAGGGCCGTCGCGGCATGAGCCGGATGGCGGCGGCACAGAATCCGGGCGTCCGGCCTGGGCGGATGCAGATGCCCTGGTTCGCATTCGCGGGGCGTCGTCTCGTCCGACTCGTGCTGCTGCTGGGGGCGGTCGCGGTCGCCTCCTTCAGCCTGATGATGGCGTCACCCGTCGACCCGGTGCAGGCCTACATCGGGGCCGAGACGGCGAAGATCGGGCCCGAGCAGCGCGCGCAGATCGCCGAGGCATGGGGCTTCGATCGCCCGCCCGTCGAGCGGTTCTTCGCCTGGCTCGGCCACGTCGTGCAGGGCGAACTCGGCACGTCGATCGTGTTCAATCAGCCCGTCGCGCAGGTGATCGGCGACCGCTTCGCTGTGAGCCTTGTGCTGCTGGGGGCCGCGTGGCTGCTCTCGGGGGTCCTGGGCTTCGCGATGGGTGTCGCGGCGGGCCTCAACCGCGGGCGCTGGATCGACCGCGTGCTCACCTGGTGGTCGTACACGCTCGCCTCGGCGCCGACCTTCTGGGTCGGTCTGCTGCTGCTGTACGTGTTCGCCGTCTGGCTGCAGGTCGCGCCCGCGTGCTGCGCGGCGCCGGTCGGGGTGCTCGCGGGCGACGTCACCGTGCTGCAGCGCCTGCAGCACCTGATCCTGCCCGCCCTGACACTCAGCCTCGTAGGCGTCGCGCCGATCGTGATGCATACCCGGCAGGCCGTGATCGAACTGCTCGGCAGCGAGCACATCGCGTTCGCCCGCGCACAGGGTGAGCGCGGCTGGGGGCTGATCCGTCACCGGATTCTGCGGGGCGCGAGCGTGCCGGCGGTGATCCTGTCGTTCGCGTCGTTCGGCGAGCTGTTCGGCGGCGCCGTGCTCGCCGAGCAGGTGTTCGCGTATCCCGGTCTGGGACAGGCCACGACCACGGCCGCGCTGCGTCAGGACGTGCCGCTGCTCCTCGGGATCGCCCTGTTCACCACCGTGTTCGTCTTCGTCGGCAACCTGCTCGGAGACATCGCGCACCGCCTGATCGACCCGCGCGTGAAGCTGGTGGAGCCGCGATGACCATGACCGACACCCAGGCCGTCGCCGTCGCGCCTTCCGGACGTGGGCTGAGGGATCGCCGCTTCCGCGTGCTGCTTCACCTCTGCGTGGGCGTCATCGTCGTCGCGGCCGTGATCATCGCCAGCGGCTTCGCGCAGCAGGCCGCCGACACCACGCACCTCGACGCGGTCAACCAGGCGCCGTCGTGGGAGCACTGGTTCGGCACCGACCGGCTCGGCCGCGACATGCTCGCGCGCACGCTCGTCGGCCTGCGGCTGAGTCTCGTCGTCGGCACGACGGCCGCGCTGATGTCGAGCATCATCGCGTTGACCCTCGCGGCTGCCGCGGTCTCTCTCGGCCGGTCGGTCGCGACCGCGGTCGACTGGCTCGTCGACTTCGTCCTGGCTCTGCCGCACCTCGTGCTGCTGATCCTCATCGCGTTCGCGATGGGCGGCGGCACCCACGCCGTCATCCTCGCCGTCGGTCTCAGCCACTGGCCGACGCTCACCCGCGTGCTGCGCACGCAGGCCAAGCAGGTGATCGCGTCGGATTTCGTCTCGGTCTCGCGCGGGCTCGGCACGCCGCGGCTGACGGTGATCCGGCGCCACCTGGCGCCCCACCTGCTGCCCCACTTCCTGGTGGGCACCGTGCTCGTCTTCCCCCACGCCATCCTGCACGAGGCCGCGCTGTCGTTCCTCGGATTCGGGATCGACGCCACGCAGCCCGCCATCGGCAACATCCTCGCCGAGTCGATGACGCTGCTGTCGGCGGGCATGTGGTGGCTGGCCGTGCTGCCCGGCGTGTGCCTGCTGGCCATCGTCAAGCTGATCGACTCCACCGGCGAGAACCTCCGTTCCGTCACCGATCCGAGGAGCTACCACCTATGAGCGCTTCCCTCACCGACACCGCCGTCCTCGACGTCGAGCACCTGCAGATCTCGTTCAGTCAGTACGGCAGGGGCCTGCGGCGGCGCACCGTCACGCCCGTCGTCGACATGTCACTCGACGTCGGGGCGGGGGAGGTCGTCGCCGTGATCGGCGCGAGCGGGGCCGGCAAGAGCCTCGTCGGCCTCGCCGTGATGGGCCTGCTGCCGCTCAACGCACACGAGTCGGGATCCGTGCGATTCCGGGGGCGGGCGGTCGACGCGGGGGAGCGCCGTGCGCTCGCCGGCCGGCGGATGGCGCTGCTGCCGCAGTCGCCCGCGCACCTGGACCCGCTCATGCGCGTGGGCGCCCAGGTGGCGCGCGCCGCCCGTCTGGCGGGCCTGCCCGATCCGGATTCCGCCGCCCGGGCCGCCCTCGAGCGCCGGGGCCTGGCCGCGCGCGTCGACCGGCTCTTCCCGCACGAGCTCTCGGGCGGAATGGCCCGCCGCGTGCTGTTCGCGATGGCGACGCTGGGTGAGCCCGAGCTGATCTTCGCCGATGAGCCCACGCCGGGACTCGACCCGGCGAGCGCCGCCGAGGTGATCGACGACATCCGCTCGCTCGCTGACGCGGGATCCGCCGTGGTGCTCGTCAGCCACGACATCTCGATCGCCCTGCCGGTCGCGGACCGCGTCGTGGTCGTGCGCCGCGGGCGCACCATCGAGTCGGCGTCGCCCGAGCAGTTCTCCGGCGACGGATCGCGGCTGGCGCACCCGTACTCGCGCGAACTGTGGCGCGCTCTGCCGCAGCAGGACTTCGCGCTTCCCGGGCGTCGCTCCCTCGCGGGTGTCAGCCTCGGGCGCGCCGCATGACGGCACCGGCCGACGAGCCGCTGCGCGGCACCGACCTGTGGTTCGGCTACGACGGCGAGCAGGTGCTGCGCGGCGCGAGCATCGCGATCGAACCGGGTGAGGTCGTCGCGCTGTGGGGGCCGAGCGGCTGCGGCAAGAGCACGCTCGGCAAGGTGCTCGCCGGCTGGCACAAGCCCGACCGCGGCGAGGTCAGCGGGCCACCCGCCACCGGACGCGCGCGCCCGACGCAGCTCGTGCTGCAGCACTCGGGGCGCGCGATGAACCCGCGATGGAAGATCCGCGAGGTGCTCGCCGAGGGCGGGTCCGACCTCGACGAGGTGCTGCGCACCCGGCTGGTGCGATCCGAATGGCTCGACGCGTTCTCGCACGAGTTGAGCGGCGGCCAGCTGCAGCGCGTGAACCTGGCGCGCGCGCTGCTGGCGAAGCCTCGCCACGTGATCGCAGACGAGATCACCGCGAGCCTCGATCCGATCACGCAGGCGCAGATCTGGCAGATCCTGCTCGACGGCGTGCGCCGCGACGGAATCGGCGTGCTGGCGATCTCGCACGACCGGGCCCTGCTGGACCGCGTAGCCGACCGGATCGTGGCGATGGACGACATCAACGCCTGACCCCGAGGTCGCCGGCGCCCGCCGTGCGTTCGGCGGCGCGCGATCCGCAGCGAGTGTGACCTCTGAACCGCATGCTGTGACTCCAGGTTCGCAGTCCGCCGCCGGCTCTGCGTCCGGCACGGCGTCATCTCGACGCGGCACACGCCGCGCAGATGCCCACCAGCACGGAGGCGCGCAGATTCACCCGGAACGCGGTCTCGTCGGCCACATGATCGCGGGCCTCACGAAACGCCTCGCGGGGGAGCGCCTCGACGCGGCCGCACTGCTGGCATCGCGCGTGGAGGTGGTCGTGTCGGGCAGCGACGACGGCCAGGTGATAGCCCGTGCCCTCGTCCATGCGCGATGCGGAGACGAGGCCCAGCGCAGCGAGCTTGTCGAGCGTGCGGAACACCGTCGCCCGGTGGACGTCGGGGAGCGCACCTCCGACCTGCTCCGCAGTGAGGTGTGCGTGTTCGGCCGCGAGCACGCGCAGCACGGCGACGCGGGGCGACGTGATCCTCTCGCCCATGCCTCGCAGCGCCTCGAGGGCCGCCGCCAGCGCGCCGTCTGCGTTCTGGCTGTGCAGTTCGGAATGGCCCACGACATCGACGGATGAGGCCTCCGCGCCGGGATAGTCCCGTGTCATGGCACCAGCCGCTCCGGGGAATCTTCGCGGGCAGGGTCCATGCGGCGCACGGGCCCGTGATCGACAGGCGGGAGCCGAGGAGGGAGGAACCGATCGCGCATCACACCACCCAGCCTTTCAGAACCTCCGACGTCTGGGACCGGCGGCGACCGGTCGCCGTATGCTTGCAAATGGTATAACGTTCAGATTGAGCGACGTTGCTCCGACAGCTTCGACTGCAGAGACGCAGCGCCACTCCATCGACGTCCCCGTGCCGCTTGGAGGCTGAATCATGTCCGACGACGAGAAGAAGATCGCCTGGCAGGAGCCGGCGGGTCAGCAGACGCGCGCCGGCTTCGGTGATTTCACCAAGAAGCCCACGCCCTACGACCTCTTCATGGAGTCCGAGGGCATCCCCGTCTTCCGTGGCCTGGGCGTGCGCACCGTCGCGGACCTGCCTCGCGAGGACTGGGCTCGCAAGGGCGGTCGCGGGAGCTACATCCAGACCTACGGAACCGAGACCAAGTGGGGTCACTTCGTGGTCGAGGTGCCGGCCGGCGGCGCGCTCAACCCCGAGAAGCACATGTTCGAGGAGATCTACCTCGTCGTGGAGGGGCGCGGCACCGCCGAGGTGTGGCAGGAGGGTGATGTCAACAAGCACACCTTCGAGTGGCAGAAGGGGTCGATGTTCTCGATCCCGATCAACGCGTGGTTCCGCATCGTCAACGCCACCTCGAAGCCGGCTCTCCTGATGGGCGGCAACACCGCGCCGAACGTGCTGAACCAGCTGAACAACGTCGAGGCCGTCTACAACAACCCGTTCGTGTTCCGCGACCGTTTCAGCGGCGCAGACGACTTCTACGCCTACAACGAGGAGATCGAGGCCGACCCGGTGCGAGGTCTCGCCATGCGCCGCACCAACTTCATCCCCGACGCGGTCAACTGCGATCTGCCGCTCGACAACCGCCGCTCGCCCGGCTACCGCCGCGTCGAGCCGTACATGACCAGGAACCAGTTCTACTTCTGGATCGGTCAGCACGAGAACGGCCGCTACTCGAAGGCGCATGCGCACACCTCGGCCGCCATCCTGATCTGCCTCAAGGGCAAGGGATACACCTACACGTGGCCCGAGCACCTCGGCCCCACCCCGTGGCTCGACGGCAACGGCGACCAGGTGCAGCGCCTCGACTACGAGCCCTTCGGCTTCATCACCGCGGCACCGGGCGGGCAGCGCTGGTACCACCAGCACTTCTCGGTCTCCAAGGACCCGTTCCGCCTCACAGCGTGGTTCGGCCCGCACAACCCGGGTCGCGACCCCGGCGCGCCGGGATCGAAGCACACGGACTACACCGCCCGCGAGCTGCACGAGGGTGGCACCGCGATCGCCTACTGGCAGGAGGATCCGCACATCCGCGCCGAGTACGAGGCGCAGCTGGCGGAGAACGGCGTCGAGTCGCGCATGAAGGACGAGTGGTTCGAGCAACCCGCCGATGTCGAGTGGGACGTGCGGAGCCGGCGGATGGCCGATGGGATTCAGTGACCCCTCGGCGCTGACGCCCCTCGACCACGAGGGGGGCAGGTTCTTCTCCGGATCCGGTTCGATGGTCGAGGAGGAGGACGAGATCCGTCTCGTCAGCGTGGGCGTGGACATCGGATCCTCCACGACGCACATGGTGCTCTCGCGGATCGTGCTCGAGCGCCGCGACAACCGCTACATCGTCACGCGACGCGAGGTGACGCACGAGTCGGAGGTGCTTCTGACGCCGTACAGCGATCCGGAGACACTGGATCGCGACGCGCTCGCGGCCTTCTTCGAGCGCCAGTACGCTGCGGCGGGCGTCACCCCCGACGAGATCGACACCGGCGCGCTGATCATGACCGGCGTGGCCGTGCGCCGCACCAACTCGCGGATCATCGCCGACGTCTTCAGCGAACTCGCCGGTCGCTTCGTGTCGGTGAGCGCCGGCGACGCCCTCGAGACGCAGCTGTCGGCCTACGGATCGGGCGCGGTGGATCGCTCGAGGGATCAGGGTCGGACGATGAACGTCGACATCGGCGGCGGCACGTCGAAGATCGCCCTCTGCGAGTCCGGCGAGGTGATCGCGCTGACTGCCATCGACGTCGGCGCGCGCATCGTGGCCTTCGACGCCGAAGGGCGCGTCGTGCGCGTCGAGGAGGCCGCACGTCGGCTGGCGGACGAGGTCGGCCTCGGGCTCGCGCTCGGCGAGGTCCCCGAGGCGGGCGGGCTCAGTCGTCTCGTCGAGCGCATGGCCGACCACGTGTTCGCAGCCATGCAGCCCGGCGTCACCGCTCCCGAGACCGCCGCCCTGCTGCGCCTCGATCCGCTGCCGGCCGGCGCCCTGCCCGACACGTTCTCGTTCTCGGGTGGCGTCGCCGAGTACGTATACGGCCGTGACAGTGTGGATCACGGTGACCTCGGCCCGCGCCTGGCGGCCGCGATCCGTGCGCGCGTCGACGGCTGGGACCCGCGGCTGGAGGCGGCGGAGCAGGGGATCCGCGCGACTGTGGTCGGCGCCTCGCAGTACACCGTGCAGGTGAGCGGCACCACGATCTTCGTGGAGCCGACATCGCTGCTGCCCGTGCGCAACGTGCCGGTGCTCATGCCGCACCTGCCGCTCGACGCCGAGGAGCTCGACGCCCTCGCCATCGCCGGAGCCGTGCGGGCCGGCCTGACGCACTTCGCCGAAATGCCCCAGGATCAGCCCATCGCGCTGTGCTACCGCTGGCGAGGACTGGCCACCTTCGGCCGCCTCGATGCGTTCTGTCGCGGCGTGGTCGCGGGCATGGCGGACCATCTCGCGGCCGGTCAGCCGCTGGTGCTCGTCGGCGACGGCGACGTGGGCGGTCTGGTCGGCATCCACATCAACGAGGAGCTCGACGCTCCGCGCCCTGTGATCTCGATCGACGGTCTCGACCTTCAGGCGTTCGACTTCATCGATGTCGGCGAGCTGCTGCCCGCCACGGGCGCTGTGCCGGTGGTGATCAAGTCACTGGTGTTCCCGACGTCGGCGGCGCTCGGCCGAGAGGCCATGGCGACCGTCTGACTCGATCATCCGACACCTGTCGGATGATCGTCCCTCTCACACTGCAATCACACTCATCAAGGGAGATGACATGCGAAAGCCCATCCTGGGTCTGGTCGGCGCGGCAGCGCTCGCCCTCGTCCTCACCGGTTGCGGAGGTGCCGGCGTCGCCGCCGACGCGGCCGCGGGCGGTTCAGAGAAGACGGCGGCAACGGCCATCTACGACGAGATCAACGCTCTCGAAGGTCAGGAGCGTCACGACCGTCTCGTGGAACTGGCTGAGGAGGAAGGCCGGCTCAACCTCTACACGTCGAACACCGACATGGACTCGATCGTCGAGGCGTTCGAGGCGGAGTACGACATCGACGTGCAGCCGACGCGAGGCAACTCGGAGACGGTGCTGCAGAAGCTGGTCGCCGAAGGTAGGTCGGGGCAGACCAGCGTCGACCTCGTCGAGACGAATTCGGGTGAGCTGAACATCCTGCACCAGCAGGGCTTCTTCTACGAGTACGAGAGCGAGTACCGCGATGCGGTACGCGAGGAGGGTCAGATGGACGGCTGGACCGCCGACCGCTTCAACGCCTTCGTCGTCGGCTGGAACACCGACTCGGTCGACCCGGCCGAGCTCCCCGCGGAGATCAAGGACTTCGCCGACCCGAAGTGGAAAGGTCTCATCACCCTCGAGATCGGCGACGTCGACTGGTACGCCGCCGTCACCCAGTACTACCTCGACCAGGGGATGAGCCAGGAGGAGGTCGACGCGATGTGGGAGGGCATCGCGGCCAACGCCTCCGTCGAGAAGGGCCACAGCGCGATGGGCGACCTGCTTGCCGCCGGCAAGCTGAAGATCACGCTCTCGATTTACCAGCACACCATCGACGGCGCGGCCGCCGAGGACGGCGCCCCCGTCGCGTGGCAGGATGGCGACAAGCATGTCACCCCGGTCGTCATCCGCCCGAACGGCGCCGGCCTGATGGCCGGTGCGCAGCACCCCGCGGCCGCGATGCTGTTCATGGACTTCCTGCTGACCAAGGGCCAGGAGGCGATCGTGTCGGACTACCGCGTCGGCTCGGTCGAGTCGGCCGAGGACTCGCTCGCGGGCATCGAGACGATCTCGGTTCCGGAGGATGAGATGCTGGACAACCTCGAGTACTGGGACGAGAAGTACCGCGCGCTGGTGGGGGGCTGACCCGCGCTCAGCGTTCGCGGCCACGAACGGGCAAGACGCCGGCCGCGTGCGTCGGCCGGCGTCTCGCGGCATCCGGCTCGTCGATGAGGTCTCCGTCTGGAAGGTGCAGTTATGACACGGACGTCATGGTTCCGCTCTGCGGAGCACGTGGTCGACGCGCTGGGCGCGGCCGGCTATCTCGCCGACGAGGTGGCGGCCACCACGGTCTTCCTCGCCGATGCGCTCGGCAAGCCGGTGCTCGTCGAGGGCCCGGCGGGCGTCGGCAAGACCGAGCTCGCCAAGGCGATCGCTCGCGCCGCCGGCGCCGAGCTGATCCGCCTGCAGTGCTACGAGGGGCTCGATGAGGCCCGCGCCCTGTACGAGTGGAACTACAAGAAGCAGCTGCTGCGCATCCAGGCCGCGGGGGAGCAGTCCTGGGACGCGACGCAGGACGACATCTTCAGCGAGAGCTTCCTGCTCGAGCGTCCGCTGCTCTCGGCCATCCGACGTGAGGGCCCGACCGTGCTGCTGATCGACGAGGTCGACAAGACCGACGTCGAGGTCGAGGGCCTGCTGCTCGAGGTGCTCGGCGACTTCCAGGTCACGGTGCCCGAGCTCGGCACCATCACGGCGGTGCAGCGACCGCTCGTGGTGCTCACATCCAACGCGGCGCGCGAGCTGTCGGAGGCGCTCAAGCGCCGCTGTCTCTACCTGCACCTCGGCTACCCGGGCCCGCAGCGCGAGCGGGAGATCCTGCTGAGCCACGTTCCCGAGATCGGCGAGCGGCTGGCCGAGCAGGTGGTCGATGCGGTCGCGCGCCTGCGGCAGCTCGAGCTGCGCAAGGCTCCATCGATCGCCGAGTCGGTCGACTGGGCGCGCACGCTGATCGCCCTCGAGCTCGACACGCTCGACGAGGACGCCATCATGCAGACGCTCGGCGCGGTGCTCAAGCACGTGTCGGATCAGGATCGTGCGCGCCGCGAACTCGTGACGTCGCGCTGATGAAGCGATCGCGCTGATGGCTCTCCTCGAGCGGCACCTCGAATTCGTCGACGCATTGCGCAGGGCCGGCGTGCCGGTCTCGATGACCGAGGATCTCGACGCGATCGCGGCGCTCTCGCTCGTGTCGCTTCGCGACCGCGACACGGTACGCGAGGCCTACGCCGCGACCATCGTGAAGCGGCAGCTGCAGCGGCCGACGTTCGACGCGCTCTTCGACATCTACTTCCCGCGCCGCGTCGGCGACGGCGCTCGCGGCATGCCGACGCCGGAGGGCGAGCTCGACACGCCCGTGGGCGACAACCTCGACGTGCTCGAGACCATGCGCCGCCGCATCGAGCGGGCGCTGCGCGACTCGGACCTCGATGATCAGCTGCTGCGGCAGCTCGCGGCCGACGCGGTGGGTCGCTTCGGGAGCGACCCGAACCGTGCGGATGGGGCGCCCAGCTGGTCGATGTACGAGACGCTGCAGCGCCTCGACGTGCAGGGGGTCGTGAACCGCCTGATCGAGCGGCTGCTCAGCGAGGGCACGGACGCCTCGGTTGCCGACACGCTCGCGCAACGGCGCATGTCACGGTTCATCCAGGCGGTCAGCGACGACATCGACCGCCGCCGGAACGAGCGGCAGTCGTCCGAGCGGCGGGCGACCGAGACCGTGCGGCCGGTGCTCGACAGGCTGGCCTTCTCGGCGGCGCGTCATGCCGACCTGGTGGCGATGCGACGCGAGATCCAGCCGCTCGCGCGCCGCCTGGCGACCCGGCTCGCGCGCGAGAGACGCGCGCTCGGCGGTGGCCCGCTGCACTTCCGGCGCACGATCCGCGCCGCGATGGGGACGGGTGGCGTGCCCTTGACGACCCACCACCGGCCGAAGCGCCCGCACCGCACGGATCTCGTGGTGCTGTGCGACATCAGCGGGTCGGTCGCCGACTTCGCGCACTTCACGCTGATGTTCGTGTTCGCCCTGCGCGAGGTGTTCCATGGTCTGCGCGCTTTCACCTTCGTCGACGGGATCGCCGAGGTGACCGACCGGTTCCGCCCCGGCGCCGACGCGGCGGAGGTGATGGCCGAACTCGCCGGCAGCACCCGGGAGGCGCTGCTTGCTGGGCGCAGCGACTACGGGAAGGTGTTCGAGCGCTTCGTGGCCGAGCACGCCGACGCCCTCGGGGCGAAGACGACGCTGCTCGTGCTGGGGGACGCGCGGTCGAACTACTCGGCGCTCGGCGAGGAGGCCGTCGAAGCGATGGTCGGCAAGGTCAAGCACGCATTCTGGCTCAACCCGGAGCCGCGGCAGGACTGGGGGATCGGCGACTCGGCCGCGCATCAGTACGCGCAACTCATCGAGATGGTCGAGTGCCGCAACCTCGAGCAGCTGGGTGCGTTCGTGCACGATCTCCTGTGAAGGACTCATCTGCCTTGTCGATAGATCGTAGCAGCACGTTCGAGAAAAATACTTGACCGAGGCCTGACCATCCTATTGACTGACCACAGTCAACGATGATGGAAGGTGGCCGATGCCGAACTACCGCCTGACAGTCGATACCGGGGGCACGTTCTCCGACTTCGTGCTGTTGAACGAGGAGACCGGCGAGCACCGCGTGCTGAAGGTGCCTTCGACACCGGACGACCCAGGGCGGGCCATCCTCGACGGCTTGGACGTGCTGGCGAAGGACGGCGTGAAGGCCAGCGACATCGTCTTCTTCTGCCACGGCACGACGGTCGCGACCAACGCGCTGCTGGAGGAGAAGGGGGCGACGGTCGGCCTGGTGGTGACCAAGGGCTTCCGCGGCATCTACGAGACGCAGGAGCAGAGCCGCCCCTACGGGCCGGCGGTCTTCGACCTGAAGTACAGCAGGCCGCCCCTGCTGGCGCCGGGCCGCCGCACGGCCGAGGTGACCGAGCGCATCGGCGCGGAGTACGAGGGCATGCTCTCGATGGAGATCAACGAGGTCGACTGGTTCATGGCCCTGTACGAGCACTATCTCGAGCAGGGCATGAGCGAGGACGAGGTGATGGAGATCTTCAAGGGCATCGCCGCCAACTCGGTCATGGTCGACGGTCACGCCACGCAGATGGACCAGCTCGCGGCCGGGCAGTACGCGGTCGCGATGTCGACGTACGACTACCAGACCGCAGGCATCGCGGCGACGGGCGCTCCGCTCGATTACGAGCCGCTCGTCGAGCCCGTGGTGCAGCGGCCGAACGGCGTCGCGCTGCTGAACAGCGCGCCCCACCCCGCGGCTGCCTACCTCTTCTACATGTGGATCCTCACGGATGGACAGGAGGTGCTCCGCGAGGCGGGCCTGCGATCGTCGCTCGAGGCGGAGGCGGACGAGGGCCTGCAGGGTGTCGAGACCCTGTTCGTCGACCCCAGCGAGCTCGTGGAGCAGTACGACCACTACGAGCAGCTGTACGCCGAGGTCACCGGACGGTGATCGACGCAGGACGGAGGCGGGCTCCGCGCACCGCGCGCCCGGCTCCGTCCTGAGGCAGAGAGAGAGAACATGCAACGACCCGCAGTGCCGCCCACGACCTACGACCCGCAGCGCACGGGCCTGATCGTCTTCGACATGCTCGAGGCGTACCGCGCGCCGATCGAAGCGGCCGGAACCCAGAAGACCACCGCGCGGCTGATCGCGGCCTGCCGCACGGTCGGCGTGCCCATCTTCTACGCGCGCGCCGACCACCGCATCGACGGCGCCGACTTCGCGCGCAGCATCGCCGACACCGACGCCTCCTTCCGCCCGTGGACGACGGAGCACCCGGCGAAGCATCACCCGCCGTACGACAGCGGATCAGTGCAGTACCAGGTGCTTGCCGAGCTCGCGCCGCAGCCGGGCGACTACGACGTGCCCAAGCACCGCTGGAATGCATTCCACGGCACGCACCTCGAGCTGTCGCTGCGCAGTCGCGACATCGACACGATCCTGCTCGTCGGCGGATCCACGCACGTCGGCATCGCGTCCACCGCGTACTCGGCGCGCGACAAGGACTTCCAGGTGACCGTCGTCGAGGACTGCTGCCACGGCTACGAGGAGCAGCGCGAGTTCTTCATGCGCAAGGTGTTCCCGCGCATGGTGAACGTGCGCACGCTCGACCAGGTGATCGCAGGGCTCGGCATCGAGGAGGGCTCATGAAGCGCTGGCTCGAGAACGTGCCGGAGGACGAACGCGCGAAGATGCGCGCGAGCGCGATGGAGCTCGGTGGGAAGACCGCGCTCATCGTCGTCGACGTCACGTTCGGCTTCACCGGATCGGAGGGCCTCTCGCAGGAGGAGGCGAGCAGGGAGTACTCGACCGCGGCGGGTCCGCGCGCGTGGGAGGCGATGCCGACCATCGCCCGTCTGATCGAGCTGGCCCGCAGCAAGGGGGCGCGGGTCGTCTACACGCGCTCGAGCGCGAACGACCAGCAGTTCGCCGGCAACGCGACCAAGAAGGAGCGCACGGGCACCAAGCTGACGGCGGACTTCGGCGACTTCCCCGACGCCATCGCCCCTCTCGAGAGCGAGTGGGTGCTCGAGAAGTCGAAGGCGAGCGCGTTCTTCCAGACCCCGCTGTCGGTCTACCTCGTGCGCGAGGGGATCGAGTCGGTCATCGTGTGCGGCGTGTCGACCTCCGGGTGCGTCCGCGCGACGACGGTCGACGCGTGCTCGAACGGCTACCGCACGTTCGTGGTCGACGACGCGTGCTTCGACCGATCCTGGTTCGCGCACTGCAACAACCTGTTCGACATGAGCATGAAGTACGCCGACGTGATGTCGCTCGACGACCTCGTGGAGAAGTGGAACGCGACATGAGGCCCGCCCTCCTGGTCGTCGACGTCACGTATGGCTTCACCGGGGCCGAGTCGCCCGGTGACACCGGGGTGGGCGCCTGGGAGGCGATGCCGACGATCGCCTCGGCCATCGGCCTCTTCCGCGACCGAGGGCTGCCGGTGGTGTTCACCCGCGCCGACACGGACGGTCAGCGATTCACGGGCCGCGCGAGCGCGCGGCGCGGACCCGGGCGCACCACGGTGCCGGACGACTTCGGCGACTTCCCGGCGGCGATCGCGCCGCGCGACGATGAGTGGGTGCTCGCGAAGACGCGCGCGAGCCCGTTCGTCGCCACGCCGCTGCCCGTCTACCTGACGCGGGAGCGGATCGACACCGTCGTGATCTGCGGCGGGCTCACGTCCGCGTGCATCCGCGCGACGGCCACCGACGCGACCTCGAGCGGTCGCGATGCGATCGTGATCGCGGATGCGTGCTTCGACCGTGCGCGGCCGGCGCACGACGGCACGCTTGAGACCCTCGGCGCCACGTACGCCGAGGTGCTCACGCTCGACACCCTGGCCAGCACGGTGCTGGCGCAGAAGCCTCTGCAGGCGACATCGAAGGAGACACCATGAACAAGCGGATGCCGGCGGTCGCCAGCGGCCTGGCGACCATCACGATCCTGCTCGCGGGCTGCGGCGGAGCACCCACCGTGCAGGCCGGGGCTGAGGTCGACACCGAGGCGGCCGTGTTCGACGAGATCGCGGGCCTGACGGGTCAGGAGCGCACCGACCGGCTCGTGGAGCTCGCCGAGGAGGAGGGGGCGCTGACCATCTACACCTCGAACACCGACGTGGATCCGATGATCGCGGCGTTCGAGGAGGCGTACGACATCGAGGTCGAGGCGACCCGCGCCAACTCCGAGACCGTGCTGCAGAAGATCATGTCGGAGAATGCCGCAGGCAGCCTGAACGTCGATGTCGTCGACAACAACTTCAACGAGAACAACGTGATGGCCCAGGCCGGCCTGTTCGCCGACTACGAGAGCGAGTACCGCGACGCCGTGCCCGAGGAGGGCCGCTTCGACGGCTGGACATCGACCTACGTCAACGCGTTCGTCGTGGGGTGGAACACGGACAACATCGACGGCTCGACGCTGCCGGACGATCTCGCCGGGTTCGCTGATCCGAAGTGGAAGGGCAAGATCGCGTTCGAGATCGGCGACGTCGACTGGTACGCGGCCGTGTCGCGGTACTACCTCGATCAGGGCCTGAGCGAGGCGGAGGTCGACGAGATATGGGCCGCGCTCGCCGCGAACGGCACGTTCGAGAAGGGGCACAGCGCGATGGGCGACATGCTCGCGTCGGGCAAGATCGACATCGCCCTGTCCATCTACCAGCACAACGTCGACGGGACCGCCGCCGACCAGGGCGCCCCGGTCGCATGGAAGCACGGCGAGAAGGTCGTGGCTCCGGTCGTGACCCGTCCGAACGGGGCGGGGATCCTCGCGTCGGCAGAGCACCCCGCGGCCGCGATCCTGTTCATGGACTGGATGCTGTCGGATGGGCAGGACCTGTGGCCCGACGTGCACCGGATCGGATCCGTGCCGCGCGACGACAGCCCGATCGCCGGCATGGAGACCGTCGCGGTGCCGCTGGAGGAGATGACGGAGAACTACGAGTTCTGGGACGACAGGTACCGCGACCTCGTCGGCGGCTGATCCGTGGAGATTTCTTCGCCGCCCCCCGGGCCTTTAGGCTATTGTTTAGACCGTTCCCCCTCATAGGCGAGGTGCTGTGGCTCCTGCCAGGTGAGGTCCTCTCCCCAATTGGAGGAAATAGATGGCAAAGAAGTTGCGCACCTTCGTTCGCGGCCTGGATTCCGCAACGTACGGTCTGAATGAGTTCCGCCAGCAGCAGCTCTCGTACAACCGCGTGCGAAACGACGAGTACGTCACCGACGACGCCAAGGTCGGTCACTCCGGTGACAGTGAGCAGTCGAAGACGTGGTGGCGCATCGGCCCCGGTGACGAGGAGTTCCTGACCCAGACGATCCACGTCCACTTCGTCGAGCTGCCCCCGCAGTCCTCGAATCACGGCCACGGCCACCAGAACGAAGCCGCCTTCTACATCCTCGAGGGCAAGGGCTACGAGATCCACGACGACCAGCGCTACGACTGGAAGAAGGACGACCTCGTCTACGTCCACACCGACTCGGTGCACCGTCACTTCAACCCGTACGACGAGAAGGCCAAGGCCCTCGTCGTGAAGGCGAAGAGCACCTGGATGTTCATGGGCCTGATCCAGCAGGGTCGCTCTGGCCCCATCGACCGCCCGGAGGAGTTCGGCCCGCGCGAAGACTGGAGCCGCATCTGGACGCCCGGTGTCCTCGACCGCAAGAAGGTCGTCGGCCCCGAGGACACGACCTGGGAGGTCACGCCGCTGGGCAACCAGCGCATCATCGCCTCCCAGGAGAAGACCGACGGCCGCATCTTCTCGACCGACTCGTACGAGCTGCAGATCGATGCGGGCTCGCGCTCGGGCAAGTACTGGAAGATGGCCGACGAGGTCTTCTACGCCCTCAAGGGCAGCGGCCACTTCCTGATGTGGGAGGTCGAGGCCGAGATCGCGGAGAAGTACTACGCGCGCATCGCGCTCGAGCCGAAGCGCTTCGACTTCGTCGAGGGCGACACGATCTACGTGCCCCAGAACCACGTGGTGCAGATCTTCGCCGGCGACGGTGAGGAGGTGCGTCTCTTCCAGTCGGAGAACCGCATCTTCAAGCACCTCGGCTACGACAACATCCACTACTTCGAGGACGCCCCGAACTACAAGGGCTGATCGGGTCGATCGACACGATCTGACCCGCATGTGTCACCCCCGGTCGTCATCTCGGCGCCGGGGGTGACGTGTGCTCGGCCGAACGACGCGTGTTCGCGGCCAGAGATATCCGCACCGACCCTCGAGGAGGAGGATCGTGACGAGCAAGTCCACACTGGCGGCGGTGGCCGCCGTCGTCCTGGTGTCGCTCACGGCGACCGGGTGCGCGTCCGGCGTCGGCGCCGCCAAGACGACCGACGAGGGCGCCGCGTACGAGGAGTTCGCCGGGCTGACGGGCGAGGAGCGCCGCAGGACGCTGGTCGCGGCGGCCGAGGTCGAAGGCGCCCTCAGTCTGTACACCTCGCTGACCGAGGACGTTCTCGCCGTGCTCGAGCCCGCTTTCGAGGAGGCGTTCGACGTCGACGTCGAGGTGTACCGCGCCAACTCCCAGACCGTGCTCACGAAGCTGACGCAGGAGCACCAGGCGGGCGCGATCGGAGCCGACGTGGTCGAGTCGGACTCGCTGCACCTGATGGCGCTGAACAGCATGGGGATCCTGACCGAGTACACGGGTGAGCGGCGCGATCAGGTGCCCGAGGCGGGGCAGGGCGAGAACTGGACGGCGACCCGCTTCAATGTGTTCGCGCCCAGCTGGAACACCGATCGAGTGAGCGCCGACGACGTGCCCACGAGCTGGGAGGACCTGGCCGACCCCAAGTGGGACGGCCAGCTGGCCCTCGAGCTCGGTGACTACGACTGGTACATGGCCCTCTCCACCTACTGGCTGGAGCAGGGGAAGACGCAGGAGGAGGTCGACGCGCTCTTCGGCGACATCGTCGACGGCGGCGTGGCGTACGACGGTCATATCGCGATGGTGGACCGGCACCAGTCGGGCGCGTTCGACCTCGCCGCGTCGAACTACACCTACATCGTCGAGCAGCAGAAGCGCGCGGGTGCCCCGCTCGAATACGCACCGCTCGTCGAGCCGGTCTTCGCGCGTCCCAACGGCGTGGGGCTGATCGCGCAGGCCGAGCACCCGGCCGCCGCCACGCTGTTCGCCGACTGGATGCTCGAGGAGGGGCAGGTGCTCCTGGCGGAGAAGGGCTTGACCACGGCGATCGTGCCCGATGGTGCGGACGACCCGCTGCAGCATGTCGATGTCCGGTATGTCGATGACGGCGAACTCCTCGAGAACGGCCCGGAGTGGGAGGGATCCTACGAGGAGCTCCTCAAGAACGCGGGCGCGCAGTGATCACGCGAGACAGCAGCGCCCGATGACCGGTGTCATTCCGGCTACGGCGCACGTGTGCCGGCGGTGACGTGCGCCCGCCCGTGACCGGAGGAGCCCGGATGAGACGACCGACGTGGCCGAGAGCGCTGCGCGCGATGAACCACCGCAACTACCGGCTGTTCATCACCGGCCACGCTGTCAGCACGATCGGCACCTGGATGCAGCGGGTCGCCCAGGACTGGCTGGTGCTCGAACTGAGCGGATCGGCGGTCGATGTCGGGATCGCGGCGGCCCTGCAGTTCCTGCCGGTGCTCTTCCTCGGGCTGTGGGGCGGCGCCGTCGTCGACCGCCTCGACCGGCGCAAGCTCATCATGCTGACCCAGGTCATCAGCATGATCCTCGCGGGTGGGCTCGCCGTGGTCGTGCTGGTCGGCGCCGTGCAGCTGTGGGTGGTGTTCGCCTTCTCGCTGGCGCTCGGCTTCGTCACGGTCTTCGACAACCCCGCGCGACACGCGTTCGTGGCCGAGGTGACCAGGCCGCAGGACTACGTCAACGCGCAGGCGCTCGCTTCGACGGTGCACAACGTCGGGCGGCTCGTGGGGCCGGCCATCGCCGGCGTGCTGATCGCGTTCGCCGGCAGTGGCTGGGCCTTCGCGGTCAACGCGCTGTCGTTCGTCCCCGTGCTGTGGGGGCTCGCGCTCATCCGGCTGGACGTCGTGGGGGGCGGCAAGGGCGAGCGCAAGCGCGGGAGCGTGCTCGAGGGTCTCGCCTACGTGTTCTCGCATCCCGAGTTGCGCGCGTGCATGATCCTGATCGCCGTCGTGGCGCTGTTCGGGCAGAACTTCCGGGCGGTCCTGCCCATCCTGGCGAGTGAGACCTTCCACGGCGACGCCCAGACGTACGGCTGGCTGACGTCGGCGCTCGGGGTCGGCGCCGTCATCGGCGCCCTGATCACAGCCGCCACCGAGCGCGTGACCGGCTGGCGCCTGCTGCTGGCGGGCTTCGGCTTCGCCCTGACGAACGCGATGATCGCCGTCTCGCCGTGGCTGTGGCTGGCGATGTCGACCGTGCTGCTCATGGGCGTCACGAACCTGATGTTCAATACGCTGTCCAAGACCCTGCTGCAGTTGCGCACGGAGCCGACGATGCACGGTCGGGTGATGGCGCTGCATGGTCTCGTCTTCCTCGGGACCACGCCGATCGGCATGCCTCTGCTCGGCTGGGTGTGTGATCAGTGGGGCCCGCAGGCGGGCCTGTGGGTGGCCTCGCTGACGGCACTCGTCGCCGCCGTCGCGGTGACGCCGATGCTGCATCGACTTCGGGGCGGTCATAATCCTCCGCCGCCCGGAATGTGAAGAGTTTTCGCTATGCGCATTCTCGCAACCGTCGTTATCCAAACTTCATGGACGGGGGATGCAAAAGTGTGATTACATGATGTTCTAATGGTCGGACCATCGGCCAGATCTCGTAGACCCTCAAGGAGGAGGATCATGATGAAACTGACGCGCACGGGCGCTGTCGCCATCGCCGCATTCACGACTTCGGTCGTTCTCGCGGGCTGTGGTGGCGCCGGCACGGCCTCGGTCGGCGCCGCGGGCGCCGGCGAGCCGACCGAAGCCGAAGCGTTCTACGAGGAGATGGCGGCCCTCTCCGGCACTGAGCGCCGCGAAGCCCTCGTCGAGGCGGCCGAGGAGGAGGGCCAGCTGGCCCTCTACACCTCGATGACCTCCGACATCACCGCAGCGGTCGAAGAGGAGTTCGAGAAGGCCTTCGACATCAAGATCGAGGTCTACCGCGCGGGATCGAGTGACGTGCTCACGAAGATCGCCCAGGAGGTCAAGGGCAACTCGGCCAGCGCGGACGTCGTCGAGACCAACGCGCTCGAACTGCTCGCGCTGAACCAGATGGGCGTGCTCGCCGAGTACGCCGGCGAGCGGCGCGACATGGTCGGCGAGGAGGGCCAGTACGAGACCTGGACCGCGACGCGCTACAACGTCTTCTCCCCGAGCTGGAACACCGACTTGGTGAGTGTAGACGAGGCGCCCAAGAGCTGGGAGGAGCTGGCCGATCCGAAGTGGGACGGACGCCTCGCGCTCGAGCTCGAGGACTACGACTGGTTCATGGCACTCCACCAGTACTGGGAGGAGCAGGGCAAGTCGCAGGAGGAGATCGACCAGCTGTTCGGCGACATCCGCGACGGTGCCGAGGTCCAGAAGGGCCACACGGCGATGGCCGACCAGCACCAGGCGGGAGCCTTCGATGTCGCCGCCTCGAACTACACCTACATCGTCGAGCAGAAGAAGCGCGACGGTGCGCCGCTGGACTACCTGCCGCTGGTCGACCCGGTGTTCGCCCGCGCGAACGGCTTCGGACTGCTCAAGAGCGCCGCGCACCCGGCCGCCGCGATGCTGTTCGCCGACTGGCTGCTCGAGGAGGGCCAGCAGCTCATGTTCGATCGTGGTCTGATCGTGGCCATCGTGCCGGAGGGTGCCGACGACCCGATGGCCGACGTCGAGGTGCGCTACGTCGACAACATCGAACTCGCCGAGAACAGCGACAAGTGGGATGAGGCCTATCAGGAGCTCCTCCAGGGCGGAGGTGGGCAGTGACCGCCACCCTCGAGGTGATATCACGCACGAAGAAGCGTCTGCCGCGCGGATTCAAGGCCCCGGCCACGGGACCGATCCGCAATGACGAGGAGCCCGGTACCGGCTTCGTCGCCCTCGTCGGGCGCCTGATGACGCCGAAGACCCTGATCCTCGCAGTCGTCGCGCTGGTCATCTTCTGGTTCGGCGTCGTGCCGCTGTGGTTCATGGCCAGCAGCGCGTTCAGCGACCCGCTGACCGGTGAGTTCATCGGCCTCGAGGGATTCATCGAGGCGTACGCCGACACCAAGCTGTTCCAGATGCTCGGCCACTCGCTGTGGTTCGCCGCGGCGTCGTCGGTGCTCGCGGTCGTGGTCGGCACGACACTCGCGTACCTGCTGGTACGCACGGACGTGCCGCTCAAGTCGCTCTTCTTCGCCTCGTCGATCATCCCGCTCGTGATCCCCGGCATCCTGTACACCGTCGCGTGGATCTTCCTGGCCGACAAGGAGATCGGCCTGCTGAACCACTACCTCGGTGGCGCGGGCCTGTTCGACATCAACACTGTGTGGGGCATGGCCTGGGTCGAGGGCCTGCATCTGTCACCCATCGTGTTCCTGCTGATGGTGGCGGCGTTCCGCGCCATGGACCCCTCGCTCGAGGAGTCGGCGACGATGTCGGGCGCGAGCCGCGCCACGGTCATCCGCAAGATCACCCTGCCGCTCGTGCTGCCGGCCCTGGTCGGCGCGATCGTCATCATGATCGTCCGCGCGCTGGAGAGCTTCGAGGTGCCCGCCCTGCTCGGTGTGCCGGCGAATATCTACGTGTTCACCAGCCAGATCTACTTCGAGCTCCGCGGCTGGCCGCCGGGAACCGACACCGCGTCGGCTCTCGCCTTCGGCCTCCTCGCGATCGCCCTGATCGGCGTGACGTTCTCGAATCTCATCTCGCGCAACGCGAAGAAGTTCCAGACGATCACCGGCAAGGCGTTCCGCCCGCGTCCGATCGAGCTCGGCAAGTGGCGTCCGCTCGCGGGAACGGTGATCCTCGCCTACTTCCTGGTGACGGTCATCCTGCCCATGGCGGTGCTGCTGTTCAACTCGTTCCTGCCGTACCCGCAGGCGCCCTCGGCTGAGGCATTCGCGTCGATGACGTTCCAGAACTACCTCGACGTGTTCGACATCCCGGCGGCCCCGCGCGCGCTGACCAACTCGCTGATCCTGGGCCTCAGCGCCGCGACCGCCTGCATGGCGTTCATGGCCGTCGCGTCCTGGATCACGGTGCGCACCAAGCTCCCGGGCCGTCAGCTGATCGACGCGTTCACGTTCGTCCCGATGGTGATCCCCGGCCTGATCATGGGTGTCGCACTGCTGAGCACCTACCTCTGGCTGGACGCCAACGTCGGCACTGCGTTCTACGGCACGCTGTGGCTGCTGGGTATCGCGTACTTCACCCGCTACATGCCGTACGGCATGCGGTACGCGGTGACGTCGCAACAGCAGATCGGCGCCGAACTCGAGGAATCCGCGCTGATGAGCGGCGCCTCGTGGTGGCAGACCTTCCGCCGCGTGCTCCTGCCGCTGCTGATGCCGGGTCTGCTCTCGGGCTGGATCTACATCCTCGTGGTCTCCTTCCGCGAGCTGTCGAGCTCGATCCTGCTGTACAAGTCCGGCACCGAAGTGCTCGGTCTGCTCATCTGGGAGCAGTGGGAGAACGGCTCGTCGGTCATCGTCGCCGCCATCGGTGTGCTCATGGTGCTGACGCTGATCGTCATGGTGTCCATCGCTTACAAGCTCGGGGCCAAAGTCGGCATCCAGCAGGACTGAAAGAAACTTCGAAAGGTAATCACCCCATGTTGGAAATCGCGAACCTCATCAAGAGCTTTCCTGGTGAGAAGCCCAAGGGGCACAAGGGTGCGCCGCCGAAGGTCCTCGCCATCAACGATGTGAACCTCCAGGTCGAGCGGGGGGAGATGTTCACGCTGCTCGGGCCGTCGGGTTGCGGCAAGACGACCACGCTGCGTTCGATCGCGGGGCTCGAGGCGCCGGACAGCGGCAAGATCACCGTGGGCGGCAGGACGTTCTTCCATGCGGGAGACGGAGTGCCGACCGTGAACGTGGCCGCCAACCAGCGCGGCCTGGGCATGGTGTTCCAGTCGTACGCGATCTGGCCGCACATGACCGTGTTCGACAACGTCGCCTTCCCGTTGCAGGTCATGCCGCGGAACACGCGACCCAGCAAGAAGGAGATCAAGGCGCGCGTCATGCGGGTGCTCGAGACCCTCGAGCTGGCGCACTACGCGGATCGTCAGGCCACCAAGCTGTCCGGAGGCCAGCAGCAGCGCCTCGCGCTGGGTCGCGGCATCATCATCGAGCCGGAACTGCTGCTGCTCGATGAGCCGCTTTCGAACCTGGATGCGAAGCTGCGCGAGTCGCTGCGCTTCGAGCTCAAGCGGCTGCAGCGCGAGCTCGGCATCACGTCGATCTACGTCACGCACGATCAGGTCGAGGCGCTGTCGCTGTCGAGCAACATCGCCGTCATGAAGGACGGCGCGGTGCAGCAGGTGGGTAAGCCGCGCGACATCTATGAGCGACCGCGCAACCACTTCGTGGCCGACTTCATCGGCACCTCCAACTTCATCGAGGCGAAGGTGATCGAGAGCTCGAACGGGGAGTACCGTCTGGAGACGGCGGCGGGCGTGCTGAAGGTCAGCAGCGGTGCGTCCGTGCCCACCGGCACGAAGGTGGTGGCTTCGATCCGGCCGGAGTCGATGGACCTGTCGACCCAGCCGATCGCCAGCGAGAACGTCTGGCAGGGACGGGTCGTGGCACGCGCCTTCCTCGGCGACGCCGTCGACCACGTCGTCGCCGTGGGCGAGACCGAGGTGCGCGTCCGCACGGCGGCCTCCGTGTCCCTGGAGCCGGGCACCGAGGTCTACGTCCACCTCAAGGCCGAGAGCATCTCGCTCGTCCCGGCCGACTGAGGACGCGAAGGTGGCACTGCCTGAGATCCTGAAGAACCGCGGCTTCACCTTCTATTGGGGCGGTGTCATCCTCTCTGAGATCGGCACCCGCGGGACCATTGCGGCCATTCTGTTCCACGTCTATGCGCTGACGGGTTCGTTTGTCCACACGGGTCTCGTGGGTGCCGCTCAGGCGGTGGCCATCCTCGTGCTCTCGCCGCTCGGAGGGGTGTACGCGGACCGGCTCGACCGTAAACGGCTGCTGCAGGCGACGCAGTTCGTGGCGATGCTGGTGGCCCTCGCGCTCACCATCGCGACCGTGGCCGGTGTCGTCACGATCTGGGCGATCTACGCCGCGGTGCTGCTCACGACGGCGGCCGCGACGTTCGACGCCCCGGTGCGCCAGGCCATCATCCCCGCGATGGTGCCGCGCGAGCAGCTGCCGCAGGCGTTCGCGCTGATCAACCCGTCGCGAGAGCTGGCGGTGCTGGTCGGTCCGGGCCTCGGCGGCGTGCTGATCGCGATCGGCGGGCCGCAGCTGATGTACGGCTTCGACGCCCTGTCGTACCTCGCCATGGTGCTGGCGCTGTTCTACATCAAGGTGCCGCACCTGCCGGGTGCGCCGAAGCACGAGTCGATCTTCCGGCAGATCCGCGAAGGCGCCTCGTACATCCGCCGGCGGGGCGTGATCTGGATGCTGATGTCGCTCGACCTGTCGGCGACCATCTTCAGCGCGTATCGCGTGCTGCTGCCCGCCATCGCGACGGACGTGCTGCACGTCGGCGGCGTCGGGTACGGGGTGCTCGCGGCGGCTCCCTCGGCGGGAGCGCTGCTGGCGTCGTACACGATCTTCCGGCTCGTCACGCGCAGCAGGAAGCTCGGCAGGATCCTGCTCGCGACGACCATGCTGTACGGCGGCGCGGCGATCCTGCTCGCACACGCGGGGCTGTTCTGGGTGGCGCTGCCCGCGTGCCTGCTGCTCGGCGCTCTCGATGCGGTCACCACGACGATCCGCCACGCGGCGGTGCAGCTCGAGACTCCGGATGCCGTCCGCGGTCGCGTGACCTCGCTGTATCAGATGGCCTCTCGCGGCGGCCCCGCCGTGGGCGACGCGGTGATGGGCAAGCTCGCCGCCATGGTCGGCCCCGCGGTCGCCCTGACGCTCGGAGGCATTCTGACGGCCGTGTATGCGGCTGCCTTCCTGCCGCGCGCGAATGCCGTGCGCGAGTACGCCGGAGCGAAGGCAACAGCGCACTAGACATCACGACTTCCTCCACCCGACAGAAGAAGAAAGGAACGCAAATGGCCAAGGATGCGCTCGTATCTCCTGAGCTTGCGAACAAGTTCAAGACGGAGAAGGACAGCCCGTATGTCCGCTGGGTCGCCGCGGAAGGGCTGGACATCATCGCCGCCCACTACGTCGAGGACCTGAAGACCGTCGAGCTGAAGCCGTGGGACCGCCGCGGTGGCCGCGGGGTGTTCATCAACCACGAGGCGTCCCGCACCTCGAACGACTGCTACGTCGCCGAGATCCCGGCGGGCGGCTCGCTCGCTCCGCAGCGTCAGCTCTTCGAGGAGCAGATCCTCGTGCTGTCGGGCCACGGTTCGACGACCGTCTGGAACGACAAGGGCAAGAAGATCACGTTCGAGTGGGGCCCCAACTCGATCTTCGCGATCCCGCTGAACACGAACTTCCAGCACTTCAACGCCTCGGGCTCGGAGCCTGCGCGGTTCGTCTCGTCGACGAACGGCCCGCCGATCATCAACATGTTCGACGACCCCGAGTTCGTGTTCAACACGCCGTACGACT
This sequence comes from Microbacterium sp. Root53, assembly GCF_001426925.1. Lineage (GTDB taxonomy): Bacteria > Actinomycetota > Actinomycetes > Actinomycetales > Microbacteriaceae > Microbacterium. The sequence goes on from NZ_LMFR01000001.1 coordinate 53,642, forward strand.
TCCCGTCGCGCTTCAACGGAGAGCCCGACTACTTCGACAACAAGGACGAGCAGGATGGTCTGCTGCTCAAGACGAACTTCGTCTGGGACTCGGTGGGCCTGCCCCTGATCTCGGCGAAAGAGCGCGGCGCGGGCGGCGGTCACATCCGCTTCACGATGGCGCGCGGTTCGCAGAACAGCCACATCTCGCAGTTCCCGCCGGCGACCTACAAGAAGGGTCACCGTCACGGACCGGGTGCGCACGTCATCATCCTCTCGGGTGAGGGCTACTCGCTGATGTGGCCGGAGGGCGAGGAGCCCCGGCGCTACGACTGGCACGCCGGCTCCATGATCGTTCCGCCGAACATGTGGTATCACCAGCACTTCAACACCGGTTCGGAGCCGGCCCGCTACCTCGCGTTCAAGCACGAGGTCGTGTCGATCCGCAACGCGCAGGGCGTGCCGAAGGCGTGGATCTCGCAGCGCATCGGCGGGGACCAGATCGACTACGCGGACGAGTCGCAGATCGTGCGCGACACCTTCGCGACCGAGCTCGCGAAGATCGGCCTGAAGCCGCAGATGGACGCGGTCTACGAGGCCGAGCTCGCCGACCTGCCGCCCAAGCAGTAAGGAAGCCCCCGGTGCACGCCCACGCTGACACCATTCACACCCACGCCCCCTACGACGTCGCGGCGCTGAGCCCCAACGGGCTCGACGCCGCCGGCATCTACCGAGGGAACGATCACGGCCATGACCACGATCACCACGGTGATCACGATCATGATCACGATCACGCGCTCGACGCCCGGGAGCTGGCGGCGGCCTTCGCCGACAACCCGATCTGGCAGCGCGACAACGTGGAGATGGTCAGCGTGGGCGTGGACATCGGGTCCGCAGGAACGCAGATCGTGTTCTCGCGCCTGGTCCTGCGCCGACGCGGCGAGGACCTCACGTCGCGCTACATCGTGGTCGAGCGCGAAACGCTGCACCGCTCGCCGCTGCATCTGACGCCCTTCGCCGCCGACCTCACGATCGACGCCGAGGCGCTCGGCGGCCTGCTCGACCGCGCCTACGACGACGCGAAGCTGGACCCCGCGGCGGTGGACACCGGCGTGGTCATCCTCACCGGCGAGGCACTGCGTCGCGAGAACTCCGAGGCGATCGCCACGGTCATCGCGGAGCGCGCCGGCGACCTCGTCACGGCGACCGCCGGTCATCACATGGAGGCCATGCTCGCCGCCTACGGCTCGGGTGCCGTGCGCGTCTCGAACGCGGCGGGTTCGCGCATCCTCAACATCGACATCGGCGGCGGCACCACCAAGCTCAGCCTCATCGAGGCGGGCGAGGTGAAGACCACCGCGGCCCTGCACGTCGGCGGCCGCCTGCTCGCCCACGAAGACGGGCACATCGTCCGACTGGAGCCCGCGGGCCGCAAGCATGCCGAGGACGCCCACCGCTCGCTCGAGCTGTTCGGCTCGGTCGCCGAAGAGGACCTTGACGCCATCGCCGCGCGCATGGCCGAGGCCGTGTTCGAGCTCCTCGACGGCGCCGGCGATGACGAGCTCTGGCTCACCGATCCGCTGGTCGTGGACTTCGCCACGATCGACGGCGTCGTCTTCTCGGGTGGCGTGGGCGAGTACGTCTATCGCAACGAGACGCGCGACTTCGGCGACCTGGGGCTCCGCCTCGGACACGCCCTGCGCGACATCGTCGACGGCCGCACGCTGCCGCTGCTCGAAGCGGCGGAGCGCATCCGCGCCACCGTGCTGGGCGCGTCGGAGTACAGCGTCCAGCTCTCGGGCATCAGCACCCACCGCGAGGACGCCGATCTCCTCCTCCCGCGCCGCAATCTCCAGGTGATCGCGCCGAGGTACGACCTCCCCGAGGACGCGTTCGGCGACGTCGACGCCGAGGCGATCGCCACGGCGATCCGCGAGCGCCTCGCCGCGTTCGGCGTCGAGCGCGATGACGAGATCGCCGTCGCGCTCGACTTCCGGGGCGCCCCGGCATACCCCCGCGTGCGCGCCCTCGCGGACGGCGTCCGCGCCGGACTCGCCGAGCGCATCGACGTGGGTCGCCCGACGTTCCTCGTGCTGCACGCCGACGTGGGGCTGAGCCTCGGACGCATCCTCCGCACCGAGCTCGGCGTGACGAGCGGTCTGCTCGTGCTCGACGGCCTGTTCCTGCGCGACTTCGACTACGTCGACCTCGGTCGGCTGCGTCAGCCATCCGGCACCGTCCCCGTCACGATCAAGTCGCTGATCTTCGGCGATCGGATGATCGACTGAACGCGGCGTGACCGAGCGCGGGGCGTTCAGCTGGGACAAGCAGGACTGGCTGTCCGAGGGGTCGATCTTCCTCTTCTCGGTGTCGGTCGGCATGGCCACGGTGCTCGTCCCGCTGGTCGCGGACGACGCCGGCTACTCGCTCGCCGCGATCGGCTTCTTCGTGGCCGTGTCGGCCGTGTTCCAGCTGCTCGCCCGCATGGGGATGGGCGTGCTGATAGACCGGTTCGCCACCAAGACGCTGATCGTGGTGGCGCTGGTGATGATGCTCGTCTCATGCGCCATGCTCGCCACGAGCAGCGTGCTGTGGGTCTTCCTGGTCTCGCAGGTGCTGCATGGCGCCGCGCGCGCGTACTTCTTCACCGGATCGCAGATCCACGTGGTGCGCAACACCAACCGGAAGCCCGTCAAGTCGGTCGCGCTGATGAATGTGACCAACGGAGCCGGCATGCTCGCGGGCCCGATCCTCGCGGGTGTGATCGGCGAGTTCTCCCTGCAGGCGGCGATGTGGGTCGCGGCGATCGCGGCCGGCATCGGCGTGCCCGCGAGCATGGTGTTGGCGCACCACGCGCCGTTCCCGCGTCCGCCGCTGGATCCGGACGCCGAGCCCGAGAGGCCTGTCTGGATGCGTCCGGGCGTCGTGGCCGCGGGCCTGATGGGCGTCACGGCCGGAACCTGGCGCGGCATCCTGAGCTCGTACGTGCCGGTTCTGCTGACCGCGGCCGGGCACTCGCTCGCCCTCACCGGCATCCTCGGCACCGTCGCGAACCTCGCCGCCCTCATCGGCTCGTCGGTCGCGCACCAGGTGCGCCGGCTGGGCGTGCGCCGTTCGGCGGTGACCGCCACCATGATCACGGTCGTGAGCCTCGTCATGCTCACCTTCGTCACCCAGTCGATCTGGCTCGCGGCGACCTTCCTGTTCCTGTCGGGCATCGGCGCCGGTCTGCTGCAGACCTTCCAGCCGACCCTCGCCGCGGAGGCCGTCGGCCCCGAGGACCAGGGGCGCTCGATCGCCGCGGCCGGCACCTACCGTGCGGCGGCCCTGCTGCTCGCCCCGATGGGCATCGGCGCCCTGGTGCTGATACTGCCCAGTGCGGGTCTTGCGACGGCCGTCATCGCGGTGCTGGTCGGTCTGCCGAGCGTGCTGGTGAGGCCGGGGAGGTCCTGATCACCGTATCGTCGTGCGGGGCTGCCCACGGCGGCGAGCAGCTGTTGGTGAGACCATTAGACCTCGAGTAGAGTGGTGCGAAGCACTGCACCGCGGCACCCGAAGTCCGGCGCAGGAACGGGCGCCTGAGGGCACGGACTTCGACGTCTCGCACCCCGAACAACGACGTTTGAGAGGACCTCATGATCGAAGCCATCGGCAGCGGGCTCGCCCAGCTGCTCCAATGGGAGACGCTCGGCCTGATGGTCGTCGGCATTCTCGTCGGCTTCCTGGTCGGCGTGCTGCCCGGCCTCGGCGGAGCGGTCGCGATCGCCCTTCTCCTTCCGTTCACCTTCGTCATGGAGCCCGTCCAGGGCCTCGCATTCCTGCTCTCGATGTGGATCGTCACGACCACGTCCGGTGACATCACGTCGGTGCTGTTCGGCATCCCCGGGGAGGCGACCTCCGCCGCGGCGGTGCTGGACGGCTACCCCATGACGAAGAGGGGCCAGGGCGGCCGCGCGCTCGCCATGGTGCTGATGAGCTCCGCCGTCGGCATCGTGTTCGGTGCCGTGGTGCTCGGCCTGTTCGTCACGATCATCCGCCCGCTTGTCCTCCTGATCGGCCCGCCCGAGTTCTTCATGCTGGCGCTGGTCGGTCTGTCGTTCGTGGTGTCGCTCGCGGGCAAGAGCCCCGGAAAGGGCCTCATCATGGTGGCCCTGGGCCTGCTCGTGTCGTACATCGGCATCGACCCGACGTATGGCGTGGCCCGCTTCGACTTCGGCCAACTGTACCTGTGGTCGGGTATCGCGCTCGTCCCCGTCGTCGTGGGCCTGTTCGGTGGAGCCGAGGTGCTGCAGCTGATGTTGTCGCGCTCGTCGATCGCCGCGCCCTCCCTGGGCGGCGCCAAGCTCTCCGGCGTCCGCGCCGGTCTCGCGGTGCCGTTCAGGCACTGGTGGCTCATGATCCGCACGTCGGCCATCGGCGTCGCGGTGGGTCTGCTGCCGGGCCTCGGCGGCACGGTGGCGCAGTGGATCGCGTACGGCCACGCCCGCCAGACGTCGAAGGACCCCGAGAAGTTCGGCAAGGGCGCGGACGACGGCCTCATCGCCGCCGGTGCGGTCGGCGTCGCGAAGGACGCCGGATCGCTCATCCCCACCATCGCGTTCGGCATCCCCTCGGGCGCCGCGACTGCGGTCCTGCTGGGCGGCTTCCTGATCCTCGGCATCAACCCCGGAAAGGAGATGCTCGAGGACAAGCTCGACGTCACCTTCTCGATGGCTTGGACCGTGATCATCGCCGGCCTGCTCGGCATCGTCCTCGCGCTGCTGCTGGCCCGTCCGCTCGCGGCCCTGACGAAGATCAACGGCGCCGTCATGACGCCGGTCCTGCTCCTGTTCCTCATCGTCGGCGCCTACACCGCCAGCAACAACTGGGGCGACCTGTTCGTCATGCTCGGCTCGGCCGCGCTCGGCGTGGTCTGCCTCCGCTGGGACTGGCCGCGCGTGCCGTTCCTGCTCGCGCTGGTGCTCGGGCCGCTCATCGAGCAGTACCTGAACCTCTCGCTGACCATCTTCGGCGCCGAGTGGCTCGTCCGTCCGGGCGTGCTCATCCTCGCCGTCGTCGTCCTCGGCGTCGTCGGCTTCGGCATCCGCTTCGCCCGCAAGCAGGGCGAGTCGGACGCGGCTCCTGTCGGTGTCGGCACCCGTGTCATCCGCACCCTGGGGAAGAAGAAGTGACCATCGTCGACAAGAAGGCGCTCAGGCCCGACCTCATCATCGCGGGCATCCTCCTCCTCGTCTTCGCGGGGTTCCTCGCGGCGAGCTTCATGTACCCGGCCGATGCGGTGCTGCTGCCGCGGCTGGTGTCGATCGTCGGCATCCTCGGCACCGCCTGGACCGTCGTGCGCAGCCTCATCAAGATGCGCACGGCCCCGGAGGTCGCGGAGGAGTCCACGGCCGTCGAGGACGAGCTCGTCGCGCTGAAGCACCAGGCGGAGGAGGCGGACCCGGACAACCCCGAGGAGGCCTTCGCGACCGCCTCGCGCAAGGACTGGCTGGCGGCCCTCGGCTTCGCCGCGGGATTCCTCATCGTGATGTGGCTGGCGGGCATCTTCGTCGCCACGGCCGTCTTCTCCTTCGCCTACCTGTCCTGGGTGGGCAGGAAGAAGTGGTACTTCGCGCTGATCTACGCGGTCGTGCTGACGGGTGCCCTGTACACCCTGACGCGCATCGTCACGCTCATCCTGACGCCGGTCGGCGTCCTCCTCCCCGGCGGTTGATCCGAGCCGTCGGCATCCCACCTACGTAGTCGACACTTCACCAAGGAAGGTCCCTGTCACATGACTCTCAAGCGGTTCACCTGGACCCGCATCGCCGCGAGCTCGCTCGCGATCGGCGCACTCGCTCTCGCCGGCTGCTCGGCGCCCGGCCAGCAGGGAGCCGCCGCTCCCACCGGCGACGGCGCGGATGCCTGCGCGGCGTTCGAGGGCAAGACCGTCGAACTGGTCATCCCCTACTCGCCGGGCGGTGGCTACGACACCCTCGCGCGCACGGTCCTCCCGGGCCTCGAGAACGCGCTCGGCGCCAAGGTCGTCCCGATCAACAAGCCGGGCGCCGGCGGCCTGCTCGCCATCAACGAGCTGTCCAAGGCCACGCCCGACGGCTCGCAGATCGCGATCGTGAACGGCACGGGCGCCGCCTCGGCGATCCTGGCCGAGGCCGAGGGCCCCACGTTCGACTTCGACGGCCTGAGCTACGTCGGCCGCATCGCGATCGACGACCCGGTGGTCGCGACCGCGACCTCGGGCGATTTCAAGACCTGGGACGACGTGCTGGCCAGCGACGGCTTCACGTTCGGTTCGACCGGCCGCGGCTCGTCGGACTACATCCTCGCGCAGACGCTCATCGAGGTCTTCGACCTGAAGAACGCCGAGGTCGTCACGGGCTTCGGCGGCCAGTCCGAGACCGAGCTCGCGCTCATCCAGGCCAACGTCGACGCGATCGCCGGCCCGCTGGACAGCCGTCGCGCCAGCATCGAGAGCGGCGAGTCGCACGCAGTGCTCGCGTTCGCGGACGAGGCTCCGGCCGAGTCGCCCGACGCCGCCACGCTCAGCGAGCTCGACCTCACCGACGAGCAGACGGCGATCCTCGACGGCATCAAGCTCATCACCGAGTTCGGTCGTCCGCTGGTCGCGCCGCCGGGCATGGACGAGGGCACCCTCGGCTGCCTCCAGGACGCGCTCGCCGCGGCGGTCGAGGACCCCGAGGTGGTCGAGATGGCCGAGAAGGCCAAGCTCGGCATCGACTTCCTCTCGGGCGAGGACATGAAGGACGAGGTCGTGCCGACGCTCCAGGAGCTGCCGCAGAGCGTGATCGACATCCTCAAGGCGTCGTACTGACGGACCTCTGACGACCCCCTCCGGCGCGAGCGAGGCTCGCCCCGGAGGGGGTCGTCATATGCGCTGTTCGCTCGGCATCACGGACCGCGGGACGAGCGATCCGCTCGCCCGCGAGGGTCCGTCGTCCTCCTCCCTCGTTCGCCGAGCGAGCCGAAACGGCGCGGGAACCCCGTGTGTCAGGGCGTGTGGAGCGCGCGTCAGGACAGAGCGACGGCGCCCGTGACCGGGCACGCCGCCGCGGCTTGGGCCTGCTGCCCACCCGCCGCTGCCGCGGCAGGACGCGCGTCGATGCCGAAGAGCGTCTCGATCGCTGCGAAGACCTCGTCGGCGCGGCCCTGCATCGCGTAGTCGGCCGCGCGGACCGTCGGCGTGTGCAGCAGCGTGCCCACCAGGTGGCGCAGGGCCGCCTCGGACTCGGGGTGGCGCGCGATCTCGGCCTCGAGCAGGCCGAACACCTTCTCGCGCAACGCCACCACCGCCGGCTGGGCGGCGCGGCTGCGGCTGACGTCGACGAAGCGCGCGGCGGCGTCCTTGACCATGGCGCGCGCGGTGTCGGTGGCCTGCAGCTCCTCGAGCGGCGCGTGCAGGCGGATCGTCTCGAGGTCGAGCAGGGTCACGCCGCGGATCTCGCCCACCGCCGGGTCGACGTTGCGGGGCATGCCGAGGTCGATCACGAACAGCGGCTTGGCGAGACCCTCGATCGTCGCGGGGGTGACGACGGGCTCGTCCGCGTTCGTGCACGTGATGACGATGTCGCTCGCGACCGCCGTCTCGACGAGATTCGCGCGCGTGGCGTGGGCGATGCCGTACTTGGCGCCGAACTTCGCGCCGCGCCCCGAGGGGGAGTAGACCGTGATGTCCGTGACGCCGCGGTCGCGCAGCGCCGCGATGGTGGCCGCCGCGTACATGCCCGTGCCGACCAGCAGCACCTTCTGCGTCGTCCAGTCGGCGAGGCGGCTGTCGGTGAGCTCGAGGGCAAGCCGCACCAGCGAGCGGCCGGCTCGGCCGAGCGCCGTGGCGTTCTTGATGGCCTTCTGGGTCTCGGTCGCTCGCTGGAACATCCGCTCCAGGTCGCTGGTCGTCGTGCCGTGGTGGCGTGCGTCGGTCAGAGCGCGGCGCACCTGGCCGCCGATCTCGCCCTCGCCGATCACGACCGACTCGAGGCCCGCGGCCACCGCGAACAGGTGCTCGGCTGCCTTGGCCTCGGTCTTGACCGTGTACGCGCCCGCGAACTCCTCTGGGCTCAGGCCCGAGGCCGTGCGCATCGCCTCGGCGATCAGCTCGGCGCTGTCGTCGCGGTCCGTCTCGACGTACGCCTCGATGCGGTTGCAGGTCGAGAGCACCACGACGCCGTCCACGACGGGGGCGATCAGGGGTGCGATCTTGTCGGCGCCGGGTGCGGAGAGCTGCTCGAGGACGTCGAACGGCGCGGTCTTATGACTCGCGGTGACACAGAGCAGCACGCATCGATTCTACGCCGCGTCGAAGCCGGGGACTGAGCGCTCGCTGGATCCGGGCCCGGGATGTCTCGATGTCGAGAGAACGGGCGTCTCCGGGAGCGCGGCCCAGCGGATCCCGAACTTCCACGCGGCAGGATGGAGCCATGTCCCACGCCGACGCGCCCGAGCCGCGCGCCCCGCTGTCCTCGTCCGCCCTGCTGAGGGCCCTGGCCGGCGACCGTCCCGAGACCGCCCCGGTCTGGTTCATGCGCCAGGCCGGCCGCTCGCTCCCCGAGTACCGCGAGCTGCGCGTCGGCACCCGGATGCTCGACGCGTGCCTGACGCCGGACCTCGCGGCGGAGATCACGCTGCAGCCCGTGCGCCGTCACGGCGTGGACGCGGCCGTGTTCTTCAGCGACATCGTCGTGCCGCTGCGCCTGGCCGGCGTCGAGGTCGAGATCGAGCCGGGGCGCGGGCCCGTCTTCGCGTCCCCCGTCCGCACGGCGGACGACGTGGCCCGCATCACCGCCATCGCGCCGGCCGATGTCGCGGCGGCGGCCGAGCCGGTGCGCGAGGCGGTGCGCCTCACGGTCGCCGAGCTCGACCGGACCGGCACGCCCCTGATCGGCTTCGCGGGCGCGCCCTTCACGCTCGCGGCGTACCTGGTCGAGGGCGGCCCGTCGAAGGAGCACCTGCGCGCCCGCGCCATGATGCAGTCCGACCAGGGGTCCTGGAACCGCCTCGCGGGCTGGCTGTCCGAGGTGTCCCGTGCGTTCCTGCAGGCCCAGATCGAGGCCGGCGCCGCGGCCGTGCAGCTGTTCGACTCGTGGGCCGGTTCGCTCGCGCCCGCCGTGTACCGCTCGCTCGTCGCGCCGCACTCGCGGGCGGCCGTGACGGATCTGCCGGTGCCGGTGATCCACTTCGGCGTCGGCACCGGGCCCTTCCTGGCGGACATGCGTCTGGACGGCGCGGCCGCCGCGGTCGGCGTCGACTGGCGCCAGCCGCTCGACGAGGCCGCCGCCCTGGTCGGCCCCGACACCACGCTGCAGGGCAACATCGACCCCGCGCTGCTCGGCGCCCCGTGGGAGGTGCTCGAGGCGCACGTGCGTGACGTGGTCGAGCGCGGCCGCGCGGCGCGCGCGCACATCGTGAACCTGGGCCACGGCGTGCCGCCCGAGGCCGACCCGGCCGTCCTGACGCGCGTCGTCGAGCTGGTCCACTCCATCCGGTCATGACGGATCTGGACGGCCTGTACCGGCACGCGCACGGCACGCGCGTCGTCGTGATCGGCGGCGGGATCGGCGGCCTCGTGGCCGCGCGCGAGTTCGCCAAGGTCGGCATGGTCGTCACGGTGCTGGAGGCGGGCGATCGCCTCGGCGGCGCGATCCGCGGCGGCGAGGTGGCCGGTCTGGAGCTCGACCTCGGTGCCGAAAGCTTCGCGACCCGCGGGGGCCACGTCCGCGCCCTGGTCGACGAGCTCGGCCTGGGCGACGCAGTCGTCGAGCCCGACCGGGCCGGCGCCTGGGTCGCGGGTCTCCCGGGCGGCAGGGCCGAGCCCCTCCCCAAGGGCGGCGTGCTCGGCATCCCGGCCAACCCGTTCGCGGAGGACGTCCGCCGGGTGATCGGATGGGGCGGCGCGTGGCGCGCGTACCTCGACCGCCTGCGCCCGCCGCTCACGATCGGGCACGAGCACAGCCTCGGCCGGCTGGTCGAGTCGCGCCTCGGCTCCGCCGTGCTCGACCGGCTCGTCGCGCCCGTCACCACGGGCGTGTACTCGGCCCGGCCGCACGACATCGACGTGGACGCCGCCGCCCCGGGCCTGAACGCGGCGCTGACGCGCGCCGGATCGCTCACGGGAGCGGTCGCGGAGCTCACGGCCGCGCGTCAGGGCAAGGCGCCCGGGTCGGCCGTGCTCGGGCTCGCGGGCGGCATGGGCCGCCTCGTCGCGGCGCTCGAGTCCGAGCTCGCGTCGGCGGGCGTGGAGATCCGCACGGGGACGCCGGTCGCGTCGCTCGAGCGTGCGGCGGGCGGCTGGCTGGTCGGCGCCGCGCGGGATGGGGAGCCGGAGGGCGCCGGACTGACGCCGCCTCCGGCCGAGGGCGTCGAGCCGTCGGACCTCGACGGCGAGCGCAGCCTGTTCGCGGACGTGGTGCTCGTGGCGACCGAGGAGGCCGCCGCCCGCCGCCTGCTGGCGCCGCACATCGAGGGCCTGGCCGCCGAGGCCCCGCTGCCCGGTCCCGCGGTCGACATCGTCACGCTCGTGCTGGAGGCGCCGGAGCTCGATGCCGCGCCGCGCGGCACCGGCGTGCTCACCGTGCCCGGCTCGTCGCGCGCCAAGGCCCTCACGCACGTCACCGCCAAGTGGGCGTGGGTGCGTGAGCGCGCGGCCGGGCGGCACGTCGTGCGCGTCTCGTTCGGAACGCAGGACGAGGCCCCGGCCACGTCGCGCCTGGATCGGGACGAGGTCGCCGAGCTCGCGCTCGCCGAGGCCGCCGGCCTGCTGGGCGTGCCGCTGCGGCGGCGGCAGCTGCTCGGCGCGCGCCTCGAGCGCTTCGCCCAGTCGCAGCCCGCCTCGCGCGTCGGCCATCGCGACGAGACCGAGCGCACCCGCGCGCTCCTGGCATCCACCCCCGGCATCGGCGCCGTCGGCGCCTGGCTCGCCGGAACCGGCCTGGCGCAGGTGGTGCCCGACGCGATCGCCGAGGCCGATCGCGTGCGCCGCGCCGCCCTCTTCGGCTGATCCGCGCGGCCCCGCGACATCACAGCCCCCCCGCAACGTCACATCGGGGCCGGATGGGGCTTCCACGTGCGGACCTCCCGGCGCGTGTCGTTCGACGTCGGAGCGGAGCGCGCCGACCGCGTCGTGATCGAGGCGGAGGTCGACGCGCCCGCCGGCGCCGAGCGCGCCGTCGAGGTCGCCCTCTACTCGGGATCCCCCGCCGTCGTGCTCGACCGGTTCCTCGCCGAGGTGGGGCGCCCGGCCGAGCTTCCCGACTGGGTGTTCGGGCTGTGGGCGAGCGGCAACGAGTGGAACACCCAGGCCGAGGTGCTGCGGCAGATGGAGCTGCACCGCGAGCACCGCATCCCGGTGCGCAACGTCGTGATCGAGGCGTGGAGCGACGAGTCGAGCTTCACGATCTTCCGCGACGCGCGGTACGCGGTGCGCGAGGACGGCGGCCCGATGCGGCTGTCCGACTTCACGTTCCCCGCCGACGGGGCGTGGCCCGATCCGAAGGGCATGGTCGACGCGCTGCACGAGGAGGGCGTGCGCGTGCACCTCTGGCAGATCCCGCTGATCAAGATGCGCCCGCATCCGGTGGGCCAGGCCGCGGCCGACGCGCGCGCGGCCCGCGAGGCCGGCGTGCTGATCCGCGAGGAGACGCCCGACGGCGGCCTGCGCCCGTACCGCAACCGCGGCTGGTGGTTCCCGCTGTCGCTCATGCCCGACCTGACCGACGAGCGCGCGGCGCGGTGGTGGACCGAGAAGCGGCGCTATCTCGTCGAGGAGGTGGGCGTCGACGGCTTCAAGACCGACGGCGGCGAGCACGCGTGGGGCGCCGAGCTGGCCTATCTCGACGGGCGGCGCGGCGACGAGGCGAACAACACGTTCCCGACCGCGTACGCCGCGGCCTACGGACGGCTCCTCGAGTCGGCCGGCAAGGCACCCGTGACGTTCAGCCGGGCGGGGTTCACCGGGTCCCAGGCGCACGGCGCCTTCTGGGCCGGCGACGAGAACTCCACCTGGGAGGCGTTCCGCTGGTCGATGCTGGCGGGGCTGTCCGCCGCCGCGAGCGGGATCGTGTACTGGGGATGGGACATCGCGGGCTTCTCGGGTCCGATCCCGGACGCCGAGCGGTACGTGCGCGCCATGGCCGCGAGCGTCTTCGTGCCGATCATGCAGTACCACTCGGAGTTCAACCACCACCGCCTGCCGTCGAACGACCGCACCCCGTGGAACATCGCCGAGCGCACGGGCGACGCCGCCGTGATCGACGAGGTGCGGGAGCTCGTGGAGCTGCGCGAGCGGCTCGTCCCGTACCTTGCGGAGTCGGCTCGCGCGACCATCCGGACGTCCCGGCCGCTCATGCGCCCGCTCTTCTTCGACCACCCCGACGACGAGCGCGTGTGGGCGCACCCGATCCAGTGGCTGCTCGGGGACGACGTGCTCGTGGCTCCCGTGCTCGAGCCCGGTGCCGTGACCTGGGAGGTGTACCTGCCGCAGGGCGAGTGGATCGACGCACGCACCGGGGCGGCGGTGACCGGCGGCGCGCCCCACCTCGCGGACGTCGCCGCCCGCGCGACGGTGCCGGTGTTCGTGCGCGAGCCGGCGTGGGAGCGGCTGCGGGAGGTGTTCCGGCCCCGGGACTGAGGCCTAGCGGGTCGCGGTCCCCACCGCAAGCGGATGCCGATCCGGGAATACGGCGCTAGCCTTGGCAGAGTCCGTCGGCGGATCACGCGATGCGCGGTCCATTGGCACATCCGAACGACGTGAGGAGAACCCATGCGGGGGAAGTTGGGACTCGTGATCGGCCTCGGTGCGGGCTACGTGCTCGGCACGCGCGCCGGCCGTCAGCGGTACGAGCAGATCAAGACCCAGGCGCTCAAGGTCTGGAACCTCGAGCCCGTGCAGGAGCAGGTCGGCAAGGCCAAGAAGCTCGCCACGTCCAGCGCCATGGCGCTGCCTCGCGCCGCGTGGAGCGGCGTGGTGGGCGTCGCCAAGGCCGCCGCCAAGCAGGGCACGCCCGGCACCAAGCTCGACGCCGCCCTCGACGCGACCAAGGACGCGGCCGAGGACGTGAAGAAGGCGGCTGACGACCGATGACCATGCGCTCGCCGCTGCGCGACCGGGCGGACGACGGGCTCTTCACGCTGATCGGCGACGTGCCGCAGCTGGTGAAGAACCTGGTCGTCGCCGAGTTCAACGCCGTCAAGGGCTGGGCCGTCAAGACCGCGACCGACGCGGGCATCGGCACGGGCTTCATGATCGTGGCGCTGTTCTTCATCGCCTGGGTCGTGCCGATGTTCCTGGTCTTCCTGACGGCGCTGCTCTCGCTGTGGCTGCCCGTGTGGGCGTCCGCGCTGATCGTGATGGGCATCGGGGTGGTGCTCGCGCTGGTGGCCGGCATCGTGGGACTCGTCTTCTACCGTCGCATCGGCCGCCGCGAGAGCCCCATCCAGGCCGCAAAGACCGACGTGCTGATCGTGAAGGACGCCGCCGATGAGTATTGACACGCTCCGCCACACCTCACTGACGCCCCGCACCGTGGTGCCGAGCGGGATCACCGACCCGGTCGAGCGCGCCCGCGCCGAGCTGAAGGCCGCGCTCGCCGCGATCGAGCACAAGGCGAACCTCCCGGCGCGCGCCGCCGAGAAGATCGAGGCCGGCGCGGTGAAGGCCCGCGCCTTCGCACGCCGGCAGCCCGCCGCCGCGGCGGCAGGCGCCGTGGGCGTCGCCCTGGCGCTCGGCGCCGCGATCTGGGGTCTCGCCCGCCTGATCTCCCGCTGAGCCGAGGGCGGGCTTCATCCGTTTCGACTCCGCTCGCTGGCGCTCGCTCCGCTCAACGACCGGGTAGGGGAGCCCGGGCGGGGGATCCGATAGCCAGTCGTGATCCTCTCGGTTTGTCCCCTCACCACGCGAGGGGGAGGATGGGTCCATGGCTGAGCAGCACCCCGCGAACCCGGCCGGCGACACCCCCGAGGTCGTCGGCGACAACTACAGCCTCTGGGCCGTCTGGCGCCGCGATCCCGCCCGCGCCGTGCCCGAGGCGCACGACACCGAGCTCGAGGACATCGTCTCGTTCCTCGCCGACGGCGGCGTGACGGTCCGCGGCTTCTACGACGTGAGCGGCCTGCGCGCCGACGCCGACCTGATGGTGTGGATGCACGGTCCGGTGGCCGAGGACCTGCAGAAGGCGGTGCGCCGCCTGCGCCGCACCGAGCTCATCCGCACGCTGCTCCCCACCTGGAACGCCATGGCGGTGCACCGCGACGCCGAGTTCAACAAGAGCCACGTGCCCGGCTACCTGCGCGGCATCCCGCCCAAGCAGTGGCTGACGGTCTACCCGTTCGTCCGCAGCTACGAGTGGTACCTGCTGCCCGACGAGGAGCGCCGCCAGATGCTCGCCGACCACGGCCGCAAGGGCGCCGCGTTCCGCGGGGTCACCGCCAACACGATGGCGTCGTTCGCCCTCGGCGACTACGAGTGGATGCTGCCCATGGAGGCGGATCAGCTCACCGACCTCGTGGACATGATGCGCGAGCTGCGCTACACCGAGGCCCGCCGCCACGTGCGCGAGGAGGTGCCGTTCTTCACGGGCCGCCGGATCGAGATCCCCGAGATCGCCGAGATCCTGCAGTGACCGACGCCGTGGCGGTCCCGGACGCACCGCCCATCCGCCTGGGCACGCGCCGCAGCGCGCTGGCGATGACCCAGTCGGGTCACGTCGCCCGGGCGCTGGAGGAGGTCTCGGGCCGTCGCGTCGAGCTCGTGCAGATCGTCTCCGAGGGCGACACGAACCGCGGCTCGCTGTCGCAGCTCGGCGGCACGGGCGTGTTCGCCACCGCGCTGCGCGAGGCCCTGCTGGCGGGGGAGTGCGACCTGCTCGTGCACTCGCTCAAGGACCTCCCGACCGCGCAGCCCGACGGCCTCGTGATCGCCGCGAACCCGTCGCGCGCCGACGCGCGTGACGTGATCCTGACGCGCGATGGCGTGCCGCTCGAGGCGCTGCCGGCCGGCTCGCTGATCGGCACCGGATCGCCGCGCCGCATCGCGCAGGTGCTGCGCGCGAACCCCGCGCTCGAGGTCCACGACCTGCGCGGCAACGTCGACTCCCGCATGCAGCGCGTGGTGGACGGCGAGCTCGCCGCGATCGTGCTCGCCGCCGCCGGCCTCGACCGCCTCGGCCCGGAGACCGACCTGCGCTTCGAGCAGCGCGATCTGGGCGCCTGGCCGACCGCGGCCGGCCAGGGCGCGTTGGCGGTCGAGACCCGCGCCGACGCGGACCCCGAGCTGCTCGAGGCCATCCGGCGCCTGGACGACCCGCGCACGCGACTCGCCGTCACGCTCGAGCGCGCCGTGCTGGCGGGCATCGAGGCCGGATGCCACGCACCGGTGGGCGTGCACGCGCGCTTCGAGGGCGACGATCTGCACGTCCGCGCCGCGGTGTACGGGCTGCGCGGCGAGCATGTGATCGAGGTCGAGACGGTGGAGGCCGTGTCCATCCCCGCACCGGTACAGGGGTATATTCGGGGTCAAGGCAGTGGCAACGGTGCGGATGCTGCCGATGGCGTGGATCAGATCGACCACGCGCGCGCTATCGGATCCGATATCGCACGTCGGCTGCTCGAACGTGGGGCGGCCGACCTCGTACCGCGAGAGTCCCCCTCATGAACACAGACCCGACACATCCGGACCGGCGTCCGGGCAAGCCCATGACCGGCTGGCGCGTCCTCGTGCCGCGCGGCGGCCCGTGGGGCGACGGCGTCGCGGCGACGCTGCGCTCGCAGGGCGCGGTGCCCGTGATCGCGCCGCTGATCAACTTCGCCCCGACGGACGACTCGGCCACGCTCGAGCGCGCGCTCGCCGACCTCGCCGCCGGCGAGTTCGACTGGGTGACCGTCACGAGCGCCACCACGGTCGACGTGCTCTACGCGTACGACGCGAAGATCCCCGAGGGGACCAAGGTCGCCGCCGTCGGCGAGACCACGGCCGCCGCCCTCACCGCGGTGGGCTATCGCGTCGACCTCGTCCCCGACAGCGACAACTCCGCGGCCGGCATGGCGCGGCAGATGAACGAGCTGGAGCCCCAGCCCCGCCGCATCCTGACGCTGCGCAGCGAGATCGCCAAGCCCGTGCTCACCAACATGCTGATGGAGGCGGGGCACGACGTCCGGAGCGTCGTCGCCTACCGCACGGTCGGCGTGCCGGCCAAGGACAACGTCGTGCGCGACGTCCTCTCGGGCCGCATCAACGCGATCCTCGTCACGAGCGGCTCGGTCGCCGAGCAGGTCCGCGAGCAGTTCCCCGACATCCCCGACGCCACGATCATCGCGGCGATCGGCCCCCGCACCGCGCACGACGCCGACCTCCTGGGCCTGCCGATCCACGTGATCGCCCCCGAGCAGACGATCGACTCGCTGATCCGCGCGCTGGCGGACATCCCGGTCCCGCCGCTGTCGCCCGAGGCGGCGGCGATCCCCGAGACGGGCCCCGTGGCGACCGGCGCGATCCGGATCGACCGCACGCCGACCGGGGTGATCCACACGGTCTCCGAGGACCGGGGGCGCGGCCGATGAGCTTCCCGACCCACCGCCCGCGTCGCCTGCGGCAGTCGCCCGCCGTGCGCCGGCTCGTGCGCGAGACGCACCTCGTGCCGTCGCAGCTCGTGCTGCCGATGTTCGTGCGCGAGGGGATCGACGCGCCCGTCGAGATCTCGTCCATGCCGGGCGTGCGCCAGCACACGCTGGACTCGCTGCGCCGGGCCGCGGTCGAGGCCGCCGAGGCGGGCGTCGGCGGCGTCATGCTGTTCGGCGTGCCCGCGACGCGCGACGCGGTCGGATCGGGCGCCGACGACCCGGCCGGCATCCTGAACGTCGCGACCGAGGCCCTCGTGGCCGAGGTGGGCGACGCGCTGGTCGTGCAGACCGACCTGTGCCTCGACGAGTTCACCGACCACGGCCACTGCGGCGTGCTGGCCGCCGACGGCTCGGTCGACAACGACGCCACGCTCGAGCGCTACGCCGCCATGGGCGTCGCGCAGGCGCGCGCCGGATCCGCGCTGCTCGGCCTGTCGGGCATGATGGACGGCCAGGTCGCCGCGGTGCGTCAGGCGCTCGACGCCGAGGGCTTCGCCGACACCCTGATCCTGGCCTACTCGGCGAAGTATGCCGGCGCCTTCTACGGCCCGTTCCGGGAGGCCGTCGACTCGCAGCTCAAGGGCGACCGACGCACGTACCAGATGGACCCCGGCAACGGCCGCGAGGGCGTCAAGGAGGCGCTGCTCGACGTCGAGGAGGGCGCCGACGTCGTCATGGTCAAGCCCGCGCTGCCGCACCTGGACGTGCTCGCCGACGTGCGCGCCTCCGTGGACGTGCCGGTGTGGGCCTACCAGGTGTCGGGCGAGTTCTCGATGATCGAGGCCGCCGCCGCGAACGGATGGATCGACCGCCGCGGCGCCATCCTGGAGTCGCTCCTCGGCATCCGCCGCGCGGGCGCCGACGCCATCCTGACCTACTGGGCGGCCGAGGCCGCCGGCTGGCTGCGCGAGGAGCTCTGACCCCGGTCCGCTCCGGTGGTCCCCGGGCGGGACACCAGCCGGAGCACGAGACAATGGACCCATGAGCGATCGCAACGACGACCTGTTCGCCCACGCCCGCGAGGTCATCCCCGGCGGCGTGAACTCCCCGGTCCGGGCGTACGGGTCCGTCGGCGGGACGCCGCGGTTCGTGCAGTCCGCGCGCGGGCCGTACATCACCGACGCCGCCGGCCGCGAGTATGTGGACCTGGTCGCGTCGTGGGGCCCGGCCCTGCTGGGGCACGCGCACCCGGAGGTCGTCGAGGCGGTCCGCGAGGCGGCGACCCGCGGCCTGTCGTTCGGAGCCCCGACCGAGGGCGAGGTCGAGCTCGCGGACCTGGTCGCGCGCCGCGTCTCGGCGGGTGGGCTCAACCCGGTCGAGCAGGTGCGCCTGGTCTCGACGGGCACCGAGGCGACCATGACCGCCATCCGGCTGGCGCGCGGCGTCACCGGCCGCGACCTGCTCGTCAAGTTCGACGGCAACTACCACGGCCACTCCGACGGTCTGCTCGCGGCGGCCGGCTCCGGCCTCGCGACGCTCGCGCTGCCGGGCACGGCGGGCGTCCCGGCGCCGATCGCCGCGCAGACGCTCGTGGCGCCGTACGGCGACCTCGACGCCGTGCGGGCGATCTTCGCCGAGCACGGCGACCGGATCGCGGCCATCATCGTCGAGGCCGCCCCCGCGAACATGGGCGTGGTCCGCCCGGCCGACGGCTACAACGCCGGGCTCGCGACCATCGCGCACGACCACGGCGCGCTGCTCATCCTGGACGAGGTGCTCACGGGCTTCCGGGTCGGTCCCGCGGGCTACTGGGGCCTGCAGGTCGAGGCGGGCGAGGCGTACGAGCCCGACATCATCACCTTCGGCAAGGTCATCGGCGGCGGCATGCCCCTCGCCGCGCTCGGCGGCAAGGCCTCGGTGATGGAGCAGCTCGCCCCGGTCGGCCCGGTGTACCAGGCCGGCACCCTGTCGGGGAACCCGCTGTCGGTCGCGGCGGGCATCAAGACGCTGCAGCTCGCGACCCCCGAGGTCTACGCGGCGGTCGACGCGGCGGCCGACCGCGTCGCGGCCGAGGTGTCGGCGGCGCTGTCGGCGGAGGGCGTCGAGCACGCGATCTCGCGCGCCGGCAGCCTGTTCAACCCGGTGTTCGCGGCCGAGGCGCCGCGCGACTATCCGGCTGCCAAGGCGCAGCAGGCGCACCGCTACGGCCCCTTCTTCCACGCCATGCTCGACGCGGGCGTCTCGCTGCCGCCGAGCGTGTTCGAGGCCTGGTTCCTCACGGCCGCTCACGACGAGGAGGCCCTCGGCCGCATCGTCGACGCGCTGCCCACGGCCGCCCGAGCGGCCGCCCGTTCTCTGTAGAAGCGTCTCGCACGCTCGCACCGGATCGACCGCACCGGTCGACCTCCGGTGCGTTTCCTCCGTTTCGACTCCGGCTCGTTCCTCGCCTCCCCTCAACGACCGGGGGATCGCTCGCACGGGGTCGATCCCTTGCGGGGCCGGGTTGCCAGAGCGCGTGGATAGACTGGCGGGACACCTTCCCGCCTGCCTGAGCCGCTGCTTACGCCCGACGAGCCCGAGGAGACGTCATGCTGCTTCTCCTCGTCGCGTTCGCCGCAGGGTCCCTGCTCCTGGCGGGGCTCGCGCGTCCGCTCGGCGCCCGGGTGTTCTACGTCGCGGCGGTCTTCCCGCTCGCGGCGTTCGTGCACGCCTGCCTGGCGTCCGCACGCGTGCTCCACGGGGACATCCCGTTCGCGGCATACGCCTGGATTCGGCCGCTCGGCATCGAGATCTCGATGCGGATGGACACGCTCGGCTGGGTGATGGCGCTGGTCGTCAGCGGCGTCGGCGCGCTCGTGATGATCTACTGCCGCTGGTACTTCCGCGGCCGCAGCGAGGGGCTCGGCCGGTTCTCCAGCGTGCTCCTGGCCTTCGCCGGAGCGATGTACGGCCTCGTGCTGACCGACGACATCGTCATGCTCGTGATGTTCTGGGAGATGACGAGCATCCTGTCGTACCTGCTGATCGGGCACTACCACCTGCGCGCGACCAGCCGCCGTGCCGCCCTGCAGGCGCTGCTGGTCACCACGCTCGGCGGGCTCGTGATGCTGATCGGCGTGGTGCTGCTCGCCGTCGAGGCCGAAACGACGAGCCTCAGCACGATCCTCGCCCAGGCGCCCACCGGGCCGATCGTGAACGTCGCGCTGGTGCTGCTGCTGGTCGGGGCGCTCAGCAAGTCGGCGATCTTCCCGTTCCACTTCTGGCTCCCTGGCGCGATGGCGGCGCCCACTCCCGTCAGCGCGTACCTGCACGCCGCGGCCATGGTGAAGGCCGGCATCTACCTGCTCGCGCGCCTCGCGCCCACGTTCGGCGACGCCGACCCGTGGCGGCCCGTGATCGTCACGCTCGGCGTGTTCACGATGCTGCTCGGCGCGTTCCAGGCGCTGCGCGAGAGCGACCTCAAGCGCATCCTCGCGTTCGGCACCGTGAGCCAGCTCGGCTTCATCTCCGTGGTGATCGGCTTCGGGACGCGCGACGCCGCCCTGGCCGGCCTCGCGCTCCTGCTCGGGCACGCGCTGTTCAAGTCCGCGCTGTTCCTCGTGGTCGGCGTGATCGACCGCCAGCTGTCGACGCGCGACATCGACGAGCTCTCGGGCGTGGGCCGCCAGGCCCCGGTGATGGCGGTGATCTCCTTCGTGGCCGTCGCGTCCATGGCGGGGTTGCCGCCCACGCTGGGGTTCGTCGCCAAGGAGGGCGCGCTCGTCGCGATGCTCGACGCCGCGGGACAGGGCGACGGATGGGGCGTGGTCGCACTGATCGGCATGGTCGCCGGCTCCATGCTCACGGTGGCATACGGCGGGCGCTTCCTGTGGGGAGCGTTCTGGACCAAGCACCGTCGCGACGGATCAACCCGGCCGGAGACCGCGTGGCCCGACCCCCCGATCGGCTTCCTCGGCGTGCCGCTCGTGCTCGCGACCCTCGGGCTCGCGGGCGGCCTGGTGGCGCCGCTGCTCGACGATGCGCTCGCGCCGTACGCCGACACCGCCGCGGCGATCGAGCCCGTCGCGGCCCATCCCGCTCACCTCGCGCTGTGGCACGGGCTCGGGCCGGCCCTCCTCCTGTCCGCGGTCACGCTGCTCGGCGGCGCGATCATCCTGTGGCTCGTCCGCGCCACGGGCTTCGACATCACGGGCCGCATCCTGCAGTTCACCGCGGCCGACGTGTACCACGCGATCACGCGCTCGGTCGACCGCGCCTCGGTCGCGGTCACGAGCCTCACCCAGCGCGGCTCGCTGCCGATCTACGTCGGCACGATCTTCCTCGTGCTGGTGGTCGGCGAGGCCGTCGCGCTGTTCGCCACGCCGGAGTGGCGGATCGCGCTGGACGCGTGGCAGGACCCCGTGCAGCTCGCGGCCGCCCCGCTCATGATCGCCGCGGGCGTGATCGCCGTGCGCGCGCGCAAGCGCTACACCGGCGTCGTCCTGGTCGCGGTGACCGGCCTGGGCATGGTCGTGCTGTTCGCCACCCACGGGGCGCCGGATCTCGCCCTCACCCAGGTGCTCGTCGAGGCGGTCACGCTGGTCGCGTTCGCCCTCGTGCTGCGCCGCCTCCCCTCGCGGATGGGCGCGCACAACGGCACGTCCATGCCGGTGCTGCGCGCGATGCTGGCGGCGTCGGTCGGGATCACGATGGCCGCGCTGGTCGTGATCGCGACGAGCGCGCGGATCCACGACCCCGTGTCGGTCGGCTGGGCCGACCTCGCCTACGAGATCGGCCACGGCAAGAACGTGGTCAACGTCGCGCTGGTCGACCTGCGCGGCTGGGACACGATGGGCGAGCTGTCGGTCCTGATCCTCGCCGCGACGGGCGTCGCGTCGCTGGTGTTCGTCACCGACCGCATCGACTCGCTGCAGCGGCTCACGCGCCGGCTCCCGCGCGCCACGCGCGGCGCGGCCCGGCGCCGTCCGCTGGTCGAGACGACCCAGGGCATCCAGGTGCAGAGCGCGGGCACGCGCGACCGGCCGCGGGCCTGGCTGATCGGCGGGCAGCGGATGAGCGCGGAGTCGCGCTCGATCATGCTCGAGGTGGTCGTGCGGATCCTGTTCCACACGATCATCGTCGTGTCGATCTACCTGCTGTTCGCGGGGCACAACCTGCCGGGCGGCGGCTTCGCGGGCGGCCTGGTCGCGGGAATGGCGCTCGTGATGCGCTACGTCGCGGGCGGCCGCTACGAGCTCGGTGTCGCGGCGCCCACCGACGCGGGCCACCTGCTCGGCGCGGGCATGATCCTCGCCGTGGGCACGGCGGTCGCGCCGCTCGTCTTCGGCCTCGACCCCCTCACCCGCGCCGTCTGGGAGGCCGAGCTCCCCGTGATCGGCCACCTCGAGTTCGTGACGTCCACGATCTTCGACGTCGGGGTGTACCTCGTCGTGATCGGCCTGGTGCTGGACGTGCTGCGCAGCCTCGGCGCCGAGGTCGACCGACAGATGAAGGGCGCAGGTGTCGACGGGCGCCCGCACGAGCCGTTCCGTGCGGCCGCCCCCGAGGGAGGCGCGCGATGAACGTGTCCCTCACCCTCGTCGTCGTGATGGCCGTGCTCTACGCGGCGGGGGTCTACGCGATGCTCGAGCGGAGCCTCACGCGCGTGCTGATCGGGTTCCTGCTGCTCGGCAACGCCACCAACCTGCTGCTGATGATCGTGATGGGCTTCCCCGGAATCGCGCCGTTCGCGGGCGACGAGGGCCGGCAGAGCGATCCGCTCCCGCAGGCGCTCATGCTGACGGCGATCGTCATCACGTTCGCGGTGAGCGCGTTCCTGCTCGCGCTCATCTACCGCTCGTGGCAGCTCGGTCAGGCAGACACGGTCGAGGACGACGCCGAGGACATCGCGCTGCGCATGCGCGCCGCGGAGGCCGAGCAGGTGCTCGGGGCCGAGGGCGCGGGCGACGAGGCCACCACGGACTTCGTCGACGTCGTCGCGTCGCCGCTGCGGGCCATCGACGGCGCAGACGCGCTGGGCCTGCTTCCCGACGCGCCGGTGGACATTCCCACGTCGGCATACGGCGCGTCCGGCGCCCAGAGCCCGGACGGCGCGGATGACGGCGACCGCCCGCAGACGGACGAGGAGGGCCGCTCGTGAGCCTCAGCCTCCTCGTGCCGCTGCTCGTCGCCCTGCCGCTCCTCGGCGCAGCGGTGACGCTCATCGGCGGGCGCCGCCGGCGCCTCCAGGTCGTGGTGTCGATCACGACGCTGAGCATCACGTTCGGACTCGCAGTGTTCCTGTTCGCGGTGGTCGACGGCGGCAGCCCGCTCGCGGTGTCGGTGGGCGGCTGGCCGCTGCCGTTCGGCATCGTGCTCTACGTCGACCGTCTCGCAGCCCTGCTGGTGGCGGTCTCGAGCGTCGTGCTCCTCGCGGTCCTGCTCTTCTCGGTCGGCCAGGGCGCCGCGGACGGCGACGACGACACCCCGGTGTCGATCTTCCACCCCTCGTACCTGATCCTGGCCGCCGGGATCTTCGACGCGTTCATCGCGGGGGACCTGTTCAACCTCTACGTCGGCTTCGAGATGCTGCTCGTCGCGTCGTACGTGCTCATCACGCTCGGCAGCACCGAGTCGCGCATCCGCACGGGCGTGGTGTACATCGTGGTGTCGCTCGTGTCGTCCGTGCTGTTCCTGTCCGCGATCGCGGTCATCTACGGCGCGCTCGGAACCGTGAACATGGCGCAGATCGCCGAGCGGATGGCCGAGCTGCCGGACGGCGTGCAGCTCGTGCTGCACCTGCTGCTGCTCGTCGCGTTCAGCGTGAAGGCGGCCGTGTTCCCGCTGTCGTTCTGGCTGCCGGACTCGTACCCGACCGCGCCCGCGCCGGTCACGGCGGTGTTCGCGGGCCTGCTGACCAAGGTCGGCGTCTACGCGCTGATCCGGACCGAGACCCAGCTGTTCCCCGACAGCGACGTCAACACGCTGCTGCTGATCGTCGCGCTCGCGACCATGATCGTCGGCGTGCTGGGCGCCGTCGCGCAGGCCGAGCTCAAGCGCATCCTGTCGTTCACGCTCGTGAGCCACGTCGGGTACATGGTCTTCGGATTGGCCATGGCGACGCCGGCCGCCATCGGCGCGACGATCTACTACATGGTCCACCACATCGTCGTGCAGACCACGCTGTTCCTCGCCGTGGGGCTGATCGAGCGCCGCGCGGGCAGCACGTCGATCCTGAAGGTCAAGGGGCTGCTGGCCGCGGCGCCCGTGATCGCCGCGGTGTACCTGATCCCGGCCCTCAACCTGGGCGGCCTGCCGCCGTTCTCGGGCTTCATCGGCAAGTTCGCGCTGCTCGACGCCGCCGCGCAGGTCGGCACGCCGCTCATGTACACGCTGATCGTGGCCGGCATCGTCACGTCGCTGCTCACGCTCTACGCGCTGATGCGCGCCTGGAACCTGTCGTTCTGGCGCGAGGAGGACGACTCGGCCGAGACCGAGGCGCGCATCCAGCACCTCGGCACCGCGCCGGCGGCCGAGGAGGTCAGCGAGCGCCGCGTGATCCCGCGGATCATGACGTCGGCGACCGTGGGCATGGTCGCGGTCTCGGTGGGGCTGACGGTGTTCGCCGGGCCGCTCTACGACATCTGCGAGCGCATCGGATCGGCCCTGCTCGAGCCGATCTCGCTCGTCGACCTGGGAGAGGTGGAGGAGGAGTCATGAGCCCGGATGCGCGCTCGCGCGCCCGCCACTTCTGGCACCAGCTGCCGTTCTTCGCCTGGCTCGTGCTGCTCTGGATGATGCTGTGGGCCCAGTTCACGGTGCTGTCCGCCGTGACGGGCGTGATCGTCGCCGTCTTCGTCACGATCGTGTTCCGGCTGCCGACCGCCGAGCTCTCGGGGCGCGTGAACCTGTGGCACGGCGTGGTCTTCATCGTCGCGTTCCTCGGCGCCGTGGTGCGCGGCGCGGTCACGGTCGCGTGGCAGACGCTGCGTCCCGGCGAGACCACCGCCGCCATCATCGCGGTGCCGCTGCGGACCGACTCCGACCTGATGATGACCCACACGGCGGTCGCGACCTCGCTCATCCCGGGTTCGCTCATCGTCGAGGCCGACCGCGAGGCCCGCGTGCTGTACCTGCACGTGCTCGGCATCCGCGACCGCGCCGGCGTCGAGGCGCAGCGGCGCAGCGTGCTGCGCTGGGAGGCGCGCATCGTGCGCGCGGTGGGCTCGAAGACCGACCTCGCCGCGCTGCGGGGCGTGCACGTGGACGTCACGAGGGGAGCCGGGCGATGAGCGTCGACGCGATCCAGACCGCGCTCATCGTGGCGGCGCACGTGCTGTTCGCGGTCGCGGCCGCCCTCACGATCGTGCGCATCGTGCGCGGTCCGTCCATCCTGGACCGCGCCGTGGCGAGCGACGTGCTGCTCACCGAGGTGCTCTGCCTGCTCGGCGCCGAGATGGTCATCCATCAGCACACCCGCACCCTGCCGGTCATGCTGATCGTCGCGGCCGTGGGCGTGTTCGGGTCGATCGCCGTCGCACGATTCGTCGCGAGGAGGGATCAGTGATGGACGCCGCGCTCGACATCGCCGCGCTCGTGCTCGTGCTGCTGGGTGCGTTCCTGTGCCTGACGGCTGCGATCGGCCTGCTGCGCTTCCGCGACGTGCCGTCGCGCCTGCACGCGGCGACCAAGCCGCAGGTTCTGGGTGTCATGCTGGTCGCCGCGGCGATCGCGCTGTCGATGCGCTCCTGGACCGTCGTCGTCGCGCTCATCCCCGTCGTCCTGATCCAGCTGGCGACCGCGCCCCTGAACGCCCACATGGTCGGCCGGCAGGCCTACCGCAACGGCACGGTCGACGAGGCCACGCTCGTCGTCGACGAGCTCGCCGATCGCAGCTGACCCCGCGGCGGGGCCTGGGCGGCATACTTCCGACACAACGCAGGAGCCGCCGGGGGCCCGACCCCGGAAACATGCGGATGGGGCGCCCGGCGGTCCCGGATTCTCCTGCGTTGTGTCGTCAAGCCGGCCTCAGTGCGCGAGCGCGTAGCCGCGGAACGCCTCGGCGACGCCCTGGTTCACGATCTCGCCGCCGCGCACGTTGAGGCCCTTGGCGAGGGCCGGGTCGGCGGCGGCCGCGTCGTCCCAGCCGCGGTCGGCGATCGCGGCGATGTACGGCAGCGTCACGTTCGTGAGCGCGCGGGTCGAGGTCTCGGGGACCGCGCCCGGCATGTTCGCGACGCAGTAATACAGCGACCGGTGCACGGCGAAGGTGGGGTCGTCGTGCGTGGTGGGGTGCGAGCCCTCGAAGCATCCGCCCTGGTCGATCGCGATGTCGACGAGCACGGAGCCGGGCTTCATGTCGGCGACCATGTCGCGCGTCACGAGCTTGGGAGCCGCGGCGCCGGGGATGAGCACCGAGCCGATCACGAGGTCGGCGTCGGCGACCGCCTCCGCGATCGCGAACCGCGTGGACGCGCGCGTCTGCAGCGCGCCGCCGTAGCGGCGCTCGAGCTCGCGCAGGCGGGGGAGCGAGACGTCCAAGACCACGACCTCCGCGCCCAGCCCGAGCGCGTTCGCCGCCGCGTGCTCGCCCGCCACGCCGCCGCCGATCACGACGACCTTCGCGCGGGGGGTGCCGGCCACGCCGCCCATCAGGATGCCGCGCCCGCCCTGCGCCCGCATGAGCGAGTAGGCGCCGACCGTGATGGACAGGCGCCCGGCGACCTCGCTCATGGGCACGAGCAGCGGCAGCGACCGGTCGGGCAGCTGCACGGTCTCGTAGGCGACCGCGGTGGTGCCGGCGTCGACGAGGGCCTGCGTGAGCGGCGCATCGGCGGCCAGGTGCAGGTAGGCGAAGAGGGTGAGGTCGGGGCGCAGGTGCCCGTACTCCTCGGCGATCGGCTCCTTGACCTTCACCAGCAGCTCGGCGTCGCCCCACACGTCCGCGGCGTCGGGCACGATCCGCGCGCCCGCGGCGGCGAAGTCGGAGTCCGCGATGCGCGAGCCCGCTCCCGCCCCCGCCTGCACCAGGACGTCGTGGCCGCGGTGCACGAGGGCGTCCACGCCGGCCGGGGTGATGGCGACGCGGTTCTCGTTGTTCTTGATCTCGGTCGGGATGCCGATCCGCATGGCTCTCTCCTTCGAAGCGCGGTCGTGGGTCTTCCCTCAGGATGGCAATTCCTTCGTCGCTTCCCCATATCGTGCGAGGATCATTCGTGAAATTACCGCGACAGAGGGAGGATCCCGCATCATGAGCCCCGCACGGACCCCCGAGTCGAAGAATCTGCGACCTGCCGAGCTGGACGAGCTCGACGAGCGGATGATCGAGATCCTCGAGCGGGACGGCCGGATCACGAACGCCGACCTCGCGGCGGCGCTCGACATCGCGCCGTCCACCGCGCACGCCCGGATGCGCTCGCTGATCGACCGGGGCGTGATCCGGGGCTTCCACGCGAGCGTCGACCACAACCGCCTCGGCCGGGGACTGCAGGCGATCATCGGCGTGACGCTGCGGCCGGGCTCGCGGCACGACGCGATCGTGCAGTTCGCCGACGAGGTGCGCCGCCTGCCCGAGGTGCTGCAGCTGTTCTTCGTCGGCGGCGTCGACGACTTCCTCGTCCACATCGCGGTCGAGGGATCGAGCGACGTGCGGCGCTTCGTGGTCGATCACCTGTCGGCCCAGCAGTCCGTCGCGTCGACGCGCACCAGCATCATCTTCGAGTACCACCGCAACGCCGTGGCGGCGC
Source organism: Microbacterium sp. Root53 (assembly GCF_001426925.1). GTDB lineage: Bacteria > Actinomycetota > Actinomycetes > Actinomycetales > Microbacteriaceae > Microbacterium. Next base: position 80,910 of record NZ_LMFR01000001.1, read on the forward strand.
CGTTCCGCTGATGCGGCCGCATCCGGCGATGGGACCCGCTCCGGAGGTCGGACACGAGGACTGAGCGGATTGCACCATCCCGCTGAGCAGATCGCGACTCTGTTTCGTCATATTTCGTGAGATCTGACATCACGTGTGCGGCGACGTACCGTGGGTGAGCCCCCGTGATCCGGGGTGAACATCCACTGAAGGAGCAACATGTCCCACGATCGCCGTGCCCTCGCCCGCCCCGTTCGCGCGCTCGCACCCCTGGCGGCCCTGGGCATGATGGCCCTCGCGGGCTGCGCCGCGGGAGGCGCCGACGAGGCCGCCCTCGGCACCGAGGAGAACCCGGTCCAGCTCGGCGTGGTCGGTGCCAGCGAGCCCTACTGGTCGGTGTACGAGGAGGCCGTCGAGGCCGAGGGCATCGCCCTCGAGATCGTCGACTTCACCGAGTACACGCAGCCGAACCCGGCGCTCAGCGAGGGCGAGCTGGACATCAACCAGTTCCAGCACATCCAGTACCTCGCCGAGTACAACGAGTCCTCGGGCGACGACCTGCAGCCGATCGGCGCCACCGCGATCTACCCGCTGGGCCTGTACTCCGACAAGTACGACTCGGTCGAGGAGATCCCGGACGGCGAGACCGTCGTGGTCCCCAACGACACCACCAACCAGGCGCGCGGCCTGCTCGTGCTGCAGTCGGCCGGCCTGATCGCGCTCGAGGACGGCGGCAGCTCGCTGTCGACGGTCGACGACATCATCGAGGACGAGTCCCGCGTGCAGGTGAACGCGGTCGACGCGGCCATCACCGTGACGTCGCTGCCGGATGTCGCCGCCGCGATCGTCAACAACGACTTCCTCGGCAACGCGGGCCTCACGGCCGAGGACGCGATCGCGTCCGACGACCCGTCCGACCCGACCGCCCTGCCGTACGTCAACATCTTCGCCGTGCGCGCGGACGACATCGACGACGAGGTCCTGAACCAGCTCGTCGAGATCTACCAGTCGACGCAGGAGGTGCTCGACGGCGTGCAGGAGTCGGCCGGCGGCACCGCGGTCTTCGCGACCACGCCGAAGGACGAGCTGCAGACCGCCCTCGCCGACGTGCAGGAGACCATCGCGGCGCAGTGACCGATGCGGGCGCGTGCGGGATCATGATCCTGCACGCGCCCCGTCGTGTCCGGCCGGATTCGCGAGGAACCATGCCCCACATCCGCATCACCGACGTCACCAAGACCTACCCCGCGCAGCGCCGCGGGGACCGCGCCGTGACGGCCGTCGACAGCGTCAGCCTGGACATCGAGCGCGGGGACGTGTTCGGCGTGATCGGGTACTCCGGCGCCGGCAAGTCGACGCTCGTCCGCCTCATCAACGGGCTCGAACCCGTGACCTCCGGCTCGATCGAGGTCGACGGCGTCGACGTGACGAAGCTGCCCGAGCGCCGGCTGCGCGAGGTGCGGCAGGGGATCGGCATGATCTTCCAGCGCTTCAACCTGCTGCGTTCGCGCACCATCCGCGACAACGTCGCGTACCCGCTCGAGGTGGCCGGATGGCCCCGCGCGAAGCGCGCCGCGCGCGTGGCCGAGCTGCTCGACTTCGTCGGCCTCTCGGACAAGGCGGGCGCCTACCCGGAGCAGCTGTCGGGCGGACAGCAGCAGCGCGTGGGCATCGCCCGAGCGCTCGCGGCGGAGCCGGGCATCCTGCTCGCCGACGAGGCGACCAGCGCGCTCGACCCCGAGACGACCGACGAGGTGCTCGACCTGCTCGCGCGAGTCAACCGCGAGCTCGGCGTCACGATCGTCGTGATCACGCACGAGATGGATGTGATCGCCCGCATCGCGAACAAGGTCGCCGTCATGGAGGGCGGCCGGGTCGTCGAATCCGGGCCGACGTATGACGTCTTCACGGCGCCGACGTCCGACACCGCGCGCCGCTTCGTGCGCACGGTCGTCCGCGCCCTGCCCGACGGCGACGCGCTCGCCGCGCTGCGCGCGCAGCACGAGGGGCGCTTCTTCACGATCTCGTTCACCGACCAGGGCGCGTCCGACGCGCGGGTGTTCGGGGCGCTGGCCCGGGCCGGCATCGACTTCCAGCTCGTCCACGGCGGCGTCGACGACATCCAGGGCCGCGTCTACGGCCTGCTCACGATCGCGGTCCGCGGCGACGACGCGGCCCTGCGCGAGGCGCTGGCCGGCATCGGCCCCGGCGTGACGATCACCGAGGTGCCGGATGCCGGGCCCGCGGGGAACGGGGTGGCGGCGTGAACGATCTCCTCGACCGCCTGTCACAGGTCGGCCCCGACCTGTTCGAGCAGACCGGCATCACCCTCTGGCTCGTCGCGGCGGCGCTCGTGCTCGGCGGCCTGGGCGGTCTCGTGATCGGCACGGCCATCACGGTGACGCGACGCGGCGCGATCCTCGAGCAGCCTGTCGTGTACTGGATCCTGAACGCGCTCGTGAACACGTTCCGGCCGATCCCGTTCATCATCTTCCTCGTCGCGCTGCAGCCGCTGGCCCGGATCGTGGTGGGCAAGGGCATCGGCAACGAGGCGATCATCTTCACCCTGTCGCTCGCGGCGACCTTCGGGATCGCCCGCATCGTCGAGCAGAACCTCGTGACGGTCGACCCCGGCGTGATCGAGGCGGCGCGCTCGGCCGGCGCGAGCCCGTGGCGGATCATCCGCACGGTCATCCTGCCCGAGGGGCTCGGCCCGATCGTGCTCGGCTACACCTTCGCGACCGTCGCGCTCATCGACATGTCCGCCGTCGCGGGCGTCGCGGGCGGCGAGGGCCTCGGCAACTACGCGCTCGCATACGGCTACCGACAGTTCGACGAGGTCGTGACGATCGCCGCGCTGGTGATCATCGTGATCATCACCCAGGTCGTCCAGGGCTTCGGCAACTGGCTGGCCCGCCGCATCCTGCGCCGCTGACGCGCGCCGGATGCGGCGGGAGCCGCCTCAGGCGGCGGGCTGCTGGCCGCTCGAGGCGTTGAGCATCCAGAACACCTCGAAGCGGTCCGTGAGCATGCCGAAGTGGTCGCCCCACGGCGCCTGCGCGTAGGGCTCGACCACGTTGCCGCCTTCGGCGAGCTTCTCGAACAGGCCCGCGAGCTCGTCGGGGTCGTCGCCGAACAGCGTCACGGTGACCCGCTGGCCGCCGTCGTACTCCATGCTCGACGGGGTGTCCGAGGCCATCAGCACGAAGCCGCTCTCGAGGTCGAGCTGGCCGTGCATGACCTTGGCGTGGTCCTCCTCGGCCAGGCCGGGGTGGGGCATGTCGCCCATCTTCATGATGTTCAGCGAGCCGCCGAGCACCGACTGGTAGAACTCCAGCGCCGCCGCCGCGTTGTCGCGGAACGAGATATACGGAGCGACCTTGAAGCCCATCGGGGATCCTCTCTTCGCCGGGCCGGATGCCCGGATCCAGAACCGAGGATCCCACCCGCCGCCGACATCCGGCACCCCGGACGATCGGAGGTCGCGGCACCAGGAGAAAGCCGCGAGGCGAGGAGATCCGGATCCGGATCGTCCTCGCCTCGCGGAGAAGTCCTTGCGTCGCGACGCGGCCGAGCGGCTCAGTCGGTGCCGGAGTCGAACGCCGCGGACTCGCTGGACGCCTCGACGGCCTCCGCGAACTCCTCCTCGCCGAGGCCCGCGGGCGCGGCGGCCTGCGTGATCTCGCCGGCGGCGCCCGACTCGAGCGCGCCGACCAGCTCGGCGGTCGGTCCGCCGATCAGGCCCATGCCCGCGTACTGCTCGAGGCGCGTGCGCGAGTCGGCGATGTCGAGGTTGCGCATCGTGAGCTGACCGATCCGGTCCGTCGGGCCGAACGCGGCGTCGCCGACGCGCTCCATCGACAGCTTCTCGGGCGAGTACGACAGCGCCGGGCCGCTCGTGTCGAGGATCGTGTAGTCCTCGCCGCGGCGCAGGCGCAGCGTGACCGAGCCGGTGATGGCCGATCCGACCCACTTCTGGATCGACTCGCGCAGCATGAACGACTGCGGCTCGAGCCAGCGACCCTCGTACATCAGGCGGCCGAGGCGGCGTCCCTGCTCGTGGTAGGTCGCGAGCGTGTCCTCGTTCAGGATGCCGTTGACCAGGCGCTCGTAGGCGATGAACAGCAGCGCCATGCCAGGGGCCTCGTAGATGCCGCGCGACTTGGCCTCGATGATGCGGTTCTCGATCTGGTCGCTCATGCCCAGGCCGTGGCGGCCGCCGATCGCGTTGGCCTCCTTGACGAGCGCGACGGCATCCGCGAACTCGGTGCCGTTGATCGCGACCGGGCGGCCGGCCTCGAACGTGATCGTGACGTCCTCGGCGGCGATCTCGACCGACGGATCCCAGAACCGCACGCCCATGATCGGCTCGACGGTCTCGAGCGAGACGTTCAGCTCCTCGAGTGTCTTCGCCTCGTGCGTCGCGCCCCAGATGTTGGCGTCGGTCGAGTAGGCCTTCTCGGCGCTGTCGCGGTACGGGAAGCCGTGCGCGACGAGCCACTCGCTCATCTCCTTGCGGCCGCCGAGCTCGGTCACGAAGGTCGCGTCGAGCCACGGCTTGTAGATGCGCAGGCGCGGGTTCGCGAGCAGGCCGTAGCGGTAGAACCGCTCGATGTCGTTGCCCTTGTAGGTCGAGCCGTCGCCCCAGATCTCGACGCCGTCCTCGCGCATCGCGCGCACCAGCAGCGTGCCGGTCACGGCGCGGCCGAGCGGCGTCGTGTTGAAGTACGTGCGGCCACCGGAGCGGATGTGGAAGGCGCCGCACGCGAGTGCGCCCAGACCCTCCTCGACCAGCATGGGCTTGCAGTCGATCAGACGCGAGGCCTCGGCGCCGTAGTTCAGCGCGCGGCCGGGGATCGACTCGATGTCGTCCTCGTCGTACTGGCCGAGGTCGCCCGTGTAGGTGAACGGGATCGCGCCCTTGTCGCGCATCCACGCGACGGCCACGGAGGTGTCGAGACCCCCGGAGAAGGCGATGCCGACGCGCTCGCCGACGGGCAGGGACTCGAGGACCTTCGACATGGCCTCAATCCTATGGCTTCGCCGGGATCTCCCCCGCCGAGTCGCCCGTCGCGGGCGCTGTACGGCAAGCTGTGAGCATGGAGTTCGCGCTCGAGTTCACCCCGGATCTCGCCATCGTCTTCGTCACCCTGTTCGTCCTCGAGGTGGTGCTCGGCGTCGACAACGTGATCTTCATCTCGATCCTCGCGTCCAAGCTTCCGCCCGAGCAGCAGGCCAAGGCGCGCAACCTCGGCCTCACCCTCGCGATGCTCATGCGGGTGCTCCTGGTGCTGTTCGCCGGATGGATCATCACGCTCGAGGAGAACCTGTTCCACATCGGCGAGATGGGCTTCTCGGGCCGCGAGCTCATCCTCCTCGCGGGTGGCCTCTTCCTCCTGTACAAGGCGGTCAAGGAGATCCACCACCGCCTCGAGGGCGACGACGACCACGGCTCGGCGGTCGGCGGCAGGGCCACCTTCGGCGCCGTGCTGGCCCAGATCCTCGCTCTCGACCTGGTGTTCTCGCTCGACTCGGTGATCACCGCGGTCGGAATGACCTCGAACATGCTCGTCATCATCACGGTCGTGGTGCTGTCGTTCGGCCTCATGCTGTTCGCCGCGAAGCACATCTTCACGTTCGTGAACAAGCACCCCACCGTGAAGATGCTCGCCCTGGCGTTCCTGATGCTGATCGGCGTCTTCCTCGTCGCCGAGGGTTTCGGCGTCCACATCGACAAGGTCCTGATCTACGGCCCGATGGCGTTCGCCATCCTGGTGGAGGGCCTCAACCTCGTCGCGGCGGCCCGCAAGCGCAAGCGCACTGGTCAGGCCTCCGAGCCGGTGCACCTCCACTCGGGCTACACCCCCGAGGAGGAGGCGCAGGCGACCTCCGACGCCAAGGGCTGAGCGGAGCCCGCCCCTCAGCGCCGGGCGCGCATCACCAGATGATGCCGCCGCCGGCCGAGATGCCGGCCCACGTGAGCGCCACGAAGATGCCGGCGAACACGACGGGCGCGATGCCCTTGCCCTGACGGCTGAGGCCCTTCAGCAGGGCGATCACGGCGAGCACGGCGGCGACCAGCGAGAGCCCGCCGCCGAGGATCAGCCCGATGAACAGCGGGATGGGCATGAGCACCAGTCCCGCGAGGCCCACCCAGAAGGCGGCCCAGGCGGTGCGGTTCGAGGACGACGTGTTCACGGAGCACATGTGTCCATCATGCGGCTTGGCGCGCGCCGATGGGCGCGATCGCCGCGCGGCGGCGGCCGATCGCGACGACCGCCCAGGCCACCAGGGCGATCGCGGCGGCGATGCCGACCACGTACAGCGCCACGCCCAGCGCGCCGCCGGTGGTGGGCGAGTGCGGGTCGAGGAACGGGTACGGGTACCACCACGCGTTGCCGGTCGCGGGCGCCACGACCGTGTTCGCCCGCAGCATCGTGTATCCGACCCAGGCGAGCGGGAAGACAAGGATGGTCGCGATCGCGCCCCAGCCGAGCGCGCGCCGGCGCGGGGCGATCAGCAGGTCGGCGAGCAGCGCGACGGGGCCGATCACGTGCAGGATCTCGTTCGACCACGGCACCGTCGCCCCCTGCGGCAGCTGAACCCCGCGCAGCAGCAGGTTGTAGACGATGCCCGTGACGATCATGTACGTCGTCACGCTCGCCAGCAGCATCGCCAGCCACTGCGGATCGCGGTCGGCGGTCGCGGCGCGCCAGGTCCAGACCGCCGCGACCAGCAGCACGACCGCCGAGGCCACGTTGGACTCGATCGTGAAGAAGCTGAAGAAGTTCGCCGCCACGGTCGGCAGATGGGAGCCGTGCGGCGTCTCCATCGCGGCGGCGTTCGACAGCGTGCGCTGCAGCTGCGCGAGCACGGCGATCAGGATGAGCGCCGCCACCGCGACGCGTGCGGCGGCCCACGCGCGATCGATCGGGGAGCGGGCGGGTTCGGCGACCGCGGGGGCGACGGCCTGCTGGGTCATGGCCACACCGTATCGCCCGCCGCGTCGGACGTCAGCCGCCGGGCAGCAGCTCGTACTCGGACATGCGGCGCTCGAACTCGTCCTCGTCGGCCTCGCTCAGGAGCCGCTCGGCGTAGAACATGATCTGCAGGCCCTCGAGCGGCTCTCCCGTGCGTGCGTGGTCGGCGTCGCGCGCCGTCCGCCACACGCCGGTCGCGTCGTGGGAGAGGTCCGTCATGGTGGCGTAGACCGCGACCAGGCCGTCGGGGCTCTCGCTGTACCACTCCCAGGTGACCTGGGTGCGGGGGTCGGCGCTGCCGTAGAACTTCTCCAGGATGCTCGGGTCCAGGCCCTGATCCGGGTCGTTGAACGCGATCATGCCCCACCAGTCGTGGGAGGCGAGCACGTCGTCGATCGTCCGCATGACCGCCAGCTTCCGGTCGTGGCCGCGGATCGGCTCGTTCGTCGCCGACACCTCGGAGCCGAACCGGACGAGCATCGACTCGCCGCCGTACCCGTTGCGCTCGGGGCGCAGGTCCTCGGGGAGCGGGTCGGCCCACGTGTACCCGTACTCGGCCGTGAGTCGATCCCGGATCTCGGCCGACAGGGCATCGGCGGTCGCCCGCACCTCCTCGAGGGACGGGCGGCCGAGGGTGTCCTCGAGGCGCTCGCCCTTCACGCCGGGGTGCTCCTCGAGGAACCGCTCCTCCTCGGTCCTCGTGCCCGCATAGCCGCCCTCCGCGGAGGTCCGCGTCGCGCTGAGCGCGCCGACCGTGCCCACGTTGATCAGCAGGACGAGCGCGAGCGACCATGCACCGAGCGTCCGCCCGCGCGCGGTCACCAGGGCGGCCACGACGAGCCCGACCACGAGGAGCTGGAACGCGAGGAACGTCGCGCCGTACAGCGCGTCCGTGGCGCCGAGCGCGAAGGCGAGGACCAGGGCGAGCGCGAACAGCCCGCTCGCGCCGAGCGCGATCCAGCCGAGCAGGCCCGGCCGGGGGCGGGGCGCGCGCGGCGGCGGTGGGATCGGGGCGGCCCCGGGCGCCGGCACGCGCCGCGCGCCGCGATACCCACCGGGCGGCGGCAGGGGAGGAGCGCCGTCCGACTTCACCACGTAGCGCGCCCCCGTGTGCGCGTCGGGCCGAGGCGCGGGGCGCTCCTGCTCGTTCACCATGGCCTGTCCGTCCCCGCGCCCGACTGACCGTCGTCTCCCGAGTTCTCTCGCTCGTCCTGTCCCTGCGTGAGCTTGTCCTCGAGCTCCTGCAGCTGCTCCTCGGAGGGCTGATCCGGTTGCTGCTCCTCTTCCGGCGGGTCCTCTCCCTCCCCGCCGCCGGAGGGAGGCGGCGGCTGCTGCTTCTCGAGCAGCCGCTCCTCCAGCTCGTCGATGCTCTGGTCGGCGCTGCGCTCCTCATCCGGCGATGCGGCGTCGGCCTCGGGCGTGTGGCACTCGGCCGGGGTGTCGGCCACGACCTCCAGGCCCTCGGTGTAGAACCGGGACGCGGCGGCCTCGTCGCCCGCCTGGCGGGCCGCGTCGCCCTGCCATTCGATCGTGATGCCGAGGTCGATCCACACGGCGCACGCCTCGAGCCCGGGCGCGAGCGGCAGCGCCTGCTCGAACAGCGCCCGGGCCTCCTCGAGCCGGCCGGACGCCGCGAGGGGCACGCCCGCGTCGTACGGCGCCTTGTACGGCTCGAACCAGTTCGCGACGCCCAGCACGCCCGCGGCCGCGATCGCGCCCTGGTGGTCGCCCGCGACGTACCCCGTGATCGTGCGGTGCGCCAGCGCGTACATCGAGAGGATCTTGACCGGCAGCAGCAGCGCGATCGCCGCGAGCGGCACCGCGATCCACAGCAGGATGCGCCGCAGCCGTGCGCGGCGCCGGTTCGCCGCGACGAGGTCGTCCGGGGTGGTCACGGCGCACCCCCTTCCGCGCGCCGGCCCGCGATCCGCAGGATGCCCGGGATGGCGCCCGCGAGCAGCGCCGCGTCCACGGCGAGCAGGCCCACGACCATCAGCGCCACGATCCAGGACAGGTCGGTCACGTCGCCCGTCGAGCCGGAGGGCTGCGTGGTCGTGGAGGTGGGCGCCGCCGGCAGCGACGGCTCCGTGCCGGGTGTGCGGTGCTGGTATTCGACGCCGAGGTCCGCGGCGATCGTGCGCAGGGCGTCCTCGTCGATGCGCGAGAGCGCGGGCTCGTCTCCGTCCTGGATGTACTCGTCGGCGCCCTCGCCGAGCCCGCCCGTCTGCACCTTCATCCGGCCGCCCTCTGCCGTGCCGTAGCCGAAGACGGCGCCGCCGTCGACGAGCTCGCCGCCGCCGCGGAGCGACTCGGGCTGCGACGCGGCGGTCTGCTCGCCGTCTCCGAGGTAGAAGACCATGCGTGAACGCTCGGACGACGCCGCAGCGTTCCGCAGGGTCTCCTCGAGCAGGTCGGCCGCGATCCCGATCGAGCTGCCGCGCGAGTTCTGCGTGGGCTCGGGGCGCAGCACCTCCATGGCCGAGCGCAGCGCGGCCGTGTCGGTCGTGAGCGGCAGGCGCAGCTCGGCCGACGCGTCGAACGTGATCAGGGCGAACCGCGCGCCGGGGTACTCCGCGACCAGCGCCGCGACGTCCTCACGCACGCCGTCCAGGCGCGGGGCGCCGTCGGCCCAGTCCTCGGCCACGATGCTCGCGGTGCTGTCGACCAGGATCACAACGTCGGTGTCGGTCGTCAGGGTCTGCAACTGCCCGCCCGGGATGCCCGGGCGCAGCGCGAGCACGAGGCACGCCAGCACGGTCACGGTGCGCACGATCCAGGCGGTGCGCGTGCGGCCGTCCGGCGCGGTGACGACGCACCGGACCGTCACGAACAGGCCCGCGGCGGCGATCAGGATCAGCAGCAGCGGATGCAGGACGGGCTGGAGGACGAGGTTCACAGGCGCGCCCTCCACATCAGCGCGGCGCCGCCCAGCACGGCCGCGAGCAGCACGACGATCCACACGTCCGGCACGTCGCGCCACACGACCTGCGCCTCGCCGCGCAGCGCGGTCGCCGCCTCCTCCTGCACCTCGTCGATGATCTCGCCCACGGTCGTCGCGCCGCGCAGTGCGTACGCCTGCCCGCCCGTGGCCTCGGCCGCCGCGATCAGCTCCGCACTGGCCCGCGCGTCCTTGCCCTCGACCGGGTTGAGTGCGAACACGCGCACGCCCGCGGAGGCGGCGTAGGCCGCGGCCTCGTCGAGCGTGACCACGCCGGCGCCGAACACCTCGTTGTCGGTCGCGAGGATGATCGTCCGCGACCGCTCGTCGTCGCGGTGGTCGAACCGCAGAGCGCACGCCGCGAGGCCATCGCCGATCAGCGAGGCGCCCGCGCCGTTGAGCGTGCCCGCCCAGTGCTCGGGGATCTCGCTCCTGTGGTCGTCGAAGCTCGCCCTGATCGTGGCGAGGTGGGCGCGCACGAACGCGTAGTCGTCCGTGAGGGGGAAGACCTGCACGGGCGAGCTGTTGAAGATCGTGAGCCCGATGCGCTCGCCCTCGAAGCCGTCGACCAGCTCCTCGAACACCTCGATGACCTCGACGTCGACCTCGCTCATCGAGCCCGACACGTCGAGGCACAGCATGATGTCGCGGCTCGTGTCGACCGGCTGGATGGTCTGCGCCGCGAGAGGCCGGGCCGCGACCACCCCGGCCACGCCGGCGGCCGCGACGAGAAGCCCGAGCGCTCCCGCGACCGCGGCGGCGCGGCGCCGCGTGGCGCGCACGACGCTGGGGAGCTCACGCAGCCGCTCGGCGCGCGCGACCGGCAGGGCGTCGCCGCCCGACGCCCCGCCGCGTCGGGCGAGCAGCACGCCGAGCCCGATCGCGGCGCCCACGATGAGCACCGCGACGGCGATGAGCCACGGGGTCGCGAGGTGCATCGGGATCAGTGCCATTCGGCCACCACCCTGCGCGCCGCCGCGGCGCCCGCGAGCGGATCGATCGCGGGCCCGCGCCCGAAGATGCTCGGGTAGTAGTGGCGGCGCAGCGCGTCCACGAGGCTCGGCTGCACGCCGCGCGCGACCAGGTCGTCGAGCGCCAGCACGGGCGCCTCCAGGCCGCTGTATTCGTTCACGAAGCGGCGGGTCAGGCGGCTGAGCTCGAGGTTGGCCCGCCGCGCATCCAGCTCGTGGGCGCGGTACGCCCGCTCGATCTCGTCGATGTCCGCGAGGTACTCGTGGCGCAGCTGCGCGACCGCGTCGAGCACGCTGGGGGCCGGCTCCCCGGCCTCGCGCCTCGGCCGGCGCTGCCGCGTGAGGAACAGGATCAGCCAGAACGCCAGGATCACCAGGGCGATCACCCCGAACGCCAGCAGCATCCAGCCGGGCGCGTACTGCACGGGCGGGTACAGCTCGTCAGGCTCCGACATGCGCCCTCCGGCTGAGCATGCGCAGCAGCGCCGGCACGGCGTCGTCCTGCGACGCGAGCTCGGCGTGGCTGATCTCGAGGGCCGTCAGCACTTCGGCGCGCCGCGCGTCCGCCGCCGCACGCTCGGCGGCGAGCTCGGTCGCGATCGCGGGGTCGCCGTGCAGGAAGTCGGGCACGCGCCAGCCGCTGTCCACGTCGCGGCGCCCGTCGCGGCCCGCGCGCGAGCGGATCGGATCCGCATCCCGCAGCGTGAGCCACACCAGGTCGTGCTGCGTGCGCAGCCGGCGCAGCAGCCGCTCCGTCTCGGCCGTGACCGGCGCCTCGTCCGTGACGACCACCACGATCATCCGGCGCGCGATCGTGCGCGCCACGAAGTCGAGCAGGCGCTCGCGCGCGCTCGCCGCATCCGCGTCGCGGATGGCGCCGTCGATCGCGCGCAGCGCGTGCTCGAGCGCGCCCTCGCTCCTCTTGGGAGGCAGGCGCCGCACCCGCGCGGCGTCGCCGAAGACGACCGAGAAGTCGTCGTGCCGCAGCGTGAGCATGCCGAGCGCGCCGACGGCCAGCACCGCGAGCTCGCGCTTGGACCGCTCGTCGCCCGCCAGTGCGCCCATCGCCCGGCCCGTGTCGACCACGAACAGCACGGTGTGCGCGCGGATGGCGCGCGTGCGCTTGACGAGCAGCGTGCCCAGCCGCGCCGTGGCCCGCCAGTCGATGTCGCGCACCTCGTCGCCGTGCTCGTACTTGCGCAGGTCCTCGAAGTCGTTGCTGCGGCCGCGCAGCAGCGATGCGTACGCGCCGTCGAGCGCGTGCATCGACTTCTTCGTGGCGTGGATGAAGAGCTTGCTCTTCACGCGCGTGATGAGGGTGGTCATGGGGTCGCCGTGATCGGGGCGGGGCCTCAGGGCGTCGGGACGGCCGCGAAGATCTGGTCGATGATGTGCTCGCTGCGCACCCCGTCGGCCTCTGCCTCGAAGTTCAGCAGCACGCGGTGCCGCAGCACCAGGTGGCGCAGGCTCCGGATGTCCTCCGGCAGCACGTGCGGGCGGCCGTTCAGCAGCGCCAGCGCGCGCGAGGCCTGCAGGAACGCGATGGAGGCGCGAGGGCTCGCGCCGTACTTGATGTACCGCGCCTGCTCCTCGCCGATGTACGGCGCCGCGTTCCGCGTCACGTACGCGATGCCGACGATGTAGTTGCGGATCGCGGGGGAGACGTGGATGCGACTCGCGACGTCCTGCAGCAGATGCACGTCGTCGAGCGTGACCGATGTGTGGACGTGGCGCTCGGGATCCAGCACGCCCGAGTCGATCCGCGCGAGGATCTCGAACTCCTCCTGCGGGCTCGGGTACTCCACGATCTCCTTGAGCAGGAAGCGGTCCATCTGCGCCTCGGGCAGCTCGTACGTGCCCTCCTGCTCGATCGGGTTCTGCGTGGCGATCACGAGGAACGGCTTGGGCAGGCGGTGCACCTCGCCGCCGATCGTGGTCTGGTGCTCCTGCATCGCCTCGAGCATCGCGCTCTGGGTCTTGGCGCTGGAGCGGTTGATCTCGTCGAGCAGCACGAAGTTCGCGTGCACGGGGCCGAGCACCGTGCGGAACGAGCCGGTGCTGGCGTCGTACACCTGGTTGCCCGTGATGTCGCTCGGCAGCAGGTCGGGCGTGCACTGGATGCGCTTGAACTGCGCGTCGACCGTGTCGGCGAGCGTCGACGCCGCGGTCGTCTTGGCCAGGCCCGGCACGCTCTCGAGCAGGATGTGCCCGCCCGCGATCAGGCCGATCAGCAGGCTCGTACGCAGCCGCTCCTGGCCGACCATCTTGGAGGAGTACGACTCGGAGATGACGCGCAGCACCTCGGTCGCGCGGCGCATCTCGTCGGCGCTCGGTCCGGCGGTCTGCTGCGTCGAGACCTGCTGATCCATGCTTCCCCCTTCACGGACGGGGCATCGGTCGCCCGCGACCGTCCCCCGGCGGTCAGCCTAGTGCGCGCCCGCCCCGCCCGGAGGGCCCGGTCCGCGGGTGGTTCTGCCCTCGCCGGTAGACTGGCCGAGGCCCAGAACGCAGCCCGACAACCGGGAGAGAGGTCGTGGGCAAACCGAGCCGTCGGCTCGTGCACAAGACAAGGGGAAACCCATGCCGGGAATCGTGATCGTCGGCGTCCAGTGGGGCGACGAGGGCAAGGGCAAGGCCACCGACCTCCTCGGGGACCGCACCGACTGGGTCGTCAAGTTCAACGGCGGCAACAACGCCGGCCACACCGTCGTGATCGGCGACGAGAAGTACGCGCTCCACCTGCTGCCGTCGGGCATCCTGTCGCCCGGCGTGACGCCCGTGATCGGCAACGGAGTGGTCATCGACCTCGAGGTGCTGTTCGCCGAGCTCGACGCGCTGTCGGCCCGCGGCATCGACGTGTCGAAGCTCAAGGTGAGCGCCAACGCGCACATCATCACGCACTACCACCGCACGCTCGACAAGGTCACGGAGCGCTTCCTCGGCAAGCGCCAGATCGGCACCACGGGCCGCGGCATCGGCCCGGCCTACGCCGACAAGATCAACCGCGTCGGCATCCGCGTGCAGGACCTGTTCGACGAGTCGATCCTGCGCCAGAAGATCGAGGGCGCGCTCGACCAGAAGAACCACCTGCTGGTGAAGGTGTTCAACCGCCGCGCGATCACGTGCGACGAGATCCTCGAGGACCTGCTGTCGTACGCCGACCGCATCAAGCCGATGGTCGCCGACACCGGCCTGCTGCTGAACGAGGCGCTCGACGCCGGCGACGTGGTGGTGTTCGAGGGCGGCCAGGCCACGATGCTGGACGTCGACCACGGCACGTACCCGTTCGTCACGTCGTCGTCCGCGACGGCGGGCGGCGCCTCGACCGGATCGGGCGTGGGCCCCGGCCGCCTCGACCGCATCGTCGGCATCGTGAAGGCCTACACGACGCGCGTCGGCTCGGGCCCGTTCCCGACCGAGCTGTTCGACGAGCAGGGCGACTGGCTGCGCAAGCGCGGCTTCGAGTTCGGCACCACGACCGGCCGGCCGCGCCGCGTCGGCTGGTACGACGCCCCCATCACGCGCTACGCCACGCGCGTGAACGGCATCACCGACCTCGTGCTGACCAAGCTGGACATCCTGACCGGGCTCGATGAGATCCCCGTGTGCGTGGCCTACGACGTCGACGGCACCCGCTTCGACGAGCTGCCCGTGAACCAGACCGACTTCCACCACGCCAAGCCGATCCTGGAGATGTTCCCCGGATGGCAGGAGGACATCTCGACGGCGCGCACGTTCGAGGACCTGCCCCAGAACGCGCAGGACTACGTGCTCGCGCTCGAGAAGATGAGCGGCACCCGCATCTCGGTGATCGGCGTGGGCCCCGCCCGCGACGCCGTGATCGTGCGTCACGACCTCCTGGACTGACGCGAGAGCACCGACGGAGGGCCCGGCCGATCGGCCGGGCCCTCCGTCGCTCCCGGGCGGCGCCGGCCTCGGCTGATCGCGGGCGCCCGACTCTGCGAGGATCGAGCGCATGAGGTTCTGGATCGGGGCGCGCGGCGCCGACATGAAGTCCGAGGCGCGCGGCATCATGGCCGGCACGGCCGGCGAGCCCGACTCGCCGCTCGCGAGCGGACCGCTGGGTCTCGTCGGCGACGCGGTCGAGGCGCTCTCGCCGACGTGGCTCGCCGCGCATCCGTCGCTCGACGTCGTGTATGCGGCGCTCGAGGGGGAGGGGCGCGTCGCCGCGTTCCGCCGCACGGGAGAGGCGACCCTCGCCCCGCTCGGCTCGCCGGTCGAGGCGGGGGAGACGGTGTGCCACGTCAGCGTCGCGCCCGACGGGTCGCACCTGATCGCGGCGGCGTGGGGGGACGGCACCGTGACGCACGTCGCGCTCGACGGGGCCGGGCGCCTCGGCGCGCGCACCGAGGCGGAGCCGTCCGCCGACCCGTACGACGGCGGGGCGCCCCGCCAGGCTCCCGACGCCGCGGCGCTGGTCGCGGAGCAGGGCGGCGTCGCCGACCTCCGTGCGCTGGTCGACCGCGGCGCCGACGCGTCGCAGCTGGCCGCGATGCTCGCGGGATCCACCCCGACCCCGGCGATCGGCGCGGACGCCGGGCTCGACGAGATCCTCGCCCTGTTGGGGCAGTCGAAGAACCCGTTCGACGACCCCGCCGTGCGCGACATCCTGCGCGGTGCGGCGCAGGAACCGGCGTCGCCGCTGGCGGGGGCCGTGGACCTCGGCGGCGCGGTCGGCGCTCCGGACGAGCCCCGCACGCCCCGCGCCCACTGCTCCGTGTTCCTGCCGCGCGGGCTCGTCGCGACCACCGACCTGGGCTACGACCTCGTAAGGTTCTGGCGCACGTCGCCGCGCGGTCTGAAGCTCGACCACGAGGTCGCGCTGCCGCTCGGCACGGGGCCGCGGCACATGGTGCTGCATCCGAGCGGGCACCTGTACGTCGTGACCGAGTACACGTGCGAGGTCTTCGTGCTCTCGCCCGGGCCGGACGGGAGGTGGGCGCTGCGCTCGGGACTGGCGGCCTCGCCGGGGTCGCTTCCCGGCGACACCGCCGCGGAGCTCGCCCGCTCGCGCGACGGCGGGTTCCTGTACGCCGGCCTGCGCGGCAGCGACACGATCGCCGTGCTGCGCGTGCGCGGCGAGGGCGATCGCCTCGAGCAGGTCGCGCTCGCCGAGTCGGGCGTGCGCAAGCCGCGCCACCACGTGGTCGTGCGCGACACCGTCCTCGTGGCCGGCCAGGGGTCGGACGAGGTGGTCTCGCTGGCGGTCGACGAGCGCACCGGCGTGCCCGGCCGCGTCCGGCACCGCCTCGCGGTCCCGACGCCGCAGCACATCCTGCCGGTCCGGTAGCCCGCTCTCCCGACACGACGCAGGACCTGCGCCGGATCCCGGGCGTGTTCCGGGGCCGTGCGGCCGGAAACGCCGATCATGGCACTGAGGTCCTGCATTGTGTCAGGCAGGAGCGACCCCGCGGCCCCGGTAATCTCGACGCATGACCGACGCCGACGCGACCGAGACGCCCGAGCAGACCCTGCAGCGCCTGCGGGCCAGCATCGACAACATCGACGCCGCGCTCGTCTATCTGCTCGCCGAGCGGTTCCGCGCCACGCAGCAGGTCGGGCAGCTCAAGGCCCGGCACGCGATGCCGGCGTCGGATCCGGGCCGCGAGGAGCAGCAGGTCGCCCGCCTCCGAACGCTGGCCGAGGCCGCGCACCTCGACCCCGAGTTCGCCGAGAAGTGGTTCAACTTCGTGGTGGCCGAGGTCATCCGGCACCACGTCGCGGCCGGCGCCGAGGAGAACGAACGCCCCTGACGCGACGGCGTCCGCCTCCCTCGGGAGGCGGACGCCACCGTGGTCAGACCGTCGCGCGCCGCAGCGTGAGGTACGAGCCGCCGCCCAGAAGCAGGATCACGGGGATGGCCCAGAGCGCCACGCCGAGCGATCCGGCGGTCGCGAACCACTGGAAGACGGTGTCCCACGCACTCAGGCGCCCCACGACGTAGAGGCCGCCGATCGCGACCAGCCCCAGCGAGAACAGCACGATCGTGAGAACCGTCGCCCCCCACCGCTTGAAGATCGTCGCCCCCCAGAAGCCGATCACGAAGAAGAACATGGTGGTGATGAACATCACGATCCACGCGGCCCACCACCCCGGCGCCCACACCGCAGGCAGGTAGCTGAGGTAGGCGTTCACCCCGTAGCCGTCGGTGGCCCGCTCGACGAGACCGAGCAGCACGAAGAGGGTGGCGAGCATCCCGCCGGTGAGGGCGGCGGCCACCACGGTGCCGAGGTAGAACTCGCGGCGGGTGAGGCTCATGGCCTGCGAGAACGGGAATGTCAGGGTCAGCGACGAGATCCCGACGTAGAGGAAGTACCACAGCGGCGCCTGTGCGCCCCCGCTGTACGTCGGGCCGTCCCCTGGGACCAGCGCGACGATCATGACGTTCAGCAGCACGGTGCCCGCGAGGATGATGAGCGGGACCCACAGGAACGTCTGCTTGTTCACGAACTGAAGGCGGACGACGTTGAGGATGCGACTGTTCACCGGTGGACCTCCTGGGTCTGCGAGACGGGCTGCCCGGCCGCGTGCTGCGTCCGGCGCACGATCAGCTGCTGCAGCGAGACGGGAGCGAGGTCGAGGCCCGCGGCTTCGACCTCGGCGCGCTCGGCGGCGCCCAGCGCGCCGAGCACGGTGACGGAGGCGACGCGGCCGAGCGACTCGCGGTGGATGACCTCGCGACCGCGCACGAAGTCGTCCACGGCGGCCGACGGTCCCACGACCGTCGCGGCGGCGTCGCGGGTCTCGTCGGTGGACTGGTCCATGATGATCCGCCCCCGGTCGATCACGAGCACCCGCTCGATGAGGTTCGCGACCTCGTCGATCAGGTGGCTGGAGAGCATCACCGTGCGCGGGTGCTCCGCGTAGTCGGCCAGCAGGCGATCGTAGAAGATCTGCCGCGCGACCGCGTCGAGGCCGAGGTACGGCTCGTCGAAGAACGTGATCTCGGCGCGCGACGCGATGCCGATGATGACGCCCACGGCCGACAGCTGCCCGCGGGACAGCTTCTTGATCGGGGTCCGGAGCGGCAGCTGGAAGTCGTCGACCAGGCGTTCGGCGAGCTCCTGATCCCAGTTCGGGAAGAACAGGCGCGCGGCGGCGAGGGCATGACGCGGGTGCGCATCATCCGGATACTTCTGGCTCTCGCGCACGAAGCACATCCGGCTCAGCACGCGGGCGTTCTCGTACGGCTCCTCGTCGAACACCCGGACCGACCCGGATGTCGGGAAGTTCTGGGCCGTGATGATCGACATCGCCGTCGTCTTGCCGGCGCCGTTGCGGCCGAGGAAGCCGTAGATGGTGTCCTTCCGGACGTCGAAGGTCACGTCATCCAGGGCCTTCTTGTCCTTGTAGCGCTTGGTGAGGCTCCTCACCTCGATGACGGCGGTCATGATTCCCTTCCCGTGGTCGACTGCGTGGAGCGCTCCCGGATGAGCGCGGCGAGGTCTTCGGCGTCGAGGCCGATCCTGCGGGCCTCGGCCAGGAGCGGGGCCACGAAGCGGTCGGCGAACGCGGACCGCCTCTCGCCCAGCAGCAGGTCGCGGGCGCCCTCGGCGACGAACATGCCGATGCCCCGCCGCTTGTGCAGCACGCCCTTGTCGGCGAGCATGGCGACCCCCTTCGCGGCCGTGGCCGGATTGATCCGGTAGAAGGCCGCGAGCTCGTTGGTGGACGGCGCCTGCGCCTGCTCGGTGAGGCTGCCATCCACGATGGAGTCCTCGATGTGCTCGGCGATCTGCACGAACAGCGGCTTGCCCTCTTCGATCAACGCGACGCTCCGGTTCTGTGGTTCATTACTCGACTAATGAACCACAGAACCGTTTGGGCGTCAACCCTCCGATGCGCCCGATCCGGGGTCGAGGGGCTCTAACCTGCTCACATGGCCCTTCACCGCTCCACAGTCGTGACGCCGCGCCGGATGTGAGCGCCATGAGCGACACAGCCCCCATCCCCCTGTCGCTGAGGGCCGCCACGCCGATCGACCTGACGATCGCCGAGGCGGCGGGGGATGCCGGGCGCTTCACCGACTACAGCGTGCCGGACGCGGGCATCCGCGCCCTGTACACGACCGACAGCATCTGGCAGTCGTGGCTGGACGTGGAGGTGGCGCTCGCGCGCGCCGAGGCCGAGGCGGGGATCGTGCCCGAGGAGGCCGCGCGGCGCATCGCGAAGGTGGGCCGGCTGTCGGCGCTCGATCGCGATCGGGTGATCGAGGGCATGCGCGCCCAGGGGCATCCGCTGGTGCCGCTGATCGAGGAGCTCGCCCACGCCGCGGGCGAGGGCGCCGGCGGCTGGGTGCACTGGGGCGCGACGAGCCAGAACATCATGCAGTCGGGGCACGCGATCCTGATCGGCCGCGCGCACCAGATCGTGAGCCGGCTCGTGCTCGACTGCCTCGCCGCGCTGGGCGATCTGGCCGAGCGGTCGGCGACCATGATCATGCCCGGGCGCACGCACGGTCAGCACGCCGTGCCGATCACGTTCGGCCTCAAGGTCGCGACGTGGATCGACGACCTGCTGCGAGGGCACGACCGCATCGAGCACGGCGTGAAGCCGTGCCTGCGCGTGATGATGGCCGGCGCGGTCGGCAGCTTCGCCTCGCTGGGAGAGGTCGGCCCGAAGGTGCAGCGCCGCGTCGCCGACCTGCTCGGGCTCGAGCCGATGCCGGTGCCGTCCCGGGCGCTGCTGTCGCCCCAGTCGGGCTACATCTCCGACCTCGCGATCGTCGCGGCGTCGTGCGGGCGCATCGCGATCGAGGTCGAGACCATGATGCAGACCGAGTTCGGCGAGGTCTCCGAGCCCGTGCCCGAGGGGTCGGTCGGCAGCTCGACCATGCCGCACAAGCGCAACCCGAAGCTGTCCGCGGACGTCCTGGACCTGGCGGCGCAGGTGCGCGCGAAGGCGCCCGAGGCGGTGGCCGCGATCATCCACCCGCACGAGGCGGACGGAGGGGCGACCGCCAAGCTCGACGCCGCCATGCAGGACAGCCTGATCGCGATGGGCGACCTGCTCATGCGCCTGAAGGTCATCCTCGAGGGGCTCGAGCTCTTCCCGAAGCGGATGCGCCGCAACCTCGAGCTGAGCGGGAACCTGATCGGATCGGAGGCCGTGATGCTCGCGCTCGGCGAGGAGATCGGCCGCGACGAGGCGCACCGGATCGTCTACGAGGCCGCCATGCGCTGCGCGACCGAGGGCGAGGACTTCGAGAGCCTCCTGATCTCCGACCCGCGGGTGACCCGCGCGCTGCCGCCCGTGCGCATCCGGCAGCTGCTGGATCCCGCCGGGCACGTGGGCCTCGCGCCGCAGATCGCGCGCGAGGCCGCCCGCCGCGCCCGCGACGCCGTCGCCGGGAGCTGAACGGCGAGGCCCCCGCGTCAGTGCAGGGTCGGGCGGTAGGTGAGCTCGACCGTTCGGGCGTCGAGGGTGTGCTGGGCGACGAGCTCGAGGTCGAAGTCGTCGGCGCCCGCGAAGACCGGGGCGTCGCCGTTGCGGCCCGTGAGGACGGGGAAGATCGTGACCTGCACGAAGTCGACCAGCCCCGCGTTCAGCAGCTCGCGGTTGAGCGACAGGCTGCCGTGGGAGCGCAGCGGCACGTCCGACTCCTCCTTGAGGCGGCGGACGACGTCGACCCCGTCTCCCGTCTCGACCGTGACGTCCGGCCAGTCGATCGGCGGGGTGAGCGTGCTCGAGATCACCGTGGCGGGCAGCTCGATCATCCGCAGACCCCACGCGTCCATCTCGGCCACCATGTCGGGGTCGGACCGGAAGCCGATGAACTGCCGGAGCGTCTCGGCGCCGAACACCATCCGCTGCGGCTGCTCGTAGAGGGCGAGCCGCCGCGCGAGCAGCTCGGGGCCCTGCTTGCCCCAGTAGCCGCCCCAGTCGCCCCCGCTGACGGACCCGAACCCGTCGAGGCTCGAGAACACGTCGAACGTGTAGGTGGTGGTCATGATGCCTCCGTTTCGCCCCCTCGTCAGGCTCCCGCTCCCGGGCGCGCGGATCAACGGGGTCGGTCAGTGGTGGTGCGCGTGACGGCCCAGCGTGTCGACCGGGACCGCGCCCGGTCGCGTCCACTGCGGCGCGGGGTGCGTGGTGCTGCGGTCGACGGGGCTGGCGCCCGTGTGGTCGGTCCGCCAGTACCAGCACGCCTCGCGGCCCTGGGGCCATCCGTCCGGCACGTCCTGCCACGCCTCGCGCCGGCCGTACGGCGTCATGTCCAGCAGCGCGAACATCGCGTCCATGGGCTCGGTGCCGCGTCCGGTGGTGTCATAGGTGAGGAACACGCGGTCGCCGTCGCGCAGGAAGACCGTGATGTGGCCCATCTCGCCGCCGAGCGGCTCGTCGAGGCCCCGCACCGAGTACCACGGCTGCTCGTAGCCCATGAAGTCGATGAAGGGCGCGACCTCGTCCCACGGCCCCTCGCACAGGATCGCGAACGAGACGCCGCGCGCCTCGAGGTAGACCGCGTCGCGCATCTGCCACGCCGACACCGTGCAGCCCTCGCACTGCCCCTGCAGCGGGGCGCCGTCGTGCCACATGTGGCGGTAGACGAGCAGCTCGTCGCGCCCCTGGAACAGCCGGATGAAGGGCACGGGCCCGTCGGGCCCGGTCACTTCGACCGTGCCGTCGATCTCGACCATCGGCAGGCGCCGCCGCGCCGCCGCGATCGCGTCGCCCTCGCGCGTGTGCGCCTTCTCGCGCGTCAGCAGCTCCGCCCGCGCGGCCTGCCATGTCGCCAGGTCGACGACGGGCGGCTTCCCGGCGCTCACGACGCGTCCTCCTGCTCCCAGGGAAGCGGCACGACCGGCAGGATGTACATCCGCCCGGCCACGGCGGTGGGGTGCGCGGCCATCAGGGCGGCGGCCTCGTCGATCGACTCGGCGGTGATCAGGTCGTAGCCCGCGAACCACTCCTTGAACTCGGGGAACGGCCCGTCCGTGATGAGCACCTCGCCGTCGCGCTTCACGACGGACTTCGCGCGCTCGGGGCCCGCCACGGGCGCGCCCGGGCCGAGGTGGGAGCCCGCGTCGTCGGCCCAGGCCGAGAGCATCCGCTGGTGCCGAACGCCGGATCCGCTCAGTCGGGGCTCGCAGGGTGGCAGATCCGCGCACGGCTGTCCAGGCTTGCGGCGCTGCTGGATCTGGTAGGAAGCGTGTGGTCGGCGCATCGAGAATCCCGGCGACGCCGGGTGATCCTATGAGGATCACTAACCAGGACTATTGTCGGGATTCGCATTTCGCGATCCACTGTGAAGGATGGAGCCGAAAGAGAGGGCAACACTATCTCCATCGAGGATGCAAGTGCTCATTGGGTTGGATCGGGGGCGGAGTCGACGATGCTGAACGAGATCGTCTGCATGGGTGCGGCGGCGTCACTCCCGGGCCCGCTCGTGAGCTGGTCGATCCCGATCGCCTCGAATGTACCCTCCGCGACGTCGAACCGCAGCACCCTCTCAGTGCCGTCGCGGCCCACATGGCTGAGGGTCGCGACATCGCCATCCACGGACGTCAAGGTGACCTCGGGAACCAGGCCCAACATCCGGAACATTGCCGCTCTCAGATCCGGCGGAGCAAGGCCCACCATGAGGAGGTCGTCGAACGACCCGAGGAGCCAGTCGTCGAAATACTGCTCGTCTCTCCCGCCCTCAGCCTCGTAGCGGTCGTGGTACCACTGCAGCAATTCGTGCGGATCGCGCGGCATGTCTTCATATGTGGCTTCCCACATGCTCACGGGCAGGTCGAGCAGCGCGGTTCGTCCGAGGAACTGTGACTTGCCGCCAGGGAGCGCGATCACTTGATTCGGTTCGGATTCTCCGATCCAGTGATCCTTTTCTGCGGCTGCCCGATCGCCGGCCTGCCCATATGAGGCGACGACAGATTCGGCGGGCCCTGTGTCGTATACCCAGTCGTCCGATCGATCCGCCGGTACGAACAGGACGCTTCCTTTCCGAAGGTGAATCGCGCCGTCGGCGGGTTCGGTCACCGGAACGAACGGATGGGTGTTCGGGTCGTCGTCGTCGGCCAAGGCGCTGCTCCAGCGCTCGACCCTCTCCCAGCTGCGGTCGACGCGCAGGTACTGGCCGGGCGCGAGCTGAGTGTCCTGCGCGCTGATTGTGGCGTCTGCGACCTGGTCGAGCACTTCGGCCGCGGTCGCCGCTTGGTCGGTCCAGAGCGGCACCAGAAGTGTCCCTGCCACGACCGCGCTGATCGCGGCAAGCCCCCCGGCGGCAACCTTGAAGCCCACCCATCTCTGAGTGGATTTGCGCTGCTCGCGTCCGATTTCTCGGAGCAACGCCTGACGCGCAGTGCCCAGCTGCGTTTCGTCGACGCGTGCCTCATCGGCGCGGATCTCACGCACGCGGTCCATTAGCGACATTGCGCTCCTCCTTTGCGATCGTGCTGGGGCGAGGTGTCGATGGGGGGGCTGCGGGCGCGAGCTTGCGGCGAACGCGGTTTAGCCGCGATCGGACTGTACCCACCGGGACTCCCATGGCGACGGCTACTTCTTCGTAGGTCAGGTCGCCCCATGCGTAAAGCAGCAACGTGTCTCGGTCTCTCGACGGTAGCGAGGCGATCCTTGGTTCCAGGCGGTGGACCGCAGCGGAGGCGTCAAGCCGCCCGTCCGCGTCTGCCGTGTCGGACCGAGGTAGGTTCCCGCTGGCGCCTGCAGCTCGCTCGAATGCCCGCCACTGGGCGGTTTCCGTGGCCCGATGTTTCCTGATCACGCGTGTTGCGATGCCCAACAACCACGGCCGTGCTGAGTCCCAGCGACTATCGAACGCCGCCCGGCGCCGAAACCCCACGAGGAACGTGTCGCTGAGCACGTCTTCCGCGGCGTCGTGCCCCACGCGCCGCCGGGCGTACGCGCCGATCGCAGCGGCATGGCGCTCGAAGATCTCGTAGAAGACCGCAGGGCTCCTCACGGAGCGGGCGATGATCTCGGCGTCTGTGCTCACACTTGGTATTGCCCAGTTCTGCGGATTCGGTTCATGGAGAGTTAGTCTCGCGTGTTCGCTAGTGCAAGGCCAGGGATCCTTATGCGCGATGAATTGCTGTCTCAGCGAGCACAGGCCGGCGGATTACTCGAGGGGAGACTGGCTGCTCGCCTGGGGTTGTTGGATCTAGCCTCGCTGTCTCCCGATGAGTGGTAGCCGTAACGTACTGTCCTCTCCGATGCGCCGCAATATCGAGTTTCGCGTCTTCCGTACCCGGGCAGTTCGCGAGCGGCGGCTCGGGGGAGGCCAGGCGCGGGCCGATCGCGCCGTACGCGGCGGCGAGGTCGACGCCGTCCACGAACAGCACGGTCCATTGGATGACGTCGGCGAGCGTCGCACCCGCCGCGGCGAGGGCGACCTCGGCGTTGTCGAGAGCGCGCGAGGCCTGGGCCGCCGCGTCGCCCTCTCCCACGATGCGGCCGTCGGCGTCGACGGCGTTCTGTCCGCCGACGTAGACCGTGGTCGCGCCGGGCGGCACGATCGCGACGTGGCTGAAGGCCGGGCTCGACACGAGCCCGGCGGGGCGCAGGCGCTGGATTCCGTCCATGCCGCCGACCCTGCCACGCGCCTCGGACATCCGCGACGGCGCCCCGACGTCAGCCGAACAGCAGCGCCAGCAGCGTCGCGCCGCCGCCCGTGACGAGCAGCGTGACGATCACGACCCAGGCCACCGCGCGCACGCGGCGGTTGCGGCGCTCCGACCAGTGGTCGGATGCCTCGCCGTCGGCCTCGAGCTCGGAGTGGTTGATCTGCATGCGGGTCAGGCGACCGGCTCGACGACCGTCGGGCCGAACGCCGCCGGCAGGGTGCCGGTCGACAGCGCGCGCAGCTCGGCCACGGGGATCGTGAACAGGTCCTGCACCTCGAGCGTCGGCTCGCTGTCGGTCACGCCGATGCGCATCACGGGGTAGCCGCGGCCCTCGCACAGCCCGCGGAACTTCACGTCCTCCTCGCGAGGCACGGTGACGATCACGCGGCCGGTCGACTCCGAGAACAGGGCCGTGGCGGCGTCCACGCCGTCGCGCTCCATGATCTCGGTGAGCCACACGCGGGCGCCGACGCCGAAGCGCAGCACGCCGTCGACGAGCGACTGGGCGAGGCCGCCCTCGGACAGGTCGTGCGCGCTCGAGACGAGCATCTCGTCCTTCGCGGCCTGGATGATCCCGGCGAGGGTGCGCTCGCCGGCCAGGTCGACCTTCGGCGGGCGACCGCCCAGGTGACCGTGGATCGTGCCGGCCCACGCCGAGCCGTCGAGCTCGGTCGCGGTGGTGCCGAGCAGGTAGATGTTCTCGCCGGCGTCCTGCCATCCGCTCGGGATGCGGCGCGCGACGTCGTCGATGATGCCGAGCACGCCGACGACCGGGGTCGGGTGGATCGGCACGTCGCCGGTCTGGTTGTAGAACGACACGTTGCCGCCTGTGACCGGCACGCCGAGCTCCAGGCAGGCGTCCGACAGGCCGTCGACGGCCTGCGAGAACTGCCACATGACCTCGGGGTTCTCGGGGCTGCCGAAGTTGAGGCAGTCGGTCACGGCGGTGGGCTGCGCGCCCGTGACGGCGACGTTGCGGTACGCCTCGGCGAGCGCGAGCTGCGCGCCCGCGTACGGGTCGAGCTGGCAGTAGCGGCCGTTGGCGTCGGTGGCGATCGAGACGCCCAGGCCCGACTCCTCGTCGACGCGGATCATGCCGGCGTCGTCGGGGAACGCGAGGGCCGTGTTGCCGAGCACGTAGTAGTCGTACTGGTTGGTGATCCACGACGCGTCGGCCAGGTTCGGGCTGGCCACGAGCTTCTTCAGCTGCTCGGCCAGCTCGGCGCCGTCGGTCGGGCGCGGCAGCGCGGCGGCCGTGTCGGCCTGCAGCGCGTCGAGCCACGCGGGGTAGGCGACGGGGCGCTCGTAGACCGGGCCGTCGACCGCGACGGTCGAGGGGTCGACGTCGACGATGGTCTCGCCGTTCCACGTGATGACGAGGCGGCCGTCGCCCGTCACCTCGCCGAGCACGCTGGTCTCGACATCCCACTTCTCCACGACCGCGAGGAACGCGTCGAGCTTCTCGGGCGCGACGATCGCCATCATGCGCTCCTGCGACTCGCTCATGAGGATCTCCTCGGCGGTCAGCGAGGGGTCACGCAGCAGCACGTTGGTGAGCTCGACGTTCATGCCCGAGCCGCCGTTGGCCGCGAGCTCGCTCGTGGCGCACGAGATGCCGGCGGCGCCGAGGTCCTGGATCGCCTCGACCAGGTCGTTCTTGTACAGCTCGAGGCAGCACTCGATGAGCACCTTCTCGGCGAACGGGTCGCCCACCTGCACCGCGGGGCGCTTGGTGGGGCCGCCGTCGGCGAACGTGTCGGACGCCAGGATGGACGCGCCGCCGATGCCGTCGCCGCCCGTGCGGGCGCCGAACAGCACGACCTTGTTGCCCGCGCCGGTCGCGTTGGCGAGGCGGATGTCCTCGTGACGCATGACGCCGACCGCGAGCGCGTTGACGAGCGGGTTGGCCTGGTAGACCGAGTCGAACACGGTCTCGCCGCCGATGTTCGGCAGGCCGAGGCAGTTGCCGTACGACGAGATGCCGCTCACGACGCCGTGCACGACGCGCGCCGTGTCGGGGTGGTCGATCGCGCCGAAGCGCAGCTGGTCCATGACCGCGACCGGGCGGGCGCCCATCGAGATGATGTCGCGCACGATGCCGCCGACGCCGGTCGCGGCGCCCTGGAACGGCTCGATGTAGGACGGGTGGTTGTGCGACTCGACCTTGAAGGTGACGGCCCAGCCCTCGCCGACGTCGACCACGCCCGCGTTCTGGCCCATGCCGACCATCAGGCGCTTCTTCATCTCGTCGCTGACCTTCTGGCCGAAGCGGCGCAGGTAGATCTTGCTCGACTTGTAGGAGCAGTGCTCCGACCACATCACGGAGTACATCGCCAGCTCACCCGAGGTGGGGCGGCGGCCGAGGATCTCGCGGATCTTCGCGTACTCGTCGGGCTTGAGCCCCAGAGCGTCGTACGGCTGCTCTCGCTCAGGCGTGGCGGCGGCGTTCGCGACGGTGTCGACGACGTGGGCAGTGGGGGCGTTGGTCACGCGGCGAGCTCCAGGATCGAGACGTCGCTCGGGCGGGCGGACGTCGAGGGGCCGGACGCGGTCCAGTCTATCCGCGCGCGGATACCCTCGAGGCATGAGCCGCCGCGACCTCGACCTCATCCGCACCGTCGATGAGGCCCTGCGCGGCGACGCGTTCGACCTGCTGGCCTACGCGAGCAGCGTGCTCGAGATGCTGCGCCGCCCGCTCGACGCCGACGGCAACGGGATCGAGGGCCTGCCGACGCTCGCCGAGATGGTGGACCGCACGCTGGATGACGCCGTGCGCCAGAGCGATGCGCTGCTGCTCGCGATGGCCGTGCTGCTGGATGCCGGCGGCCCGGCGGACGCCGAGCTCGCGGCCCGGATCCGTGCCGAGGCGGGCGGGCGGTGGCGCACGCTCCCTGGCTGGCTCGCGGCGCCCGCAGCTCCGGAGATCACCGGCGTCGCATCCATCGACCACGCGCTCGGGGCCGACGGGACGATCCTGGTCGGCACGACGCTGCCGGACGGCGCCCCGCTCACCGCCACGGTCTTCATCGACCGCGACGGCGGGAACACGGTCGATGACGCGTTCGTCGCGGCGGAGACCCTCGCCGACGCGCTCGCCGCGGGCACGAAGGGCGTCGACCCGGCTGAGTATCCGGTGACGGAGGTGTCGCCCGCCGACGCGCGCGAGCGCATCCGCACCGCGATCGCGGCCGACCTCGCGCTGGAGCCGCAGCTCGTCACGGAGTCGTGGCCCGCGTGCCGCCCGCTGCTGGCGTGGATCCTGCACGCCCTGCCCGAGGGCGGATCCGGCTACCCGCGCGCCGCGGAGGACGCCGCCCTGGACGACGACCTTGTCGCGGCCGTCGAGGCGCGCGTGCCCGGATCGGCGGACGCCGCGCGCCTGCTGATCGCGCTGAACCGCGCCCACAGCGGCGGCGGCGATCCGCTGCGCTGGAGCGACACGTTCGCCGAGGACCTGCTGCTCGAGCTGCTCCCCGACGCGGTCGCCGACGACGGCGCGGACCCGGAGGCGCTGCTCGGGGCCCTGCCCGCGCTCGTCGAGGAGGCCCACGCCCGGTCCGCCGTGGACGAGCGGCTCACGGCCCTGACGCTCGAGGCGATCGGCGACCTGGCCGGCGACTTCCTCGACCTGGTGGCGATGGACGCAGACGGGGAGCTGCCGCACGACGACCCCGGCGCCCGGGAGCTGTCGCTGCTCGCGCTGCGCGTGGGCGGCCGCCGTCAGCTGGATGCGCTCGACGCCGTCCCCATGACGCGCGTCGTCACCGACCTGAGGCACCTCGACGACCGGGCGCGCGCCGGGCTGGAGTCCGTCCGCAGCCTGATCGAACGGGCCGGGGGAGAGGTGTTCGACGACCCCGAGATCGTGGCCGCCGCCCTGCGGATCGCCGACCTGCTGGCCGAGACCGAGCCGCGGCTGTTCGCCAAGGGCAAGCCGGAGCTCGCGGCCGCCGCGATCGCCTGGATCGCCGGCGCCGTGAACGACGCCTTCGCGCCGGCGGGCGCGGCCGCGCCCGCCGCGCTCATGACGGCCCTCGGCCTGCGCGGGTCGAGCCCCGTCGCACGCGCCGGGAGCTACCTCGCGGCCCTCGGCGTCGACGACCCGGCCGCGTGGGCCGAGTTCCCGTATCTCCAGGATCCGTCCCTGCTCGCCGCCCGCACCCGCCGCGAGATCATCCGCCGCCGCGACGCCGCCAAGTCGGCCTCGGGCGCATAGGGCGCCGGACACGGGAAGAAACACAGCGTCGCAGAGGTTAGGTCACACGGCTCCTGCCGTGCTGAGCTTGGCTATCGGCTCACGAGCCCGCCCGAACATCCCTCACCCGAAGGATCATCCTCCACATGCGCATCACCCGCACCGCCACCGTCCTCGCCGCCTCGGCCGCCCTGTTCGCCCTCGCGGGCTGCGCGGGTCAGCCTGCCGCGACCGGCTCGGACGCCCCCGCCGACGGCCCCGCGGCGCTCTCCGACGGCACGCTCGTCGTCGCGACCGAGGGCACCTACCCGCCCTTCAGCTACCACGAGGGCGGCTCGGGCGAGCTCACGGGCTACGACGTCGAGGTCGCGCGCGCGGTCGCCGAGAAGCTCGGCGTCGAGGTGCAGTTCGAGGAGACCCAGTGGGACGCGATCTTCGCGGGCCTCGACGCGGGCCGCTTCGAGACCATCGCGAACCAGGTCACGATCAACGACGAGCGCAAGGAGAAGTACGTCTTCTCGACGCCGTACACCGTGTCGCCCGGCGTGATCGTCGTGCCCGAGGACAACACCGACATCGCGTCGTTCGAGGACCTCGAGGGCAAGACGACGGCCCAGTCGCTCTCGAGCAACTGGGGCGCGCTGGCCGAGGAGTCCGGCGCGACCGTCGAGGCGGTCGAGGGCTGGGCGCAGGCGATCGCGCTGCTCGAGCAGGGCCGCATCGACGCGACCATCAACGACGAGCTGACCTTCCTCGACTACGTCAAACAGAACCCCGACGCGCCGATCAAGATCGCGGCCGAGACCCCCGAGGCCGGCGAGATGGCGTTCGTGTTCACGAAGGACAACGCCGACCTCGCCGAGGCGATCGACGGCGCCCTGGCCGAGCTGGCCGAGGAGGGCGTCCTCGCCGAGCTGGGCGAGCAGTTCTTCGGCGCCGACGTCAGCAAGTAAGACTCCCGGGGCGCTCGCGCCCCGCCCGTGTCCCACTTGGTGCCCGAATCCCGATCGGATGGCGGCGTCAAGTGGGACACGTGCGTTCGGTTTCGGGCGCGAACTGGGACATGCTCGTAGACGGAAGGGGGCGCCATGGACTGGCAACTGATCCTCGAGTCGTTCTGGCCGCTGCTGCTGGGCGGGCTGAAGGGGACGATCCCGCTCACGCTCGCGTCGTTCGCGCTCGGTCTGGTGATCGCGCTCGGCATCGCGCTGCTGCGCCTCTCGCCCAACCGCGTGCTGTCGTGGATCGGCCGGGCCTACGTGTCGATCATCCGGGGCACGCCGCTGCTGGTGCAGCTGTTCGTGATCTTCTACGGCCTGCCGTCGATCGGCGTCACGCTGGACCCCTGGCCCAGCGCGATCATCGCCTTCTCGATCAACGTGGGCGGGTACGCGGCCGAGATCATCCGCGCGGCCATCCTGTCGGTGCCGAAGGGCCAGTGGGAGGCCGGCTACACGATCGGCATGTCGAACGCGACGACGCTGCGGCGGATCATCCTGCCGCAGGCTGCCCGCGTCAGCGTGCCGCCGCTGTCGAACACCTTCATCTCGCTCGTCAAGGACACGTCGCTGGCGTCCATGATCCTGGTCACGGAGATGTTCCGCGAGGCGCAGCGCATCGCGACGTTCACGAGCGAGTTCATGACGATCTACATCGAGGCCGCGCTCATCTACTGGATGTTCTGCACCGTGCTGTCGGCCGCGCAGGACCGGATCGAGAGGAGGCTCGACCACTATGTCGCCCACTGAGTCCGGATCGACGGGCCACGTGCTCGGCGAGACCCTGCTGACCGTCCGCGGCCTGCGCAAGAGCTTCGGCGACCACGAGGTGCTGAAGGGCATCGACCTCGAGGTGCGGCGTGGCCAGGTCGTCGCCCTCATCGGCGCGAGCGGCTCGGGCAAGACCACGGTGCTGCGCTCGCTGAACGGCCTCGAGACGCCGGATGCCGGCACGCTTGCGTTCGCGGGCGGACCCGAGGTCGACTTCGCCGGCGGGCTCTCCAAGGCGCAGCGGTTCGCCATCCGGGACCGGTCGGCGATGGTGTTCCAGCATCACAACCTGTTCCCGCACCGCACGGTGCTCGAGAACGTGATCGAGGGCCCGGTCACCGTGCAGCGCGAGCCGCGCGACCGGGCGATCGCCCGTGCCGACGAGCTGCTCGACCGCGTGGGCCTGCTCGCCAAGCGCGACGCCTACCCGCACGAGCTGTCGGGCGGCCAGCAGCAGCGCGTCGGCATCGTCCGCGCGCTGGCTCTGCGGCCGGACCTGCTGCTGTTCGACGAGCCCACCAGCGCGCTCGATCCCGAGCTCGTGGGCGAGGTGCTCGTCGTGATGAAGGAGCTCGCCGACGAGAGCTGGACCATGGTCGTCGTGACGCACGAGCTGCAGTTCGCGCGCGAGGTGGCCGACGAGGTGCTCTTCCTCGACGGGGGAGTGGTCGCCGAGCGCGGCGCGCCCGAGCAGATCTTCCGGGCGCCGCGCAACGAGCGCACCCGGCGGTTCCTCGACCGCATCCTGCGGCCGTTCGACTCCTAGGCGCGCCCGGGCCGCGGGTCAGCGGGCGACCAGGAACCCCAGGATCATGTGGCCGAAGTTCTGCATCAGGAAGAACACCAGGGCCACGACGATCACGACGAGGGTGGCCCACGAAAAGCCCCGCTTCAGGCGGCGTCCCTCCGCGGCGACGCCCTTGGGTGGGCGGACGAACGCCGGGTTCCCGAACGGCAGAGGCGACGCGGCGGGTGCCACGGGCTGAGCCGCGGCGAACT
Source organism: Microbacterium sp. Root53 (assembly GCF_001426925.1). Classification (GTDB taxonomy): domain Bacteria; phylum Actinomycetota; class Actinomycetes; order Actinomycetales; family Microbacteriaceae; genus Microbacterium. The sequence continues at coordinate 112,345 of NZ_LMFR01000001.1, forward strand.
GCGCCGGCGTCGTGCCGGGAGCCGGGGCGAGGGCCGGGGCGCCCAGCCGCTCGTCGCGCCACCGGCCCCACTGGGCGAGCTTGTCCATCAGCGCCGAGACGACCGAGAACAGCCAGGCCCAGGTGCCGGGATCCGTGGTGCTCACGGGTCGGCGCGTGTAGAGGAACATCCAGTCGTCGACGATCTCGACGTCGAGCTGCGCGGCGTTGTCGAGGAAGCGCGCCATGATGTCGGGCGTGAAGAGGTAGAGCGCGTCGCGCTCGTACCCCTCGGGGCAGTACAGCGCGAAGTGCCGGTCGAAGTCGCCCTCCAGGCTCAGGCGCTGCTCCTTGTCGAACGTCGCCGGGAGGTTGGACAGGCCCAGCGCGTTGTTGCTGAGGGCGTCGAGCACGATGTGCGGCAGCGGCGCGTCGAGGTGGATCGCGACGTACCCCCACGTGTGGGTGCTCTTGTTCTTGCCGGATCCGGTCGTGTAGCGGTAGTTGCCGAACTCGACGAACCGCGGCTGCTCTCCGCGCAGCAGGTTGAGCGCCATGCGGCTGTGCCCCTGATGGAACAGCAGGCCGGGCAGCTTCGGATCGGCGAGGACCGGGATGAAGCTCATCGCGTTCGCGCGCGCGAAGCGCGCGAGGCGGTATCGCGTCTCCTTGCCCTTGTGCCCGTTGACCAGCGCGAGCACGATCAGCGCGGCCACGGTGAGCATGAACAGCATCGGCAGGATCAGGGCGGGCCACGCGAAAGCGCCGCCCTCCACGACCGAGCTCGCGATCGCGCCCGCCAGGCCCGTGAGCCCGGCGCCGCCGACGAAGACCAGGGCGAAGACGATCAGGATGACGGTCGCGACGTCCGTGAGCCGGGCCGACCCGAACCGGGCCTTGAGCTCGCGGTCGAAGCGGGCCACCTCCCCCTTGTCGACGGGCTCCGTGAGGGCCCGCGCGTCGAACGACATCGCGCGCGGGGTGGCGTCGGGCGTGGTCACGAGGCCACCGTATCGCGCACGCGCGCGCGGTCGGCGGGGCCGCCGACGGGCAGGGATGCCCGCCTCGCCCGGGCGCGCGGTGGGTCCCACATCCACCGCAGCGGTGATCTGGAATGGAGGGGAACCGGTTCCCCGCCGGGTGGGTGCAGGACGAACGGCCCACCCCGCTCTCGGGTGATCCGGTGGCCGTGGTGGTGGAGGTTCATGTGGTGGAACCTGCAGAGCAGGATGCCCCGGTCGATGTCGGTGCGCCCCTTGTGGGCGGCCCATTCGTCGATGTGGTGGGCTTCGCAGTAGGAGGCGGGCATGCCGCAGSCGTGCCACATGCATCCGCCGTCGCGGACGGCGAGGGCGATGCGCTGTTTCGGGGTGAACAGCCGCTGTTCCCGGCCGACGTCGAGCGGGTTCCCGCACGCGTCGACGGTCACGGGGGTGTACCCGGTGGGCGAGGGCGATGCGCTGTTTCGGGGTGAACAGCCGCTGTTCCCGGCCGACGTCGAGCGGGTTCCCGCACGCGTCGACGGTCACGGGGGTGTACCCGGTGGTGCAGATGGCCTGCTCGATCGCGGGGGCGGGCAGGGAGTGCCCGCCGTCCTCGGTGTGTCCGCCGGAGACGCGACCGTCCTCGACCACCGTCACGAGCCGCACCCCGGGCTGGCGCGTCCCGAACACGGTCTCGGCGTCGGCGACCGCGCCGGCGCGGATGACGTCGAGGAAGAGGTCGTACTGGAGCTGTTCGTTCGAGCGCGGGTCGTCCGCCAGTGCCTGCGCCTTCGCGGCCTCTTCGGAGTCCACGAACCGCGGCCGGTTCCCGCACGCGTCGACGGTCACGGGGGTGTACCCGGTGGTGCAGATGGCCTGCTCGATCGCGGGGGCGGGCAGGGAGTGCCCGCCGTCCTCGGTGTGGCCGCTGGAGACGCGACCGTCCTCGAGCACGGAGACCAGCCGCACTCCGGGCTGGCGCGTCCCGAACACGGTCTCGGAGTCGGCGACCGCGCCGGCGCGGATGATGTCGAGGAAGAGGTCGTACTGGAGCTGTTCGTTCGAGCGCGGGTCGTCCGCCAGTGCCTGCGCCTTCGCGGCCTCTTCGGAGTCCACGAACCGCGGCCGTCCCGAACACGGTCTCGGCGTCGGCGACCGCGCCGGCGCGGATGACGTCGAGGAAGAGGTCGTACTGGAGCTGTTCGTTCGAGCGCGGGTCGTCCGCCAGTGCCTGCGCCTTCGCGGCCTCTTCGGAGTCCACGAACCGCGGCCCGCCGCGGCGGGGCCGCATCGCCGCGTCCCTCACCGCCGTGACCAACGCGGCGCCGTCGTCGTCGAAGTCGATGTGCGCGTGGAGACCGCCGTCGGCGTCCCGCCACATCCGCAGGCTCCGCTTCTCATGCCGCGCCAGGTACCGGGCCTGCGCCCCCTCTRCGTCGAGCTGATCCCGCACCGCCCGCGCCGCGGCACCCAGGTCCTCCACGGTGTACTCGCCCGCCACGCCGGCGAGCTGCTCGCACGCGACCCGCCACGCCTCCTCCGCACCCTCCGGTGGCCGCCCGAGCCCGCGGCTGATCGCATCCATCTGCGCCGACGTCAGCACCCCGTCCAGCAGCGCCCGATCCAACGGCGCATGCCANCGCGCCCCGCCACGCCTCCTCCGCACCCTCCGGTGGCCGCCCGAGCCCGCGGCTGATCGCATCCATCTGCGCCGACGTCAGCACCCCGTCCAGCAGCGCCCGATCCAACGGCGCATGCCATGGCGCCTCCATCGGCGGAACGTCCGCATCCAGCTCCGCGGGAACCTCTTCGGACTGCGCGGTCTCCACGAGCGACTGTCCCAGCCGCACCTGCCTGGCGGCCTCCCCGCGCGAGGTCCCCGCCACCTCCTGGACGAACGCGACCGCGTTGCGGTGCCCGCGCTCCTGCGCCAACCCGCCGTGCCCTGCGTCGCGCGCGGACCGCTCCGCGATCACCCCGGACGCGAGGGCCATGGCCCGCTCGGCCGCCTTCGCCAGCCGGTTCGCCTGGTGCAGCATCGCCACGACCTCTTCGTCATCCAGTGCGCGCACGACCGCGACGTCCGTGGGCACGATCGACGCCGCCGCGTCGCACCGCTCCCGGAAGTCGCTGAGGAAGGTCATGCCCCGATCATCCTCGGGGTCACCGACATTCCGGCCTCGGAAACCCAGGTCACCGCGGGAAACGACCAAATCTGTGGATAACCCCGCGGACCGACGTCCTGTGGACGAGGGGTGCGTCCGTGAGGCGAGGCTCGGGGCGTTTCGACTCGCTGCGCTCGCTCAACGAGCACGGAGGTGCCCGGCGCCAGCAGCGTCCGCGTCCGTGAGGCGAGGCTCGGGGCGTTTCGACTCGCTGCGCTCGCTCAAAGCGCACGGAGGGGCCCGCACCGACTGTTCACCCGGCGTTCGGTTAGGGGTACGCCGTTCTCGTAATTCCCGGTCACCTCGGCGCGCAATCGTTGGGGTACCCCGGACGCGGCGAACGGCCGCCTCCACATCCCCCGCTTCACGCTTCCCGAAAGGCATGAACATGCGTCTGCGCACCCCGCTGGCCCTCGGCGCCCTGGCCGTCGGCTCCGCTCTGGTCCTCACCGGCTGCTCGTCCGCTTCGGGCGAGGCCGCGGTCGGCGATGACGACGTCATCCGCTTCGCCACCCTGCCCACGAGCGACGACCCCTCGGCCGCGACCCCCATCGAGGAGCTGAAGACGCTGCTCGAGGAGGAGACCGGCTGCACCGTCGAGATCACGGACGTCCCGAACTACTCGGCGGTCATCGAGGCGATCCGCGCCGGCCACGAGGACATCGGCATCATGAGCGGCTTCCCGTCGGCCCTCGCGGTCGCGACCGGCGAGGTCGACTCCCTCGTCGCCTGGCCGGGCACCGAGGAGCCGGTGTCGACGTGCCTCGTGCTCGCCGACTCGCCGCTGCAGTCGCTCGAGGACATCACCCCCGATACGGTCGTGGCCTTCGCCGAGCCGGCGTCCAGCTCGGGCTTCTTCATGCCGACCCACATGCTGCACGAGGCCGGCCTGACGGCCGACGAGGACTTCGAGGTGCTCTTCTCCGGCGGCCACGACTGCAGCTTCATCGCCCTGGAGCAGGGTCAGGCCGACGTCGCCTGCACGTCGACCATCTTCCCGAGCGACGGCCATGAACTGCTACGAGTACGGGCACCTCAGTGCCATGGTCATCTGCATCATCGTGCTGGTGACCGTCATCGACCAGGCAAGCGCCATCATCCGGAAGAGGATCACATGACCGTCGTCGACACCGCCACGCTGGATCCGGCCCTCGAGAAGAGCGCCCCGGTCAATCTCCGCGACCTCGGCGGCACCCCGATCGACGGCGGCGTGCTGCGGCCGGGCTTCGCGATCCGCGCGGACGACCTGTCGTACGTCACCGACGAGGTGGCGGTGCAGCTGGTGGACGCGGGGCTCCGCTCGATCATCGACCTGCGCTCGAACATCGAGACCGCGATCACCGGCCGCGGCCCGCTCGCCGACATGCTCCGCGCCCGGGCGCTGGGCTGACATGCCGTTCCGCGGCCCCGGCCGTCCGCGTGCCGCGGGCCTCGACGAACGCGTCGTCGCGGCCGCGCTGGAGCTGATCGACGCGGAGCTGCCGGTGACGGCCGGGCGTCTGGTCGAGCGCAGCGGGGTGAGCCGCGCCGCGATCTACCGGCGCTGGCCATCGCTCGCGGACCTGGTGGCGGCGGCCCTGGACCGCGGGCGCGAGCCGCTCGAGATCCCGATCGACGGCGACCTGCGTTCCGCGATCTTCGAGTCGTTCCTCGGCGGCGCCGAGCGGCAGCCCAGCACGTACTCGGACGAGCGGATGCGCCAGCGGCTGCGGCTGGCGCTCGCCGACCGGGCGCTGCAGCGGGCGTACTGGGACGCCCACGTCTCCCGCCGTCGGGTCGCGACGCTGACCGCGCTGCGGGCCGGGATCGACCGGGGCGTGCTCCGCGACGACCTGGATGTCGAGGCGTGCGTCGACCTGCTCGGCGGCGTCTTCTACTACCAGCTCGTGGTCCGCGGCGTTCCGATGACCGACGCGGATGCGCTCGCGCGCTGCCGCGCCGCCTTCGATGTCGTGTGGCGCGGGATGGCGGCGGGGTCGGCCTGACGCCGGCTCGGCGGTGAGACACCCGTGGGGGCGCGCTCAGGGACGCGCCCCCACGGGTCCGGCTCACGCGACCGGCGGAGCGGGCGGCTCCGGGGGCCGGGTCGCGGCGCCGGTCGTGCCCGTCGGCGTGGTGCCGGGCGGCGTGGTGGCCGTGGCGGTCGGCGCGGTGGCGGTGGTGCCCGCCTCGGCCGCGCGGCGGGTGACGGGCGGCGTGGTCGCGCTCGTCGTCGAGATCTCGCTCTCGAGCGCCCCCAGCCACTTCTCCCAGCGCTCGCGCATCGGGCCGATGAGCCCGCCGCCGACGCCGACGATCACGACGCCGGCGATCGTCGCGAGCACGGCGACCAGCACGGGCGTGGTCACGGTCAGGGCGACGCCGATCTGGTTGAGCGCCGCGATGACGCCGAGGGCGATGATCGCGAACACCACGATCCTGGTGAGGATGCGACCGAACCGGAATCGCGAGAGGGCCGGGCCCATCAGATCGCCCACGAAGTTCGCGATCGCCGACACGACGATCACGATCACGATCGCGACGAACACGCGCGGCAGCCACTCGATGATCGAGGTGACGACCTGCGACACCGGGTTGTCCTGCCCGAACGCGCCGAGCGCGAGCAGCAGGGCGATCAGCAGCACGAAGTAGTAGACGAGCTTGACGACGAGTCCCAGCGGGTCGATGCCCGTGGGTGCGAGCAGTCTCGAGATGCCCGCCTTGTCGAGCACCTTCTGGAACCCGATCTTGCGCAGCAGGAACTCGAGGCCCTTCGCGATGCTCTTGGCGATGAGCCAGCCGATCAGCAGGATGACCGCGAAGACGATCAGCTGCAGGACGAACCTCCCGACGCCGGCGAGCATGCCGCCGATGCCGGCAGCGATTCCGGACCAGTCCATGGTTCTCTCCCCTCCATGTCGCGACCCGTCGGGGCGGTCCACGACGGGCGTCGCGTGCCCTTGACTACTCCGGGTGCGGAGGCGGTGTCAATGGGGTGGCAGAGGGTCCGGGCAGGTGCGTCGCGGGGTGCCCGGTCAGGCGGGACGCGCTTCGGCGCCAGCTCCGGGGTCACGTGCGTCACGCGGGTGTAGCGGCTCGCCTCGACCTCGACCAGGCCGATGCGCTCCAGGCGCTGCAGCGCCTCGCGCACGGGCATCCGCGAGACGCCCATGCTGTCGGCGAGCTCCGAATCGCGAATGGTCTCGCCCGGCGCCAGGCGTCCGGCGATGATCTCCCCGGCGATCCGCTCGAACGCGAGATCGGCGAGACGGGGTTGCGGGGTGCGGACGAGTGGGCGCATGACATTCCAGGTTCTGCCACGGGGGGAATGGCATCGGCCACCGGGGGGAATGGCAGACGAAGGGGAGACTCATCCTCCCAGCACGTCGCCCGCTCGGCAAGAAGGGCAGTGCCCGGGTCCCTGCCGGAACCTGGGGGCCCGCGTCGCCCGGCGCGCGCCGATCCGATAGACTGACGAGGTTGTGCGGATCCGCGCGCGCTCGCGCTCGCCCGCACGACGTGCAACACACCCTCCTGCTGTCGGGAAATGCCCGGCAGCCGATCAAGTCCGAAGGAGGTGGGTAAGTGACGCACCAGTACGAGCTCATGGCCATCCTGCAGCCGGAGATCGACGAGCGCCAGGTTCCCACGATCGTCGACAAGTTCCTGACGGTGATCACCGAGTCCGGTGGCACCATCGACAACATCGACATCTGGGGCAAGCGCCGTCTGGCCTACGAGATCCAGAAGAAGAACGAGGGCATCTACGCCGTCGTGAACTTCACCGCGACGAGCGAGGCCACCCAGGAGCTGGACCGCCAGCTCGGCCTCAACGAGCAGATCATGCGCACCAAGGTGCTGCGCGCCGAGGACGCGATCGCGATGATCGCCTCCGAGGCCAAGCGCGCCGAGGAGCGGGCCGCTCGCAAGACGGCGGCGAAGGCCTAAGTCCCATGGCCGGCGAAACCGTCATCACCGTCGTGGGGAACCTCACGGCCGACCCGGAGCTGCGTTACACGCAGAACGGCCTGCCTGTGGCGAACTTCACGATCGCCTCGACGCCGCGCAACTTCGATCGCGCGTCGGGCGAGTGGAAGGACGGCGAGGCTCTCTTCCTGCGTGCCAGCGTGTGGCGCGAGTTCGCCGAGCACGTCGCAGGCTCGCTGACGAAGGGCATGCGCGTGATCGCGCAGGGCCGTCTGCGTCAGCGCTCCTACGAGACGCGCGAGGGCGAGAAGCGCACCACGATCGAGCTCGAGATCGATGAGATCGGGCCGTCGCTGCGCTACGCCACCGCTCAGGTCACCCGCGCCGCGGGCGGCTCGGGCGGCGCCGGTGGAGGCCAGTTCGGCAGCGGACAGCCGCGCGCGCAGGTCTCGGAGGAGCCCTGGGCCACGCCCGGCTCGCAGACGGGCGCCGACGCATGGAGCACCCCGGGGTCGTTCGGAGACGACACCCCGTTCTGAATTCTCGCGGGTCGGATCGCCCCTTGCTCGTTGAGCGAGCGAAGCGAGTCGAAACGCAGCACACCTAAGGAAAACCAATGGCTGGAAAGTCGAGCGGCGACCGCCGCAAGCCGCGGAAGGGCGCGAAGAACGCCGCCCCCGCGAAGTCGATCCGGGTCGGCCTCATCGATTACAAGGATGTCGCCACCCTTCGCAAGTTCATCTCGGAGCGCGGCAAGATCCGTGCCCGTCGTATCACCGGTGTCTCGGTGCAGGAGCAGCGTCTGATCGCCAAGGCGATCAAGAACGCGCGCGAGATGGCGCTCCTGCCCTACGCCGGCGCGGGCCGCTAAGGAGCACTCATGGCAAAGCTGATTCTCACTTCTGAGGTCGACGGCCTGGGCTCTGCCGGCGACGTCGTCGAGGTCAAGGACGGGTACGCCCGCAACTACCTCATCCCCCAGGGCTTCGCCACCGCGTGGACGCGCGGCGGCGAGAAGCAGGTCGCGTCGATCCGTGCCGCTCGCGAGGCTCGCGCCATCGCGACGCACGACGAGGCCGTGGCCCTGAAGAACACGATCGAGGGCACCAAGGTCAAGCTCGCCGTCAAGGCGGGCGCCGAGGGTCGCCTCTTCGGCTCGGTGAAGACCGCCGACATCGCGGACGCGGTGGCGGAGGCCGGTCTGGGCCAGCTGGACAAGCGCAAGATCACCATCCCGTCGGCGATCAAGTCGGTGGGCGACCACGAGGCCGTCGTGCGCCTGCACGACGACGTCACCGCGGTCATCACCCTTCAGGTGGTCGCGCTCAAGAAGTAAGTCCGTCACGGACCGCTGAAGCGGCGCGGGGTCTTCGGATCCCGCGCCGCTTCCGTGTGTCCGGGGGTGCCCGGGTCTGTGGGTGGCGCACAGCGGTCGCGGCCGAACCTCTGTGGTCACCGATCGTTCACCTGCCCTTGACATATCGCCACGGCGACCCCCGAGATCCGGCGCGGTTGTACACAAGCCCGGGATATCGCCACAACCTTCAAGCCGACGTTTAACCACAACGCTATCCACAGGGTGTGGGTTCTTGAAACCCCAGGTCGCATGGCGAAAAAAGTTTGAGGCCACTCGGGCGCGTCGCGATTCTCCACAGGAGGTTTCCACACACGCGTCGGCGGTTTCCGCAAGTCCTCCACAGAGTTATCCACAGGGTGGTTTGCGTGGGGAAAACGGCGCACCTACGGTGAATGGGCGGATGTCGGGGGTCTCTGCTTTGCTGTCCTCCCGTACGGACGCAGCCACCACCCGACACTCGAGAGGACACCCCCATGTCGATCGCCGATATCGCCGACGACCGCCTCGGGGGCCGACGCGAGCCGGAGCGCACCCCGCCGCACGACCTGCTGGCCGAGCAGAGCGCGCTGGGCGGCATGCTCCTGTCGAAGGACGCGGTCGCCGACGTCATCGAGTCGCTGCGCGGGGCCGACTTCTACGTCCCGAAGCACGAGGTGATCTTCGAGGCGATCCTGTCACTGTACTCGCACGGCGAGCCCACCGACGTCGTCGCGGTCACCGACGAGCTCATCAAGTCGGGCGACCTGCAGCGCGCGGGCGGCGCGGACTACCTGCACTCGCTCACGTCCATCGTGCCCACCGCGGCGAACGCGGGGTACTACGCCGGCATCGTCGCCGAGCGCGCCCTGCTGCGCCGCCTGGTGGACGCCGGCACGCGCATCGTCCAGATGGGCTACGCGGGCGAGGGCGAGGCCGTCGAGCTCGTCAACAGCGCGCAGGCGGAGATCTACAACGTCACGGGCGCGGAGAAGACCGAGGACTACGTGCCGCTGTCGATCGCGGTCGACGCGGCGATGGAGGAGATCGACGCCGCGAGCGGGCGCGACGGCAGCATGACCGGCGTGCCGACCGGCTTCAGCGAGCTGGACGAGCTGACCAACGGCCTCCACGGCGGTCAGATGATCGTGGTCGCCGCGCGTCCCGCGATGGGAAAGTCGACGCTCGCGCTCGACTTCGCCCGCGCCGCCGCCATCAAGCACAACCAGCCGGCCGTGTTCTTCTCGCTCGAGATGGGCAAGGCCGAGATCGCCATGCGCCTGCTCAGCGCCGAGGGCGCCATCCCGCTGCAGAACCTCCGCAAGGGTACGCTCGACTCGCGCGACTGGACGACGGTCGCGCAGACGCGCGGGCGCATCCACGAGGCGCCGCTGTACATCGACGACAGCCCCAACATGACGCTGGTCGAGATCCGTGCCAAGTGCCGCCGGCTCAAGCAGCGCGTGGGCCTGAAGATGGTCATCATCGACTACCTGCAGCTGATGACGAGCGGCAAGCGCGTCGAGTCGCGTCAGCAGGAGGTCTCGGAGTTCTCGCGTGCGCTCAAGCTGCTCGCGAAGGAGCTGCAGGTGCCGGTCATCGCGCTCTCGCAGCTGAACCGCGGCCCCGAGCAGCGCACAGACAAGCGCCCCCAGGTCAGCGACCTGCGTGAGTCGGGCTCGATCGAGCAGGACGCCGACATGGTGATCCTGCTGCACCGCGACTCGGTCTACGACAAGGACACCCGCCCCGGCGAGGCCGACCTGATCGTCGCCAAGCACCGCAACGGCCCCACCGCGACCATCGAGGTCGCCTTCCAGGGCCACTTCTCGCGCTTCGCCGACATGGCGCCCGCGAACGACTTCGCGTAGGTGTAGGTTCCAACTGAACTTGGCAAAATCCACCGCTAATTGGCAGTCACTTGGCAGTACTGACAACTACGAAAACGAATGAAGCCCTGTCTAGACTCCTCGCGGTCGCGTCGTCAGTGCGCCGGTAGTCGTCGCGTTACAGGAGAGCTTCGTACTTGACCCGGTGATCTGATGCGACGTCGTAACTTCCGACGTCAAGGCAAAAGCCACCCGAGGAAGCTGGTTGGTCCAACCTCAGCAACGAGCATGGTGCCAATGGCGACGGCAAGTGATGCGACGGCGACCCACAGGGCACTCCGACCGAGTCTGAAGCTGTCAACGGAAGCTCCCAGAGAAGCAACGGTGGACAGGATGTCTCGAAGATCCCGGTCGGAGTCAACCAGTCTCGCAAAGTCCTTTTCCTGACGTGCACGGACCGAAGCATTGAACTCTGTTCGCGTTTCTTCGTCGCTGCCGGCCTTTCGGTTCGTTCGTCGAGATCCGCCGACTGGAGTGAAGAAGAACTTGGGGTCGCCGTCCCAAGACCAATCTCGCTCCCAGAAAGCCGTGACATCACGCCGCAAGGTCGTGAGGTCGAGACTCAAAGTAAGCAGACTTCGCCGAAGGCTACGGAGCGCTTTGGGCTTGAACTTGCCATGCTTATTCGCCGCCTCGTCTCGAATACGGGCTTGCTCACGAGCGCTGACCGAGAGGAGATCGGAGACTGCCAACATCACAAACAGGTTGTACATCCTATCCACGAGTCGATGGGCGATCGCACGATTTGGGTCGCTACCGTACCCCGCAAGGGCGTCATCGCCGAGTGCTTTCATTACAGCGTCTCGCTTGCCCCAGAGGCTCCATGTCGGTGCCTCGCCCATCGCCGGGTAGGAATCGGCGCGTGGCGGTAAGCCGAGTATGAGCTTTGGGAGATCATCAGCCAATAACTGATCCGGATAGAAGAGATCGAGTCCGAGGGCTCGCATTGCGTCTCTGCGACGAAGGGACGTGTCTCGAGAGACGTTCGGGGGTTCCGCTCTCGTCGGATCGAAATTGTCCAACAAGAGCAGATCGAGCAGCGGGTGAGGTTCTCTGTGACGCCCGAAGAATCCTGGGAGGCAGTCCATCAACCATGTACGAGCTTCCTTGTGCAGAGCTACTCTCGCAGACTGCACCTTCCAAAACGTGCCCCAGCGGCGGTCGTAAGATATCGGCCTGCGCCCGCGCGCAAATCGCATGAATGGTTCGTGCTTGGTGTGCCATGCCACATCTACTGAGTTGGAAGCTGTATCGCTGAGATGGAACTCAGCGATCACCGCCGTCAGACCGTCGCCCACCTGGATTGCCCGTAGCTGTACGGTTTCAAACACGGACGGGAGATCGGTCCGAATGCCGTCGAGAGCAAACCATGTGGATCCCTTTCGGACTAGAGAAGCCATTCGCCACCAAGTTGTGCCGGTGCCCGATCGGGCGCGTGCGAGTGTTTCTTGGTTGCCCGCATCTGCACCTCCCAGCGGTCGTTGCTTGTCCCAGCCGTTTCGCGCAATTGATCGCTGAAGGGCGGGCAGGTCGGCTGGTGGGAAAAGTTCGACGGCCCAGATCCCAGCCACGTTCACGTGATCGTTGGTCGGAACGCGCACGCTGTGCATCCAGTTATCGAGTGGCCAGGTGAAGTTCCGATCGTGCTCATTGAAAGGGATTAGGTAGTTGATCCCTTTGTTCCACGTGCTCAGCAGCCTCGCCGGCTGAATCTTCCGCCGCCACCCTGAAGAGAGCCAGATAAGCGTCCTGTACGGCGGGTCGTACCAACGCCTTCCTTCTCCCAGGGACGGGACAAGGTCGTATGCCGCTTCGATGTCGTCGGATACAGTGACGTCGCTATCCGCGCGAGACTTGGCTGATTTCCGCCGAGGTTGACGGTACTTCTCTCGCGTGCCCCAGTCGCGACTCAACGGCGTCTTCGGCGCACTCGTCATCTGCGTGCCTTGCGGACGGGTCTGCCAGAACCGGCAATGTCGTCGTCAGTGAGCGGTACCACGATCGAACCGTACATCATCGCCCATCGAGTCGAGAGGCTCAGATAACGCTTCAAGGACCTGGTGCTGGTTGCGATTCGGGACGGAGTCGCTTTCAGGGGCCAGGTTGTGCTCGCCGCGGTGAGACTAGCGGCACCGATGCTTCATCAGTAATGAAGATATCGGCTCGCCCGCTCTTGCCGAGGTTTCCACTGGGCTGGGTTGGACGGTTCGTTGGCGGGCCCAGGCGACTCGATTACACAGGTTCGGTGGTCTGAGAGCCGGCGGCTTCGACTTTCGCGAGTACTGTCATACATCGGCGATAGCCTTTGGGAATGGGTGGCGTGGAGAACGGTCCGATCGTCTTGGACAACCGCTTTGTGCTTCCGCGTGACGAGCTGAACTCCGGAGGCCACGCGCGACTCTTCAAGGCGTATGACAACGAGACCGGGGCGCACGTAGCAGTAAAGCTGTTCGCGCCCGTTACCCATGTTGACCCGCGGACGTTGGAACTCTCGTGGAGCAACGAGCTCGACGTATACAGCCGGCTCGAGGCGCACCCCAATCTGTTGCAGGTGGTCGGGTTCGGCACTCCCTCTGATGGCGCGCCGTGGATTGCGTTCGAGTGGTGCGGCGAGGACCTCGGCGCTGTAGTGGCGCGCGAGGCTCCGAGCTGGGAACAGCTTCGACCCATTGCGTTGGAGATTCTCGCTGGGTTGAGTGTCTTGCACGCGAAAGGGTGGGTGCATCGAGACCTGAAGCCCGGCAACGTGCTGGTGGACGGTGAACAGGTGAAGCTGGCGGACTTCGGCACGATGCGATACCGGGAGGTGACGAGCTTCGGGAAGACGATGAGCCAACTTGGCACGCGCCCCTATTGTCCTCCGGAGTCGGGAACCGAGAACCCGCTTCCCGCGTACGACGTCTACTCGTTCGCTGTACTGGTGATCTGCTGCTTGTTGGGTGATTTCGAACTGACCGGCACCACCCCCGCCGCTGCGCTGGGCCGGGTGGCGGTGCCGGAACCCATCCGGCTGCTGCTGGCCAGATGCTTGAGCGACGAGGAGGAGCAACGGCCCGGGAGCGCCGGAGTGGTGCTCGCCGAGATCAAGCAGATCGCCAAGGGCGAAGCAGTCGCGCAGGATGTCCCGGAGATCGGGATCCACCTGCCCGTCAACGTGACCCAGATCTTCCGTGACGTCACCCTCGCCGAGACAGCCGGCTTCGAAGAGTTCCGTCGCGAGTTCGGGCCCGGGGTCTGTCTCGTCCGTGACCCGAAGTCGGTGGACAAGCAGGGCCTTCTGCTCGTCGGGCAGTCGCTGTTGGCCGCAGTCGCACCGCACGAGTCACGCGCCGGTTCAATCTTCGTGAAGCACGTGTGGCGGCCACCAGTCGCGCACCTCGAGCGTTTGCGCAAGCGCGGCGTCGGGGCAACGATCCGCTGGGTCGCGACGCCGATGCGCGCGCTGGAAGCAGATGCCGCGATCAGCGAACTCCTTCGAGTCCTCGCGGAACGCGAAGCAGCCCACCCTGAGCAGCACACCCGTGTGGAGGTCCACGACCGATGGGAAAGGGTCCTTGACGCGAAGTTCGCGATCGCGCGTGAGCGAGGCAAGGACGTCGCCTATTCTGCGCTGCGGGTTGAGGGCGCTCGGGTGTACTTGACCACTACTGACCGCTCCGCGGACCCTCAACTGGGAGAGCTGCGGGTGATCCGCAGCACGACGGGACGGTTCGTGCGTGGCGAGGTAGAAGCGATCGAAGGCAACGCGGTCGTGTTCTACGTGAACGAGGGGAACCCGGACGACCTGCCACGCAAGGGCGTGCTGGCTGTCGACGCGGAACGCACGGTCTCGAAGCTGCGGCGGGAGCAGGACGCGGTCCGTCGCGTCTTCGAAGGGCGCGCAGTTCGAGCCGACCTCAAGGACATTCTGAGCAACCCTGCCGTGAACCCGCTCCCCACCGAATACCACGTGGAGGAGTTCGTCCAAGACCACCTGGATGACGCCAAACGCAACGCTGTCGCGTCAGTGCTCGGCGCGCAGGGAATCAGCCTGGTGAAAGGGCCTCCGGGCACGGGGAAGACCACGCTCATCGCAGAACTCGTCGCGCAACAGCTGCGGATCAAGCCGGACGCGCAAATCCTGCTCGCGTCGCAGACGCACATCGCCCTGGATCACGCGCTCAGCAAGGTGGCGAAGGTGACCCCGACGGCCTCCGTGCTGCGGATCGGATCGCCGGACCAGCTCTCGGCGAGATCCGAAGCATGGACCGTCCCGTCCCAGCTCGACGCTTGGCGGGCAGAAACCGAGGAAACCGTCACCGCATTCGTGCAGGAGCATCTCCAGTCCGCCGGCGTCCTCGACGTGCAGACTCGCAGCATCGCCACGCGGCTGCGAGCCCAGGTGGAGCGTCGCACTCACACAGAATCGGAGCTGGCCAAGACGGAAGCGGCACTCGGTGCGGCGCGCGAGGAACAGGAGATCACGCGGGCTGCCATCGAGAAGCTGTTCGCAGCGGTCAGCAAACTCGACACCAACCCGGCTGATACTGCAGACGTCATCGCCCGCGACCTCGGCCGCCTCACCGACGCCGTCGAGCAACTGGGAGTGGACTTGGAGCAGCGGTCGCCCGCGATCCGGCAACTGGAGGGATTGCGTGAGCGCGTCGTTCAGCTCCGTGAGCGACTCACGGAGCTGCGGGAGGACACCCAGCGTGCTGTCACGGAGCTGCGGACGGTCAGCGATCTCGCGGATGCAGCGGATGAGGAAGACATGCTGCAACGGATCGACGAATCGATGTCGGCCGACGATGAACGAGTACAGGCCCTGCAGCTTGTCGCGGAAGAATGGTTGGAGCGATTCCGTCCGACCGGCGAGTTTCGGGTTGCGCTACTGTTCCGTGCCTCGGTGGTGGCCTCTACGTGCGTCGCTCTGACCGGCTCGAAGGGCGCCGAGCGCGTGGAGTTCGACCTGTGCATCATCGACGAAGCATCCAAGGCGACTCCTACGGAACTGATGGTCCCGATGGCGAACGCCAGGCAGTGGGTACTTGTAGGCGATGAGAAGCAGCTGCCGCCGTTCCTAGACTCGTCGCTGGTCGACGCAGACTTCCTCGCGGAACGCGAGCTGACGCGCGCTGAGGTCGACGAGCGACTGTTCACCGAACTGGGTGGCGGGCTCCCCGCACAATCAGTCGCGGTGCTCAGCCACCAGCACCGGATGCATCCCGCGATCGGCAAGGTGGTCAGCGACGTGTTCTATGGCGGCGAGTTGCGTTCGAGCGCGCGAGAGGTGTCGCCGCTGGTCCAGCGAGCTCTGGGCGATGCGGTGACCTGGCGGGACACCGGACGGAAAGAAAGCGAACGGCGCTCTGGGCTGAGCTACGAGAACCGGGCTGAGGCGCGCACCATAGCAGAGCTTGTGGGGAATATCGACAACTATGCGGTGCTGCTCGGTCTCGACGAGGTGGAGGTCGCGGTGATCGCTGGGTACGCGGCGCAGGTGCGCACGTTGCAGGAAGTGCTCAGTAGCACGAAATCGAAGCTCAAGGTGGTGCGGGTCAAGGCTGCGACCATCGATTCGTACCAGGGCCAAGAAGCGGACATCTGCATCGTTTCTTTGACGCGGAGCAATCGTCGCGGTGACGTCGGATTCCTCGGCTCTCCGGAACGCTTGAACGTCGCAATCTCACGAGCACGCGACGGTCTGGTGATCGTCGGTAACCGGGCGATGGCGGACGGACCCGGTGATCGCCGGAGGTCTCGTAAGCTCGCCGAGGTGGCGCGCGCGATCACTGCTGCGGGAGGTGGCAATGGACGTTGAGGGTCGCTTGGGCGCCAACCCGGATGTGCTACTCCGACGCGATGGGTTCCGGCTACTGTCCGCGCGGAGCGCGGCGATCCCGATCTGGCGGACCGTGGTGCGGTGCCGCGTTCTGAAGAGGAGCCCGGTATCGACGTTTACTGAGTTCGTGCTGCGCGCCATCAGCGTCGGTGTCGAACGCGCCGAAGACGTCGCCCGGTTTCTCAACGTGCCGGACCGGTTGGTCGACGCGATCATCGCCGACCTGCTGTTCGACCGATACTTGACGGTTAACGCAACCGCGGACGAGGCGGTTCTGCAACTAAGTCCGACCGGCAAGACGCTGGTGAGCACGCTGGTGCAGGAGCGTGTCATCGAACGGACGGTGGCATACCTGATCGATGGCCTGTCCGGTGAACCCGTGTCGGTGAAGCGCGACCTGGTGCTGACCGCCGATGATCTCGATGACGACCCGCGACTGATCCTCAACCCAGACTCGGACATCGACATCGACTTGGGTCCTGACGACACCGCACGATTCCTCGGCGTCGACCCGGTGCGCTCGGAGCGAGAGAGCACGCTGCTGTCCGTGCTGGGGGTGGAATCGACGACCAAGCAGTACCTGGCCGCGACGGCCCTGTTGTTCGAATCTGAGACAGATCCGCAGGACCGATACTTGCGAGTGTGCATTGACGGTCGCCAGGACGAGCGAATTGAGACCCTCGTGCGTGAGCACGGACTGCTGGATTCGATGCGGTTGACGCACCGCATCGACGAGGACCGGCGCCGTGTCGATCGGCTTCTGCCGGAAGAGGTCCTAGAAGCAAGGGCTCCGGATGCCCTCATCGAGGACGCACTCGAGGAGTTGCGACGCCTGACCTCCATCACCGCCGAGAACCGGAATGAGAACGCGCTCGACGCGCGGCGTTCAAAGATCCGCACCCAGTTGGCAACCGCGCCGGTGCGGCGCCTTTCCGTGATCGAAGCCGCGGAGGACTCGGAAGTTTCGCTGCTCGCCGCCGAGCAGGGCGTTCTGATCTCCGCGTCCAGACTGTGGCCGGCCCACCGCGCCGAGCACTTCGTCGCGGTGATCCGGCAGTTGCTGCGGGCCGGGTGCCCCATCACGCTAGAAACCCCGCCGCGTCAACAGCTGTCCAAGACAGACGTGGCCACGCTGGACCGACTGTCGGGGGAGTTCCCGGATGGCGGCATCGAGTTCAGCGATACCAAGCCTGCGCACGAAGCGAGTTTCATAGTGATCGACCAGACATCGATGACCGTGTTTCCAGGAGGGCCGTTCGCTGAGTTGGCGACATTGTCCGACCGATTCGGCGACGATCGGCCCACGATCGTCCGTGGGGCAGAGCGAGTACAGGCAGTGATCGCGGCTGCTCACGCCGCAGCGCCGACGATGCGCGGACGTACTGCCGAACTATCGAGGGGAACTCCTCGGCTGAACTGAACGCGGATCGATGCGGTCGACGCGTGTCAACCGTGAAGTACCTTCGTCGAGTCGACGTCTGCAACGCGGAGAGCGGCAGGCCGGTCTTGGTCGGCGCCCAACCAAGAAGACGGCCCGGGACGCCACCCGTTGACCCGAACAGAAGAGCTCAAACCTGTCCTAATCCACGGAGGGATTCTTTTGGCCGGCTCAACCGAGGGCTCGTTCATAGGCATCCGTGTAGCTGCGGGCGAGGGAAGTATCCCGATCACCGAGCGAACGTTCAAGCCACTCTCGCTGCAGGCAGAGCGCCTCTGCGTGGAGAGCGTGAGGCGACCGTTCGAAGCGCGGAACCTTGGGCTTAGGAATCCGCCATCTCGCGTGGAATCCTGATCACGCAACCGACTGCCAAATGTCGTGGATTACGTGGTGTCCACCGCCATCTCGACGGGCAACCTACAGTAGGGCTACCCGACGGCGTCGAGCGCCCGGCGCAGGTCGCGGATGATGTCGCCGGCCTTCTCGAGGCCGATCGAGAGGCGAACGAGGCCGGGCGTGATGCCGAGGTCGAGACGCTCGGCCTCGGTGAGCTTCGCGTGGATGGTGCTGCCCGTGTGGATCGCGAGGCTGCGGACGTCGCCGATGTGGGTCATCTGGCTGACGAGCGTGAGGCTGTCGAGGAACGTGCGGGCCGCGTCGCGGCCGCCCGCCAGATCGATCGACACGATGGATCCGGCGCCGTCCGGCAGGTACTTCTGGGCGAGGGCGTGGTGCGGGCTGTCGGGGAGCCCCGGGTAGTGCACGGCGGCGACCGCCGGGTGGCCCTCCAGGGCCTCGGCGACCAGCTGCGCGTTGTGCACGTGGCGCTCCATGCGCAGCGAGAGCGTCTCGATGCCGTGCAGGAGCAGGAAGGTGCTGGTCGGCGGAACGGTCGGGCCGTACTCGAGGACGATCACCGAGCGCAGGTAGGCGCCGTAGGCCCCGGCGCCGAAGCGCTCCACGAACGACCGCTCCCCGTACGAGCCGCCCCGGGCGAGCTGCGGGAACCGGTCGGCGTGCGCCGCCCAGTCGAACCGGCCGCCGTCGACGACGGCGCCGCCGATGACGGATCCGTGGCCCGCGAGCCACTTCGACGTCGAGTGGATCACGATGTGCGCGCCCCACTCGAACGGGCGGTTCAGGTACGGGGTCGCCACGGTGTTGTCGACGACGAGGGGAACGCCGGCGCGGTCGGCCACCTCGGCGAGCCTGGCGAGGTCGGTCACCTCGCCCAGCGGGTTCGGGATGGACTCGGTGTAGATCGCCTTGGTGTTGGGCCGCACCCGCGCGAGCCACTCGTCCACGGACGCGGTCGCCTCGACCGCCTCGAACTCGAGCCCCTGGCGGCGCAGCGCGCCGCGGAACATCTCGCGCGTGCCCTCGTACAGGTTCTTGGTGGTGAGGATGTGGTCGCCCGCCGACGCGAGGGCGAACAGGGCCGCGGCGATCGCCGCCTGGCCGCTCGCCACGAGGATCGCGTCGACCCCGCCCTCCAGGTCGGCGATCCGCCGGGCCGCGACGAGGTTGGTGGGGTTGTCGCTGCGCGAGTAGGCGCGGCGCGTGCTGCGCCCCGCGAACCGCTCGACGCCGTCGTCGAAGCTCTCGAACAGGTAGCCCGCCGTCTGGTAGACGGGCGTGATCCGGGCGAACGCCTCGGCGTCGATCAGCTCGCCAGCGTGGATCTGCCGGGTCTCGAACGCGTAGCCATCCTGCGCTCCGGTGGTCGTGGTGCCTGTCATGCTGTCTCTCCGTTCCGGCCGAGCGCCGCGTCGCCCATCGCCTGCAGGGCTTCGGTGAGGATGGGGCGCGGCGTGGCGAAGACGATGCGGACGAAGTCCTCGTATCCGCGGCCGAGGAGCCGCCCCTCGGTGAGGACGACGCCGGCCTGCTGGCGGAAGAACTCGGCGGGGGCGCCGGGGAGCTCCAGCGCGCTCACGTCGATCCAGCCGATGTAGGTCGCCTCAGGCGCCCGGTACACGGCGCCGGGCAGGTGGTCGGCCACCAGGTCTCTGAGGGCCTGCCGGTTGCCGTCGAGGTAGGTCAGCACGTCGTCGAGCCACGGCTTGCCGTGCCGGTACGCGGCGGTGGAGGCGACGACGCCGAGCGAGGCGGCGCCGTGCTGCACGGCGAATCCGAACCGGCGGTAGACGGCCTGGTCCGCGTCGTTGGACGTGATCAGCTGCGCGGTCTTCAGTCCCGGGATGTTCCAGGCCTTCGACGCGCTCGTGCCGGTGACGGTGTGCGCGGCGGTGACGTCGGACAGCGACGCATACGGCGTGAACGGGGTGCCGTCGTAGCGCAGGGGCGCGTGGATCTCGTCGGCGAACACCCGCCCGCCGTGCCGGTCCACGATCGCGGCGATCGCCTCGAGCTCCTCCCGGTCGATCACCGCTCCCGTGGGGTTGTGCGGGTTGCACAGGATGAGCGTGCGCGCGCCGGCGGCGAACGCCTCCTCGATCCGCTGCAGGTCGTGACCCCAGCGGCCGTCCGTCCAGATGCCGGGCACCTCCACGACCGGATGCCCGATCGCGGGCAGGTAGGTCAGGAACGGCATGTACGCCGGGGTCGGCACGATCACCGGCGAGCCGGCGGGCGCGTACTCGGACACCGCGACGCCGAGTGCCGCCATCACGTCGGAGACCGGATGCACCCGCTCGGGATCCACGGCCCAGCCGTACTCGGCGGCCATCCACTCGGACGTGGCCTCGCCGAGCTCAGCGGCGAGGGGCGGCGAGAGGTAGCCGAGGTTCTCCTCCTCGACCGCCCGGTGCAGCGCCTCGGCGACGGGCGGGGCGATGCCGAAGTCCATCTCGGCCACCCACGCGCCGATCCGCCCGGGGTGCAGGCTCCACTTGCGGCTCTCCGGCCGGTCCAGGCGCAGCCGGGTGCGGGAGTCGAAGGGGTGCGGACATCGGGTCACGAGGGTGAGCCTACGGAGCGAGATGCGACCGGGCCCCCGCCGAGGTCATGATCCGTCATGTCCCGCCGTGTCAGCTCCCCGAGAGCTCCGCCCGGACGATCTCGGCACCCGCCGCGAGCGCCGCCATCTTGCCGCGCGCCACGTGCCGGGGCAGGGGCGCCATGCCGCAGTTCGTGCTGGGGTACAGCTTGTCCGCGTCGACGAACGGCAGCACGCTGCGGAGCGTGGCCGCCACCTCCTCGGGGGTCTCGATCGCGTCGCCCGCGACGTCGACGGCGCCGACCATCACCTTCTTGCCGCGCAGGAGCTCGATCAGCTCGACCGGCACGTGCGAGCCGTGACACTCCAGCGACACCATGTCGATCGCCGACTGCTGCAGCAGCGGGAAGGACTCCTCGTACTGGCGCCACTCGGACCCGAGCGTCGCCTTCCAGTCGTTGTTGGCCTTGATGCCGTAGCCGTAGCAGATGTGCACCACGGTCTCGCTGCGCAGCCCCTCCGCGGCGCGCTCGAGGGCCGCCACGCCCCAGTCCCGCACGTCGTCGAAGAAGACGTTGAAGGCCGGCTCGTCGAACTGGATGATGTCGACGCCCGCCGCCTCCAGCTCCCTGGCCTCCTGGTTGAGGATGCCCGCGAACTCCCACGCGAGCTCCTCGCGGCTGCCGTAGTGGCGGTCGTAGAGGGTGTCGATCATCGTCATGGGCCCGGGGAGGGCCCACTTGATGGGCCGGTCGGTCTGCGCCCGGAGGGCCTTGGCGTCCTCGACGAACACCGGCCGCTCGCGGCTCACCGCGCCGACGACCGTCGGCACGCTCGCGTCGTAGCGGTTGCGGATCCGCACCGTCTCGCGCTGCGCGAAGTCGACACCGCTGAGGTGCTCGATGAACGTGGTGACGAAGTGCTGGCGGGTCTGCTCACCGTCGCTGACGATGTCGAGCCCGGAGCGGAGCTGCTCGTCGGCTGCGAGGCTCAGCGCGTCGCGCTTGCCCTCGGCCAGCTCCGCGCCCTCGAGACGCCAGGGCGACCAGAGCTTCTCGGGCTCCGCGAGCCAGGCGGGCTTGGGCAGGCTGCCGACGATCGAGGTGGGCAGAAGCGGGTTCATCGGTGGTCCTCCGGGGTTCGTCCGGTCAGAGGGCGAGCGCCGGGGCGGCCGCCCACTGCTCGAGCAGCGTCTGGTGGGGCTTCAGGAAGTGCTCCGCGATGAACTTCCCCTGCGTGAGCGCCAGACGGCTGCGCTCCTCGCGGTCGTAGGCGATGTCCGTCGGCGAGTAGTGCGGGTTCTCCAGGCTCGGCTGGTACACCTCGCCCGCGGGGGAGTGGGCGTTGTAGATCTCCGGGCGGTAGATCTTCTGGAACGCCTCCATCGTGCTGATGGTGCCGATCAGCGCCAGGTCGGAATGGTCCTCGAGCAGGTCGCCCTCGAAGTAGAAGGCGAGCGGCGCGACCGAGCCGCGCGGCATGAAGTACCGGACCTGGAGCCCCATCTTCGCGAAGTAGCGATCGGTCAGCGAGTAGTCGCTCTGCTCGTACTCGACGCCGAGCACCGGATGCCGCTCGCCGATGCGGCGGTACGTCTTGCTGGTCGAGACGCTGATGCAGACCACCGGCGGCTGCGCGAATCGCTCGCGATACGCGGCCGACTCGACGAAGTGCCGGAAGAGCTTCCCGTGCAGCTCTCCGAAGCCGTGCGGAAGGCCGGACTGGCTCGCGCTGTGGGCCGGGAGCAGCACGCTGAAGTCGTAGTCCCGCACGTACGAGGAGAAGTTGTTCCCGGTGATGCCCGGGATCCGATCGCCGGTCGCCCGGTCCACGATCTGGACGTCGAGCATCTCGATCAGCGGCACGCCCACGCCGGAGTCGTCGGCCTCCACGTGCAGGTCCACCGAGACGATGTCGAGCTCCACGCCGTAGCGGTCCCGGTTCGGGTTGCCCTGATCCGCGAGGTCGTTGAAGCGGTCGTCGACCATCTTCAGCGCGCCCTGGAGATTCTGCCGGCGGCCCTCGCCCCGTGCGAGGTTCGCGAAGTTCGTGGTCGCGCGGGAGCCGGCCGACGGCGCGTAGTCCTCGTCGAAGCGGGTCGTGCTGATGTCGAAGGTGAACTCGGTGCCCATGTGGCCGCCTCGATTCCTGACGATGAACGGCGGGCAGGATGCCCGCGCGGTCGTCAGCCTAGGCACGGCGCCCGGCTATAGCCCCATTCGGATGCTTAAGAAAGAGACATAGTCGGACACTATGCGTAAAGTTCGACGCCGAACTCCGCGACGACGGCGCGCATCTCGGCGACGAAGCGCTCCGCCTGACCCGTGAGGGGGATCGAGCTGTGACCGATCCATCCGATCTCGATGCGCTCGTCGACGTCGAGCGGGACGGCGACGATCGACGGGTCCAGGTCGTCGGAGATGATGCCGGTCGAGATCGTGTAGCCGCCGAGGCCGATCATGAGGTTGAAGATCGTGGCCCGGTCGCTCACCCGGATGTCCTGCTTCGACGACCGGGTGGAGAGGATCTCCTCGGCGAAGTAGAAGGAGTTGTTCGTCCCCTGGTCGAACGTGAGGCGCGGCAGGTCCTCCAGGTCGTCGAGCGTGACGCTCGCGCGGGCGGCGAGCGGATTCGTCCGCGCGACGAAGATGTGCGGCGTGGCGAGGAACAGAGGCGTGAAGGCGAGGCCGGACTCGCGCAGCAGCTTGTCGATGACGTTCCGGTTGAAGTCGTTCCGGTACAGCACGCCGAGCTCGCTGCGGAGCGTGCGGACGTCCTCGATGATGTCCCACGTGCGGGTCTCGCGGAGCGTGAACGCGTACTCCGCCGCGCCCGAGGCCTTCACCATCCGGACGAACGCGTCGACGACGAACGAGTAGTGCTGGGCCGAGACGGCGAGCAGGCGGCGCGAGGGCGGACGCTCGAAGTAGCGCTGCTCGAGGAGCTCCGCCTGCTCGACGACCTGGCGGGCGTAGCGGAGGAACTCGGTGCCGTCCTCGGTGAGGGTCACGCCGCGGGCTGAGCGGGTGAAGAGGCTGTGCCCGACGCGGCGTTCGAGGTCCTTCATGGCGGCGGACATCGTGGGCTGCGAGACGTACAGCAGGTCGGCGGCCGCGCTGATGGACCCCTCGGCGGCGACCTCGACGAAGTACCGCAGCTGCTGCAGGGTGATGCCGCTCGTCGCCCCGGCGCCGTCCCGTGCCATGGTCGCAGGCTATCCGACGGGGATGGGGACGGGCCGCGTCAGGGAGCGCGGCCGGGAGGTTGGGTAACGGGGCTGAACCGCATCGGCCGTCCACGGCTCCGGGGCGGGGAGGTCTCGGTCCATGCCATACGTTGGCATGGACGGGCCCCGCGAGCCGGCGCAGCCTTCGCCGGGGGCGAGTGGCGTGAGAATGGACGTGCCGTGGCCGGGTCAGCGAGACGAGAGGAATCGAAGATGGCACCTGTGTCGTCGTCCAGGCCGCGCAAGCCCAATATCAGCGACGTCGCTCAGGTTGCCGGTGTCTCCTATCAGACCGTCTCGCGAGTGCTGAACAACGCGCCCGACGTCAGCGCCGCCACGCGCGAGCGGATCCAGCAGATCATCAAGGATCTCGGCTATCGCCGCAGCCGGACCGCTACGGCCCTCTCGACGAGCCGCTCCACCACCATCGGCATCCTCACGGACGGGTCGCCCCGATTCGGGCCTGTGGGAACGCTCATGGCGCTGGAGAAAGTCGCCAGGCAGAAGGGCTACTTCACGACGGTGGTCACCGTCGAGGAGCCCTACATGACGTCGGTTCCGAAGGCATTGGACGCTCTCGACGAGGTCGGCGTCGACGGCATCATCGTCATCGCGCCGCTCCTGTCGATGGCCGCAGAGGTGCGCAGTGCGGCGATCCATGTCCCCGTCGAGATGATCGCCGCAGGGGTCTCGTCGACTCCGAGCCTGTTCACCTATTCGGAGGATCAGGAGCTGGGCGCGCGGATGGCCACCCAGCACCTGATCGAGCTCGGTCACACCGACATCGCGCACTTCGCCGGCTCCACCGACTGGTTCGACGGCCGCGTCCGCAAGCGCGGTTGGGAGGGCGCCATGCGGGACGCCGGCCTCGAGCCGGGGCTGTGCGTCGAGGGTGACTGGAGCCCCGGCTGGGCGTATCGAACCGGCCTCCAGCTGGTGGAGGAGGGAGCCGTCCCGCGGGCCGTGTTCGCCGCCAGTGACCACACCGCGCTGGGGCTCATCCGTGCTCTGTCGGAGTCCGGAATCCGCGTCCCGGAGGACGTGAGCGTCGTCGGATTCGACGACGTGGAGGGCTCGGAGTTCTTCCTCCCGCCG
This sequence comes from Microbacterium sp. Root53, assembly GCF_001426925.1. Lineage (GTDB taxonomy): Bacteria > Actinomycetota > Actinomycetes > Actinomycetales > Microbacteriaceae > Microbacterium. The sequence continues at coordinate 137,078 of NZ_LMFR01000001.1, forward strand.
CTCACCACGGTGCGGCAGGACTTCACGGCTCTCGCTCACGCGAGCATCGAGGTGCTGCTCGGGGCCATCGAGGGGCGCGAGGTGGATCGCGCACCGAGCATGCCGCTGCTGGTGCGGCGGCAGAGCGCGGCGCGCGCCCACAAGGTCTGACCCCGGATCCGCGCGGCAGCCGATCCGCCGCTTCTTGACAAAGCTTCCGTGACCGGTCACGATGGTGGTCACGCCCATTCGTGACCGGTCACGGAACCCGCGGGCGACGATCGCAACCGGGACTTACAGAGAGGTAAGAATGGTGAAGCTCGCGTACGAGGCGAATGCCTGGGGAGGAGTCGTCGGAACCCCGGGCGCCGTGACGGACATCGGCTCCGGGTTCTACGAGACGCCGGGAGATGTCGTGGAGACGCTCGGAGCCATCGCCTCGGCCGGCTACACCGGGGTGGAGCTCTTCGACGGCAATCTGCTGCATTTCGAGCACTCGGTGGACGAGTTCGCGAGGGCCGTAGAGGCCGCCGGGCTCGAGGTCGCCGGGGTGTACAGCGGGGGGCATCTGATCTACCCCGACGCGCACGAGGACGAGCTGGCCCGATTCGATCGGTCGATCCGCCTGGCTGCGGCCGCGGGTGCGCGCCACTACGTGCTGGGCGGGGGCGCCGTGCGCTCCAGCGGCCGACGCGATGCAGACTTCGAGGTGGCCGGGGCCTTCCTCGACCGGGTCGCTGAACGCGCGGAGGCCGCGGGGCTCGTCGTCAGCTACCACCCGCACCTCGGGAGCCTGGCGCAGTCGCCCGAGCAGATCGACGCCCTCTTCGCGGCGACCTCTGTCGGGATGTGCGCCGACGTGGCCCATATCGCCGCCGGCGGTGGGGACCCCGTCGACGTCATCAACCGCTATGCGGCTCGCCTGAAGTACGTCCACCTGAAGGATGTCGACCTGTCGAGCAGCGCGTTCCTGCCGCTCGGAGAGGGCGACCTCGACCTCGGCAGCATCATCGACGCCGTCGTGCTCGCCCGATACGACGACTGGATCACCGTCGAGCTGGACGGCTATCCGGGAGATCCGGCCTCGGCCGCGGAGCGGAGCCTGCGGTTCCTCACCGGCCACCAGCCCGGGTGATCCCGGCCCGGGCAGCAGTACACACCACCCCATCCCATCCAAAGGAGTATGAGCGATGAAGTTTCGAGCAGCACTCGCGGTGACCGCAGCAGTCGGTCTTGTCGCGGCACTCGCCGGCTGCACCCCGGCCGGTGAGCAGGCCTCGTCCGAGGTCGATCCGGAGATCGCGGCCGAGATCGACGCCGCGCTGGCGGAGATCACCGGCCAGGTGCTCAGCACCGGCCCGAACGGCGAGGAGCCGGAGGCCGTCGACGTCACCGAGGTCACCGACGAGCAGGCGGCGCAGGTCGCCGAACTCGGGCTGACGGCGGCGATCGTCATGCACTACGGCGGCAACGACTGGGCCAACGCCCAGATCGACGGTCTGAATGCGGAGTTCGAACGGCTCGGCATCGACGTGATCGCCACCACAGACGCTGACTTCGACCCCGCCACGCAGGTCTCGCAGATCGAGACCGTCCTGACGCAGGACCCGGACATCATCGTCTCCATTCCCACGGACCCGGTCGCCACCGCCGCCGCCTACAAGAGGGCCGCCGAACAGGGCGTGAAGCTGGTCTTCATGGACAATGTCCCCGACGGCTTCCAGGCCGGCAGGGATTACGTCTCCATGGTGTCGGCGGACAACTACGGCAACGGGGTCACCTCGGCTTACCTGCTCGCCCGTGCGCTGGGCGGCGAGGGACAGATCGGGATCATCTACCACGAGGCCGACTTCTTCGTGACGAAGCAGCGCTACGAGGGGTTCAAGGACACCATCACGGCGGAGTTCCCCGGTATCGAGATCGTCCAGGAGCAGGGGATCGCCGGGCCGGACTTCGCCGGTGACGCCCAAGGCGTAGCCAACGCGATGCTCACCAAGAACGCCGACCTGGATGGCATCTGGGCCGTGTGGGACGTCCCGGCCGAGGGCGTCATGGCCGCCGCTCGGGAGACGGGCCGCACCGACATCAAGATCGCGACCGAGGACCTGGGCACGAACGTCGCCATCGCCCTGGCGAAGGATCAGATGATCGTCGGGCTGGGCGCACAGCTGCCCTATGACCAGGGCGTCGCCGAGGCCGACCTGGCAGCGCTGAGCATCCTCGGCGAGGACGTGCCCGCATACGTGGCCCTCAGCTCGCTGCCCGTCGACCACGAGAACGTGCTCGAGGCGTGGAAGACCGTCTACCGCAGCGATCCGCCGGCATCGGTGACCGACGCGTACGTCGACTGAGCGCCGACCCTCCGGTGGGGCCGGGACGTCGGCCCCACCGGCAGACCATCTCCGTCATCGCGCGGGACACCGCGCTCGAAAGGAAATCATGCAGGACCTCAACATCGCCATGATCGGCGGCGGCTTCATGGGCAAGGCACACTCTCTCGCCTACGCGGCGATGCCGATGTTCTTCTGGCCGGCGCCGGCCCGTCCCGTGAAGAAGGTCGTCGTCGATGTCACAGACGAGCTCGCGCGCACGGCCGCAGAACGCTACGCGTGGGAGTCGTCCTCCTCGTCGTGGCGGGATGTCGTCGAGGATCCGTCCATCGACGTGATCGACATCGCCACCCCGAACAACCTGCACGCCGAGATCGCGATCGCGGCGGCGGAGGCGGGCAAGCACATCATCTGCGAGAAGCCGCTCGCGCCGACCGCCGAGGAGGCCGGTCGCATGTATCAGGCGGCGAAGGACGCCGGTGTGGTCACGGCGGTCGCCTTCAACTACCGTCGGACTCCGGCGGTCGCGCTCGCCAAGAAGTACATCGAGGAGGGCGCCCTCGGCGAGATCCTCAACTTCCGCGGCACCTACCTGCAGGACTGGAGCGCCGACCCGAACTCCCCGCTGAGCTGGCGGTTCCAGAAGCACATCGCCGGCTCGGGCGCCGTCGGAGACATCGGCTCCCACGTCGTGGACCTCGCGCGCTACCTGGTCGGCGAGATTGCCGAGGTCAGTTCGCTGGTCTCCACGTTCATCACCGATCGGCCGCTGCAGGCGGGCGGGTTCGACGCACTCGGGGGAGCGACGAAGTCCGACGGGCCCCGCGGCGCTGTCGACGTCGACGACGAGGCGATGTCCCTGATCCGCTTCCGCAACGGTGCAGTGGGGTCGATCGAGGCCACGCGGAACGCCTGGGGGCGGAACAACTTCATCACCTTCGAGATCCACGGCACCGAGGGCTCGGTCTTCTTCAATTACGAGAATCGCGACGAGCTGCAGGTCGCGTTCAAGAACGACCCCGCCGACCGCCGCGGGTTCCGCACCGTCTACTCGGGCCCGAACACTCCTTACGGCGAGTCGCTCTGGCCCATCCCGGCCCTGGGCATCGGGTACGGAGAGACGAAGATCATCGAGGCTCACGACTTCCTCAAGGCGGTCGTCGAGGGTGGCACGGTCGAGCCGAACTTCGCCGACGGCTACCAGGCCGCGCTCGTCGACGAGGCCATCCTCGAGTCGGGTCGCACGGGTCAGTGGGTGAAGGTTCCGGATGCCGTCGCAGAGAGCTCCTCCGATGGCTGACACGATCCCCGTCGGTCCGGCGGTCCGCATGCGTCAGATCGTCAAGAACTTCGGTTCGGTCGAGGTTCTGAAGTCCGTCGACATGGACATCGTGGCGGGGGAGGTGCATGCGCTCGCCGGTGAGAACGGCGCCGGGAAGTCGACGCTCATGAAGGTGCTGCAGGGCGTGCATCCCATCACGTCGGGCACGATCGAGATCGACGGCGAGCCCGTCGACATCCGCAGCACCGCGGACGCCGAGCGAGCGGGCATCGGCATGGTCTTCCAGGAGTTCAGCCTGATCCCCACGATGACAGTGGCTCAGAACATCTTCCTCAACCGTGAGCCGAGGGGTGCGGGAGGCCTGATCGACGACGGTGCGGCCGAGCGCGCAGCGAAGGAGCTCTTCGACGAGCTCGACGTCCGCATCGACCCGGGTGCCCGTGTGGAGGAGCTCGGCACGGCGTACTGGCAGCTGGTGGAGATCGCGAAGGCCCTGGCGAAGAACGCCCGCGTCCTCGTGATGGACGAGCCGACCGCCAGCCTCGCCAAGCACGAGGTGGAGAACCTCTTCGAGCTGATCCACACCTTGAAGAGCCGCGGAATCGCCATCGTGTACATCTCCCATCGGATGGACGAGATCCGCCGAGTCGCGGATCGGATCACCGTCCTCCGCGACGGCGGTGTCGTACTCGCCTCTCCGGTGGCGGAGCTGACCGCCGCGGAGATCATCGAGGCCATCATCGGCCGCCGTCTCGCGTCCGAGCTCGTGTACCGGGATCGAGGCCTGGACCCCGAAGCTCCCGTGCTGCTCGAAGCCGAGGAGATCGCCAGCACCAGCGTCCTCGAGTCGGTGAGCCTGGCGATCCGCGCGGGGGAGATCGTCGGTCTCGCCGGCCTCATGGGCAGCGGACGCACCGAATTCGCGCGCGTGGTCGCGGGATTGGATCGGCCGACCCGGGGCACGCTGAGCGTCGAGGGGAGGCCCGTCCGGTTCAACGGCCCGCTCGCCGCCCAGGCGGCCGGCGTCGCCCTGATCCCGGAGGATCGACGCGAGCAGGGGCTCGTCCTCGAGCACTCCGTGTCCGACAATCTCACCCTGCCCGTCCTCGACCGGGTGAAGACGGGACCGCTCCTGTCACCGCGGAAGCTGCGCGAGCTCACCGGCGAGCTCGTGTCGCGCTTCGCGGTGAAGGTCGCCGACCCCTACGCCCCCGTCAACCGGCTCTCGGGCGGCAACCAGCAGAAGGTGGTCGTCGCCAAGTGGGTCAACACCGACCCGCGCATCCTGCTGATGGACGAGCCCACCGCGGGTGTCGACATCGGAACCAAGACCGAGATCCTCGACATCGTGCGGGACTTCGCCTCCCGGGGCAACGCGGTGCTGTTCATCTCGTCCGAACTGCCCGAACTTCTCGCGGTCGCGGACCGCATCGTCGTGCTCCGTGAGGGACGGTCCTTCCGTGACCTGGTCCGCGCCGACATCGAGAGCGAAGAACAGCTTCAACTCATCATCCAAGGAGAGGCGGCATGAGCAGCCCAGCAACGGCCACACGGCCATCCCTCGTCTCGCGTGCCCTCGCGCACCTGGACTGGCGGAGCAACATCATCTACATCGCCTTCGTGGTGGTGTTCGTCCTGTTCGCGATCTTCCTGGGCAACGACGGGTTCCTGTCGCCGAACAACATGCTCAACATCGTGCGCCAGACCGCGACGATCTCGATCATGGCGGTCGCGATGACCTTCGTGATCGCCACCGCGGAGATCGATCTGAGCGTCGGCTCCGTGGCTGGCCTGGCCTCGGTGGTCACCGCCATGGCGACAGCCCAGTTCGGCCTGGTGCCCGGCATCCTCGCCGGGCTGCTCGCCGGAGCCGTGATCGGGGCCGTCAACGGGGGCCTCGTCGCGCTTCTGAAGATCCCGTCGTTCCTCGTCACCCTCGGCATGCTCGGCCTCGCTGCGGGGGTGTCCCAGTGGATCACTGCGTCAGCACCTCAGCCGATCAGCGATCGCCTGTATGTGCTGATCTTCGGCGGCGGCGACTTCGGCCCGGTCCCTGGTCTGCTGGTGTGGACGGTCGTCGCGGTCGCCGTCGGATGGCTGGTGATGAACCGCACCGGATACGGCCGGAGGGTGCTCGCCACGGGCGGCAACCCCACGGCGGCGGCGTACACCGGGATCAACACGGCCCGCATCAAGTTCACCGTGCTGCTCACCTCGGGAGTGGCGGCCGCGCTTGCGGGCATGCTCTACGCCGGCCGGCTGGAATCCGGGCGGTTCCAGTGGGGGCAGGGCGATGAGCTCACGGTCATCGCCGCCGTCATCCTCGGCGGAACCAGCCTCTTCGGCGGACGCGGTGCCATCATCGGCACCCTGTTCGGCTCCCTGTTCATGGGCCTGGTCAACAACGGGCTCATCCTGGCGGGTCTCGACGTGGCGCAGCAGCAGGTCGTGCGCGGAGCCATCATCATCGCGGCCGTCGCCCTGTCCCGGAAGAAGTGATGACGCGCCGGATGCCGAGAAGCGGCATCGTCGGGACGGGATTCATGGGCGGGGTCCACACCCGCGCGGTGCGCTGGGCGGGCGGTGAGGTGGTCGCCTTCGCCGGCCGGGATCCGGAACGCACCCGCGCGGCGGCGGAAGCGGCGAACGTCGCCCTCGCCCTCGATCCCCACGAGCTCGTGCGTCATCCCGACGTCGACATCGTGCACATCTGCACGCCCAACTCGCAGCATCTGGAACTTGCACTCGCCGCCGTCGCAGCGGGCAAGCACGTGGTGTGCGAGAAGCCGCTGGCCACGACGGGGGCAGACGCGGTGCGGCTGCGCGCGGCGGCCGCCGCCGCCGGCGTGGTCCATGCCGTGCCCTTCGTGTACAGGTTCTACCCGACCGTGCGGGAGGCGAGGGCGCGCATCGCGGCGTCGGGTGAACGCATCTGGCTCGCGCACGGGCACTACCTCCAGGACTGGTTGTCGGATCGATCCACGTACAACTGGCGGGTGGATGACGCGGGATCCCGGGCCTTCGCCGACATCGGCGTCCACTGGTGCGACCTGTTCGAGTTCGCGACAGGCCATCGCATCGTCCGCCTGCTCGCGCAGCAATCGCGCCTGCACGACACCCGCATCTCGGGCGGACGCGAGGTGTCGGTCGCCACGGAGGACGGCACGACCATGATGTTCCAGACCGATCGCGGCGCGAGCGGCACGGTCGTGATCTCCCAGGCGAGCCCCGGGCGCAAGAACCGTCTCTGGCTCTCGCTGGACGGCGCCGAGCGCAGCTACGCGTTCGACCAGGAGAATCCGGGCGATCTGTGGGTCGGCTCCGCCGACGCGGTGCTCCTGCTCGCGAAGGGGCACGAGACGCTGACCGCGGACGTCGCGTCGTCGTACGTCACGGTCCCGTCGGGTCATCCCCAGGGGTACCAGGACTGCTTCGGACTCTTCATGCGCGACGTGCATCGCGCCATCGCGGGGGAGCAGGTGGATGGACTGCCGACCTTCGCCGACGGTGCGCGTGCCGCCGTCCTCACGGACGCCGTGATCGCCTCCGCTCGGTCCGAGGCATGGATCGAGGTGACGGGCGACCGCGCTGCGGCGGCAGCGAGCGCGGTCGGCGTCGCCTGAGCCCGCTGCCCCTCCGTGGGCGCGGGCTCAGGCGAGGCGCGGCCGATCAGCCTCCGACGAAGCTCGAGATCAGCCGGATCGAGAGCGCCAGCACGGCGATCAGCCCGACGACGCCGAACAGGTTCTGCCACCAGGTGTTGCGCATCTCGGCCATGAGGCTCCGCCGGTTCGCCATCACGACGATGAGCACGGCGAGCACCGGGGCGACGAGGATCGTCAGGGCCTGCGCGATCACGATCAGCTGAATCGGCGCGGCCTGGAAGATCAGCGCGACCGCGACGCCGAACGCGAGGATGGCGCCGCTCACGAGCTTGGCTGTGCGCGAGCTCGACGACGCACCGCGCCCCAGGGCGTCCGAGAGCATCGTGCCGCCGGCCGTCGCGTTCGCGATCATCGAGGAGAACGCGGCGCCGAAGAATCCGAGGGCGAACACGGTGGAGCCGACCGGGCCGGCGAGCGGCTCGAAGACGCCCGCGAGGGCCACGATCGTGGCCGCCTGCTCGCCGGTGCGGCCGAGCACTGCGGAGGCGACCACGATCACGAGGGCGGTCATCACTCCGGGCGCGATGATCCCGGGGATCGTGTCGACGATCGTGATGTCGCGGTAGTCGTCCTCTGTGCGCTCTCGCTCCTTCGTCCCGTACGACGTGTAGAAGGCCGCGTTGATCGAGAAGTTCGTGCCCACGAGGGCGATCAGCAGCAGCCACGCGCCATCCGGCACGACCGGCACGAGGCCGGATCCCGCCGCCGCCCAGTCGGGCTGCGAGACGAACGCGCTAGCGACGAACGCGATCGCCATGAGCGCGACGATGACGATCAGCACCTTCTCGATCACGCGGTACACATTGCGCAGGACCAGCAGCGCGGCCACGCCGATCGTGCAGAAGACGGTCCACATCACGGGGTTGCCGCCGAAGAGCATCGACAGGCCGAGCCCGGACCCTACGGCGTTGCCCACCGAGAAGCACAGCGTGATGAGGAACACGCCGACGCCCGCGAGCACGCCGACCCAGCCGCCGAGGTGCTCCTTGATCGACGTGATGAGCGACACGGGCGACTTGATGCCGAGACGCACGCTCATGTCGGTGAGGAAGATCATCAGGATGGTCGACACGACGATGACCCAGATGAGGGTGTACTGGTAGGCACCGCCCGCCTGGACCGCGGTCGTGAGATTGCCGGGCCCGAACTGCCAGGCGCCGGCGACGAACGCAGGGCCGATCAGCGCGAGCTGCTGCCAGAACGTGCGGCGGCGCCTGCTCGATTCCACGATGGTCCTCATCGTCTGCGTCGAGAGGCGTCCGTAGCCGGTGCCGGGGGTGGTCGATGTGTGTCGGGTGTGAGCGGTCATGGGGGCTCCTCCATCGGAGTCGCGGCGGGGGCCGCGCGGTCTTCGGTGACTCGGGTGCCGCTTTCCCGCGGCGTCGGGCCGATGCGCTCGGCTCGGGCCGGGGCGACGGGGGAACCGTCGCCCCGGGTGTGGATCAGGCGGGGACGGCGACCTTGCCGAGACCCGCCTCGGCGAAGGCGGCCGCGATCTCGGCGTCGGCGCCGGGACCGAGGGGGAGCAGCGGCTCGCGGACCGTCGCGTGATCGAGGATGCCACGGTTGACGAGGCCCCACTTGAGCGCGACGGTGCCCTCCATGTGAGAGCCCCGGTGGTACACGTTCTTGGTGACCGGGAGCAGGCGCTCGTGGATCGCGTGCGCGGCGGCGTAGTCCTGGGCCTTGCCCGCCGCGATCAGCTCGACGAGCAGCTCGGGTGCGATGTTGCCGTAGCCGACCAGCAGGCCGTCGACGTCGAACATCGTCGGGAGCAGGTACTCGTCGTGGCACGAGAGCACCTGGAGGTCCGGGTGGGCCGCGCGCAGGGCGGGGATCTCGGTGTACCAGCGACGCATGTTCCGCACGCCGTTCTTGGTGTGGTTCACGCCGGGCTGCGCGGCGATCTCGAGCTGGGTGTCGAGGTCGTACGACGCCTTCGTGTTGTCGGGGTACTGGAACAGGATCTCCTCGAGACCCGATTCCTCCCAGATCGCGCGGTAGCGCGTCTGCGGGGCGCCCGGCTGGAAGCCGAAGCGCAGCCATCCGTGCGACGGATAGACCAGGGCGCCCTTGGCGCCGGCGTCGGCGGCATCCTTCGCCTCGAGGGCGGCGGTCTTGTTGCCCTCCTTCGTGATCCCGGCGATGATCGGCAGCCGGTCCTCGACCGTGTGCAATCGTTAGCGGGAACGTTTGCAAGCATCCCGTGGCACGGCCTTCGCTGTCAAGGGGTGACCTGAAATCGTTCCTGCAAAGGTTTCCGACCGGCATGGATACAGTCGGGAGGGGAGGCGGCGCATGGGTATCGACGCGAGCGGTGCGCGACGCGTGGTGACGTTGCGTGATGTGGCCGAGGCATCCGGCGTCAGCATCTCGACCGTGAGCCGCATCCTCGACGAGCGCACCCCTCCCTCGGCGTCCGCCACCGCACAGCGGGTCCGCGCCGCGGCCGAGCAGCTCGGGTACCGACGCAACGTCTTCGCCTCCAGCCTGCGCCGTGGCGCCACTGGGACGATCGGTGTGCTGGTCCCGCGTCTGACGGACGCCGTGATGGCCCTCATGTTCGAGGCGATCGAGCGCACCGCGCGCCGGCACGGCTCCTTCGCGGTCGTGGCCACGTGCGGAGACGACCCCGACGAGGAGCGGCGCGCGACCGAGATCCTGCTCGATCGCAACGTCGACGGCCTCATCCTCGCGACGGCGCGCATCGACGACGCACTCCCCGCCGCCCTTCGCGAGCGGGGCATCGCGCACGTCCTCGTGCTGCGCACCGACGGTGTCAGCCCCTCCTCGCTCGGCGACGATGAGACGGGCGGGTACCTCGCTGTCCGCCACCTGATCGACCTCGGGCACACCGACATCGCCATCGTGACGGGCCCGTGGTTCACGTCGAGCGGCCGCGATCGTCGCCGAGGAGCCGAGCGTGCACTCGCAGAGGCGGGGATCGAGATCCGCGACGATCGCATCCTGACGACGGGCTTCGGCGTCGATGACGGGATCGATGCGGGGCGGGCGCTGCTGGACCGTCCCGACCCGCCTACGGCGATCTTCGCGGCAAACGACAACCTCGCGGTCGGAATCATCGGCGCCGGACGCAACCTGGGGCTGCTTCCCGGCAGGGAGCTCTCGATCGTCGGGTACAACGACATCCCGCTCGCGGCGCGGCTCCCGACGCCGCTCACGTCGGTTGCGACTCCATTCGATCAGATCGCCACGACCGCGTTCGATCTCCTGGACCCGTCGACGCCACCGGGAACGATCCGCCGCGCGCTGCCGACGCTCATCCCGCGTGCGTCCACCGCGCCGCCCCGTTCGCGGATGTCAGGCGACTCCGGGCGATCGTGGTGACCGCGCCGGACCGCACGGATCCGTCGTCGTGGTGCGCGGCGATCCGGGCCGAGCAGCAGGAGCCGATCTTCGCGTCCGCGCCCGAGGTCATCTCGACGTGGCTGCTCGTGGAGCACCCCGGCCCGTGGCCGTCGCGCGGATTCCCGGGCGACCTGTCGGACGTCGCGCGCGGCGTCCTCGAGGCGGCCGAGGAGCGGGGCGTGCGCGTGCAGTTCATCCGGCGCGTGCGCGACCGGCGGCGCGCGGGGCGGACGATCGTCGTCGCGGGCCGCGGCGGCGCGCGCGGCTGGGCCGAGACGCGCGACGCGGCGGACCTGGACGAGCTGGCCGAGCTGGATCTGGCAACGCTCGCCGACGGTGTCGCGCCGGGCTTCGGTGCGGCAGTCGATCCCTCCGAGCCCGTCGTGCTGGTGTGCACGCACGGCCGGCGCGACGTGTGCTGCGCGCGGCTCGGGCGACCGGTGGCCGTGGCGCTGAGCGCCGCGATGCCGGGGCAGGTCTGGGAGACGACGCACGTGGGCGGCGACCGGTTCGCGGCCAACGTGGTGACGCTGCCCGGCGGGCAGTATCACGGCGGTCTGACGGCCGCTGACGTCGAGCGCGTGGCGGCCGCGATCACGGCCGGCGAGCTCGACCTCGGGCGCTGGCGCGGCGAGTGCGGGGTCCCCGCCGCCGAGCAGGCCGCCGCGTACTTCCTCCGGCGCGAGCTCGCCGAGGCGCGCATCGATGCTGTCCGGGTGCTCGGGGTCGCGGACGCGCCCGGAGACCAGAGCGTCGTCCGGATCGCGGTGGACGGCCGGCCCGATCACCTGGTCCGCGTGCGTCGCGTCGAGAACGCGCCGCGGCGGACGTCGTGCGCCCACGGCGGCACGATCGGCGCGCCCGCGAGCTACGAGCTCGTGTCGCTCTCGGCGAGCTCCGGCTCGGTCGGCACCACGATCGGCATCCCCGACACGGGGTCCGGGATCGTGACGCAGTCGACGCCGAACACGGCGGAGACGGTCTCGGGCGTGATGACCTCGGCGGGGGATCCCGAGGCGTAGATCGCCCCGTCGCGGATCGCGATCAGGTGGTCGCTGTACCGGCACGCCTCGACCAGGTCGTGCAGCACCATCACGACCGTCACGCCCCGCTCGCGGTTGAGGGTGCGCAGCAGGCGCAGGATCTCGAGCCGGTGCGCCAGGTCGAGGTAGGTGGTGGGCTCGTCGAGCAGCAGGATCGGGGTCTGCTGGGCGAGCACCATCGCGATCCACGCGCGCTGCCGCTGACCACCCGAGAGCTCGTCGACCGGGCGGTCCGCGAGCTCCGTCATGCCCGTCGCCTCGAGCGCGTCCGACACCGCCGTTCGGTCGTCGGCCGTCCACGCCGTGAACATCCCGCGGTGCGGGAACCGGCCGCGCTCCACCAGGTCGCGCACGGTGAGCTGCTCGGGGACCGCGCTGCTCTGGGGCAGCAGGCCGAGCAGGCGCGCCACGCGGCGCGTGGACATCCGGTGCACCGACTCGCCGTCGAGCAGCACGCGCCCCGCGTCGGGCGAGAGCACGCGGGCCATGGTCTTGAGCAGCGTCGACTTGCCGCACCCGTTGGGGCCGACGATCGCGCTGACGACGCCGGTCGGCACCGCGAGGTCGATGCCGTCGACGATCGGCGCCGCGCCGTACCCGACGCGGAGCGACTCCACGCGGACGTCGGCGGGCGGCGCGGGCCGGCGGGTGGGGGTGAGCTGATCGGTCGTCATCGTCGTCCCGTTCGGTGAAGGAGCCAGAGGAGGTAGGGCGCGCCGAGCGCGGCCGTGATCACGCCGGCCGGCAGGTCCGCGTCCTCGAGCAGGCGCTGGCCGAGCGCGTCCGCGCCGAGCACGAGGGCGGCGCCGACCAGCAGCGAGACCGAGAACGTGGCCGCCGACATCGGCCCCGCGAGGCGTCGCGCGATGTGCGGAGCGCCGAGTGCCACGAACCCGAGCGGGCCCGTGACCGCGACCGCGACGCCGGCCAGCAGCGCCGAGACCAACAGCACCGCCGCGCGCGTGCGCCGCACCGGGACCCCGGCGCCGATCGCGATGTCGTCGCCCAGCTCGACCACCGCGAGCGCGCGCAGCATCCCGAAGGCCACGGGAAGCAGCAGGATCGCCCCGAGAGCCACGATCGCGACGTGCAGGGAGTCGCGTGCGTGGAGGCTGCCCGACAGCCACACCTCGGCGGCGCCGAGGCGGCGCGGGTCGATGCGCGCCACCACGAGCGTGGTCGCGGCGCCGGCGATCGCGTGGACGCCGATGCCGACCAGCACCAGCCGCGTGCTGCTGCCGCTCGTGTGCCGCGTCAGCAACTGAATGACGGTCACGGCGGCGGCCGCTCCCACGCCGGCGGCGAGGGGCAGTGACGCGGGCGGCAGTCCGGCGCCGATGGCGGCGACCGCGGCCAGGGCGGCCCCGCCCGTGACGCCCAGGATGTCGGGCGACGCGAGCGGATTGCGCATCAGGCCCTGCATGAGGGCCCCGGCGCCGCCCAGGCACGCGCCGGCGAGCGCGGCGACGACCACGCGCGGCATCCGCAGCTCCTGCACGATGAACGCGCTGCCGCTGTCGCCGAGGCCGATCGCGGCGCGCAGCGCGTCGAGCACCGGGATGGGCTTGGACCCGTCGACCAGGCCGAAGACGACGAGGGCCGCGATCGCGACCGCCAGCACGGCGGGCGCGGCGACGCGGGCGCGGCGCCGCGCGGCCGCGGGCGCGCTCACGACATCCCCCGGGCGCGCGCGGCGATGCGGATCAGGAAGGGCGCGCCGAGCATGGCGGTGAGCACGCCGGCTTGCACCTCTGATGGGGGAGCGACGACGCGGCCGACGATGTCGGCGACCAGCAGGATGACCGGGCCGAGCAGCGCCGACGTGACGAGCACGTGGATGTGGCGCCCGCCGACCAGGAAGCGCGCCAGGTGCGGGGCGATCAGCCCGAGGAAGGCGATGGGGCCGGCGACCGCGACCGCGATCGCTGCGAGCGCCACGGCCGTGATGCCGGCGAGCACGCGCACGCGTCCGGGGCGCTGGCCGAGGCCGATCGCGGCCTCATCGCCGAGCGAGAGCGCGTCGAGGGGCCGGGCGAGGAGCGCGGCGGCGAGAAGCCCCACGGCCAGGAGCGGCAGGAGCGGCGGCAAGGCGGCGGAGTCGCGGCCGGCCAGGGAGCCGGCGAGCCAGTGGCGCACCTCGTCGGCGTTCGCCTCGTTCAGCGCCAGGATCGCCTGCGTCCAGGCCGAGAGCAGCAGCGAGACCAGGGCGCCCGACAGCGTCAGCCGCAGGGGCGACAGGCCGTCGCGGCCCGTGCCGGCGAGGGCCAAGGCCAGGCCGGCGGCGGCGCCACCGCCGGCGAACGCGACCCACACGGCCCACGTCGAGGGCATGTCGAGGAGGGCGATGAAGACCACCACGGCGAAGCCGGATCCCGCGGTGATCCCGAGCAGGGTGGGGGAGGCGAGCGGGTTGCGGGTGGATCCCTGCAGCAGCACGCCGGACACCGCGAGGCAGACGCCGGCGACCAGCCCCGACACGGTGCGCGGGAACCGCAGATCCTGGACGATCAGGTGCGCCTCGCTGCTGCGCGCGCCCAGGACCGCGTCGACCACCGCGCCGAGCGGCACGAACACCGAGCCGATGGCGACGCTGCACCACACCGCGACGGCGAGCACCGCGACCAGCGCCACGGGGACGACGACCGCGCGCACCCGGCGGGACGCGTCGGGGCGCGCCCGGGAGACCCCGGGCGCGCCCGTCGCGGCGTCGAGAGCGGTCACTCCGCCTCGGCGAAGTACGCCTCGAGGTCGGCGAGCAGCGCGTTCGCCGCGCCGATGCCGCCGCCCAGGTTCCAGTGGCTCTCGTCCACCTCGACGACCTTGCCCGCCTTCACGGCCGACAGGCCCTGCCAGAGCTCGGTCGAGGTCCAGCGCTCGATCTGCTCGTCGACGGTCTGGGTGCCCTGCTGGGCGTAGTGGTCGGCCGAGACCATCTCGAAGATGACGTCGCCGTCCATCTCGGGGATGCGCTCCTCGGAGATCTCGATGAGCTGCTCCGAGGCCTCCCAGTCCGCGACGGTCTGCGCCTCGGGGCGCTGCAGGCCCGTGTCGCGGACGACCGAGCCCGGGAAGCCGGTCAGGTAGATGCGCACCTGGTCGGGCATGAAGCGGATGATCGACACCTCGGTGTCGCCCTGGCCGGCCTCGTCCAGCGCGGCGCCGATCTCGGCCGCGCGGGCCTCGTAGTCGGCGACGATCTCGGCGCCCTCGTCTTCGAGGCACAGGGCCTCGGCGTACACGCCGACGTTCTCCTTCCAGGCCACGCCGATGGTCTCGGTGAACACGGTGGGGGCGATCTGCGACAGCTGGTCGTAGAGCGCCTCGTGGCGCAGCTTGGAGCCGAGGATCAGGTCGGGCTCGAGCGCGGCGATCGCCTCGAGGTCGGGCTCGATCTCCGTGCCGACCACCTCGGCCTCCTCGACCTCGGCGGGCAGGTAGTCGTACCAGTCCTCGGTCCACGGCGAGACGACGCCGACGGGGGTCACGCCGAGCGCGAGGGTGCTGTCCGTCTCGCCCTGGCCCAGGGTCACGACGCGCTGCGGGGCGCACTCGACATCCGTGGTGCCCATGGCGTGCTCGACGGTCACGCTCTCGGGGGCGTCGGCTTCGGCGGGCGCGGCGGACGTCGCGGCGGGCGACGAGCAGGCGGCGAGGGTCAGGGGGAGGGCGAGCGCCAGGGCGACTGCGGCGCGACGGAGCTGGGGCATGGTGGGAATCTCCGGGTGAGGGGGATGAATGCCGAATTAGGCAACCCTTACCTTAGTCAGACCGGACCCGCGGACTCGAATCCATCCGTGTATCGACGCCGCCCCTCAGGCGCCGACCTCGGCGTCGTAGCGGTCGCCGGCGCGCTCGACCTGCGGGAGCGTGGCCGTCGTCCACGCCCACAGGGCGTCGATGAGGTCCTGGAGCGTCTTGCCGAGCGCCGAGATGCGGTACTCGACCGCCACCGGACGCGTGGCGATCACGACGCGATCGACCATTCCGTTGCGCTCCAGGCGGCGCAGCGTCGCGGTCAGCGACTTCTGCGTCACGGCGGGGATCTCGCGGCGCAGCTCGCTGAAGCGTCGCGGGCGCTCGCACAGGGTCTCGAGCACCTGCAGGGACCACTTGTCGAGCACCTGCGCCAGCAGCTCGCGGTGCTCCGGAGTGAGCTGAGCCGGGGCGGTGGGGGTTTCGTGCATGACACCTAGGAACCGGATCGCGACCGGGGACCTCGCGGGGGCAGCTCGCCCACGCGCTCCGCAACACGGGCCGCGGTCTCGCCGCGGCCGGCGCGACGCTCGCGGACGTCGTGCGGCTGCGCTTCTACCTGAAGGACTGGCAGCCCGAGAAGTACCCCGAGTTCGCGGCGGGCCTCGAGCTGGTCGCCGAGGAGCTGAAGCTCCCGAACCCGCTCCCGCCGGTGTCGGCCATCGGCGTCGACTACCTGTTCGAGCCCGACGTCCTCCGTCGAGGGCGAGGCGTACGCCGTCCTCGACTGAGCCGCACTGCCGGCACGGGCCCGCACTGGCGGGCCCGGGCCGCGCCCGTGGCATCCTGGGGCCGTGACGGAGCGCATCGAGACGGTCGTGATCGGCGGGGGACTGATGGGGTCCGCTGCGGCGTGGCAGCTGGCGCGGCGCGGCCGTGAGGTCCTGCTGCTCGAGCGCTTCGAGCAGCTGCACCACCAC
This sequence comes from Microbacterium sp. Root53, assembly GCF_001426925.1. Taxonomy (GTDB): domain Bacteria; phylum Actinomycetota; class Actinomycetes; order Actinomycetales; family Microbacteriaceae; genus Microbacterium. The sequence goes on from NZ_LMFR01000001.1 coordinate 153,419, forward strand.
GGCGCCTCGCACGGGACCACCCGCAACTTCAATGTCGGGTACACCCAGCCCCACTACCTCGAGCTCGTGACCGAGGCCGGGCGGCTGTGGCGCGAGCTCGAGTCCGAGTCGGGCGCGGACATCCTGGATCTGGTCGGCCAGACCAACCACGGCAAGGGCGTCCCCGACGACCACGCGGACATCCTGCGAGCGCACGGCATCGCCGCGGAGTGGCTCGCGGTCGACGAGGCGCGCGAGCGCTGGCGCGGCATCGCGTTCGACACCAAGGTGCTGTACACGCCCGACGGCGGGCGGCTGAACCCCGAGCGTGCGATCGCCGCCTTCCAGGCGGTCGCCGTGGAGCGCGGCGGCCGCGTGAGGCACGGGGCACGCGTTCTGCGCATCGGCGAGATGTCCGGCGGCGCGGTCGAGGTCGTGACGGAGGGCGAGACCTACCTCGCCGAGCAGGTGATCGTCACGGTGGGCGGCTGGACGGACAAGCTCGTCGGCGGCCTCGTGTCGTACCCGCGCCTGATCGTGACCCAGGAGCAGCCCGCCCACTTCGCCGTGACCGACCACGAGGCCGACTGGCCGAGCTTCAACCACGTGCGCGCGCTCGGCGATCCGCAGTACGACTACTGGCATTCCAACATCTACGGCATGCTCACGCCCGGCGAGGGAGTCAAGGCCGGATGGCACGCGGTCGGCCCGCACGTCGACCCGGACGACCGCTCCTACGAGTACGAGCCGAAGATGATGGAGCACCTGCGGCGATACGCCCGCGAGTACCTCATCGGCACGGACCCGGACCGGTTCGCGGCCGTGAGCTGCACGTACACCACCACGCCCGACGAGGCGTTCGTCCTGGACCGCCGCGGCCCGATCATCCTCGGCGCCGGCTTCTCGGGTCAGGGCGCGAAGTTCACTCCGGCGATCGGCCGCGTGCTCGCCGACTTCGTGACCGAGCCGGAGGCGAAGCCCATCCCCGCGTTCGCCGCCGACCGGTTCGGGACCGCCGTCAAGGGGTGGTGAGCGACTCCACGATCGCGGCGACGCTCGCGACCACGACCTCGCGTCGCCGGGCCGCGCGCTCGGGGGTGCCGGCGGCATCGCCCGCGTAGAGGTGCTCGACCGAGCGGAAGACCTGCCATCCGTCGGCCAGCGTGACGATCGACAGCAGCAGGTCGGCCGCGGCGCGGTCGTCGAGCTGCGGCAGCGCGTGGCGCACCTGCGCGACCAGACCCCCGTCGCCCCGCCCTCGGTCCACGTCCGCGCAGTCATCACCTGGATCGCGATCTTCCCGCTCGTCACGCTCGGGTTCTACGCGATCGCCCCGTTCTCGGCCGACTGGTCGCCCATCCTGCGGGCGTTCGTCCTCACGCTCGTCGTCGTGCCGCTCGCGGTCTACCTCGTCGTGCCGCAGCTGATGCGCGCCTGGATGGCGATCGCCCGCCGCCGCGCCGCGCGCGCATAGCGCGTCGCGCGCCGAGATCACACCGGTCCCGCCGAGGTCACATCCGCGCGGTGAGATCACCCGCATCCGTGACGTTCCCGACTGTGCTGCGCAACGCGGTCGAGAAGGTCGGCATCAGCCGGCGGGTGGCCGACTTCACGCTGTCGATCGGCATGACCATGGGCTCGTGCGGCGCGGTGCTGAACTACACGATCGTCGTGCTGTTCCTCGCGCAGGCGGGCGGCGTCGACCTCACGATCGGGCAGGTCGTGCTCGGGATGGCGCTCGCCATCCTGCTCAACATGGGCACGATCACGGTCCCGGGCGGCTTCCCGGTGGTCGCGATGTTCCTCGCGACCTCGGTGGGTCTCCCGATCGAGGCCGTCGGCCTGCTGATCGCGGTGGACTGGTTCACGGGGGTGCTGCGCACGTTCCTGAACGTGAACGGCGACACCCTCGTGGCCATGCTCGTGGCGCAGAACACGAACGAGATCGACCGCGACGTCTACAACGGCACGAAGTCCGTGACGACGGAGGATATCGACCTCGAGGAGCGCCGCGAGGCCTTCGAGAAGGCCGACGCCGCCGACTGAGCGCCACCGAGCGTGGCCCCGCTCAGACGAATCGGATCGTGCTCTGCAGGCGCGTGCGGACGTCGAAGAGCTCGTTGCCGCCGATGGGGCGCGCGCCCGGCACCCCGCCGCGGAGCACGGTGCCGAGGGCGTTGCGTCCCACGACCACCACGGGCACGCCGCGGACGCTGCCGAGGGGCGAGATCGCCTGGGCGAGATCCTCGTCCGGAAGCACCAGGACCGCGCCTCCGAACCGGACCCGGGCGGCGCGGGACACCACGCGCATCCGACGCAGCAGGCCGGCGATCGGCGCGTGGGGGCCCACGTCGGGGCCGATGATCTCGCCGCGCCGGAAGCGGACGACATCCCCGAAGTCCTCGGACATCACGCCGTACAGTCCCGATGGGCTGAGGACGACATGGTCGAGCTTGTCCTCCGGGTCGTCGCCGATCGCGACGTCGTGCCACACGGTGAACCCCATGCCGAGGTCGGCGATCGTGCGCGCCGTGCCCTCCTCGGCCAGCGCGTCGGCCAGCATGCGCTTCAGTTCCCGCGGAGCCCCGCGCACCAGCGCCGGGTCGTAGGGATCGGGGACCTCCACGCCACGGCCCGCCCACTCGCGGATCAGGTCGAGGTACCGTTCCCGGCGCCATCCGCCGGGGTGGCCGTACGACCGGGCGCGCGGGCGGGTGTCCGCACGCGCGGTCGGGGTGCTCCATCCGCGCCAGACGGCGCCCGCGTCGCTCCCGGCCGCGAAGCCGTGGCCCCGGTCGTACGCCGCACGGCCCTCGGGCGTGCCGATCAGCTCCCACGCGCGCTGCACCTGGATGAACATCGTCGCGTCGCCGCCGGTGTCGGGGTGCGTCTGCCGGAGCCGCAGCCGGTACGAGCGGCGCAGCTCGGCCTCGTCGACCGTCGGCTCGACGCCGAGAACCTCGTACGCCGAGCTCGAGAGCGGGCTGTCGAACATGGTGCTCCTCCGGGCAAGGTGTCCAGGGTATCCCTCGACGCACCGGCAGTGCCCCGGTGGTCCCGCGCGATCCGGTGCGGATGTGCCCTTCTGCGCACCCAAAAGGGCCGCTAGGCACCCGGACGCCCGGCGTCAGCCCTCGGGCATCTCCCCGAATCCCCCCTCGATCAGGTCCTCCAGGGTCTGCACCGCCTCGCGGGCGTCGGGGCCCGTCGCCTCGATCCGCACGACGTGGTCGCCCGTGGCGCCGAGGGCGAGGAGCGCGACGAGGCTGGCGGCGTTCGCGGGGCCCCTCCCGGCCGTGAGGTCCGTGACCCGGATGTCGGAGGCGAAGCCCGCGGCGGCGCGCGCCAAGGTGCCCGCCGGGCGCGAGTGCAGGCCGAGGGGGTTGCGGATCGTCACCTCGGCGGACGCCCGATCGCCGCCGCCGTCGTCGTCCGGCTCGGAACCGGCGGGCTCGGCGTCGCCGCGCCGCTTGGCGCCCAGCGCGCCGTCCGCCTCCGCGGCGACCTCGTCGAGCGTGCCGCCGCCGGCCGCCCGCACGAGCGCGGCCGTCGTCCCCTCCACGAGGGGGCCGTCGCTGATCCGCACGGGATGCCCGCTGGAGCGCAGGTCCAGGGCGAACTCCGCGCTGATCACGGCCGAGCCGAGGTCGGTCAGCACCACGACGCCGTCCGCGTCGGCGAGCGCGTCGATGGCGTCGGCGATCGCGACGGCATCCGTGCCGAACCCGTCGGCCGCGCCCGCCGCGAGCCGCACCGGCGGCGGATCGCCGTGCACCATCTGCATCGCCAGGTCCACGGTCGCCCGGGCGAGCGGCTCGCTGTGCGAGACGATCACGAGGCCGATCACGCGGCCGTCACCGTGTCGGCCAGCGTCTTGACGAGGATCGCGGAGGAGGCCGCACCCGGGTCGAGGTGACCCGCGCTGCGCTCGCCGAGGTACGACGCGCGGCCCTTGCGGGCCACGAGGGGCTCGGTCGCGTCGCGCCCCGCCGCCGCGGCGTCCGATGCCGCGGACACGGCGTCTCCCAGCGCCGATCCTGACGTCAGCGCGGCCTGGAGGGCGTCGACCGCCGGCAGCAGCGCGTCGAGCATGGTCTTGTCGCCCGGCTCCGCCTTGCCTCGCGCGACGATGCTGCCCACGCCCGCCCGCAGCGCCGCCTCCAGGGCGCGGCCGTCCAGGTCGTCGGCTCCGGCCGCGGCCTTGCCAGCCTCGAGGAAGAACGAGCCGTACAGCGATCCGCTGGCCCCGCCGACCTTGGAGATGAGCGTCATCCCGACCGCCTTCAGCAGCGCCGGGATGTCCGCGGGCGGCGCCGCGTCGAGCTTCTCGACCACGGCGGCCATGCCGCGTGCCAGGTTCGTGCCGTGGTCGGCGTCGCCGATCGCCGAGTCCAGCTCGGTCAGCCACGCGGCCTGCTCGGCGGTCTCGGCCGCGAAGCGCCGGAGCCAGGCGTCCACCGTGGCGAGCGTGACGGCATCCGTCATGTCAGCGTCCCCACCGCAGGCCGGCGGTCTCGACCGGCGCATCCCAGAGACGGAGGATCTCGTCGTCCGCGCTCACGAGCGTGAGCGAGCATCCGGCCATGTCGAGGCTCGTGATGTAGTCGCCCACGAGCGTGCGCGCCACCGTGATGCCGCGCGACTCGAGCGCCTGCGAGATCTCGCCGTACATTCCGTACAGCTCGATCAGGGGAGTGCCGCCCAGACCGGAGAGCAGGGCGATGACCGGAGCGCCCGTGAAGTCGAAGTCGGCCGCGATCGCGCCGACGATCTCCTCGGCGATGTCGTGGGCGGACGCGAGCTTCTCGCGCCGGCGGCCGGGCTCGCCGTGGATGCCGACGCCCACCTCCATCTCGTCCTCGGGCAGGTCGAAGCTCGGCTTGCCGTTGGCCGGCACGGTGCAGCTCGTGAGGGCGATGCCCATCGAGCGGCCGTTCGCGCTGACCTTCGCGGCGATCGCCTTGACGTCGGCGAGCGGGCGGCCCTCCGCCGCGGCCGCTCCGGCGACCTTCTCGACGATCACCGTGGTGCCGACGCCGCGGCGTCCGGCCGTCCAGGTGGAGTCCTCGACCGACACGTCGTCGGCCACCAGCACGGTCTCGACCTGGATGCCCTCCTCGCCGGCCAGCTCGGCCGCCATCTCGAAGTTCAGGACGTCGCCGGTGTAGTTCTTCACGATGAACAGCACGCCCGCGCCCGAGTCGACGGCCGTCGCGGCGGCGAGCATCTGGTCGGGGGTCGGCGAGGTGAAGATCTCACCGGCGCACGCGGCCGCGAGCATCCCGTGCCCGACGAATCCGCCGTGCATCGGCTCGTGCCCGGATCCGCCCCCGGAGACGAGCGCGACCTGGCCCTCGCGGGACGCCTTGCTGATGATCAGCCGGTTGTCGAAGTCCACCGTCACGTCGGGATGCGCGGCCGCGATCCCGCGCAGGGCGTCGCTGAGGACGGTGGCCGGGGTGTTGATGAGCTTCTTCATCGGAGCTTCTCCTGTTCGATGGCCTCGTCGGCGAAGGTGGGGGAGTGCCGGCGCGACCGACGCTAGACCCGGCGGCGCGCCCCGCGCTAGGGAGATGCGCAAGCGTGCACGCCCGCGGGGCGCTCGGCCGTCGACCGTGTCTCAGTTCGGCGCGGAATGCACGCCGGATTCCGCGCCGAACTGAGACATGGGATCACGTGGAGGAGATGCGGGCGAACGCGACGCGGGCGCCGCCGGGCTCCACGCGCGCGCAGTGGTCGCGGCCGATCACCGCGGAGCCGGGCGGCAGCGGGGTGCGCCCCAGTCGGGCGGTGCACGAGAGCACGAGCAGCAGCCACAGCCCATCGGGCGCGGTGGTCATCGCCGCGGCCGGCAGGTCGAATCCGCAGCGCGCGCGGTCCCGGTCGAGCATGAGGTTGAGCACCGTGACCGGCCGGATGACCCCGACCGCGCGCACGGCTGCCTCGCCCGGGAACCGCACGTGCTCACCGGGCCCGACCGCCCACGGCGCGCCCCCGATCGAGAGACGCAGGGGCCGATCGCCCGTCACCGCGAGGATGCGGTCGACGCCCGGGAAGGCCGAGAACGGCGCATCCTCGGCCATCTCCGCGGCGCTCAGGCGCCAGCCGTCGCCGGTGGCGAGCACGCGCGTCGTGCCGCGCCCGTTGCGCCAGGGCTCGGGTTCGGCGTCGTCGAGCCGGACGACTCCGGACTCACCCAGCGGCGATCACGTCCCCGAGCTCGTCGAGCAGGGCGGCCGCGGCGGTCAGCGGCGGGCGGAGGTCCTGGTCCTCGTGCGAGGGCTGCAGCGCGCGCAGGCGGTCGGCGGCGTCGTGCAGCCGCGGCGGTGCGGTCACCTCCCGCTGGCGCAGCAGACGACCGAGCGCGAGCGCCTCGCACGCGAGCACTGTCCGGTGGGCGGCGATCGCCCGCTCGAGCTGCACGGCGCCCTGGCTCGCGAAGCTCGCGTCCTCCTCGGCGCCGCGCGACAGGACGACGGTGCCGAGCGAGGCGGGCGCGGCGGACGCACGGATCTCGGCCAGCGCCCCGGCGGCGGTGTACTCCAGCATCATCAGGCCCGAGGCGCCGTCGGGTCCCTCGGCCAGGAAGGGGCGCAGGCCCGTGTAGGCGGGCTCGTTCGCGAGCCGCAGCCGGGCGTGCGAACTGGCGGCGGACTGCGCGATCGCCAGGTTCATCGCGTCGAGGTCGGCCGCGAGCTGGGCCTGGTAGAACCCGCCGTGGTGCGTGACCGTTCCGGCCGCGGCGTCGAAGACGGGGTTCTCCTGTGCGGCGTTCGCGAGCCGGGAGAGCTGCGACTCGAGCCGCTCGAGCGCCGTGACCACGAGGGCCTGGATCACCGGATAGACGCGCAGCCCGTAGGGGTCCTGGATGCGCGCGGGCGCGGCGGCATGCCCCTCGAGCAGCGCGCGGATCTCGCCGGCGACGACGTCGGCGCCGGGGGCCGCGATCGCGCTCGCCGCGGGGACGGAGAACGCCTCGGCGCTGCCCTCGAACGCGACCAGGGCCACGGCGTAGAGCACGCGACCGGCGCGGTCGAGCCGCCGCAGCTCGGCCGCCGCGAGTGCGCTCCGCCCGACCGTGAGTGCATTGCTGCTGAGGAAGGGCAGGGCGCTGTCCGCGCCCCACGCGATCGGCTCGCCCTCGAGGGGCGGCGTCGTCGGCCGCTCGCCGGCGAGGGCCAGCGCGATCGCCGACAGGGCGGCGAGATCGCCCGTGCCGATGGACCCCGCGCTGCCCACCTCGGGGAGCGCGTCCGCGTTGAGCATGCGCTGCAGCGCGTGCGCGACGGCGGGGTCGATGCCGGATCGCGCGCGCCCGAGCTGGACGAGCCGGGTGGCCGCCGTCGCCCGCACCACGCGGCGCGGCAGCGGATCCCCGGCATCGGTCGCGTGGCTGCGCACGAGCATCCGCCCGTGCGCCTCCGCCTCGGTCACGGCGGTCGTGCGATTGGCGCCGACCCCGGTCGACCGGCCGTAGGTCGGCCGGGCCGCGCTGATGCGCTCGGCGGCCTCCTGGCCGTGCACCAGCGCCTCGGCGACCTCCGGGGCGAGGGTCACGGTCGCCCCGTCGGCGATCGCGACGATCTCGCCGAGCGAGACCGGCGCCGAGGCGAAGATCCGGACGGGCGGAAGCGCGTGCGGGGCGGGGCTCGGAGTGCTCATGCACACAGCTTCCCGCAGAGGGTCTTGCGTTTCAACCAGTGGCATGCGTATTTTACGAAGTGGAAACACTCGGCAACGGCGCCGGAAACAGTGGGTTCCTATCGTCGACGTCGCCGAACAGGAGGACTGCCGTGACTGAACAGTCGACCCGCGAACAGTCGACCCGCACCGTCGAGCGCGCGCTGTCGCTGCTCGCCCATGTCTGCGAGGAGGGCAGCGCGTCGCTCGCCAACTCGGCGCGCGCCGTGGATCTCTCGCCGAGCACCGCGCTGCGGCTGCTGCGCACGCTCGAGGCGACCGGCTTCGTGCGCCGCGACGACGAGGGCAGCTACCGCCCCGGGTCGCGGCTCGTGCAGCTCGGCGCGCAGGCGCTCAGCAACGAGTCGCTCATCGACCTGTGCCACCAGGAGATGGTGGGCCTCGCCGAGGCCACCGGCGAGTCGATCTACCTGAGCGTCGAGGGCCACGGCCAGTCCGTGCTCTACATCAGCATCGTCGAGGGCTCGCACTCGATCCGCCACGCGAACTGGGTGGGCCGCACGATCCCGATGCAGGGCTCTGCCGCGGGCCTGGTCCTCAGCGGCGAGACGCCCGAGACCGGCTTCGTGGTCGTGGAGCGGGGCATCGAGCGGGACGTGACCGCGCTCGCCGCCCCCGTCATGGCCGGCCGGCGCGTGGTCGCCTCGCTCAGCATCCTTGTGCCGACGTACCGCATCGACGAGCGCGCGACCCGGCAGTTCGGCCGTCTCCTCTCCGACGCCGCCCGGCGCATCTCCGCCGGCCTCACCGACGGCACCGTCCCCCCGAAGGAGCACCCGTGATCCGGTTCGAGAACGTCTCGAAGGTCTACGACGACGGCACCCGCGCGGTCGACGACCTCAGCTTCGAGGTGCCCGCGGGCACGCTCCTGGCGCTGGTCGGCCCGTCCGGCTGCGGCAAGACCACGTCGCTGCGCATGATCAACCGGCTGATCGACGCGACCAGCGGATCCATCACGCTCGACGACATCGACGTGCTGAGCACCGACCGCGTCACCCTCCGCCGAAAGATCGGGTACGTCATCCAGCACGCGGGCCTGTTCCCGCACCGCACGGTGGTCGACAACGTGGCGGCGCTGCCGCGGCTGCTCGGGGGCGACCGGCGCTCGACGCGCGCCCGCGCGCTCGAGCTGCTCGAGCTCGTCGGCCTCGACGAGCGCTTCGCGCACCGCTACCCCTGGCAGCTGTCGGGCGGGCAGCAGCAGCGGGTCGGCGTGGCGCGCGCGCTCGCGACCGACCCGCCGTACCTGCTCATGGACGAGCCGTTCAGCGCCGTCGACCCGATCGTCCGCGCGCAGCTGCAGGACGAGTTCCTGCGGCTGCAGCAGGAGATCGGCAAGACGATCGTGATGGTCACGCACGACATCGACGAGGCTCTCAAGCTGGGCGACCACGTGGCGGTGCTCCGCACGGGCGGCGTGCTCGCCCAGATCGGCACGCCGATGGAGCTGCTCACCTCGCCGGTCGACGACTTCGTCGCGGACTTCATCGGCGGCGCCCGCGGCTACCGTGCGCTGGGCTTCGCGGGCCTCCCGGCCGGCGCGACCCTCGCGACCGAGCGGACGGCGCGCATCGGCGAGCCGCTGCGGGGCGAGGACGGCTGGACCGTGGTGGTCGACGACGCCGGCCGGCCTCTCGGATGGACGGACGCGCGCACCGCGCCGACCGCCGAGCCGTCCGCGCTCCACACGGCCTCGCGGTTCCTGCCCCGCACCGCGTCCCTGCGCGACCTGCTCGACGGCGCTCTGGCCTCGCCGGCCGGCCGCGTCGGGATCGTGGACGACGCCGGCGTGCTCGTCGGGTCGCTGAGCGCGGCGGACGTCGTGGACGCCAACGCCAGGCGGGCCGCATGACCGTCGACTGGATCTGGTCGAACCTCGGCCAGATCGGGACCCTGTTCCTCAACCACGTCTGGCTCACGGTGCTGCCGACGCTGATCGGCCTGATCATCTCGATCCCGCTCGGATGGTGGGCGCACCGCTCCGGTCGCGGCGGCGCCCTGATCGTCGGGACCGCCGGCCTGCTCTACACGATCCCGTCGCTGGCGCTGTTCATCCTGCTGCCGTCGATCCTCGGGACCCGGATCCTGGATCCGCTCAACGTCGTGATCGCCCTCACCGTCTACACGCTCGCGCTCCTGGTGCGGGTGGTCGTGGACGGGCTCGGATCCGTGCCGCACGAGACCGTGGCCGCCGCCGAGGCGATGGGGTACCGCGCCTGGCAGCGCCTGCTGCTGGTCGAGCTGCCCGTCGCCGTGCCGGTGATCATCGCGGGGCTGCGCGTCGCCGTCGTCTCGAACGTGAGCATCGTCACGATGGCGGCCCTGATCGGGATCCCGCAGCTCGGCACCCTGTTCACCCAGGGCTTCCAGCTGCGGCTCATGGTGCCGCTGCTGACGGGAATCCTGCTCTGCGTCCTGCTGGCCATCGCGCTGGACCAGCTGCTCATCCGCACGGGCCGCATCGCGACCCCCTGGCGCCGCACGGAGGTGCCCGCATGACGCTCCTCGACTGGCTCGCGGATCCGGCGAACTGGACCGGCGCGACCGGCATCCCGGCGCAGGTCGGCTACCACCTGCTGTACACCGCCATCTCGCTCGGCATCGCGTGCGCGATCGCGATCCCGCTCGGCATCCTGATCGGGTTCACGGGCCGCGGCGAGACCCTCGTGGCCGGATCGGCCAACGCCCTGCGCGCGCTGCCCACGCTGGGCCTGCTCGTGCTGCTCTTCCTGGTCCTGGCCCCCGTGATCGCCGGCCGGCTCGTGTTCGTGGTCCCGACGATCGTGGTGCTCGTGCTGCTGGCCGTGCCGCCCATCCTGACGGGCACGTACACCGGCATCCAGAGCGCCGACCCCGCGGCCGTGGACGCGGCGCTCGGCATGGGCTACACCCGGTCGCAGATCCTGTGGCGGGTGCAGATGCCGTGCGCGCTGCCCCTGCTGCTGTCCGGCCTGCGGGGCGCCACCCTCCAGGTGGTGTCGACCGCGACGGTCGCCGCCTACCTCGGCCTGCAGGGCCTCGGACGCTTCATCATCGACGGACGCGCGCAGGCCGACTTCGCCCAGATGGCCGGCGGCGCGCTCGTCGTGGCCGTGCTCGCCCTGGCGCTCGAGCTGCTGTTCGCGCTCCTGGGCCGCACGGTCGTCTCTCCCGGTCTGCGGCGCTCGCCGCAGCGCCGTCGTCGCCCGCGCCCCACCGACACGGCGACCTCGGTCCTCCGCACGCTGCCGGCCGCCCGGTAGCCACCCCACCCCACCCCCACCCCACCCACCCCACCCGAAAGGCATCCCCCATGCGCACCACGCGATTCACCCTCCTGTCCGCCGCCGCCGCCGCCGCCCTGGCCGGAGCCCTCGCCCTCACCGGCTGCGCCACCGGCGAGCAGGCCCTGTCGAACGGCGGCGCGGCAGGCTCCTCCGGCGAGTCCGTCGTCATCGGCTCGGCCGACTTCACCGAGAGCCAGCTCATCGCCACGATCTACTCGCTCGCCCTGCAGGACGCCGGCGTCGAGGTGCGCGAGCAGTTCAACATCGGCAGCCGCGAGGTCTACATGGCGGCGCTGCAGGACGGCTCGATCGACCTGATCCCCGAGTACTCCGGGGCGCTGCTGAAGTACCTCGACCCCGAGTCGACCGCGAGCACCTCCGAGGACGTCGTGGCCGAGCTCGACGAGGTGCTCCCCGAGGGAGTCGAGCGCTACGAGATCTCCGAGGCGCAGGACAAGGACATCCTGGCCGTGACGCGCGAGACCGCCGAGACGTACGACCTCACCACGATCTCCGACCTCGCCCCGCACGCGTCCGAGCTCATCCTGGGCGGACCCGCCGAGTGGGCGACGCGTGTCAACGGCGTCGTCGGGCTCCGCGACGTGTACGGCCTGGAGTTCAAGGAGTTCCAGAGCCTGGACGCGGGCGGCCCGCTCACCATGACCGCGCTGCTGAACGGCCAGATCCAGGTCGCGGACGTGTTCAGCACCGACCCGGCCCTCACCGAGAACGACCTGGTCGCGCTCGAGGACGACAAGTCGCTGTTCGCCGCCGAGAACGTGGTGCCCGTGGTGTCGTCCGCCAAGTCGACCGACACGATCCGCGAGACCCTCGACGCCGTCTCCGCGGAGCTCACCACCGAGGCGCTCATCGAGATGAACGGCAAGGCCGCCGACGGCACGAGCCTCACCGACATCGCGCGCGAGTGGCTGGACTCCGTCTCGCTCTGAGCCTCGCCCGCCCTCAACGACCCACCCGCAACACTCGAAGGAACACTCATGGCCCGTCGGATCCGCGCCGCGCACGGCAGCACTCTCACCGCCAAGACCTGGCAGACGGAGGCCGCGCTCCGCATGCTGATGAACAACCTCGACCCCGAGGTCGCCGAGCACCCCGAGGACCTCGTGGTGTACGGCGGCACCGGACGGGCCGCGCGCTCGTGGGAGGCGTACGACGCGATCGTGCGCACCCTCGAGACGCTCGAGGCCGACGAGACCCTCCTCGTGCAGTCGGGGAAGCCGGTCGGGGTGTTCCGCACGCACGAGTGGGCGCCGCGCGTCCTGATCGCGAACTCCAACCTGGTCGGGGACTGGGCCACGTGGCCTGAGTTCCGCCGCCTCGAGGCGCTCGGGCTCACGATGTACGGTCAGATGACGGCCGGGTCGTGGATCTACATCGGCACGCAGGGCATCCTGCAGGGCACGTACGAGACGTTCGCCGCGGTCGCCCGCTCGCTCGGACGGGAGTCGCTGGCCGGCACCCTGACCCTGACGGGCGGCGCGGGCGGCATGGGCGGCGCCCAACCCCTCGCGGTCACGATGAACGGCGGCGCCGTGCTGATCGTGGACGTGGACGAGTCCCGGCTGGCGCGCCGCGTGGAGCACGGCTACCTGGACGAGTACACGACGTCGCTCGACGACGCGCTCGAGCGCGTGCTCGCCGCCAAGGCCGAGGGAGAGGCGCTGTCGGTCGGCGTGGTCGGCAACGCGGCGACGGTGTTCCCCGAGCTGCTGGCCCGCGGCGTGGCGGTCGACGTGGTCACGGACCAGACCAGCGCCCACGACCCGCTCGCCTACCTGCCCGAGGACGTCGCGTTCGAGGACTGGAAGACCGAGGCGGCGCGCGATCCCGAGGGCTTCACCGAGCGCTCGCGCCGCTCCATGGCCAAGCACGTCGACGCCATGGTCGGGTTCCTCGACGCGGGCGCCGCGGTGTTCGACTACGGCAACTCGCTGCGCGCCGAGGCGAAGCTCGGCGGCAGCGAGCGGGCCTTCGACTTCCCGGGCTTCGTGCCGGCGTACATCCGGCCCCAGTTCGAGGAGGGCCGCGGCCCGTTCCGCTGGGCCGCGCTCTCGGGCGACCCGGCCGACATCGCGGCGACGGACCGCGCCATCCTCGAGCTCTTCCCCGAGGACGCCGCGCTCGCGCGCTGGATCACGCAGGCCGGCGAGAAGGTGCACTTCGAGGGCCTGCCCGCCCGCATCTGCTGGCTGGGCTACAAGGAGCGGCACCTCGCGGGCCTGAAGTTCAACGAGATGGTCGCGTCGGGCGAGCTGTCGGCGCCCATCGTGATCGGGCGCGACCACCTCGACTCCGGATCCGTCGCGTCGCCGTACCGCGAGACCGAGGCGATGAAGGACGGCTCGGACGCGATCGCCGACTGGCCGCTGCTGAACGCCCTCCTCAACACGGCCTCGGGCGCCACCTGGGTGTCGCTGCACCACGGCGGCGGCGTCGGCATCGGCCGCTCCCTCCACGCGGGCCAGGTGACGGTCGCCGACGGCACCCCGCTGGCCGCGCAGAAGCTCGAGCGCGTGCTGACCAACGACCCCGGCACGGGCGTCATGAGGCACGTCGACGCGGGCTACGAGCACGCGGCCGACATCGCGCGCGAGCGCGGCCTGCGCGTGCCGATGTGGGAGGGCGAGTGACCGCTCCCGCGGCCTTCGACGCCCTCGGTCTCCTGCGGGAGATCGAGGGCATCGGCCGCGACCCGCGCCGCGGCGGGTACTCGCGGCACGTGTTCGACGACGCCGAGCGCACGCTGCGCGACTGGTTCGTCGAGCGCGCCACCCGCCTCGGCCTCGGCGTCGAGACCGACCGCAACGGCAACCTCTGGGCGTGGTGGGGCGAGCCCGGCCCCGACGCCATCGTCACGGGCAGCCACCTCGACTCTGTCCCCGGCGGCGGCGCGCACGACGGCCCCCTGGGCGTCGTCAGCGCGCTGGACGCGGTCGCCCGCCTGAAGGGCGAGGGCTTCGCGCCCGCCCGCCCCCTGGCGATCGTCGTCTTCGCCGAGGAGGAGGGCTCGCGCTTCGGCATCGCCTGCCTCGGCTCCCGGCTGCTGTCGGGCGAGATCGATCCGGCGCGCGCCGGAGCGCTCCGGGATGCGACGGGCCGCAGCTTCGCGGATGCCGCGCGCGACGCGGGGCTGGCGTCGTTCGGCCGCGACGACGAGGCGCTGTCGCGCATCGGCGTCTTCGTCGAGCTGCACGTCGAGCAGGGCAAGGGCCTGATCGACCTGGACGCCCCGGTCGCGGTGGCGTCGTCCATCCTGGAGCACGGCCGCTGGCGCGTGGACGTGCGGGGTCAGGGCAACCACGCCGGCACGACCGAGATCGCCGATCGGCGCGATCCGATGCTGCCCGCCGCGGCCGCCATCACGGCGGCGCGTCGCGCGGCCTCACGCCGGTCGGGCGCGCGCGCCACGATCGGGCGGCTGGAGCCCATCCCCGGCGGCACGAACGTGATCGCGTCGCGCGTCGCCGCATGGATGGACGTCCGCGCGTCGTCGGAGGCGGACACCCGCGCGATCGTCGAGGAGGTCGCGGCCGAGGTCGCCGAGGCCGCCGCCGCCGAGGGCTGCGAGGCGTCGGTCGTCGAGGAGTCGTACAGTGCGGAGGTGCGCTTCGACCCCGTGCTGCGCGATCGGCTCGCGGCCGCGCTGGGCGGCGTGCCCGTGCTGCCGACCGGCGCCGGTCACGACGCCGGCGTGCTCTCGGCCCATGTGCCCACCGCGATGCTGTTCGTCCGCAACCCGTCGGGCGTCTCGCACGCGCCCGAGGAGGGGGCCGACGACGCGGCCGTCGCGGCCGGAGTCGACGCTCTCGCACAGTCGATCCGGGAGCTGTCGTGAGCGTCTGGGTGGATCGCCTGCTGCGCGACGGACGCGTGCTGCGCGGCGTGCTGTTCGAGGCGGACGACGCCGGTCTCGTGGTGGGGGAGCGCCACGCCGACGCGCCGCCGCCCGGGGCGGTCGCGCTCGACTTCGCCGTGCCCGGCCTCGGCGACGCGCATTCGCACGCCTTCCACCGCGCCCTGCGCGGCCGAACCCACGAGAGCGGGTCGTTCTGGACCTGGCGCTCGGCCATGTACCGCGCCGCGGCGCGCCTGGATCCGGATCTCTACCGCGAGTTCGCGACGGCGGTGTTCCGCGAGATGGCGCTCGGCGGATGGACGGCGGTCGGCGAGTTCCACTACGTGCACCACCGCCCCGACGGGACGCCGTACCCGGACCACGCCATGGAGCTCGCGCTCGCGGATGCCGCCGAGGCGGCGGGCATCCGGCTGGTGCTGCTGGACACGTGCTATCTCGCCGGGGGGATCGGCGAGGCGCTGTCGCCCGAGCAGCGCCGCTTCGGCGACGGCGACGCCGCCGGGTGGCTGGAGCGCTGGCACGCGCTGCGCGAGACGCTCGCCGGGCGGTCGCCGCTCGTGACGCTCGGGGCCGCGATCCACTCCGTGCGCGCGGTGCCGCGCGGCGACATCCGGCGCATCTCGGCCGAGCTGCCGCGCGACGTCCCGCTGCACATCCACCTGTCCGAGCAGCCGGCCGAGAACGAGGCCAGCGTGCGCGCCTACGGCCTGACGCCGACCGAGGTGCTCGCCGAGGACGGCGTGCTGAGCGATCGCCTGTCGGTCGTGCACGCCACGCACCTGACCCCGCGCGACATCGAGCTGCTGGGCGCCGCGCGCGTGCACGCCGTGTTCTGCCCCACCACCGAGGCCGACCTCGGCGACGGGATCGGCCCGGCCGCCGAGCTGGTCCGCGCCGGCGTGCGGCTCGCGGTCGGCTCCGACCAGAACGCGGTCGTCGACGCGCTGCTCGAGCTGCGCGGCCTCGAGGCGGGGGAGCGGCTGCGCTCGCTCAGCCGCGGGCGCCTGGCCCCCGACCTGCTGTGGCGCATCGGCGCCGACGGCGGCTACGGCTCGCTGGGGCTTCCCGCGCCCGCGCGCCTCGGCGGCCCGCTCGACCTCGTCGAGCTCGACGACCGGTCGCTGCGCACCGCCGGCAGCGAGCCGCTGCAGGTGGCGCTCACCGCGACCGCCGCCGACGTGCGCCGCACGGTGGTCGGCGGCGCCGCGGTCGAGGTCGATGCCGCCGCGGTGGCGCGCCGCCTCGGCGAGATCGTCGACGGCATCTTCGAGGAGGACGCATGACCAGCGAGCTCATCACCGGCATCTCCGAGCTCACGACGAACGACCCCGCGCTCGAGACCGGCCTCGGCGGGCGCATCCGCGACGCGGCGCTCGTGGTCGACGATGGGCGCGTGGCGTGGGTCGGGCGCGCGGCCGCGGCCCCCGACGCCGACCGGCGCACGGACCTCGAGGGGCGCGCGGTGCTCCCCGGCTGGGTGGACTCGCACACGCACCTGGTGTTCGCCGGCGACCGGTCCGAGGAGTTCGAGCACCGGATGGCCGGGCACGCGTACGCGGCCGGCGGCATCCGCACGACGATGGCCGCCACGCGGGGGGCGTCCGACGAGGAGCTCCGCGCCGCCGCGGCCCGTGCGCGGGACGTCGCGCTGCGCTCGGGCACCACGTGGCTCGAGGTCAAGACGGGATACGCGCTCGACGTCGAGGGCGAGGCCCGCCTGGCCCGTCTCGCGGCCGAGATCACGTCGGACGTCACGTTCCTCGGCGCGCACGTGGTGCCGCCCGGGACGGACGTCGACGAGTACGTCGCGCTCGTGACCGGACCGATGCTCGACGCGGTCGCGCCGCACGCCCGCTGGATCGACGTGTTCTGCGAGACCGGCGCCTTCACCCCCGAGCAGTCGCGCGCGGTGCTCGAGGCCGGGCGCCGCGCCGGGCTGGGTCTGCGGGTGCACGGCAACCAGCTGGGGCCGGGTGAGGGGGTCGCGCTCGCGGTGGAGCTCGGGGCGGCGTCGGTCGACCACTGCAATCACCTCTCAGCGTCCGACGTCGACGCGCTCGCCGCATCCGACACGGTCGCGACCCTGCTGCCGGCGTGCGACCTCAGCACGCGCCAGCCCTTCCCGCCCGCGCGCGAGCTGATCGACGCCGGCGCCACGGTGGCGCTGGCGAGCAACGCGAACCCCGGCACGTCGAACACGACGTCGATGGCCTTCTGCGTCGCGACCGCCGTGCTGCAGATGCGGATGACCGTGGAGGAGGCCGTGTGGGCGGCGACGGCCGGCGGTGCGATCGCGCTGCGACGCGACGACGCCGTCGGCCGGATCGCCCCGGGCTTCCGCGCCGACCTGCACGCGATCGACGCCCCGTCGGTCTCCCACTTCGCCTACCGCCCCGGCATGGAGCTCACCCACCGGGTCTGGCGCGGCGGAGCCGAGGTGCCGCGCGGCTGATCCTGCGTACTCAGGCCGCGACGAACGCGTGCAGCGACTCGGGCGACAGTGCGTGCTCGATCGCGAGCATGCTGGCCCCGAGCACGGCCGCGTTCTGCGCCGCGGCGGACTGCACGATCGACAGGTGCTCGGTCGCGAGCGGGATCGAGCGGGTGTAGACGACCTCGCGCACCCCGGCGATCAGGTGCTCGCCGACGCGGGCCATCGATCCGCCGATCGCGATCACCGAGGGGTTCACGAGGCTCACCGCGGTCGTCAGCACCTCGCCGATGTCGCGGCCGGCCTGGCGCACGGCCTGGATCGCGTCGATGCTGCCGCGCTTGACGAGGTCGACCACGTCGTCGCCGTTCTCGGCCGGGATGCCCTGCTCGCGCAGCGCCCGCGCGATCGCGGGCCCCGACGCGAGCGCCTCGAGGCAGCCGCGGTTGCCGCAGTGGCACGGGACGCCCGCGCCGCGCGCGACCTGCACGTGCCCGATGTCGCCCGCGATGCCCTGCGCTCCGCGCTGCAGCACGCCGCCCGAGATGATCCCCGAGCCGATGCCCGTGGCCACCTTCACGAACATCAGGTGGTCGACCGCAGGCCAGGCGGTGGCGCGCTCGCCGAGCGCCATGATGTTGACGTCGTTGTCGACCAGCACGGGCACATCCAGATGCCGGCGGACCCAGCCCGGCACGTCGACGCGATCCCATCCGGGCATGATCGGCGGGTTGACGGGCTGACCGGTCGAGTGCTCGACGGGTCCGGGCACGCCCATCCCGATCGCGGCCAGCTCGGTGCGCGATCGCCCGATCCGCTCCATGAGCGCGGTCGCGTTGTCCACCACCCACGTCAGCACGGGCTCGGGCCCGAGCGCGATGTCGAGCGGCTCGCTGTGCTGCGCGATGATCCTCCCCGCCAGGTCGCTCACGGCGAGCGTGGCGTGCGAGGCGCCCAGGTCGGCGGCGAGCACGACGCGGGCCTCGGGGTTCAGGGCGAAGCGGGACGGCGGGCGTCCGCCGGTCGACACGGCCTCGGCCATCGGGATGATCAGGCCCATGCGCATCAGCTCGTCGACGCGGGCCGCGATCGTCGAGCGCGCCAGTCCCGTGGCCTTCGCGAGCTCGGCCCGGGTGCGGGGGACGCCGTCGCGCAGAAGCTGGAACAGCTGGGACACGCCCGACACGTTCGTGCTCGTCGCGGTGCTCATATTCCCCACGCTTCAGTCTAACTTCGCGGTCTCGGCGCCGAAGGTGCGGCGGGATGCGACGCGCGGCGGCCGAAGGTCGTTCCGCGTCGACGGAAGTGCGAGCACTACGACGCGCGACCGGTGGGCTTGGCGAAGCGCTGCTGCAGCAGCACCGCGATCACGATGATCACGCCCTTGGCGACGGCCTGCACGGACGACGACAGGTTGTTCTGCACGAACACGTTCGACAGGGTCGCGAAGATCAGGACGCCGAACACCGTGCCGGTCACGGTGCCGCGACCGCCCACCAGCAGCGTGCCACCCACCACCACGGCGGCGATCGCATCCAGCTCGAGCAGCTGGCCGTGCGTCGACGTGCCCGCGGTCGTGCGGCCGAGCATCATGACGGCGGCGATGCCCGCGCACAGCCCCGCGATGGCGTAGAGCCACATGGTGTGCCGGCGCACGTCGATGCCCGCCAGGCGCGCGGCCTCGCGGTTGCCGCCGATCGCGACCGTGCGGCGGCCGAACGTGGTCCGGTTCAGCAGCACCCAGCCGCCGATCGCGACGAGCGCGAAGATCCAGATCAGGATGTCGACACCCAGGAGATCCTGGTTCAGCGCGCTGACGAACCCGCGGTCCCCGACAACGAGCGTGCGCCGCTCGGCGAGGATCTCCGCGAGGCCGCGCGCCGCGACCAGCATCGCGAGGGTCGCCATGAAGGCCACGACCTTGCCGTAGGCGATCACGATGCCGTTGATCAGGCCCGCGCCGAGCCCGACGCCGAGCGCGATCAGCACCATGAAGATCCAGTGCGTCTGGTCGACCAGGTCCTGCACGGCGGCGAGCGTCGCGACGACCGACGCGAGGCCCAGCACGGAGCCGACCGACAGGTCGATGCCGCCCGCGATGATCACGAGCGTCATGCCGATCGAGATGACGCCGATGATGGACGCCTGCCGCAGCACCGTGAGCATGTTCGACACCCCGAGGAAGGTGTCGGGCGCCGTGATCGCGCCGACGATCACGAGCAGCAGCAGGGCGACGACCAGTCCGAGGTTGCGGCCCACGGATCCGGACAGGATGCCGGCGAGTCCGGCGCGCGCCGAGGCGCCGCGCGCGGGCCCGCCCGCGGGCGCGGGCGAGGGGCCGGTGGCGGCCGCGGTCGTGGTCTGCTCGCTCATGCGGCGGTTCCTTTCATGACGAGGTCGAGCACGCCGTGCTCGTCGATCTGCGACGCGGGCAGCGTCGTGAGCACCTGGCCGTCGGCGACGACGAGCACGGTGTCGGCCAGGCCGAGCACCTCCTCGATCTCGCTCGAGACGATGACGATCGCGTTGCCCGCGGCAGCGAGACGGCGGATCAGCCCGTAGATCTCGGCGCGCGCGCCGACGTCGACGCCGCGCGTGGGCTCGTCCAGCAGGAGCACGCGCGTGCCGTGCACGAGCCAGCGCGCGAGCAGGATCTTCTGCTGGTTCCCGCCCGACAGGGTCATCGCCGGCCGGTCGGGATTCGCGGGTCGCAGCTCCAGTGCGGCGATCTGCTCCTCGGCCGCACGGCGCTCGGCGCGCTCGTCGAGGAAGCCCGCCTTGGCGAACCGCGACATGGACGAGAGCGTCACGTTGACGAAGATCGGCTCGTCCAGCACGAGCCCCTGGCTCTTGCGCTCCTCGGGCGAGAGGCCGACGCCGGCGGATACCGCCGACACCACGGAGCCGCGCCGCAGCGGCCGGCCGCCCACGCGCACGGTGCCCGCGGTGGCCCGGCGCGCGCCGTAGACCGTCTCGAGGATCTCGGAGCGGCCCGATCCGACCAGGCCCGCGAGCCCGACGATCTCGCCCGCCCGCACCGAGAACGACACGTCGCGGAACACGCCCGCGAGGCCCAGGTCCTCGACCTCGAGGACGACTGGCGCCTCGCCCGGCACGGGCACGGCGGGAGGGAAGACGTTCTCGACCTCGCGACCGGTCATCCGCGTGATCAGTTCGCGCGTGGGGGTCTCGGCGACCGGCAGGCCGCTCGCGGTGGAGCGCCCGTCCTTGAGCACCGTGATGCGGTCGCCGATCTGCCGGATCTCCTCGAGCCGGTGCGTGATGTAGATCACCGCGATGCCCGCGGCGGTGAGCTCCCGGACCACGCCGAACAGGTTCTTGACCTCCTCGGCGTCGAGCACGGCCGAGGGCTCGTCCATGATGATCAGCTTGATGTCGTGCGACAGGGCGCGGGCCATGCTCACGATCTGCTTGTTGGCGGCGCTCAGCCGCCCGACCTCGGTGTGGGGCGAGAGCCGGCCGTGGCCGAGGCGCTTCAGAAGCTCGCGCGTCCGCGCGGCGGCCTCGGAGCGGCGGGTGAAGCCGCCGCGCGCCAGCTCGTGCCCGAGGAAGATGTTCTCGGCGATCGTGAGGCCGTCCACGACGTCGAGCTCCTGGTACATGGTCGCGATGCCGAGCTCGAGTGCCGCCTCGGGCGTCGGGATGTCGACGCTCTCGCCCATCCACAGGATCTCGCCCTCGTCCGGGCGGTGGACGCCCGCGAGCGTCTTGATCAGCGTCGACTTGCCGGCGCCGTTCTGGCCCAGGATGCAGTGCACCTCGCCCGGGAGCACCTGCAGGTCGACGCCGCGCAGGGCCTGGACACCCGCGAACGCCTTGGTCACTCCCCGGACGTCGAGTAATGCCGGTGCATGGTCGACTTTGATCACGCGCCGAACATAACGCGGCCACCCGCCCTGTGTCGATCCCCGGAACGAACGGCTGCCGAATCCTGGATCCGGCGCAGACCGCGGCGCAATCCTTGATTTCTCCTGCGGGATATCGCCATGCGACTTTCGCCGTTCGGAAAACAAAAGGTGTCGCGGTGACAGGCGGTTCTGCTAGCTTGAGCGCGTCAGCGTGGACGGCTGCCCGGCGCCCACACTGTCGAGGCCGCATCGGATTTCAAGGAGGAAACATGCGCTCACACTGGAAGCCGCGCACGCGACTGCTGCTCACCGGCGCCGCCGTGCTGGCCGGCATCGGACTCCTCGCGGGCTGCACGGGCACGGGCACCGAGGAGGAGGACGTCGTCGACCAGGGCACGTCCAGCGAGGAGAACGCCGAGTCGGGCGACACGGTCGTGATCGGGTTCTCCGGGCCGGCCGCCGACCACGGCTGGCTCGGTGCGATCAACTCGGGGGCGCAGGCCGCCGCCGACAGCTTCGACGACGTCGAGCTGCGCATGGCCGAGGGGACGAACGATGCCAACGCGCAGATCGCCGCGGTCGAGACCTTCATCAACGAGGGCGTCGACGCGATCGTCCTGCTGCCGACCGACGGCGCGGCGCTCACCGAGGTCGCGATCCAGGCGATGGAGGCCGGCATCCCCGTCATCAACGTCGACCGCGAGTTCTCGAGCCCCTTCGCGGCGCGCGCGACCATCCTGGGCGACAACTACGGCATGGGCGTCAGCGCCGGCACGTACATCTGCGAGCAGGTGGGCGACAACCCCGACGCGGTCGTCGCGGAGATCGCGGGCATCGACTCGCTGCCGCTGACGCAGGACCGCTCGCAGGGCTTCGCGGACGCCCTCGAGGACTGCGGCCTGGAGGTCTCGGCGCGCGTCGCGGCCGACTTCACCGTCGCCGGCGGCGAGTCCGCCGCCTCGCAGCTGCTGTCGGCCAACCCGCAGATCGACGCCCTGTGGAACCACGACGACGACCAGGGCGTCGGCGTGCTCGCGGCGATCGAGGCCGCGGGCCGCGACGAGTTCCTCATGATGGGCGGCGCAGGCAGCCGCAACGCCATGGAACTCATCCAGGCCGACGACTCGGTCCTGAAGGCCACCGTGATCTACCCGTCGACGCAGGCGGCCGACGGCATCGCGCTCGCCCGCCTCATCGCGCAGGGCAAGACCGTCAGCGACCTGATCACGCCGAGCGTGCCGAACCGGATCGTGCTCGACGCGCCGGTCGTCACCAAGGAGAACGTCGACCAGTTCATCGACCTGGCCTTCGAGTCCTGATGTCCGTCCGGGGCGCCCGTCCACCGGGCGGGCGCCCCGCCCACCTCCGCAGAGAGGAGCTGAGCGATGTCCGACACGCTCCGCATCGCCATGATCGGCCACGGCTTCATGGGGGCCGCGCACTCGCAGGGATGGCGCGTCGCGCCCCGGTTCTTCGACCTGCCGCTCGGCGTCGAGATGGCCGTGGTCGTGGGGCGCAGCGACCCCGAGGCGTCCGCCCGCAAGTGGGGCTGGCGCGAGGCCGAGACCGACTGGCGCCAGGTCGTGGCGCGCGACGACGTCGACGTGGTCGACATCGTCACCCCGGGTGACACGCACGCCGAGATCGCCATCGCGGCGCTCGAGGCCGGCAAGCACGTGTTGTGCGAGAAGCCCCTGGCCAACACGGTCGAGGAGGCCGAGCGGATGTCCGCCGCGGCCGCGTCGGCGGCCGAGCGCGGCGTGCGCTCGATGGTCGGCTTCACCTACCGCCGCGTGCCCGCCGCCACGTTCGCGCGCGATCTCGTCGCGGCCGGCCGGCTCGGCGACATCCGGCAGGTGCGCGCCGAGTACCTGCAGGACTGGCTGGCGGACGCCGAGGCGCCGATGACGTGGCGCCTCGAGAAGGAGCGCGCCGGATCGGGGGCACTGGGCGACATCGGCGCCCACGCGGTCGACCTGACCGAGTACATCACCGGCCAGGCGGTCACGACCGTGTCGGGCGTCGTCGCGACCCTGGTGACCGAGCGCCCGCTGCTCGAGCACGGCATCGGGCTCTCGGGCACGGCGTCGGCCGCGCGGGGGCGCGTCACGGTCGACGACCTCGCCCTGTTCACCGGCCGCCTGGCATCCGGCGCGCTCGCGTCGTTCGAGGCGAGCCGGTTCCGGACGGGCCGCAAGAACGCGCTGCGGATCGAGATCTCGGGGTCGCTCGGCGCCCTCGCGTTCGACCTCGAGCGCCTCAACGAGCTGGAGTTCTTCGACGCGACCCTGCCGCCGACCGAGCAGGGCTTCCGGCGCATCCTGGTCACCGAGCCGGAGCACCCGTACCTGGAGCCCTGGTGGCCGGCCGGGCACATGCTCGGCTACGAGCACGGCTTCTCGCACCAGGTGAACGACTTCGTGGGCGCCATCCACGCGGGAACGCAGCCCGAGCCGTCGTTCGCCGACGGCCTGCACGTGCAGCGCGTGCTCGACGCTGTGCTGCGCAGCTCGGAGTCGGGCAGCGCGTGGACGCCCGCCGACGACGACCGATAGACCGCACGCACGAGACAACGGAGGAACGCGATGACGCGACCGGTCACACTCTTCACCGGCCAGTGGGCCGACCTGCCGCTCGAGGAGGTCGCGCGCCTGGCCGCCGGCTGGGGCTACGACGGGCTCGAGATCGCCTGCTGGGGCGACCACCTCGACCCGTGGCGCTGGGACGACGACGACTACATCAGGGACCGGCTCGACCTGCTCGAGCGGCACGGGCTGAAGGTCTGGGCCATCTCGAACCACCTCAAGGGCCAGGCCGTCTGCGACGACCCCATCGACCAGCGGCACCGCGACATCCTGTCGGATCGGGTGTGGGGCGACGGCGACCCCGAGGGGGTCCGGCAGCGGGCGGCCGAGGAGATGAAGAACACCGCCCGGCTGGCGGCGAAGCTGGGCGTGAAGACCGTCGTCGGCTTCACCGGGTCGTCGATCTGGAAGTACGTGGCGATGTTCCCGCCGGTCTCGCAGGAGGCCGTCGACGCCGGGTACCAGGACTTCGCCGACCGGTGGAACCCCATCCTGGACGTGTTCGACGAGGTCGGCGTGCGCTTCGCGCACGAGGTGCACCCGTCCGAGATCGCGTACGACTACTGGACGACGGTCCGCACGCTCGAGGCGATCGGGCACCGCGAGGCGTTCGGGCTGAACTGGGATCCGTCGCACTTCGTGTGGCAGCAGCTGGACCCGGTCGGCTTCATCCTGGAGTTCCGCGACCGGATCTACCACGTCGACTGCAAGGACGTGAAGCTCAACATCGGCAACGGCCGCAACGGGCGGCTCGGCTCGCACCTGGCGTGGGCCGACCTGCGCCGCGGCTGGGACTTCGTGTCCACCGGTCGCGGCGACGTGCCGTGGGAGGCGTCGTTCCGGGCGCTGAACAGCATCGGCTACGACGGCCCGATCTCGGTGGAGTGGGAGGACGCCGGCATGGACCGGCTGCAGGGCGCGCCGGAGGCCCTCGAGTTCGTGCGGCGCAACGCGTTCGCGGCGCCGGAGGCCGCGTTCGACGCGGCGTTCAGCAGCCGCTGAGTGAGGGGGACGGCCGAGGGACCGGGCGGATCGTCGCGATCCGCCCGGGCCCTCGTCATCCGGCTCGACGGGGGAGTGATCGTCGAACCCGCCGTCCGTGGCCCATGTCCCACTTGATGCCCGAATGGCCGCCCGATAGCGGCCCAGACTGGGACACGGTCGGGCTCAGACGGGCGTGAACTGGGACACGCCCCGGGCGGCCGATCCCGATAGCGTGAGCGCATGGCTGAGCACAGGGTGAGCGCGCCGGTGATCGCGCCCGGCGAGAAGGTCAAAGGGCCCGCCTCCTACTTCCCCAACATCGAGAAGACGTACGGCAGGCCCATGCAGGAGTGGCTCGACCTCGTGGTCGAGCGGCTCGACGGCGCATCGCACATGGATGTCGTCGCATGGCTCAAGGACGAGCACGGCCTCGGTCACGGCCACGCGAACGCGATCGTCGCCTACGCGAAGGCGGCGCTCGCGAAGTAGCCGCTCAGGCCTCGGCGATCGTGGGGATGTCCTCGAACACGATGAACGTGCGCGTGGAGCGCACGGCCGGGATGCCCTGCAGCTCCTCGAGCACGACCCGGCGCAGGTCGCGGCTGTCGCGGGCGCGCACCAGCAGCAGCACGTCGAAGTCGCCGCCCAGCAGGGCCGCGTGGTGCACCTCGGGGATGCGCGTCAGCCGCTCCCGCAGGTCCTGCCAGTCGGCCTGCTCGACGTTGAGGCCCACGTACGCGCTCGCGTGCATGCCCTCGAGGATCGGATCGGTGCGCACCGTGAAGCCCCGGATGACGCCCGTGTCCTCCATCTTCTTCACGCGCGCGTACGCGCTCGCCCGTGACACCTTGACCTTCGCCGCGATGTCGCTGATCGACGCGCGGCCGTCGTGGCGCAGCGCGGCGAGGATCGCCCGGTCCGTCTGATCCAGCTCCATCGCAGGCCCCCCAAATCTCCAGTCCATCCTGGACGCTCTGCGCACAACATACCGCTCGTTCGGCAATCCGTCTCGCGATGGATCGACGGGGGCAGACGGATTGCCCCGCGCGACGCATCCTGTAGTCATCTACGACGACGTGGAGGAACTCATGGACGCCCCCGACGCCCTGCGCACGGACCTGCTGCCGCGCGAGCATCCCGTCCGGCTCATCGACGAGCACGGGCGCCTGACCGAGGACGACCGCTACGCGGCGCCCCCGACCGAGCGCCTGCTGGAGGCCTACGGCGCGCTCGTGCGCGGCCGCCGCATCAACGAGCAGGCGAACGCGCTCGTGCGCCAGGGCCGGCTCGCCGTGTACCCGTCGTCGCACGGGCAGGAGGCCTGCGAGGTCGCGGCGGCGCTCGCGCTGCGCGACGGCGACTGGCTCTTCCCGACCTACCGCGACTCGGTCGCCGTGATCACCCGGGGGGTCGACCCCGAGGAGGCGTTCGTGCTGCTGCGCGGCGACTGGCATGCCGGCTTCGACCCGCGCGCGCACCGCATCGCGCCGCACGCCACGCCGCTCGCGACCCAGCTGCTGCACGCCGTGGGGGTGGCGTTCGCGGCCAAGTCGCGCGGCGAGGACACCGTCGTGCTCGCGATGTGCGGCGACGGCGCCACGAGCGAGGGCGACTTCCACGAGGCCCTCAACTTCGCGGCCGTGTTCCACGTGCCGGTCGTGTTCCTGGTGCAGAACAACGAGTTCGCGATCTCGGTGCCGCTGTCGCGGCAGACCGCCGCGCCGTCCCTCGCCCACAAGGCCATCGGCTACGGGATGCCCGGCCAGCGCGTCGACGGCAACGATGTCGCGGCCCTGCTCGCGGTGCTCGGCGACGCGGTCGAGAACGCGCGCGAGGGCGGCGGGCCCGCGCTGATCGAGGCGCACACGTACCGGATGCAGGCGCACACGAACGCGGACGACGACACGCGCTACCGCGATCGCGAGGAGGTCCGGGCGTGGGAGGAGCGGGATCCGCTGCGCCGCATGCGCGCGCATCTGCTCGCCGAGGGAGCGCTCGACGACGCGACCGAGGCGGCGTTCGCCGAGGAGGCCGATCGCACGGCGACGGCGATGCGCGACGCCATGAACCGCGAGGTGCATCCCGACCCCGAGGACCTGTTCCGCTTCGTCCACGCGGAGCGGACGCCGCAGCTCGACGCCCAGTGGGCGCAGCTGCGGGACGAGCTGGCACGCGAGGAGGCAGGCGCATGAGCATGATAGAGCACACCCGCACGGAGGTCGCCGCGCAGGAGGCCCCCGTGATGACCATGGCGGGCGCGATCAATCGGGCCCTCGCCGACGCGATGGAGGCCGACGGCTCCGTGCTCGTGATGGGGGAGGACGTCGGGAAGCTGGGCGGCGTCTTCCGCGTGACGGACGGCCTCGCGGCGCGCTTCGGCGAGCACCGCTGCTTCGACACCCCGCTGGCCGAGTCCGGCATCGTGGGCACCGCGATCGGCATGGCGATGAACGGCCTGCGCCCGGTCGTCGAGATGCAGTTCGATGCGTTCGCCTACCCCGCGTTCGAGCAGATCGTGAGCCACGCGGCCAAGATGGCGAACCGCACGCGCGGCGCCATCCGCCTGCCGATGGTCATCCGGATCCCGTTCGGCGGCGGCATCGGCGGCGTGGAGCATCACTGCGACTCGTCCGAGGCCTACTACGCGCACACGCCGGGTCTCACGGTCGTCTGCCCGGCCACGCCGCAGGACGCCTACAGCCTGCTCCGCGCCGCGATCGAGCACCCCGACCCCGTGATCTTCCTGGAGCCGAAGAAGCTGTACTGGTCCAAGGCGCCCGTCGACGTGACCGCGCCCGCGGCGATCGGGCACGCGCGCGTCGCGCGGCCCGGCGCCGACGTGACGCTGATCGCGTACGGCAGCTCGGTGGGCGTCGCGCTGGACGCGGCCGAGGTCGGGGAGAGCGAGGGACGCAGCGTGCAGGTGGTGGACGTCCGCACACTCACGCCGTGCGACGACGAGACGCTGTTCACGGCCGTCCGCTCCACGGGCCGCGCGGTCGTGATCGCCGAGGCCCAGGGCTTCGCGAGCGTCGCGTCCGAGCTCGCCGCGCGCATCGGCGAGCACTGCTTCGAGCACCTCGAGGCGCCCGTGCGCCGCGTGACCGGCTTCGACATCCCGTACCCGTCGCCGAAGCTCGAGCACTTCCACCTGCCCGACGTCGACCGCGTGCTGGACGCGATCGACACGCTGAACTGGGAGGACCGATGACCACCGCGACCACGCAGGTGTTCCGTCTGCCGGATCTCGGCGAGGGGCTGACCGAGGCCGAGCTCGTGCAGTGGCTCGTGCAGGTCGGCGACGACGTGCGCGTCGACCAGGCGATCGCCGAGGTCGAGACCGCCAAGAGCGTCGTCGAGCTGCCCTCGCCGTTCGCCGGCACCGTGGTCGCGCTCCACGGCGAGCCCGGCACCATGCTCGCCGTCGGGCAGCCCGTGCTCGAGGTCGCAGCCGACGCCCCGGC
The DNA here is from genome assembly GCF_001426925.1 of Microbacterium sp. Root53. Lineage (GTDB taxonomy): Bacteria > Actinomycetota > Actinomycetes > Actinomycetales > Microbacteriaceae > Microbacterium. The sequence goes on from NZ_LMFR01000001.1 coordinate 181,575, forward strand.
GGCTGCCGTGCTCGTTGAGCGAGGGGGCGAAGCGACCGAGTCGAAACGCCCCGAGCCCACTCCCGACCGCACCGAGCTCGAGGCGTACCGCTCCGAGGAGCGGGCCGGATCCGGCAACGTCCTGATCGGCTACGGCACGAGTGAGCACCGCGCCGGCGCGCGGCGTCGCCGCCCGCGCCGCGTCCCGTCCGTCGGGCCGGCGGTGCGGATGTCGCCTCCTGCGGCCGACACGCGCACATCCGCCCCGCCGACCCGACACACGGCACCGGATGCGCCCGCCAAGCCGCCCGTGCGCTCGCCGCTGGTGCGCCGGCTCGCGCGCGACCTCGGGCTCGACGTCACCACCATCCGCCCGAGCGGCGCCGACGGGGTCGTGACGCGCGCCGACGTGCTGCGCGCCGCCAACGCCGCGTCGTCTGACGGGTCGGCGGGGCTGACGGCGCCCGGTGGGGCCGCCGCGCCGACATCCGCACCGCAGACCCGTCAGACCGCACCCGCGCCTGCGGGCGACCTGCAGGTCGCGAGCCGCGAGCGGATGTCGATGCTGCGCCGGTCGGCCGCCGCGAAGTTCAGCCGCAGCCGGGCCGAGATCCCCGAGGCGACCGTATGGGTGGACGTCGACGCGACCGAGCTGTGGAGCCTCCGCCCCGCCATGGCGGCGCCGGGGGAGCGTCCGCCGTCGCTCACGGCGCTGCTGGCCCGCTTCGTGCTGCTGGCGCTCGAGGAGTTCCCGCTGCTCGCCGGGCGCCTCGACGGCGAGGACATCCTGACCTTCGACGGCGTCAACCTCGGCGTCGCGACCGACACGGAACGCGGGCTGATGGTGCCCATGCTCCCGCGCGCCGACCGGATGACGGTGCGCGACCTCGACGCCGCCCTGCGCGAGACGACCGAGCTCGCGCGCGCGGGCAAGCTGCCGCCCGAGCGCCTCACCGGATCGACGTTCACGCTGAACAACTACGGCGCGCTCGGCGTCGACGGCTCGGCCGCGATCATCAACCACCCCGAGGTCGCGATCCTCGGCATCGGCCGCGTGATCGAGAAGCCGTGGGTCGTGGACGGCGTCATGACGCCCCGCCGCATCGCGCAGCTGTCGCTCGTGTTCGACCACCGCGTGTGCGACGGCGGCTATGCGTCGGGCTTCCTCCGCCGCGTGGTGTCGGCGATCGAGTCCCCGCTGTCGCTCTACGCGCGGCTGTAGCCGGACACTCGTGGGGCGCGGGATCCGCAGCTCCCGCGCCCACGAGTAAGGGGCGTCAGTCGAGGCGCGAGTGGTCGCCGAGCTTGTGCCAGGTGCGGTTGTGGTAGACCAGCGGGCCGGCCTCGTGCTCGGCGCCGCGGTTGATCTGGCCCTGCAGCGCGTGCACCGCGACGACGGTCGATCCGCCCGCCTCGAGGTGGCTGACGACCTTGGCGCGTGTCCACGCGCGCACGCCGGGGAACACCGGCTCGCCGGTGGGGAGGCGCGTCCACGCCGACGTGTCGGCGAAGCGGTCCACGCCGCTCGTCGCGGCGAGCTTCGCGAGGTCGACGTCGTCGGCGTCGAGCAGGTGGACGACCACCGAGTCCGCCGCGAGGATCGACGGCGCCGCGGACGACAGCGAGGACACCGAGAAGATCAGGATGGGCGGATCCACGCTCACCGAGGCGACCGAGGTCGCGGTGAACGCCACGGGCCCGTCGGGACCCTGCGCCGTGATCACGGACACCCCGCCCGGGTGGCCGCGGCAGATCGCCTTGAACTGCTCGGCGTCGAGCGCGCCGGGGACCGACAGCATCGCGCCCGCGGGGCGCGAGGCCTCACGGACGTCGCGCGCCAGGGCCGCCTGGTTCTCGCTCATGGACCGAGACGTTACCGAGGCCCGCGCGGGCGGGCGCCGGCGGGCGACTTATTACGAAACGTTCGACACCGAAGCGCCACGGGGGAGCGGATGTCACGCGGGTCCGGCGTCATCCGGCCCGCGGTACGCTGGGTCCGTGCAGACCTGTCGTTGTCGTCGCTGAGAGCCCGCGCCCAGCGCACCCCACCGACAACCGACCGTTCCCGCGTCCACGCACCGCCGGCCGCGGCCATCCTGAGGACACGCCCTTGCGTTACGCACATTCCGTCGCCGACCTGGTCGGCCGCACCCCGCTCGTCCGCCTGAACCACGTCACGGAGGGCATCGCCGCCACCGTGCTGGTGAAGGTCGAGTACCTGAACCCCGGCGGATCCTCGAAGGACCGGATCGCCGCCAACATCATCGACGCGGCCGAGGCGTCGGGCGAGCTCAAGCCGGGCGGCGTCATCGTCGAGCCGACCAGCGGCAACACGGGCGTCGGCCTCGCGCTGGTCGCGCAGCAGCGCGGCTACCGGATGGTCTTCGTCGTTCCCGACAAGGTGTCGGAGGACAAGCGCGCCGTGCTGCGCGCCTACGGCGCCGAGGTCGTCGTGACGCCGACCGACGTCGAGCCGAGCGACCCGCTGTCGTACTACAGCGTGTCCGACCGGCTCGCGCGCGAGATCCCCGGCGCGTTCAAGCCCAACCAGTACGAGAACCTCAACGGCCCCCGCAGCCACTACGAGACCACCGGCCCCGAGGTGTGGGCCGACACCGAGGGCACCGTCACGCACTTCGTGGCGGGCGTCGGCACGGGCGGCACCATCACGGGCACGGGCCGCTACCTCAAGGAGGTGTCGGGCGGCGCGGTGCGCATCGTCGGCATCGACCCGGTCGGCTCGATCTACTCGGCCGCGAGCCACGACGACGTGCACGGCTACTTCGTGGAGGGCGTCGGCGAGGACTTCTGGCCCGGCGCGTACGACCCGAGCGTGGTCGACGAGATCGTCGCGGTGTCGGACGCCGACTCGTTCGCGATGACCCGCCGCCTCGCCCGCGAGGAGGGCCTGCTCGTCGGCGGATCGAGCGGCATGGCCGTGGCCGGCGCGCTGCGCGCCGCGCGCGACCTGCCCGCCGACGCGATCGTCGTCGTGCTGCTCCCCGACCACGGCCGCGGGTACCTCGGCAAGGTGTTCAACGACCGCTGGATGACCGAGCGCGGCTTCGAGGTCGAGACGCCCGAGTCGCTCGTGCCGGCCGACCTGACGGCCCAGCTCGCCGAGGCCACCAAGACCAACCGCCACGAGACCCCCGGGAGCGCCGCATGACCGCCTCGCACGACGCCCGTTTCGAGACCGCAGCCGTCCACGCCGGACAGGAGCCGGACGGCCCCACGGGCGCGGTCATCCCGCCCGTGCACTTCTCCACCACGTACGTCCAGGACGGCATCGGCGGCCTGCGGGGCGGCTACGAGTACGGCCGCTCGGGCAACCCGACGCGCACCGCGCTCGAGACCCAGCTGGCCGCGCTCGAGGGCGGTGCCCGCGCTCTGTCGTTCGCGTCGGGCCTCGCGGCCGAGGACGCGCTGCTGCGCGCCGTGCTGCAGCCCGGCGACGAGGTGCTGCTCGGCAACGACGTCTACGGCGGCACCTACCGCCTGCTCGCGCGCGTGCTCGGCCCGTGGGGCGTCAAGCTGCGCGTGGTCGACCTGAGCGACCCGGCCGCGGTAGACGCGGCGTTCGCCGAGCGCGCTCCCCAGGTCGTGTGGGTCGAGACGCCCAGCAACCCGCTGCTGCGCATCACCGACATCCGCGCCCTGGCGGAGAAGTCCCGCGCCGCGGGCGCCCTGGTCGTGGTCGACAACACGTTCGCGTCGCCCGCGCTGCAGCAGCCGCTCGCGCTCGGCGCCGACGTCGTGGTGCACTCGACCACCAAGTACCTCGGCGGCCACTCGGACGTCGTCGGCGGCGCGCTGGTGTTCGCCGACGAAGAGCTCGCCGAGAAGGCCAAGTTCCTGCAGTTCGCCGTCGGCGGGGTCTCGGGCCCGCTCGACGCGTGGCTGACGACGCGAGGCATCAAGACGCTCGCCGTCCGGATGGAGCGCCACACCGCCAACGCGCAGGCGATCGCCGAGTACCTCGACGGGCACGGGAAGGTGGCCCGCGTGTACTACCCCGGCCTCGCGTCGCACCCCGGCCACGACATCGCCGCCGCGCAGATGTCCGGCTTCGGCGGCATCGTGTCGCTCGCGCTCGGCGACGGCGCGGCCGCGCGCCGCTTCGCGGAGTCGACGCGCCTGTTCACGCTCGCCGAGTCGCTCGGCGGCGTGGAGTCGCTCCTCAACTACCCCGACGAGATGACGCACGCGTCCGTCCGCGGCACCGAGCTCGCCGTCCCCGACGACGTCGTGCGCCTCTCGGTCGGCATCGAGCACGTCGACGACCTGCTCGCGGACCTGGACGCCGCCCTCTCCTTCTAGGAGCGTCTCGCACGCTCGCGCCGACGCTCCGCGCCGGACACTCGCGAGCGAGGAACGTCGCTTCGCTCCGTTCGGCAGCGCTTCGCGCTGCGGTTGGCCGCATCCGCGGCACGCTCGCTGCGCTCGCACGACAGTCGGCCGGATGAGCCGTCCGCACGTTCTCGTCAGGATCCCGCAACTAGACTGGGTGGGTCCCGCTCGAAGAGATCCTGGATCCGTCATGCCCTCCGCCGCGCCCCTGCGAATGACCCCGCGTCACGTGCAGCTGCTGCGCGCGCTGTTCGCGGCCGTGGCGGCGCTCATGATCACGTTCTCGCCGGACCACTCGCACGAGGTGGGGCTGGCCGTGTTCGGCGGCTTCGGCATCGCGACCGCCATGGTCTTCGCACTGGCCGCTTGGCTGGTCGCTCCCGCCGGGCACCGCGGCGCGCCCGTGCTGCTGGGCGCCGTCCACCTCGCCGCCGGCATGGCCGCGAGCGCGGTCGCCCTGCGCTCCGAGACGCTGCTCTTCGTCGTCCTGATCGCGTGGGCCCTGCTGGCCGGCATCGTCGAGCTCGCGATCGGGATCACGCAGCGCGCCAGGCTGGGCCGATCGGAGTCCCGCGACGCCGTCGTCGTCGGCGGGCTCACGATCCTGCTCGGCGCGATCCTGATCTTCGTCCGGCCCGAGTACGCGCTGACCTACTCGATCGAGGAGGCGGGCGCCTTCACGCTCACGGGCACGACCATCGCGGTCGGCCTGTTCGGCGGCTACGCCGCCATCGTCGCGGTCTTCCTGGGCATCGCCGGGCTCTCGCCGGCCCCGTCCGAGCCCGCGAGCCTTGAGACCGCGGCCGCCGCGCCCCAGGAGGATCGACCGTGACCGACAAGCCCACCCGCCGCGACCTGATGCGCCCCGCCCAGCTGCTGGGGATCGCGTTCGGCGCCGCCCTGTTCGCGGGGCTGGTCACGGCGACCACCATGGGCGCGTTCCAGGCGCTGCCGGGCGAGGCTGTCGCGCACGCCTGGTCCGTCGCGGCGATCGCCGCCGGCGTCTCGTTCATCGTCGTCGCCCTGGGCCTGGCGATGCTGCTGCTCGTGGTCGATCCCGCGCAGCACGGCGAGACCGTCGACCGGCCCGTCCTGCTGCCCAAGGACCAGGACGACGCAGAGGGCGACCGGCCCGAGCGCTGACCCCGGTCGGACCCCGACCGCCCCGCGCGCTCAGTCGCGCCCACCTCCTTCCGGAGGCGCCGCGCCTCGATCGGAGGTTGTTTTCGGCGACCCGAAATCCTAAAGTTTCGGTGTGCCTAAAAATCGTCACGCCGTCGTCCGCTCGCTCGCGCTGATCCTCGTCCTCGCGCCGGTGCTGAGCGCGTGCGGCTCCTCTGCGGATCCGGCCGACGACCGCCCCACGGTGCTGACGACGTTCACCGTGCTGGCCGACATCGCGCAGAACGTGGCGGGCGATCACCTCTCGGTGCAGTCGATCACCAAGGCGGGCGCCGAGATCCACGGCTACGAGCCGACGCCGGGCGACATCCGGCGCGCCGCCGAGGCCGACCTAATCCTCGACAACGGGCTCAACCTCGAGGCCTGGTTCGCGCAGTTCGTGGAGTCCGTCGACGTGCCGCACGTGGTCGTGTCGGAGAGCGTCGAGCCGATCGACATCGCGGGCGACGCGTACGCCGGGACGCCGAATCCGCACGCCTGGATGAGCCCGCTCAACGTGCAGACGTACGTCGCGAACATGGTCGAGGCGTTCTCGGAGCTCGACCCCGCGCACGCGGACGACTACGAGGCCAACGGCGCCGCGTACTCGGCGCAGCTGCAGCAGGTGCACGACGAGCTGGTCGCGGCGCTCGCTGAGCTGCCCGAGGGGGAGCGGGCGCTCGTGACGTGCGAGGGGGCGTTCTCGTACCTGGCCCGCGACGCCGGCCTCGCGGAGGCGTACATCTGGCCGGTCAACGCCGAGCAGCAGGCGACGCCGCAGCAGATCGCGGCGGCGATCGAGTTCGTGGAGGGCAACGGCGTGGCGGCCGTGTTCTGCGAGTCGACCGTCTCCGACCGGCCGATGCGCCAGGTGGTCGAGGCGACCGGCGCCGAGTTCGGCGGCGTGCTCTACGTGGACTCCCTGTCCGAGCCGGACGGGCCCGTCCCGACCTACCTCGACCTGATCCGCCACGACGCCGACACGATCGTCGAGGCCCTGACGGGCGGCGGATCATGAGCGCCGCGATCGAGGTGCGCGACGTCACCGTCCGCTACGGCGACGTCCTCGCGCTCGACGACGTCTCGCTGAGCGTGCCCGCCGGCCGCGTCACGGGACTGGTCGGGATGAACGGATCCGGCAAGTCCACGCTGTTCAAGACCATCACCGGGCAGCTGAGGCCGGAGCGCGGCTCCGTGCTGCTCGACGGCGCGGACCCGGCGTCGGCGCGCCGTCGCGGCCGGATCGGCTACGTGCCGCAGAGCGAGGACGTCGACTGGTCCTTCCCCGTGTCCGTGCGCGACGTCGTCATGATGGGCCGGTACGGCCGCACGGGCATCACGCGCCGGCCGCGCGCGGCCGATCGGGCGGCGGTCGCGGAGGCGCTCGAGCGCGTCGAGCTCTCGGCCCTCGCCGACCGCCAGATCGGGCAGCTGTCCGGCGGGCAGCGCAAGCGCGCGTTCGTGGCGCGCGGCATCGCGCAGGAGGCGGACATCCTGCTGCTGGACGAGCCCTTCGCGGGCGTCGACAAGCGCTCCGAGGGCACGATCGTGCGGCTGCTGCGCGACCTGGCCGCCGACGGCCGCACGGTGCTGGTGTCGACGCACGACCTGCACGCGCTGCCCGATCTGGCCGACGAGGCCGTGCTGCTGCTGCACCGCGTGCTGTTCCACGGGCCGGTGGCAGAGGCGCTTCGGCCCGAGGCGCTGGCGCGCGTGTTCGGGCTCGAGCCGCGCGGCGGGGAGGACGCCGCATGAGCCCGCTCGACCTCATCCTGGACCCGTTGCAGTACGACTTCATGCTGCGCGCGCTCGCCACCACCGTGGTCGCGGCGATCGTGTGCGCGCTGCTGTCGTGCTGGCTGGTGCTGGTCGGCTGGTCGCTCATGGGCGACGCCGTCTCGCACTCCGTGCTGCCCGGGGTCGTGCTCGCCTACGTCGTCGGCGCCCCGTTCGCGCTGGGCGCGCTCGTGTTCGGGCTGCTCTCCGTCGCGCTGATCGGCGTCGTGCGCGGCACCAGCCGCGTCAAGGAGGACGCCGCGATCGGCATCGTGTTCACGACGCTGTTCGCGCTCGGTCTCGTGCTGATCTCGGTCACGCCGAGCAACACCGACCTCAACCACATCATCTTCGGCAACATCCTGGGCGTCTCCGCCGCCGAGCTCATCCAGGTCGCGGTGCTCGCGGCCGTGGCGCTCGCGGTGCTGCTGGTCAAGCGGCGCGACCTCACGCTGTTCGCCTTCGACCCGACGCACGCGTTCGCGATCGGGCTGTCGCCCCGCCTGCTGGGCGCCATGCTGCTGGGCGTGCTCGCGCTCACGTCGGTCGTGGCCCTGCAGGTGGTCGGTGTCGTGCTCGTCGTGGCGATGCTCATCATCCCGGGCGCGACCGCGCACCTGCTCACCGACCGGTTCGGGCGGATGCTCGTGATCGCGCCCGCGCTCGCGGTGGCGTCCTCGGTCGTCGGCATCTACCTGAGCTACTGGCTCGACGCGTCGCCGGGAGGCCTCGTGGTCGTGGTGCAGGGCGTCGTGTTCGCGCTCGTCTACCTGTTCGCGCCGCGCCACGGCGTGGTGCGCCGAGGCGCGCGGCGCAGGGCCGCGGCCCGCGCGCGCTGACGCGGCCGGGCGCGGCCAGGGGAGAGGTCCCCGCGCGGGCCCCGCGGCGCGGTCGCGCCGGCACGCGGTGGGTACTGTGGAGCCTGTCCGCGGCCGTGCGCGGAATGGGAGGAGGGGGCCGACGGCGTGATCTGGGAAATCGACGACGAGACCCGTCCGATCGAGGGCGTCGACGCACAGGGGCGGCCCGATCCGGCCTATGCCGCGGCCCTCGGGCTCGTGCGCGCGCCGTACGGCCGTCGCGCAGCCGCGGCCCTCGTCGACGCCGTCGTGTGGCTCGCGCTGCAGCTGCCGTTCCTGCTGGGCGCGCTCCCGCTGCTGCTCAAGCTGACCTCCGGGTCGATCTCGCTGTACGGATTCGTGAACCACCCGCAGTTCGTGCTCGCGGTCGTCATGGCCGGCGCGAGCGTGCTGCTGTCGCTGATCCTGCTCGTCGTGCAGCTCGTGCTGCACGGGCGCCGGGGCCTGACGATCGGCAAGGCCGTGGCCGGCATCCGGTCCGTGAACGTCCTGACGCTCGAGCGCCCGGGCGTGGGGCGCGTGCTGCTGCGCGACCTCGTGCTGTCGGCGGTAGCGATCCTGCCGCTCGGCCTGCCGCTGTTCCTGATCTCGCCCGTGCTCGACCCGGACCGCCGCGGCCGCGCCTGGCACGACAAGGCGGGCCGGCTGTGGCTCGTCGACGTCCGCAAGGGCCTGAACCCGTATGACGAGAAGCGGATGCGCGTCGCGCGCAAGATGGTGCGCGCCGAGCCGATCGCCGAGCGGGCGCCGCTGCCCTCGCTCGCGACGTCGGCCGACCCGGTGGGCCAGGCGGGCTACCGGCCGGGGGGCCGACTCAGCGCGGGGGTGATCGGCGCCGCGAAGCCGTACGACGGGGGTGCGCGGCCGCAGGTCGGCCTCACGGATCTCCCCGCCGCCCCGGTCGCACCGGTCGTGGGCGAGGAGGGGAAGCCCGTGCTCGGCGGCTACCGCCTCCGGGACGCGGCCGAGCCCGCGCCGCCGCCCGCCCCCGCCGACATCCCGACCGCTGTCCCGGCCGCACCGGCCGCGCCGACCGCTGCCCAGCCCGCCCCGCCACCGCCCGCCCCACCCGCCGCCCCCGCGCGCCCCGCGCCTGAGCCGCCCGTCGAGGTGCTGATCGGGGCCGCCGCCGTCACCCCGGCCGCCCCGGCCAGGCAGCCGGCCCGGTTCCTGCTGCGCTTCGACGACGGCCAGCACGTCCTGGTGTCGCAGGCGATCGTGCTGGGCCGCCGGCCCGAGCCCTCGGGCATCGCCGCGGGCGCGCAGGCGGTCGCGATCGCCGACGAGACGCGCTCGCTGTCCAAGACGCACGCGGTCGTGCGCCCCGTCGACGGCGGCCTCGAGATCGTCGACTGCCATTCGACCAACGGCACGGCGGTCTTGCGCGGGGGCGTCGAGCACCCGCTCGCGCCCGGGGGCTCGGCGACCGCGGCGGCCGGCGATGTGGTGCGGATCGGGGACAGGACCGCGGCGGTGGAGCGAGTATGACCGCGCCGCGCACATACACGGGGGATCACGCATGAGGCTCAAGCTGACGCTGCACCGCCAGGGGGTGGAGCCGGTCGACATCGTCGTGACGACGGACTCGACCGCCACCGCGGGGGATGTCGCCCGCTACATCGCCGAGGCCGACCCGGCGCGCACGGTCGCGGCCTCCGAGGCCGACGTGCTCACGCTCGCCGTGGCGCCGCCCACGGGCGAGGCGCTCCAGCCGCTGCAGCCCGACGTGCCGATCGGCGAGGCGCCGATCGGATCCGGCTTCGCGGCGTCCGTCGTCAACCTCGGTCCGCACCACATCCCGTCCCTCCCCGAGGGGCAGCGCGACGCCGTGGGCGTGCTGCGCGCGACCGACGGGCCGCTCGCCGGTCAGGAGTTCCGCGTCGCCGCGGGGCACGTCTTCATCGGACGCGACGCGGGCAATGACGTCGTGCTGGCCGACCCCATGGTGTCCAAGCGCCACGCCCGCCTCGAGCTCGGCGCGCACGCCGAGCTGGTGGACCTCAACTCGGCCAACGGCGTGATCGTCGACGGCGTCTCGGTGCAGCGGGTGCGCATCGAGCCGGGCAAGCCCTTCGTGATCGGGGCCACGACACTCGTCCTGTACCTGGCGCGCGCGTTCGACGGGACGGCCGGCGGCGATCCGGTGCTGGAGCGGGGCGGCGGGCTGCTGTTCAACCGCAGCCCGCGCGTCGAGGTGCGCTACCCCGGCACGGCCTTCAAGGCGCCGCGCCTGCCCACCGAGAAGATCGGCCGCCTGTTCCCGTGGCCGATCCTGATCGCGCCGATCATCATGGGCATCGCGCTGTACTCGATGAACGGCAACCCGCGCGCCCTGCTGATGATCGTCATGACCCCGCTCATGGCGCTCGGCAACATCATCAACCAATCGGTCCAGAGCAGGAAGCAGACGAACCACGAGTTCCTGCTGTTCGAGCGGCAGTTCGAGAAGCTCGAGGAGGACCTCTTCCGCGGCAAGCCCGAGGAGGAGAAGGCCCGCAACGAGGAGGCCCCGCCGGTCGCCGAGGTGTTCGAGCACGCCATGCGGCTCGGGCCCATGCTGTGGACGCGGCGCCCCGAGCACTGGAACTTCCTGGCGCTGCGCCTCGGCACGTGCCGCCTGCCCGCCCGCAACACGATCGGCGACTTCGAGCAGCCCGACGGGCTGCCCGAGTACATCGAGCGCGTCGAGCGGCTGCGCGAGCGCTACGCGGATGTCGACGACGTGCCCGTGTTCGACACGCTCCCCGCCGCCGGATCCATCGGCATCGCAGGCCCGCACGCGCCCGTCGCCGACACCATGCGGGGCATCGCCGTCCAGCTGTTCGGCCTGCACGCGCCCAACGAGGTCGTCACGGTCGCGTTCGCCGACACCACGTGGATCGAGGAGCTCGACTGGATCAAGTGGCTGCCGCACACCACGAGCGAGACCAGCCCCTTCAAGAGCCAGGCGCTCGCCGACTCGGCGCCCACCTCCACCGCCCTGCTCAGCGCCTTGGAGGAGTACGTGCTGCGCGCGAGTGGGGGATCCTCCGAGCCGCGCGGCCCGTTCAAGGAGGACTGGAACCCGCTCGTCTACGGCACGGACGTCGCGCGCGCCGCCAACGACCACGCGCAGCGGCCGCGGGTCTCGGTCATCGTGTTCGTCACGAGCGACGCCCCCGTCGACCGCGCGCGCCTGACCGACGTGCTCGAGCGCGGCGCCGACCACGGCGTGCACGCGGTCTTCCTCTCGCCGACCGTCGAGTCGCTGCCCGCCGTGTGCCGCAGCTACATCGACGTCACGGGCGGGCTGGACGACGCCCGCGTCGGCCTCGTCCGCACGGGCGACCTGCTCGAGCACGTGCGCGTCGAGGGCGTGTCGAACGGCTACATGCAGATGCTGGCGCGCCGGCTCGCGCCCGTCGTGGACGCCAGCACGGTCGTGCACGACGCGTCCGACATCCCCAACTCCGTGATGTTCCTGCCGCTCGTCGGCCAGGAGATCGCCGAGGACCCGCACGCCGTCATCGAGCGCTGGCGGCAGAACAACACGATCATCGACCGCACCCCAGGCCCGCGCCCTCGCCTGAAGAAGGCCGGGTCGCTGCGCGCCATCATCGGCCAGGGCGCGACCGACGCCATGACGCTCGACCTGCGGTCCCAGGGCCCGCACGCCCTGGTGGGCGGCACCACGGGCGCCGGCAAGTCCGAGTTCCTGCAGGCCTGGGTGCTCGGCATGGCGTCGGCGCACAGCCCCGACCGCGTCACGTTCCTGTTCGTCGACTACAAGGGCGGCTCCGCCTTCGCCGACTGCGTCGACCTGCCGCACTGCGTGGGTCTCGTCACCGACCTCAGCCCGCACCTCGTGCGGCGCGCGCTCACCAGCCTGCGCGCCGAGCTGCACCACCGCGAGCACCTGTTCAACCGCAAGAAGGCCAAGGACCTCCTCGAGCTCGAGAAGCGGCAGGACCCCGAGACGCCGCCCGCGCTCGTGCTCGTGATCGACGAGTTCGCCGCCCTGGCGAGCGAGGTGCCGGAGTTCGTGGACGGCGTGGTCGACATCGCCCAGCGCGGCCGCTCGCTCGGCATCCACCTGATCATGGCGACGCAGCGCCCGGCCGGCGTGATCAAGGACAACCTGCGCGCCAACACCAACCTCCGCATCGCGCTGCGCATGGCCGACGAGTCCGACTCGCGCGACGTCGTCGACGACGAGATCGCCGCGACGTTCCCGCCGTCGATCCCCGGCCGCGCGATCGCGAAGACCGGCCCCGGCCGCCTCGTCCCCTTCCAGTCCGCCTACGCCGGCGGATGGACGTCCACCGACGACACCGTGCCGGTCGAGGTGCGCGTTGCCCAGCTCGGGTTCGGCACGACCGCCGAGTGGGAGCCCGACCGCCCCGCCGAGTCCGACGCCCACGAGCACGACCTCGGCCCGAACGACCAGAAGCGCATCGTGAGCACGGTGATCCGCGCGGCCGACGTCGCGGCGCTGCCGCGCCCGCGCCGCCCCTGGCTCGACGACCTCGCCCCGGTCGTCGATCTGCGCGACATCGAGGTGGAGGGCGACGGGCGCATCCCCATCGCGATGGTGGACGTGCCCGAGCGGCAGCTGCAGGAGGCCGCGGCGTTCGTCCCGGACCGCGACGGCTCGCTCGTCGTGTACGGCACGTCCGGATCGGGCAAGTCGACCGTGCTCAAGACCATCGCCACCGCGGCCGGCATGCGCCCGGACCGCGGCCGGGTGCAGGTGTACTGCCTCGACTTCGCCTCGGGTGCCCTCGGGTCGCTGACGAAGCTGCCGCACGTCGGCTCGGTGCTGGACGGCGCCGACGTCGACCGCATCCAGCGCCTGTTCCGCACCCTGGACGGCGAGATGGACCGTCGCGCGAGCGCGTTCTCGGCAGCCGGCGCCGCCACCGTGCAGGAGTACCGCGACCTGGTCGACCCCTCGATGCCGCGCATCATCCTGCTGATCGACAACTACCCCGACTTCAAGAAGGACTGGGAGGTCGCGGCGGGGCGCGGACCGTTCTACCGGACGTTCCTGCGCATCCTGGGCGAGGGCCGTCCGCTCGGCGTGCACACCGTGATCACGGCCGACCGCGGCAACGCCGTGCCGAGCGCCGTGTCGGCGAACATCTCGCGCCGCGTGGTGCTGCGCATGGCCGAGCCCAGCCAGTACATGCTGCTGGGCACGCCCCGCGACATCCTGGACGACCAGTCCGTGCCGGGCCGCGCGATCATCGACGGGCACGAGGCGCAGATCGCGGTGCTCGGCGGCACGCCCAACGCGGTGGAGCAGACGAAGATCCTCACGGAGCTGGGCGACCGGCTGCGCGCGCAGGGCGTGCGCGACCTGCCCGAGATCGGCGCCCTGCCCCTCGAGGTCCGCACCGACGAGGTGCCCGCGACGGTCGACGGGCTGCCGGTGTTCGGCATCGCCGACGACACGCTCAGCGCCCGCGGCTTCGAGCCCCTCGGATCGTTCGTCGTCGCGGGGCCCCCCGCCTCGGGCAAGACGAACACGCTCAAGGCGCTGGTGGTGGCGATGGAGCGCTTCGATCCGGACGTGAAGCTGTACCACTTCGGCAGCCGCCGCGCGCAGCTCAAGGACTTCCGCCCGTGGGTCCGCAGCGCGACGCGACCCGAGGAGGAGAAGGAGCTCGCGACCGAGCTGACCGCGCTGGTCGCGGACGAGTCCACGACCGACCGGATCATGATCGTGATCGAGGACATCCCGCACCTGGCCGACGGCGCCGCGGACCGTCCCATGCGCGCGCTGCTGCAGGCCGTCGCGGACAGCGACCACCTGCTCGTCGGCGAGGCCGACATCAGTCGCGCGAGCGGCAGCATCGGCGTGCTCGGCGAGTGGAAGGTCGGCCGCCAGGGCATCGTGCTCAAGCCCGACACCTACGACGGCGACGCGATCTTCAAGATGCCGTTCGGGCGGGTCAAGCGCAGCGACTTCCCGGCCGGGCGAGGGATCTTCGTGCAGGCCGGCCAGGCCGTCACGATGCAGGTGCCTTTCGTGCCCGAGGATGGGCCCGCGACGCCGCCCGCGCCCGCGCAGCGCCCCGCCTCGGAGCCCGCCGACCCCGGTGCGGCCGCCGAGTCGCGACGGGCGCGGCGCGCCGCGGATCCGGCCCCCGCCGGCGCCGCGGGAGGCGCCCCCGTCGCGCCCGCGCATGGGGACTGATGCCCTGGGTACGGCTCCCCGTGGGCCAGGGCTTGCGGGTTGGCTAGCCTCATCGCAGGAGGCCATGGGGGCCTGAACGAAGAACCGCTGGGAGGAATTCATGGCCGGACACGATTTCGGTGCAACCTATAGCGAGATGGAAGGCGCCGCCGCGAAGCTGCGCGACGGCCGCAGCAGCATCGGCGACACGCTGAAGGAGCTGCAGGGCATCATCGACGAGCTGGTCGAGGACGGCTTCAAGACCGAGAACGCCTCGGGCGCCTACCAGACCGCCTACCAGGAGCTCACGAGCAGCCTGGACGACGCGTCGGAGGCCGTGAACGACATGGCCGACGCGCTCGACAAGATGGCCGACCAGATCCGCGACACCGACGCGGGCATGGCCGGCGGCGCCTGAGCCGAGGACGACACCGGAGGCCGTGGTGCCGGTCGCGACGACCGGCGCCACGGCCTCTCCTCTTGGGGCTGAATAGGATCGGGATATGAGCGGGGCACAGACCTACTACTGGTACAACCTGCGGACGCAGCTGGTGGAGCGCGCGGACGAGCGCCCCTCTGACGAGGTGCTCGGGCCGTTCGCCACGGCGCAGGAGGCCGAGGAGTCGCCGGCCGTGCTCATCGAGCACGCGCGCGCGTGGCTCGAGAGCGAGGAGAGCGAGCCCTACCGCGCCATGGCCGAGAACGACGACAGCGCCGACCTCGCGTAGCGGCGGAGCCATGACGGCACACCGCGCCGTCGCGGCGCCGCTCGCCCTGGCGCTCGCCGCCGGCCTCGCGGCCTGCGCACCCGCCCAGCCCGCGACCGTCGTCCCCGGCTCCGAGATCGTCGTCGGATGGACCGGCGAGCTGACCGGCGTCAACGCCCAGGCGGTCGCGCACGCGACGCCCGGCGACCTCGACGTCGCGGAACTGACGCGCGCCGGCTTCGGCGACCTGATCGACGGCGAGCTGGTTCCGGACGAGGGCTTCGGCTCCGTCACGATCGTCGACGACGATCCGTTCACCGTCCGGTACGACCTCGCGGAGCCGTCCTGGTCCGACGGCATCCCGCTCGACGCGGCGGACCTCCTGCTCGGCTGGGCGGCGGCGTCCGGCTTCTTCGCCCCCGAGTCCTTCGACCCCGAGGCGCATCGCGATGCGGAGGGGGTCTACCGGCCGGTGCCGGGCGTGCCGTGGTTCGACGTGGTGCCGAGCGGGCTGCGTCGCTCGGCCGCACCGCCCGCGGTCGACGAGTTCGCCCGCGCGATCGAGGTGACGTTCGAGGAGCCGGTCGTGGACTGGCAGCACGCCCTGGCGGTGTCGGTGCCGGCGCACGTCGCGGGGCGGCTGGCGTTCGGACTCGACGACGACATGGAGGCCAAGCAGGCGGTCGTCGCCGCGGTCCGCGACGGCGACGCCGACGCGCTCGAGCGGCTCGCCGACGTGTGGAACGAGGGCTTCGCGCTCGATCCCTCGGGCGAGCTGCCCCCGCACCTGCTGCTGTCGAGCGGTCCGTTCCGCGTGCAGCAGGTGGAGCAGGACGAGGCGGGCCAGAGCGTCGTGCTCGTGCCGAACGAGTCGTATCGCGGAGCGCCCACGCCGCAGTTCGCCCGCGTCCGCCTGGTGCCCCCCGGTGACGACCCGGTCGCCGCGATCGGCGAGCAGCTGGACGTCGTGCAGGTGGCGCCCACTTCGGAGAACCGGGCTCCCATCCGCGAGCTGGAGCGGACGGACTTCGCCGTGGACGCCCAGCACGACGGCACGGTCTGGGCCCTGATGCTGAATCCCGGCGGCATCTTCACGCAGCACGCGGTGCGCACCGCGTTCCTGCACGGCGTGCCCCGCGGCGACCTCGTGGAGCGCGGGGCGGGCGAGTGGGCGTCCGTGTACCCGCCTTCGACCTCGATGGTGACGGCGCCCGGATCCCGCGCGTACGACATCGCGAACGAGGACTCCGGCTTCGCGCAGACGCTCGGCGAGCCCGCGGGCCAGCCGGAGGAGGAGCGTCAGGCCGTCGGCGTCGCTCCGGGCACGCGGGTCTGCGTGCTCTACGACCGCCGCAGCGCGTTCGCCTCCGGCGCGTTCGCGGCGCTGCGCGACGCGGGCGCCGAGGCGGGGTGGGGCATCGCCGACTGCGGCAGTGACGACTACGCCGCGGCGCTCGCCGACCGCGACTGGGACGCCGCGATCGCGCGGGTGCCCATCCCGCAGACCCCGGCCGAGATCGCCGCGCAGTGGGGCGCCGAGGGCGCGGCGTCGATCACGCGGCACGCCGACCCCGAGCGCGACGAGCTGATCGCGCGGCTCGCGCGGACCGCCGACGTGTACGAGGCGCGCGACGTGCGCGCGGCGATCGAGGCGACCATCGTGCGGGCCGCCGTGGCCCTGCCGCTCGCCGCGAACCCCCGGATCACGATCGCAGACCGCGACGTGACCGGCGTCGCCGGCCGATCCGGGCCGGTCGCGCCCCTCACCCACGACTCCGTCCAGTGGGCGCCGGCGCCGTAGACGCGGCGCGACCGCGGGTCTTTGTCCCCATGGTGACGCCGGCGCCGCCCCGCCTACCCTCGAGCGGGGAGGTCTTCACGTGGGCATGATGTTGCCGAACGAGTTGGTGTGGGTCATGGAGAAGCTGGGCTTCGAGTGGCCGGACATCGATGAGGATGAGGTGCGCAAGGGCGCCGTTCTGCTGCGCAATTACGCGTCGGACATGGAATCGGCGATCCAGGCGGTCGACCGCAAGGTGAACAGCGACCTCGCGGGCGCGATGCGGGGCCAGGCCGGGCCGGCGTACGTCAGCGCGTGGAACACCAACCGGTCGCAGAACCTGCAGAAGCTGCTCGACCTGATGTCCCCCGCCGCCTCGGGCATGGACGTCGCGGCGGACGCGATCCTCGCGCTCAAGATCAAGGTGATCGCGGATGTGACCACGACGATGATCGCCCTGGTGGCGATGCTGACCAACCCGTTCACGGCGGCGGGCGCGGGTCCGATGCTGATCATCAAGAAGAAGCTGCTCAATGCGGCCGTGGACATCGTGGTGGAGCAGCTGATAAACCAGCTCGCTCCGCTCGTCGTGGAGCCGATGGCGGAGCAGCTGCCGGCGCTCGTGGATGCGATCCTGGACGCGCCGATGGTGGAGGGACAGGCGGGTGACTCGGATGAGTTCTACGCGGACCTCGAAGCCCTGGAGCAGGCGCAGGGCGACATGAAGATGCACGGCGCGGACATCCAGCAGGTGACGTCGACGTTCTTCGCGGAGTTCTCGGCGCTCGACTTCGGGGGTGACGACTGATGTCCATCAAGCCCGTCATCCGGGAGGTCAAGGAGGCCGTGCTCCGCGGTTTCCGTCACGCGGACGCCCGGCTCCACCAGCTCGGCGACAACCACAGCGATCACCTGAAGGACGTCGTGCGCAAGGTGCGCGGCCAGGACCGGTACGAGCCGTCGCATCGTGCGGACGGCCGCCCCCGGGTGACCGGCGGCCGCGGGTACCTGCCGCTGCACGCCCGGCGCGACGAGCTGGTGCCGAAGCCCTCCAATCTGACGCCCGACGGCAAGATCGACTGGAGCCAGGCGCCGAAGGGGGGTTTCCGGCTCGACGGCAACGGCGACCCGATCAAGCACGATCACACGCCCCGCGCAGGCGACGTGTTCGACCGCTACGGCGGTCCCGGCGGCCGCTACGTGTCTCCGGTTCCCGGCGACGGACCGTTCTCCTACGGCTCGCGATCGCTTCCCTACGAGGAGAACCCGAGCGCGTACCACCAGTACGAGTGGACGCGCGACCTCTCGGAGCTTCCCGACGCGTACCAGAACGCCAGCGAATCGACGCGTGAGAAGATCGACGCGCTGCTCGCCAAGTACGGCGGCAGCCTCACGGACATGACGAGCGTGCAGCGCGGCGAGGCCGCCCCGGCCTTCGGGGAGCCCGGTGGCGCCGTGCAGGACCTGCTGCCGCTCTCCCCGAACCTGCTGCAGCAGCTCGGGATGATCCGGGAGATCCGATGACCACGACGGGAGCACCCGCGATGAATCGCGCAGAGCTGAAGAAGATCATCGCCGACGAGGGTCTCGTCGACGCCCTGTTCCTGGACGAGGAGTCGATCGACGAGGACGCGGTCGTCTTCGAGCCGCGCGGATCCGAGTGGGCGGTCTACCTCACGACCGAGCGGGCGACGGTCGTGCCGGCCACGTTCCGCACGTTCACCGACGAGTCCGAGGCGCTCGAGTACATGCTCCTCAAGCTGAGGCAGAGCGCTCGCGCGCGGGAGCTGCTCGCAGAGGACGAGTGACGGACCCCGGGCGGGCCGACCTCCATGGGCAGGAGGCACCCGGGGGTGCGCTCCCCATGGTCGCGACCGTGAGCAGTCCGTAACGTCCTCCGCGGAGGTGGGGCCGTGGGCATGATGCTGCCGGACGAGCTGATCTGGATCATGGACAAGATGGGGCTCGAGTGGCCCGACGTCGACGAGGACGAGGTCCGCCGCGCCGCGGACCTGGTGCGCGCGTACCGCGACGACATGGAGGCCCTCGTCCAGGCCGCGGATCGCCGCATCAACGGCGACATCGCCGCGGCGATGCGCGGACAGGCCGGAGCGGCGCACGTGAACGGCTGGAACCTGAACCGGTCGCAGAACGTCCAGAAGCTGCTGGACGTGCTGGGCCCGGCCGCGGTCGGCATCGACATCGCCGCCGACATCGTGCTGGCGCTCAAGATCAAGGTGATCGCCGACGTCACGATCACGCTCGCGCAGCTGATCCCGCTCCTCGCGGCGGGCCCTTTCGGCGCGGGCGGCGCGGCCGTCCTCATCCTCGCGCGCAAGAAGCTCTTCGACATGGCCATGGAGGCGACGCTCGAGAAGGTGATCGACGAGGTGCTGCCGCTCGCGGTCGAGCCCCTGGCCGAGAAGGTCCCGGGGCTCGTGGCGGCCCTGCTGGACGCCCCGGTCGTCGAGGCGACCGTCGGCGACGCCGACGAGTTCTACGCCGACCTCGAGGCCCTCGACCAGGCGGCCGCCGACATGGACGCGCACGCCGCCGACGTCGAGCTGCTGACCGATCAGCTGCTCGCCGACCTCGCCAACCTGCAGATCTCGGGAGCCTGACATGAGCAGCCTGAAGGTCGTGATCCGCGAGATCGTCGACGCCGTGGACGGCGCCGGCCGCGAGTTCAAGCAGGGCTTCGCCGGCGCGTTCCGCAAGCGCGGGGGCAAGCACCGCGCCGACGCCGACGCCATCCGCGGGCTCGACCGGCGTGCGGCCGGCGATGCGAAGCACCGGGGCGACCGCAAGGGGCCGACGTCGCACAGCAAGGACTACGACGTCCGCGAGGACGTGGCGCGCGGCCTGGCGTCGCTCGACCACCGGCCCCGCCACCGGTCCGACGACTACGACCCGTTCCGAGACGCCGGCACGTCCGTGGCCAAGGAGCTCCAGGCCGTGCCGGGCGACGTGCTGGACGAGGTCGAGGGCGTGCCGAAGAAGGTGCCCGGCCAGATCCGCGAGGAGCTCTACGAGGACGCGATCGGCCAGAGCAGCCCGGACGAGTACGGCGTGACGTCCAAGGGTGACATGAGGTTCCTCGCGCCGGCCTCGCAGGCGGGCGACCTGCGGGCGCTCAGCCGCGTGGAGCTCGAGCAGCGGCTCGGCCTGGAGCCCGGCGCGCTCGACGGCGCGACCGTGACCGTCAAGGCCATCCCGGACTCGCGGTTCGTGAGCATCGAGATCGACCGACCGGGCGACTGAGCGGCACGACATGGGCAGGTCGCACCGGGGATGCGGTGCCCATGGTCGGCTCGGCGCCCCCTTCGTACAGTCGACCCAGGAGGTGGCGCCGTGGGGATGATGTTGCCGAACGAGTTGGTGTGGGTCATGGAGAAGCTGGGCTTCGAGTGGCCGGACATCGATGAGGACGAGGTGCGCCGGGGTGCGGATCTGCTGCGGGCGTATGGGGCGGATCTGGAGTCGGCGATCCAGGCGGTGGATCGCAAGGTGAATGGTGATCTGGCCGGGGCGATGGTGGGTCAGGCGGGTCCGGCGTATGTGGCGGCGTGGAATGCGAATCGTTCGCAGAATCTGCAGAAGCTGGTGGATCTGATGCCGCCGGCGGCGTCGGCGATGGATGTGGGTGCGGATGCGATCTTCGCGTTGAAGATCAAGGTGATCGCGGATGTGACCACGACGATGATCGCGTTGGTGGCGATGCTGACGAATCCGTTCACGGCGGCGGGTGCGGGGGCGATGCTGATCATCAAGAAGAAGCTGTTGAATGCGGCGGTGGATGTGGTGGTGGAGCAGCTGTTGAATCAGCTGGCGCCGATGGTGATCGAGCCGTTGGGGGAGCAGCTGCCGGCGGTGGTGGACGCGATTCTGGATGCGCCGATGGTGGAGGCTCAGGGCGGGGATTCGGATGAGTTCTCGGCGGATCTGGCGGCGTTGGAGCAGGCGCAGGCGGATATGAAGATGCATGGGGCGGATATTCAGACGGTGACGTCGCGGTTCTTCTCGGATTTCCAGGCGTTGAACTTCGGGGGTGATTGAGGTGGGGAAGTTCAAGCCGATCTTCGAGAGCCTGTCGGAGGCGGCGGTGCGGGGTGCGCGGCATGCGGACGTGAAGCTGCCGCAGCTGGCGAAGAACCACGCGGACCAGCTGGACGACTTCGTGCGCCGCACGCGCAAGCAGGACAAGTTCACCGACAAGCCCGACACGCCGCAGAGGCGCACGCGCACCGATCTCGGAAACGGGCCCAACCGCAAGACCACGATCTGGGACCGCGACACGGGCCGCCCCATCTCCGAGACCGGCACCGTCAAGAAGGATTTCGGCTCGTCCACCCGCCGGGACAATGCGACCGAGATCGGCCGCCTGGGCGACAAGGGCGATCACGGCGGACACCTCGGCGCGCACCGGTTCTTCGGCGATACGCCCGACGAGGGCATCGCGCCCCAGGCCGGCAACCTCAACATCGGCGCCTGGAAGACCATGGAGAACGAGTGGGCCGCCTGGGTGAACCGGGGATACCAGGTCGACTACTCGATCGACGTCTTCCCGCCGGGTGCCGTGCGGCCCGATTCGTTCTCGGTCAAGTACTCCGTCACGAACCCGACGACCGGTGAGGTCGTCTACCGCAACCGGCCTGAGTTCGACAATGTCGCCGGAGCGGTGTTCGATCGTGTGAAGACCGCCGACATGCCGAGACTGTGAGGAGCTCCATGACCGACGAACAGCTCACCGAGGACGCCAGCGTCGCGCTGATCCGGGCGCTCATCGAGAACCTCGAGGACGCCGCGGACGACTGGGAGTCGTTCTCGCTGGTGCTCGGGCTGAACGAGGGCCGGTTCTTCCAGGCCTACGGCTACGCGTACTCGCCCGACGGGACGATCTCGGCCGTGACCGTGAGCCCTCGCGCGGTGCGTCCGGAGGTGGAGCGGTACCTCGCCGGGTACTTCGGGCCGGACGACGCCCTGCCGATCAAGCTGCTCGTGCAGTTCGACAGCACCACCGGCCGGTACGGCGTGACCTTCGAGGACACGGACACCGAGCGGTGGAAGGTGAGCCCCGCGAACATCGATGCGATCCGCGAGGAGCTGCGCCCCGCCTTCGACTGACGCCCGCCGGCGCCCCCGGGGAAGGGGCGGCAGGAATGCCCTCGTCCCCGCGGGGTAGGGTGCTTCCGGGCGGTCTGAACGCGCGCATCGCGGACCGTCGTCCGCATTTCGCCGCCGTCCGGTGGCAATATGTCAGGCGAGGGGGTCGCATCTTGACGGATCTGAGCGCATCGACGGGACCGTTCGACGAGGTCGAGGTGAACACCATGCCGGGGCGCATCGCCCCGCTGCGCGTCGAGTTCGCGGGCGAGTGGCACGAGGTGCCGATCGGCCGTCCGTTCGTGATCGGCCGCGAGGGCGACCTCGAGATCGACGACAACCAGTACCTGCATCGCCAGTTCCTGGAGCTGCAGTACCACGACGGCCTGTGGTGGCTCGCGAACGTCGGCTCGCGGCTGGCCGCGACCATCTCGAGCGCGGGCGGCGCCGTCCAGTCGTGGCTGTCGCCCGGCGCGCGCATGCCGATCGTCTTCGCGCAGAGCGTCGTCGTCTTCACCGCCGGCCCCACGACGTACGAGCTCACGCTCTACACGGAGGAGGCGCAGTACGCCGTCTCCAGCCAGATCGAGGCGTCCATGAGCGGCGAGACCACGGTCATGCCCGTCAGCTTCACGCCCCTGCAGAAGCTGCTGATCGTCGCCCTTGCCGAGCCCATGCTGCGCCGCGAGGGCGTCAGCATGAGCGAGCTGCCGTCCTCCAGCGCCGCCGCCCAGCGCCTCGGCTGGACCATGAGCAAGTTCAACCGCAAGCTCGACAACGTCTGCGACAAGCTCGACCGGATGGGCGTCCAGGGCCTGCGCGGCGGTCCCGGCCGCCTGGCCACGAACCGCCGCGCGCGGCTGGTCGAGTACGCGGTCACGTCGCAGCTCGTCACGCGCGCCGACCTCGCGCTCCTGGACGACGAGGCGCTCCGCAACCAGAACGACAGCGAAGAGGACTGACCCGGGGTCATCCGCCGACTCCACACAAGGAGAAGTGCGCGACACAAGGCCGGGATCAGGATGATCCTCCTTGTGCCGCGCACTCTTCCTTGCGCCGCGTCAGGCTGGCTCGGGGTGACCGCCCGGATCAGAGCTTGGAGCGCGTGAGCTGCTCGGCCAGGCCGCTGTAGGTGGCGGGCGTCAGCTCGAGCAGGCGCTGCTTGGCCTCGTCGCCGATCTCCAGGCCGCGCACGAACTCGGCGAGGTCCTCGGCCCCGACGCGGCGGCCGCGGGTCAGCTCCTTGAGCAGCGCGTACGGGTCCCGGATGGTCGAGCGGCCGGCCGTGACCTCCGCGCGCACCACGGTCTGGATCGCCTCGCCCAGCACCTCCCAGTTCGCGTCGAGGTCGGCCAGCAGCACGTCGCGCGACAGCGAGATCTCGCCCAGCCCGCGCGTGAGGTTGTCGAGCGCGAGCAGCGAGTGCCCGAACGCGACGCCGATGTTGCGCTGCGTGGTCGAGTCGGTGAGGTCGCGCTGCAGGCGCGAGGTGACGAGCGTCTGCGCGAGCGACGAGAACAGGGCCGACGCCAGCTCGAGGTTCGCCTCGGCGTTCTCGAACCGGATCGGGTTGATCTTGTGCGGCATGGTCGACGACCCGGTCGCACCCGCGACGGGGATCTGCGCGAAGTAGCCGAGCGAGATGTACGTCCAGATGTCGGTCGCCAGGTTGTGCAGGATGCCGCCCGCGTGGCGCACGCGGTCGTACAGCTCCACCTGCCAGTCGTGCGACTCGATCTGCGTCGTGAGCGGGTTGAACGTGAGGCCGAGCGACTCCACGAACTCGCGCGCCACGTTCGGCCAGGCGACCTGCGGGGCCGCGGCGAGGTGCGCCGACCAGGTGCCGGTCGCTCCGCTGAACTTGCCGAGGTATTCGCCGGACTCGATCTGGGCGAGCACGCGCTCGAGGCGCCACACGAACACGCCGAGCTCCTTGCCCATCGTCGTGGGCGTCGCCGGCTGGCCGTGCGTGCGCGACAGCATCGGGGCGTCGGCGTGCTCGAGCGCCAGCTCGCGGAGCTTCTGGATGACCGCCTTGTAGGCGGGCAGCCACACGTCGGCGACCGCGCGCTTGACGATCAGCGCGTACGCGAGCGAGTTGACGTCCTCGCTCGTGCAGCCGAAGTGCGTGAGCTCAGCGATCCGGTCCAGCCCGAGCCGGCTCAGGCGATCGCGCACCAGGTACTCGACGGCCTTGACGTCGTGGCGCGTGATCGCCTCGCGCTCGGAGAGCCAGTCGATCTCGGCCTGGCCGAACGCCAGATACAGCGCGCGCAGCTGGTACTTCTCGTCCTGCGACAGCGGGGTGGTGCCGAACAGCGAGTGGTTGGTGAGCGTGATGAGCCACTCGACCTCGACCTCGACGCGGGCCCGGTTCAGGCCCGCCTCCGACAGGTACTCGCCCAGGGGCGAGACGGCGGCCTTGTAACGGCCGTCGAGGGGGCTCAGGGGCTGGGCTGGCAGAACGGTCAGGAGAGTCCTCCGGTTCGAGGCGGACGGATCGCGGGTTCGAGCTGGCGAAACAGCGCCCGGCTGGCGCTCTCGATCATACCGAGCACGTGGTCGAACATCCCGTCGTCCGCGTAATAGGGGTCCGGCACATCCGGGCCCGGGGCGGACGGATCGAACGACAGCAGCAGCAAGATGCGGTCGCGATGCCCGGGGTCGTGCGCCCACTGCCGCAGGATGCGCTCGTGGCTGCGATCGAGCGCGACCACGAGGTCGTTGTCGTGGAACGCCTCGACGCTGAACTGCCGCGCCCGGTGGGTCGAGCCGTCATAGCCGCGCCGGCTGAGCGCGGCGAGCGTGCGGCCGTCGGCCCGCTCGCCGACGTGCCAGTCGCCGGTGCCCGCGCTGGTGGAGAGCACACGGTCGGCCAGGCCGGCGCGCTCGGCGAGGTCGCGGAAGACCACCTCCGCCATGGGCGACCGGCAGATGTTCCCCGTGCACACGAACACGACGCGGAAGGGGTCCTGACCGGGCATGCCGACCATTCTGCCGCTCCGACGGACCGCGCGTGAGTGCCATCGTCCGTCCACAGCGGCCGTCCGTCCGGGCTTGTGCCGCTCGGGCCGCGGGCGCCCTCGCGGCAGGCTCGCGACGCGGCACGGTGGGGGCATGGCGCACATCCCCGGCTACGACCTGGCCGCCCGTGCGTGCGAGCACCTCGCGGCGGCCCGGGCCGAGGTCGAGGCCGGGGCGGCGGCGCTCGCCGCGGGACGTGACGCGACCGCGTGGGAGTCCGACGCGGCGGGGCGGTTCCAGGTGGCGGCCGAGGAGCACCGGCGCCGCGCGGTCGCGCTCGCCGAGCGCTGCACGACAGCGTCGGCCGGGCTGCGCTGGGAGGGCATGGTCCACGCGAGCGGGGCCGGGCAGGAGGGGTGATGCCGCTGGACATCGGGTCGGGATCGGTCGTCGCGGTCGACACGCGGTCGCTGCGCGACGCCGCCGCGCGCTTCGACGTCGCCGCCTCGCACTTCGACGGAGCCCGGGAGCGGGCCTGGGCCGCCGTGCACGCCACGCCGTTCCCGCTGGACCAGGGGTCGGTCGAGTCGATCGCGCGGGACGCGGCGACCGCGGCGGACGGCGCGCGGGCGATCGCGGGCGAGCTGCGCCGCATGGCCGACGTCTACGAGATCGTCGAGGCGAGGACGCGGATGTCGTTCGAGACGTCCCGCGGGCGCGAGCGGATCCAGGCCGTGCGGGCCTGGGAGGAGCGGATCCTCGCGGCCGAGGCCCGCAGCCCCGGCGCGCTCGCCGAGGCCGACCGGGTGACCCGCGAGTGGGAGCAGGACTGGGCGAAGGAGCTGCTGGCCCAGTCGTCGCTCGGCATGGACGGCATCCCGGGGTTCGTCGCGACCCTGCTGGGTGCCGCAGCCCTCGACCTGGTGCGCGGATTCGGCAGGGGCGTCGTGGGACCGGATGCGCGCCTGGTCGGGCGGGCCGACGCGGTGCGGGTCGCCGGGTACGGCACGCGCGTCGACCGGCCCGCCACGGGCGTCGCCGACGGGCTCCGGCGCATCCCCGACACGGCCCATGCGCTCATCCGGGTCGAGAAGTACACGTTCGCGGACCGGCCCGCCGAGTACGCCGTCTACGTCTCGGGCACGCGGACCCTGGCGCGCGGCGGCAGCGAGGCGCTCGACACCGGATCGAACCTCGGGGCGTATTTCGGGATGCCCGCCGCGTCATACGAGGCCGTGCGGGCCGCGCTGCGGGATGCCGGCGCGAAGCCCGGAGCGACCGTGCACGCGTTCGGGCACTCGCAGGGCGGCATGATCGCCTCGCAGCTCGCGCTCCAGCGCGAGTACCGGGTCGCGACGCTCGTGACGTACGGGTCCCCGGTCAGCGTCGTCGCGCCGCCCGACACGCTGAGCGTGACGCTCCGCAACCGCGACGATCCGGTCGGGACGGGGCTCACGCACGGCGGGGCGCCGATCGCGGGCGGAGCTCCCGGCAGCGTGGTCGTGCACGACACCCACGACCCGGGACCCGAGCTGTGGAGCCTCGGCATGGACGCGCACAGCCGCGAGTCGTACGAGCGGATGGCCGAACAGGTGGATGCCTCCGCCGACCCGCGGCTGGCCGCCGCGTCCGACCGCTTCGCCGCGCTGGCCGAGGCCGAGCGCGTCGAGTCGGTGGAGTACGCGGCCGAGCGCGCCGGCGACCCGCGCTGACGGGTCTCCGGCCTCAGTCGTCCTTCTTCTGCGGGCGCAGGACGATCCCGAACAGCCAGTTGATGACCGTGATCAGGAACGCCGCGACCACGCCCCACCAGAAGTGGCCCACCTCGAGGCCCCATCCGAACGAGCCCGTGATGACCGCGGTCAGCCACAGCAGGAAGCCGTTCACGACGAGCGAGATCAACCCGAGGGTCAGGATGTAGAGCGGGAAGGCCACGATCCGGATCACGGTTCCGATGACGCTGTTGACGATCGCGAAGATCGCGGCCACCGCCAGCAGCGTGAGGACGAGCTGCAGGTCGCCGCCCGGGGCGAACGGGGTCACCGTCACCTGCAGGACGGGGATGAGCGTCACCACCCAGATGGCGAAGGCGTTCACGAGCACGCGGACCAGGAAGCGCATGGCCCCAGTGTGGCACCCGGCCGGCGCCACGGCATCCTCGGGACGGCGGAGAAATAGACTGCCCGCATGACCCCCGATGAGCCGGTCCTTCCGCGCATCCGCCCCGAGATCGCCGCGCTGCCCCCGTACAGGCAGGGGCGACCGGCCGACCCGAACGGGTTCAAGCTCTCGAGCAACGAGAACCCCTTCGACCCGCTGCCCGCCGTGCTGGAGGCGACGCGCGCGGCGACCGAGTTCAACCGCTACCCCGACGCGACGGCCGCGAGGCTGCGCGAGGCCCTCGGGGAGAGGTACGGCGTGGAGCCCGACGGCGTCCTGATCGGCGCCGGAAGCGTGGCCCTGCTGCAGGCGTTCATCCAGGCCGCCGCGACGGTGGGCGACGAGGTCGTCTACTCGTGGCGCTCGTTCGAGGCGTACCCCGGCCTCGTGCTGATCGCCGGCGCGTCCGGCGTTCAGGTGCCGAACCTGCCCGACGGCCGGCACGACCTCGACGCCATGGCCGCCGCCGTCACGGAGCGGACGCGCGTGGTGCTGCTGTGCACCCCCAACAACCCGACCGGGCCGATCATCACGAGCGCCGAGTTCGCGGCGTTCGTCGAGAAGGTCCCGGGCGACGTGCTCATCCTGCTCGACGAGGCGTACGCCGAGTTCGTGCGCGATCCCGACGCCGTGGACGGCCTGGGGGAGCGCGTGTTCGAGGCGCACCCCAACGTCGTGGTGCTGCGCACGTTCTCCAAGGCCTACGGCCTGGCGGCGCTGCGCGTGGGCTACGCGATCGGCCACCCGCGGGTGCTCGACGCGGCCCGCAGCACCGTCACGCCGCTGTCGGTCACGGCCCAGTCGGTCGCCGCCGCCGTGGCGAGCCTCGCGCACCAGGCGGAGATCGACGCGCGGGTCGACGAGCTCGTCGCCCGTCGCGACCGCCTCGCCGCCGGGCTTCGGGAGATGGGCTGGCCCGTGCCCGACGCGCAGGGCAACTTCGTCTGGCTGCCGTCGGACGACTCGCAGGCCGTCGCGGGCGCGTTCGACGCCGCCGGGATCATCGTCCGCCCCTTCCCCGAGGGCGTGCGCATATCGATCGGGGAGCATGAGTCTGTGGAGAAGGTCCTAGGGATCGCCCGATCCGTTGTCCCGAGTGTTCCGTCGGGTTCGGGTGGACCCGCGGATAGCGTGGAACGGTGACTTCGGCAGACGTCCCTCTGACAGAGGCTGAGACCGACCCGACCGTCCGCATCCTCGACGCGGACGGGCGCATCGCGTCGTCCGCATCGGCGGAGCGGTACCTGCCGATCGTGGACGCCCTCGGCGACGACGAGCTCGAGCAGCTCTACCGCGACATGGCGGTGATCCGGGCGTTCGACCGCCAGGCCACGCTGCTGCAGCGGCAGGGGCAGCTCGCGCTGTGGCCGCCGTCGCACGGGCAGGAGGCGGCGCAGGTCGGATCCGCGCGGGCCGCCCGCGCGCAGGACCACGTGTTCCCCTCGTACCGCGAGCACGTCGTGGCGACCATCCGCGGCGTGGACCCCGTCGACATCATCAAGCTGATGCGCGGCGTGAGCCACGGCGGCTGGGACCCGACGGACCCCAAGAACGGCAACACGCACCTGTACACGCTCGTGCTGGGCTCGCAGACGCTGCACGCCACGGGCTACGCGATGGGCATCGCGTTCGACGGCCGCCACGCGTCGGGCGACCCCGAGCGGGACGAGGCCGTCATCGTCTACTACGGCGACGGCGCCTCGAGCCAGGGCGACGTGCACGAGGCCATGGTGTTCGCCGTGAGCTACCAGACGCCGCAGGTCTTCTTCCTGCAGAACAACCACTGGGCGATCTCGGTGCCGGTCGCGACGCAGTCCCGCGTGCCGCTCGCCGACCGGGCCCGCGGGTACGGGATGGAGAGCATCCGGATCGACGGCAACGACGTGCTCGCGAGCTACGCCGTGTCGAAGCTCGCGCTGGACGACGCGCGTGCGGGGCGCGGTCCCCGCGCGATCGAGGCTGTGACGTACCGGATGGGCGCCCACACGACGAGCGACGACCCCACCAAGTACCGCACCAGCGACGAGGAGCGCTCCTGGGCCGAGCGCGATCCGATCACGCGCATGCGCACGTACCTGGAGGGCCGGGGGGCGTCCGAGGCGTTCTTCCAGGGCGTCGACGACGAGGCCGCCGCGTTCGCCGCGGACGCCCGCACGCGCACGACCCAGCTCGAGGCGCCGGGCCGCGACGCGATCTTCTCGCACGTGTACTCCGAGCCGCACCCGCTGATCGACGAGCAGCGCCGCTGGCTGGCCGACTACGAGGCCTCGTTCGAGGAGGGCGCGTGAGCATGGCTCCCGAGAACCTGCAGACCATGACCCTCAGCAAGGCCCTGAACGCCGGCCTGCGCGCCGCGCTCGCGGGCAGCGACCGCGTGCTGCTGATGGGCGAGGACATCGGCCGCCTCGGCGGCGTCTTCCGCGTGACCGAGGGGCTCCAGGCGGAGTTCGGCGAGCGCCGCGTGATCGACACCCCGCTGGCCGAGTCGGGCATCGTCGGCACCGCGATCGGACTCGCGATGAACGGCTTCCGCCCGGTCGTCGAGATCCAGTTCGACGGCTTCGTGTTCCCGGCGTTCGACCAGATCACCACGCAGCTGGCGAAGCTGACCTACCGTCACGAGGGCGCGCTGTCGCTGCCCGTGGTCATCCGGATCCCGTACGGCGGGCACATCGGCGCGGTCGAGCACCACCAGGAGAGCCCCGAGGCGTACTTCGCCCACACGCCGGGCCTGCGCGTCGTCAGCCCCTCGACGCCGAACGACGCGTACTGGATGATCCAGGACGCGATCTCCTCGACCGACCCGGTGATCTTCCTGGAGCCCAAGTCGAAGTACTGGCAGAAGGGCGAGGTCGACACGTCGGCGCGCGCGCTGCCGCTGCACGCGAGCCGCGTCGTCCGCAAGGGCACCGACGTGACCCTCGTCGGCCACGGCGCCATGGTGACCACGCTGCTCCAGGCCGCCGCGCTCGCCGAGGCCGAGGGCACCAGCTGCGAGGTCGTCGACCTGCGCTCGCTGTCGCCCATCGACTACGGCCCCGTCCTCGACTCGGTGCGCTCCACGGGCCGCGCCGTGGTCGTGCAGGAGGCGCCGGGCAGCGCGAGCGTCGGCAGCGAGATCGCCGCCACGATCGCCGAGCGCGCGTTCTACTCCCTGGAGGCGCCGGTGCTGCGCGTCTCCGGCTTCGACACCCCCTTCCCGCCCGCGAAGCTCGAGGGCGTCTACCTTCCCGACGCCGACCGCGTGCTGGAAGCCGTCGACCGGGCGCTCGCATACTGAGAGCGCCGCACCCGACGGATGACCCCGTCCCTCCACGACCCAGCTGATCTGAGGACCTGACGATGCAGACCTTCCATCTCCCCGACGTCGGCGAGGGCCTGACCGAGGCCGAGATCGTCTCGTGGCACGTCGCCCCGGGCGACACGGTCGCGGTCGACGACGTGATCGCCGAGATCGAGACCGCCAAGTCGCTCGTCGAGCTGCCGTCCCCGTTCGCGGGCACGGTGGGCGAGCTCCTGGTCGCCGAGGGCGACACGGTCGAGGTCGGCGCGCCCATCATCACCGTGGTCCCCGCCGACGAGACGCCGGCCGCGGCGCGCGACGCGCACGAGCCGACCGGCCCCGGTCAGCAGCCCGAGGCCGGCGGCGGCTCCGTGCTGGTCGGCTACGGCACCGGCGGCGAGGCGAAGACCCGGCGGCGCAAGAAGCCCGAGAAGCCCGTGGCGTCGTCGGTCGGCGTGATCGCCAAGCCCCCGATCCGCAAGCTCGCGCGAGACCTCGGCGTCGCGCTCGGCGAGGTCGCCGGGTCGGGCCCGGCGGGCGAGGTCACCCGCGAGGACGTGCTCAAGCACGCGCAGCAGGCGAGCGTGTTCCGCAACATCTCGACGCCCGAGTGGCCCGCGGTGCGCGAGAAGGAGATCCCGGTCCAGGCGCCGGCCGCCGCGCCGGTCGCCGATGACGCCCGCGTCGAGGCGATCCCGGTCAAGGGCGTCCGCAAGGCGACCGCGAGCGCGATGGTCGGCTCGGCGTACTCCGCGCCGCACGTGTCGGTGTGGACCGACGTCGACGCCACCCGGACGATGGAGCTCGTGAAGCGGCTCAAGGCGTCGCCGGACTTCGCCGACGTGAAGGTGTCGCCCCTGCTGATCGTCGCGCGCGCGGTGCTGTGGGCTGCGCGCCGCACCCCGATGATCAACTCGGCGTGGGTCGACGGCGAGGACGGCGCGAAGATCCTGGTGCGCCACTACGTCAACCTCGGCATCGCGGCCGCCACGCCGCGCGGCCTGCTCGTCCCGAACATCAAGGACGCGCAGGACCTGAGCATGCGCGACCTCGCGAAGGCGCTCGAGAAGCTCACGGTCACGGCCCGCGACGGCAAGACCACCCCGGCGGACCAGCAGGGCGGCACCATCACGATCACGAACATCGGCGTGTTCGGGATGGACGCGGGCACCCCGATCATCAACCCCGGCGAGTCCGCGATCATCGCGATGGGCGCGATCCGGCAGAAGCCGTGGGTCGTCGACGGCGAGGTCCGCCCCCGCTGGGTCACGACCGTCTCGGGCTCGTTCGACCACCGCGTGGTCGACGGCGACGCCATCAGCCGCTTCGTCGCCGACGTCGCCGCCGTGCTGGAGGAGCCCGCGCTGCTTCTTGATTAGAAGCGGGTCGCGCGCTCGCGCCGACGCTCGGCGCCGGACACTCGCGAGCGAGGAACGTCGCTTCGCTGCCGTTCGGCAGCGCTTCGCGCTGCGGGGGCCGCTCCGCGGCACGCTCGCTGGGCCCCCGGCGCCGAGGCTCCGTCCGTCGCGAATGCGACGGACGGAGAAGCGCACGGGGACGCTCGCACGACGGTGGGGGCAGGACTTGCTGCCCGTCCTCATCCGTGGTCGTTGAGCGGAGGCGCGCCAGCGCCGGAGTCGAAACGGGCTGATCCCCGCGGCCGGTTTGAGAACGATTCTCATTACGCGTAGGGTGGAGGGCATGCTGCTTCGCCGTGCCCTTCCTCTGACCTTCCTCGCCGCCTCCGGCGTCGTGCTCGCCGGCTGCGCGTCAACGTCGGGCGAGGGCGCGGAGTCCGCCCCGATCGTCGCGTCCACCAACGTGTACGCGTCGATCGCGCAGGCGCTCGTGGGCGACGCGGCCGAGGTGACGGCCGTCATCGACGACGCGACGCAGGATCCGCACTCGTACGAGGCGAGCGCCCGCGATCGGCTGACGGTGCAGGGCGCCACCCTCGTGATCGAGAACGGCGGCGGCTACGACCCGTTCATGGACGACCTCCTCGGCGGCGACGCCGTCGTGATCGAGGCCGTCTCGTTCTCGCACGACTACCCCGGCGCCGAGAGCGAGGAGGAGGCGCACGCCGAGGACGAGCACGCCGGCGAGACCGAGGAGGAGCACGCGGAGCACGCGGAGGACGAGCACGCGGAGCACGCCCACATCGAGGGCTTCAACGAGCACGTCTGGTACCACCCGCACACGATGGTCGACCTGGTCGAGGGCCTGGCCGAGGAGATCGAGCACGAGCTGCCTGACCTCGTCGACGCCGAGGCGCTCGCCGCGAACCGCGACGCGCTGATCGCCGACCTCGAGGCGCTCGAGGCGCGGCTCGAGTCGCTCTCCGCGACGCACGAGGGCGAGGGCGTGTTCCTGACCGAGCCCATCGGCGGCTACCTCGCGGCCGCGGCCGGCCTCGCGGACGTCACGCCCGAGGGCTTCGCCGAGTCGGTCGAGGAGGGGCAGGACGTCGCCCCCGCCACGCTGCTCGAGGCGACGCGGGTGGTCGAGTCGGGAGAGGTCGCGGTCGTCCTCGCGAACGCGCAGACCGGCGGTGCCGAGACCGACCGGGTGATCGAGACGGCCGAGGCCGCAGGCGTGCCGGTGGTCGAGCTCAGCGAGCTGCTCGCCGACGACCAGACCTACATCGAGTGGATGACCGCCAACGTCGACGCCCTCGAACAGGCGCTCTCCTCCTGAGGCGCACCCTCGCCTCGGCGCTTCGCGCCGAGAACGATTCTCATGACCAGGGATAGGCTTGTCGCCATGTCCGCGCCCGTGCTCGAGATCTCCGGCGCAGCCCTCCGGCTGCGCGGGCGCGAGCTGTGGTCGGGGCTGGATCTGTCGGTGAAGCCGGGCGAGTTCGTCGCCGTGCTGGGACCGAGCGGATCCGGCAAGACCACGCTGCTGCGGTCGATCCTCGGCCTGCAGGAGCTCAGCGCCGGCGACATCCGCGTCGGGGGATCGCCCGTGCGCCGCGGCGACCGGCGCATCGGCTACATCCCGCAGCAGCGACCGCTGCCGCCGGGCACGAGCCTGCGCGCCC
Organism: Microbacterium sp. Root53; assembly: GCF_001426925.1. GTDB lineage: Bacteria > Actinomycetota > Actinomycetes > Actinomycetales > Microbacteriaceae > Microbacterium. The sequence goes on from NZ_LMFR01000001.1 coordinate 214,898, forward strand.
GCGACCTGGTCTCGCTCGGCATCCAGGGCCCGCGCTTCGGACTGCCCGTGCCGCGCCGCGGTGACCGGGAGCGCGTCGACGCGCTGCTCGCCGGGGTGGGCGCGACCGCCTACGCCGATCGCCCGGTGGGCCTCCTCAGCGGCGGCGAGCAGCAGCGGCTGCGCGTGGCGCAGGCCCTGGCCGACCAGCCGACGCTGCTGCTGTGCGACGAGCCGCTGTCGAGCCTCGACCTCGCCAACCAGCAGGCCGTCACCGCGATCATCGACCGCGAGCGGCACGAGCGCGACGCGGCCGTGCTGTTCGTGACGCACGACGTGAACCCGATCCTCGGGCACGTCGACCGCATCCTGTACATCGCGGGAGGGCGCTTCACGCTCGGCCGGCCCGACGAGGTGCTGCGCTCCGACGTGCTCACCGACCTGTACGGCGCGCCCGTCCACGTGCTGCGCGCCGGCGGCCGGCTGGTCGTCGTCGGCGTGCCCGACGCGGACGACCACTGCGACGTGCCGCTCACCGCGATCGAGACCGAGGCGGGCGCGGCGTGACCGGCGCCCCGGTCGTCCCGGCGCTGGACTGGGGCGACGTCTTCTCGTTCGACGACTACGGCGCGCTGCTGCAGCTGGTCGCCAACTCCGTGATCGCGGGCGCCGTGCTCGGCATCGTGGGCGGCCTGATCGGCGTGTTCATCATGCAGCGCGACATGGCGTTCGCGGTCCACGGCGTGAGCGAGCTGTCGTTCGCCGGCGCGGCCGCGGCCCTGCTGTTCGGCGGCAGCGTGGTCGTGGGATCCCTCGCGGGCGCGGTCGCCGCGGCCGCACTCATCGGCGTCCTGGGCGCCCGGGCGCGCGACCGCAATTCGATCGTCGGCGTGCTCATGCCCTTCGGGCTCGGCCTGGGCATCCTGTTCCTGTCGCTGTACGAGGGCCGCAGCGCGAACCGGTTCAGCCTGCTGACCGGCCAGATCGTGTCGGTCTCGAGCCCGGATCTGGGATGGCTGATCGGCATCTCGCTCGTGGTGCTCGTCGGGCTGATCCTGGTCTGGAACCCGCTGCGCTTCGACTCGCTCGACGGTCAGGCGGCCGCCGCGCGCGGCGTCCCGACGCGGTTCGTCAGCCTGGTGTTCATGCTGCTGCTCGGCCTGATCGTGGCCGTCGCCGTGCACATCATCGGCGCCCTGCTGGTGATGGCGCTGCTCGTCACGCCCGCCGCCGCCGCCATGCGGGTCAGCCATGGCCCGGTCGCCGTGCCGCTGCTCGCGGCGCTGTTCGGGTTCGCGTCGGCCGTCGGAGGCATCCTGCTCGCGATCGCCGGAACGCTGCCGGTCAGTCCGTACATCACGACCATCTCGTTCCTCATCTACGTGGTGTGCCGCGTGGTCGCCTGGCGCCGGGAGCGCGCGCTGCGCGTGGCCGCCGAGGCGGCGCCGGCCGCCCAGGTTCCGGCAAGCCCCGCGCCGTAGACTCGGACCATGGCGGTGCAGCGGAACACGTGGCAGCGCGAGCGGGTGCGGGACGCGCTCGCCGACGCGCGCGGCTTCGTGAGCGCGCAGACCCTGCACGCCGCGCTGCGCGACGAGAACACCGGCATCGGCCTGGCCACCGTGTATCGCGCCCTGGCCGGGCTCGCGGCCGCGGGCGAGGCCGACTCGCTGCAGAGCCCCGAGGGCGAGGCGCTCTACCGCGCCTGCACCATGAGCGGGCATCACCACCATCTGATCTGCCGCTCGTGCGGGCTGGCCGTCGAGATCGAGGCCACCGCCGTCGAGAAGTGGGCCCACGACACCGCCGCGCGCCACGGCTTCCGCGACGCGGAGCACGTGGTCGACATCTTCGGCCTGTGCGAGTCGTGCGCCGCCGGGAAGGCATGACGCTCACCCGCGATCGCGGCGCCCCGGCGCCGACCGCCTCCCCGGCCACCCGCATCGCGGTCGGGGCCGGCATCGGCGTGGCCGCGATCGGCGTGCTCGTGCTGCTCGACGTGTTCGCGCCCGCCCTGTTCCCGCAGGCGCTGCCGACCCGCGTGCAGGACGGGCTGACGCTCGCGCTCAGCGTGCTGATCGAGTCGCTGCCGTTCGTGATGCTCGGCGTGATCCTCTCGATCGCGGTCCAGGTGTGGGTGCCCGCCAGTGCGATCGAGCGGTTCATGCCGCGGCGGGCATGGGCGCGGCGCGCGGTGCTGTCGCTGCTCGGCATGCTCATCCCGGTGTGCGAGTGCGGCAACGTGCCGTTCGCGCGCGGCCTGCTGATGCGCGGGATCACGCCGGCCGAGACCCTGACGTTCCTGGTGGCCGCGCCGATCGTCAACCCGATCGTGATCATCACGACGCACGCCGCGTTCGGCTGGGACGGCGGCATCCTGATCGCCCGGATCGTCGGCGGCTGGCTGATCGCGAACCTGATCGGCTGGATCTACAGCCGTCACCCCGACCCGATGAGCCTCCTGACCGGTCGGTTCCTCGACACGTGCGAGGTCGTCGCGCACGAGACCGGCGGGCGCGGCCGCCGCAGCATCGCCCAGTTCATCGTCGAACTGCGGGCCGTGATGCCCGCGCTGATCATCGGATCGGCCATCGCCGGCGCCGTGCAGGTGGTCATCCCGCGCGACGCGCTGCTCGCGATCGGCTCGAACCCCGTGCTGTCGATCGTCGCGATGACCGCGCTGGCCATGACCGTGGCGATCTGCTCGAACGTCGACGCGTTCTTCGCGCTGTCGTTCGCCTCGACCTTCTCGCCCGGGTCGCTGATCGTGTTCCTCCTGGTGGGCCCGCTCGTGGACGTGAAGATGCTCGCGCTGATGCGCACCACCTTCACGACCCGCACGCTCGCCGGCATCGTGGCGGTCGTGCTGCTCGCGGCCTTCGCGATCGGGATCGGGGTGAACCTCGTTGTGTGATCACCGGATGACCGACCGCTGGGGATCCGTCGGCACGCGCTGGCTCGGCGTCGGGCTCGCCGCCGTGCTCGCGGTGGTCACGCTCGGGCTGGCCGTCACCGGTCGCCTCGCGCTGTACATCAACCCGGATCAGACGTGGTTCGCGGTCGGGATGGCCGTGCTCGCGCTGTTCGGCGCGGTCGCCTCGTTCGTCCTGCCGCTGGGGGCGGAGGGCGACCACGGGCACGACCATGGGCACGCGGCGGACCACGCGCACGGCGCCCGAGCCGAGGAGGAATCCGCGGCACCAGGACGATCCGCGCCGCATTCTCCTCGTCCCGCCGCCTTCTCCTTGTCTCGCGCCGCCACGGCGACCGGCGGCGTGCTGGCCTCGGCCGTCGCGGTCGCGGCGCTCGTGCTGCCGCCCGCGTCGCTGTCCGTGGACCTGGCGATGGCGCGCGACACCGGCACCGCGCCGCTGTTCGCCGGCGCGGACCAGGTGCTGCTGGCGGCGGCCGACACGAGCGAGTTCGGCGTGGGCGACTGGGCGTCCGTGTTCTCCAGCGCCACCAGCCCGGATGCCTACGAGGGCACGCACGTCACGCTGACGGGCTTCGTCACCCCCGACGAGGGCAACGCCGAGGCGCTCCGCCTGGGCCGCCTCGTGATCACGCACTGCGTGATCGACGCGCAGCCGGCCTCCGTCCCCGTCGTGTCGCCCGACTGGCGGGACGCGGTCGAGGTGGGCAACTGGATCCAGGTCGACGGCATCGTCACGACCGACGCGTCCGGCGCGCTCGTGATCGAGCCGCGCGAGATCTCCTCCATCCCGGAGCCGTCGGACCCGTATGAGTACTGACGCGACCCGCTCGCACGAGCGCCGCGACCGCCGCAGGGCGGGGCTGCGCCGCTTCGCGCTGACCCTCGTGGGCGTGCTCGCCGCGCTCGGGCTGCTGAGCGGTGCGGGCGCCGCCGTGAGCCTGGCGCAGGGGCCGCGCATCAGCGAGGTGCAGGCAGACCCCGCCTCGGCGATCGAGGTGGCGGGCTCCCGCGTGATCCTCACCGTGAACCAGTCCCTCGAGGAGATCGATCCGTCCCAGGTGAGCGTCACGCCCGCCGCGCCGTTCACGGTCGACGCCGTCGGGCGCAGCGTGGGCGTGCGCTTCGGCGTGCCGCTCGACGACGACACCGAGTACACCGTCACGGTCGAGGGCGCGCGGTCCCAGGGCGGCGGCCCGGCCGCGACGCTCCGGACGAGCTTCCGCACGCCGCCGGCCGAGGTGTTCCTGCTGCAGCGCGATCCCGAGGGCGACGACACCGTCTTCCGCTCGGGCATCGACGGCGAGCAGGCCGTGGCGGTGTACTCCGCGCCCGTGATCGAGGACTTCCGTGCGACATCCACGCGGCTCGTGGTCGCGACGGTCGAGGACGAGGTCTCCTCCCTGCACGTGATGGATCGCGACGGCGGGGACGTCACGGAGCTCGCGCTGCCCGGCGAGGGCATCGTGCAGGGGCTGCAGGTGTCGCAGCGCGGCGACCTGGTCGGCTACACCTACTCGGATCCGGGCGGCCAGGGGCACGCGAGCGTGCTGTTCACGGCCGAGCTCGGCGATCCGCAGGCCGAGCCGCGGCCCATCGAGGTCGGCGGCGAGCCCGTCAGCGTCGACCGCTGGCGGTTCGTGCCCGACTCCTCGGCGCTGCTGATGATCGGCTTCGACGGCGAGCTCGTGCTCACGGATCCCGAGAGCGACGCGGAGCCCACCCGGCTCGGCGGCGCCGTGACGATCGACGCGATCCAGCGCGGCACCTACACCGCGATCGTCGAGCGGGTGCAGGAGGGAATCGTCGCGCTCGACCTGACCACGGGCGAGGAGGCGCCGCTCGTCGAGCCCGAGGGCGACCTGGGCCTGCTGGGCGCGGTCGTGCCGGTCCCGGAGGGCGGCGAGGCCCGCGGCGGCACGGTGCGCCAGTACCAGCAGATGGTCGACCCGACGCGGCCCGGTTCCCAGCTGATCGTCCACGTGGCCGACGACGGCGCGACCCGCCAGCTGTTCGAGGTGGGGTCGCAGGACGCGCTGCTCCAGTCGTGCGTGTCGCCCAGCGGCCGCTACGTGGCCGCGCTCGTGGCGCCCGACATCCTGTCCAACCCGTACGACGTCGGCACCCACCCCGTGCCGCGCGATCTCGAGACCCACATCGTGGCGCTCGACACGGGGGAGCCGGTCTCGGTGCTGCGCGGGTTCGACATCAGCTGGTGCACGGTGGGTCCGTGGTGAGCGGATCCGCGGGGCACAGGCCCGCCGCCCGCGACGACCTCGCCGGGCTTCCGTCCGAGGTGGCGCCCCGGCTGCTCGGCGGCATCCTCGAGACGACCCTCCCCGACGGGGTCGTGGCCGTCCGGATCACCGAGGTGGAGGCCTATCACGGGCTCGGCTCGGGCGAGGTGCACGACCCCGGATCGCACGCGCGCATGGGCCCGACCGCGCGCAACGCCACGATGTGGGGCGAGGCAGGGCACCTGTACGTGTACCTCAGCCACGGGATCCACTCGTGCGTCAACGTGGTGTGCGGCCCGGTCGGCCAGGGCGACGGCGTCCTGCTGCGCGCGGGCGAGATCGTGCGCGGCACGGAGGTGGCCCGCGCCCGTCGCGAGGCCAGGGGCGTCGCCCGCACCGACCGCGACCTGGCCCGGGGGCCGGGGCGGCTCGGGGACGCGATCGGCCTGCGCCACCCCGCGCACGACGGCATCGACGCCATCACGGGCGAGCCGCGGGCGGGGGCCGTCGCGCGCCTCCACCTGCTCGAGGAGCCGCTCGCGGGTGTCGCGACCGGCCCGCGCGTCGGCGTCGCGGGCATCGCCGGAACGGCCGCGTACCCCTGGCGCTTCTGGATCCCGGGCGACCCCACGGTCTCCCCGTTCCGCCCGGGCCGCGGCGCCGCCTGACCCGTGGGAAGCTCGATGCCGTTTCGTCTCCGCTTCGCTCCGCTCAACGACCGGCAGCGGCTCTCATCACCTACCGTCGTGCGAGCGTCCCCGTGCGCTTCTCCGTCCGTCGCATTCGCGACGGACGGAGCCTCGGCGCCGGGGGCCCAGCGAGCGTGCCGCGGATGCGGCCAAGACGCAGCGCGAAGCGCTGCCGAACGGAGCGAAGCGACGTTCCTCGCTCGCGAGTGTCCGGCGCGGAGCGTCGGCGCGAGCGTGCGAGGCGCTTCTAGAAAGTAGGCGACACGCCCGGTGTGGTAGAGTTGTCGATTGTCTGCGTGCACTCCTGTGCGCAGTTCGTGCATCCCCTCCCGAACACAGCCCGCAAGGGTCGGGTCGGTCATGTGCAGACAAGAGACCTTGGGTGGCGTCGTCTGACGCCACGGTATTGAAGGAGAAACCACTATGGCTGCTGTGTGCCAGGTGACCGGTGCCGTTCCCGGCTTCGGTCACAACATCTCGCACTCGCACCGCCGGACGAAGCGCCGCTTCGACCCGAACGTGCAGAAGAAGACCTACTTCGTTCCGTCGCTCGGTCGCAAGATCACGCTGAACGTGTCGGCTAAGGGCATCAAGGTCATCGACGCCCGCGGCATCGAGTCGGTCGTCAAGGACCTGATCGCGAAGGGTGTGAAGCTCTAATGGCCAAGAAGGCACAGGACATCCGTCCGATCATCAAGCTGCGTTCGACGGCGGGCACCGGTTACACCTACGTGACCAAGAAGAACCGCCGCAACACCCCCGACCGCCTCGTGCTCAAGAAGTACGACCCCGTGGTCCGCAAGCACGTCGACTTCCGCGAGGAGCGTTAATCATGGCCAAGAAGAGCAAGATCGCTCGCAACGAGCAGCGCAAGGAGATCGTCGCCCGCTACGCCGAGAAGCGCGCGACCCTCAAGAAGCAGCTCATCGACCCGAACGCGACCGACGAGGAGCGCGAGGCCGCTCGTCTCGGTCTGCAGAAGCTCCCGCGCAACGCGTCGCCGGTGCGCGTCCGCTCGCGCGACGTCATCGACGGCCGCCCGCGCGGTGTCCTGACGAAGTTCGGCATCTCGCGTGTCCGCTTCCGCGACATGGCGCACCGTGGCGAGCTGCCCGGCGTGACCAAGTCGAGCTGGTAAGACCCGCCGCGTCCCGGTGAACGGGATGTGATGCTCGAAGGGGCGAGGATCTCAGGATCCTCGCCCCTTCTGCGTTCATAGGATCGGATCATGCCGCTCGATCCGTTCTTCGCCGACCGTCTTCAGCGGCAGCGCAAGTACATGCTCGCGCAGGCCTGGGACGGCGTGAAGAAGCGGCTCGGCTGGCCCTGGTTCATGCGTCCGGCGGAGGAGCAGGCCGTGCGCACGGCGCCGCCGGCGGAGAAGGGGCGCGCCCGGGCGGCCGCCCGCGTGGAGGTGCGCGAGGACGTGCGCGCCTCCCGCCCGCACCCCAGCACGCGCCGGGCCGAGCACCGTCGCATCGCCCTCTCGTGGGACCGGGCGGAGCTGCGCAAGGTCGGCACGCCGCCGCCGCGCGTGCACACGATCGACCGGATCCTCTCGGTCGCGGGTGCCCCCGACGTGCGCCTGCGCATCTACTACCCGACCGAGGGCGGGCGGCCGGACGCCCCCGTGCCCGCGTGCCTGAGCTTCTTCGGCGGCGCGTTCCGCATCGGCGGCATCGACTACCCGACCACCGACGCGGCCAATCGTCGCCGCGCGGCCGACGCGAGGGTCGCCATGATCGCCGTCGGCTACGCGCTCGCGCCTGAGTACAAGTACCCCGTGCCGGTGCTGCAGGGGCACGCCGCGCTGGAGTGGGTGTTCGAGCACGCCGCGGACCTCGGCCTCGACCCCGAGCGGATCGGCCTGGCCGGCACGTCGGCGGGCGGGAACATCGCCGCGGCCGTCGCGCTCGCCAACCGCGATCGCGGGCGCCTGCCCGTGCGGCTGCAGCTGCTCGAGGTGCCGGTCGTCGACCTGACGGGGCGGCACATCGACCTGCGGGCGACGCGGGGCATCGGCATCCCGAGCTTCGTGATGCGGCGCGAGCTGCGGTCGGTGGCGCGCACCTACCTGCGCCACCAGAGCGACGCCTACGAGCCGTACGCGTCCCCGTTGCGCGCCGAGTCGCACGCGGACCTGCCGCCCGCGGTGATCCTCACGGCGCAGTACGACCCGCTGCGCGGCGACGGCGAGGCCTACGCGGCCGCGCTGCGGGTGGCGGGGGTGGACGCGAGCGCCGTGCAGTACCTCGGCGTGACCCACGACACCGCGATCTTCACGGGCGTGCTGTCGGCCGCGCGCCGCTGGCACAGCGACGTCGTGTCGGCGCTGCGCACGCTGCACGGCTGACGGGCCGGCTCGGCCGGCGCGAGACCGCAGATCGCCGCCCAGACCGCAGATCGCCGCCCGGACCGCCGTCGGCGACGCTGGTCTCGCCAGGGGCCTGCGGTCTCGCGGCTACCGGCCGGTGCGGGACCCCCCGATCCCCGCGCCGGCCGGTCGGTCGATCAGCGGACGACTGCCGCCACCGTCGGCAGGACGGCCTCCGGCACGGCGACCGCCGGCACGGGAACCCACGATCGGCGCTCCGCGCTGTCGAGCACGGCGTCCACCACAGTCGCCGCCGCCCACGCGTCGACGGCCGACGGCGCGAGCTGGCGGCCCTCGGCGACCGACGACAAGAACAGGGCCGCCTCGATCGTCTTCAGGTCGTCGAAGCCCATGCTCGTACCCGCGCCCGGCTGGAACCGCGAGAAGTCGCCGAAGCCGGGGCCCGCCATGATCGTCCGGTAGCCGTCGTGGGAGTCGGCCAGCTGCAGCTCGTTGAGCCGCTGGAAGTCCCACCGCAGCGATCCCTTCGTGCCGTACACCTCGAGCGTGTACTCCGCGCGCGGGCCGATCGCCACGCGGCTCGACTCGAGCACCGCCACGGCGCCGCCGTCGAGGCGCGCCAGGATGGCGGCGTAGTCCTCATTCTCGACCGCGCCCCGCGGGCCGCCCTCGGCGCCGCGCGAGAAGTGGCTCGCGGCCCCGGCCGCGGGCAGCGGCCGCTCGCGGATGAACGTCTCGGTGAGCGCCGAGACCTCCTGGATGCGCCCGACGACGTGCTGCACGAGATCGGCGCCGTGCGCCAGCAGGTCGCCGAGCACGCCCGACCCCGCGCGCTCGCGCAGGAAGCGCCACGTCAGCGCGCCATCGGGATCCGACGAGTAGTCGGCGAGGAGCGCGACGCGCACGTTCGTGATGTCGCCGATCGCGCCCGATCGCACGAGCTCGCGCGCCTTCGCGATCGCGGGGGCGTGGCGGTAGTTGAACCCGACGGCGCTCACGAGCCCGCGCGCGGCGGCCGCCGTGGCGACTTCGCCCGCCTCGGCCGCGGTGCGGCCCATGGGCTTCTCGATCCAGAACGGCTTGCCGGCCTCGATCGCCGCCAGTGCGACCTCGTGGTGCAGGAAGTTGGGCGAGCAGATCGACACGATATCGATGTCGTCGCGCGCCATCAGTTCGCGGTAGTCGGCGACGGCCTCCTGGTACCCGAGCGCGTCCAGCGCGTGCGCCCGCCCGCCCGCGTCGGGGTCGGCCGCGACGGCGAGCTCGGCGCGCACGGGCAGCTCGGGGTAGTGCGCGCGGGCCGCGAGGTACGACCGCGAGTGGAGCCGGCCCATCCAGCCGACCGAGACCAGCCCGACGCGCAGTGTGCGCGGCGTCATGCGCCCACCGCCGCGAGTGCCGGGACGTCCACGGACTCGCCCGCGGCCGTCGCGGAGCGCGCCACGGCGTCGAGCAGCAGCATGTTGCGCACGCCCTCGTCGAACGACGCGCAGCGCGGCAGCGAGGCGGACTCGGGGATGCCGGCGACCTCCTCCAGGAACGCGCGCGCCTGGTAGACGAACATGTCGTTCTGGCCGATGCCGACGCCGGTCGCGTCCATCGGCAGGCCGCCCGCGATGTAGGGGTGCTGAGGGCCGAGCTGGACCGTGCGATAGCCCGAGATCTCGGGGTCGTCCGCGTGGAACGCGACTTCCACCTGTGAGGGGTTGCGCTGATCCCAGCGCGCGGCCCCCTGGGAGCCGAAGACCTCGAAGAACAGCGAGTTGGCGTGGCCGACCGCGACGCGGGAGACCTCCAGCGTGCCGCCGCCGCGCGCGAACTCCACACCGAACGCCGCGTAGTCGTCGTTCTCGACGGGGGACTTCTCGTCGCTCACGGCCCCGCGGGTGTGCCCCACCACTGCGCCGAGGGGCACGGGGCGCTCGGTGATCACGGTCGAGAGCTGTCCGCCGCGGACGCGCAGGATGTCGCCCGCCACGAACTCCGCGATGTAGGCGAGGTGGCTGCCGACGTCGGCGAGCGCGCCGGACCCGGCGGGACCCTGATAGCGCCAGCTCATGGGCGCGTCGGGGTGTGCGCCGTAGTCGGTCCAGTAGCGCCCGCTGAAGTGCAGGACGTCGCCCAGCCGCCCCGACTGCACGAGGTCGCGGATGAAGGCGATGCCGGGCGCGCGGCGGTAGCTGAAGCCGATGCGCGCGACGGTCGACGCGCCGCGTGCGGCATCCGCCATCGCCTGCGCGCTCTCGATCGAGTCGGACAGCGGCTTCTCGCACAGCACGTGCTTGCCGGCCGCGAGCAGCCCCTCGACGATCTCGCGATGCAGGAAGTTCGCGACCACGACGCTGACCACGTGGATGGAGTCGTCGGCGGCGATCGCGCGCCAGTCCGCATCATGGCGCTCGAATCCGAAGCGGCGGGCCGCCGCTTCGCCGAGCTGTTCGTTCATGTCGCAGATGGACACGAGCCGCACGGGCGGAAGGGTCGAGTCGTAGACGGCCGTCGCGGTTCGGTAGGCGGCGGCGTGGGCCTTGCCCGCCATGCCCGCGCCGATGACGGCGACGCCGATGGTGTCACCCATGGGTTCTCCCTTGAATCTAGTGAGCTTACCCGCGCCAGCGCGGGTAAAAGACCGAATGTCTTATCAAACTCTAGGGAGACAGGGGTGCCGGGTCAACGGCCTGCGACTACTTCGCGACGAGCGTGGTCTCGAAGCTGTACATGTCGGGCCGGTAGCAGTGTCGGCCGAACTCGACGGCGTGCCCGGACCCGTCGTACGCGACGCGCTCCATGGTGAGCAGCGGGCTGCCCTTGTCGATGTCGAGCAGCTGCGCCTCGTCGCCGTGCTCGCGGCGCGCGCCGATGCGCTGCTTCGCGACCCGGATGGCCACGCCGCGGGAGCGCATGATCTGGTAGAGCCCGCGCTCCTCCAGCTGCTCGCTCTGGATGTCGGTGAACTCCGCCGGCAGCCAGTTCTCGAGGAGCGCGACGGGTACGCCGTCGGTGCTGCGCTGCCGGCGCAGATACAGCACGTCGGACCCGGCCGGAAGACCGAGCTGCTCCGCGACGTCGTCCGGCGCCGAGCGCACCTCCCGCTCGATCACACGCGTGGCGGGCTCGTGGTGCGTGCTCTGCAGATCCTCGTACAGGCTCGTCAGCTCGACCTGGCGCGTCACCTGACCCTGCACCACCTGCGTGCCGATGCCGCGGCGCCGCACGAGCAGGCCCTTGTCCACCAGCTCCTGGATGGCGCGCCGCACAGTGGGGCGGGACAGGCCGAGGTGCTGGCCGATCGCGATCTCGTTCTCGAGGCGCGCTCCCGCGGGGATCTCGCCCGAGCGGATGGCCGACTCGAGCCGGCTGGACACCTGGTAGTACAACGGGACGGGGCCCGTGCGGTCCAGATCCGCGAAGAGGTGGTCGGGCCACACCGCCTGATCCATCGCCATCTCCGTGCTCCCTCCCGGCCACCATGGGCCTAATGTCCCGACAATGTTACCGCTGGGCGGGTTTGTCATCCGCAGGGACTTGCATTCCCCTTTTGCTTGTGAGATTGTCAGGACATATCACCGGAGGGCGCAGTCGCCCGAGATGACAACGGAGCAGGGGATGAGCTACACGACCGACGTACTCGCAATCGGCCGACTCGGCGTCGACATCTATCCGCTGCAGGACGGCGTCGGCCTGGAGCAGGTCGAGACGTTCGGCAAGTACCTGGGCGGCACCGCGGCGAACGTCACGGTCGCGGTCGCGCGCTACGGCCACGCCTCGACGCTGGTGTCGCGCGTCGGCGACGACCCGTTCGGGCGCTACCTGCTCGCGGAGCTCGCGCGACTCGGCGTCGACAACCGCTTCGTCGGCACCGACCCCGCGCTGAACACGCCCGTCACGTTCTGCGAGATCTTCCCGCCCGACGACTTCCCCCTGTACTTCTACCGCGAGCCCAAGGCGCCCGACCTTAACGTCGACACGACGCAGATCGACTCCGACGCCGTCCGCGCCGCGCGCATCCTGTGGGTCACCACCACGGGTCTCAGCGCCGAGCCGAGCCGCGAGGCCCACCACGCGGCGCTCGCAGCGCGCGGTCGAGCCCAGCACACCATCCTGGACCTCGACTACCGGCCCATGTTCTGGACCGAGCCGGGTGACGCCACGGCGCAGATCGCGCCCGTGCTCGAGCAGGTGACGGTCGCGGTCGGCAACCGCGAGGAGTGCTTCGTCGCGGTCGGCGAGAGCGAGCCGATGCGCGCGGCCGACGCCCTGCTCGAGCGCGGCGTCGAGATCGCGATCGTCAAGCAGGGTCCCAAGGGCGTGCTCGCCAAGACGCGCGACGAGGTCGTCGAGGTGCCCGTGCACCCCGTCGACGTCGTCAACGGCCTCGGGGCCGGCGACGCGTTCGGCGGGGCCCTGTGCCACGGGCTGCTCGAGGGCTGGGGCCTCGAGCGCACGCTGCGCTTCGCCAACGTCGCCGGCGCGATCGTCGCGTCGCGTCGCGAGTGCTCCACCGCCATGCCGACGGCCGATGAGGTCGAGACCATCCTGCAGGGGGCCTGACATGTCCGAACTCTCCGCGGCCGACTTCGATCGCCTGCGCGACATCCGTGCGCACCGCCCGCACGAGATCGCCGACGTCTTCGCCGCCCGGCGGCGCCGCGAGGTGCTGCAGGGTGACGGCCGGCTGTTCATCATCGCGGCGGACCACCCCGCGCGCGGCGCGCTCGCGGTGGGGTCGAACGCCACCGCGATGGCCGACCGCTACGAGCTGCTGGAGCGGCTCGTGGTCGCGCTGCGCCACCCCGGCGTCGACGGAGTGCTCGGCACCCCCGACATCGTCGACGACCTCGCGGCGCTCGGGCTCCTCGACGGCAAGATCGTCGTGGGGTCGATGAACCGCGGCGGGCTGCGCGGCGCGAAGTTCGAGATGGACGACCGCTACACGGGCTACGACGTGCCCACCATGGCCGCGCGGGGCATCGACTTCGCCAAGACGCTCATCCGCGTGAACCTCGACGACGCCGACACCGCGCCGACGCTGCAGGCGACGGCGGACGCGGTCACCCAGGCCGCCGCGGCCCGGCTGCCGATCATGCTCGAGCCGTTCATGAGCCGCTGGCAGGACGGCCGCATCGTGAACGACCTCAGCACCGACGCGGTCATCCTGTCGGTCGCGATCGCGTCGGGCCTCGGCGCCGACAGCGCCTACACGTGGATGAAGCTTCCCGTCGTCGACGACATGGAGCGCGTCATGGCCGCCACGACCATGCCGACGCTGCTGCTCGGCGGCGACTCCGGCGTCGACCCCGACGAGACCTTCGCGGCCTGGGAGGGGGCGCTCGCGCTCCCCGGCGTGCGGGGCCTCACCGTCGGCCGGACGCTCCTCTACCCTCCGGACGGCGACGTCGCCGGCGCGGTCGACACGGCCGCGCGTCTCGTGCACACCGACCTGCCGTCGCTCGTCTGACCTCCCCTCCAGAACCGAAGGACTTCCCATGAGCACCACCGAGACCACCATCGCCGACCGCGGTGTCGACGCCGGCCTGCCCGTGATCGGGCACTGGATCGACGGAGCCGTGCGCCCCTCGACGAGCGGACGCACCGCGCCCGTGTACAACCCCGCCACCGGCGCGGTGTCCGCGCACGTCGCGCTCGCCGACGAGGCCGAGATCGAGGAGGCGCTCGCCTCCGCGCAGCGCGGCTTCGAGACCTGGAGCCGCTACTCGATCGCCAAGCGCCAGACCGTGCTGTTCGCGTTCCGCGAGCTGCTCAACGCGCGCAAGGGCGAGCTCGCGGAGATCATCACGGCCGAGCACGGCAAGGTCCTGTCCGACGCGATGGGCGAGATCCTGCGCGGCCAGGAGGTCGTGGAGCTCGCGACCGGGTTCCCGCACCTGATCAAGGGTGCGTACAGCGAGAACGCGTCGACCGGGATCGACGTCTACTCGCTCAAGCAGCCGCTCGGCGTGACGGGCGTCATCAGCCCGTTCAACTTCCCGGCCATGGTGCCGATGTGGTTCTTCCCGATCGCGATCGCGGCCGGCAACTCGGTCGTGCTGAAGCCCAGCGAGAAGGACCCGTCCGCGGCGCTGTGGCTGGCGGGGCTGTGGAAGGAGGCCGGCCTGCCCGACGGCGTCTTCACCGTCCTGCAGGGCGACAAGCTCGCCGTGGACGGTCTGCTCACGGACGACCGGGTGCAGTCGATCTCGTTCGTCGGCTCCACGCCGATCGCGCAGTACATCTACGAGACCGCGTCGAAGCACGGCAAGCGTGTCCAGGCCCTCGGCGGCGCCAAGAACCACATGCTCGTGCTGCCGGACGCCGACCTCGACCTCGTCGCCGATCAGGCGATCAACGCCGGGTACGGCGCGGCAGGCGAGCGCTGCATGGCGATCTCGGTCGTGCTCGCGGTCGAGCCGGTCGCGGATGAGCTCATCGAGCGGATCAAGGAGCGCATCGCGCGGCTGCGCGTCGGCGACGGCGCGGGCGGCCCCGACGGCGAGCCCGACATGGGCCCGCTCATCACGCGCGAGCACCGCGACAAGGTCGCCGGCTACGTCGACATCGCGGAGGCGGACGGCGCGACGGTCGTGGTCGACGGCCGCGGCTTCGCGGTGGACGGCCGCGAGGACGGCTTCTTCTTCGGTCCGACGCTGCTCGACAACGTGCCGATCAGCTCGCGCGCGTACCAGGAGGAGATCTTCGGCCCCGTGCTGTCGGTCGTCCGGGTGAAGACGTTCGCGGAGGGCGTCGACCTCATCAACTCGGGCGCGTTCGGCAACGGCACCGCGATCTTCACGAACGACGGCGGAGCTGCCCGCCGCTTCCAGAACGAGATCCAGGTCGGCATGATCGGCATCAACGTGCCGATCCCCGTGCCCGTGGCGTATCACTCGTTCGGCGGCTGGAAGAAGTCGCTGTTCGGCGACGCCAAGGCGTACGGCGTGCACGGCTTCGACTTCTTCACGCGTGAGAAGGCCGTCACCAGCCGCTGGCTCGACCCGGCCACGCACGGGGGCATCAACCTCGGCTTCCCGCAGAACGATTGAGACTCGGCGAGCGAAGCGAGCAGCTCTTCGGTCGTTGAGCGAGCGAAGCGAGACGAAACGGGATGAAGTGAGCACGGCTATGAGTGGACGCTGGTTCCACCCGCGCGGATCCCTCGCGCGGGACGGCTGGGAGACCGTCGTCGACGGCACGATCGAGGGATGGGAGCACACGGGGCTGCGCGTCGCGCGGCTCGCGGCGGGGGAGGGGCTCCCGCTCGAGCCCGGCGCCGAGAAGCTCGTCGTGCCGCTCGCCGGCTCGTTCTCGGTCCGCGTGACCGAGGACGGCGACGAGCGCACGATCGAGCTCGCCGGGCGGGCGTCCGTGTTCGACGGCCCGACCGACGTGCTCTACCTCTCGGCGGCCGCGACCGCGGTGCTGAGCGGCGAGGGCCGCGTGGCGGTGGCCACGTCGCCGACCGACGAGATCCGTCCCACGCGCCGCATCGCGGCGACAGAGACGCCGGTCGAGCTGCGCGGTGCGGGAGCATCCAGCCGCCAGGTGCACAACTTCGGCACGCCCCAGGCGCTCGACGCCGCGCGATTCATCGTGTGCGAGGTCATCACGCCGGCCGAGAACTGGTCGTCGTACCCGCCGCACAAGCACGACGAGCACACGCCGGGCCACGAGTCGCGCCTCGAGGAGATCTACTACTTCGAAACCGCGCCGTCGCGGGTCGGCGGTGGCCGGGGAACGGCCGAGGCGTCTTTCGGGATGTTCAGCACCTACTCGTCGCCCGCGGGTGAGATCGACATCAACGCGCAGGTGCGCACGGGCGACGTCGCGCTCGTCCCGTACGGCTACCACGGCCCGGCCGTCGCGGCGCCGGGCTACGACCTCTACTACCTGAACGTCATGGCCGGGCCGGACGCCGAGCGCGTCTGGCTCATCAGCGACGACCCCGCGCACGCCTGGGTGCGCGAGACCTGGGACGGGCAGGAGTTCGACTCCCGGCTCCCGTACACGACCGACGAGAACAAGGAAGGCTGATCCCATGGGCAGCACCAAGCGGATGACCGTGAGCCAGGCGCTCGTGGAGTTCCTCGCGCACCAGTGGACGGTCGACGGCGACATCCGGGAGCGCACGATCCCCGGCGTGTTCGGGATCTTCGGGCACGGCAACGTGGCGGGCGTGGGTCAGGCCCTCAAGCAGGTGAACGAGGAGCAGCCCGACCTGATGCCCTACTACCAGGCCCGCAACGAGCAGGCCATGGTGCACCAGGCGGTGGGCTACGCGCGCATGCACCGCCGGCGCGCGACGTTCGCGTCGGCGGCGTCGGTGGGTCCGGGCGCGGCCAACATGCTGACGGGCGCGGCGCTCGCCACCTCGAACCGCCTGCCCGCGCTGCTGCTGCCGAGCGACACGTTCGCGACGCGCGTGGCCGACCCCGTGCTGCAGCAGCTCGAGCACCCGCACGACATCGGCATCCAGGTCAGCGACGCGTTCCGGCCACTGTCGCGGTTCTTCGACCGCGTGCAGCGGCCCGAGCAGCTGTTCTCGATCGCGCTCGCGGCGATGCGCGTGCTCACCGACCCCGCCGAGACCGGCGCGGTCACGATCGCGCTCCCCGAGGACGTCCAAGCCGAGGCGCTCGACGTGCCGCTCGAGTTCCTGCAGGACCGCGAGTGGCGCATCCGCCGGCCCCGCCCCGACCGCGACGCGCTCGCGCTCGCCGTGCAGGCGATCCGCGGCGCCAAGCGGCCCTTCCTCGTCGCGGGCGGCGGCGTGCTCTACTCGGGAGCCGAGGAGCAGCTGCGCGCGCTCGTCGAGGCGACGGGCATCCCGGTCGGGACGTCGCAGGCCGGCGGCGGCGTGCTGAACTGGGACCACCCGCAGTACCTGGGAGGCGTCGGCGCGACCGGCACGCTCGCGGCGAACCGCCTCGCGGCCGAGGCCGACGTGGTGATCGGGATCGGAACGCGCTACAGCGACTTCACGACCGCGTCGCGCACCGCGTTCCAGAACCCCGACGTGCGATTCGTCAACATCAACGTCGCCTCGTTCGACGCCTACAAGCACGGCACGCAGCTGCCGGTCGTGGCGGATGCGCGCGAGGCCCTGGTGGAGCTGTCCGACGCGCTCGCGGGTCTGCGCGTCGCGCCGGAGTACGGCGAGCGCATCGCGCGGGAGAAGGCGGAGTGGGACGCCACGGTCGACGCGGCGTTCGCCCCCTCCGGGCTCGCGCTCCCGGGCCAGCCCGAGATCATCGGCGCCGTGCAGCAGGCGAGCGGCCCGCAGGACGTGGTCGTGCAGGCGGCCGGATCGCTGCCGGGCGACCTCCACAAGCTGTGGCGCGTGCGCGATCCGCTCGGCTACCACGTCGAGTACGCCTTCTCGTGCATGGGGTACGAGATCGCGGGCGGCCTGGGCGTCAAGCGCGGCGCGGTCGCCGACGGCTCCGACCGCGACGTGATCGTCATGGTCGGCGACGGCTCGTACCTGATGCTCAACACCGAGCTCGTGACGGCGGTCGCGGAGGGGATCAAGATCATCGTGATCCTCATCCAGAACCACGGGTACGCGTCGATCGGGCACCTGTCCGAGACGGTCGGCTCCGAGCGATTCGGCACGAAGTACCGCGCGTACGACCCGCAGGCCCGCAACTTCGAGGGCGAGGACGTCCTCCCGGTGGACCTCGCCATGAACGCTCGCAGCTACGGCCTCGACGTGATCGAGATCGAGCCCGGCGCGAGCGCGATCGACGACCTGCGCGCCGCGGTGGCCCAGGCGAAGGCGTCCGATCGCTCGACCTTCATCCACATCAACAGCGACCCGCAGATCTACGCGCCGGACGGTGCGGGCTGGTGGGACGTGCCGGTCGCCGAGGTGTCGACCATCGCGTCGACCCAGGCCGCCCGCACCGAGTACGAGCAGCAGGTCCAGGCGCAGAAGCCGCTGCTCAGCTGAGCAGCACACCCACAGGAGACGACAGCAATGACCGACAGCATCCCCGAGGACGCGGACATCACGGTGCGGCACGACGCCGCGCTCCGCATCGGCACGGCCCCCGACTCGTGGGGCGTCTGGTTCCCGGACGACCCGAAGCAGGTGCCGTGGCAGCGCTTCCTGGACGAGGTCGTCCAGGCCGGGTACACCTGGATCGAGCTGGGCCCCTACGGCTACCTGCCGACCGACCCGCACCAGCTCGAGGACGAGCTCGGCAGCCGCGGGCTCAAGCTCTCGGGCGGCACGGTCTTCACCGGCTTCCACAAGAGCGACGACGAGTGGCAGCGCGCGTGGGACCAGGCCGTCAAGGTCGCCGGGCTCGCATCGCAGCTCGGTGCCGAGCACATCGTGGTCATCCCCGACCTGTGGCGCAGCGACGCCACGAGCGAGGTGCTCGAGGCGCGCACGCTGACCGACGAGCAGTGGGCGAAGCTCGCGGCGGGCCACGACCGCCTCGGCAAGGCGCTGTTCGAGGAGTACGGGGTCAAGCAGCAGTTCCACTCGCATGCCGACAGCCACATCGGCACGACGCGCGAGGTATTGCGATTCCTGGACGAGACCGACCCGCGCTACACCAACCTGTGCCTCGACACGGGCCACTTCGCGTACTACGGCGGCGACAACCTCAAGCTGATCGAGGAGCGTCCCGACCGCATCGGGTACCTGCACCTCAAGCAGGTCGACACGTCGCTGCTGTTCGACGTGCTCAAGAACGACGTCCCGTTCGCCGAGGCGGTCTCGCAGGGCATCATGATCGAGCCGCCGCACGGCGTGCCGGACCTCGGCCCGATCATCGAGGCGGTCGCGGCGATCGACCCTGAGATCTTCGCGATCGTGGAGCAGGACATGTACGGCTGCGACGTCGACACCCCGTTCCCGATCGCGGCCCGCACCCGCCAGCACATCTTCGGCTGCACGCACTTCGCGCGCCAGCACTGAGCCCCCAGGAGAAGACGACATGAGCCAGGACCTCCGCATCGGCGTCGTGGGCGCAGGCGCCATGGGCGCCGACCACATCGCCCGCATCACGCAGCGCATCAGCGGCGCCCGCGTCGCGGCGATCATCGAGCCCGACGCAGGGCGCGCCGCGTCCGCCGCGGGGAACGCGCCGGGGGCGCAGACCTTCACCCGCATCGAGGACGCGATCGCGGCCGACGCCGTCGACGCCGTGCTCATCGCGACGCCGGGTCAGTTCCACCTGCCCGTGCTCGAGCCGGCGCTCGCCGCGGGCCTGCCGATCCTCTGCGAGAAGCCGCTCACGCCCGACTCCGAGACGTCGCGCCAGGTGCTCGAGCTCGAGCAGCGACTCGATCGGACGCACATCCAGGTCGGCTTCATGCGCCGCTTCGACCCCGAGTACGCCCAGCTGCGCGAGCTCGTCGCCTCGGGCGAGGCGGGCGAGCTGCTCATGGTGCGCGCCGTGCACCGCAACCCGAGCGTGCCCGACAGCTACAGCCAGACGATGCTCATCACCGACTCGGTCGTGCACGAGTTCGACGTCGTGCCGTGGCTCGCCGGCTCGCCGATCGTGAGCGTCGAGGTGAAGTACCCGCGTCGCAACGACCTCTCGCCCGAGCGCCTGCGCGAGCCCATCCTCGTGCTCATCGAGCTCGAGAACGGGGTGCTCGTCGACGTCGAGATGAACGTCAGCGTGCAGTTCGGCTACCAGGTGGCGACCGAGGCCGTCTTCCAGCAGGGGATCGCCCGCATCGGCCAGCCGTCCGGGCTGCAGCTGTGGCAGGAGGGCCGTGTCTCGACCGCCGAGCATGTGAGCTTCACGACGCGGTTCGCGACCGCGTACGACAACGAGATCCAGCGCTGGGTCGACGCCGTGCGCGACGGACGCCTCGTCGACGGGCCGAACGCGTGGGACGGCTACCTCGTCGCGCTCGCGTGCGAGGCCGGCGTGCGCGCGCTCGACGGCGGCGTGCAGCCGGTCGACGCACCCGCCCGCCCCGCCTTCTACGCCTGATACCGAAGGAGCACGACGATGGTCCGCATCGCCCTCGATCCGACGCCGTTCCACGACGGGCACGCGCTGCTCGAGTTCCCCGACATCGCCGCACGGCTGGGCTACACGCACCTCCAGCTCACGCCTCACGCCGACTTCTCGCCCTTCTTCCGGTACCCGAAGGCCGACGACGGCCTCGTGGCGAAGCTGAAGAAGGCGGCGCGGGATGCCGGCGTGTCGATCCCGGCCATCCTCCCGGTTCAGCGCATCTCGTGGCCCGACGAGCCGCAGCGCCAGGCGGCCGTGCGGAACTTCCGCCGGATCATCCAGCTCGCCGTCGAGCTCGAGGTGCCCGTCATCAACACCGAGTTCTCGGGCCGCCCCGAGCGTCAGGAGGACTCCGAGGCGGCGTTCTACACCTCGATGGAGGAGCTCCTGCCGATCATCGAGCGCGAGGGCCTCCGCCTCAACGTCGATCCGCACCCCGACGACTTCGTCGAGGACGGCCTCGAGGGATGGCGCGTGCTGCGGGGGCTGAACTCCTCCGCCGTCGGCTTCGTGTACGTCGCCTCGCACACGTTCCACTACGGCGACCGCGCGACGACGCTCCTGCCCGAGATCGGCGACCGCATCGGCGCTGTGTACACAGCCGACACGTTCGACCACACGCGCTCGCACGGGCTCCGCTACATCACGAACCCGCCCGGCAACGCGGTGCGCGTGCACCAGCACCTGAAGATCGGCGACGGCGACGTGAACTGGGACGAGCTCTTCACGACGCTCCGCGAGATCGGCTACCTCGACCGCGACGACGCGCTCATCGTGTCGAACGTGTTCGCCGAGGACGAGAACCGCGACGAGGTGTCGCGCTACCAGCTCGAGAAGCTGCGCGAGCTGATCGGCTGACCGAAGCGCGACGAGGGGGATGGCGGCGCTGGCCGGCTTCCCCCTCCGAATGATCAGCCGGTCGCGGGAGCGAAGGCGGCGCGGAACGCCGCGAGCGCCTCCTCCGAGGTGGCGCGCGCCCACCCCTCGAGCCCGACGACTCCGCTGTATCCGAGGCGGTGGAGCGCTCGCGCGATGGCGGGGTACGCGATCTCGCCCGTACCTGGCTCGCATCGGCCGGGGACATCGGCGACCTGGACCTCGCCGATGAGCGGGAGCGCACGCTCGAGGAGCTCGATCAGATTCCCCTCGCCGATCTGCGCGTGATAGAGGTCCAGGTTCAGCCGGAGGTGAGGGCTGCCGACGGCCTCGACGAGCGCGATCGTGTCCGCCGCCCGGGCGAACGGCGTGCCCGGATGATCGACCGCGGTGTTGAGGTTCTCCAGGGTGAACACGCGGCCGTGTCTCTCACCGAGGGCGGCGACGCGATCGAGCGTGCGCGCCGCGGCGAACCAGTCGCGCGCGGAGACGCGCTCGTGCGGTGCCACGGGGAGGCCACGGTCGTCGAGCCCGGTGCCGTGCAGGTTCAGGCGGGGGCTGTCGATGACGCTCGCGGCCTCGAGCGAACGCGCAGCGCTCGCAAGGAGTTCGTCGGCGGCGTCGTCGTCGACGAGGCCCCCTGTGACGTATCCGGTCATGGACGAGAACGTCGCGCCGGTCGCGGCGAGCGCGGAGAGGTCCTTGGTCGGCCATCCCCAGATCTCCACCTGGAATCCCGCTTCGTCGAGCCGGCGCACCCGCTCGACGAAGGGAAGCTCGGTGAAGAGCATCTCCGCGCAGGCGGCCAGGGTGACGCCGGTGGGCCGGGGCGCGACGCTCACGCGACCCGGCCGTCCGCGCCGACGTGCACGACCGCGCCCCGCTCGATCGACGCGCGGCAGGCCAGCGCGAGGGCGAGCGCGGCGCGCGCGTCTTCACCGCGCGCGCCCGAGACGGCCCCGCTGCGGATCGCCTCGACGAACGCGGCGAGCTCGTCGGTGTAGGCCTGGTGGAACAAATCCACGTTCAGCCGCATCGTGTCGGCCGTCAAGCCGTCGCCGTCGTAGAGGCGCATGCTCGTCGCGCGTACATCCCCGGCCGTGACCATGCCGCTGTCGCCGAACACCTCCCCGCGCACGTCATAGCCGTATGCGGCTGAGAAGCTCGCCTCCGCCACGGCGATCGCGCCGTTGTCGTATCGCACGGTGACGACCGCGGTGTCGAGCAGCCCGCTCTCCTTGTACTCGGGGGCGACGAGCGCATCGGCGAGGGCGACGACCTCGACGGCCTTCGCGCCCGCATTGAACCAGTTCAGCGTGTCGAAGTCATGGATGAGGGTCTCCAGGAAGATCGTCCACGGCTTCACCGCGCTCGGATTCGCCAGCCCGGGGTCGCGCGTGAGCGACCGCAGCAGCTGCGGAGTGCCGATCCTGCCCGTGCGCACGGCGGCGTGCGCGGCCGCGAAATCGCGCGAGAAGCGGCGGTTGAATCCCACCTGCAGTGGGACGCCGGCCGCCGCGGCCGCGGCGATCGCACGATCCGCGTCCTCGAGTGTGAGCGCCATGGGCTTCTCCACGAACACCGCCTTGCCGGCCTCGGCCGCGGCGACGACGAGGTCGGGGTGGGTGAACGCGGGCGAGGCGATCACGACGCCGTCGATGTCGCTCGCCGCGATGAGGTCCGCGGCGTCGAGGAAGGTGCGGTCGACGCCACAGCGCGCCGCGACGCCCTCCGCGGCACCCGGTGCGGGATCCGCGACGGCGGCCAGCACGGCGCCGGGGATGCGCCGCGCGAGACTCTCGGCGTGGAACGCGCCGATCCAGCCGGAGCCGATCAGGCCGATGCGGACGGGGGTGGGGATGGTCATGGCGCCTCCAGCGCGACTCATGCGGCGCCGCCCTCCGCGGCCCATGCGCCGAGATTAGCACGTGCTAGTGTCACGTGCCAGTGTTCGTCGCAACCCGGTCCGATTGACCTCGATGCGCGTCTTCCATGCGACGATGGGGCGTGCCCGAACCGCGACCCACCATGAAGGACGTCGCCGATCACCTCGGCGTATCCCGACAGCTGGTGTCGCTCGTGCTCCGAGACCTGCCGGGCGCAAGTGAGGAGACCCGGCGCCGCGTGCGGGCCGCGGCCGAGGAACTCGGGTATCACCCCGACGATTCCGCGCGCGTGCTGCGTGGGCACCGTAGCCGGCGGCTCGGCGTGCTGTTCACGATGCGCGAGCCGTTCGAAGTGGATCTTGTCGAGGAGCTGTTCGCCGGCGCCGCCGAGCGGGGGTACGCTCTCGTCCTCGGGCCTCTCTCCGCGGCACGATCGCAGCGCACGGTTCTCGCCGAGCTCCTGGGTCAGCGGATCGAGGGACTGCTCGTGCTCGCCGCGGAGGGGGGATCGGCGACGATAGACGATCTGCCCGGCATCCCGCTCGTGCAGCTCGGCGGGCCGCGGGCGCTCGAGACCGCGGACGACGTGCGCGTCGACGACACGGCCGGCATCGATCTGCTGGTGGAGCACCTCGCCGGCCTCGGTCATCGTGCGATCACGCACGTCTCCGGCGGCGACGGGCCGAACGCCCGCGAGCGGCGGCTCGCCTATGAGGCGGCGATGGAGCGGCGGGGCCTCGCGCTCGACGTCGTCCCGGCCGCCTTCACGGAGGACGCCGGTGCGCGTGCGGCGCAGGACCTGCTGGCCCGGAAGCGGCTGCCGTCGGCGATCCTCGCGGCGAACGACCGGTGCGCGGCGGGGGTCCTGGGGACGCTCGTGCGCGCCGGCGTGCGGGTGCCGGCCGACGTCTCGGTGGCAGGGTTCGACGACAGCTCGATCGCGCGCCTGCCCTACACGCAGATGACGACGGTGCGGCATGATCCCGCGCGGCTGGCCGGGGCCGCGCTCGACGCGATCGTGCGCCGCATTGACGATCCCGATGCGACCACGGTGCGCCACCTTGAGCCGCCCCTCCTGATCGTGCGGGCTTCCACCGGGCCGGCGCTGGCCCGTTGAAGCGGATCGGCGGGCCCACCTGTCGGTGAGCCCGCCGCGGCGGATCCGGCGTCGTCAGCGGCGCCGTCGGGTGTCCTGCACGACCGTCCGGATGGCCTCGGTGCGGCCGCCGAGCTCCTGCAGCTCGTGGCTCAGCTCGGCGAGCTCGTCGCCGCCCGCCATCTGCCGCGTGAGCTCGTCGAGCGTGACCTCGTCGCGCTTCTTATCGAGCACGGCCTGGCCGAGCTTCAGGATGACGAAGTGGTCGCCCACCATGTACGCGTGGTGCGGGTTGTGTGTGATGAACACCACGCCCAGGCCCGCGTCACGCGCGGCGGCCACGTACTTGAGAACGACGCCCGACTGCTTGACGCCGAGCGCGGCCGTGGGCTCGTCCAGGATCAGCACTTTCGCGCCGAAGTAGACGGCCCGGGCGATCGCCACACACTGGCGCTGACCCCCCGAGAGCTCGCTGATCGGCTGGTCGAGGTCCTTCACGACGATGCCCATCTTGCGCAGCTCGGCATCCGCGATCGCCTTCATGTCACGGATGCTCATGCTCGCGAGCGGGATCTTCGAGCGCACCAGCTCGGAGCCGAGGAAGAAGTTGCGCCACACCTCCATGAGGCCCACGACGGCGAGGTCCTGGTAGACCGTCGCGATGCCGTCCTCGAGCGCCTGGCGGGGGGAGTCGTAGCGGCGCTCGGCGCCCTCGACGAGGAGGGTGCCCTCGGTGTGCGGGTGGAGTCCGGCCATGATCTTGATGAGCGTGGACTTGCCCGCCCCGTTGTCGCCGAGCACGCACGCGACCTCCCCGGCGTTGACGGTGAGGTTGATGCCCTTGAGCGCTCGGATGGCGCCGTAGCTCTTGCCGACCTCGGTCATCTGGATGAGCGGCGCACCGCTCTGAGGCGTGTCCGACATGGTCATCATCCGACCTTCCTGGCGGTGGAGAGCTTCTTGACGTAGAGATTCACGAGCACCGCGAGCACGAGCATCACGCCGAGGAACGCGCGGAACCAGTTCGGGTCCCACCCGGCGTAGACGATGCCGAGCGAGGTCATGCCGAAGATGAACGCGCCGATCGCGACGCCCAGCGCGTTTCCGAAGCCGCCGGTGAGGAGCGTTCCGCCCACGACCGCCGCGATGATGTACAGGAACTCGTTGCCGACGCCGTTGCCGGCCTGCAGCGTGTTGAAGCGGAACAGCGTGTGCATCCCGACGAACCAGCCGAGGAACGACACGGCCATGAACAGGCCGATCTTGACGCGGACGACGGGGACGCCGACGGCCCGTGCGGACGCGGCGTTGCCGCCGACCGCGTAGATCCAGTTGCCGAGACGCGTGCGCTGCAGGATCCACGCCGCGAGGCCCACGAAGGCCAGCCAGTAGATCACGCTGTTCCACACAGTGACGCCGGCGACGTCGAACGAGCCGGCGAAGATCGCCTTGAGCGCGCCGTAGCCGTCCATCTGCGAGATGTTCGGGCTCGCGACCGCGCCCGTGACGAGCTTGGTCACGCCCAGGTTGACGCCCTGCAGGATGAAGAACGAGCCGAGCGTGATGAGGAAGCTCGGGATGCCCGTGCGCATCACGAGGTAGCCGTTGATGAAGCCGATCGCGAGCGAGAACACCAGCGAGAGCACGGCGCCGACGATCAGGTTGATGCCGAGGTAGTAGCAGAATAGGGCGTTGAACAGTCCCGCGCTGGTGACGATGACGCCGGCGGAGAGGTCGAACTCGCCGCCGATCATGAGCAGGCCGACCGCGACCGCGACGATGCCGATCGTGGACGCCTGATAGAGGATCGTGAAGAACGCGTCCGGTGACCGGAACGCGGGCGCGACGACCAGGAAGAACACGAAGATGGCGGCGGCCGCGACCGCGGCGCCGACCTCCGGACGCGCGAGGAGGCGGTTCGACCAGCCGAGCTTCACGCGGTTCGAGTCCTCCGCCGGTGCGGAGGAGGCATAGCCCTGAGACATGGGGACTCCTGGGATCGGGGAGTGCGGGGCCGGTTGCCCGGCCCCGCACTCCGTGGGGATCAGCGCGTGTTGTTCTCGGCGAACGGGAGGATGGTGTCGATGTTCGACGCGTCGACGAACGACGGACCGGTCAGGACGGGCAGACCGCCGCCCATGTCGTTGCCGTTCTTGACCTTGAGGTACAGCGAGGTCACCGCGAGGTAGCCCTGCACATACGGCTGCTGGTCGATCGAGAACTCGATCCGGCCGTCCTTGATCGCCTGCGCCGCATCGGCGTTGAGGTCGAACGTGATCAGCTTGGCCTCGCTGCCCGACTGCTCCATGGCGTCGAGCGCGTCCATCGCGATCGGTGCGCCGAGGGTCACGATGTAGTCGATCGACGGGTCCTGCTGCAGCTTGGCCTGCAGGCTCGCGACCACAGCCGAGTCGTCGGCGCCGTTCACCTGGATGTTCTCGGTGCCGGGCACCGCGCTCTTCACGCCGGCGCAACGGGCCTCGAGCGCGACCGATCCGGCGGCCTGGATCACGCAGAGCGGGTGCTTGCCGCCGGCCTCCGCGATGCGCTCGCCGGCCGTCGCGCCGGCCAGGTTCTCGTCCGAGCCGAAGTACATCAGCGCGCCCACGTCCTTGTACTGATCGATGCCGGAGTTGAAGCCCACGATCGGGATGCCGGCCGCGCCCGCGGCCTGCACCGACTCCGCGAGCGCATCCGGGGTGGCCAGCGTGGTCGCGATGCCGTCCACGTCCGAGTCGATCGCGGTCTGGATGAGCTGCGCCTGCTTCTCCGCGGCGGGGTCGTTCGAGTACTGCAGCGTCGCGCCGACGTCCTTCGCGGCCTGCTCCGCGCCCGCGCGGATCTTGTCCCAGAAGGTGTCGCCCGGGGTCTCATGGGTCACCATCGCGATGGTGTAGCCCGAGTCACCGCCGCCTCCGCCGGAGGAGTCGGCCGTGTCGGCCGGCTGCGCGCCGCCGCCGCTGCATGCGGTCAGGGCGGCCAGAGCGGTGAGGAGGGCGCCGGCGCCCAGCAGCTTCCGCGGTGTGATCAGCGTCATCGGTGGTCCTTTCGGGTGGGCCGGGCGCTGTGCTCGGCCTGGGGGCGTGCGGAGTTCGCGAGGGACGCGAACGGAGGCCGACGATGCGTGTCCCGGGGCTGCACTGCTCGCCGGGGACGGGAACCGCATCGTCGAGGTTCCGGGGACAGGATCCAGCCTCACCGTGACCCTGTCAACCTATTGTCTAGACATTGTGTCATTTTCGTTATCGGGTCGACCGCCCCGGCTTTGTTCATTTGACAGGACAAAGTCACGCTGTCAGACTGGCTGCAGGAGACGGCGCCACGGGCGCCACGGACGAAGGAGTCACGGATGTCCCATACGACTACGGAGGGCTCGAGTACCACCCTCCCGCCGCTCACCGCCGGGCCGCACCGCAAGCGCCTCGGTCTCGTCGCGCTCGTCGCGACGTTCGGCGGACTGCTGTTCGGCTACGACACCGGTGTGATCAACGGCGCGCTGCGCCCCATGACGGAGGAACTCGGCCTCACCCCGTTCACCGAAGGGATCGTGACGAGCTCGCTCGTCTTCGCCGCCGCGGTCGGCGCGCTGGTCTGCGGCCGGCTCTCCGACGCGTGGGGCCGGCGCAAGACCATCCTGCTGCTGGCGATCCTGTTCTTCGCGGGCGCGCTGGTGGTCGTCTTCACGCCCGGCTTCGAGGTCCTCGTCATCGGACGCGTGCTGCTCGGCCTTGCCGTCGGCGGCGCCTCCACGGTCGTGCCGGTGTTCCTCGCCGAGCTCGCGCCGTACGAGATCCGCGGCTCGATCGCGGGTCGCAACGAGCTGGCGATCGTGATCGGTCAGCTGGCGGCGTTTGTGATCAACGCGATCATCGGCAACGCGTTCAGCGACTTCACCGGGGTGTGGCGCGTGATGTTCGCGGTCTGCGCGCTTCCGGCCGTCGCGCTGTTCGTCGGCATGCTCCGGATGCCCGAGTCGCCGCGCTGGCTGGTCGAGAAGGGCCGCCACGAGGAGGCCCTCGCGGTGCTCAAGACCGTGCGCTCGGACGACCGCGCGGTCGCGGAGCTCGGCGAGGTCGAGCACATCGCGCAGGAGGAGCGCGAGGAGCAGCGCACGGATCTGCGCGGCATCCTCACCGACAAGTGGACGCTGCGCATCCTGCTCGTGGGCATCGGCCTCGGCATCGCCCAGCAGCTCACCGGCATCAACTCGATCATGTACTACGGCCAGACGGTGCTCGTGGAGTCCGGCTTCGACGAGAGCGCCGCGCTGATCGCCAACATCGCTCCGGGAGTCATCGCCGTGATCGGCGGGGTCATCGCCCTGATGCTGATGGATCGCCTCGACCGTCGTAAGACGTTCATCATCGGTCTCAGCCTGACGACGATCTCGCACCTGCTGATCGGATTCGCGTCGATGACGCTCGAGGTCGGCAACCCCGCGCGACCGTTCGTCATCCTGGCGCTCGTGGTGCTGTTCGTCGGTTCGATGCAGACGTTCCTCAACATCGCGGTGTGGGTGTACCTGTCCGAGGTGTTCCCGCTGCACATGCGCGGTCTCGGCATGGGCATCTCGGTGCTGATGCTGTGGGTGACGAACGGCTTCCTCTCGCTCTACTTCCCGTCGCTGGTCGCGGGCATGGGCATCACGGGTACATTCTTCCTGTTCGCCGCCGTCGGCGCGCTCGCCCTGCTCTTCGTCGCGACGCAGGTGCCCGAGACGCGCGGCCGCACCCTCGAGGCGCTCGAGGAGGCCGTCTCGACCGGAGCGATCTACACGGTCACGAAGCGCCAGGCGAGCCTCGCCCGCCGCTGATCCCGGCACACGCTGATCCCGGCACACGAGGACGCCCCCGGCCGCATGGCCGGGGGCGTCCTCGTGTGCCGCGGGTTCAGAGCTCGATCGTGCGACCCTCGAGCGCGCTCTCGCGTGCGGCGTCGAGCACCTCGACCGTGTGCACGGCCTGCTCGAGCGTGACGGCGAGCTCGGCGTCGCCGGCGATCGCGGCGTGGAGGGCGCGGTAGTAGTCGCCGTAGTCGCCCGCCGCGCTCGGGACGGTGCGCTCGCCGTCTGCCGTGCGGAGCACGCCCCAGCGCTCCTCGGCCTCGACGCCCCATGCGCGTGCCTCGGCTGGGCGCTCGCCGCGCAGCACGGCCGCGGTCTGCACATCCGACATGCGCGAGACATAGGAGCCGCGCTCGCCGTAGACGATGAGCTCGCGCTCCGCGAGCCGGGTCAGCTTGCTCGACGAGATGGTGCTGTGCACGCCGCCGCGGTGCGTGAGGGACACGGCGAAGCCCGCGTCGACGCGCGCGTCACCCTCGCCGATCCAGTCGAGGTGGGCGCTCACCCGGTCCACCGGACCGAACAGGTGCGTCATCTGGTCGACGAGGTGCGAGCCGAGATCGCGCAGCAGCCCGTGCGCGGCGCCCACCTCGAGGGTGCCGGGGTCGTCGAGGTCGAAGCGGCTCACGACCCGCCACACGGCTCCCAGCTCGCCGCCCGCCAGCACGGTCTCGAGCGTGCGGATGTCGGTGTCCCAGCGCCGATTGTGGAACACGGTCAGGATGCGCCCGGCGTCGCGAGCCGCGTCGGCCAGTTCCCGGGCGACATCCGCGGTCGGCGCGAACGGCTTGTCGGCCACCGCGTGCACGCCACGCTCCAGCGCCCGCAGCACGAGCGCGCGCCGGGTCTCGGGAGGCGTCGTGAGCACGACCGCGTCGACGCCGGCGTCGATCAGCGCGTCGAGGTCGTCGAATGCGGGCACCCCGGGCGCCTGAGCGGCGAGCTCCGCACGGCGTGCGGGCGAGCGGGTGACGACGCCCGCGAGCTCCCACTCCCGGGCCGCCTGGATGTAGGGCAGGTGGAACTTCTGCCCGCCGAATCCGAAGCCGACGAGGCCGATGCGCATCTGCGTCAGCCGTTCGCGGCGAGTGACGCCTCGAGCGCGGCGTCTGCCTGGCGCAGCACCGCGGCGGCCTCCGCGAGCCCCTCGACCGGGCCGAGCGACACGTCCTCGTGCTCGATGTTGACGAGCATGCCGGGGTCGACCTCGTGCAGCGCTCGCAGGAACTCGGTCCAGTAGGCGACGTCGTGTCCGCGGCCGAGCGCGACGAAGTCCCACGCGGAGTCCTTCGGCCACTCGTTGGCCCACTCGTCGCCGCCGAGGTTGGTGCGCTTCTCGTCGGGGGAGAGGCGGCGGAATCGGTTGTCGAGCACGCCGTAGAGCTCGGCGTGCTCGCGGTTGATCCGCACGTCCTTCGCGGCCGCGTGGAAGATCAGCTCGCCGAGGTGCCGGGTGACGGCGACGGGGTCCATCTGCTGCCAGAAGAGGTGCGAGGCGTCCATCTCGACGCCGAGATGGGTCGCCCCGGTCAGCTCGATCAGCTTGTGCACGTCCGCCGAGTTGAACACGAGGTTCTGCGGGTGCAGCTCCAGCGCGACCTTGACGCCGTGGTCGGCGGCGAAGCGGTCCATCTCGCGCCAGAAGCGGGCCGCGATGTCCCACTGGTAGTCGAGCACGTCGAGCGCCGCGGAATTCCATGCGTTGACCACCCAGTTCACGCGGGTCGCGCCGGGCTCGCCTCCGGGGAGGCCCGACATCGTGACGACGCGCGTCTGGCCGAGTCGCGCGGCCAGACGGATGGCGCGACGCACGTCCTCAGCATGCCTGTCTCCGATGGCCGCGGTGGGGTGCAGCGGGTTGCCGTTGCAGTTCAGCCCCGCGATCTCGACGCCCGTGCCCTCGAAGACGCCGAGGAAGTCGTCGCGCGCGGCATCGCCGGCCAGGATGTCGTCGAACGCGGGGACATGCGCGGCGGGCAGGAACCCGCCGGTGTTGATCTCGATCCCCGTGAGGCCGAGGCCGGCCACGACCTCGATCGCCTCGGGGAGCGTCCGGTCGTGGAGGATCGCGTTGTAGACGCCCAGCTTCATCGCCCGACTCCTTCGTTGTGCGCGCCGCGCGCGCGATGGCCTTGCCGCGCGGGTGCGCGCACGACGACGCTAGCGATTGGCAGAATGTCCTGTCAAAGTCCCGCATCCGCAGGAAGCGCCGATCACCAGACGCGTGTCCATCACCAGATGACGAGGTTCGTGGGGCGGCCCGAGCAGGGCCTCGACGGCCGCCTCCGCCATCTCGCTCAGCGGCTGGGCCACGCTGGTGAGCGTCGGCCAGCTGTAGGCGGCGTCGACCGAGCCGTCGAACGAGACGATCGCCAGGTCCTCGGGCACGCGCAATCCGGCCTCGTGTGCGGCCTTGAGCACGCCCCGGCCCATCTGATCCGAGCTGACGAACAGCGCGCGCGGAACCGTGCCCGCGCGCAGCAGTCGCCGCATCGCGTCGTAGCCGCCGTCGGGGCTGAACGGCCCGCGGGCGACCGGTCCGGGCGTGAGCCCCAGTCGGTCCACGCTCTCGCGCCAGCCGATCTCGCGCCCGTCCTCCTCGTCGCCCGAAGTGCGCCCGATGACGATGCCGACCTCGTCGTAGCCATGCGACGCGAGGTGCTCGACCGCGAGGTCGGCGCCGTGCAGCAGGTCCACGCCGACGGAGTCCCGGGCCGGGGTCTCGGCGCTGTGGTTCAGCAGCACGACCGGGATGCTGGCGAGCTCCAGGTCGCGCAGATCCGGCTCGAAGACGTTGCTGCACAGGAAGATGCCGTCGACGAGTCGCGCCGCCAGGTGCTCCAGCTGGGTCCGCTCGGTCGCGATCGACGAGTCCGAGTTCGCGGTGATGAGCGTGTAGCCGCGCTTCGAGGCGGCGAGCTCGACCTCGTGCGCGAGCTGGGCGAAGTACGGATTGATGACGCTGGGCATGACCATCCCGAGCATCTCGGTCGAGCCGAGCCGCAGGGCGCGGGCCGAGGGGTTCGGGCGGTACCCGAGCTTGGCGACCGCCGCGCGGACCCGCTCTTCGGTGTCGGGCCCCACCTTCTTGGTGCCGTTGACCACGTAGCTGACGACCGCGGGGCTCACGCCGGCGAGCCGTGCGACGTCGTTCCTCGTCGCCCGGCTCGATGGGGCGGGCGACGAGGAACGGGGCACGGCGAACATCCTAGCCGCGGGCGTCCGGCGCGAGGCCGCCGCCGGGCGCGGCCGGGGCGTCCCCGAAATCGGGGATCGTCAGGCGTTCTCCCCCGCGGAGGGCGGAGCGGTGGGCGACGATCCCGGGCAGCGTGTAGCGCGCGGCCTCCCACGCGTTCACCGGCGGCAGGGAGCGCGTCGAGACCGCGACCGCGAAGTCGTCGACCAGGTAGTGGTGGCTTCCCTCGTGCCCGCTCGGCAGGCGACGCAGCGCCTCTGGCAGCCGCGAGGCGTCGTGCACCGGGGCGAGTCCCGAGATGAATGCGTCGCGCAGCGCGGGATCCACGCCGGCGAGCGAGGGGTCGTCGGGCGACATGCTGGGCCGGGTCTCGAGAAGCGCCGTGACATCGGTGAAGCCCTGCTTGTCCTGCCACACCGCGGTCCGCACCAGCTGCTCGAAGCTCGCCTCGGTGCCGAAGTAGCGGAAGCGCGACTCGCGCAGGTGAGACGGATAGCCGACGCGGCGGAACTCGTTGATCCGCATGCTGCCGCCGCCCGCGAGCTCGAACAGGGCGCTGGCGTTCGAGAAGTCGTTGTCGAACATGCTGACCTCGCGGTCGAACACCCCGTCGCGGCGGTCGTCGCGCACGCCGATACAGCTCACGCTCACCGCGTGGCCGCCGATGGCGCCCAGCACGCCGCCGACTGAGTGGGTCGGGTAGAGCATGGGCGGGTAGCTCGCGGTGCGCTTCCACTCGGTGCCGCCGCTGAACTGATACGCGGCGTAGAAGCCGAGGTCCATGTCGTGCACGTAGTCGCCCTCGGCGTAGAAGATCCGCCCGAACGCGCCTTCGGCGCGACGCCCGCGCGCGTAGACGGTCGCGGGGTTGTAGTAGCTCGTCTCGCCCATCATGTAGGTCAGCCCCGTCTCCGAGACCGCCTGGATGATCGCGGCGATCTCCTCCTCGCTGACCGCCATGGGCACGGCCGAGTAGACGTGCTTGCCGGCGCGCAGCGCCTGCACCACGAGCGGCCCGTGGGTCCAGCGCTGGGTGAAGATCGCGATCGCATCGAGCGGTGACGCGAGCATCGCCGCGAAGTCGGGCATGGTCCCGGTGAGGCGCTCGCGCTCTGCGAGCGCAGCCGCGCGCTCGGGCAGGACATCGGTCACCCACACCTCCGAGACGAGCGGATGGGCGCGGAAGAGCTTCGCGAACTGCCCGGAGAACTGTCCCGCGCCGACGATGCCGAGGGTGAAGGTCTGAGAGGTCATGCGGGCAGTGTCCCAGTTTTGGTTACTCGAGTCAACGAACCGTGAGGTGCCAATCTCTGGCGAAATAATCCATCTGAATCGACTCTTGCCGGGATCTGGTAACTCGTGTAACTTCATCCGAAACCCGGCCCATCCCACCACGACGGAGTAGGAAGATGGCAACGACGACGATCGTCCTCGGCCGCAGAGGCGCGCTGCGCGACGGTGGCGCGCGACTGCGCACCGGGCGCAGCGACTTGCGGATCGCGCTGCTGTTCGTGGCGCCCGCGCTGCTCGGCCTCATCGCGTTCTACATCGTGCCGACCGTGCGCGGTCTGTACCTGAGCTTCACCGAGTACAGCATCCTCGGCAGCCCCGAGTGGGTCGGGGCGGACAACTACCAGCGACTGCTCGCGGACCCCCTCTTCTGGAACGCCCTCGTGGTGACGATCCAGTACGTGCTCATCAACATCGTGCTGCAGACGGCGGTCGCGCTCGGACTCGCCCTCCTGATGCACCGGGTGGCGCACTCCACGGTCATCCGCGGAATGCTGCTGATGCCCTACCTCATGGCGAACGTCATCGCGGCGCTGCTGTGGTTCTGGATGCTCGACTACAACATCGGGGTCGTCAACCAGCTGATCGACGGCCTCGGGCTCCCGCGGGTCGCGTTCTTCGGCTCGCAGGAGTGGGCCATCCCGACCCAGGCGCTCATCAACACCTGGCGGCACATGGGCTACGTCGCTCTGCTGATCTTCGCGGGCCTCCAGGCGATCCCCGAGACCGTGTACGAGGCCGCGAACCTCGATGGCGCGAACCCGTTCCAGCAGTTCACCCGCATCACCCTGCCGCTGCTGCGCCCCGTGCTCGCGCTCGTGCTGATCCTCACCGTGACGGGGTCGTTCCAGGTCTTCGACACGGTCGCGGTGACCACGCAGGGCGGGCCCGTGAACGCCAGCCGGGTGCTGCAGTTCTACATCTGGCAGAAGGCGTTCGCCGAGCAGGAGTTCGGCTACGGCTCCGCGATCGCCGTCGTGCTGTTCCTCATCCTCGCGATCGTCGCCTTCATCCAGATGAGGGTGCTGCGCGGCAACGAGTCGGATCTGGCGTAAGGAGCCCGAGATGTCCGAGACCCGAGCCCTCCTCACCGCCGCCCGCCGCCGGCCCCGCCGGTTCCAGTGGCGCCTCGTGTTCCCGTGGATCCTGGTGACGCTCGCCGTCGCCGTGAGCGTCCTGCCGTTCTACTGGGTGCTGCGCACCGCGCTGTCCACCAACAGCATGCTCGCGTCCCACTCGGGGAGCCTGCTGCCCGCCGGCTTCAACCTCGGGGCGTTCGCCCGGGTGTTCGGCCTGCAGTCGCCCGCCGAGGCCATCGCCCAGGGCGGCTCGGGTGCCTCGATCAGCTTCTGGACCTACCTGCTCAACTCGGCCGTGTTCGCGACGGCCACCACCGTGTGCGCGGTGTTCTTCAGCTCGATGGCGGCCTACGCATTCGCGCGGCTGCGTTGGAAGGGGCGCGACAAGGTGTTCGGCCTGTTCCTGGCCACCGTCCTCATCCCTCCGATCTTCACGGCGCTGCCGAACTTCCTGCTCGTGCGCAATCTCGGCCTGCTCAACACGATGCTCGGCATGGTGCTGCCTTACCTCTTCATGACGCCGTTCGCGATCTTCTTCATGCGGCAGTTCTTCCTGAACATGTCGCGCGAGGTCGAGGAGGCGGCGATGCTCGACGGCGCGAAGCACTGGCGCATCTTCTTCCAGGTCGTGCTCCCCAACGCGGCCGCCCCGCTGGCGACGCTGGCCCTGCTCACCTTCATGACGCAGTGGAACGAGTACTTCTGGCCGCTGCTGGTCGCGTCGGACGACAGCACGCGCGTGCTGACGGTCGGGCTCGGCGTCTTCAAATCGCAGGCGCCGCAGGGCGCACCCGACTGGTCGGGACTCATGGCCGCCACGCTCGTGTCCGCCCTGCCCGTCCTCATCCTGTTCGCGATCTTCGGCAAGCGGATCGTGAATTCCATCGGCTTCACCGGCACCAAGTGATCTCTCGGAAGGAGAACAACCCATGAAGAAGAAGGCACTCGGAGCGACGGCGCTCCTCGGCGCATCCGCTCTCGCGCTCACGGCCTGCAGCGGCGCGGCCGGCTCCGGCGGCGGCAGCGGCACCATCGACTACTGGCTGTGGGACGCCAACCAGCTTCCCGCGTACCAGCAGTGCGCGGAGGACTTCAACGCGTCGCAGGACGACGTCCAGGTCAAGGTGACCCAGACGGGCTGGGACGACTACTGGAGCAAGCTCACGAACGGGATGGCGTCCGGCACCGCCCCGGATGTCTTCACGGACCACCTGAGCAAGTACCCGGACTTCGTCAAGACGGACCAGCTGCTCTCGCTCGACGATCTCGACGCCGACACCTCCATCTACAACGAGGGCCTCGCGGACCTGTGGGTCGGCCAGGACGGCAAGCGCTACGGCCTGCCGAAGGACTGGGACACGGTCGCGCTGTTCTACAACACGGCGATGACCGACGAAGCGGGCATCACGGCGGAGCAGATGGCGTCGCTCGAGTGGAACCCCGAGGATGGCGGCACCTACGAGGACGTCATCGCGCACCTCACGGTCGACGAGAACGGCGTGCGCGGCGACGAGCCCGGGTTCGACAAGGACAACGTGGCGGTCTACGGCCTCGGCCTGAACGGCTCCGGCGAGGGCATGGGGCAGACGGAGTGGTCGTTCCTGACCGCGACACTCGGATGGACGCACACGGATAAGAACCCATGGGGCACGCACTACAACTACGACCAGCCCGAGTTCCAGGACACCATGGCGTGGTGGGCGTCGCTCATCGAGAAGGGCTACGTCCCGCCGCTCGAGACGACCGTGGGCGCATCCGTCTCCGACAACTTCGGCGCCGGCAAGGCCGCGATCAATGTGCACGGCTCCTGGATGATCGGGCAGTACACCGGCTACGACGGCATCGAGGTGGGCATCGCGCCGACGCCGGTCGGCCCGTCGGGTGAGCGGGCCTCGATGTTCAACGGCCTCGCCGACTCCATCTGGGCCGGCACAGACAACCCGGAGGGCTCGCTCGCCTGGGTCGAGTACCTCGCGTCGACCGACTGCCAGGACGTCGTCGCCGACCACGCCGTGGTGTTCCCCGCGATCACCTCGTCGAGCGAGCGTGCCGCGGAGGCCTTCGCAGCCAAGGGCGTCGACGTCTCCGCCTTCACGGTCCACGTCGAGGAGGGCACCACGTTTCTGTTCCCGATCGCCGAGAACGCCGCGAAGGTCGTCGGCATCATGAAGCCCGCGTCCGACGCGGTGCTGGCCGGCACCGCGCCCGTGAGCTCCTTCGATCAGGCGAACGAGCAGGTCAACGCGCTGTTCCAGTAGTCGCGGGCACCCCCGCGGGGCCCGGCCTGTGCCGGGCCCCGCGCTGCGACATCCGCCCCCCAGAGACGAAAGCGAACGTCCATGTCACCCCTTCACCTCCGCGCCGCCGGCGTGAGCGTGCTCATCGCCTTCCGATCGGGGGAGGCGGCGATCGTCCACTGGGGCGCCGACCTCGGCGCCGACGTGCCGGACCTGGAGCTGCTCACCGATCCGATCCCGCACTCCGCGTTCGACGTCCCGGTGGTCGCCGGCCTGCTGCCGCAGGCGTCGTCCGGCTGGCTCGGTCGCCCCGGTCTGCGCGGCAGCCGCGTGATCGACGGCCCCGGGCGGGACTTCTCGCCCGCGATGCGCGTGGTCTCGGCGACCGCCGCGGACGGCCTGGCCGAGATCGTGCAGCAGGACGCGGATGCCGGACTCCAGGTGACGTCGCGGCTGGTGCTGCATCCGTCCGGGCTGCTCGAGGCGCGCAACACGCTGCGCAACACCGGCCGGGGCGATTACCAGCTCGACCAGCTCGCGGTCGTCCTGCCCGTCCCCGCGCACGCCGCCGAACTCCTCGACCTCACGGGCCGCTGGTGCCGCGAGAACCACCCGCAGCGCCAGGACATCCGGCGCGGCACATGGGTGCGCACCGGGCGGCACGGCCGCACCGGGCACGACTCGTCGCTGCTGTTCGCCGCCGGCTCCCGCGGCTTCGGCAACCGCCACGGCAGCGTGTGGGGCACCCACCTCGCGTGGTCGGGCGACCATGAGCTGTTCTTCGACGCGCTCGCCGACGGCCGCCACACGATCGGAGCGGCCGAGCTGCTCGGATCCGGAGAGGTCGTGCTGGCGCCGGGGGAGGAGTACGCCACTCCGGCGCTGTACGCGTCGTTCTCAGCCGAAGGGATCGACGGCGTGAGTGCGCGCTTCCACGACTGGTTCCGCGCGCGCCCCCAGCACGTGGACGTGGATGGCGTGCGCCCGCGGC
Organism: Microbacterium sp. Root53; assembly: GCF_001426925.1. GTDB lineage: Bacteria > Actinomycetota > Actinomycetes > Actinomycetales > Microbacteriaceae > Microbacterium. Next base: position 252,547 of record NZ_LMFR01000001.1, read on the forward strand.
CGGTCGTCCTCAACACCTGGGAGGCGGTCTACTTCGACCACCGCATCGAGCCGCTCATCGAGCTGGCCGACGCGGCCGCGGCGATCGGGGTGGAGCGCTTCGTGCTCGACGACGGCTGGTTCCGCGGGCGCCGCGACGACACGGCCGGTCTCGGCGACTGGTACGTCGACGAGGCGCTCTGGCCCGAGGGTCTCACGCCGCTCATCGAGGCCGTGACCTCGCGCGGCATGGAGTTCGGGCTCTGGGTGGAGCCCGAGATGGTGAACCTGGACTCGGACGTCGTGCGCAGCCATCCGGAGTGGATCGTGGGTCCGGATGCCCGGTCGCTCGCCGAGGGTGGCCGTCTGCCGCTCGAGTGGCGGCACCAGCACGTGATCGACCTCGTGAACCCCGAGGCCTGGCAGTACGTGTTCGAGCGCCTCGATCACCTGCTGCGCGAGAACGACATCTCCTACCTGAAGTGGGACCAGAACCGCGACCTGCCCGAGCATGGGCGCGATGGCCGGCCCTCCGTCCATGCCCAGACGCTGGCGGCCTACCGTCTGTTCGCGGCGCTGAAGCAGGCACACCCGGGCGTCGAGATCGAGTCGTGCTCGTCGGGCGGGGCGCGGGTCGACCTCGGCATCCTGGAGCACACCGATCGGGTGTGGGCGTCGGACTGCAACGACGCGCTCGAGCGGCAGACGATCCAGCGGTGGACACAGGCCGTGCTGCCCCCCGAGCTAGTCGGAGCGCACGTGGGGCCCACGCACTCGCACACCACCGGGCGCGTGCACGACATCATGTTCCGCGTCGTGACCGCCCTGTTCGGTCACTTCGGCATCGAGTGGGACATCCGGCAGGCATCTGAGCGAGAGCGGGACGTGCTGCGGCGCGGCATCGAGACGTACAAAAGATTCCGCGGTCTGATCCACAGCGGGCGCCGCGTGAACGCGGACGTCGTGGAGCCGGCCCTGAGCGTGCACGGAGTCGTCGGTGCGGATGAGGCGCTGTTCGCCGTCGTGATGCAGGCGACCCCGGTCGCCGAGGTGACCGGGCGGCTTCGCGTGCCCGGGCTCAACGCGGATCGCACCTACCGCGTCGCGCCGCTGATGCCCACGGTCGCGGACTTCCCGCGGACGACCGAGGGCGATGCGATCAGCCCGTTCGTGCAGATCGCCGGTCCGCGGTGGTTCGACGAGGGCCTGACCTCGACGGGACGCTTCCTCGCGGAGGTCGGTCTGCCGATGCCGGTGCTGCGCCCCGAGCAGGCGGTCCTGCTGCACTTCGCGCGGGTGTGAGCGGCGTCCGGCCGGCGCGTTGTGGTCGATGCATCCATATGACAGAATGTCCGGACAAAGTACATTCCGACATTGGAGCCCGCCCATGCCCCTCGTCCGCATCGACCACAGTGACTCCCGCGCAAACTCGACCGAGATCGCCGCGGCCGTGTACGACGCCATCGTGTCGGTCTACGGCATCCCCGAGCGGGACCGCTTCCAGGTGATCACCGCCCGCCCGGCCGCGACCATCGTGGCCGAGGACGCGGGACTCGGCTTCGAGCGCACGGACCCGGTGGTCATCCAGATCTTCACGCAGCGGGGTCGCAGCGACGAGCAGAAGCAGAAGCTGTACGCGGCGATCGCCGAGTCTCTGGGCGGTGTCGGCGTGGAATCGCAGGATGTCTTCATCGGCTACGTCGAGAACGGCCCGCAGGATTGGAGCTTCGGCTTCGGCCGCGCGCAGTACCTGACGGGCGAGCTGGCGGTGCCGCGCGCCTGAGCGCGGTGGCGAGACCGCAGATCGCCGCCGACACCGCAGATCGCCGTCGAGACCGCCGTCGGCGACGCCGGTCTCGACGCGGATGTGAGGTCTCGCGGCTGCGACCGGCCGCGAGCCGCGGAATCACGCGGATCGCGGCCGAGATCGTTCACTTCTGTCACATCCGTCACATTCGGGGGCGACACGCCGTCCGAATCGCCCGAAGAACCGCGGGAATCCGCGGAATTCCGGGCCGCGTTGGTACTGTCGAGCCGCGGTCGAACGACCGCCCGGCGGCATCCGTCGCCGGTCCATTGATCACAATGCGGCGTCCTGGTGGCGCCGCTGGAGGATGACATGGCCGACAAGTCCATCACCAAGACCGAGCTCGTCGCGAGCATCGCCAGCGCCACCGGTCAGAGCCAGGCCGCCGTCTCGGGCGTTCTCGACGCCCTGTTCACCACGGTTTCCGAGGCCGTCGCCAAGGGCGCGAAGGTCTCGATCCCCGGCTGGATCGCCTTCGAGCAGGTCGAGACCGCCGCGCGCACGGGCCGCAACCCGCAGACCGGCGAGGAGATCAAGATCCCGGCCGGCAAGCGCGTCAAGGTGACCGCCGGTTCGAAGCTGAAGGCCGCCGGCAAGTAAGCAGCCGCATCGAGAAGGGGATGCCTCCCGCTACGGAGGCATCCCCTTCTCGTGTCTCTGGGCGCCCGGCGCGCGGCCGGGCGCGAACGGATCACAGCGGGTCGACGTCGGTGCGTCGCTCGGTCACCTGCTGCGAGGTCCCTGCGTCACCCACGGTGCGGGTGCGCTCCACGGCGGAGCGGCGGCGGGTCAGCAGCACGATGCCGACGATGAAGACGACCACCCCTGCCCCCATCAGCAGGTAGCCGATGAAGTCGTCGTTGACGGCCGGGATGTCGAGCTCCAGGCCGAACGCGAGGATGGCGCCGATGACGAACAGCACTACTCCGGTTCCGATACTCATGCCCGTCACGTTACGGGCGCTGCTATTCCCGGTGAATGGGGTTGACAAGCGCTGTCGGAGCCGGATCGCTCCCAGCCGACGCCACGCTCGGACGACCTAGGCTGGACGGGTGAATCCGCGCGCGCTGCGGGCCGCAGGGCCCGTCATCCTGCTCGTCGCGGCGGTGCTCACGGCCCTCGCGGCGCTCGCGTACGGCGGTGCCGCCGAGCCGCTCGCCACGGGAGATCCCGGTCCGTTCGTGCGCTGGGGGCTGCCGCTCGCGAAGCTGCTCGTGAACCTGTCGGCCGCCGTCATGGTCGGTGCTCTCGTGCTCGCGCTGTACGCCCTGCGTGCGGGGGAGCGGGAGTTCGACGGCGCGCTGGACGTCGCCTCGATCGGCGCGGCCGTGTTCACGGTCGCCTCGGGCACCGTCGGGTTCCTCACGTTCCTCGAATCCTTCAATCCGAAGCTGTCGGCCGGTCCCGAGTTCGGGTCGCAGCTCGGCGCGTTCCTCACCGAGGTCGAGCTCGGGCGGACCTGGCTGATCACGACCATCGCGGCGGCCGCCGTCACCGTGCTGGCCTTCGCCATCCGGTCGTGGACGGCGGCGCTGCTGACCGCGGTCCTCGCGATCGCGTCGCTCGTCCCGATGGCCACCCAGGGGCACTCCGGCGACCTGGCGAGCCATGACGCGACCGTGATGGCGCTCAGCCTGCACGTGATCGCCGCCGGGGTGTGGCTCGGCGGTCTCGTGACGCTGGCCGCCCTGCGCCCGGTTCTGCCCGCCGGCCGCATCGGCGCGGTCCTGGCGCGATACTCGACCCTCGCCCTGGTCGCCTTCGTGGTCGTCGCACTGTCGGGCTTCGCGCGCACGCTCTCGTCGATCGGCGCGTGGGATCAGCTCGCGACCCCCTACGGGGCGATCGTGTGCCTCAAGGTGGCCGCGCTGGTCTTCATGGGCGTGCTCGCCTCCTGGTACCGCGGCCGCCTGATCGGCCGGACCGGCGCCGAGCCCGCGCGCGTGTTCTGGACCCTCATCGCGGTCGAGCTCGCGTTCATGGGCGTCGCGTCGGGCGCGGCCGCCGCGCTGGCGCGCACCTCGCCGCCCCTCACCGAGACGCCGTACAGCTCGACGCCCGCCGAGATCCTCACCGACGAGCCGCTGCCGCCGGCGCTCACGGTCGAGCGCTGGTTCACCGCGTGGGACGTCGACCTGCTGTGGGCGTTCGCGGCGGGCTTCGGCATCTTCTTCTACGTCGCCGGCGTCATCCGTCTGCGCCGCCGCGGCGACCGCTGGCCCCTGTACCGCACGGTGCTGTGGATCCTCGGCCTGCTGATGCTGTTCTGGGTCACCTCGGGGCCCGTCAACGCGTACCAGGACTACCTGTTCAGCATGCACATGCTGGGGCACATGCTGCTGACCATGGCGATCCCGCTCATGCTGGTCCCCGGCGCGCCGATCACGCTCGCCCTGCGCGCGGTCGAGAAGCGCGACGACGGCACGCGCGGGGGCCGCGAGTGGATCATGTGGGCCGTGCACAGCCCGTTCGCGCGGGTCGTCACGCATCCGCTCGTCGCGGCGGGCATCTTCATCGGGTCGCTGTGGATCTTCTACTACACCGACCTGTTCCGCTGGACGCTGTACGACCACCTCGGCCACGAGTGGATGGTCGCCCACTTCCTGATCTCCGGGTTCCTGTTCGTGATGACGCTCACCGGGATCGATCCGCTGCCGTACCGGATGCCGTATGCGGGCCGCCTGGTGACGCTGATCGTGGTGATGGCCATGCACGCGTTCTTCGGCGTCGCGATGATGATGCAGACCGGCCTGATGGTGCCGGAGTGGTTCGGGGCGATGGGCCGCACGTGGGGCCCGACGCCGCTCGAGGACCAGTACATCGGCGGCGGGGTCGCCTGGTCGATCGGCGAGATCCCGACCCTCATCACGGCGATCATCGTGGCGATCCAGTGGAGCCGCAGCGACGAGCGCCAGCAGCGCCGGGCCGACCGTCACGCCGATCGCACGGACGACGCGGAGCTCGACGCCTACAACGCGCGCCTGGCCCGCATCGCGGAGCGGGACGCCGCCGCCGGGCGCTGACCTACCTCAGCGCGGGGCTGCCGACGAGGATCGAGGCGGTGCCGTCGGGCAGGATCTCGACCGTGCCGTCGATGACGAAGGGCACGTCCTCGCTCAGGTGGTAGACGGCGCCGGTCGAGATCGCCTGCACGTCGACCTCGATGTGCGCGGTGCCGGTCGCGGGCGAGATGGCCCAGTGGGCGCCGTCTGGCACGATCTCGACGCCGGGCGTCGCGAGGATCGACCACGCGAGCGTCTCGGGGAACACCCGGTCGTCGATCTGGATGCCGAACGGGCATCCGGTGGGCTGCAGCACCTTCTGCGTGGCGCACTCCCCGAGGAACGAGCCCACCTGCTGCTGCACGACGTCCGCGAACGCCTCGGTGGGCTGGGCCTGGATGTCGAGCGGCACCTTGCGCAGCGCGGCGTCCGCGAGCACGTGCACGGGCTCGGCCTCGGCCGTCGGGGTGTCGACCTCCACCGTGTAGAGACCGGGGGAGAACACCAGCAGCGAGACCGGGGCGAGCGGATCGGCGTCCACGCCGTCCGGCGAGACCTGCCGCTTGTCCATCTCGAAGTCGTTCACCTCGAACTGCATCGAGCCGCGCACGCCGACCTCCAGCATTCCGAGCGGGCTCGTCTCGAAGCTCCAGCGCGGGACGATCCCCTCGGTGCCCGACCGGCGCACGGTGAAGACGGTCTGCCCGCGGGTGCCGTCGATCGCGTAGGCGGCCGTCACCTCGTAGCCGCCCGCCACCGGGCGCTCCTGCGTGATCTCGACGTCGCGCAGGTCGAACGTCAGCGCGGCGCTGCGCAGGAGCGCCTCGCTCGCCGAGACCGGAAGGCCGGCCGCCTCGAGGTCGGCGCTGTCGATCGCGACGCCCGGCACCGTGAGGGCGTCGGCGGCGCGTCCCTCCGCGATCAGCTCGAGGTAGCGCTCCACGAACGCGCTCGGTCCCCAGTACTGGCGGTACAGGGCCGAGAACCCCGCCCAGATCGCCGCGGCCAGCAGCGCGAAGATCACGCCGAGCAGGATCAGGTCGCGCGTGAGCTGCTGGCGCGGTGTGCGCCGCGGGGGCGCCGCGGATCCGGCCCCGTCCTGCGGGATCGCCGCGGGCGCCGCGCTCGCCGTGGCCTGATCCATTGCGCCAGTCTACGAAAGGGCCGCCCGGCTCACCCTGAGCGCCGTCGGCGCGGCCGCGGTCCGCCCCTCGGCGTACGTCGAGGGCGGGAGCGAGACTGCGTCAGCACGAAGTTCGGCGCCCGTCACGCCGATGTCGTCAGCGCGATGGCCAGCGGGGCCGCGCTGTGGGAGTCCGCGTCGTCGAAGGTCGACTTCGTCTACGTCCCGAGCGCCGACGGCTCGTGCACCACGCGCAACAATGCGGTCCTGTTCTCGGTCGAGCCCGTCTCGACGACGCAGTACATCGCCCGCGCCTTCTTCCCGAGCACGCCCGCGCGTCAGCAGAACGTCCTGATCGACGACTCGATCTGGAGCTCGGGCTCGTGGACCCCGACCAACATCATCGGCCACGAGCTGGGCCATGTCCTCGGCTTCCGCCACGAGCACACCCGCCCCGAGTCGGGCACGTGCTTCGAGGACAGCAACTGGCGTCCGCTGACCCCGTACGACTCGGCGTCGATCATGCACTACCCGCAGTGCAACGGCACGTCCGACGACCTGTCGATGACGAGCGAGGACCGCGCCGGCGTGGTCGCCCTCTACGGCAGCTGATCCAGGGCGGATCGGATCACCCGGCCCCGGTCGTGCGCGACCGGGGCCGGCGCCCGTCTCGGAGGGTGATGCGGCGTCCTCGAATGCCGGGATGGGAGGATGGATCCCATGCCCGCACTGTCCTCCGAGCAGGAGGAGCTCTTCCGCCTCATCGAGGACACGCGCGAGCACGTGTTCGTCACGGGACGGGCCGGCACGGGCAAGTCGACCCTGCTGAACCACCTCGCGTGGAACACCCGCAAGCAGATCGCGGTGTGCGCGCCGACGGGGGTCGCGGCCCTGAACGTCGAGGGCCAGACGATCCACTCGCTGTTCAAACTGCCGATCGGCCTGATCGCCGACAGCGACATCGAGCAGAACGACAACACCCGCAAGCTCCTCAACGCGATCGACACGCTCGTGATCGACGAGATCTCGATGGTGAACGCCGACCTCATGGACGCGATCGACCGGTCGCTCCGCCAGGCGCGCGGCCGTCGCGGCGAGCCGTTCGGCGGCGTGCAGGTCGTGATGTTCGGCGACCCGTACCAGCTGGCGCCCGTGCCGCCGCGCGGCGACGAGGCCCGCTACATCGCGGACCACTACCGCTCGTTCTGGTTCTTCGACGCGCACGTGTGGGCGGGCCGGGAGCCCGAGGGCGACGGCCTGATCGAGCTCGGACGGCACGGTGCGCACCTGCACATCCGCGAGCTGACGCAGATCCACCGTCAGGCCGACGACGGATTCAAGGCGATGCTCAACGCGGTCCGGTACGGGCGCGTCACGAAGGAGATCGCGGACGTCCTGAACGCGACCGGCGCGCGCACGCCCCCGGACGATCCGGAGCATCCGATCATCACGCTCGCGACGCGCAACGACCGCGTCAACGCGATCAACGCCAAGCACCTCGCGCAGCTGCCGGGGCGGGAGCAGACGGCCAAGGCCGAGGTGAACGGCGACTTCGGCCGCGGCGACGTGTACCCGGCCGACGAGGAGCTCAAGCTCAAGGTCGGCGCGCAGGTGATGTTCCTGCGCAACGACACCGGCTCGCCGGGCGAGCCGCCGCGCTGGGTGAACGGCACGATCGGCACCGTCACCCGGATCGTGGGCGAGACCGTGCGCGTCGAGGTCGACGACGAGGAGTTCGACGTCGAGCCGGCGGTGTGGGAGAAGTACCGCTACGCGTACGACCCGATCGGGCGCAAGCTCAGCCGCGAGGTCGTGGCCGAGTTCACGCAGTTCCCCCTGCGCCTGGCGTGGGCCGTCACCATCCACAAGTCGCAGGGAAAGACCTACGACCGCGCGATCGTGGATCTCGGCGCCGGCGCCTTCGCGCCCGGCCAGACGTACGTCGCGCTCAGCCGCCTCACGTCGCTCGACGGGCTGTACCTGTCCCGGCCGCTGCGGCCCAGCGACATCCGGGTCGACCAGGACGTGCGCCGCTTCATGAAGGACGTGTGGGAGCAGCGCCAGGCGGCCGCGCGCGAGCAGGCCGGATCGGCGGCCGCCACGACCTGAGGCGAACCGGCTCCGGCCGGGTCGGCCGCTTGACGCACGGGTTCGCGGCGGCCACAGCCTAGACTCGGGAGAAGTCCAGTCTCGGGGGTGACATGCGGATCACAAGTCGGTGGCGTCGCGCGGTGGCGGCGCTCGCGGGGGCGGCGGCGATCGCCGTGGCGATCAGCGGCTGCACGGGCGGCGATCCGCGCGACGCGACCACGCCCGACCTGGTGAGCGGCGAGCTCCCGGGCGACACGGTCGAGCAGCTGCAGGGCGCGGTCGAGCACGCGATGGCCGCGACCGGATCATCCGGGGCGATCGTCGGCGTCTGGGTGCCCTGGGCGGGCGCCTGGGTCACGGGTCTGGGATCCACCGCGCACGAGGGCGGCTCCGAGGTGAGCACCGACATGGCGTTCCGGATCGCGTCGATGACCCGGCCCATGACATGCGACGTGCTGTACGGGATGGTCGAGGACGGCATCGTCGAGCTCGACGACCCGGTGTCGAAGTACGTGCCCAGCACGCCGGACCTGACCGACGTCACGCTCAAGCAGCTGTGCGACAACACGTCGGGTCTCGCGCGGTCGCACGACACCCTGCTGGACAACTACCTCCGCACGCCCGAGCGCGAGTGGAACGCCCGCGAGGTCGCGGCCGCCGGCCTCGGCAAGGACCGCACCGAGGCGGGCGTCGCGTTCACCGACTCCGACACGGGCTACCTGCTGCTCGGCGTGGCGCTGCAGAACGCCGCGAGCGAGACGCCCGCCGCGCTCATGCGCCGGTACGTCACCGGCCCGCTCGGCCTGGACCAGACCCGGCTTCCCGGCGCGCGCGCCGAGGCGCCCGGCGAACCCGCGCTCCCCGGCTACTACTCCGACCAGGAGGACCGCGACGCGGGCTGCGTCGCTCCGCGCGAGTACACCGAGATGTCCGCGAGCTTCGGCTACACCGACTCGGGCGCCGTCTCGACCATCGACGACCTGGGCGCCTACACGGCGTCTCTCGCCGCCCGCGCGAAGGACGGCGATGCGCTCGCCCCGCGCTGGGCCGACGCGAAGCCCATCAGCACCAAGAGCGACTCGTGGTACCAGTACGCGGGCGGCACGTTCATCGCCGGCTCCATGGTCGGGCAGCAGGGGACCGTCCCGGGATACATGACGAGCGCCTACGCCGACATGGACAACGGGCTCACCGTCGCGGTCGTGCTCAACAATTCCGCGGCTCCCGAGTCCCTCGTCGGCTATCTCGCGAAGGAGCTCGCGGCGATCGTGTCGAAGGTGCCCGCGCGCGAGGGGGAGACGGCCCCCGAGTTCGGGCTGCCCTGGACCGCCGAGGACTACCACCAGCGCATCGCCGACCGCGCCGTGTGCCCGATCGAGTGAGCGGCCGCGGCCCGGGCTCGGGCCCTGCCGTCGGCCTGGTCGCGCTGGGCCTCGCGTGCCAGGAGGTCGGCGCCGCGATCGCCGTCCTGCTGTTCCCGCACACCGGCCCGCTCGGCATGGTGATGCTGCGGCTCGTCTTCTCCGCGGTCATCCTGATGGCCATCGCGCGGCCCGCGCTGCGCGGTCGCACGCGCGAGGCGTGGTGGTCGGTCGCGCGGCTCGGCATCGCGCTCGCCGTCATGAACGGGTTCTTCTACGTGGCGCTGGAGCGGCTCGCGCTGGGGGTCACGGTCACGATCGAGGTGCTCGGACCGCTCGCGCTGTCGATCCTGGTCGGGCGCACGCGATCCCGCTGGCTTTGGGCCGCGATCGCGCTCCTCGGCGTGCTCGCGCTGGGTGGCGGGGGATGGGACCGGCTCGATCCCGTGGGCGTCGGGTGCGCGCTGGGCGCGGCCGCCAGCTGGGCCTTCTACATCCGCGGGCAGGCGCGCGTGGGCCGGGACTTCCCGAGGCTGGAAGGGCTCGCGCTCGCGATGTCGATCGGGGCGCTGATCTCGCTGCCGTCCGGCATCCTCGCGGCGGGGCCGGTGCTGCTGCGCCCCGAGCTCCTCGCGATGGGCCTGGCCGTGGCCGTGCTGTCGTCGACCATCCCGTATGCCTTCGAGCTGATCGCTCTGCGGCGCCTCACGGAGGCCGCGTTCGGCATCCTGATGAGCCTGGCGCCGGCCACGGCCGCGCTCGCCGGGTTCCTCCTGCTCGGCCAGCACCTCACGGTGCTGGAGGTCGCCGGTGTCGCGCTGGTCATGAGCGCGAGCGCGGGCGCGGTGTGGACCTCGCGTCACCGGCCCGGCCACGAGCCCGTCGCCGAGCCGACGGCCTGATCGGGGTCACGCGCGCGGAAGCGCGTTCGCCCACAGGATCGCGACCAGCAGCACCAGCGACATGGCCGCCATGATCGCCATCAGCCCGGCCATGACGAGGTTGCGCTGCCGGTCGTCCCTGACGCTGAGCGCGGTGACGACCAGGGCGACCGCGGCGGCAGTCACGAACGCGATCCCGATCCACGCGAGCGCGATGTTGATCGGCATGGACACGGCGAACGCGAAGATCGCCGCGACGGCGAGCAGCAGCCCCGGCACCAGCCAGATCCACCGCTTCGGCGTGTGCAGCGCCGGCTGATTGCGCACGAGGTTCGGATCGCCGTGTCTCGAGGGTCCCACGCTGTTCACGGTCGCCTCCTTCATCCGGGCTTCCCACGGTAGGCGGGCGCGAGGACGCGGGGGATGGGCTTGACACGGCGGCGCGGACGCCGCGCGCTCAGACGCGGAAGACGCGCCGGATGACGGCGTCGAACGCCCGATCCGGGAGCACCCGGCGCAGGAGCACCGCCGGGGCCGCGCCGAAGCCGACCAGGTAGCGGGTCCGGGGGCGGCGCGCCGTCGCGGCGCGCACGATCGTCCGTGCGATGACGGCGGGATCCGAGGTCCGCGCGCCCGGCCCGGAGGTCTCCTCGAGCGTCGTGGCCACGCGGTCCGCGACCCGGGCGTAGGCGCCGCCGGCCGACGTCCGCCGCAGGGTGTCGGCGGCGATCGCGCCCCACTCCGTGCGGATCGACCCCGGCTCGATCACGACGACCCGGATGCCGAACGGTCGCGTCTCGAGCCGGAGCGCGTCGCTCAGCGCCTCGACCGCGAACTTGCTCGCGTGGTACCAGCCGCCGAGCGGCGTGACGAACCGGCCGCCCATCGAGCTGATGTTGATGATCGTGCCCGTGCGCTGCGCGCGCATGTGCGGCAGCACGAGCTGCGTCAGGCGCGCCAGGCCGAACACGTTGACCTCGATCTGGGCGCGCGCCTCGTCCATGGGCACGTCCTCGATCGCCCCGTAGGACCCGTAGCCGGCGTTGTTGACGAGCACGTCGATCCGCCCGGACTCGCCGATGATCGCGTCCACGGCGGCGCGCACGGACTCGTCGTCCGTGAGATCGAGCGGCAGGATCCTCACGCCCCGCTCCTTCAGACCCGCCATCCGGTCGACGCGGCGCGCGGCGCCGTACACCGTGTACCCCGCGGCCTGCAGGCGGAGGGCGGCGTCCTCGCCGATGCCCGACGACGCGCCGGTGACGAGCGCGATCCTGTTCCCGGTCATGTGGGGTCCCTTCCGTCGAGTCCGTGCGTCCATCCTCGCGTGGACCGCCACGGCTAGGGTGGCGCCATGACGAAGCCGGTGACCGTCCTCGCCGCGCTCGCCGCCGTGGCGTACGCGGCGGTCGGCATCCTGTCGATCACGGTGTGGGAGCCGATGGCCGCGATGCCGGGGCTGAGCCACGACGAGATCGTCGCGGGGATCGCGGCGGGCGGCGAGAGCCATAGTGCGGGCGCGACCGCCGCCGTCGTGTGCCTCGCACCGGGAGCGATCGCCGCGGTCGCGCTCGCCGCGCTCGCGATCGCGGGGCGCATGCGGCCGCTCACGGCCACGGTCTGGATCCTGGGCATCGTCGCGCTCGGACCCATCGCGTACTTCTGGGCGGGCTTCCCGATGGGCATGGCGGTCGCCGATGCGTTCCTGATCGGCGGCGCGAGCCGCACGCCGGTGCCGTACGCGCTCGCGGCGGTCAGCGCGCTCGCCGTGGCGCTCGTCGTCATCCTGTGCGTGGCGGATGCGCGGGGCCGACTCCGGGCGGCCGCCCCCGTTACCGAGTGAGTCGGATCCCTTGCCGCGCGGCGGCGCGACGCGGTGGGATCGGGGCATGACCGAGATCGCCGTCCTGGTGGGCAACCCGCAGCCGTCGTCGCGCACGCGCCTCGTCGCCGAGGAGGTGGCAGCACAGGTCGCCGAGCGCTCCGGCGCGACCGTGCGCCCGACCATCGACCTCGCGGACCTGGCCGACCGCATCTTCCGCTTCCCCGAGCCCGAGGTCGACGTGCTCCGCGACGACGTCGCGACCGCGGACCTGGTCGTCGTGGCGAGCCCCACCTACAAGGGCGCGTACACGGGACTGCTCAAGGCGTTCCTCGACCGGTACGGCACGAACGGCCTGTCGCGCGTGGCCGCGGTGCCGATCCTCACCATCGGCTCGCCCGCGCACACGCTGGCGGTGGAGCACACGCTGCGGCCCCTCCTGGTGGAGCTCGGCGCCAGCGTGCCCACGCGCAGCATCGCGTTCCCCGCCGCGGAGACGGACGACCGCGCGCGGATCGTCGGGGAGTGGCTCGACGCCGAGTGGCACCGCCTGGCGCCGGTGTTCGCCGGCTGACTCAGGCGAGCACGCGCAGCAGGCGCGCGAGCGTGCCCTGATCCTCGCGGCTGAGGCCGCGCAGCTCCTCGGCCTCGCGCAGCGCGAGAGCCGTCATCGCGGCGTCCGCGCGCGCCGACCCCTCCGGGCAGAGCCGCACGAGCACGCCGCGGCCGTCGCGCGGGTTCGGGCGGCGCTCGACCAGCCCGCGCTCGACGAGCTTGTCGATCCGGTGAGTCATGGCGGCGCTGCCGATCATCGTCGCTCCGACCAGCTGCATGGGCGTGAGCTCGTGCGGCGGCTCCTCGCGCCGCAGCGCCGCGAGGACGTCGAACTCCCATGCGGCGAGCCCCGCGCCGCGGAACACCTCGGCGCGCAGCTTCGCCAGCCGGTTTGCGGCGCGGCGCAGCCGCGACATCACGTCGAGCGGCGTCAGGTCGAGATCCGGCAGGCGCCGCGACCACGCGTCGATGAGCAGATCGACCTCGTCATCGCGGGCATCGGCGGGCATGGATCCACGGTAGCGGGCGCGCCATCGGGGCGGGGCCCGCGCGCGCTCACGCGTCGAGCACGTGCAGCCGCACGGTCACGCTCCCGCCGTCGTGGAGGCCCTCCGCCTCGCGCACGGCCTTCTTGAGCGGAAGCACATATGAGCCGCTCTTCGAGTCGGGGAAGATCGACGTCGCCCACTCCGTCTCGCCGACCCGCACCCGCACGCGCACGGACCCGAAGCCGCTGCGCGGCCGGGGGATCTCGCGGATGTCCTCGCTCAGCTCGGGCGGAACCGCGGTGAAGTACCAGGGCGAGTCGTCTCGCGCCTGCCACCGGAACACGACCGACTCGAACTCGAAGATCACGGCGCCGACCCTACCGCGCGGTGCCGACCTTGCCGCAGTGCGGGCATCCGCTCCGGCTCAGCGCCGCGGCGATCGCAGGATCGTGCGCATGTAGCCGACGCCGACCACCACGTGGATGACCGCCCCGACCGCGCAGATGACCTGGCCCGCGGTGGCGACGGCCCCCGCGCCGGGAAGCAGCCCGAAGCCGACGAGCGCGATGCCCGACATCATCACCGCGGTGCGGATCTTGCCGAGTCGCGTCACCTGCGGAGGCTGCGCGGGGCGCACGCTCAGGTACAGCGCGGTGAGCGCGATGTCGATCACGCCCACGGCCAGGGCCACCCACATCTGCAGATGGCCGGCGATGACCAGCGCCACCACGATTGCGACGACGCCGATGCGGTCCGAGATCGGATCGAACATGGCGCCGGTCCGGCTGGTCTGGCCGAGCCGGCGGGCGAGATGCCCGTCGACCCAGTCGGACCCACCGAAGACCACGAGGAGGACGACCGTCAGGACGGGGTCGCCGTGCCCCACGAGCAGGATGACGATGGGGACGACGAGCGCCAGTCGCAGGAGCGTGATCGCGTTCGGGATCGTCGCCCAGTCCCGCGAACGCCCGCTGCTCGGCTCTGTGCTCATCCGAGAACCCGCCTTCGACGACGAGACGACATCCGCGGATCCATGGATGTCATATGGAGGGGCTGACGGGAATCGAACCCGCGCTGTCTGCTTGGGAAGCAGAAGTTCTGCCATTGAACTACAGCCCCGTACGCGCCGGAGCGCGTGTCAGCCAGCATAACAGCGCTCATCCGAGGCTCGTCCAACCCGCGGTCGACCGCCGAACCCGCGTCCGATGGGACGCGGGTTCGGCAATCGGATGCGGGTTCGGCGCCGGGGCGCTGGGCTCAGCGCTTCTTCCGGCCGCCGGTCGCGGCGCGGGTGAGGCGGTTGAGCACCATGAGCGCGACGGCGCCGATCGCGGCGACGACCCAGGGCTTGCGCTTCGCGAACGACTTCGCCTCGGTCATCATCGTCTCGGGGTCGCGCTGCGACACCCAGTCCGACGCCTGCTTGAGGCCCTCGGAGGCCTTGCCGGCGAGATCGCCGACCACGCCCTCCTTCTGCGACAGCGACCCGACCTTGTCGCCGGCCGTGCGCAGCCCCTCGGCGACCTTGTGCTGCCCCGTCGCCGCCTGATCCGTCAGCTCGTCCTCGGCCTTGGCGGCGGCCTCCGCGGCGCGCTCCTTCGCCTCCTCGACCGTGGCGGCGGCCTCCTCGCGGGCGCTCGCGCCCGAGGCCTCCGCCTCCGCGCGGGCGGTGCCGGTGGTCTCGGCGGCCGCCTGCTTCGCCTCCTCAGCCGTGGTCGGGGCCGTCGTGTCGGCGCCTCCGGTGTGCGTCTGGCCTTGGTCCTGCGACATGCGCTTCTCCTTCCGACGTGGCTTGATCACCGATGTAACGCGAACCGGCCGCCGTGCGCCTCCCACTTGACGAGAGAGCCCGGCGTGTGCCACGGGGTCCGACCGGGGTCGCCGCGACGGCTCGAGCCGGCGCCGCCCAATAGGCTGGTGCCGTGCTGCTCTCGGATCGCGACATCAAGGCTGAGCTCGACTCGGGCCGCATCGGCCTGGACCCCTACGACCCGGCGATGGTGCAGCCGTCGAGCATCGACGTGCGGCTCGACCGGTACTTCCGGCTGTTCGACAACCACAAGTACCCGTTCATCGACCCGGCCGAGGACCAGCCCGACCTGACGCACCTGGTCGAGGTCGAGCCCGACGAGCCGTTCATCCTGCACCCCGGCGAGTTCGTGCTGGGCTCGACGTTCGAGGCGGTCACCCTGCCCGACGACGTCGCCGCGCGCCTGGAGGGCAAGTCGTCCCTCGGCCGCCTCGGGCTGCTCACGCACTCCACCGCCGGCTTCATCGACCCCGGCTTCTCGGGCCACGTGACCCTCGAGCTCTCGAACGTCGCGACCCTGCCGATCAAGCTCTGGCCGGGGATGAAGATCGGTCAGCTGTGCTTCTTCCGCCTCACCTCGCCCGCCGAGAGCCCCTACGGCTCGGGTGCCTACGGCAACCGCTACCAGGGGCAGCGTGGACCGACGGCGTCACGCTCGTTCCAGCGCTTCCACCGCACGGACGTCTCGGTGACGGACGCCGGTTCCGCCGGGTCCTAGGCGTCTCCGTGACGGACGCCGGCTCCGTCGGGTCCTGACGGTCGCGCGATCCCGCTGACCGGCGAGGCCGCGGCCGGCGCGTGACGCCCGCCGAGCCCTCCGCGGAAGGCTCGGTGAACGGCGGCTGAACAATGCCGCGAGCGGAATATTCCGGTCCGTACGGGGTGCGACGCTGGAGAAGGCCCGTCGGCGGAAGCGGGCCGGGACCCGCCCCCGGGCGGTCCCGGCAGCGCAGGCGACGGGCGGCGCACTGCGCTCGCACCACTCTCGGCACGGCTCTCGGATCGACATCGGATCGACTGGCATCCGCTGCCGGGCGGAGCGGGCCCCGAGAGAGGATCCACCGCATGTCCCAGGTAGCCGAGGCCGCCGTCCCCGTCGCGCAGCCGCTGTCGACCGTCGAGCTGGTCGTGCTCGACATGGCCGGCACGACGGTCCGCGACGACGGCGTGGTCGAGCGCGCCTTCCAGCGCGCCAACGAGCGCACCGGGGTCGCCGACCGGATGCCCTGGGAGGAGGCGCTGCAGTACGTGCGCGACACGATGGGCCAGTCGAAGATCGACGTCTTCACGCATCTCGCCGGGGGAGACCGCGCCCGCGCCGAGGAGGCCACCTCGGCGTTCGAGCGGGCCTACGCCGAGCTCATCACGGAGGACGGCGTGCAGCCGATCCCCGGCGCCCGGGAGCTTCTCGAGGACCTGCGCGACGCGGGCGTGAGCGTCGTCCTGACCACGGGCTTCGCGCCCGTGACGCGCGACGCCATCCTCGACGGACTCGGGTGGCGCGACCTCGTCGACGAGGCGCTCTCGCCCGTCGACGTGGGGCGCGGCCGCCCCGCGCCGGACCTCGTGCTCGGAGCCGCGCTCGTCGCGCAGGTCTCCGGCGTCGGCGCGATCGTCGTCGCGGGGGACACCGCGAGCGACGTGGCCTCGGGGCTCTCCGCGGGCGCCGGCCTGGTGGTCGGAGTGCTCACGGGGGCGCACGACCGCGCGGCGCTCGAGGCCGCGGGCGCGCACGCCGTGATCGACGACGTCACGGGGCTGCGCGCGCTCCTCGGCCTGCCCGAGCGCCACCGGGGCTGACGTGGCCTCGCCCGCCCTCGCCCAGACGCCCGCCCCTACGACGCGGAGCGTCTGCCTCACGCCGCCCGCCCTCGCGATGGTGTGGACCGGCGCCGGTCGCCCGCACGAGACCGTCGCCGTGCCGGGCGTCGGGCTCGGCGCGGGCGAGACGCTCGTGCAGATCGAGCTGGCCACGGTCTGCGGATCGGACATCCACACGGTCGAAGGACGCCGCGCCGCGCCGACGCCGCTCGTCCTCGGCCACGAGTACGTCGGCCGCGTGGTCGACGTGGCGGAGGGCGTGCGGGCCGTCGACGGCGCCGTGGTCCAGGTCGGCGACCGTGTGGTGTGGTCGATCATGGCCAGCTGCCGCGACTGCGACCGCTGCCGGCACGGCGTGCCGCAGAAGTGCCGCTCGCTCGTCAAGTACGGGCACGAGCGCATCCAGCCGCGGTGGGAGCTGACGGGCGGCTTCGCCACCCACGCTCACCTGCGCGACGGCACGACCATCGTGCGCGTCGGCGAGGCGCTGCCCGCCGAGGTCCTGGCGCCCGCGGCATGCGGCTCCGCCACCGCATGGGCGGCGCTCGCGCGGGCCGACGAGGTGGTCGACGTCGACGACGCCACGGTGCTGATCATGGGCGCCGGGCTCATCGGCCTGACCGCGTGCGCGATGGCGAGCGACCGCGGCGCGACCGTCGTCGTCGCGGATCCGGATCCGGCCCGCCGCGCGCTCGCCACCCGGTTCGGCGCGGCCCAGGCCGTGGACCCGACGGGACGCCGGGCGCTGGACTCCGCGCTCGCCGCCACCGGGGCCGCGGAGTTCGACGTCGTGCTCGAGGCCTCCGGCTCGCCGCGCGCCGTGCAGGCCGCGATCGACGCCGTGGGCGTCGGGGGAGTGGTCGTGCTGGTCGACAGCGTCTTCCCGTCCGACCCGGTGCCGCTGGACCCGGAGCGGCTCGTCCGCGGGCTGGCCACCATCCGGGGCGTGCACAACTACACCCCGCGGGACCTCGGCGGCGCCCTCGGCTACCTCCGCCACCACGCGGCGGAGCACCCGTTCGTCGAGCTGGTGAGCGCCCGCTACCCGCTCGCCCAGGTCGACCAGGCGCTCGCGGCCGCGGCCGCGGGCAAGGCCGTGCGGGTGGCGATCGACCCGCGCGACGCGCAGCGCCGCCGCTGACGCCGGATCCCCGCCGGCGCGACGCCGACGGGGATCCAGGCCAGGTGCGATCAGTCGTTCGCGCGCTCGAGGAGCAGGTTCTCGAGGCGGTCGGGGAAGTTCGTGATGATGCCGTCGACGTCCGAGTCCAGCAGACGCGTCATGGTGGCCGTGTCGTTGACGGTCCACACGTGCACGTCCATGCCCTGCGCGTGGACGGCGTCGATGTACTCCGGCGTGGCCTGGGCCCAGTTCGGGTTGATCTGGTCGGCCCACTCGGCGTACGCCGGCAGCGTCGCGACCGCGGGGGCGCCGAGCAGTCCGACCGGCGTCTCCGGCGCCAGGTCGGAGTACGTCTTCATCGACACCCTGTTGAAGCTCTGCACCGCGAGGCGGCCGCTCGCGAGCGCCGAGTCGACGTACGCGGGGTAGGACTCGAACACGTCGATGACCTTCTGCTCGACGCCGGGGTACAGCTCCGGCGCCTTGAGCTCCATCAGGATGCCCGAGCGGCTCGTGCGGACCTGCTCGATCATCTCGGCGAGGGTCGGCACGGTCTCGCCGGCGAACTCCGGGCCGAACCACGAGCCCGCGTCGAGCTGCTTCATCTCGGCCACGGTGAGGTCCGCGACGCGCCACGGCGCGCGGTCGGGGAAGACCTCCTCGACGTTCGTGGTGCGCGAGAGCGTGGTGTCGTGCATGAGCACCGGAACCCCGTCCTTGCTGAGCTGGACGTCCGACTCGATCCAGGTGGACCCCTGCTCGATGCCCACCTGGAACGCGGCGAG
Source organism: Microbacterium sp. Root53 (assembly GCF_001426925.1). Lineage (GTDB taxonomy): Bacteria > Actinomycetota > Actinomycetes > Actinomycetales > Microbacteriaceae > Microbacterium. The sequence continues at coordinate 271,194 of NZ_LMFR01000001.1, forward strand.
CGTGTTCTCGGGCGCATAGCCCATCGCGCCGCGGTGCGCGGTGGTGACGACGGAGGCGATCTCGGGCTGTGCGTCCGAGGCGTCGGCGCCGCCGCCCCGCGTCAGGCCGTGACGTCTCCGTCGACGTACACCCAGCGCCCGCCGCGCCGCTCGAAGCGCGCGTGCTCGGCGAGCGCGCCCATCGTCCGCTCGCCCTCGTGCTCGGTCTCGTAGACCGCGACGAAGTCGACCTCGGATCCGGAGGCGCCGACGATCTCGAGCCCGATCCAGCGGAGCCGGTCGTCGAACGTGAGCTCGCCCGCCGCCGGCCGCGTGCGCGGATGCCACGTGCGCAGCAGGTAGTCGGCGTCGTGCCGCGCGTACGCGCTGTAACGGGAGCGCATGAGCTCCTCGGGGGTCTCGGCGAGCCGCGCGCCGGAATGCAGCGCGCCGCAGCAGGCCAGGTACGCGCGCTCGCTGCCGCACGGGCAAGGATCGAACGTCACGCCGTGGCCCTCTTCGGGTTCTTCTCCTTGGGCGGCAGCTGCGCGACCCGCTCGACCGACGCGCCGATCCACTCGGCCAGCTGCTCGTCGGTCGGGTCGTCGACCGTCACGAAGCCGGCCATGGTCTTGGAGCCCATCGTCATCGGCTTCGCGCCGCGCGCGATCGCCTCGTCCATCCCGTCCCGGCCCACCGGGACCATGAGCGACGAGCGCGTGATGCCCGCATACATGTGCCCGCGCAGCATCCACGCGATGCCGCCGAACATCTTCATCTCGGTCGCGTCGTCCGACACCGGCGCGTAGGCGCGGATGCGGTCGGCGAGCTCCTCGTCGTAGGCCACGGGATCAGCGTACGTCGCGGTCGCGGCGCGGGAACGACGGACGCCGCGCCCCGGAGAACCGGGACGCGGCGTCCGCGCTGCGTCGAACGGGCTCAGCCCGCCGCGTTCACCTCGATCTGCATGGTGCCCTTGCGCTGGTTGGCGCCCAGGACCTCGATCGTCGTGCCCGTGCCGCCCACGATCACCGAGTGACGCGGGTTCGACTCGTCGTAGTAGGCGTACGGGTCGGTGTCGTCGAACACCGGCACGGCCTTCTGCGACGGCACGTTCAGCGTCTGCAGGCCGTCGGCCGTCTCGCGGTGCAGCGAGATCGCGTCGGTCTTGTCGAGGCCGAACGTGGAGTCGAACGACTGGATGCGGTTGCGCGCGTTCGTGCCATCCGGCCACGTGAGCGCCTTGGCGCGCGCGTCGACCGGCAGGGCCTCGCCACCGCCCGGGTGCTGCGACGTGTTGTTGTCGGCGTACAGCGAGTTCACGTACCAGACCAGCAGGCCGTCCTGGTACGGGAAGTGCTCGACCTTGTCCGGGCTCGAGGTCAGCCAGCCGAAGTTGTACGGGCCGGTCTTGAGCGTCGTGTCGTAGCCGCCGTAGACGCGGTTCTCGGCGAGGTAGAAGTGGCTGTACGGCTGGTGGTAGCCGCCGCCCTCGATCACCGAGAAGCCGTCGAGCGTCCAGTCGCTCGCGCCGTCATCCGTGGTCAGCGCGTCGCCCACGGCGATCGCGTCGACCTGGAAGCCCGGCTCGGTGGCCGCGACGTCGGTCCAGTAGCGGAAGCGGACCTGCGCGGTCTCGCCGGCGTAGGCCGACAGGTCGGCCGTGAGCGCCGTCCAGCCCTCCGTCGCACCGGTGATGCCGAAGCCGGCGTTCTGGCCGTTCGGGTCGGTCGTGGTCGACAGGTTCGTCTCGACCGGGGTCCACGTCTCGCCGTCGGTGCTGACCTCGAGGTAGGCGTAGTCCCAGTCCACCTCGATGTCGTAGTTCACCTGGGCGGTCAGCTGGCCGCCGGCCGGAACCGTGAACGCCGGGCTGGTGGCCGTGTTGTCCAGGTTGTCGCCCGAGCCGGAGAACAGGTGCTTGGTGCCCTCGTAGGCGTCGCCGACCTCGATGAACTCCTCGCCGTCGGGCAGGTTGACCAGCACGGCCTGCGCGCCGAGCGTCGTGGCGTGGAACGCCGGCCCGAGCGTCAGGGTCTCGGACGTGCCGGGCTCGACGGTCTCGTAGTCGAGCCAGCCGAGGAACAGCTTCTCGTGCGGGCCCATCTGGTTCGGGGTCGTGCCGATCGATCCGTCGCCGTGGCCGAGCCACGAGCCGGAGCTCATGAGCGTCCAGAACGCGGTGCCGTTCTCGCCGCCCGCGGTGTCGTAGTAGTCGGGAAGGCCCAGGTCGTGGCCGAACTCGTGCGCGAACACGCCCAGACCGCCGTTCTCGGGCTCGGTCGTGTAGTCGCGGATCCAGATGTCGGTGTCGCCGATCTGGATGCCGCCCAGCGGGTCGTACGCCGAGGGTCCCCACTGCCAGAGCCCGTCCTGGCCGACCGCCCAGCGGTGCGACCAGATGGCCCATTCGGGTGCCCCGGCCTCCTCGCCCGTGCCGGCGTGCACGGCCTGGAAGTGGTCGATGTAGCCGTCGGGCTCGTTCGCGATCCCGTCGCCGTCGACGTCGTAGCGGTCCCAGACGTCGTACGTCTGCAGCTCCGCCACGATCTGGTCGCGCGTCTTGCCCGCTGCGACCTGAGCGTCGTACCAGGCGTTCGCGGTGTCCTGGATGAAGCGCGTCATGTCGGCGTGCGACTCGGTCTGGCCGTACGAGGCCTCGTTGTTCTCGACCTGCACCCAGTCGGACACGCCGCCGGCGAGGTCGAAGCGGCCCGACGACATCTCGTCGTAGACGCCCGCCATCGACTCACCGTCGCCGAAGAACATGTCCTCGAAGTGGGCCTTCGAGAAGTCCGGAACCCAGTAGGTGGAGTTGTCCTCGGCTGTGGGCTCCGGGATCTCGTTGTGCACGGGACCGGCCGGGGCGTCCGGGTAGCGCTCGTCGATCGCGTCGCCGAACTCCACCAGGATCGTGAACAGCTGCGCTGTGTCGGCGGTGCCGTATTCGACGAACTGGCCGGCCTTGAGCTCGACCACATCGGTCGCCGCCTTGCCCTTGCCTCGCGTCTTGACCTTGGCCTCACCCGTCGCGACGAGCTGCGCGGCCTTCTGCTTCTCTGCAGTGCGCTTCTCGGCGAGCGGATCGGGGCGGTTGTGGCTGTGGGTCTCGCCCTCGGGTTCGGGGGCGGCGGTCGCCGGTGCCGCGGTCGCGGCGGTCGGAGCGAGGAGCGAGCCGGCCAGCAGGATCGCTGCTGTGCCGAGCGCGCACGTGGTACGTGTCTTCACTGTTCCTCCGGGGATGATCCGGGCGGCCACCATGGCCGTCCGCACCGACTGCACCCCGGGCACCACCGGATGCCCGGAGGGGACTTGCACAGTCGTTTCCCCACACTTTCACAGGAAGTCATTTCGGAGAAGTAGATCGGTATGGCGGATGGGGAGCGGTTCCCATCCGCCATGCCGAAAGCGCCGCTCAGCAGGCGCGATGGCCGCCGAAGGCGTGGTGGCCATGGTGGCCGTGGTGGCCGTGGCCGTGGTCGACGTCGAAGCCGTGGTGGTGGGTGCGGTGGCCCCGGGAGCCGCGGCCGTGGTCGCCGTGGTGGGCGCGGTGGGCGCGGTGGGCGAAGCCGCGGCGCCGGTGCCCGCGGGCCCCGAATCGGAGGACCGCCGCATCGTCGCCGCCGAGCTCGCGCGCGATCGCCTCGAGCGTCCGCAGCGTCGTCGCGTAGTCCTCGTCGGGGACGACGCCGGAGACCCGGGCGCGCACGCCGTCGACCTTCTCGGCGAGACGCGCCTTGGCCGCGCGGCCCTCGTCGGTCAGGGTCCACTCGCCGTCGACCGCGGCGACCCAGCCGCGCTCGGCCAGGCGCACCAGGCGCTTCGGGCGGCGCGAGACGCGGCCGCGGATGCGCTCGGCGAGCGCCGGGTCGATGTCGCCCGCGAGCGCGTTCAGGATCATCCAGTCGCGTCGGTCGACGCGCTCGCCGGCGAAGGCGGCCTCGAACCCGCGGCCGATGAGGCCGTCCACCGCCCGCAGCCAGAACCCCAGAGGGCGGCCGTCGGCGGAGGCGGGGATGTCGTTCGTGTTCTCCATGGGAGCTCCTCACGTTGTATGTCTATAGGCATGTATATGCACAGTGACATGGATTCGAATGTATGTCAAGTCGCATGTATCGTGGGGGCATGGCCGTGAACGACTCAGACGCCGCCCGCATCGCCGATGCGCTCGCCCGCGTGCGGCTGCCGCGGCGCCCGGGCGGGCCGGTCGGCGGTCCCTTCGGCGGGGAAGGGCCGCATGGTCATGGCGGCGGCCACGGCTTCGGGCCCCACGGGCATGCGCACGGCCACGGGCCCGGCCCGTTCGGCCCCGGTCCCTTCGGTCGCGGCGCGGCGCGGATCCGGCTGCTCGAGACGCTCGCGTCGGCGGAGGCGCCGCTGTCGGTCGGCGAGATCGGCGAGCGCCTGGGGGTGGATCAGCCGCGCGCGAGCCGCCTCGTCCAGGCGGTCGTGCATGCGGGCGAGGCGCGGCGCGAAGCCGATCCGGCCGACGCGCGCCGCACCCTCATCGCCCTCACGGACGCGGGCCGCGCGACGGTCGCGCAGTCCACCGGCGCGCGCGTCGAGGCCGTCGAGCGCGCGCTCGCGGGCTTCGCCCCCGAGGAGCGCGCGCAGCTCGCCGCCCTCCTCGGGCGCCTCGCCGACGCCTGGCCCCGCTGATCAGCGCACGGGCTTGACCGGCAGCAGGAGCAGCAGGCCCGCCAGCAGCACCAGGATGATGCCCAGGATGCCGAACGACGTCGCTCCGCCGGCGACGATCAGAATCGACCACATCGCCGAGGCCATCCAGCTCGCGGCGCGGCCGGTGGTGGCGTAGAGGCCGAAGATCTCGCCCTCGCGGCCCGCGGGCGTGACGCGGGCGAGGAACGATCGCGACGCCGCCTGCGCGGGTCCGACGAACGCGCACAGGATGAGCCCGCCGATCCAGAACACGATCGTGCCGAGGTCGACCAGGAAGAACACGGCGAGGCCCGCGACCACCATGGCCGACAGGGCGAACACGATGACCGTCTTGGCGCCGAAGCGGTCGTCCCAGCGCCCGGCGACGATCGTCGAGACACCCGCGATCAGGTTCGCGGCGATGCCGAAGATCACCAGATCCAGAAACTCGAACCCGAACACCTGGGCCGCGATCACGGCGCCGAACGCGAACACGCCGCCCAGGCCGTCGCGGAACACCGCGCTCGCCAGCAGGAACCACCCGGTGTGCCGCGTCTCGGGGTTCCGGAACAGGCCGGCGACGTCGCGGACCAGCAGGCGGTAGGAGGCGAAGAACCCGACCCGTCGCTCGGGGCGCCCACGGGACGGCTCCGGCACGGCGAGGAAGATCGGGATCGAGAAGACAAGGGCCCACAGTGCGCAGCCGACCGCGATGATCCGGAACGGCAGGCCGCCCTCCTCGGAGAGCCCGAACCAGTCGGCGGAGTAGAACACCACGACCAGCACCAGCGCGACGATGCCACCCAGGTAGCCGAAGCCCCATCCGAGCCCGGAGATGCGGCCGATGGTCTTCGGGGTCGCGATGCCGATCAGCATGGCGTTCGAGTTGACCGCCGCGATCTCGCCGAACACCGTGGCGGCCGAGATGAGCGCGACGCCCAGCCAGAACAGCGCGGGCGTGGGCTCGACGAACCACAGGCCGAGCATGCACGCGATCAGCGCGCCCGTGCCGATCCCCAGCCACAGCTTCTGCCGGCCCGCCGCGTCGGCGCGCTGGCCGAGCACCGGCGCGACCGCGAGGATCGCCAGGCCCGCGATCGTGCCGCCCCAGCCGAGGCCCGATGCCAGGTCGGCGAGCCCCGCCGTCTTCGCGGGGTCCCCGTCGGGCAGCGACTGCAGGCCGGCGGGGAGGAACGCGTCGGTCGTGAGGAACAGCGCGGTGTAGATGAACGTCAGGATGACCGTGTTGAACGGCTGCGTCGCCCAGTCCCACAGCGCCCACGAGTAGACCTGGCGCTTCGGCGCGGGGCGTCCCTCGCGCAGGTCGAGGCCCATGACGGGCACGGCGCCGCTGTCCGCTGTCGGCGGCGGGGTGACGGGGGACGGGTCGGACGTCATGAGTGGAGCGTAGGACCGCGCGGTGAACGGACGGTACCGCCACGCGGTCGGCCGAAGTTGAGCCGAGGTGTATCAACTTTGTTTGACAGCCCGAGCGGCCCGCAGTACAGTTGAGCCAGCGCGGCTCAAGATCGCGTGCAGGCTTACCGGCTGTCCAGCAGAAAGGAGAACAACATGGCACGTGCTGTGGGTATCGACCTCGGAACGACCAACTCGGTCGTGAGCGTCCTCGAGGGCGGTGAGCCGAAGGTCATCGCGAACGCCGAGGGCTTCCGCACGACCCCCTCGGTCGTCGCGTTCACCAAGGACGGCGAGGTCCTCGTCGGCGAGACCGCCAAGCGCCAGGCCGTCACCAACGTCGACCGCACGATCGCGTCGGTCAAGCGCCACATCGGCACCGACTGGACGTTCGAGGTCGACGGCAAGAAGTACACGCCGCAGGAGATCTCGGCGCGCATCCTGATGAAGCTCAAGCGCGACGCCGAGCAGTACCTCGGCGACACGGTCACCGACGCCGTCATCACGGTGCCCGCGTACTTCAACGACGCCGAGCGCCAGGCCACCAAGGAGGCGGGCGAGATCGCCGGCCTCAACGTGCTGCGCATCATCAACGAGCCCACCGCGGCCGCCCTGGCCTACGGCCTCGACAAGGGCAAGGAGGACGAGCTCATCCTCGTCTTCGACCTCGGCGGCGGCACGTTCGACGTCTCCCTCCTCGAGGTGGGCAAGGACGACGACTTCTCGACCATCCAGGTCCGCGCCACGGCCGGTGACAACCGCCTCGGCGGCGACGACTGGGACCAGCGGATCGTCGACTGGCTGATCCAGCAGTTCAAGGCCACGACGGGCGTGGACGTCTCGGGCGACAAGATCGCCCTGCAGCGCCTCAAGGAGGCCGCGGAGCAGGCGAAGAAGGAGCTGTCGAGCTCGACCTCGACCAGCATCAACCTGCCCTACCTGTCGCTCACCGAGTCGGGCCCCGTCTCGCTGTCCGAGACCCTCACGCGCGCCAAGTTCGAGGAGCTCACGAAGGACCTGCTCGAGCGCACCGTCAAGCCGTTCGAGGACGTCATCCGCGAGGCCGGCATCAAGGTGTCCGACATCGCCCACGTGGTGCTCGTCGGCGGCTCGACCCGCATGCCCGCCGTGAGCGACCTCGTCAAGCGCGAGACCGGCAAGGAGCCCAACAAGGGCGTGAACCCGGACGAGGTCGTCGCCGTCGGCGCCGCCCTGCAGGCCGGCGTCCTCAAGGGCGAGCGCAAGGACGTGCTGCTGATCGACGTCACCCCCCTGAGCCTCGGCATCGAGACCAAGGGCGGCATCATGACCAAGCTCATCGAGCGCAACACGGCCATCCCGACCAAGCGCAGCGAGACGTTCACGACGGCCGACGACAACCAGCCGTCGGTGTCGATCCAGGTGTTCCAGGGCGAGCGCGAGTTCACGCGCGACAACAAGCCGCTGGGCACGTTCGACCTGAACGACATCGCGCCCGCCCCGCGCGGCGTGCCGCAGATCGAGGTCACGTTCGACATCGACGCGAACGGCATCGTGCACGTGTCCGCCAAGGACAAGGGCACCGGCAAGGAGCAGTCGATGACCATCACGGGCGGCTCCTCGCTGCCCAAGGAGGACATCGAGCGCATGGTGCGCGAGGCCGAGGAGCACGCGGCCGAGGACAAGAAGCGCCGCGAGGCCGCCGAGACCCGCAACCAGGCCGAGACCCTGTTGTACTCGATCGAGAAGCTGATCAAGGACAACGAGGACAAGCTCCCGGCCGACGTCAAGGAGTCGGTGCAGGCCGACGTCGACGAGCTCAAGAAGGCTCTCGCCGGCGACGACGACGAGGCCGTGAAGACCGCGTTCGACAAGCTGAACCAGAGCCAGACCAAGCTCGGCGAGGCGATCTACGCCCAGGCGCAGGCCGAGCAGGCAGCGCCCGCGGGCGACGCCCCCGCCGGTGAGCAGACCGCCGCCGACGAGGACGTCATCGACGCCGAGGTGGTCGAGGACGACGAGGACAAGAAGGCCTGATGAGCGACAAGGACCGCAAGCCCGTGAACGACGGCGACGAGGTCCGGCCCGCAGCCGAGGGGGCGGAGGTGCAGGACACCGCCGCCCCCGAGGCGCAGGAGGAGCAGGTCTCCGAGGAGACCGCGGATGCCGGTGCCGAGCCGACCGCCGAGGAGACGGCCGAGTTCGAGCTCACCGTCGACGACATCCTGAACGCCGACCAGCTGGAGGAGGCGGCCGAGCAGGTGAAGAGCGACTACGAGACGCAGCTGCTGCACGACCTGAAGCGCCTCCAGGCGGAGTACGCCAACTACCGGCGTCGCACCGAGGACCAGCGCCACGTCGAGGTCGCCCGCGCGAAGGGAGAGGCCGCCCGCGGCCTGCTGCCCGTGCTCGACGACCTCGCCCGCGCCGAGAAGCACGGCGACCTCGCGGAGGGCACGCCCTTCGCCGCGATCGCCGAGAAGGTGCGCGGCGTGGCCGAGCGCCTCGGCGTGATCGCGTTCGGCGAGGCCGGCGAGGCCTTCGACCCGCAGCACCACGAGGCGATCTTCCAGCAGCCGACGCCCGGCGCGACCGAGACCACCGTGCTCGAGGTCGTCGAGGTCGGCTACCGCCTGGGCGACGTCGAACTGCGTCCGGCGAAGGTCGTCGTCGCGGTGCCGGCAGAGTAAGCGAGGCGCCGATGGCCAGTCAGGACTGGTTCGAGAAGGACTTCTACAAGGTCCTGGGGGTGTCGAAGGACGTCAGCGCCGCCGAGCTGAAGAAGGTCTACCGCAAGCTCGCGCGGCAGTATCACCCGGACTCCAAGCCCGGCGACACCGCCGCCGAGGCGAAGTTCAAGGAGATCAGCGAGGCGTACTCGGTGCTGTCCGACCCGGCCCAGCGCGAGGAGTACGACCAGATCCGCGCCATGGGCTCGGGCGCGCGCTTCACGGCGGGCGGCGGCTCGGCCGGCGGCTTCGACGATGTGTTCAGCATGTTCACGCAGAACCGCGGGTCGGCCGCCGACTTCGACGACATCTTCGCGATGTTCAACCAGGGCGGCGGCGGCCGGTTCGGCACGGGCGGATTCGGCCAGCCCTCGGGAGGCTTCCGCGGCTACGGCGGGCCTCACAAGGGCGCCGACGTCCGCGCGCGCACCACGATCGACTTCATCACCGCGGCCAAGGGCGAGACGATCACGCTGCAGAGCGAGGACGGCAAGCCGTTCAAGATCAAGATCCCGGCCGGCGTCGCGGACGGGCAGAAGATCCGCCTGCGCGGCAAGGGGCGCCCGTCGCCCGACGGCGGCGAGAACGGCGACATCGTCGTCGAGGTCGCGGTGCGGCCGCATCCGGTGTTCAAGCGCGAGGGACTCAACCTCCGCGTCGTGGTGCCGGTGACGTTTGCGGAGGCCGCCCTCGGGGCGACGATCGAGGTGCCGACGCTCGGCGGCGAGCCGGTCAAGCTGCGCGTCGCCCCCGGCACCCCGTCGGGGCGCGTGCTGCGCGTCAAGGGTCGGGGGATCACGACGCAGAAGGGCACCGGCGACCTGCTCGCCGAGGTCCAGGTCGTGGTGCCCTCGCACCTCGACGACGCCGCGCGCGAGGCGCTCGAGCGCTTCGTCGAGGTCGGCCCGCAGGGCAACCCGCGCGCCGAGATCATGGCCAAGGCACAGGGCTCATAGCCTGAGGAGGATGTCTCACTTCGTGCCGGAATCCGGCCCGGATTCCGGTACGAAGTGAGACACGGCGAGGACAGCGAGGAGGTGGGACGGATGAGCGACACGTACGACGTGGATGAGGACGCGCCCGTCTTCGCGATCGCCGTCGCCGCGGAGCTGGCGGGGATGCACCCCCAGACGCTGCGGCAGTACGACCGCATCGGGCTCGTCGTCCCCAGCCGCACGCGCGGAGGGTCGCGCCGGTACTCGGCGCGCAACATCCAGCAGCTGCGCGAGGTCGCCAAGCTGTCGGGCGAGGGGATGAGCCTCACGGCGATCGCGCGCGTGCTGGACCTCGAGGACGAGGTGCGCGACCTGCGGCGCCGCGTCGCCGAGCTCGAGCACCGCCTGCGCGCCGAGATCGAGAGCCGCCCGGGCGCGCGCGTCTTCGCGGCCGGGGCGACCGGGTCGGTCGTGACGCTGCGGGCGGAGACGCGCGTGCGTCGCAGCGCCGAGCTCGTGCTGTGGCACCCGCCGCAGAACTGGCGCGCCGCGCGATCCGGATGACGGCATCTCGCGCGCCGGTGGAGAGAGCGGTTCCACTGAGCGGGCAGAATGGGCGGGATGAGCCCTCAGAGCTGGACGAGCTGGGGTCAGACCGCTAAGGTCTGGCCCGGTCGGAACTGGCCGCTCGGCGCGACGTGGACGCCCGAGTCCACGAACTTCGCGGTGTACTCGCCGAACGCGACCGGCGTGACGCTGTGCCTGTTCGACGACGACGGCTCCGAGCGGCAGTACGAGCTGACCGAGCACTCGCAGGGCATCTGGCACGGCGCCCTTCCCGACATCGCGCCCGGCCAGCGGTACGGCTACCGGGTGGACGGCCCGTGGGATCCCGACAACGGCTTCCGGTTCAACCCCCACAAGCTCCTGCTCGACCCGTACGGGCTCGCGACGAGCGGCACGATCATCGCCGAGCAGCCCATCTACGGAGCGCGCGAGGACGACCCGGCCGTGCGCGACGACACGGACTCCGCCGGCTACACCGGGCGCAGCGTGGTCGTGGACCCGTCGTTCGACTGGGAGGGCGACACGCCGATGAAGCGCCGCTGGCGCGACACGGTCATCTACGAGCTCCACGTCAAGGGCTTCACCAAGCTGCACGACCGGATCCCGGAGCACCTGCGCGGCACGTACGCGGGCCTCGCCGAGCCCGCCGTGGTCGAGTACCTGCGCGACCTGGGCGTCACAGCGGTCGAGCTGCTGCCGGTGCAGCAGTTCTTCTCGGAGCCGGCCCTGCTCGAGCGCGGCGTCGTGAACTACTGGGGCTACAACACCCTGTGCTACTTCGCTCCCGACGCCTCGTACAGCTCGTCGGGCGACCGCGGTCAGCAGGTCGCCGAGTTCAAGCACATGGTCAAGTCGCTGCACCGGGCGGGCATCGAGGTCATCCTCGACGTGGTCTACAACCACACGGCCGAGGCCGGCCCCAACGGCCCGACCCTGTCGTTCCGCGGCTTCGACGACCGCGGCTTCTACAAGCGCGTGATCGCCCAGGACGGCGGCTTCGACGACCGGTACTGGGACGTCACGGGCTGCGGCAACACGGTGAACACCTGGAACCCGCTCGCGCTGCGCCTCATCCTGGACTCCCTGCGGTACTGGGTGACCGAGATGCACGTCGACGGGTTCCGATTCGACCTGATGTCGGCGCTCACCCGCACCGGCTACGACGTCGACTTCCAGAACGCGCTGCTCATCGCGATCGATCAGGATCCGATCCTGCGTCACGTCAAGCTGATCGCCGAGCCGTGGGACACGTCGATGGACGGCTACCTGGTCGGCAAGATGCCGCCGCCGTGGGTCGAGTGGAACGACAAGTACCGCGACACGATCCGGGACTACTGGCGCGGGCACGCGCCCATCCGCGACGTCGCGACCCGGCTCGCGGGTTCCAGCGACCTGTACGCGGACGACGGCCGCTCGGCCTACAACTCGGTGAACTTCATCACGGCGCACGACGGCTTCACGGTGCGCGACCTCGTCTCGTACGACCACAAGCACAACGAGGCCAACGGCGAGCACAACCGCGACGGGACGGACAACAACCGGTCGTGGAACCACGGCGTCGAGGGCGAGACGGACGACCCGGACATCCTGGCCCTGCGCCGCCGCCAGGCCGCGAACCTCATGGTGACGCTGTGCCTGTCCAACGGCGTGCCCATGCTCACGGCGGGCGACGAGCGCGGGCGCACGCAGGGCGGCAACAACAACGCCTACTGCCAGGACAACGAGATCTCGTGGGTCGACTGGCGGCCGGACGACGCGTGGCTCGACGTGTACGAGATCACGAAGGCTGCGCTCAAGCTGCGGCGCGAGCACCCCGCCCTGAGGCAGCGCCACTGGTTCGAGGGGCGGCCCATCATCAAGGACGGCCCGAACGACCTGGCCTGGATGCACCCGGACGGGCGCGTGATGCGCAGCGCCGACTGGCACGACCACCACCTCCGCACGATCGGGATGTTCCTGTCCGGCAAGCCGCTGCGCGAGCCGGGCCCCCGCGGCGAGCAGCAGATGGACGCGTCGTTCCTGCTGTGGTTCAACGCGGCGGATCACGCGGTCGACATCACGCTCGCGATGCAGGAGTGGGAGCCCGCGGGGCGCGTGGCGCTGTCGACCGACCCGGAGATCGCGGTCGGGGCGGTGTACCCCGCCGGCGGCACGTTCCGCATCGGGGCACGCTCGGTCGTCGTGCTCGAGTCGGCCTGAGCCGAGGGGCGCTTCAGGCGTTTCGTCTCCGCTCGCTGGCGCTCGCTCCGCTCAACGACCGGGGGACATCCGGTCGTTGAGCGGAGCGAAGCGACCGAGTCGAAACCCCTGAAGCTGCCCGCGCCCCTAGGCCAGGGCGGCGAGCCCGAGCTCGGCCGTGGAGGCCAGGCGCTCGTGGCGGGGGACGACGCGGACCGTGTAGCCGAAGGGGCCCGCGCGGTCCACGCGCACGGTGCCCGCGAACGCGGTGCGTCCGCCCGAGTACTCGTCGCGCGGGCTCAGCGGGGCCGCTTGCACCGATGAGAGCTGGTCGTCGCCCTCGGCGCGGCCGTAGACCAGCTGCACCTCGACGTCGTCGGGGGTGAGGCCGCCCAGGGCGACGTGCGCGCTGACGGACAGCTCCGCGCCGACCTCGGCGAGCTCGTCCACGCCGCTCGACTCGACGTGCTCGATGCGCACGCCGCTCCACGCCTCGCGCACGCGGCGCTTCCACGTCGCGAGCTCGACCGCGCCGGAGTAGTCGCCGTCGAGCGCGCGCGCCGCCGTGGCGGCGGGGGCGTAGAGCTGCCCCACGTAGTCGCGCACCATGCGGGTGGCGAGAACCTTCGGCCCGAGCGACTCGAGCGTGTGCCGCATCATCTCCATCCACCGGACGGGCACGCCCTCGCCGCTGCGGTCGTAGAACCGCGGCGCGATCTCGCGCTCGAGCAGGTCGTACAGGGCGGCGGCCTCGAGGTCGTCGCGCTTGTCGGGGTCGTCGACGCCGTCGGCCGAGGGGATGGCCCAGCCGTTCTCGCCGTCGAACCACTCGTCCCACCAGCCGTCGAGGATCGACAGGTTCAGGCCGCCGTTGAGCGCGGCCTTCATACCGCTCGTGCCGCACGCCTCGTAGGGGCGCAGCGGGTTGTTCAGCCACACGTCGCAGCCGGGGTAGAGCTGCTGCGCCATGGCGATGTCGTAGTTCGGCAGGAACACGATGCGGTGCCGCACCTCGGGGTCGTCCGCGAACCGCACCAGCTCCTGGATGAGCTTCTTGCCGCCGTCATCGGCGGGATGGGCCTTGCCGGCGATCACGAGCTGGATGGGGCGGTCGGGATCCAGCAGCAGGCTCTTCAGGCGGTGCGGGTCGCGCAGCATCAGGGTGAGCCGCTTGTACGACGGCACGCGGCGGGCGAAGCCGATCGTCAGCACGTCGGGCGAGAGCACGTCGTCGATCCAGCCGAGCTCCGCCTCGACCGCGCCGCGGCGCCGCCACCCGTCGCGCAGGCGCGCGCGGGCGTCCTGCACGAGCCGCTCGCGCAGCTGGCGCTTGATCCCCCAGACGCGCGCGAACGGCACATCATCGATCGCGCGCGCGAACTCGGTCGGGTCGCCGTCGAGGTCGGCGCCCACCTCGGCGATGAGCTCGCGGAACTCGCGGGCGACCCACGTCGGCGAGTGCACGCCGTTCGTGATGGAGCCGATCGGGACCTCGGCCTCGTCGAACGCGGGCCACAGGCCGTTGAACATGCCGCGGCTGACGTGGCCGTGCAGCTGCGAGACGCCGTTGGCGCGCTGGCCGAGGCGGAAGCCCATCACGGCCATGTTGAACATGCCCGGGTCGCCGCCCTCGTAGTCCTCGGCGCCGAGCGCGAGCACCCGGTCGGTCGGGACCCCCGGCAGCACGCCGCCCTCGGCCGCGAAGTACTGCTCGATCAGCGTGCGGGTGAAACGGTCGATGCCGGCGGGCACCGGGGTGTGCGTCGTGAACACCGTCGAGGCGCGCGCCATCTCGAGCGCGGCGTCGAAGCCGAGGCCCGGCCCGCCCGCGTCCGCCGCGGTCGTGAGCTCCCGGATGCGCTCCAGGCCCTGGAACCCGGCGTGGCCCTCGTTGGTGTGGTAGACCTCCGGCACGGGTGCGCCCGTGATGCGGCTGAACACGCGCAGCGCGCGCACGCCGCCGACGCCGAGCAGGATCTCCTGGCGCAGTCGGTGCTCGCTGCCGCCGCCGTAGAGGCGGTCGGTGACGTCGCTGAAGTGCTCGGGGTTCTGGTCGACATCGGTGTCGAGCATCAGCAGGGGCACGCGACCGACGCGCGCGACCCAGATCCGGGCGCGCAGGTCGGGGCCGCCGGGCATCGCGACCGAGATCATGGCGGGGGAGCCGTCCTCCTCCCGCAGGGCCGTGATCGGCATCTCGTCGGGGTCGAGCACCGGGTAGGACTCCTGCTGCCAGCCCTCGCGCGAGAGCGACTGCATGAAGTAGCCGTGCCGGTACAGCAGGCCGACGCCGATCACCGGCACGCCCAGGTCGCTCGCCGCCTTCAGGTGGTCGCCGGCCAGGATGCCCAGGCCGCCGGAGTACTGCGGCAGCGCGGCCGCGATCCCGAACTCGGGCGAGAAGTACGCGATCGCGCGGGGTCCCTCGGGCACGCTCCGCTGGTACCAGAGGTCATCGGCGAGGTAGGCGCGCAGGTCGTCGCGCACGCGGCCCAGGCGCTCGAGGAAGGCGCCGTCCTGCGCCAGCTCGTCCAGCCGGGCGTTCGTGACGGAGCCGAGCACGCGGACCGGGTCCTGGGTGCGACGCCAGACCTCGGCGTCCACATGCGCGAACACGTCCTGGGTCTCGAGGTGCCAGCACCAGCGCAGGTTGCCGGCGAGCTCGCCGAGCGCGGCCAGCGGCTCGGGCAGGACGGGTCGGACGGTGAATCGGCGGATGGCGCGCATGCGCATACGGTACTGCCAGTCCGCGGCGCTCCCGTGCGCGCGAGGGTGACATCCGGATGAACGCGCGTCGGCATTCCGTGACGCGGCGTTACACCGAGGTGATCGAAACGCGCAAGGGACGCCGTGGAAGTGGCTCCGAGCCAGCGCTTGTGCCAAGTTGGGCACATGGTCGGACGCATTCCCGTCATCGATGTCCACCCCGTCGTCCACGGCGGCGCGCGACCCGCGAAGGCGACGGTCGGCGAGCCCCTGCCGGTGCGCGCGACCGTGTTCCGCGAGGGACACGACAAGCTGGGCGCCGAGGCCCTGCTGATCGGGCCGGACGGGGAGCGAAGGCCGCCGGTCCGGATGCGCGAGCTGGTCAAGGGCACCGACCGCTACGAGGCGTGGCTCACGCCCGACGCGGAGGGCGACTGGTCGTTCGAGGTGCGCGGGTTCTCCGATCCGCTCGCCACGTGGAACCACGACGCGGGCATCAAGATCCGCGCGGGTGTCGACGTCGAGCTGATGTTCCTCGAGGCGAAGCTTCTGCTCGAGCGGATCCGCGCCGAGGCGACCGACCCGCTCACGGCCGACGACGAGGCGGCGCTCACGGCGGCGTCCGACGCGGCGACCGACGAGGTCCGGCCGGTCGAGGCGCGCCTCGCGGTGCTGGAGGGCCCCGAGACGCAGGAGGTGTTCCGCCGGCACCCGCTGCGCGATCTGGTCACGGTGTCGGGTCCGTACCCGCTGTACGCCGACCGTCGCCGCGCCCTCACGGGCGCGTGGTACGAGTTCTTCCCGCGGTCCGAGGGCGCGCGGATCGACAAGCGCAACGGGCGCGTGATCAGCGGCACGTTCAAGACGGCCGTGAAGAGCCTCGACCGCGTTGCGGCCATGGGGTTCGACGTGCTCTACCTGCCGCCCATCCACCCGATCGGCGAGGTCAACCGCAAGGGCCCGAACAACACGCTCACGCCGGGCCCGCACGATCCGGGCTCCCCCTGGGCGATCGGCTCGAAGCACGGCGGCCACGACGCGATCCACCCGGATCTCGGCACGTTCGCGGACTTCGACCGCTTCGTGAAGCGCGCGAATAAGCTCGGGATCGAGGTCGCGCTCGACCTCGCGCTCCAGGCGGCCCCGGACCACCCGTGGGTGACCGAGCACCCGTCGTTCTTCCGGCACCGCGCGGACGGCTCCATCGCCTATGCGGAGAATCCGCCGAAGAAGTACCAGGACATCTACCCGATCTACTTCGACGACGACTTCGACGGGATCCTCACCGAGGTCGAGCGCGTGGTGCGCCTGTGGATGTCGCACGGCGTGCGCGTGTTCCGCGTCGACAACCCGCACACCAAGCCGGTCATGTTCTGGGAGCAGCTGCTCCACCGCATCCGCGCGACGGACCCCGACGTGATCTTCCTGTCCGAGGCGTTCACGCGGCCCGCCATGATGCACACGCTGGGCGCCGTCGGCTTCCACCAGTCGTACACGTACTTCACGTGGCGGGTGGCCAAGGAGGAGATCGAGGACTACCTGCGCGAGGTGTCGAGCGAGAGCGACCACCTGATGCGCCCGAACTTCTGGGTGAACACCCCCGACATCCTGCACGCGACGCTCCAGTACGGCGGGCCCGCGATGTTCGCGATCCGCGCCACGCTCGCGGCGCTGGCCGCCCCGTCCTGGGGCATGTACGCCGGCTACGAGCTGTTCGAGCACGTGGCCGTCAAGCCCGGCAGCGAGGAGTACCTCGACAGCGAGAAGTATCAGGTCCGGGTGCGCGACTGGGCCACCGCCGAGGCGTCGGGCAGGACGCTGATGCCCTATATCGGGAGGCTCAACGAGCTGCGCCGCGCGCATCCGGCGCTCGGGCTGCTGCGCAACCTGGTCGTGCACGCGACCGACGACGACCACATGCTGTGCTTCTCGAAGACGCACGGCGACGACACGGTCATCGTGGTGATCAACCTCGACCCGCACGGCGCGCGCGAGACCACCGTCCACCTCGACCTCGAGGCGGCGGGCCTGCCCGAGCGATACCTGGTTCACGACGAACTGACGGGCGCCGAGTGGATCTGGGGATCCGACAACTACGTGCGTCTCGACCCGTCGGGCGACGTCGCGCACATCCTCACCGTGAGGAGGATCTGATGACGGCCGCCTCCGAGCCCGCCCCCATCACGACCTCCATCCCGATCCTCACGCAGGAGCCGTTCCCGGACACGCCGGGCAGCGCCGAGCCGGAGTGGTTCAAGACCGCGGTCTTCTACGAGGTGCTGGTGCGCTCGTTCAAGGACGGCGACGGCGACGGCATCGGCGACTTCCGCGGCCTGATCGAGAAGCTCGACTACCTGCAGTGGCTCGGCGTCGACTGCCTGTGGCTGCCGCCGTTCTTCCCGTCGCCGCTGCGCGACGGCGGCTACGACGTGGCCGACTACACCGGCGTGCAGCCCGACCTCGGCACGACCGAGGACTTCCAGGCCCTGCTGAACGCGGCGCACGAGCGCGGCATCAAGGTCATCATCGACTTCGTCATGAACCACACGAGCGACGAGCACCCGTGGTTCCAGGAGAGCCGGCGCGACCCCGACGGGCCCTACGGCGACTTCTACGTGTGGAGCGACACCGACGAGCTGTACCAGGATGCGCGGATCATCTTCGTCGACACGGAGCCGAGCAACTGGACGTGGGATCCGGTGCGCCAGCAGTACTTCTGGCACCGGTTCTTCTCGCACCAGCCCGACCTCAACTTCGACAACCCGAAGGTGCACGAGGCGATCCTGGATGCGCTGCGGTTCTGGCTGGACATGGGCCTGGACGGCTTCCGGCTGGACGCCGTGCCGTACCTCTATGAGCGGCCCGGGACCAACGGCGAGAACCTCCCGGAGACGCACGAGTTCCTGAGGAAGGTGCGCCGGATCGTCGACCAGGAGTACCCGGGTCGCGTGCTGCTCGCCGAGGCGAACCAGTGGCCCGCCGACGTCGTCGACTACTTCGGCGACTTCGAGTCGGGTGGCGACGAGTGCCACATGTGCTTCCACTTCCCGGTGATGCCCCGGATCTTCATGGCGGTGCGGCGGGAGTCGCGCTACCCCATCAGCGAGATCCTGGCCCAGACGCCGCCCATCCCGTCCGGGTGCCAGTGGGGCATCTTCCTGCGCAACCACTGGTCACGGACGAGGACCGCGACTACATGTGGGCGGAGTACGCCCGCGACCCGCGGATGAAGGCGAACATCGGCATCCGCCGCCGCCTGGCGCCGCTGCTCGAGAACGACGTCGACCAGATCGAGCTGTTCACGGCGCTGCTGCTCTCGCTTCCCGGATCCCCGGTTCTCTACTACGGCGACGAGATCGGCATGGGCGACAACATCTGGCTCGGGGATCGCGACGGCGTGCGCACGCCCATGCAGTGGACCATGGACCGCAACGCCGGCTTCTCGACCGCGAACCCGGGCAAGCTGTCGCTGCCGCTGGTCCAGGACCCTGTGTACGGCTACCTCGCAGTCAATGTCGAGGCGCAGCAGGAGGACCGCTCGTCGCTGCTGCACTGGACGCGGCAGATGATCCAGGCGCGCAAGCGGCATCCGGCCTTCGGCCTCGGGAGCTTCAACGACCTCGGCGGAACCAACCCCGCGGTGCTGTCGTACTCGCGTGAGCACACGAACGCCGACGGCAGCGTCGACGTGATCATCTGCGTCAACAACCTGTCGCAGTTCCCGCAGCCGGTCGAGCTGGACCTGCGCCGCTTCGAGGGGATGGTGCCGGTCGAGCTGCTCGGCGGCGTGCCGTTCCCCCAGAT
Organism: Microbacterium sp. Root53; assembly: GCF_001426925.1. GTDB lineage: Bacteria > Actinomycetota > Actinomycetes > Actinomycetales > Microbacteriaceae > Microbacterium. The sequence continues at coordinate 290,146 of NZ_LMFR01000001.1, forward strand.
CGGCGAGCTGCCGTACCTGCTGACCCTCGGCGGACACAGCTTCTTCTGGTTCCAGCTGCACGCGCCGGCGGACGAGTCGGAGGAGGTGGGGCTGCTGTGAGCGACATCCACGCACGCGGTGCGACGCCCGACGCCGAGATGCTCGAGGGCTACCTCGTGCGCACCCGGTGGTTCGGCGGCAAGGGGCGCCCGTTCCGGGTGTCCGACGTGCGGCCCCTCGCGGAACTCGCGCCCGCCGAGCACGGGCCGTCCGCGACCGTCTACCTGGTCACGGTCGACTACTCCGACGAGGAGGGCGGCACCGAGCTGTACCAGGTGCCCCTCGCGGCCCACGAGCACCCGGAGGAGCGGATCGCGCACGCCCACGTCGGCACGATCGAGGTCGAGGGCCGCGTGCGCCACCTCTACGACGCCGTGCACGACCGGGACGCCATGGCGCTGTGGCTGCGCGGCTTCACGTCGGCCGAGGAGTCCGGATGGGCCGACGCCGGCGGCCTGCGGTTCCGGCGCGTGCTCGGGACCGAGCCGCTGGATCCCGCGCTGCGGTCGGCGCCGCTGACGGGCGAGCAGTCCAACTCGTCGGTCAAGTTCGACGAGACCGCGATCATGAAGCTGTTCCGCAAGGTGACCCCGGGCGTGAACCCGGACATCGAGATCCATGCCGAGCTCACCCAGGGCGGCTCCGAGCAGATCGCCGACCTGTACGGCTGGATCGAGGTCGAGCTGGGTGAGGAGGAGCCGCGCGAGGTGCTGCAGCTGGCCATGCTGCAGCGATTCCTCCGCACGGCGACCGACGGCTTCGAGCTCGCGACCGGCAGCGTCCGCACCCTGCTCGCCCACCCCGAGCTGAGCGCCGGCGACTCGGGCGGCGACTTCGCCGGCGAGGCGGCGCGTCTCGGCGAGGCGCTCGCCGCCGTGCACGCCATGCTGCGCGCGCGCTTCCCCGCGGAGCGGCGCGGACCGGAGGCGGCCGCCGACCTCGCCAGGGCCATGACCGAACGCCTGGATCGCGCCCTGCGCACCGTGCCTGAGCTCGAGCCGTTCGCGCCGCGCCTGCGCTCGGCGTACGACGCCGTGGCCGCGCTGCAGGGCCTCGACGTGCAGCGCGTGCACGGCGACCTGCATCTCGGCCAGACGCTGCGGACCTCGCACGGGTGGAAGATCGTCGACTTCGAGGGCGAGCCCGGGCGGCCGTTCGCGGAGCGCGCCCTGCCGGACTCGCCGTGGCGCGACGTCGCCGGCATGCTGCGCTCGTTCGACTACGCCCCCGGCGTGGTCGAGATGACCACCGCCACCCCCGGCGACCCCGGGGATCCGCGCGAGGAGTCGCTGCGCGCCGAACGCGCGCGCGAGTGGTCGCAGCGCGCCCGCGCCCACTTACTCGAGGCCTACATCGCCGCTCTCGGCGCCGAGGCCGGCCTCGAGAGCGAGCGCGGCGTCCTCCTCGACGCGTACGTGGCCGACAAGGCCGTGTACGAGGCCGTGTACGAGAAGCGCAATCGGCCGTCGTGGACGGCGATCCCGCTGGCCGCGCTGTCCCAGATCGGAGCATCATGACGTCCCCCCAGGTCCTGCCCGTCGACACCGCCACGCTCGCGGCCATCGCCGCCGGCGAGCACCACGACGCGCACTCGGTGCTGGGTCCGCACCCCCACGACGGCGCCGTGACGATCCGCGTGCTGAAGCCCCTCGCGTCGTCGGTCGTGGTCAAGTACCGCACGCCGCCCACGCGCAAGGCCCCCGACGGCTGGGCCGAGCTCGAGCTGCAGCACGAGCACGAGGGCATCTGGGCGGGTGCCCTGCCGCTGCCTCCGGGAGCCCCGGCAGACGACGTGCCGCCGTACCGGGTGGTCACGTCGTACGGCGAGGGCGAGTCGCGGGTGACGAACGAGAAGGACGACCCGTACCGCTTCCTGCCGACCCTCGGCGAGATGGACCTGCACCTGATCGGCGAGGGCCGCCACGAGGCCCTGTGGCGCGTGCTGGGTGCGCACGTCCACCGCTACGAGGGGTGGGGCGAGGCGCCGGACGTGACCGGCACCGCGTTCGCCGTCTGGGCGCCGCGCGCCCGCGCCGTGCGGGTCAAGGCCGACTTCAACCACTGGGACGGCCGCGAGCACCCGATGCGCAGCCTGGGGTCCTCGGGCATCTGGGAGCTTTTCGTCCCCGACGTGGGCGCCGGCACCCGGTACAAGTACCAGATCCTCGGCGCCGACGGGGTGTGGCGCGAGAAGGCCGACCCGATGGCGCAGTACGCGGAGCAGCCGCCGCTGACGGCCTCGGTCGTGCACGAGTCGCACTACCAGTGGGGCGACCAGGAGTGGCTCGAGCGCCGCGCCGCCGAGGCGGGCCGCGGCCACACGGACCGGCCGATGTCGATCTACGAGGTGCACCTGGGCTCGTGGCGGCGCGACAAGTCGTACGCGCAGCTGGCCGAGGAGCTCGTCGGCTACGTGCAGGACCTCGGCTTCACGCACGTGGAGTTCATGCCCGTGATGCAGCACCCGTTCGGCGGGTCGTGGGGCTACCACGTCACGTCGTACTACGCGGCCGACAGCCGTTTCGGCGATCCGGACGGCCTGCGCCACCTGATCGACCGGCTGCACCAGGCCGGGATCGGCGTCATCCTCGACTGGGTGCCCGGCCACTTCGCGACCGACGAGTGGGCGCTCGCGCGCTTCGACGGCGCGCCGCTGTACGAGGACCCCAACCCCCAGCGCGGCTGGCACAAGGAGTGGGGCTCCCACATCTTCGACTTCGGCAACCCGCCGGTGCGCAACTTCCTGTACGCCAACGCGGTGTACTGGCTCGAGGAGTTCCACGCCGACGGCCTGCGCGTGGACGGCGTCGCGTCGATGCTGTACCTGGACTACGCGCGCCAGCCGGGGGAGTGGACGCCGAACATCCACGGCGGTCACGAGAACCTCGAGGCCGTGCAGTTCCTGCAGGAGATGAACGCCACGGTCTACAAGCGCGCGCCCGGCGTGGTGACCATCGCGGAGGAGTCGACCTCGTGGCCGGGCGTCACGAAGCCCACGTCCCAGGGCGGGCTCGGCTTCGGGTTCAAGTGGAACATGGGCTGGATGCACGACACCCTCGGCTACATCGGCCGCGACCCCGTGCACCGCTCGTACCACCACCACGACATGACCTTCGCGCTGACGTACGCGTGGTCGGAGAACTACGTGCTGCCGATCTCGCACGACGAGGTCGTGCACGGCAAGGGGTCGCTGCTGCGCAAGGCGCCGGGCGATCGCTGGCGGCAGCTCGCCACGCTGCGGGCGTACCTCGCGTTCATGTGGGCGCATCCCGGCAAGCAGCTGCTGTTCATGGGCAGCGAGTTCGGCCAGGAGTCGGAGTGGGCCGAGTCGCGCGAGCTCGACTGGTGGCTGCTCGACCTGCCCGACCACCGCGGCGTGCACCACGCGATGCGCGACATCAACGCCCGCTACCGCGAGACCCCCGCGCTGTGGACCCTGGACAACGACCCGGCCGGCTTCGAGTGGCTGGTGGCCGACGACGCGCACGCGGGCGTGTACGCGTTCGCGCGCCGCGACGGACACGGCTCGGTGCTGGTCAGCGTCAGCAACTTCTCCGCGGTCCCGCACACCCAGTACCGCCTGCGTTTCCCGTCGCTCGGCGCCTGGGACGAGGTGCTCAACACCGACGCCGACCAGTACGGTGGATCGGGAGTCGGCAACCTCGGTCGCGTCGAGGTGCCCGAGGACGGCCACGCGAACGTCGCGCTGCCGCCGCTCGGCACGGTCTGGTTCCGCTACGCGGGCTGATCAGGACGAAGAAGAGGCCCGCCGCGTCGATCAGGACGCGGCGGGCCTCTTCTCGCTGCGGCGGGTCAGCTCGCGCGGAGCCAGGCCGTCGCGGCGCCGGGCAGGCGGTCGCCGTCGAGCGGCGCGCTGCTCAGCAGCACCTCGCCGTCCGGCAGGGCCGCCGGCTCGTCGCCGAAGTTCGTCACGCAGACCCAGCCGTTCGGCCGAGCGAACGCCAGCACGTCTCCGCGCGTGAACTCCTCCAGCCACTCCAGGCGCTCGGCGGACTGAAGACTCCGCCGCAGCCGCAGCGCCTCGCGGTACAGCGAGAGCGTCGAGGCCGGATCCCCGTCCTGCGCCTCCACCGACGACGCGCCGAACCACTCGGGCTGGGGCAGGTGCGCGCCGTCGTCGCCGAAGCCGAACGACGAGCCGGTCGTGGTCCACGGCAGCGGCACGCGGCATCCGTCGCGGCCCTTGTCGACGCCCGGGCTGCGGAAGTAGGTCGGATCCTGCCGCGCCTCGTCGGGCAGGTCGCCGACCTCGTGCAGGCCCAGCTCCTCGCCCTGGTAGAGGTACGCGGAGCCGGGCAGCGCGAGCTCGAACAGGGTCGCGGCGCGGGCGCGTCGCAGCCCGAGGTCGCGGTCGAGCGCCTCCTCCGGAGCGCCCGCGAGGATCCAGGCGCGGCCCTGCTTGTCCTCGGACTCGGTGCTGCCGACGGGCTTGTCGAGAGGCGGCAGTCCGTAGCGGGTCGCGTGGCGGACGACGTCGTGGTTGGACAGCACCCACGTCGACGAGGAACCCGAGATGCCGGCGAGCTCGAGGCTGTCGTCGACCACCTCGCGGAACGCCTGCGCCTCGAACTCGGCGGTCAGCAGGTCGAACTCGAAGGCCTGGCCGAGGCCCTCCGGGCTGGCGTAGCGGGGCCGGCGGTGCCGCTCGACCCACGCCTCGGCGACAGCCGTGCGCGGCGGCGAGTACGAGTCGAACACCTTGCGCCACTCGGCGTAGATCTCGTGCACCTCGTCGCGGTCCCAGATCGGGTGGTCGCCGCCGCGCGCGATGGCCTCGAGCTGCGCCTTGCTCGGCAGCGGCTCCGTGAGGTCCTTCGTGAGCGCGTGCGCCACGTCGACGCGGAAGCCGTCGACGCCGCGATCAGCCCAGAACCGCAGGGTGTGCAGGAAGTCGGCGCGCACCTCGTGGTTCGACCAGTCGAAGTCGGGCTGCTCCGGCGCGAACAGGTGCAGGTACCACTGGCCGTCCGGCACGCGCGTCCACGCCGGGCCGCCGAACAGGCTCTCCCAGTCGGTGGGCGGCTCGCCGCCGCCGGGGCCCTTGCCGTCGCGGAAGATGTACCGGGCGCGCTCCGGGCTGCCGGGGCCGGCGGCCAGCGCCGCCTGAAACCACTCGTGCTGGTCGGAGGAGTGGTTCGGCACGATGTCGACCACGACCCGGATGTCCTCCGCGTGCAGGGCCGCGACCATCTCGTCGAACTCGTCGAGCGTGCCGATCCGCGGGTCGACGTCGCGGTAGTCGGCCACGTCGTAGCCGCCGTCCGCGAGCGCCGACGGGTAGAACGGGCTCAGCCACACGGCGTCGATCCCGAGTGAGGCGAGGTACGGCACGCGCGAGATGATGCCGCGCAGATCGCCGATCCCGTCGCCGTTCGCGTCGGCGAACGACCGGGGGTAGATCTGATAGACGGTGGCCTGACGCCACCAGTCGGCGGGGGTGTCGAGCGGGCGCTCGTGAGGGTGGGCTGCGGACGCGGCGGTCATTCTCTGCTCCCGACGATCGGCTGACGGTGTGTGATCGAGTCTCCGGCATGCGGCGCCGGAACGGGCGGATCGGCCCGGGCACAGCGGAACGCCCGCCGCATGTGCGACGGGCGTTCTACGTTTCCGGGAACCATCCCCTCCGGGGCCGGCCCGCGAGGTGCGGGATCTGGTGGCTCGTGAAGGGATGTTCCCCTTTCGGTCGGACGCGAGGGAGGGGTGCGGCCGACGTCCGAGGTCACCGGGTCGTCTTGTTGCGACCGGTGATCAGGCCCCAGATCAGCAGCACGATGATCGCACCGCCGATGGCCAGGAGCCAGGTGGAGAGGTCCCAGAAGTTCTCCAGCCCGACACCGAAGATGGCCGATCCGAGCCAGCCTCCCAGGATGGCGCCGACGACTCCGAGAAGAAGTGTGACGAGCCATCCGCCACCCTGCCGCCCGGGCAGGATCGCCTTCGCGATCGCGCCGGCGATGAGTCCGAGGATGATGAATGCGATGAAGCCCATGACGCGCTCCCTTCCTGCGGGGATCTCCCGCTGAATCCAATGTACGAGCGCACGCGAATACGCCTGAGGGGCTTGACATGGGCTGGGAATGTGCGCTTATGCGTTCCGCTGACTGGGAGGAGCGGGGCCCGGAGCGGGTCTCAGGTCTCAGGCGGGGCCGAGGCGCAGCACGCCGGGCGTCTCCGCGACGCGCAGATCGTCCACGATGCGCACCGTGCGGGCCAGCACGTCGACCGATCCGAGCACGGTTCGGAAGCGCTCACGGTCGCCGCCCACGGCCGTGACCGTCACGAAGTGCGCGCCCGTGTCCCACGTGTACTCCGCGAAGGGCGGCGTGCCGGCGCCCGCGGGCGCGTCGATCACCAGGCGCTCGCCCATCCCGAGATACGCGCCGCGGAACGGCTCGGTGTCGTCGTATTCCATGGGCCGCATGGCGCGCGCCGCGCGCAGCTGCGGCGTGACCTGGTGGACCTGCGCCGTCACGACCAGCAGGTCGGGCTCGTCCTTCCACACCCAGGCCAGCAGCTTGCCGTCGGCGCGGCGCATCAGCAGGGGAGCGGCCTGGCTGATCGTCCACGCGAGCAGCCCGCTGCCGCGGCCCTGCCCGCCGATCATCCGGCTGCCGTGGCCGAGGAGCATGCGGATCGCGGCCTTGCGGTGCCGGCGGCCCCGCAGCCCGAGCGAGCCGGTGACGGCCACCCAGCGCGCGGGATCGGCGTCGGCCTGCAGTCGGGTCATGGATCCAGCGTATGGGGGAGGATGGACGCGTGGATGCCCTGAGCCGCGCCGAATCGCTGATCGCCCTGACCCCCGACTATCCGGAGCCCGGCGTGCTGTTCCGCGACGTCTCGCCGATGCTCGCCGACGGCGCCGCGCTGCGCGCCGTGGTCGAGGCCCTGATCGAGCCGTACGCGGGGCGCTTCGACATCGTGGCCGGCATCGAGGCCCGCGGGTTCCTGCTGGCCGGGTACGCGGCCGCGCTCGCCGGGGTGGGCATGCTGCAGATCCGCAAGGCCGGCAAGCTCCCGCGCCCCGCGGCGGCGGTGTCCTACGCGCTGGAGTACGGCACGGCCACGATCGAGGCCCCGGGCGTGCTGCACGCGGGCGAGCGCGTGCTCCTTCTGGACGACGTGCTCGCCACCGGGGGCACGCTCGCGGCGGCGCAGAGCCTGGTCGCCGAGCTGGGCGCCGTCGTGGCGGGGTCGGCCGTCGTGCTCGAGCTCACGGACCTGGGCGGCCGCGAGGTCGTCGGCGACGTTCACGCGGTCTTCACCGCCTGATCCGGACGTCCCCGTCCGTATCGATCCGGGCACGGAACGCCCGGGATATCCGGCATTCTGCGACCTCGCAGGATCGGGCACGGCACAATGTTTTACATCGCCGAAACGCGGGTGTCCGGCTGGTCGCTCCGCCGCACCCTACGGTGGGAGGACCGGCCCGTTCCTGCCGATCACCCTCCCGGCGCGAGACCCCCCGGAACCCCGGATGTCGGATCGCGCCCCGTCCCGCACGAGTGGAGACTCTCACATGACCCGCACCACCTTCCTCCGCCGCGGTCTCGCCGCCGCCGGCCTCCTGACCACGGGCGCCCTGGCCCTCGCCGCCTGCGCCGGCGGCTCGGCCCCGGCCGGCGACGCCGCCGAGGGTGAGGACGCCGGCCACGGCGCCATCACCGTGCAGCAGAGCTGGATCTCGAACGAGGAGTTCGCCGGCGAGTTCTACGCGCAGAAGTTCGGCTACTACGAGGAGGCGGGCTTCGACGAGGTCACGCTCGTCGAGGGTCCCTCGACCGGCGTCGCGGAGCTCATGGGCGGCACGGCCCAGGTCGCGCTGAACGACCCGCTCGCGGTCGGCTCGGCCGTCGCCAACGACGGCGCCACGATCAAGATGATCGGTGCCACGTTCCAGAAGAACCCGTTCACGGTGCTCTCGCTCAAGGACGGCGCGGACATCGCGACGGTCGAGGACCTCAAGGGCAAGACGATCGGCGTGCAGGACTCGAACCGCGCCGCGTTCGACGCGTTCCTCGAGGCCAACGGCATCGCGCAGGACGAGCTCGAGATCGTCGCTGTCCAGTACGACCCGGCCCCGCTCGTGAACGGCGAGGTCGACGGCTTCTACGCGTACCTCACCAACGAGGCGCTGACGGTCAAGCTGGCCGGCCACGAGATCACCAACCTGCCGCTCGCCGACAACGGGTTCCCGCTCGTGGCCGAGACGATCTCGGTCACGGACCAGTACCTCGCCGAGAACCGCGAGCTGCTGAAGGACTTCCTGGTCGCCGAGATCAAGGGCTGGTCGGATGTCGTGAAGGACCCCGAGCAGGCCGCGGACGACGTGGTCGCCGAGTTCGGCACCGACCTCGACCCGGTCAAGACCCTCGAGGCCATGAACGCGCAGCTCGAGCTCATCGTGACGGAGGACACCGAGGCCAACGGCCTGTTCACGATCACGGAGGAGATGCAGCAGGCGACGGTCGACAGCCTCGCGGGCGCCGGCATCGAGGTCGCGGCCGAGGACATCTTCGACCTCAGCCTGCTCGAGGAGGTCTACGCCGAGAACCCCGAGCTCGTCGACTACGCCGGCTGAGGCGGGGGAGAATCGAGACCGTGACCGACACGGCTTCGTCCTCGGCTGAGGACGCGCAGGCCGGTGCCCAGGACACCCTGGGGACCGGCCTGCACATCAGCGGACTGAACAAGGTGTTCCGGCAGGGGCGGCGCGACGTCGTCGCCCTGCAGGACGCGAACCTCCACACCGAGCAGGGCACGTTCCTGTCGCTGCTGGGCCCGTCCGGGTGCGGCAAGTCGACCATCCTGCGCATCCTGGCGGGGCTCGAGTCGCCGACGAGCGGCACGACGCGGGTGGACGGCAAGTCGCCCAAGGAGCTGCGGGCGTCCAACAGCCTCGGCATCGCGTTCCAGGACTCGGCCCTGCTGCCGTGGCGCAGCGTGCAGTCGAACATCCAGCTGCCCTTCGAGGTCGCGGGCAAGCCGGTCGACAAGGCGTACGTCGCCGAGCTGATCGACCTCGTCGGACTCACGGGCTTCGAGAACGCCAAGCCCGCGCAGCTGTCCGGCGGCATGCGCCAGCGCGTCTCGATCGCCCGGTCGCTCGTGATGAAGCCCGAGGTGCTGCTGTTCGACGAGCCGTTCGGCGCGCTCGACGACATGACGCGCCAGCGGCTGAACCTCGAGCTGCTGCGCATCTGGACCGAGAAGCCCGCGACGACCCTGCTGGTGACCCACGGCATCTCGGAGGCCATCTTCCTGAGCGACAAGGTCGCGGTGATGACCCCGCGGCCGGGGCGCATCAAGGAGGTCATGGACATCGACCTGCCGCGCCCGCGCACGCCCGAGATGATGCGCACGCCGGAGTTCCACGCCTACGTCGACCACGCCTCGGACCTGCTGTTCGGCGGCCAGGACGGCTCGGATGACTGACGCCCGCCGCGTCGTCGACCGGCGCCCCGTGCCCGCGTGGGCGTGGGGCGTCGCCGGCGTGATCGGGATCATCGCGCTGTGGTGGCTGCTCGCCGCCACGGTGTTCTCGAGCGTCGGGCCGGCCGGCGTGCAGGCGATCCCGACCCCCGCGCAGGTCGTGGCCGAGGCCGCGGAGCGCGGCTGGTCGTACTTCGCTCCCGAGTTCGGGATCACGCTGGTCGAGTCCGGCATCGGCTACCTGTGGGGCAACGCCCTGGCGCTGCTGTTCGCCGCGCTCGTCCTGATCGTGCCGCGCATCGAGGGCACCGTCATGCAGCTGGCGACCATCACGTACTGCCTCCCGATCGTCGCGATCGGCCTGCTGCTGAGCGTCATGGTGCCCGTGCCCAAGCCGGGCGAGCCGTGGCTGAACTCGGTCATCCTGGCCGCGCTCAGCGTGTTCTTCACCACGGTCGTGGGCGCCCTCCTCGGACTGAAGGCCGCCGACCGCAGCGCGCTCGATGTGGTCACGGTGTACGGCGGCTCGCGGCTGACCCAGCTCACCAAGGTGCGGCTCATCGCGGCGCTGCCGGCCATCCTGAACGCCCTGCAGATCGCGGTGCCCGCCGCGTTCCTCGGCGCCGTCCTCGGCGAGTTCTTCGGCAAGACCCGGATGGGCGTCGGTCGGGCCATGATGATCGCCCAGGTCGACGTCAACGCGCCGCTCGTGTGGGCGCTCGCCATCCTGTCCGGCATCGTCGCGCTGACGGGCTACTGGATCGTGGGGCTGATCGCGCGCGCGGTCACGCCGTGGGCGAAGGGGGCGTGAGGATGGCGAGCTCGAACGAGATCCGCTCCTCGCTGCGCCGCCAGGCCGCCGCGGCGACCGCCCGCGCGCTGGGCCGGGACCTGCTGAAGCTCGTGGTCACGCTCGTGGTCGTGACCGCGCTGTGGCAGCTCGCGCTGTGGGCCTTCGGGGTCAACACGTACATCGGCAAGGGCCCCGCCGACATCTGGGCCTACCTCGTGACCGACGCCGACGCGGGCGAGAACCGAGCCGTGCTGTTCGACCGGCTCTGGGTGAGCCTCGGCCATGCCGTGATCGGCTTCGTCGCGGGGCTCGTGGTCGCGCTCGTCGCGGCCATGCTGTTCCAGCTGAACCGCGGCGTGGAACACGCGCTCATGCCGCTCGCGATGCTGCTGCGGTCGGTGCCCCTCGTCGCGATGGCCCCCGTGATCACGCTGATCTTCGGCCGGGACCTGTGGTCGGTCGCCGTGATCGGCGGCATCGTCGTGCTGTTCCCGGCGCTCGTGAACATCGTGTTCGGCCTCCGCTCGGCGTCGCCGCAGATGCTCGACCTCGTCGCCGTGTACGGCGGCTCGGCGTTCACGGCCCTGCGCAAGGTCGCCCTGCCGTCGTCGCTGCCGGCGTTCTTCGCCGCGGTGCGCATCTCGGTCCCCGGAGCCCTCACGGGCGCGCTGCTGGCCGAGTGGCTCGCGACCAGCGACGGCATCGGCGGCGGCATCGGCCCGGCGATCTCGCAGTCCCGGTTCCCCGAGGTGTGGGCGTCGATCGTGCTCGTCACGGCCGCCGCGCTCATCCTGTACAACCTGATCCAGGCGATCGAGGACGTCGTCCTGACGCGCCTCGGGATGCACCCCCTCAAGAACCTCTGAGCCCCGTCACTCGAGCCACTCGGTGATGAACCGGTCGCTGGCGTGGATGTGGGTGGCGATGTAGTCGTCGCCGTCGAGGACCTCGTCATGGTGCGCCCGCGCGCGGGCGGCTTCGCCTACGACGCCGACGAGGTCGCGCTCATGGTCGCCGACACGCTCCGTGCGGTCGCCGCGGGCGCGCACGGCATCGTGATCGGCGGCACGCGCGACGGGCGCGTGGATCCCGAGATCGTGCGCCCCGTGCTCGACGCGGCGGGCGACGTGCCGGTCTCGTTCCACCGCGCGTTCGACACGCTCGCCGACCAGAAGGCCGGCCTGGACGAGCTCGCCGAGCTGGGCGTGATCCGCGTGCTGACGGCCGCCGGCGCCTCGCGCGCCGTCGACGCGCTCGACGGCCTGCGCGCCCTCGTGGAGCACGCGGCGGGCCGCATCCAGGTCATGGCCGGCGGCGGCATCGACCCGTCGAACGTCGCCGAGATCGTCGCGACCGGTGTCGACGGCATCCACGCCTCGGCGAAGGGGATCGTGATCGTGTCGGACGCGGTCGCGGTGTCGCTCGGCACCGGCGCGCCGGCGGGAGAGGGCGGCTACGAGACGACCGACGAGGCGACCGCGATGCGGCTGCGCGAGATCCTGCGGGGCGCGTAGCCCCGCAGATCAGGCGCGGAGCACGACGTTGATCGGCTCCTCGCCGCGCGCCATCCGCTCGGCCTGCGTCGCCACCAGCTTGGCGATGCGCGGCCGCATGGCGCCCGAGCGGCCGCCCACATGCGGGGCGATCAGCACGCCCGGGAGCGACCACAGCGGGTGGTCCTGCGGCAGGGGCTCCGGGTCGAACACGTCGCTCGCGACGCGGATGCGCCCGCGGCGCACGTGGTCGACCAGCGCGTCCGTGTCGACGATGGGCCCGCGGCCGACGTTCACGACCAGCGCGCCGTCGGGCAGGGCCGACAGGGCGGCGTCGTCGATCAGGTGATGCGTCTCGGGGCCGCCGGGCAGGACGATGACCAGGATGTCCGCGGTCGGCAGCAGCTCGGGCAGCTCCGAGATCGGCCGGACCTCGATGCCCTCCTCCTTGCGGGCGCGCGACGCGACCGGGATCAGCTCCACCTCGAACGGCAGCAGGCGGTCGGCGATCGACTTGGCGACGCCGCCGAAGCCCAGCATCACGACGCGGCGGTCGGCGAGGCCCTCGGCCTGGAAGGTCTCCCACTCGCCGCGCTCCTGGTTGCGCACCATGCGGGGCAGCTCGCGCTGGGCGGCCAGGACGAGCGCGACCGTGAGCTCGGCCGTGGCGGTCTCGTGCACCGACGACGCGTTGGCGTACACGGTACCGGCGGGCAGCCGCTCCGCGACCCCGTCGTACCCGATCGCCTGCCCCTGCACGAGCCGGTGCTCGAACGTCGACAGTTTCTTGAGCGTCTTTCCCTGCTTCATGTACGGCGGCACGACGATGTCGATGCGCTCGCGCGGGGCGTCGCCCGACCCGTCCCACTCGATCACCTCGATCGGCAGCTGCGGGTCGAGCAGCGCGCGCACGTCATCGGCGAGCTGCGCGTCGGGAACGGACAGGACCACGGTCTCGGAGGTGTCGCTCACGCTTCGACCCTATCGGCGCGCAGACGACGAAGCCGCCCCCGGGAGGGAGCGGCTTCGCGAGGCGTGCGGGGCTACGCGGCGGCGCCCACGACCGCCGAGATCGCGCTGGTGAAGAAGCCGAGGCCGTCGACGCCCGAGCGCATGGCCGCGGGGGTCTGCGGGCCGAAGCCCGGCTCGACCGCGTGCTCGGGGTGCGGCATCAGGCCCACGACGTTGCCGCGCTCGTTGGTGAGACCCGCGATGTCGTCGAGCGAGCCGTTCGGGTTCACTCCGAGGTAGCGGAACGCAACCTGGCCCTCGCCCTCGATCCGCTTGAGCGTCTCGTCGTCGGCGATGTAGCCGCCGTCGGCGTTCTTGAGCGGGATCACGATCTCCTGGCCCGCCTCGAACGCGCTGGTCCACGCCGTGTCCGCGTTCTCGACGCGCAGGCGCTGGTCGCGGCGGATGAACTGCTGGTGCGCGTTGCGGATCAGGCCGCCCGGCAGCAGGTGCGCCTCGACGAGCATCTGGAAGCCGTTGCAGATGCCGAGGATCGGCATGCCCTTCGCGGCCGCGTCCTTGACCTCGGCCATGATCGGCGCGTGCGCCGCGATCGCGCCGGCGCGCAGGTAGTCGCCGTAGCTGAAGCCGCCCGGCAGCACGAGGGCGTCCACGCCGTCGAGGTCGTGCGAGCCGTGCCACAGCGCGACGGGCTCGCCGCCGGCCAGGCGGATCGCGCGCTGCGCGTCGCGGTCGTCGAGCGAGCCGGGGAAGGTGATGACGCCGATGCGGGCGGTCATGCCTGCTCCTGAGCCTCGGCGAGCACCTCGACGCCCACGACGTCCTCGATGACGGCGTTCGAGAGGATCTCGTCGGCGACCTGACGCGCCTCGGCGAGCACCTCCTCGGTCACCTCGCCCTCGACCGTGAGCTCGATGCGCTTGCCGATGCGCACGTTCTGGAAGGTACCGTGGCCGAGGCGCGCGAGCGATCCGGTGACCGCCTTGCCCTGGGGGTCCAGCAGCTCGGCCTTGGGCATGACGTCGACGACGATGGTGGGCATAAGGGGAGCTCCGGATGTCGCGGGCGGGAGAGTCCCCACCATTCTAGTCGCCCGGCGGTCGCTCCCCGGCCGAGCCTCCACGCGACGGTGCGCACCCGCTTCGGTCACAACCCGGTCACGGGACTTGCGGCCGTGGGAGCGCTCCCATAGGCTCGCCTGCAGTCCGGATGGGAGCGCTCCCACGCACCGCGTGCGATGCGCACCCGCCTGCCCGTTCTGCACCGGGACCGCGCTGTGTCGCGCGGCCCTCACACACAAAGGAGTGACAGTGAACTCACGTGCCTTCCGCCGCGGCGCCGCCGCGGTGTCGGCTGTCGCCGCCGGCGCCATCGCGCTCGCCGGCTGCTCCGGCGGCAACGCGCCCGCCGAGTCGGCGGACCCGAACGCCCCGATCGAGCTGAGCATCGCCACGTTCAACGACTTCGGCTACTCGGACGAGCTCCTCCAGGAGTACATGGACGAGCACCCGAACGTGACGATCGTGCACAACAAGGCCGCGACGTCCAACGACGCGCGCGCCAACTTCTTCCAGAAGCTCGGCAACACCGGCCTGGCCGACATCGAGGCGATCGAGATCGACTGGACCGCCGAGATGATGCAGTACGCCGACCTGCTGGCCCCGGTGCCCGAGGAGCTGAAGGGCCGCTGGCTCGACTGGAAGGAGGCCGCCGCGACCGATGCGGACGGCAACCTCGTCGGCTACGGCACCGACATCGGCCCGCAGGCGGTGTGCTACCGCGCCGACCTGTTCGAGGCGGCGGGCCTGCCGACCGACCGCGAGGAGGTCGCCGGTCTGTTCACCACGTGGGACGACCTGTTCGCCGTGGGCGCCGAGTACACCGAGAAGACCGGTCAGCCGTTCCTCGACTCGGCCAACTCGGTGCTGCAGGGCCTCGCCAACCAGCTCGAGGTCACCTACGAGGAGGCCGACGGCACGGTCGTGGCCACCGAGAACCCCGATGTGCGCGAGATGTACGACACCGTCATCGAGAAGGCCGTCCCGATCACCGCGTACCCCGGTCAGTGGAGCGAGGACTGGTTCGCGTCGATGGCCAACGGCGAGTTCGCCGCGATGCTGTGCCCGCCGTGGATGCACGGCATCATCGCCGGTGAGGCGCCCGAGGTGACCGGCTGGGACATCGCCGACGTCTTCCCGGGCGGCGGCGGCAACTGGGGCGGCTCGTACCTTGTCGTCCCCGCGAACGGCGAGAACGTCGCCGCGGCTCAGGAGCTCGCCGCGTGGCTGACCTCGCCCGAGGTGCAGGCCAAGGCCTTCGCCAACGTCGGCGCTTTCCCGAGCCAGCCGGAGGCGTACGAGATGCCGGAGGTCACCGACGCGACCAACGAGTACTTCAACGACGCCCCGGTCGGCCAGATCAACGCCAACCGCTCCGAGGCCGTCACGGTCTCGCCGGTCAAGGGCCCGAAGTACTTCCAGTTCCACGAGGCCCTGAACCAGGCCGTCACCCGCGTGCACGACGGCCTGCAGTCGCCGGAGGAGTCGTGGGACGCGTGGGTCACCGAGGTGTCGGCGTTCTGAAGCCATGACCGCCACTGACACCACGACCCACGGGGAGGGGCGCTCCAGCGCCCCTCCCTCGGGCCCCCAGGCGGCGCCCAGCGCGTCGCCCTCCGGGGCACCGGCCCCCCGCCCCGTCCGGGTGCTCTCGTTCTCGCAGCGGCTCAGCCGCTGGGACCTGAGGCTCTCGCCCTACCTCTACATCTCGCCGTTCTTCATCCTGTTCGCGATCGTCGGGCTGTTCCCGATCGCGTACACGGCCGTGATCTCGTTCATGGACTGGGACCAGATCCGCCGCTCGGGCGAGTTCATCGGATTCGACCAGTACGTCTGGATCCTGACGCAGCCCAAGTTCTGGATCGCGCTGCGCAACACCTTCAGCATCTTCCTGCTCTCGAGTGTGCCGCAGCTGATCCTGGCGATGTTCATCGCCGTCATGCTCGACAAGCACATCCGGGCCAAGACCTTCTGGCGCATGAGCGCGCTGCTGCCGTACGTGGTGGCGCCCGTCGCGGTCGGCCTGATCTTCAACGCGATGTTCGCGGACCAGTCGGGCGTCGTGAACGGCTGGCTCGGGTTCTTCGGCATCGGCCCGATCCCGTGGCACGTCGAGCCGTTCTGGAGCCACGTCGCGATCGCGTCCATGGTCAACTACCGCTGGACCGGCTACAACGCGCTCATCCTGCTGGCTGCCATGCAGGCCATCCCGCGCGACTACTACGAGGCGGCGACGGTCGACGGCGCCGGCACGTGGCGCCAGTTCTGGAGCATCACGCTGCCCTCGCTCAAGCCGACGCTGATCTTCGTGATCATCACCTCGACGATCGGCGGCCTGCAGATCTTCGACGAGCCGCGCATGTTCGACCAGTTCGGCCGGGGTGGCGCGGGGCAGCAGTGGCTCACGATCACGCTCTACCTGTACGACATCGGCTGGGGCGAGTGGAACTTCGGTCGCGCCGCGGCGATGGCGTGGATCCTGTTCCTGATCATCCTGGCGATCGGCCTGGTCAACCTGATCGTGACGCGCTCGCTCGTGCGCGACGAGGGCGCCAGGGTGATGCGCCCCTCGCGCGCCGAGCGCCGCGCCGCGCTGCGCGCCCAGAGGAAGGAGGTGGCGCGATGAGCGCCGTCCGCCCCGATGAGGCCGTGGGCACCGCCACGGCGACCCTCGTGACCGGCCGCACCGGCCGCCGCGCCGTGCGCATCCGGGGAACCCGTCCGGGGTTCTGGGTGTACGCGGGTCTCGCGGTCGTGCTGTTCGCGAGCCTGTTCCCGCTGTACTTCTCGTTCCTGATCGGCTCGGGCGACGCCAGCACGCTGCGCGATCCGGACAAGTCGTGGATACCCGGCGGCAACTTCATCCAGAACGCGATCGCCGTGGTGAGCCAGCCGGCCGTGAACTTCTGGCCGGCCCTGTGGAACAGCATCTGGAGCTCGACCGTGATCGCGGTCAGCGTGGTCGTGTTCTCGACGCTGGCCGGATGGGCGTTCGCCAAGCTGCGCTTCCGCGGCGGGCCCGCGCTGCTGGCCTTCGTGGTCGCCACCATGGCGGTGCCGCAGCAGCTCGCGGTCGTGCCGCTGTACGTGCTGTTCGCCGAGATCGGATGGACGGGCCAGATCGGCGCGATCATCATCCCGGGCCTGACGAGCGCGTTCGGCGTGTTCTGGATGACCCAGTACCTGCGCCAGACCGTGCCGGACGAGCTCATCGAGGCCGCGCGCGTGGACGGCGCCTCCATGATCCGCACGTTCTGGACCGTGGGCGTCACGGCGGCCCGGCCCGCAGCTGCGATGCTGTTCCTGTTCACGTTCGTGACCGCCTGGAACAACTTCTTCTGGCCGTTCATCGTGCTCGACCGGCAGAACCCGACGCTGCCCGTCGCGCTGGCGCTGCTGCAGTCCAACTACTTCGTCGACTATTCGATCGTGCTCGCCGGTGTGGTGCTCGCCACGCTGCCGCTCCTGCTGCTGTTCGTCTTCGCGGGCAAGCAGCTGGTCAGCGGTATCATGGCCGGCGCCGTGAAGGGATGATGACCCTATGACCCGCTCGTTCCCCTCCGAGTTCCTGTTCGGCGCGGCGACCGCCGCCTACCAGATCGAGGGCGCCGCCTTCGAGGACGGCCGCACGGCCTCCATCTGGGATCACTTCGCCCGCATCCCCGGGGCCGTCATCAACGGCGACAACGGCGACGTGGCGTGCGACCACTACCACCGCTACGCGGACGACGTCGCGCTCATGAAGGAGCTCGGCCTGCAGGCGTACCGGTTCTCGACGTCGTGGTCGCGAGTGCGGCCCGACGGCGGTCCCGTCAACGCGAAGGGCATCGACTTCTACAGCCGGCTCGTCGACGAGCTGCTCGAGGCGGGCATCCTGCCCTGGCTGACGCTGCACCACTGGGACATGCCGCAGGCGATCGAGGAGAAGGGCGGCTGGACTTCGCGCGACACGGTCGACCGCTTCGTCGAGTACGCCCTGTCGGTGCACGACGCCCTCGGCGACCGCGTGACGAAGTGGACGACCCACAACGAGCCGTGGTGCTCGTCGTTCCTGTCGTACACGGGCGGTGAGCACGCGCCCGGCCGCCAGAGCGTCCGCGACGGCCTGCTCGCGTCGCACCACCTGCTGCTGTCGCACGGCCGCGCGATCCAGGAGCTGCGCGCGCGCGACGCGGCGCTCGACTTCGGCATCACGCTCAACCTCACCAACGGCGAGCCGGCGGATCCGTCCGACCCGGCCGACCAGGACGCCGCGCGCCGCATCGACGGCCAGTTCAACCGCTGGTTCCTCGACCCGATCTTCCGCGGGCAGTACCCGGCCGACGTCGTGGAGGACATCCGCGCGATCGATCCGGAGGCGGTGGCCGCGTTCGAGTCCGCCGTGCAGGACGGCGACCTCGCCGTCGTGTCGACGCCCATCGAGTTCCTCGGCGTGAACTACTACCACGGCGAGTTCGTGTCGGGGCATGAGACCGACCGGCCCGCTCCGGTCGGCGAGGCGCCGAGCGACCGCCCGAAGCGCTCGCCGTTCCCCGCGATGGAGGGCGTGCACTGGGTGGACCGCGGCTTCGAGCGCACGACGATGGGCTGGGAGGTCGACTTCGCCGGCCTGCGCAACCTGCTCGTGCGCGTCTCGGAGCAGTACGCCGCCCCGGCCGGGGTGCCGCTCTACGTGACCGAGAACGGCGCGGCGTACGACGACGAGGTCGTCGACGGCGAGGTGCACGACGCCGAGCGCGTCGCGTTCGTGCGCGGTCACGTCGCGGCGGTCCTCGAGGCGATCGACGCCGGCGTCGACGTGCGCGGCTACTTCTACTGGTCCCTGCTCGACAACTACGAGTGGGCCTGGGGGTACGAGAAGCGGTTCGGCATCGTCCGCGTCGACTACGACACCCAGCAGCGCACGGTCAAGGACAGCGGTCGCGAGTACGCTCGCATCATCGCGTCCCGTGCGGTGGAGCCGGCGGGGGTCTGACAGGAGACGGATGGATCAGCGGATCGGGGACGGCCCGGCACGGGGTGCTCGAGGCACGGCCACGATCGAGGAGGTCGCGGCGCGGGCCGGCGTGTCCCGCTCGACCGTCTCGCGCGTGCTCGGCGGCGGCGCCCGGGTCAGCCCCGAGGCGCTGACCGCCGTCCGGCAGGCGATCGCGGAGCTCAACTACGTGCCCAATCGGGCGGCGCGGTCGCTCGCCAGCCGGCAGACGCACGCGATCGCGCTGGTCGTGCCGGAGGACACCACGCGGTTCTTCGGCGACCCGTTCTTCGCCGCGATCGTGTCCGGCATCAACGCGCGGCTGTCCCGATCCGAGCACGTGCTGAACCTGATCATCGCGTCGGACGACCCGGGCGACAAGGCGACGTCGTATCTGACCGGCGGCAACGTAGACGGCGCGCTCGTGGTCTCGCACCACACGAGCGACACCTATGTGGAGCGGATCAACCAGGCCGTGCCCGTGGTGTTCGGTGGCCGTCCTGTGCGCACCCGCGCGGACGACTACTTCGTGGACATCGACAACGTCGAGGGCGGCCGGATCGGCACGCGTCACCTGGTCGAGCGCGGCCACCGCCGCATCGGCACCATCACCGGCCCGCTCGACATGCCGGCCGGCGTGGACCGCCTGCAGGGCTTCCGCGAGGTGCTCGAGGAGGCGGGACTGGAGCCCGGGCCCGCGGAGGACGGCGACTTCACGACCGACGGCGGGGCCGAGGCGATGCGGCGCATCCTCGCGGCCGGTGATCCCCCCGACGCGCTGTTCGTGGCGAGCGACCTGATGGCCCGCGGCGCGATCGGGGTGCTCCATGCGCGCGGCCTGCGCGTGCCCGAGGACGTCGCGATCGTCGGCTTCGACGACTCGCCCGTGGCGGTCAACATGCCGCCGCACCTGACCACCGTGCGCCAGCCGTCCCGCCTCCAGGGCGAGGCGATGGCCGACGTGCTGCTCGCGCGCCTCGCCGGCGGCGACCCGCCGCACGCGACGATCCTGCAGAGCGAGCTCGTCGTCCGCGAGACCGCGTAGGGCCGGTCGTCGGATCCGCTGCGCGGTCGTCGGATCCGTGATGCAGAAGGGGCCGGCGCGCACGTCGCCGTGCACACCAGCCCCTTGCGTCCGTCGACCGGGCGGTCGATCCGACGACTGAGCGGATCAGTCCTGCGGGTCGCCGCCGAGCTGTCCGACCGGGGGGATGGGGCCGCCGTCGTCCGCGCCGGTGCGGCGCGCGCGGGCGATCAGGTTTCCCACGTGGTAGATCACGAGCGCCGCGACCGTGCCGAGCACGATGCCGCCGAGCTCGAAGCCGTCCCACTGCATGGTGAAGCCCGCGATGCCGATCACGAGCGCCACGGCGGCCGTGTACTGGTTGACCGGACGCGAGAAGTCCACGCGGTTGTCGACCCAGATCTTGATGCCGATGATGCCGATGAGGCCGTACAGCGCGGTGGTCACGCCGCCGAGCACGCCGGCCGGGATCGAGTTGAACACGGCGCCGATCTTGGGCGAGAACGCGAGCAGGATCGCGACCAGGCCGGCGATCCAGTACACCGCGGTCGAGTACACGCGGGTCGCGGCCATGACGCCGATGTTCTCGCCGTAGGTCGTGGTGCCCGATCCGCCCGCGAGGCCCGCGAGGGTCGTGGCCGCGCCGTCCGCGATCAGCGCGCGGCCCGTGTGCTCGTTCACCGAAGCGTCCGTCATCGTGGCGACGCCGCGCACGTGGCCGACGTTCTCGGCCACAAGCACCAGCACCACCGGCAGGAACATCGCAATGGCCGACCACGTGCCGGCCGACGCGAAGTCGGGGAAGTGGAACTCGGGGGCGCCGAACCACGCCGCGTCGCCCACCGCGCTGAAGTCGAGCTCGCCCGTGATCGCCGCGAACCCGTAGCCGACGATCACGCCGAGGAAGATCGAGATGCGGCCGAGGAAGCCGCGGAACAGCACCGCGAACAGGATGACCGCGGCCAGCGTCACGGTCGCCGTGAGCGGGGCGCTCTGGTAGCTGCCCCACGCGACGGGCGCGAGGTTGAAGCCGATCAGCGCGACGATCGCGCCCGCCACCACGGGCGGCATCAGCTTGTCGACCCAGCCCAGGCCCGCGAACTGGACCACGAGTCCCACCGCGGCGAGCAGCACGCCGACCGCGACGATGCCCGCGAGCGCGGAGCCCATCCCGGCCGACGCGGTCGCGGCCGTCACGGGCGCGATGAACGCGAACGACGAGCCCAGGTAGCTGGGCAGGCGGTTCTTCGTGATCAGGAGGAACAGCAGCGTGCCGAGCCCGCTGAACAGCAGCGTGGTCGAGACGGGGAAGCCGGTGATGGTCGGGACGAGGAACGTGGCGCCGAACATCGCGACGACGTGCTGGACGCCCATCGCGATCGTGGCGGGCCAGCTGAGGCGCTCGCCGGGGGCGACGACGCGTCCGGGGGCGACCGTGCGGCCGTCGCCGTGGACAGTCCACAGGGGCATGGGGCTCCTTCGGGTGGAGGGGCGGGAAGGCAATCGATCCACGATACTGCCCGCGGCGTTTCGCGCCCGTGAACGGCGACGACCGGATGTCGCCACGAGAACTTCCGTTCATGCGAATTCCCCGTCGATCGGCGCCCGCCCCGTGGCTACCATGTGCCGCGTCGGCCGCCTGGCCGGCGCCGCGTCCGGGTGTCGCGGTGATCAGCGCCGGCGGAGGCCGGCGCCCTCACCGCCGAGTCGTGCGCCGCGCTCGTCGGCTACGAGATCCCCGAGAAGCAGATCGAGCTGCCGACCCGCGGCGCCGTGGTCGAGACCGCGACCTGGTAGAGCGGGTACTGCGCCGTCACCGGATGGATCCGCGCGGTGACCGCACCGCAGGATATGCAGTTCCGGGTGAACCTGCCGGCCGAATGGAACGGCCGGGCGCTGCAGTTCGGCGGCGGCGGGTTCGACGGGTCGCTCGTGACGGCCACCGGGAACTACACCGCGCAGCCCGCCGACACCTACACGTTCGATCCGCTGCAGCACGTCGACCGGATCCAGGAGCTCGGCGAGATCATGGACGTCACCGACGTCGATCTCACCCGGGTCCAGGCGCACGGCGGCAAGGTCATCCTGACGCACGGCACGATCGACGACTTCATCACGCCGCACAACACCGTGCGGTACTACGAGCGGCAGCAGGAGCGCTTCAAGGACCGCCTGGACGACTTCCTGCGGTTCTACATGGTGCCCGGCTGGGGCCACGGCCAGGGGCGCTTCGTCGCGCAGTACGACGGGCTGGGCGCGATCGTCGACTGGGTCGAGAACGGCGTCGCCCCCGAGGGGCTCGTGGCCCGCGACGGCAACCCCGGCGCCGACCGCACGCGGCCGATGTGCGAGTACCCGGCGTGGCCGCAGCACACCGGCGAGGGGTCGATCGACGACGCGGAGTCGTTCGTCTGCGTGACCCGCTGACACCGCCCTCAGGGCCCCGCGGGGAGGCGTGTCGAACTCCTCCCCGCGGGGCCTTTTCGTGCCCGGACCGGCCCTGATCCGCACGTGTGAATCGCGTGTATGCGCTCGTATCGAATGGCATTCGAACGCAGCCTATGCATAGCCTGGGAGGACGAGTCCGCATACGTAACGCACCTTGAGTTCGACGAGAAGAGTGTCATGAGCGATAAGACGACCCCGGCGGAGCCGGGGATCGAACGGAAGAAGCCCGTCACCAAACTGGTGAAGGAGGTGACCCATCCGGCGCTCATCCCAGGCATCGGAGTCGAGGACACGGGGCGCACCTTCTCCACCAACTGGCTGGTGTTCGGCATCGCGGGAGCACTCGTGCTCGCCGTCGTGATCTGGGGCTTCGCGGCCCCGCAGAGCATCAGCGAGGCCGGCTCGGCATCGCTGGGCTGGGTCATGGAGAACTTCGGATGGCTGTTCTCGCTGCTGGCGATCGTCACGATCGCGTTCATGCTCGTGCTGGGCTACGGCCGCACGGGCGGCGTCCGCCTCGGAGCGGATGACGAGGAGCCCGAGTTCTCGACCGTCTCGTGGATCGCCATGCTGTTCTCGGCGGGCATGGGCATCGGCCTGCTGTTCTGGGGCCCGGCCGAGCCGCTCGGGTACTTCCTCGACGTCCCCTACGGCTTCGACGCGGAGCCCGGCACGCGCGACGCGATGCACATGGCGCTCGCGCAGTCGATCCTGCACTGGGGTCCGATGGCCTGGGCCTTCTACGCGCTCGTGGGCGGCGCGATCGCGTACGCCGCGTACCGCCGCGGCCGGCCGCCGCTGATCTCGGCGATCTTCGCCCCGATCTTCAAGGAGCGCACCGAGGGGTGGGCGGGCGCGATCATCGACGTGTTCGCGATCATCGTGACGCTGTTCGGCACGGCCGTGACGCTCGGCATGGGCGCCCTGCAGATCGCGAGCGGCGTCGAGCACGTCGCCGGGATCGGGCCCGTCGGCAACGTCGGCCTGATCGCGATCATCACGATCCTCACGGCGGCCTTCGTCGTGTCGGCCGTGTCCGGCATCAAGCGCGGCATCCGCGCGCTGTCGAACATCAACATGGTGATCGCGCTGGTGATCGGCGTCATCATCTTCGTCGCCGGCCCGACGCTGTTCCTGCTGAACATCATCCCGTCGTCGGTGTCGGCCTTCCTCGCGGAGCTGTGGACGATGCTGATGCGCAATCCCGCCCAGGGCGAGGACGCCGCGACCTTCGTGTCGTCGTGGACCAACTACTACTGGGCGTGGTGGATCTCGTGGACGCCCTTCGTCGGCATGTTCATCGCGAAGATCTCGCGGGGCCGCACGCTGCGCGAGTTCGTCACGGTCGTGATCATCGTCCCCGCCGCGGTCTGCATCGTGTGGTTCGGCATCATGGGCGGCACCACGATGCTGTTCGAGGAGGACGGCCGCGGCATCAGCGAGGCGGGCGGGCCGGAGGCCATCCTGTTCGCGGTGCTCGGCGAGCTGCCCTTCGGCGCCGTCCTGTCGGTGCTCGCGATGATCTCGATCGTGCTGTTCTTCGTGACGTCGGCCGACTCGGCCGCGATCGTCATGGGCTCGATGAGCCAGCGCGGCAAGCCCGAGCCCTCGAGCTGGGTCACGATCGCCTGGGGCGTGCTGCTCGGCGCCGCGGCGCTCGCGCTGCTGCTCGCCGGCGGCGAGACCGCGCTGTCGGGTCTGCAGTCGATCATGGTGGTGACGGCCCTGCCGTTCGCCGTGATCGTGGTCGGGATCATGGTGGCTTGGGCGCGCGAGCTCGCGACCGACCCGTACATCCTGCGCCGGCGGTTCGCACGCGCCGCGATCGCGCAGGGCGTGCGCCTCGGCATCGAGGAGCACGGCGACGACTTCGTGTTCGGCGCGACCGAGGTGGCCCCCGATCAGGGGGCGGGCGCCGCGATCGACACGGACGACCCCGCACTGACCGAGTGGTACGAGACCGCCACCGAGCAGCTGGAGATCGTCTCGGCCGCCGACATCGCCCGCACGCTCGAGCCCGGGCACATCCAGCACAAGGGGCCGGATCACCCGGAGCACACCGCCTCGGGCGACGCGTCGCTCGTGGTCGGCGAGGGGCGCCGCGCCGCGCGCGAGGCCGACAAGCCGACGGTGGGCAGCGACTGACCCGCGTACGCGACAGGGGCGGGGATCCGGATCGGATCCCCGCCCCTGTGGCTTCTGGAGGCCGTGCGGTCAGGCCGTGAGCAGGTCGAGCAGCTCGCGGTAGCGCGCGACCGTGCGCTCGACGATCTCGGCCGGGAGCTCGGGCGGGGTGCCCTGCTTGTCCCAGTTCGCCGCGAGCCAGTCGCGCACGATCTGCTTGTCGAAGCTCGCCATCCGCTCCTTGGGCGTCGCGCCGTTCTGCCACGCGGCCGCGTCCCAGTAGCGCGAGGAGTCGCTCGTGAGCACCTCGTCGGCGAGGCGGAGCACGCCGTCCTCATCCGTGCCGAACTCGAACTTGGTGTCGGCCAGGATCAGGCCGCGCGCCTCGGCCGTCGCGGCCGCGCGGCGGTAGATCTCGAGCGAGCGGTCGCGCAGCTCGGCCGCGCGCTCGGCGCCGACCAGCTCGACCGTCCGCTCGAACGAGATGTTCTCGTCGTGCTCGCCCATCGGCGCCTTCCAGGCGGGGGTGTAGATCGGCTCGGGCAGGCGGTCGCCGTCCTGCAGGCCGCCCGGCAGGGGGATGCCGCACACCGTGCCGATCTCCTGGTACTCGACCCAGCCCGAGCCCGTGAGGTAGCCCCGCACGACGCACTCGACGGGCAGCATGTCCAGCGCGCGCACGATCATCGCGCGCCCCGCGACCACATCCGGCACCGGCTCGCCCGTCAGGTGGTTCGGGATGGCCTCGCCTCCGTCCGCGCCCGACAGCTGGTCGAACCACCACAGGCTGAGGGTCGTGAGCAGCTCGCCCTTGCCCGGGATGCCGGGGGAGAGCACGTGGTCGAACGCGCTCACGCGGTCGCTCGCGACGACCAGCATCCGCGAGTCGTCGCCGTCGGCGGGCGCATAGAGGTCGCGCACCTTGCCGGAGTACACGTGCTTCCATCCGGGGATCTCGAGCGTCATGCGTCCATCATCCCAGTGCCGCCGCCCGGCGCCGTGCGGGCGCTGGCATCTCCTGCTTGGTGCCGCTGTCGATCGGTCCGTGTCCGACTTCGTGCCGCCATGACGGTGGGATTTCAGCGGGAAGCGTGAGACGTCACGGTCGAGTGGCAGTCCTGAGGAGGCTCTCGTGCCGGAACCTGGCAGATCGACACGAGAGCCATCCAATGTCAGAACGTGGCGTACGCCTCGTACTTCGTGCCTTCGGGCAGGGGGTTGAGGAACGTCACTTCGAACTGGACCTTGCCGCCGCCTGCGGGGAGCCGGTCGACGTACGTCTGCTCTGCGCCGAGCACTGCGCCGTCAGGGTTGCGCGCGATGACGACGACAGTGATGAGCTCCTGCTCGGTTTCGAACGTCCCGCTGATCGTGCCACTCACGCTCGTGCTGTAACCGTCGTTGACGGCGCTCAGGGACTCGAGCGTGAACGCACCGGTTTCGGCTGCGGGCGAGGAGATTGCGGCAGTCGCTCCAGGGCCACGGACCTCCAGGCTGGCGATTTCCGCCTGACCGACGTCGAAGAATGTCCCCGCGACAGCGATCCGTCCCGCGAGGATCGTCGTGTACGAGGTTGCGGAATCGAGAATGGTCCCGTCCGAGCCGATCGCCTCGATAGTCAGAGGGGAGCTGGGGAAGACGTGGTCGGCATTCGGGTTCTCCAGGACGGCGACATACCACCAGGAAGTCTGGTCGTAGTCCTGCCGGCCGAACGCCGTCTCGACCACCGCCAGCTCCTCGGCGGCTGCTGGCGCGGGGTCCTCCTGCGCTGACGCAGTGCTCGCCGGGTCGGGTTCGTCATTGGCCGCCGCCTCCTGTGTGGGCGCCGCCACGACGTCGTCGTCGAACGCCTCAGTGAACGCATTTGCGGCGGTCACGAAGAACACGATGACCCCGACGATCGTGCCGACGATGCTGAGGATGAGCGCGACGATGCCAAGCGTCTTCTTCCTGCCTTTGAGACACAGGGAGACGATCGCGAGCACGAATGCGATCGGAAGCAGGATCCACCCAAGAATGAACGCCCCGGGAATGACGGCGAAGAGGAACCCGAGCGCCGCGACCGCGAGCGCGACGGTCGCAACTACGTTGCGGCTGGCAACCGTCTCCTGAGCGCCGGCCGGAGCGTGCGGCGCGTGCTCCGCAGGCGCGGGCGGTTCAGTCGGTGCGTTGAGCGGTGCGGTATATGCCTGGGCCCCGGCAGGCGAGGGCGGCGGCGGGGGCGTGGGGGAGGAGTTCTCGGACATCGGGGCCTCTCTGCGCAGGAGCGCGGTGGTGCTCGGGGACATGATGGGGAGTTCTCCCCATCGAGGATGACCATATATCGGTTTCTGGACGTTCGGTGAGAGCGGGCCCGGTCGCCGGGCCGCCGGGGCCGCGCTGGCCCGTGGCGACCCCGGCGGGGCTCGCGGTCGCCGACGTGGCGGCGACAGGGACAGCGTCCGTCGCAGGGGACCTCGCGCACCTCCTCCATCCGGTCGGAGCCGCCCGGCCGATCGGCCGGACATCGTCGGGCGGAGGGAGGAGGCCCGCGTCCGTGGCCGCCAATACGCTCGGAGCATGACCACCGCCGTGCGCCCGCGACCGGGCCGGATCGCGCGGCTGCTCGACGGCGGCTGGTCGACCGGGCTGTTCGTGCTCGGCGCGCTGTGGGACATCCTGTGCGTGATGAACGTGCCGGGGGCGGCCGTCTTCCGCGCCGACGCGGAGCGCGTGGCGAGCATCACCGACGTGGGGACCCTGCTCGCGCTCGCCGCGCTGCTGGCCTGGACGACGGTGTACGTGCGCGCACGGGCGCCGCAGGTCGTGCTGATCGCGGGCGCGGTCCTCATGGCGATCGGCGTCTCCTACCTGCTCGCCCTCGTGGGCGTGTTCCACGCGCTGATGCGCTGGCCGAAGCGAACCGGATGGATCGCCGGGGTCACCGCCGCAGGCGTCGCGGCGTTCGTTCTGCGCGAGGTCCTCACCGACTGGGGCGCGGCGCTCCCGTGGCTGTTCGGCGCGAGGACCTCGGACCCGGGCGCGGTGGGCTGGACCGTCGCACCGTGGCTCCTCGCCCTGGTCTCGCTCGCGGCCCTCGCGGGTCTCGTGGCGCTGCAGCGCAGCCGCCGGACGGCCGATGCCCATCGCGCCCGCGCCGAACGCGAGCACCGACGCGCGGAGACCCTCGACGAGAAGCTGGCGAGGCAGGCCGAGCGCGAGCGGATCGCGCGCGACCTGCACGACGGCCTCGGGCACCGGCTCGCGTCCGCCGCGCTCTCGGCGAGCGCCTTCGAGGCGCAGGTCTCCGCGAACCCGACGATCGATCCGTCGCTCGGGGAGTGGGCCCGCGCCGTGCGCGAGCAGACCCGGGCCGCCCTCGACGACGTGCGCGGTGTCGTGGGCGGTCTCCGCTCCGAGGGCCGGTCTCCGGCGCCCGCGTCGCTGCGCCTGGTCGGACAGCTGCTGGGCGAGCTGCGCGCGGCCGGGCATCGCATCGACGCCTTTGTGATGGTCGAGGGCTCGGACCGGGTCGGGACGACCCTGGATGCGGCCGCCTACCGGATCCTCCAGGAGAGCCTCACCAACGCCATCAAGCACGCGCCCGGAGCGCCCGTCTCCGTGACGTTGGATGCGTCGCCCGAGCGCGGCGTGCGCATCCGGGTCGAGAACCCGCTCACGGTCGGCGGCGCCGGCGTGCCCGGCGGAGGCCACGGGATCATCGGGATCCGCGAGCGCGCGGAGTCCGAGGGCGGGACCGCGTGGATCGGAGCTCACGAGGGCAGGTTCATCGTCGACGTCGACCTGCCCTGGGTCGACCGCGCCTGAGGGTGTCCGCGCCCGTCGGTAGGGTGGCGACGTGCCCCTCGCCGACGCCGCGGACCCCGAGCCCCGACCGCCCGTGCGCGTGCTGATCGTCGACGACGAGGCGTTCCCGCGCAACGCGATCCCGGCGATCCTCGGGCCCTATCCGGAGATCGATGTGATCGGTGCGGTCGACGGCGGTGCCGCCGCGGTCGAGTTCGCGCGTGCGCATCGCCCCGACGTCGTGCTGATGGACATCCAGATGCCGGGCATGGACGGGATCGAGGCCACGCGCGCGCTGCTCGCGCAGGTCGACGCCAACGTCGCCGCCATGACGAGCATCGCGGACCTCGGGACGGTGAGGCGCATGTTCGAGGCCGGTGCGTACGGCTACATCCTGAAGGACACGGATCCCGGCGACATGGCGCGGGCCGTGCTGACGGTCGCCCGCGGCGACGCGTTCCTGGCGCCGCAGCACACGCGCCAGATCGTGGTGCAGCTCGCCGCCGACTCCGGGGCGGAGGCCCGCCGCGAGGCCGCGGCCCTCTTCTCCGCGCTCACCGAGCGCGAGCGCGAAGCCGCCCGGCTGATCGCGACCGGCGCGAGCGACGACGAGATCGCCCGCGCGATGCACCTGGGCGTCTCGACCGTGAAGACCCACGTGCAGCAGGCCCGGATCAAGCTCGGCGCCCGGAACCGCACCCAGGTGGCCGTTCTCGTCGAGCGCGCAGGAGAGACGCCCGCGGGCGTCTGACTCGCCCGGCGGCCGCGCCGCCCGGATCGGCCGCCCGTGGTTGCATGGACGCGTGAGATCACCCGAGCGCCGGCGCCAGGACGCCCACGCGATCTGGGCCGCCTGGCTCGGCTTCGCGGCGGGCACAGTGCTCGGCACGATCCTGCTGTGGGGTCTCGCGCGGCCGTTGGCCGGCGACGGGTCGATCGGCCTGCCGGCCGCCGCCGTGACCGCGGGCGTCGCGGTGGCCGCGTTCGCGGCAGGCACCCGGATGCACCGCGCAGCGGACACGGCCGGGATGCCGCCGTGGCAGGCGGCGGTCTCGCGGATCTCGGACGCGGCGGTCGCGCTCGCCCTCGGAGGGGTGTGCGGGCTGGCGGTGCTCTGCGCGGGCGAGGTCCTCGCGATCGGCCTGCACGGCCTCGACGTGCCGCCGCTCGGCGGCGGACTCCTGACCGGCGTCGCGTCGGCCGCGGCGGCGGGATCGGCGTTCGGGCTGGGCGCGCGCCTGCGCACGGACGACCTCGTCACGCTGCTGTTCGCGTTCCTCATCACCGGGACGCTGTTCGCGATGCTGACCGCGACCGATCCGCGGTGGTGGGAGCGGAACTTCTCGCAGCTCGGGATCGGCGACGGCGGCTGGGCGTTCAACGGCACGCTCGTCGTCGGCGGGCTGCTGCTCGCGACGGTCGGGGCGTACGTCGGCCGCGACCTGCATCGCATCCTCGGCGACGCGGCGCTGTTCCGGATCGGCGTCGTGGTCGTCCTGTTCGCCGCGACCGGCGCGGCTCTGGCCGGCGTGGGCCTGCTGCCGGTGCATCGAGCGCCCGTCGCGCACTTCGTGGCGGCGTTCGCCGCGCTCGCGCTGCTCGGCGCCGCGGCCGTCGTGACGGTCCTGGTCATGCCGGGCCCGCCGCCGATGCTCACCCTGACGACCATCGGCGTCGCCGCGGGGCTCGTGCTCGCGGTGCTGCTGTGGCGGCCGCTCGCGATCTACTCGGCGACCGCGCTCGAGGCGGTCGCGGTGGGTCTGGGCTTCGTGTGGCTCACGACGCTCATGCGCACGCTCGCGGCCCTCGCCCCCGACGAGCCGCGTCCGTCCGCCCGACCCCGGCTGCGCGCCGGGCGCTGATCCCAGGTCTCTCCCGCGACCTACTCCGCGACGCGGGCGGCGATGTCGGTGCGGTGGTGGCCGCCCTCGAGGCCGATGTGCGACAGCGCCTCGTACGCCCGCTCGCGGGCCGTGCGGAAGTCCGGCGCGGTCGCCACGACGTTGAGCACCCGTCCGCCGGTGGCGACCAGGCCGCCGTCGGCCTCGGCGGTCGCGGCGTGCGCGATGTGCACCCCGTCCACGGCCTCCGCCTCGTCGAGCCCCGTGAGGGGACGCCCCGTCACGGGCTTCTCGGGGTAGCCCTCGCTCGCGAGCACGACCGTGACCGCCACGTCGTCGGAGAACACCGGCTGCGGCTCGTCCTCGAGCGTGCCGGTCGCGGCCGCGAGCAGCAGGCGCGAGAGCGGCGTCACGAGGCGCGGCAGCACGACCTGCGTCTCGGGGTCGCCGAAGCGCGCGTTGAACTCGATCACGCGCACGCCGGCGTCGGTCAGGATGAGGCCCGCGTACAGCAGGCCGATGAAGGGCGTGCCCTCCTCGTCCAGGCGCCGGATGACCGGGAGCGCCACGGTCTCGGTGACGTGCGCCACGAACTCCGCCTCGCCGCCGAAGCGCTCCGCGAGCCACGGCAGGGGCGAGTACGCCCCCATGCCGCCGGTGTTCGGGCCGGCGTCCCCGTCGAGGGCGCGCTTGAAGTCCTGCGCGGGGCTGAGCGCCCGCACGGTGTCGCCGTCGCTCAGGAAGAAGAGCGAGACCTCGGGTCCCGAGAGGAACTCCTCGATCAGCACGGGCCCGCCGGGCAGATAGGTCTCGGCGTGCTCGATCGCCGCCGCACGGTCCTCCGTCACGATGACGCCCTTGCCCGCCGCCAGACCGTCGGCCTTGACGACGTACGGCGCGCCGAACTCATCCAGGGCGGCGGCGACCTCGTCGACCGTGCGCGCATGCGTCGCGCGGCCCGTCGGCACGCCGGCGGCGGCCATGATCCGCTTGGCGAACGCCTTCGACCCCTCCATCTGGGCGGCCGCGCGGCCCGGGCCGAAGACCGGGATGCCGCGTTCGCGCAGCTCGTCGGCGACGCCGGCGATCAGCGGGGCCTCGGGACCGACGACCACGAGGTCCACCGCGTGGTCGATCGCGAACGCGGCGACCGCGCTCGGGTCGAGCATGTCCACCTCGACCAGCGCGGCGTCGCGCGCGATGCCGGCGTTGCCGGGCGCCGCGAGCAGCTCGTGGCCGGCCTCCTCCGAGCGGAGGGCGAGGACGATGGCGTGCTCGCGCGCGCCGGAACCGAGGACGAGGATTCTCACCCGTCCAGCCTATCGACCGCCGATCCCGCGCCATACCGGCCGGGCGGCACCCCGGCAAGCCACCTGGCGCGGAGCACGTCGCCGCCGTACCGTCGGAGCGTGGACGGCACGCGGCGGATCATCGCCGCGCTCGCCGCGATCGCGCTCGCCGGGGCGATCGGAGGCTGCGCGGCCGACATCCCCGTCGATCCGGACGGCACGTACGACCGGGTCGCGGGCGGCGAGCTGCGCGTCGGCGCGTCCCCAGACGGGGAACTCGTCACCGTGGACGGCGCGACATCCGGCGCGGAGAGGGTCGACGGCGTCCTCGTGGATCTCGTCGAGGACTTCGCCGAGAGCATCGACGCCGACGTGACCTGGACGGTCGGCAGCGAGGAGAGCCTCGTCGTCGCGATCGAGGAGGGGAGCCTCGACCTCGCGATCGGGGGCATGACCGACCAGACGCCGTGGGCGGACCGCGTCGGCGTCACGCGCGGCTTCGCCGAGCTGCCCGGCGTCGAGCGCGAGCACCCGGTCGTGATGCTCGCCCCGCTGGGCGAGAACCGCTTCATCGGCGAGCTCGAGCGCTTCCTGGACGAGCGGAGCGCAGGATGAAGCCCCGCTTCGGCCGCACCGACCTGCCGCGCGAGCAGGCCGAGGCGATGCGCAAGGCGGTCGGCATCGAGGTCTTCACGATCTGCTACACCACGGTCACGATCGTCCTGATCGCCCTCGTCGTCGGCAGCTCGCAGGCCATGCGCACCGCCTGGATCGAGGACATGCTGTCGCTGCTGCCGCAGATCGCGTTCCTCGCGGCGCTGTTCTTCACCCGTCGCCGGCCCTCCCGGTCGTTCCCGTTCGGTCTGCACCGCGCCATGGGAGTCGGCCACCTCGTCGCGGGGATCGCGCTGCTGATCGTCGGCGCGAACCTCGCGGTGGAGGCGGTCCTGGGGTTCGCGCGGTCCGAGCATCCGACGATCGGCACCGTGAAGCTGTTCGGCACGACCATCTGGCAGGGGTGGCTCATGATCGGCGTGATGGCGCTGATCGTGATCGCGCCGCCGTTCTACGGCCGCTACAAGGCGAAGCTCGCCCGTCCGCTGCACAACAAGCTGCTGCACGCCGACGCCGACATGGCGAAGGCCGACTGGCAGACCAACGCCGCCTCGATCGTCGGCGTGGGCGGCGTCGGCCTCGGCATCTGGTGGTTGGACTACGCCGCGGCCCTGTTCATCTCCCTCGGGATCCTCTGGGACGGCTGGCGGAACACCGTCACCGCGGTCGAGGACCTGATCGACAAGCGGGTCACGACGTACGACGACCGCGCGGTCCATCCGCTCGTCGGCGACGTGCTGCGCGTGCTGCGGTCCACGCGCTGGGTCGAGGACGCGGGCGTGCGGGTGAGGGATCTCGGCCAGGTGCTCCACGTGGAGGCGTTCGTGGTGCCCCGCCGGGGCTTCCTCGGCGCCGGACGGATCGACCTCGCGGCGCTCGGGCGGCTTCAGCGGCGGATCATCGCGCTGGACTGGAAGATGCAGGACGTCGTCGTGATCCCGGTCGAGCGCCTCCCCGAGGAGGCGACCACCCGTCCGCCGGACGCGGGCTCGTAGGCTGAGGGGATGGCCCTCCGCAGGATCGACACCGGCGACGGGCGCGACGCGCTCGCCGCGGTCACGGCCGCCGCCGAGGCGGGGGCGAGACCCCCGCGCACCGCCCACGCGACGGCCGTGCGGTACCTGCTGCAGCTGCTGGCCGAGAAGGCGCCCGGCAACAGCGTGGAGGTGCGCGTGCCGCCCTTCGGCGCCGCGCAGGTCGTCCAGGGGCCGCGGCACACGCGCGGCACACCGCCGAACGTCGTCGAGATGGATCCGCCGACCTGGATCGCGCTCGCGACCGGGAGCCTGTCCTGGGCGGACGCCGTCGCGGCGGGGCGCGTGCATGCCTCGGGGGTCCGCGCGGACCTCTCTCCCCTGCTTCCGCTGCGGCCCTGACGGGCGCGCTCGGGGCGTCCGGAGTGGAGCGTTCGCGGGGCGGACGCACGACCCGTATTCAGGAACCGGTGGAACAATCGAGGTCATGCCCTCGCGCCCCGATTCCCCCCAAGATCCGGTCGTCGCCGAGCAGGTCTCGGTGCGACGCTCGCCGCGGTACGGCGTGTTCGCGGCCCTGGGTGCGGGGCTGGGGGTCGTGGTCGCGATGATCCTGTCGACCGCGTTCGACGGCACCAGCCAGCCGAGCCCGTTCACCGAGGTCGTCTACTCGCCGTCGCAGGCCTTCGGATTCATCCTGCTGTGGTGCGTGCCCGCGGGCATCCTGCTGGCGATGATCGTGGCGCTCATCCTGGAGCGCACGCTCGGCCGCCGCACGCGCCGCGTCTCGGTCGTCCACGAGACCGTCGCCGACTGACGTCGGGGCGCCTCAGGCGATCTCGCGCAGGATCGGCTGCATCGCCGAGTCGAACGCTGCGACGTCGCCGCGCAGACTGTCCGACACGGCGACCGTGAGGGAGCCGATCCACCAGATGCCGCGCTGCGAGAGCGGCAGCACCTGCACGTCGAGCCGGAAGTCGTGCGCGCGGCGGCCCGCCCTCCGCTCGAACTCCACGACGGCGCCCGCGTACCCGCGGTAGGAGCGCCGCATGCGGTCGTATCGGACGGCGGCGTCCTGCGCGTACGCGAGCGCCTCCGCGCCGTGGGGCGCCGCCGCGTCGCGGAGGGCGTCGGCGTAGGCGGGCAGCGCGACGTGCGTCCCGAAGCCGTCCAGCAGCTCGAGCGGCACGGGGGAGGGGTTCGCCTCCGGCTCGACCGTCATGTCCCAGTAGCGGCGCCACAGCCGCTCGACCGCGTCGTCGGCCTCGCCCACGCGCTCGACGCCGCGCAGGTGCGGCAGCTCGTCCGGATGCCGCACCCCGAGCGCCTGGCGCAGATACAGCGCCACGAGCACCGACGGACTGCAGTCCTCGCGGACGTGCCAGCCGGGGTCGGTCATATGGCTCATTATCGCCCGGTGTGCGGCCTCGGCGCCCCCTCACGCCGCCTTTCGCCCAGGTTGCGGCCGGTAGGCTGGGGGTGTGGTCCCCGAACCCACCGAAACCCATACCCCCCGCCCCTCCTCGACGTACGCCGAGGCCGGTGTCGACACGGCCGCCGGCGACCTCGCCGTCGAGCTGATGAAGTCGTCGGTCAAGGCCACGCACGGCCCCGAGGTCCTCGGAGGCGTCGGCGGCTTCGCCGGGCTGTTCGACGCCTCGGCGCTGCTCGGCTACGCCAAGCCGCTGCTCGCGACGAGCACCGACGGCGTCGGCACCAAGGTCGCGATCGCCCAGGCGATCGACAAGCACGACACGATCGGCCACGATCTGGTCGGCATGGTCGTGGACGACATCGTCGTCGTCGGCGCCAAGCCGCTGTTCATGACCGACTACATCGCCACGGGCAGGGTGTTCCCGCAGCGGATCGCCGACATCGTGCGCGGCATCGCCGAGGCGTGCGCGCTGACCGGCACCGCGCTGGTCGGCGGCGAGACCGCCGAGCACCCCGGCCTGCTGGGCCCGAACGACTACGACGTGGCGGGGGCCGCGACCGGCGTCGTGGAGGCCGACCGGGTGCTCGGAGCCGAGCGCGTGCGCGCGGGCGACGCGGTCATCGCGCTGGCCTCGAGCGGCATCCACTCGAACGGCTTCTCGCTCGTCCGCCACATCGTCACGCGCGCGGGCATCTCCTACGGCGACCAGGCGGCCGACTTCGGCACGACCTGGGGCGAGGCGCTGCTCGAACCGACGCGCCTGTACACGACCCCGCTGCTCGAGCTCATCGCGAGCCTCGGCGACGGAGTCCGCTCCCTCAGCCACGTCACGGGCGGCGGCATCGCGGCGAACCTCGCGCGCGTGCTTCCGCGCGGCACGTGGGTCGACGTCGACCGCTCGACGTGGTCGCCGTCGCCCGTGTTCCGCGTGCTGAGCGACATCGCGGGGACCACGCTCGAGTCCAGCGAGGGCACCTGGAACCTCGGCATCGGGTTCCTCGCGGTCGTGGCTCCCGAGAAGGCCGCCGACGCGATCGCGCAGATCCAGGCCGCGGGCATCCCGGCCTGGCAGGTCGGCGAGGTGCGCGACGACGCCCTCCCGGACGGAGACTTCGAACAGGGCGCCAAGGGCGTCGACGGCGGCGCCGTCCGGCTCGTGGGCGCCTACGCAGACAGCACCCGCGGTCATTGACGACAGATCGGATGAAGTAACCACCCCATGTGCGGCATCGTCGGAATGGTCGGGCGCGCCCCGGTCAACCAGGACATCTACGACGCTCTCCTCCTCCTCCAGCACCGGGGTCAGGACGCGACGGGTATCGCCACCGCCGAACCCAACGGCGTGATGCACACCCACAAGGCGCAGGGCATGGTGCGCGAGGCGTTCCGCACCCGCGACATGCGCTCGCTGCTCGGCAACGTCGGCCTCGGCCACGTGCGCTACGCCACGAAGGGCACCGCCTCCAGCGAGGAGGAGATGCAGCCCTTCTACGTCAACTCGCCGTACGGGATCATCCTGATCCACAACGGCAACCTCACGAACACGCGCGAGCTGACCACCGACATGGGCCAGCGCGACCGGCGGCACCTCAACTCGTCGAGCGACACTGAGCTGCTGCTCAACGTGCTCGCGAACGAGCTGCAGGCGACGACCAGCCCGGTCGACCTCGACCCCGACCGCATCTTCGAGGCGGTCTCGCGCACGCACCGGCGGATCGAGGGCGCGTACGCCGTGATCTCGATCATCGCCGGCTACGGCCTGCTCGCGTTCCGCGACCCGTTCGGCATCCGGCCCCTGATCCTGGGCCGCCGGGCGGGCGAGGACGGCAAGGACGAGTGGGTCGTCACGAGCGAGTCGCTCGTGCTCGAGAACGCGGACTACGAGATCGTGCGCGACGTCGCGCCCGGCGAGGCCGTGTTCATCACGAGCGACGGCGAGCTGTTCTCGAAGCAGTGCGCCGACGAGGCCACCCTGCTGCCGTGCTCGTTCGAGTACGTGTACCTGGCCCGCCCGGACTCCATCATGAACGGCGTCTCGGTGTACGAGTCGCGCCTGCGGATGGGTGAGAAGCTCGCCGCGACGATCGCGAAGCACGTGCCCGAGGGGCTGATCGACGTGGTCATGCCGATCCCGGACTCGTCGCGTCCCGCCGCGATGGAGGTCGCGCGCGTGCTCGGCATCGAGTACCGCGAGGGCTTCTACAAGAACCGCTACGTCGGCCGGACGTTCATCATGCCCGGCCAGGCCGTGCGCAAGAAGAGCGTGCGCCAGAAGCTCAACGCGATGTCGAGCGAGTTCAAGGGCAAGAACGTGCTGCTCATCGACGACTCGATCGTCCGCGGCACCACCAGCAAGCAGATCGTGCAGATGGCGTACGACGCCGGCGCGAAGACCGTGACGTTCGCGTCGGCCGCGCCGCCCGTGCGGCACCCGCACGTCTACGGCATCAACATGCCCTCGCGCAAGGAGCTCGTCGCGCACGGCCGCACGATCCCCGAGGTCGCCGAGTACCTCGGCTGCGACTACCTCGTGTACCAGGAGGTCGAGGACCTGCGCGACGCGATCATCGAGAGCGCGACGGGCGAGGCGACGTTCTCGGACCTCGACATGAGCTGCTTCGACGGCCGCTACGTCACCGGCACCGTCAGCGACGAGTACCTCGCGTGGGTCGAGAGCGTCCAGAGCTCCTGAGCTCCGCGCACACGCCCCGCATACGAAGACGGCCCGGTCATCCGACCGGGCCGTCTTGTCGTCTGCGAGACGTCGAGGGAGTGTCAGGCCTGCTGCGCCTGGAACTCGTCCTCGTCTTCGTCGTCGTACATGTCTGCCCACTTGTCGACATACTGATCGTCGCTCGGATGTCCGAGCTCACGCTCCAGTGCCGCATAGTCGACACTCGGGCTGAACGACTTCAGCTCGCGGGCGAGCTTGGTGTGCTTCGCCTTCTGACGGCCACGCCCCATGCGCGAGACCCCCTCACGTATAGCTGCCCGGGAACGTGCCCGGCGCGCTTGTCTGAACCCGGCAGGGGAGCCGGTGAAGAGTAGGATTCAGGATACCACGCGGCCCTGGCGCCTCGGCCGGCCGCGGCACCTGGAAGGGGTCGACAATGACCGATCAGCCGATGGACGAGTCCGACGCCGTGCGCCGGGAGGCGCCGATCGATGCGGCCATGCGCGGTGCCGTGATCGCGGGAGTGATCCCGGATCAGTCGCCACGCGTCATCAAGGAGGCCGCGCATTACGCGGCGCTGCTCGGCGCGCCGCTGGTGGTGACGCACGTCGACGTCACGCGGTTCGTGACGTACGAGGACCCGGAGGGCTACGTGCATTCCGCGCCCGTCGACATCAACGTGCAGGCCGGCGAGGGCGAGCTCGAGGCCGTCAGGAACGCGGCCGAGACGCACCTCGCGAACGCGGGCATCACATGGGAGGTGCGCCAGCTGGTCGGCGACCCCGCGCTCGCGATCAAGCACCTCGCGGAGAAGATCGACGCGAAGCTGATCGTGGTCGGCACGCGCAGGCGCGGCTTCGGCGAGTCGATCCGGGAGTTCTTCACCGGATCCGTCGCCGCGCGCCTGTCGCACCGCCAGCACCGGCCCATCCTGGTCATCCCGCAGGAGGAGCCGCTGCGCGACGACGAGGCGTTCCCCGAGGTCGAGGGCTGAGCGCCCGCACCTCCCTCTGACGCGCCGGAAGCCGGACGGAGCGATTCGTCCGGCTTCCGGGGGCGGCGTCAGCGGCGCAGCGACTCCGCCAGGGTCGCGGCGGCCGCGTCGAGCGCCGACTGGAGCGCGTCGACCGTGCCCGCGGTCAGCTCTCCGCCCCGCGCGACGTGGGAGCGCAGCTCCGCGCGCACACGGCCGCGGAAGTCGGCGATCGCCGCCTCGGCGCGCTGCAGCTGCTCGCGCGATGCGACGCGCACGTCGTCGGCCGGCGGGGACTGCGGCGCCGCTCGGGGCGCCTCGGTGGCGGCCGCCGCGAGATCCGCGCGCAGGCTGCGCATGGCCTCGCGGACACTGGTGCGCACCTCGTCGGCGATCAGCCGGACGGAATCCGCCAGCCCCGCCTCGATGCCGGTGATCTGGTCGGCCCGCGCCTGCACCTCGGCGCGTCCCGCGTCGGTGATCTCGTAGACGGTCTTGCGGCCGTCCGTCGTCTTGGTCACGAGCCCCTCCTCCTCGAGCCGCGCGAGGCGCGGGTAGATCGTGCCCGCGCTCGGCGTGTAGGTGCCGCCCGTGCGCTCGGCCAGCGACTGCATGATGTCGTAGCCGTGGCGCGGAGCCTCCGCGAGCAGGTTCAGCAGGTACAGGCGCAGGTCGCCATGGGAGAAGACGGGGGCCATCATGCCTCCTCGGTGACGGGGCGGTCGGGGGCCGGCTCGGCGGCGACCGGGCGCCGCAGCACGGTCACGTCGCCCGAGACGGTGTTGACGCGGACGTCGACGAACGACCCGGACAGCTCCCCGGCCGACGCGGTGACGTTCGAGGGGCCGCCGGACGAGCGCACGACGCCGTCGATCACGACGCGGCCGCTCGCGGAGCGCACCACGTAGTCGGCGGGGTGGCCCTCGTCCAGGCGCAGGGTGGCGGAGCCGCTGACCGTGTTGACGGATGCGGCGCCGATCGGGCCCTGCGCGTCGATCATGGTGGCACCGGAGACGGAGTCCACCGACGCGCGCCGGATCTCGCCGGCGACCGTGACATCGCCCGACACGGTGTTGGCGGTGAAGGCACCGGTCAGCCCGCGCGCCTGCACGTCGCCCGAGACCGCGTTGGCGCTGAGGTCGCCGGTGAGGCCGTCCACCAGGACATCGCCCGAGACCGTGTTCACGCGGGCCTCGGCCGCGAGGCCGGCGACGAGCGCCCCGGCGCTGACGACCCCGAGCGTCAGCGCGACGCTTCGCGGCACGGCGATGCTGATCTCGGCGCGCGGGCCGCCGGGACCGAAGTTGCGGAACACCTCCAGGAAGTTGTCCCACCGCAGCTGCGGGTGGTCGATCTCGAGCTCGTCGCCCGTGACCTCGATCCGGAGGTCCTTCACGGTCACGCCGTGCACCTCCACGCGGGTGCCTGGCTCGTCGTGCCCGATGATGTCGACCTGGCCGCCGACGAGTCCCACCTTCAGGCGGCGGATGCCCTCGACGTCGATGACCCGCGTCTCGCCCGGGTGCACGATCCACTTCTCCAGAGTCATGACTCTGCCGTCCTTTCCCAACGGAACTCGAGATATATCTCGATAGGTCCAGGAAACGAGATATATCTCGAGTTGTCCAGGCCTGTCAGGGAATCCTCGGGAACGGGGTGCTTGACCTTGACGCAACGGCACTACGGCGAGCTGGGCCTGCTGCCGCCATCGCGCGTGGGCGCGAACGGTTACCGCTATTACGACGGACAGTCGCTCGTGCGGCTGCAGCGCATCCTGCTCCTGCGGGGGCTCGGACTCGGGCTGCCGCAGATCGGGGAGATCCTCGAGCGGGAGACCGACGAGCGTCGCGCGCTCGAGGCCCACCTGGAGTGGCTGCGCAGCGAGCGGGATCGCATCGCGCGCCAGATCGACGCCGTGACCGGCACCATCCGCGGACTCGAAGGAGAGGAGGCCCTCGTGGCAGAGAAGATGTTCGACGGCTTCGACCACACGCAGTACAAGGACGAGGTCGAGGCGAAGTGGGGCGAGGACGCGTACGCCCAGGGCGACCGGTGGTGGCGCGGGATGTCCGAGGCCGAGCGCGCCGCCTGGAAGGAGCGGGCCGCCCGGCTCGGCGCCGACTGGATCGCCGCCGCGGAGTCCGGCGTGGACCCGGCCGCGGACGAGGCCCAGGATCTCGCGCGCCGCCACGTCGAGTGGCTCACGGGCATCCCGGGGACGCCCGCCGCCCATCCCGGCGGGGACGTGAAGGGCTATGTGATCGGGCTCGGCGAGATGTACGTCGCCGACGAGCGCTTCGCGCGCAACTACGGTGGCGCGGACGGCGCGGCCTTCGTGCGCGACGCCCTCCGCATCTACGCCGAGGCGAACCTGTAGTCGCTGAGCCGTTGCCCCGAGTTGTCGGATCGAAGCGGCAGCTCGGGGCAACGCGTTGGGGGAGGCTCGTCCCCAGGCTCGGCGGTCGGCGCCGGCGGTTCACAGCCGTCGGTCGGCGCCGGTTCGGGCCCTGCGCCGCGAAAGGATCGGCGCATGCCCCGCTCGCCGAAGCCGCTGCCCGAGCGCCTGCGCGGCCGTGCGTTCCGTCGGGACGAGGCCGCGGAGGTGTCGGACGCGCGGCTGCGCCGCGGCGACCTGTGGAGCCCGGCTCGCGGCGTGCGGCTGCCGGTGGCGCGCGACGGCGCGGACGACATCCTGCGTGCGCGGGCGCTCCTCATCCCCGAGGGCGGCGCGTACAGCCACACGAGCGCCGCGCATCTCCATCGGATCCCGCTGCCGCATGACCGCGACGGCGTCGCGGTCGTCCACGTCACGACGCCGCGCGGGACGCGGGCGCGGCGCGGGCGGGGCGTGGTCGGCCACCAGCGTCGCCTCGTCCCGGACGACGTCGTGGTGCTCCACGGGGCGCCGTGCACGCGCCTGCTCCGCACGTTCTGCGATCTGGCGGATGTGCTGACGTTCGCCGAGCTGGTCGCGGTGGGGGACTGGATCGTGGGCCGCGGCGCGACCGGGGTGATGCCGGCCCGGATCCTCGAGGCGATCGGCGCGGCCGAGCTCGCGGCGGGCCGGCGTGACCTGCTTCGGCACGTCGTCGCTCGCCTGAACCCGCTCGCGGAGTCGCCCAAGGAGTCGGAGCTGCGCGTGCTCCTGGAGGACGCCGGCTTCGCCGGGCTCGTCTGCCAGCATCGCGTCTTCGATCGCGGCGAGTTCGTCGCACGGATCGATCTCGCGATCCCCGGGCTGCGGGTCGCGATCGAGTACGAGGGTGACCATCATCGCGATCAGCGGCAGTGGCGTCGGGACATGCAGCGCCGGCGGCGGCTCGAGGCACTCGGCTGGATCTACATCCCCGTCTCGCAGGCGGACCTGGAAGACCCCTCCCGCGTGATCGCAGACGTGGCGGCCGCCATCCGGTCGCGAGCCTGAGCGCGTTGCCCCGAACTGCCGGATCGAAGCGGCAGCTCGGGGCAATGGCCGCGCGTGTTGCCCCGAACTGCTGGAACGAACCGGCAACTCGGGGCAACGGGCGGGCGGGCGGGCGACGGCGGCGTCGCGTCGCTCGCCCTAGGCTGGGCGGGTGACCAGGGCGCCGATCCGGTGGGGGCTGCTGCCGCTCGTCGTGGCCGGCGGCGTGCTCGGCGTCGCGCTGCGCCAGGCGCTGCTTCTGCCGTTCGAGGGCGGGTTCTCGTTCACCGCGCTGGCCGCCACCATCGCCGTCAACGCCGTCGGATCCGGACTCCTCGGGTTCGTGGTCGGCCGCGTCGGCTCGACCGGACCGCGGCGGCGCGCGTTCCTCGGCACGGGCGTGCTCGGCGGCTTCACGACCTACAGCGGGTTCGCGGTCGCCGAGGCGCAGCTGCTTCAGGCGCAGCTCGTCGTGCACGCCGTGGTCATCGCGATCGCGGCGCTGCTCGTCGCCTCCGCGGCGGCGTGGGCGGGCCTGGCGGCCGGGGTCGCGCTCGCGCGGAAGGCGGACGCCGCGTGACGCCGCTGCTGTTCGCCGGCGTCGCGCTCGCCGGGGGCGTCGGCGCGGGGCTCCGCTGGCTCGCCGACGTCCTTCTCGCGCGCGTCACCCCGGCGGGCTTCCCCTGGCCGATCCTCGTCGTCAACGTGACGGGGTCCTTGGCGCTCGGCGTGCTCACCGGCGCCTCGCTCGACACCGCGTGGATGGCCGTGCTCGGCACTGGGCTCCTCGGAGGCTTCACGACCTTCAGCACGGTGGCGGTCGACGCCGAGATCCTCCGGACCGAGGGCCGCCCGATGGCCGCCGCGATGAACGCCGTCGGGACGCTCGCGCTCTCGGCCGTCGCCGCGCTCGCCGGGCTCGCGCTCGGCGCCCCGCTCGCCGCCTGACGATTCACGGCAGAGCCATAGGGTCCCGCCCCGGGGGCCGCGAGGCCGCGTGCCAGAATGAAGCCGGGATACAGAACTGTATCGGCGGGTCTCCGCCATCCGTTCGCGTCCGTCCCGACTCCCGCCAACGAGAGACAGCCGTGTCGAAGCTTGCCATCCTGAGTCTCAAGAACCGCGCGCTCATCGCGCTCATCACGATCTGCGCCGCGGTGTTCGGCGGGCTGGCGCTCAACAGCCTGAAGCAGGAGCTCATCCCCGCGATCGAGCTGCCGCAGCTGATGATCATGACAACCTATCCCGGCGCCTCGCCCGAGG
Source organism: Microbacterium sp. Root53 (assembly GCF_001426925.1). Classification (GTDB taxonomy): domain Bacteria; phylum Actinomycetota; class Actinomycetes; order Actinomycetales; family Microbacteriaceae; genus Microbacterium. The sequence goes on from NZ_LMFR01000001.1 coordinate 332,776, forward strand.
TCGTCGAGAACGACGTGTCCACGCCCATCGAGACCGCGATCCAGGGCGTGGCCGACCTCGAGACCACGTCGGCCACGAGCACCACGAACGCCTCGATCGTGCAGGCCGCGTTCCGCTACGGCACGAATCTCGCGACCGCCGAGCAGAAGCTGCAGCAGGCCATCAACCGGATCTCGGCGCAGCTCCCCGAGAGCGCCGACACCCAGGTGCTCGCCGTCAGCTTCGACGACCTCCCGGTGATCCAGGTCGCGGTCACCGGGTTCGACGACGCGGAGTCCGCGCAGGCCGAGCTCGAGAACGTCGCCATCCCCGACCTGGAGGACATCGACGGCGTCGCGTCCGCCGCGATCGTCGGCGGCATCGGCCAGCGGATCACGATCACCCCCGACCCCGCCGCGCTGGCCCAGCGCGGTCACACGCAGCAGGCGATCGCCGACGCGCTCGAGCAGAACGGCGTGCTCTTCCCGGGCGGTGACATCACCGAGGACGGCGAGACCCTGACGGTCCAGACCGGCGTCAAGGTCTCGTCGGTCGACGACATCCGCGCGCTGCCGCTCGTCGGGTCGTCCGCGCCGGCGGTGGATCCGACCACGGGCCGGCCGATCGCGCCCCAGGTCACGACCATCGGCGACGTCGCCGAGGTCGAGCAGACGACCGACCCGATCACGTCCATCTCGCGCGTGAACGGCGAGCCCGCGATCTCCCTGTCGATCACCAAGGTGCCCGCGGCCAACACGGTCGAGGTCTCCGACGCCGTCCAGGCCCTGCTGCCGCAGCTGCGCGACGCGTTCCCCGGCGCGGAGTTCACGGTGGTCTTCGATCAGGCGCCGTTCATCGTGCAGTCGATCGAGACGCTCGCCACCGAGGGCATGCTCGGGCTCGCGTTCGCGGTCGTGGTGATCCTGGTGTTCCTGGTGTCGCTGCGGTCCACGATCGTCACGGCCATCTCGATCCCGACCAGCGTGCTGGTCACCTTCATCGGTCTCCAGGCGTTCGGGTACTCGCTCAACATGCTCACCCTCGGCGCGCTGACGATCGCGATCGGCCGCGTCGTGGACGACTCGATCGTCGTGATCGAGAACATCAAGCGCCACTACGTGCAGGGCGCCGACAAGGGAGACGCGATCCGCCTCGCGGTCCGCGAAGTCGCCATGGCCGTCACGGCGTCGACCATCACGACCGTCGCCGTCTTCCTGCCGATCGTGTTCGTCGGCGACATGGTCGGCGAGCTGTTCCGCCCGTTCGCCATGACCGTCACGATCGCGATGGTCGCCTCGCTGCTCGTGTCGCTCACGATCGTGCCGGTGCTGGCGTACTGGTTCCTTCGTCCCGGCAGGCCGCGCCTGGACGCCGACGGCGAGCGCATCGATCCCGAGCATCCGGATGCGCCCCCGTCCCGCCTGCAGAAGGCGTACCTGCCGATCCTGCGCTGGACGCTGAGGCACTCGTGGATCACAGTGCTCGCGGCGATCGCGGTGCTGGTCGGCACGATCGCGGCGGCGCCGCTCATGAAGGTGAACTTCCTCGGCGACAGCGGGCAGAACACGCTCACCGTCTCCCAGACGCTGGACCCGACCGCGAGCCTGGAGACCAAGGACGAGGCGGCTCAGCGGGTCGAGGAGGCGCTCGAGCGCGTCGACGGAATCGAGACCATGCAGGTGTCGGTCGGATCGACCGGATCGCCGCTGCGCGACGCGTTCACGGGCGGCGGCAGCGTGACCTACTCGATCGTCACGGATCCGGATGCCGACCAGGAGCGGCTGCGCGAGGACGTGCAGGAGGCCGTCGCCGACCTGGAGGACGTCGGCGAGATCGCGGTCGCGGCGGCCGCGGGGCTCGGATCGACCGACATCGCCATCACCGTCACCGCGCTGGGCGAGGACGAGCTCGAGGAGGCGACGCGCCTCCTGGTCGAGGAGCTCGACGGTCGCGACGGCATCGGCCGGGTGACGGACGACCTCGCCGCGTCGCTTCCGTACATCGCGGTCGAGGTGGACCGGGCGGCCGCGGCCGAGCGGGGTCTGTCCGAGGTGGCCGTGGGATCGCTGGTCTCGAACACCATGCAGCCCCGCGAGGTCGGCACGGTCGAGATCGACGGCACGTCCCTCACCGTGTACATCGCGGCCCAGGACCCGCCCGCGACCGTGGACGAGCTGCGCGATCTGCGCATCCCGACCGCCGCGGGCATGGTCGCGCTCGCCGACCTCGCGACGATCGAGGAGCGCGAGAGCCCCACGTCCATCACGACCGAGCAGGGCCGCCGCACGGCCACGATCACGGTGCCGCCCGCGACCGACGACCTGAACGTCGCCACCGCCGCCGTCGCCGACGTGCTCGCCGAGGTCGATCTCCCCGCGGGCGCCGACGCGGAGGTGGGCGGAGTCGCGGAGGAGCAGACCGAGTCGTTCCAGCAGCTCGGCCTCGCGATGCTCGCGGCCATCCTGATCGTGTACGTGGTCATGGTCGCGACCTTCAAGTCGCTGCGGCAGCCGCTGCTGCTGCTCGTGTCCGTGCCGTTCGCGGCGACCGGCGCCATCCTGCTGCAGATCGTCACGGGCGTGCCGCTCGGGGTCGCGTCGCTGATCGGCGTGCTGATGCTGATCGGCATCGTGGTGACCAACGCGATCGTGCTCGTCGACCTCGTGAACCAGTACCGCGAGCGCGGCCTCACGGCGCACGACGCCACCATCGCCGGGGCCTCCAACCGCCTTCGTCCGATCCTGATGACCGCGCTCGCGACGATCTTCGCGCTCACCCCGATGGGCCTCGGCATCACGGGCCACGGCGGCTTCATCTCGCAGCCGCTGGCGATCGTCGTCATCGGCGGACTGCTGTCGTCCACCGTGCTCACGCTGATCGTGCTGCCGACTCTCTACAACCTCGTCGAGGGAGCGCGCGAGCGCCGGGCCGCGCGGCGGGCCGGGTCCGACGCGACCGCCGTGCCGGAGACGCCGGTCGAGCCGGTCGTTCCCGCGTCCGTCACCGCGACGGCGCCGGCCGGCGTGATCACGGTCCCGGCGACGTCCGCCCTGCCCGCCGCCTCGCGCGTGCAGCTGCGCCGGCGCGATCGGGAGGGAGACGCCCCGTGACGGAGGGCATGGCGGGCCCGGACGAAGTCGATAGGCTTCTGGACATGAACGCCGGTCCGACGGTCTCGATCGTGATCCCGGCCTTCAACGAGCAGAGCACCATCCGCGCCTGCGTGCTCGCGGCGATCGACCAGACGGATCCGGCCGACGAGATCATCGTCGTCGACAACCGCTCGACCGACGCGACGCGCGACATCGTGCGGGCGCTGCAGCGCGAGCATCCGCACGTGCCGCTGGTGCTGCTCTCGCAGGACGAGGTGCAGGGCCTGATCCCGACCCGCAACCTGGGGCTGGACTACGCGAGCGGCCAGGTGCTCGGCCGGATCGACGCCGACACCGTCCTCGAGCCCGACTGGGTCGAGCAGGTGCGCCGCATCTTCCGGGACGAGACCGTGGCGGCCGCGACCGGGCCGATGATCTACTACGACATGCCCCTGCGTCGCTGGGGCCATCGAGCCGACGACGCGCTGCGTCGCGCCGTGCACCGCCTGGCCCGCGACTTCCACTACATCTTCGGCAGCAACATGGCCCTGCGGGCCGAGGCGTGGCGGGACATCCGGCCGCACGTGTGCCGCGACGCGGCCGACGAGATGCACGAGGACATCGACATCTCGATCCACCTGCACGAGCGCGGCCATCGCGCCGTGTACCGGTCGGCGATGGTGGCCGGGATGTCCGCCCGCCGCCTCGACGACGCCCCGCGCGACTACTACAGCTACGTGATGCGCTGGGAGCGGACGTACGACGCGCACGGCATCCGCGACGCCAAGCTGCGCGCCCCGATGTGGGTCTTCTCGGTGATCTACCCGCTGCTCAAGGGCGTGCGCTGGTCCGTCAAGCGCCGCGGGACGACGGCGCTCACCCGCTGAGCGGGGTGCGGACGGCGCCCGGCCAGGCGTTCTCCCAGCGGGCCCCGCTACTCTGAAGGGTCGGCTTGGGATGCCGCGCGAAGAGTGCGCGGGTGTGTGTGGTCCTTACAGGCCGCATGACACCTATCGAGAGGTTCCTTTTCGCATGCCCAAGAACAAGAAGCCGGCCGGCGGCCGTCCCGCCCAGAACTTCGATCCGCGCTACGCCAAGAAGAAGACCGGCGGCCCGTTCCGCGGCATCGACGGCGGATCGCGCGCCCCGCGCCGCGACGACAGCGCCGGCGACCGCCCTCGTTACGAGCGCGCCGAGCGTCCGCGCTTCGACCGCGATGCGCGCCCTGCGCGCGACGGCGAGCGTCGCGATGCGCGCCCGGCCTACGGCCGTGGCGAAGAGCGTCCCCGCTACGACCGGGCCGAGCGTCCGCGCTTCGACCGCGATGCGCGTCCCGCGCGCGACAGCGAGCGCCGCTTCGACCGCGACGCCCGCCCGGCCCGCGACGGCGAGCGTCCTCGTTTCGAGCGTTCGGAGCGTCCGCGCTTCGACCGCGACGCCCGTCCCGCCCGCGACGGCGAGCGCCGCTTCGACCGCGATGCCCGTCCGGCGCGTGAGGGCGACCGTCCGCGCTACGACCGTCAGGACCGTGGCGAGCGTCGCGACTTCGCCCCGCGCGAGGACCGACCCCGCTTCGAGCGCTCGGACCGCCCGCGCTTCGACCGTGACGCGCGCCCGGCGCGCGACGGCGAGCGCCGCTTCGACCGCGACGCGCGTCCGGCCCGTGACGGCGAGCGCCGTTTCGACCGCCAGGACCGCGGCGAGCGTCGCGACTTCGCGCCGCGCGAGGAGCGTCCGCGCTTCGCGCGCGACGAGCGCCCCCGTCGTTCGTTCGACGAGGACCGCCCTCGCCGCGACTTCTCCGACCGCCCGCGCGGCGAGCAGGCCTGGCAGGAGCGCCGCGAGGAGCGCCCCGCGCGCACCCAGGCGCAGGAGCAGCGCATCGACGTCGTGCACGAGCGCCTCGAGGCGCAGGCCGTCGTGGCCGACGAGGTGACGGAGACGACCTTCGCCGACCTCGGCTTCGGCGACAACATCGTCCGCGCGCTCGCCGCGCTGGGCGCCGAGCGGCCCTTCCCGATCCAGGCGTCGACCGCCCCGTCGATCATCGAGGGCCGCGACGTCCTCGCCCGCGGCCGCACCGGCTCGGGCAAGACCATCGCCTTCGGCGCTCCGCTCGTGGAGCGCGTGCTGCGCAGCAAGGCGGGCGTCAAGCGCGAGTTCGGCCGTGCGCCCGTCGCGCTCATCATGGCCCCGACCCGCGAGCTCGCGCTCCAGATCGACCGCACCATCCAGCCGATCGCGCGCAGCGTGGGCCTGTTCACGACGCAGATCTACGGCGGCGTGCCCCAGGCGCGCCAGGTGGGTGCGCTCAAGAAGGGCGTCGACATCATCATCGGCACCCCGGGCCGCATCGGCGACCTGCAGCGCCAGGGCAAGCTGGACCTCTCGCAGATCCAGATCTCGGTGCTCGACGAGGCCGACCACATGTGCGAGCTCGGCTTCCTCGAGCCCGTGCAGGAGATCCTGCGCCTGACCGCCGAGGGGGGCCAGAAGCTGCTCTTCTCGGCGACGCTCGACCGCGAGGTCGCCGCGCTCGTGGACGAGTTCCTCGTCGACCCGCAGGTGTACGAGGTCGCGGGCGAGACCCAGGAGACCGGCACGATCGACCACCGCGTGCTCGTGATCGAGCACCGCTCGAAGGCCGAGATCCTCGACTCCCTGGTCGACCGCGAGGGCAAGACGCTGGTCTTCACCCGCACGCGCGCCTACGCCGAGATGCTCGCCGAGCAGTTCGAGGACGCCGGCGTCGACGCGATCGCGCTGCACGGCGACCTGAACCAGGCCAAGCGCACGCGCAACATCGAGCGCTTCTCGAAGGGCCGCGCCCGCGTGCTCGTCGCCACCGACGTCGCCGCGCGAGGCATCCACGTCGACGACATCGACCTGGTCATCCAGGCCGACGCGCCGGACGAGTACAAGACGTACCTGCACCGCGCCGGCCGGACCGGTCGCGCGGGCCGCACGGGTCGCGTGGTCACGCTGATCCCGCGTCAGCGTCGCCGCCGCATGACCGAGATGCTGGAGCGGGCCGAGATCGCCGCCCCGTTCGACGAGGTGCGCCCCGGCGACGACCTGCTCGACGAGCTGACCGGCGGCCCGACCGTGGCCGAGCTCTCGGCCTGACCCGTCCCGCACGCACGACCGGATGCCGCCCTCGCATGACGAGGGCGGCATCCGTCGTCTGCGGGCGGAATAGGCATGACGCTCGTGGCTTTGGCTCGGGCGCGCCTGAGAATTCCGGTCATGTATTGCGCACGAACTCCGATCTCATATTCTTCCTTTAGCGCCAACGCGTCGTCGGCGTGAAGAGGCCACCGACTGTGTCGGTAGAAGTGGAGTATCGCGGTGAACAGCATCGAGCGCAGGCCCCGGCGGATGTGGGCGGCCATTCTTGCGATAGCGGTGGCCGCCGGCGCCGCAATTGCGGGTCAGGCGCCTGCGATGGCCGATGGCCGCGAAGTGGGCGGCTACGGCGCCCGCTACTACCTGAACGACTCATGGTCGGCGACGGCGAACCATGAATTCAACTACGGCAAGGCCGAGGATCGTGTCTACACCGGCGACTGGAACGGCGACGGAAAGGACACCCTGGCGGTCCGGCGCGATCGGACGTATTACTTCTCGAACAGGCTTGGCGGTAATGCGACCACGGTCATCAACTACGGGAAGGCATCGGACACCGTCCTGGTCGGAGACTGGAACGGGGACGGCGTGGACACGCTCGCGGTGCGCCGCGGTCAGACGTATTACATCTCCAACAATCTCAGCGGCGGCAATGCCAGCGTCGTCTTCAACTACGGCAAGGCATCCGATGTCGTTCTGGTCGGTGACTGGAATGGTGACGGCAGGGACACCTTGGCGGTTCGTCGCGGAAATGTGTACTACATCTCGAACAGCCTGACGGGAGGCAGCGCGAGCGCGGTCATCAATTACGGTCGGTCTTCTGACCTCGTCCTCGTCGGCGATTGGAACGCGGACGGAGCGGACACCCTCGCTGTGCGGCGGGGCAACGTGTACTACATCTCGGATTCGCTGAGCTCCGGCTCCGCATCCCGTGTTCAGGCCTATGGTCGTGCATCCGACACCACGCTGGTCGGGGACTGGAACGGCGACCGCAGGGACACGCTCGGCGTGCGCCGATACGTCGCGCCGGCGCCTCCGACGTTCGAGCAGCAGCAGGCGATCGAGAAGGCGCGCGATTACCTCGACTTCACGGCATTCTCCAGGAGCGGTCTCATCGGTCAGCTCGAGTACGAGGGGTTCTCCACCGCCGATGCGACGTATGCCGTGTCCTACCTCGAGAACAGGGGTGAGGTGAACTGGCGCGACCAGGCGGTCAAGAAGGCACAACAGTATCTGGACTTCATGTCGTTCTCGCGTCAGGGACTCATTGACCAGTTGGAGTACGAGGGGTTCTCCACCGCGGATGCCACATACGCGGCGGACAGGGTTGGGTTCTGAACTGGCCTGACCCGCCCCCCGCACGACCGGATGCCGCCCTCGCATGACGAGGGCGGCATCCGTCGTCTGCGGGTGCGGCATCACGCGAACTGCAGGATCATGCCGTCCTCGGGCTCGGCGGGGATGCGTCGCAGGCTGATGCGGAGATCCTGCTCCGGCACGGTGTAGGCCGGACCCTGCGTGAGCTGCTGCAGCGTCTCGACGAGCAGGTCCACCGTGGCGAGCTCGCCCGGGCACCGGTGGGAGGCGAGGTGCTCGCCCACGCCCTGGGCCACCACCGCGTGGGGCGAGGCGGTCGCGAACCGTCCGGGGTTGAACACGTCCGGCCGCTCCCAGAGCTCGGGGGAGTGGTCGGTGCCGTAGAGGTCGAGCATCATCCACTGGCCCTCCTCGAACCACTCGCCGTGGAGCTCGAACGGCTCGGTCGCGATGCCGCCGACCATCGGGAAGAACGGGTAGAACCGGCGGACCTCGTCCGCCGTCCAGCGCGTGGCCGCCGCGTCGCCGCCGCGGGTCTGCGACGCCCAGTCCGGATGCCGGTGCAGCGCGTGGGCGGCGAAGGCCACGAAGCGGGCGACGGCGACCGTGGGCCGCAGCAGGTTGAGCATCTCGACGGCGGCGACGTCCTCGTCCAGCGGGCGACCGCCCTCGGTGTGGTGCGCGAGGCGCCCCGCGATGGTCTCGTGGTCTCCCGCGGCGCGGCGCTCGCGCACGACGTCGCGCGCCCATGCCTCGGTGCGCCGACGGCGGAGGCGCGCCTTCCAGTTGAGCGGGCCGACGCTGCCGGCGCGTGCGATCATCTCCGTCAGCTCGCCGGACAGCTCGGTCTCGCGGCCGCGGTCGACGCGGATCCCGGTCCATTCCAGCGCCGCCCGGGTGAGCGCCCGCGCGGCGACCTCCGCGGCCGGAACCGCCCCATGCCCATGCTCCGCGACGACCTCGGGCCACGCATCCCGGAACGCCTCGACCAGCCCGGCGCGCTCACCCTGCGCCAGCTCGAGCATGAGCACCTTCCGCTCGCCGTGCCGCGGTCCCTCCAGCTGCTGCACGCTGCCCTCGTCCTGCAGGAGGTGGACGACCGAGCGCGGGATGGCGCCTCGCCTCTCGAAGGCATCCGGCTCGCCGAACACGTGCGCCGCCTCGGCGCCGCGCGCGACCACGACGGGCCGGGCCAGCAGCCGGGTGCGGAACGCGTCGGCGCCCACGTCGCGGAAGCCCCGCTGCCCGAAGGCGTAGCCGTCGCGGGCGAGCCGCCACGTGGCATCCCATCCGGGCAGGTCGGGCACGCCGGTCACGCCGGTCACGCGGGAGGGGGAGGGCACGATCTGCGTCATGCTCCCGACACCACCACGCCGGGCACCCGGCGGGTAGGCGCTTGACAAGCGGGCGGCCGGGCTCGAATAGGCTCGTGCCGTGAACGCACAGAACCGCATCGACCCCACGGGTGACCAGGTCCACCTCCGCCGCGAGGGCGGTGCCGGCGAGGTCACGGCGCACATCGCCCAGGTGGGAGCCTCGCTGCGCGGCCTCTCGGTCGGCGGCGTGGACCTCGTGCCGAGGTACCCCGAGGGCGCGCCGACCCCGTTCGGGAGCGGCATCGTGCTCGCGCCGTGGCCCAACCGCATCCGCGACGGCCGCTGGAACGACGGCGGCGCCGAGCGTCAGCTCGACATCACGGAGCCCGCGCGCGACAACGCCATCCACGGGCTGCTGCGCTACGCGCCCTACGCCGTCGACACGAGCGAGGACCGCGCGACGCTCACGGCGATCGTCTACCCGCAGCACGGCTACCCGTACACGCTGCGCACGAGCGTCACCTACGCCCTCGTCGACGACGGCGTCGAGGTGACGCACGAGGTGGTCAACGTGGGCGAGGGCGACGCCGCCGTCGCGCTCGGCACGCATCCGTTCTTCTGCATCGGCGGCGTCCCGACCGCCGACCTCGTCGTCACCGTCCCCGCCGAATCGGTCTTCGAGGTCGACGACCGGCTGCTGCCCACGGGCGAGGCGCCCGTGTCGGGCGAGGTCGATCTGCGCGGCGGCGTCCGCGTGGGCGACGTCCAGCTCGACACCGGCTTCGGATCGCTGGTGCGCGGTGCCGACGGCATCGCCCGTTCGACGCTCACGGCGCCCGACGGACGTTCGGTCACGATGTGGCAGGACGACGCGTGGGGCTACATCCAGGTCTTCACGACCGACGCGTACCCCGGCCACCCGCTCGCGATCGCGATCGAGCCCATGACCGCGCCGACCGACGCGTTCAACTCGGGCCGCGACGTGCGCCGCCTGGCTCCGGGCGAGTCCTGGACGGCGCGCTGGGGCGTGACGTACTCCGGCTGATCCCCCGGCCGGCACGCGGAGAGGCCCCCGGAGCGCGAGCTCCCGGGGGCCTCTCGTGTGCGAGGGACTACTTCAGGCCGTCGAGGGCGAGCACGTCGTAGGTCTCGCCTCCGACCGCGAGGGTCGAGTCGTCCACGACCTCGCCGGCGAGAACCTCGCCGGTGCCGTCCTCGGCGAACGCGTCGTGGATCGCCACGACCGTGTCGACGCCCTCGCCGCCCGCCATGTCCACGGCCGCGTCGCGGATCGCCGAGTCGACGCCGAAGTTGGCGGAGCCGTCCAGCTTGACGTAGCCGCCGCCCTGGCCCGCGAACGCCTTCGACACGAGCGTCTCGCCCTTGCCCGGCGACTGCTGCGACTGGCCGAGCGGCACGTTCTCGGGCCGCCCGTCGATCAGCGGCCTCGAGTACTGCACCAGGTCGGTGTACGCCTTCGCGTGCTGCCGCGCCCACGTCACGTTGCTGCTCGTCATCGACAGCGCGAAGGTCTCCAGGCCCTCCCAGCCGCGGGAACGGGCCGAGAGAACCGGCGTGCTCCTTCGATCCGAGCGACCCGACCGAGCGCTCGCAGTGCCACACCCAGGCGTCGCGCTGGCTCTGGGGGACCAGGCGCGCGATCATGCCCGCGGTGGAAGCGTCCCTGCATCGACGTCGCGCCCCACTGCAGGCGCTTGTGGTTGGGGGTGTTCGCGAGGCTGTGCAGGTACAGGTTCGTGAACTGCGGCCGCTCGATCGAGGCGTCGAGCGCCGTGATGCCGGCGTCCTGCGCGGCGTAGATGCCGGGCAGCGCGATCTGGAGCGTGTAGTTGATGTACCACAGGCCCTCCTGCATCCAGCCCGTGTCGGTGTAGGCCGCGTCGAGGTGCAGCCCGACCTCGTTCACGAGCATCGGGATGCGCGTCTCGCCCGCGTCGAACCAGCCGTCGCCGCGCGTCGCGAGGCGCAGCGCGAGCTCGCCGCCGCGCGTGACGCCGGTCCAGTTCGAGGCGCGCGTGTCGTCGTCCATGTTGAAGTGGTGCGCGACCTCCATGGCCGCGGCCAGGTGGCCGAGGATGCGGTTCGCGTTCGCGCGCTGCTCGTCGGTCCAGCCGTTTGCAGGCCCAGTCGTACGCCTGGGCCAGCACGGGGGCCGGGTTGGCGTCCTCGAGCGGCTGCCGGGTGCCGAGCGGCAGCTTCGCCTCGGCCGCGACGATGCCGTCGTACGCCTTCTGCGCGTAGGACGCGTCGCCCGTGACCTGGTAGGCCAGCGCGGCCTCGACCGCGTAGCGGCCGTCACCCTCGCCGAAGCCCTGGCCGTACGGGTCGGGGGTGGCGGTCAGGCCCCCGGCGACGCGTGCCAGGATGCCGTTCCAGATCTCCTGCGGCTCACCCGGCACGGCGATCTGCTCGCGCACCTTGGCGAGCTTGTCGTCGTCGATCCACAGGCGCGGGTGCGCGAGGTCGGCGACCTTGGCCGAGGCGACGACCTCGCCCGCGGCGTTCACAAGCGCGTAGGCCGCGGGCGCCGATCCCGGAAGGGTGAGGGCGCCGCTGAGGCCGGTCGCGCCCGTCTCGACCGTCGCGGGTCCGATCCGCTTGGCCGACTTGAGCGATCCGCTCGCGAGGGTCGCGGGGCCGGAGTACAGCGTGTAGGTCTCGGCCGTGCCCGCGGCGACGCGCCACGCGACGCGCACGCCGTCGCCCTCGGCCGTCGCCGTGAGGACGTCCTTCAGCTGGCGGTCGACGAACGTCGCGGGGGTCGTGGCGGCGGCGGCGTCGGTCGTGGCCAGGAGGGCGCCGGCGGCGTCCTTCGCGACGACGCGGTAGTGGTAGGTCGTGCCCGGCTGCGTGGTCGCGTCCTCGGCCATGGTGATCGCGGGCACCGAGCGCACGAGCGTGTCGTCGGAGGGCTCGAAGCCGGCGTCGGTGGAGCGGTGGATGTCGTACGAGGCCGGGGTGCCGGAGAGCCCCGCGAACGTCCACTTCAGCTCGACCTCTCCCGTGGGCTGCAGGGCCGGAGAGGCGATCGCGACGTGCTCGACGCTGTCGACTGCCACGTTGTCGATCGAGAGCCGGCCCGACGCGCTGTCGAGCATGGGCTCGATCACGAGCGTCGCGGTGCCGGCGGGCACCTCGACGTACTCGCGCACGTGCTTCCAGGCGTGCGTGCCGGAGGTGACGCCGACGCGGGTCAGGGTGCCCGTCGGGGCCCGCGCCAGCCACGGACTGCGCGCTGATGCCGGTGCCCCGCGCCCGCCACACGCTCCAGTCCGCGGGCTCGCCGGAGGCGGTCACGACCTCGAAGCCCGGGTTCTTCACGGTCAGCGCCGCGGCGTGGGCGGGGACCGCGCAGGTCAGGATGAGGGCGACGGCTGCCGCCGTGGAGCCCAGGATGCGCAGGGCGGGGCGTCTGGCCATGGAGGGCCTTCCTTCCGGGGGATGGGTCTTCGTCGAACCGGCGGCTTCGGGGGCCGTTCGCCGCCGGACCGGACGGCGACGTCGGGGCTGTAGGCGGTGCCCCGAGGATAAGAAGGCTCGTAAGATCCGGTCAATCGAAGCGCTCGGCTCGAAAGAAGCGAAAGTCGACGGGGGTTTGGCAGGTCGCCCCCCGGGCCGGGTGCTCATCAGGGGGCGACCTGCGTCGGTCGGGTGGCGCTCGCTGGGGGCGCGCCACCTGGTCCGCGCGCACGGCGGGGCCCTGGTGTCCGGCCGACCTCGGGTTCGTCGGCCGCGGGTTTGGGGAGACCTCGACGCCGCCCCAGCCGTGCGATGCCTGAGACTAGGGAGTGCTCGGGCGGCATGTCAACACCCGTCGAGCGGTTCGAAAGATCCGAAACCTGCATATCGATATGCCTGGTCGGAGGGCAGAACTTTCAGTCGCCGCCGGGGTGATGCGGCGGACCCGGTGGGCGACAATGGAGACCATGAGCCACGCCGGGAGGGCTGCCGCGCGGCGTCGGCTGCGCGCGCGGCGCAGAGTGCGCGCCGTCGCGCTGCTGATCCTCGCCGTCGCGCTCGGGATGGGGGCGTTCGCCGTCCTCTCGCCGCTGCTCGCGGGCGCCGAGAAGGCGAGCGCGGTGCCTTCCCTCGTCGACCAGCCGCCGGTGGCGGCCGCGCTCCCGGCCCCGCGCGTGGAGCAGGTCGAGGCATCGGAGGCGCCCTGCGAGGCGCCGGAGGTCGTCGCCGCGCTCCGCGACTCCGATGCGGACGCTCTCGTGGCCGCGTTCGGTGGCGGGGAGTCGCTGCGGCAGGCGGTGCTCGACGGCGCGGCGCCCTGCGTGCGCCTGGACGATCCGGCGATGCCGTGGGTGGTCGTCAACAAGCTGCGTCCGCTCGATCCGATCGACTATGCGCCGCGGGAGGTGCGCCGGCCCGCGGCGCGCGTCGCCGACGTCGGTCTTCGTGCCGACGCCCTGGCCGCCTTCGAGCGGCTCGCCGACGCCGCGGCCGAGGGTGCCGGGAGGATCGCGCTGTACAGCGGGTACCGCTCCTACGACACCCAGGTCTCGACCTATGCGGCGCAGGTGGGCGCGCGCGGCGGCGGGGCGGACGCCCTGTCCGCCCGTCCCGGTCACAGCGAGCATCAGCTGGGGCTGGCCGCCGACGTCGTGGCGTGCGGCGCGTGGGGGTGCGGCGACATCTATGAGGTGGGCGGGACCGCGCAGGGGCGCTGGCTCGCCGAGAACGCGTGGCGCTACGGATGGATCGTCCGCTACGAGGCCGGGCGCAGTGTGACGACCGGCTACGACGCCGAGCCCTGGCACCTGCGCTACGTGGGCCGGGGCATCGCCGAGGCGTACCAGGCGGGCGGCTTCCACACGCTCGAGGAGTTCTTCGGCCTGCCTGCCGCGCCGGACTACGACTGAGCGCTCAGAACAGCGTCGCGGCCTCCGGGATCGCGCGTCGCTCGGTCGCCCTCGTCGCCGCGGCCCGCCCGCGCGAGGTCGTCACGACCCGCGACGCCGTGGCGGCCGCCGGCGCGGGCCGGCGCCACGGATCCCCGTCGGAGCGGCCGTCGAGCCGGTGCGCCCGGATGAGCGGTCGGATGCGCTGCGACAGCATCGTCCGGTACGCCTGCGGCGCGTTGACGGAGGCGCCCGGATACAGGCCGCGGTAGGCGGGCAGGAGCTCCGGATGCTCTCGCGCGAGCCAGCGCATGAACCACGGCTTCACCCCGGGTCGCAGGTGCAGCGCGCCGTGCACGACCCGGGCCGCGCCCGCGGCCTTCACCCGGGCGAGCGCGGCGTCGAGCGCCTCGGGGGAGTCGGAGAGGTGGGGGAGGATCGGCATCAGGAACACCGACACCGCGAAGCCCGCGTCGGCCGCCGCGCGCACCGTGTCGAGGCGGGCCTGCGCCGTCGGTGTCCCCGGCTCGATCGCCTGCTGCAGCTCGTCGTCGTAGACCGCGATGGAGAAGGCGAGCTGGATCGGCACATCCTGCTTCAGCCGCGTCAGCAGCGGCAGGTCGCGCCTCAGCAGCGAGCCCTTGGTCAGGATCGAGAAGGGCGTGCCCGACTCCGCCAGAGCGGTCGTGATGCCCGGCATGAGCTTGTAGCGACCCTCGGCCCGCTGGTACGGATCGGTGTTCGTGCCGAGGGCGACCGGCTCACGGCGCCACGACGACCGCGCGAGCTCCCGCCGCAGCACCTCGTCGACGTTCACCTTCACGACGATCTGCGAGTCGAAGTCGCGCCCGGCATCCAGGTCGAGATACTCGTGCGTCCCCCGGGCGAAGCAGTTGTGGCTGATCACGCCGTTCGCGACGAAGTCCCCCGTGCCGGTGGTGATGTCCACCATGTCGATGTCGTGCCCGAGGTCGTCCACGGACACGACACGCAGATCGGCGGCGGTCTTCACAGCGTCGCCGATGAGCTGCTGCTTCCCGCTGAGCGCCGGCCGGGTGGCGTCGAAGAACCGCTGCCGCATCGGCAGCCCTCCTGTCACTCGCACGGACCGCACGCCATTGGGCCGGGGTGGTTCGATGACGCACGGGATGCCGACGGCCTCCAGGGACTCAGCGGTCAGGGAGAGCAGTTCTTCATCCTTGTTGCTGATCCGCAGGACGCCTCGCGAGCAGCTCCCCTCCGCATCGAAGATTCCGGCGAGGAAACCCGCCCGCCATTCGCGGGACCGCGTTCGCGGGATCGTGATCAGATGCTCGATCGCCGCGACGTCTTCCACGCGTGCGGTGTGGATCGCGATCATCTGCTTGCGTGCGCCCTCCGCGGCGCTGAAGGTTCGCGTTCGCGTGGGAACGCCGGAACGATCGAGGAAGTCCCGCGATCGGTCCAGGGCGGCGCGGTCGGTCTCCGTGAGCGCCAAGCGGAACATGTGGATGTCGCGGATGCGATCCGCGCTCCGATACGAGCGATGGAAGATCATCCCGTCGCCCCGGATCATGCCGGCGAGGTAGCCGCGTCGGTAGTGCGGCGTCGGCGATGCGGAGTCGGGCGGCGGCCCGCCGATGCCGAATCCCATCAAGCGGTTGAGGGCGGTGAGGTGGGGGCGCTGCTCGGGGCCCGTGGTGGCGCCGTGGACATGCTTCCAGCCCCTGTCGGTCAGGAACCGATGGTCGCCGCTCGCCGTGATCTCGGTGCCGTCGGCCAGCGTGACGCGATACGCGCGCTTTCTCGACGGCCACTTCGCGCGGACCGTCGTGCGCACGTAGCGTCGGTAGGCACCGTGCCGCTCGGTGCCGACGATCTCGTCGCCGACGCGGATCTCACGAAGCGGAACCTGGCGGCCGTCGGCCCGCAGGATCAGGGTGTCTGGGCTGAGGCAGTACACGCAGGCATGCGTGCATCCGCGATACGGGTTGATCGTCCAGTCGAACGGCATGCTGCTCGAGCGCGGCACATGGTTGAGGGCCGACTTGGCGGCGACCTCGTGGAACGTCACGCCCGCGAACTCGGGCGTCGTCACCGACCGGACGAGTCCGTCGAGCTGCTCCATTCCGGGCAGCGCGTCGGGGTCCGAGACGCCGAGCTCCTGTCCCTGCCATCGCATGGATTCATCGAACACCCGTTCTATCGCCAAGTCAAGCGAGATCAGAACACATGTGCGAAGCGATCCGGCCCTGGTGGCGCGGGTGCGCGCGTGCGAGACTGCGGGCATGACCGCGCGACTCGCCCTCCGAACCCTCGCTCCGATCGTCCTGGCCGGATCGCTGCTGATCGCCGGCTGCTCGGCCGGCGGCGAGGAGGAGGCGCCCGAGGGGGCGACCCGCCCGCGGAGTCCTCCGCGCCCGCGGAGACGCCCGCGGACGAGGCGCCGTCGGGCGAGGTGGTCGATGAGGCCGTGCTCGAGGGGTACGTCGTGGCCGCGGGGCTCGAGCCGATCGACATCGAGGCCATGGGTGGGGTCGAGGGGCTCAGCGGCCTCTTCGCGGATGCGGAGATCGAGCCCGCCGAGTGCGCGGCCGCGGTCGAGAGCGGGCTCGCCATCGCCGAGACGAGCGAGAGCAGCATGGCCGTGGGCGTCGACGAGGCGACCGGCCAGTCGGGCGGAGTGGTGAGCTTCGCGGAGGCGTCGATCGCCGACGGCGCCGTGGAGTCGGGCCTGTCGAACATCGACGGCTGCGGCGAGATCACGATCACCATGGCCGACGGGACGTCGGTGACGAGCACCATCAGCGAGGTCCCGGTGTCGATCGACGGCGCCGACTCGGCGTACGGGGTGCAGACCGACTCCGTGATCGAGGGCACCGGCGCGATGAGCTCCGTGACCGTCACGGCGCTGGTCGACTCGCTCGTCGTGACCGGCAGCGCGATCGGCGGTGCGGAGGCGGCATCGGGCGCAGAGGACGTCGCCCAGCGGCTCGTGGACGCGATCGCGGCGGGCTGACCTACACCTTGCGGCGCCGCGGCGTGAGCCGCACCTGGGGCATGGGCGGGGCGGGGATGCGCTCGTCGCCGTGCGTGACGACGTGGCCGAACCGCTCGGACCCGGCCTCCCACTCCTCGCGGGCCTCGACGATCTCGTCGTGGTCCCGGCCCACGAAGTTCCACCACATCACGAGGTCGTCCGCGAACGGCTCCCCGCCCAGCAGGAAGAACATGGCGCCGCCGATCGTCGAGACCTCGATGCCGTCGCGGTTCACGCCGAGGTAGAGCAGGTCCAGGGCGCCGAGCGCGGTCGGCTCCCCCGCTCGCCCGGCGTGCGCGACGAGGTCGCCCTCCACGGCCGCGATCGCGTACTCCCAGTCCCGGCGGAACGGGATCCGCACGCGCGATCCGGGTGCCAGCACGACCTCCGCGCCCACGATCGGCGTGTAGACGGTGGCGGGCGAGACGACGTCCCCGAGCTCGCCGACGACCACCGTGGCGTCCGCGTCGGCGCCCTCGAGGGCCGGGAGCCTCAGCGTCGGCAGGTCGGCATGGCGCTCGAAGTCCGGACCGCCGTGGCGGCGGCTCTCCGGGAGGGCGATCCACAGCTGCAGCGCGTCGAGCGGGATGGGATCGTCGCCGACCGAATACTCCGAGTGGGAGATGCCCCGGCCCGACGTCATAATGTTCAGCACGCCGCGGCTGATCGTGACGTCGCTGTCGATGCTGTCGCGGTGGCGGACCTCGCCCACCAGCGGCCACGTCACGGTCTGCAGTCCGATGTGAGGGTGGGGCTCCACCCGCATCAGCGCCTCCTGCGGCCCGAAGCGGTCGAAGAAGCACCATGCGCCCACGGTCGGCAGGTCGCGCTGCGGCAGCGAGCGGTGAACCGCCATGGCCCTGACGCCGCCGAGCGGCACCTCGCGGGGCTCGAGCAGCAGCTCACGAGGGCCGTCGCACGCGTCGGCGGTGAGGTCCCACTCGTCGGTCGCGGCGTCGAGGCGCGTCATGCCGGGGACTCGCCCTGCGTCGCCGCGTCGAGCGGGGTGCCGCCCGGCCACTCCACGACCGCGCCGGCCACCTCGTTCTTCTGCAGATACGCCGCCACGAACGGGCACAGGGGGATGATCGTGTCGCCGCGGCGCGCGACGTCCGCGAGCGCCTCGGCGGCGAGCGTGTCGCCGAGCCCCTGCCCGCGGAAGGCGGGATCGATCTCGGTCGCGATCATCCGGATCCGGCCCTGGCCCTGCTCGAACCGGATGAAGCCGGCGACCGTGTCCTCGTGGGTCGCGTCCGACAGGTGCAGCTCGTACCGGCTCGCGTCGTCGTTGCGGGTCACCTTCAGGTCTGCCATGCGGGCTCCTTCCGTCGGGCTCCCACGCTACGGCGTGGCGCCGACGCGGGGAAGGCTCGTCCCCAGGGCCGGAGGGCGCCGGGTCGCCGGCGACGCCCAGGGGACGTGTCGGAGCCCGCGCCTAGACTCGAGCGCGTGACCCCGAGCACCCCCGAACCGAGCAGCGCCCGCGCGGGCGCGGCCGGCTGGGGGTCCTGGGCGCCGACGGATCCCGACGACCAGGGCGGCCCCGGCGACTGGATGCCGTACGAGCCGCCGCCCTACGACGAGCCGCCCTTCGACCCGTATCTCGACGCGCCGCCGCCCGACGACTGGGCGCCGCCCGCTGCGGATGCCTCGGGCCCGGCCCGCCGCTCGGCCCGCGTCGCGGCGCCGGGCGTCGCGAGCGGTGTGCGCCCGTCGGTCTACGCGACGCCCCTCGAGGCGCTCAAGACCGTCTACGGCTACGACGCGTTCCGCGGCGATCAGCGGCAGATCGTCGAGCACGTCGTCTCGGGCGGCGACGCCGTCGTCCTGATGCCGACCGGCGGCGGCAAGAGCGTCTGCTACCAGGTGCCCGCGCTCGTCCGCGAGGGAACGGGCCTCGTGGTCTCGCCGCTCATCGCGCTGATGCACGACCAGGTCGACGCGCTGGTCGCGAACGGCGTGCGCGCCGCGTACCTCAACTCGACGCAGGCGCCGGACGAGCGCGCGCGCGTCGAGCGCGCGTACGTCGCCGGCGAGCTCGACCTGCTGTACGTCGCCCCCGAGCGCCTCAACGGCGAGCAGACGCTGCGCCTGCTCGAGCGTGGCACGCTGAGCGTGATCGCGATCGACGAGGCCCACTGCGTGTCGCAGTGGGGCCACGACTTCCGTCCCGACTACCTCGCGCTCGGCGGCCTCGGCGAGCGGTTCCCCGGCGTGCCGCGCCTCGCCCTCACGGCGACCGCCACGCCCGAGACGCACCGTGAGATCACGGAGCGCCTGCGGCTGCCCTCCGCCCGCCACTTCGTGGCGAGCTTCGATCGGCCCAACATCCGGTACCGGATCGACGCCAAGACCGAGCCGCGCAGGCAGCTACTGGACTTCATCCGCTCCCAGCCGGAGGGCGCGGCGGGCATCGTGTACGCGCTGAGCCGCAACTCGGTGGAGCAGACCGCGACCTACCTCGCCGGTCAGGGCATCGACGCCATCCCGTACCACGCGGGGCTCGACGCGGCGACGCGGGCGCGGCACCAGTCCCGCTTCCTCCGCGAGGACGGCGTCGTCGTCGTGGCGACCATCGCGTTCGGCATGGGCATCGACAAGCCCGACGTCCGGTTCGTGGCCCACATCGACCTTCCCAAGTCGGTCGAGGGGTACTACCAGGAGACCGGGCGCGCGGGCCGCGACGGCCTGCCCGCGCAGGCCTGGATGGCCTACGGCCTGGGCGACGTCGTCCAGCAGCGGCGGATGATCCAGCAGTCCGACGGCGACCGCGCGATCCAGCAGCGCCAGGGCCAGCACCTGGACGCGATGCTCGCGCTGTGCGAGACCGTCGGATGCCGGCGGCAGAACCTGCTCGCGTACTTCGGGCAGGCGTCCCAGCCGTGCGGCAACTGCGACACGTGCCTCACGCCGCCCGAGACCTGGGACGGGCTCGTTCCCGCCCAGAAGCTGCTGTCGACCGTCGTGCGGCTCAAGCGCGAGCGCAACCAGGCCTTCGGCGCGGGGCACCTGATCGACATCCTGCGCGGGGCCTCGACCGACCGCGTGCGCAAGCTCGGCCACGAGTCCCTCACCACGTACGGCATCGGCGCCGATCTGTCCGAGCAGGACTGGCGGAGCGTCATCCGCCAGCTCCTGGCGCGCGGCCTCCTGGTCGCGCAGGGCGAGTACGGCACCCTCGCGCTGAGCGAGGCGAGCGGCGGCGTGCTGCGCGGCGAGACGCCCGTGCCGTTGCGCCGCGATGTGATCGGGCGGGCCTCCCGCTCGGGCGGCGGCGCTCGCAAGGCGTCCGCCGCCGACCAGCTCGCACCCCAGCACCGCGATCTCTTCGAGGCGCTGCGCGCGTGGCGCGCGGACCAGGCGCGCGAGCAGGGCGTCCCCGCCTACATCGTCTTCGGCGACGCCACTCTGCGCGCGCTCGCCGAGCACCGCCCCGCCTCCCTCGAGGCATTATCCGGCATCAGCGGCATCGGCGAGCGCAAGCGCGAAGCCTACGGCGCCGCCGTGCTCGCCGTCATCGCCGCGCACTGACACCGCCTCCGCTCGCGCCGGCGGGGCCCACGTCTGCCGTGCGCTCGACCCGCCCGAACGCGCGCCGCCGGCCACCGCGCAGGCGGCTGATCTCCCAGTCGGCATATGGCCCATGAACCGGGACCGCGAACCCTTCGTCGGCTAACGACACGCCGGTGTCCCGGAATCCAGGTGGACGGAAGTCCGATCTCGACGCCGATCGATCTGGGTGCCCAGACCGCGGATGCCGATGGCAAGGTCACCTTCCGGTGGACGGTGGGCGCCGGGCGGCGGCTCACACGGAGTGAGATGACGCCACGGCATGAGGCGTGACGCGGCGGCGGTCCGGATGATCCGGGCCGCCGCCGTCGTCTGTCCCCGTCCGCCGCCGCTGTCGTGCGCGCACAATGGTCCCGCCGCACGTCGGCGCCCGCGACTGTGGCTCAGTGACAAGGTCCTCGCGCCCGGCTTGTCGCAGACCTACGGTGATCACATCGCCCCCTCCGTCCCCGTCGAGGCGGGCCCGGCCCATTCCACGATCCCCGTGAGAGGCAGACATGGCAGACACCGCTGTTCGCCCCCAGACCGCCGACCCGACGCCCGCCCACAAGGCCGGGCCCGAGACGGCGCCCCGCATCGACGTCCCCCTCGTCACCGACCGGCTGCTCGGCACGTGGGCGGACGTCCGCCGCGCGTCGCGCGAGATGCTGAAGGACTCCGCGTTCTGGCGCGTCGACGGGCTCACCCACCACGAGCACCGCGCGCGCGTCTTCGAACAGCTCGGCAAGCTGGTCGAGCACAGGTCCATCTCGCGCGCGCTCCCGGTCGAGTACGGCGGCGAGAACAACAACGGCGGCAACCTCGCGAGCTTCGAGGAGCTCGTGCTCGCCGATCCGAGTCTTCAGATCAAGGCGGGCGTGCAGTGGGGCCTGTTCGGCTCCGCGATCTACCAGCTGGGAACGAAGAAGCACCACGACAAGTGGCTGCGCGACGTCTTCGAGCTGAAGATCCCCGGCGCGTTCGCCATGACCGAGACCGGCCACGGCTCGGACGTCGCCGCGATCGGGACCACCGCGACCTACGACGCGGCGACCGAGGAGTTCGTGATCCACACGCCGTTCCGCGGCGCCTGGAAGGACTACCTCGGCAACGCCGCGGTCGACGGCCGGGCGGCGACCGTGTTCGCGCAGCTCATCAGCGGCGGCGTGAACTACGGCGTGCACTGTTTCTTCGTGCCCCTTCGCGACGAGGACGGGCAGTTCCTGCCGGGCGTCGGCGGCGAGGACGACGGCGTCAAGGGCGGCCTCAACGGCATCGACAACGGCCGTCTGCACTTCGACCACGTGCGCGTGCCGCGCGAGAACCTGCTCAACCGCTATGGCGACGTCGCGCCGGACGGCACTTACTCGAGCCCGATCGCCAGCCCGGGCCGCCGCTTCTTCACGATGCTCGGCGCGCTCGTGCAGGGCCGCGTCTCGCTCGACGGGTCGGCCACCACGGCGGCGGCGCTGGCGCTGAACATCGCGATCACCTACGGCAACCAGCGCCGCCAGTTCGCCGGCGCGACCGGCGCCGAGACGGTCCTGATGGACTACGCGAAGCACCAGCGTCGCCTCCTGCCGCGGCTCGCGATCACGTACGCGCAGGCGTTCGCGCACGACGAGCTGCTGCAGAAGTTCCACGGCGTGTTCGGCGGCGAGACCGACACCGAGGAGAACCGCGAGGACCTCGAGACCCTCGCGGCCACGCTCAAGCCGCTGTCGACCTGGCACGCGCTGGACGCCATCCAGGAGGCCCGCGAGGCCTGCGGCGGCGCGGGCTACCTCGCCGAGAACCGCCTCGTGACCCTGCGTCAGGACCTCGACGTGTACGTCACCTTCGAGGGCGACAACAACGTGCTGCTGCAGCTCGTCGGCAAGCGCCTGCTCGCGGACTACGCCAAGCAGCTGCGCAGCAAGGACCCCAAGGAGATCGCCGCCTTCGTCGTCGGCCAGACCGCCGGCAAGGTGTTCCACGGGGCGGGCCTGCGGCAGCTCGGGCAGGCGGTGGCGGACTTCGGATCCACGGCGCGATCCGTGGAGCTCGGCCTGCGCGCCAAGGACCAGCACGAGCTGCTCGCCGACCGCGTGCAGAGCATGGTCGGCGAGCTCGCGGCGCGCCTGCGTCCCGCGTCCAAGCTCGACCCGGTCGCCGCCGCCGACCTGTTCAACGAGAACCAGGTCGAGCTGCTCGAGGCGGCCCGCGCCCACGGCGAGCTCCTGCAGTGGGAGGCGTTCACCGACGCCGTGGCCTCGATCCCCGACGAGGACACCCGCCAGGTGATGATCTGGCTCCGTGACCTCTTCGGTCTGACGCTGATCGAGAAGCACCTCGCCTGGTACCTCATGCACGGCCGCCTCTCCAACCAGCGCGCGATGGCCGTGCAGCGCTACATCGACCGCCTCTGCCGCCGCCTGCGCCCGCACTCGCAGGACCTCGTCGACGCGTTCGGGTTCGCGCCCGAGCACGTGCGCGCGCCCATCGCGTCGGGTGCCGAGCAGAGCCGCCAGGATGAGGCCGCCGCGCACTACGCCGAGCTGGACGCGACCGGGCAGGCGCCCGCGCGCGAGAAGAAGCCGCCGCGCGAGAAGAAGCCCGCTCGACGCTGATCGTCCATCGCGCACGCGGGTCCGGGGAGTTCCCGGGCCCGCGTGCGCGTCCGTGCGGGGGAGAGGTGCCCTGGTCGGGGCCGGGGAGGCGCTGAGCGGGCCGATTAGGATACCGGTCAGGAGTCGGCGAGGGGGTGCGCGATGAAGACTGTGTCCTGGGCACGGGTGCGTCCGCGCACGCTCGCGGGCGCCTCAATCGTCACGGTCGCCGCGCTCGGCGTCACGACCATGGCCGTCGCGTACGAGGGCAACCCGACCACCGAGCTCGACCTCCACGACGGATCAGTCTGGATCACCAAGGCCGATGAGCAGTGGGTCGGCCACTTCAACAGCGAGTCACAGGTCCTGGACGGGCGCCTCGTCACGCCGTCCGCCGACTTCGACGTCCTGCAGGACGGCGACCGGATCCTCATGCAGGACCTGGGCGACGGGACGCTCGGCCCCGTCGACAACGTGGGGGTGTCCCTGGGTGACCGGGTGCAGCTGCCCGGCGGAGCCGAGATCGACTACGCCGCCCGCACGATCGCGGTCCTCGACCCCGCCGAGGGCGAGCTCTTCGTCATCCCCTACGACGGTCTCGCGTCCTTCGCCGTGGCCGACGCCGATCCTGTGCTCGAGAAGCTGGGGGAGAACGCGGCCGTCACGGTCGGCCGTGACGGCACCGTGTACGTCGCCTCGCCGTCCGAGGCGACGCTGTACACGGTCCCCGTGACGGAGGAGGGCGAGGCCGAGAAGCCGTCCGAGCGGGCGCTCGAGGGCGTCGACGAGTCGTCGCAGCTGTCCGTGACCTTGGTGGCCGGCCGCGCGGTGATCCTCGACGAGACGACCGGGTCCGTCATCATCCCGGACGGGCCGACGGTCGCGCTCGAGGAGCCCGAGGACGCGCGCCTCGCGCTGGACGCGGCCGACGGGGACGCGGTCGTCGTCGCGACGCGCACCGAGCTGCTGAGCATCCCGCTCGACGGCTCCGAGCCCGAGGCCGCTCCCGCCGGAGCCCTGACGGGCACCCCCGCCGAGCCCGTGTGGCTCAACGGCTGCGCTTACGGCGCGTGGATGGAGTCGGGACGGTTCGTGCGCGACTGCGTCGGCGAGCAGCACGACCTCGCGATGCCGATCCCGGAGTACAAGGCCGAGGGCGAGCTGCGCTTCCGCGTCAACCGCGACGTGGTGATGCTCAACAACGTCCTGAGCGGCGCCGCCTGGCTCGCGAGCGACCAGCTGCAGAAGGTGGACAACTGGGACGACCTGACGCCGCCGAAGGGCGACGGCGTCGAGAACCCCGACCCGACCACCGTCCAGGTGCCGGACCCGAGTCCGCCGGACCGCGGCGAGGACAACACGCCCCCGGTCGCCAACCCCGACACGTTCGGCGTGCGGGCCGACGCCGCGACGATCCTGCCCGTGCTCGACAACGACAGCGATCCGGACGGCGACGTGCTCACCGTCACGCTGCCGGACGGTGCGCCCGACGGCGTCACGGTGACGCCGATCAACGACGGCACGTCGCTGCAGATCACCGTGCCGGACGGGGTGTCGAGCGTCGACTCCTTCACGTACGAGGTGAACGACGGCCGCCCCGGCGGCACGGCTCAGGCGCAGGTGCGCGTCGAGGTCCGAGGCGAGGACGAGAACACGCCGCCGAAGCAGCTGCGGCAGATCGCCATCCCCGTCGAGTCGGGCAGCTCCGTCACCTACAACGTGCTGCCGGACTGGGTCGACCCCGACGGCGACAACCTCTACCTCGAGTCGGTCACGCCCGCCGAGGGCGACGAGGCGGAGTTCACGGCGGACGGCCGCATCACCTACCGCGCCATCTCGGGCGACCAGGGCCTGGTCGACGTCAACATCGTCGTCTCGGACGGCCGCTCGAGCATGGCGGGGCTGCTGAAGCTCGACGTGCGCGCTCCCGGGTCCACGCCGCCGCTCGCGACCGCCGACCACCTGGTCGTGCGCGCGGGGCAGCAGGGCACGGTCTCGCCCCTGGCCAACGACCTGAGCGCCAGCGACGAGCCGCTCGAGCTCACCCAGGTGAGCGAGGTGCAGGGCGCGACGATCGTCCCCGACTTCGCATCGGACACGTTCACCTTCGAGTCGGACACGGTGGGCACCTACTACGTCGACTACCTCGTGACGACGTCGGGGACCACGCCGGTGCCGGGCCTCGTGCGGGTGGACGTCATCGAGCCCGTCGAGAGCGAGGAGCCGCCCGTCGCGGTGCGCGACGTCGCGCTGCTCCCGGTCGGCGGCGACGCACTGGTGAACGTCCTGGCCAACGACTCCGACCCGGCGGGCGGCGTGCTCGTGGTGCAGTCCGTGGACGTGCCCGACGATGCGGGCCTCGCGGTCTCGGTGATCGGCCATGAGACGCTGCGCGTCACGGACCGCGGCATGACCGGCGAGGGCGGTCAGGTCACCATCCGCTACACGATCTCGAACGGCGTCGCGCCGTCGGTCCAGGGCGAGGTCGTCGTGATCGCCATGCCCGCGCCGGCCAAGCTGCGTGCGCCGATCGTCAACGAGGACACCGCCGTCGTGCGCGTCGGCGACGTCGTGACGATCCCGGTGCTCGACAACGACTACCACCCGAACGACGACGAGTTCCACCTCGATCCGGAGTCGGTCCGGCTCGACACGGAGGGCGCCGGCGAGGCCTTCGCGGCCGAGGACGACGTGCGCTTCCACGCGGGCGACGAGCCCGGCACGGCGTACGTGACCTACACGGCCGTGGACAGCACGGGACAGCGGGCGACCGCTCCGGTCGCGATCCAGGTGCTCCCGCTCGACGAGGAGAACAACAACGCCCCGCGGCCCGAGGACGTCGAGTCGCGCGCGCTGGACGGCAGCACGACGAGGATCACGATCCCGCTCGACGGCATCGACCCCGACGGCGACTCGGTCGAGCTGGTCGGCATCGACTCGGGCCCGAAGCTCGGCACGATCCTCGAGAGGGGAGCGAACTACCTCGACTACGAGGCCTCGCGCGGCTCGACCGGCGTGGACACCTTCACGTACCGTGTGCGCGACAGCCTCGGTGCCGAGTCGACCGCCACGATCCGGGTGGGGATCGCGCCCGCCGCCGCGCAGAACCAGGCTCCGTTCGCGGTGCGCGACAGCCTCGCGATGCGTCCCGGCCGCGTGGTGGCGGCCGCGGTCCAGGAGAACGACTCCGACCCCGACGGCGACACCATCGGCATCGTGCAGGGGACGGACGGGCTCGTGCTCGGCGAGAACCCGCAGGTCGAGGCGGAGGCGGTCGGCGAGCGCGTGGTCGTGACGGCGCCGGACCACGAGCTCGAGACCTCGCTGCAGTACACGATCGAGGACGAGCACGGCGCGCAGGCGAAGGGCGTGCTGCAGGTCACGGTCGACGAGGACGTGCCGCTGCAGGCGCCGATCGCGCGCGACGACCGCGTGCTGCTCGAGGACATCGATCTCGAGGAGCAGACCGCCCAGATCGACCTGCTGCTGAACGACGAGGACCCCGACGGCACGGCGACCGCCGAGACGCTCGGGATCCAGCTCGCGCCCGACGACTCGGCCCAGCTGCTCGCGGACGGGATCGTGAGCGTCCAGCTCGAGGAGCGCCGCCGCCTGATCAAGTACACGATCACGGACCAGGACGACCAGGTCGCGCACGCGTTCATCCACGTCCCCGGCCAGGAGGATCTGCGTCCGAGCCTGATCTCGACCGAGCCTGTGGAGGTCAAGAGCGGCGAGCGCATCGACCTCCCGCTCGCGGAGTACGTCCGCTCGGCGGACGGCGGGGATGTGCGCATCACGGAGGCCGAGAAGGTCTCGGCCGGCCGCAGCGACGGCTCGTCGCTCGTGATCGACGAGCGGACGCTCACCTACCGGTCGGCCGACCGGTACGCGGGCAAGGACGCGATCACGTTCGAGGTGACGGACGGCGACGGACCCGACGACCCGAACGGGCGCGTGTCGACGCTGTCCATACCGATCACGGTCACGCCGCCCGACAACCTGCCGCCCGAGATGCTCGGCGGCGCCGTCACGGTCGGCGCGGGCGACTCGCAGCCCGGCACGCTCGAGCTCTCCGGCCTCGCGACCGACATCGACGAGGACCCGCTGTCGTTCTCGCTGGGCGAGGTGCCGGCAGGTCTCCAGGCGACCATCGCCGGAGGATCCACGCTGGAGGTCCGGGCCGACGCCGACCAGAAGGGCACGGTCGCGTCGATCCCCGTGACCGTCGACGACGGCCAGGACAATCCGACGAGCCCCGAGCCCGTCACCTCCGAGATCGAGGTCACCGTCACGGCGTCCACGCGCGAGCTGCCCACGGCCAGCGACGACACGTTCGACACGTGGAACCAGGGCGAGACGCGCTCGGTCGACGTGCTCGCCAACGACTTCAACCCCTTCGAGGGCGAGGCTCCGCTCGAGGTGATCGACGCTTCGCTCGAGACGGGCGAGGGCACGGTCCAGTTCGACGGCAGCAGCGTGACGGTCACCCCCGCGGAGGACTACCACGGGCGTTTCGTCGCCCGCTACACGGTGCAGGACGCCACGGGCGACCCCGACCGCACGGCCGAGGCGCGCGTCAACGTGACGGTGCAGGGGCGGCCGGACGCTCCCGGCAAGCCGCGCGTGACCAACGTCCAGAGCCGTCAGGTCACCATGACGTGGCTGCCGCCCGCCGACAACGGCGCGAACATCACGGGCTACAAGGTGACCGCGGTCAAGGGCGGCGAGTACGAGGCCGACTGCCCCGAGACGACCTGCACGCTCACAGGCCTGACGAACAACGTGACGTACGCGTTCACGGTCACGGCGATCAACAGCGTGGGCGAGTCCGACGCCTCGCCGGTCAGCCAGGACGCGCGGCCGGACGTGCGGCCCGAGCGCCCGCTCGCGCCGCAGATCCCGGAGTTCCGCGACAGCGGGCTGCTCGTGACGTGGAAGGCGCCCCGCACCGAGGGCTCTCCCATCACGAAGTACGAGCTCGAGATCACGCCGACGCCGCCGAGCGGCATCAACGTCAAGACCGTGCCGGCGGGCACCACCCAGCTCTGGTGGGACGGCCTGCAGAACGGCACCGCGTACTCGGTCCGCGTACGCGCGCACAACAGTGCGCCGGACCCGTCCGAGTGGAGCCCGCAGTCGCCCACGAACATCCCTGCGAAGCCGCCGGCGGCGCCCGGCACCCCCGTGGCGCAGCGTCAGAGCAGCATCGGCCCCACGCCGGGCGGCGTCGAGGTGACGTGGCCCGCGGTGACCGGTCCCGAGGCGGGCGGCGACGCGGTCGACGCATACCAGGTGCAGGCATACCGGGGCGGCAGCCCGTACGGCTCGCCGCAGACCGTGGGCGGCACGCGTGCGGTGTTCTCCCTGCCGGCCAGCAACTCCGACTACACGTTCACGGTGAAGGCGAAGAACAAGGCCGGATGGGGCGGCACGAGCGCTCACAGCGCGCCGCTGCGCCAGTTCACGTCGCCGACCGCTCCGGGCAAGCCCAGCGTGCGCGAGGGCGACGGGCGGATCGACGCGTCGTGGGCGCCCGCGACGGCCGAGGGCGCGAACGCGAACGAGATCCACTACCAGTACAGCGTCAACGGCGGAGCGTGGCAGGGCGTCGGCAACTCGACGTCGACGACGATCAACGGGTTGAACAACGGCTCGACCTATCGCGTGGTCGTGCGCGCGATCGCGGTGGCCAACGGGGCCACGTCGGAGCCCGGCCCGAACTCCCCGCCGTCCGACCCGGCGACCCCGTACGGGCCGCCGCGCAACCCCAGCGTCACGGCGGATCGCGTCGGCGACGGCACGCAGATCCGATTCACGTGGAACGCGCCCGCGCCGAACGGCCGGCTGATCGTGCGCGCCGAGGCCCGGTTCTACGACGGCAAGGGCTGGCAGAACGTGCCGCTCGACGGCTCGACGACCCGCAGCTACGGCTACAGCGCCACCGGCAAGATCGGCGTGCGCGTGTACGACTCCGCGGGCCAGGTCAGCGGCGAGGCCATCGCGCAGGCGACGACCCGCGACCCCCCGCAGCCGTCGGTCCGCGTCTTCCAGCAGGGCAACGCGGGCAACGAGCCGAACTGCGATTCGGGCAACTGCCAGTGGATGTGGCTCGGGTACGAGAACCTCCCCGCCGGCAACTACACCGTGCAGTGCTACAGCGGCAACAGCGGGCAGTACTACGCGACGTGGCGGGGATACCTGTCCGGCACGGGCAGCAAGAACATGGGGTGCTACTACGGCTTCACGGGCACCCAGGTGCACCTGAAGGTGGAAGGCCCGTACAGCGCCAAGACGCCCTCGATCACGTGGCGATAGCAGACGACGAAGGATGACGACATGACGATGACCCCCGAACAGGCGGCCTGGTTCCAGGGCACCTTCGGCCGCCTGGTCGACAACGTCGACAAGGCGCTGATGGGCAAGCGCGAGGTCGTGGGCCTCGTGCTTGCGGCGATGCTCGCCGAGGGTCACGTGCTGCTCGAGGACGCGCCCGGGACGGGCAAGACCAGCCTCGCCAAGGCGCTCGCCGCCACCGTGCAGGGCACGTCGAGCCGCATCCAGTTCACGCCCGACCTGCTGCCGAGCGACGTGACCGGCGTGACGATCTACGACCAGCAGTCGCACACGTTCGAGTTCCACCGCGGCCCCGTGTTCGCCTCGATCGTGCTCGCCGACGAGATCAACCGCGCGTCGCCCAAGACGCAGTCGGCGCTCCTCGAGGTCATGGAGGAGTCGCGCGTCACGGTCGACGGCACCCCGCACGAGGTGGGGCGCCCGTTCCTCGTGATCGCGACGCAGAACCCGATCGAGCAGGCGGGCACCTACAAGCTGCCCGAGGCGCAGCTCGACCGCTTCCTGATCAAGACCTCGATCGGCTACCCCACCCTCGACGTGACCGAGCGCATCCTGGCGGGATCCGCCGAGCGCAACCCGTCGGCCCACCTGAGCGCGATCATCACGACCAGCGCGGTGTCCGACATGGCCGACCTGGCCTCGACCGCGCACGTCGAGCCCGCCGTGCTGCGCTACGCCGCGGAGCTCGCCGAGGCGACGCGCGAGGACAGGGACACGCGCCTGGGCGTCTCGGTGCGCGGCGCGATCGCGATCGTGCGCCTGGCCAAGGTGTGGGCGGCGGCGCAGGGTCGCCACTACGTGATCCCCGACGACGTGAAGTCGCTCGCGCAGCCGGTCTGGGCGCACCGTCTCGTGATGGACCCCGAGGCCGAGTTCGTGGGGACCACGCCCGAGTCCGTGATCGCCCGAGTGCTCGAGAAGGTTCCCGCGCCGCAGGCCCGCGCCGCGAGCGTCTGACCGCGCCGAGACGGATCCAACCCGACCGGATGACCACCGCAGCCGAGCCCGCGACCGCGCCCGTCCCTCCGGACGACCGCGCGGCGTCGGGCGAGCGCGCGTCGACGGCGGCGGAGCCCGCCCAGGCGAGCTGGCGCGAGGTCGGGCTGTACCTGCTGGAGCGCGCCGGCCACGCGCTGCGGCGCGCCGCGGCGGTCGTCCGGCCCATCGGCTGGGTCCTGATCGCGGTCGCGGCGCTGCTGTGGATCGTCGGCCCGTGGATGGGCTGGCGCGAGGTGACGGTCGCCGCCGTCGTGGTGACCGTGGTGCTCGGGCTGTGCCTGCTGTTCCTGGTCGGGCGCACGACCTACGACGTCACGCTGGACCTGACGCGCACCCGCGTGGTCGTGGGGGAGCGCGCGGTCGGCGCCCTGACCCTGGCCAACTCGGGCGGCCGGGCCATCCTGCCGTCGCGCGTGGTGCTGCCGGTCGGCGCCGGGCGCGGCGTGTTCGGGGTCAAGCACCTGGCCCCCGGCGAGGAGGTCGAGGAGCTCTTCGCGATCCCCACGGTCAAGCGCGCCGTGCTCCCCGTCGGCCCCGTCAGCATCGTGCGCGGCGATCCGCTCGGCCTGTTCGAGCGCGTCGACAGCCGCGACGAGCCGGTCGACCTCTACGTCCACCCGCGAACGGTGCGTTTCGAGGGCCAGTCGCTGGGCTTCGTGCGCGACCTCGAGGGCATGGTCTCGCGGGAGCTGGCGCGCGACGACATCGCCTTCCACGCCCTGTCGGAGTACCAGCCGGGCGACGATCTGCGGCACGTGCACTGGCGCTCGACCGCCCGCACGGGCACGATCATGGTCCGCACCTACGAGCAGACCCGGCGCTCGCACTTCGTGATCGGCCTGTCGACCAACCCGGCCGAGTACGCGGACGAGGACGAACTGGAGCTCGCCGTCTCGGCGGCCGGCTCCCTGGGCCTGCGCGCGCTGCGGGACTCGTACAAGGTGGATGTGCGCACCCAGTCCGGGCGCCTGCGCACCGAGTCGCAGAAGCACCTGCTCGATTCGCTCTCGGGAGTCGAGCCCTCGCGTCCGAAGGCGGGCGGCACGACCGCGCTCGCCGGATCCATCGCCGCCGCCGCCCCCGCGGCGAGCGTGGTCGTGCTGGCCTGCGGCAGCCGCGTCACCGCCGCCGAGCTGCAGGCCGCGATCTCGCGTCTGCCGCTCGGCTCGCGCGTCCTGGCCGTGGTCGCGGCGCTCGGGCAGGAGCCGGGCCGGCGTCGCATCGGCGAGGCCGACGTGATCACTGTCGGCGATCTCGACCAGCTCGCCCCCTCGCTGCGGAGGGTGCTGGCGTGAGGTCGACCCTGCTGCCGCCCCCGACCGAGGCTCCGCCCGCGCCCCCGGCTCCTCCGCAGTCGACGCGTCGCGCGGCGCGCACCGCCCCGGTCCGGCTCCCCGCCCGCCGGTGGGCCCTCGATCTCGGGGCCGTCGCGCTGCTGCTGCTCGTGCCGGTGATCGGCTTCTGGCCCACCTTCGGCGGCCCCGCGGTGCTGATCGCCGGCCTGGGCGGTCTCGCCCTCGGGCTCGGGATCGCCGTCGTCGGCACGCTGCGCCGCTGGGGCGTGCTCCTGCTGGCCGCCGCCGTCGTGGTCGCGTACTTCGTCTTCGGCGCCGCGTTCGCGCTGCCGCACACCGCGCTGCTCGGCGTCATCCCGACGCTGGAGACCCTGCGCCTGCTGGCGGTGGGCGTCGTGACGTCCTGGAAGTCGCTGCTCACCACGGTCGCGCCCGTGTCGTACGAGGACGGCCACCTCATCGTGCCGTTCCTCCTGATCCTGATCTTCACCGTCCTGGCCGCGAGCCTGGCCCTGCGGGTCCGGCCGCCCGCCTGGGCGCTGCTGCCGGCGGGCGCGTGCCTGGCCCTGCAGATCGCGCTCGGCACCTCGGAGCCAGCCGCGCCGATCATCCAGGGCGTGATGCTCGCGGTCGTGGCGATCGTGTGGCTGGCCCTGCGCGAGGCGTGGGCTCCGACCCGCAGTGCGATCTCGCTGTCGTCCGAGGACGAGCGCACGGAGGACCGCCGCCACGTGGTGCGCCGCGTCGGCGCCGCGGCCGGGGTGCTGGCCGTGGCGTGCGCGGCGGGCGGCGCGTCGACGCTGCTCGCGCCGCCCAACGAGGTCCGCTACGTGATCCGCGACGTGATCATCCCGCCGTTCGACATCCGCCAGTTCCCGAGCCCGCTGCAGGACTTCCGCATCTACGTCGACAAGTTCGCCGACACGCCGCTGTTCACGGTCACGGGGCTGCCCGCCGGCGCGCGCGTGCGCCTGGGCACCATGGACGCCTACTCGGGCGTGGTCTACAACGTCGCCGAATCGTCGAGCGCGTTCACGCCGCTGCGCTCCAACATGGCCGGGGACGCCGAGGGGCGGACGGCCGAGCTGCGGGTCGAGATCGGCGCGTACTCGGACGTGTGGCTGCCCGACGCCGGTCACGTCGACGCGGTGCGGTTCGAGGGCGCCGACGCCGAGGACCTCCGCCGGGCGACCTACTTCAACCCGTCGACCGGCACCGGAATCGTGACGACCGGGCTCAGCGAGGGCGACGCGTACACGGTGACGGCGGTCATCCCGGACGAGCCCAGCGAGTCCGAGCTCGCCGAGGACCGCTTCGCCGACGTGGAGATCCCGCGGCCGAACGCGGTGCCCGAGAAGCTGGGCGAGCTCGCGTCCGAC
Source organism: Microbacterium sp. Root53 (assembly GCF_001426925.1). Lineage (GTDB taxonomy): Bacteria > Actinomycetota > Actinomycetes > Actinomycetales > Microbacteriaceae > Microbacterium. The sequence goes on from NZ_LMFR01000001.1 coordinate 365,660, forward strand.
GCGATCTCGGAGGCCGAGGCGCGCACGCCGATCGAGAAGGTCAAGGCCCTCGAGACGTTCCTGTTCGAGTCGGGGTACTTCAGCCACGGCATCGAGGAGGGCGAGTACTCGCCCTCGGGTCACGGATCCGCGCGCCTGGCGAGCATGGTCAGCGCCGATCAGCTGGTGGGCGACGACGAGCAGTACGCGACGCTGATGGCCCTGATGGCGAACGAGGTCGGGATCCCGGCGCGCGTCGTGATGGGCTTCCACGCCGGCGAGGACGCGCGCGGCGAGCTCGTCGCGAACGGCGACAACCTGCACGCGTGGGTCGAGGTGGCCTTCGCCGAGTCCGGATGGGTCGCGTTCGATCCGACCCCGGACGAGGACAAGGAGCCCAAGGACCAGACCACCCAGCCCAAGACGGATCCGCAGCCGATGCCGCTGCAGCCGCCGCCCCCGCCCAAGGAGGAGGCGGACGAGCCGCCGCTCGTGCCCGAGGACCGCGAGTCCGAGGACGAGGCCGACCCGCTGCCGGGATACCTCGGACTGATCCTCGCGATCGGCGGCATCAGCCTCGGCACCATCGCGCTCCTGCTCGCGCCGTTCGTCATCATCGGCGGGCTGAAGGCGGCGCGGCGTCGGAAGCGGCGCGAGGCGCCCGTCCCCGCCGACCGCATCAGCGGCGGCTGGGAGGAGCTTACGGACCGGGCGGCCGACTTCGGCCGCGCCGTGCCGATCGGCGCCACGCGGTACGAGCAGTCGGCGCACCTCACGCCCGCGCTCGAGGAGCCGCGCGTCACGACGCTCGCCCTGCGCGCGGACGCGAGCGTGTTCGGTCCGGGGGAGCCCACGCCGGGCGAGATCGAGGCGTTCTGGGCCGAGGTGGACGAGGTCGTCGGGGGGATGAACAGGAAGGCCTCGTTCTGGACGAGGCTGAAAGCGCGGCTGAACGTGCGGTCGCTGGCCAAGGGCTCGTCGCTCGCGACGCGCGTGCGGTCGCTGCGCGAGACGGTCTCCGCTCGGCGGAAGGAAGGCTGACATGACCACGCCCAACCCGTATGGACCCCCGGCGCCCGGCTCGGTCCCCGGCCCGCCCGCGTACCCGTCGCACCCGGCGCCGCCCGCGCCGCCGCAGGGCGCGGGGTCCGGATGGCCGCAGCCGGCGTGGCCCGCCGCGCCGCAGCAGCCCGCCGGCCGGCCGGCCGCGCCGGCGGGCGGGCCCATCGCGGCCCCGGGCGCTCCCGCCTCGATCGGGCGCCGCGCCGCCGCGTACGCGATCGACGCCGCCATCGTCGGGGCGGCGTGGCTCGTGCTGAGCGTGGTCGCGAACCTGCTCGCGCAGGCGCTCGGGTACGTCGCGCTCCTCATCGTCGGCGCCGCCGCGATCGTCCTGCTGCTCGGGTGGTTCCTCGTCTACACGTACATGCAGGGCGGGCACGGCTCGATCGGCATGAGGCTCATGAAGCTGCGGCTCGTGCGCATCGAGACCGGGCAGCCGCTCGGCTTCGGCGGCGCGCTGCTGCGCAACGTCATCTGGGGCCTGGCCACCGCGATCGTGGTCGGCTTCTTCTCGGTGTTCTTAGACTCCAGCGGACGCCGGCAGGGATGGCACGACAAGGTCGCGCACGCCTTCATGCGCGAGGCCGAGGACGCGCGCACGACCTCGCCCGCAGCCGCGCCGGCCGCCCCCGCCGCGGCCCCGCGCCCGCCGCTCCCGGGCGTTCCGGCGGCCTCCGCCGCACCCGTCCCGCCCGCTCCGGCGGCGCCCGCCGCTCCCGCGGACCTGCCGCCCCGCCCGCCGCTGCCGCCGCGCGGCGGCGTCCCGAGCCCGGGCAACCTGTCGTCGCTGTTCACGACCACGCCGCCTCCCGCGCCGGCCGGCCCGTCGGCCGCGGCGCCCTCCGAGGGGCTCATCGCGTTCGTGCCGGGCGTGACGCAGGACCCGCCTCCCGCGCCCGCGGCGGCCGCCGCACCGGCTCCCGTGGACGAGCTCGAGGACGACACCATCCTCGTCCGCCGCGACGAGCCCGACGTCGAGGACACCCGGCTCGTCGCGCGCGCCCCGTCCGCGGTGCTGGAGTGGGACGACGGCACCCGCCACACCGTCACCGGCCGCGCGGTGTTCGGCCGCAACCCCGCCGGCGACGAGGGCGTCGAGACGGTCGCGGTCAGGGACGAGACGCTGTCGCTGTCGAAGACCCACTTCGAGCTCGACGTGACCGGCGAGGGCGTGTTCGTCGTCGACCGTCACTCGACCAACGGCGTGACGGTCGTGCGCGGCGGCGAGCGCATCCCCGCGACGCCCGGCGAGCGCGTCGCGCTCGAGGCCGAGGATGCGCTCGAGATCGGGGACCGCATCGCTACGCTCAAGGCCGCCGGATGAGCGAGCCCATCGTCGCCCTGAGCGGCGCGGCCACCGATCCGGGGCTGCGGCGCTCGCTCAACGAGGACTCGTTCCTCGCCGTGTCGCCGGTATTCCTCGTCGCCGACGGGATGGGCGGGCACGACCGCGGCGAGGTCGCCTCGGCGACCGCGATCGACGAGTTCCGGGCCTTCGCCGGGCGCGCGAGCCTCACGATCGACGACGTGCGCGGCGCGCTCGGGCGCGCCCGAGCGCGCGTGGACGGGCTCTCGGTCGGCTCGGACGCCGGGGCGGGAACCACCCTCACGGGCGTCGTGATCGCCGACGTCGCCGGGGAGGGCTACTGGCTCGCGCTGAACCTGGGCGACTCCCGCACCTATCGCCTGGCCGGCGGGCGGCTCGAGCAGATCAGCGTCGACCACTCCGTCGTGCAGGAGCTCATCGACAGCGGCGAGCTCACGGCGGAGGACGCCGCGCGCGACCGCCGCCGCAACGTGATCACGCGGGCGCTCGGCGCGGGAAGCGACGCCGAGGCGGACTTCTGGATGATCCCCGCCGCGGGCGGCGACCGCATCCTGGTGTGCTCCGACGGGCTGCCCGGCGAGCTCCCCGCCGAGCGGATCCGGACGATCCTGGCGGTCGAGTCCCACCCGCAGGCCGCCGCCACGCGCCTGGTGCACGAGGCCGTCCTGCACGGCGGCCGCGACAACATCACGGCCGTGGTCGTGGACGCCGTGGCGGTCGCGCGGCGCGGGGGCGCGTCGCCGGAGGGCGGCGCGGACGCCGACGACGACGTCGACTCCGACACGCTGCCGCGCGAGCCCGTGGGAGGGATGGCCTGATGCGGGTGACCTACGAGCCCGGCGGCATGCTCGCCATCGTCGCGGACGACGGCATCGCCGTGCTTCCCGGCGGTCTGCCGCAGGAACTCATCGACGACGTGTGGGTGGGGCTGGACGCCGGCGACGGCGTGAACGCCGTGCTCGATGCGCTGTCCCAGGCGTCCGGGACGGGGCTCGCGGGGCTCCCTCCGTTCGCGGTCGCGCTGCTCGAGGACGACGCGGTCCGCACCGCCGTGCGCGGCGACCTGCGGATCACGGCGGAGACGCTGGACGGCCCGCTCGAGCTGACCGGCGGCGACACCGACGCGTGGAGCGTGAACCTCATCGAGGACGCCCTGTCGGTGCACGTCCGCCCGGCGGGCGAGCGTCCCGCGATCGCGTCGGAGCTGCCGATCGCGTCGGGCGCCGTGCTCGCGGGCGGCGTCCGCGCCGTGTTCTTCGAGACCGATCCGGAGGACGGCGCCGAGCGCGTCGCGCCGCGCGCGCACGGCCACGATGCGCGGGATGCGCCCGTGCCCGACGACGTCGTGGCGGCGGACGACGGGAGCGCGGTGTCCGCCGAGACGCTGCTGCCTCAGGAGATCGGGCTCGTTCCGGCGGAGCCGCCGAGGCGCGAGGCGCCGGCGCGGCCGTTCGACGCGTTCGCCGTGCGGCCCGAGGAGGGCCCGGCCGAACCCGCGGACGACGTGTCGGGCGAGGAGCCCGGCGACGAGACGCTCGGCGCCCAGGAGACCCTGCGCGACGCCGAGACGCTGGGCGACCACGACGGCGAGACCATCACGGCCGCGCAGCTCGCGCGGCTCCGCGCGCGGGCGCAGGAGGCGCACGAGGCGCAGGACGCGCACGGCGAGTTCGCGGAGGAGCCGGCCGAGCCGCAGCCGCTCGGCGACCACGACGGCGAGACGATCTCGGCCGCGCAGGCCGAGAGGCTGCGGCAGCGCGGCGAGCTGCCCGAGGTGCCGCGCGGCCCCGGGGCCACGGCCGAGGTGCCGATCGCCGACGGCCCCATCGACGCGGTGCCGCCGCACCTGGATCCGGCGCCCGTGCCGCGCTTCGACGTCCCGTCGCTGCCGTCGCCGTTCGCTCCGGCGCCGTCTTTCGGGCGTGCGCGCCTGTCCACCGGAGAGGTGCTCGAGCTCGACCGTCCGGTCATCGTCGGCCGGCGCCCCCGCTCGTCGCGCACGTCGGGGGCCGACATGCCGCGCCTGGTGGCGGTCGAGAGCCCGCAGAACGACATCTCGCGCAACCACGTCGAGATCGTGTCCGACGGCGAGACCGTGGTGGTGACCGACCTCCACACGACGAACGGGACCACGCTGCTCCGCGGCGGCAACGATCCCGTGCGGCTGCACCCCGGCGAGCAGACCCTGGTGGTCACGGGCGACGTCGTGGATCTGGGCGACGGCGTGACGATCGCGTTCGAGGACCTGCCGTGATGCAGCGCCGCCCGCCCGCGCCGCCGCCGCGGCTGCCGGGCTTCACGCACCTCGAGCTGCTCGGCTCGGGCGGATTCGCCGACGTGTACCTGTACGAGCAGGAGCTCCCGCGCCGCCGCGTCGCCGTCAAGGTGCTGCTGCCTGAGCGCATCGTCGCGTCGGCCGCGCAGTTCACGGCCGAGGCGAACGTGATGGCGATGCTGTCGACGCATCCGGCGATCGTCACGATCTACCAGGCGGGGGTGTCCACCGACGGTCGGCCGTACCTCGTCATGGAGTACTGCCCGCGGCCCAACCTGCAGGTGAGGTATCGGCGCGAGCCGTTCTCGCCCGCGGAGGCGCTGCGCGTCGGGATCCAGGTCGCGGCGGCCGTCGAGACGGCCCACCGGGCGGGCGTGCTGCATCGCGACATCAAGCCCGCGAACATCCTGGTCACCGAGTACAACCGCCCCGCGCTGACCGATTTCGGCATCGCGTCGACCTCGAACGCCGACGTCGAGGCGACGGGCATGTCGATCCCGTGGTCGCCGCCCGAGGCGTTCGCGTCGCCGCCGCAGAGCGGCCCGCGCACGGACATCTACCAGCTCGGCGCCACGATCTACACCCTGCTCGCGGGGCGCTCTCCGTACGAGATGCCGGGCCAGCGCAACGGCAGCGCCGAGCTGATCGGCCGCATCGAGCGCCTGCCGCTTCCGGCGATCGACCGGCCGGATGTGCCCTCGTCGCTGTACGCCGTGCTCGCCCGCGCCATGGCGAAGGACCCGGCGGACCGCTACCCGAGCGCCGTCGCGTTCGCGCGGGCGCTGCAGAAGGTGCAGATCGAGCTCGCCCACGCGGTCACGCCGATCGACATCCTCGAGGAGAGCCCCCTCGACGACGCCCCCGAGGACGACGACGACGGCATGACCCGCGTGCGGGGCATCACGGACATCGCGCCGGTGGAGACCGCCACCCGTCCCTCGGCGACGACGGCCCCCGTCGCGCCGCCGCACCCGACCCCCGCGCCCGTCGCGGACGACGACGCGACCATCGTGCGCGGACCGCGCGTGGTCGCGCCCATCGACGATCACACGATCCTGCGCCCGCCCGCGCCCGGCTCGACGCCCGCCGCCCCGTGGCCGGCGCCGGCGCCGCACACTCCCGAGACCGTGATCGAGCCGGAGGCGCGCCCGCGGCGCTGGCCCTGGATCGTCGCGGCGTCCATCGTCGCGCTGGCGCTCGTCGGCATCGCGGCGGCGACGGTCCAGTCCTTCCTGTCGCCGGAGCCGGAGCCGACCGAGTCGTCGTCCATCACGGACCCGCAGGATCCGACAGGCGGCGAGGCCGTGCCGCTGGTCGTGGACGCGCAGGGGGTCATCGAGGGCGAGAACGCGGTCTTCACGTGGCGGAACCCCGAGCCCGAGGAGGGCGATTACTACCAGTGGGTGCGCCGGACGCTCGACGGCACCGGCGCTCCCGAGCAGACGGACGTCCCCACCGTGACGGTGCCGACCGAGGGACAGAGTCAGGTCTGCATCGACGTCACGCTCGTCCGTGAGGACGGCACGTTCTCGAACGCGCCCGTCACGATCTGCGCGCCGGAGTGATCCGCGCGAGCGGCGGCTGAGCTCGGCCCGTCAGACGGTCGGCGCGGCATCCAGGTGACGTGCGCCGTGCGACAGCACCTTGACCACGATGCCGCGGCGCGACAGCGCCGACACCGTGCGGGTGCCCTCGTCCACGTCGCGGCCCAGCGCCTGCACGTTCGTCACCACGAGAACGTCGCCCGGCTTGAACGTGTCGAACAGGCGGTTCAGACGGTGCTCCCACGACTCGAGGATGTCGGGGGCGGGATGGCGGAACCCCTCGATCGGCACGCCGAAGCGGGTCAGGTCCTCCCGCTGCTGCACCACGGACGGCAGGTCGTCGCGGGCGACGACCAGCCCCACGAGACGCGAGCCGGCCGGCCGGGCGAGCCACCAGTCGCGGTCGCGCTGCAGCTCGGTGAAGCACTTCGGGCACTCCACGGCGGCGTGCGGCAGGTGCAGCGGGGCCGTGTCGGTGGCCTCCGCGTGTGCGTCGTGCGCGATGTCCGCCATACCGGCCTCCTAATCCGTCCCCGTGCCCATGTCAATTGTGCCTGCTCGGCCGCTCCGGCGAGTAGCGTGTCGCCATGACGTTCAATGAGAACGCGAATGTCGGCAGCACCCGCGCCCGGCGCCGTGGCCGCACGGCGGCGATCGCCGGAGGCGGCGGAGTGGGCGTCATCGGCATCGCGGTGCTGCTGTTCAGCCTCTTCACCGGGCAGGACCTCACGGGGCTGCTCGGCGTCACGGGCGGCGGTCAGTCGCAGCAGCAGGGCGGCGGCGCGATCATCGAGGACTGCCAGACGGGTGCCGACGCGAACGAGGACGACGCCTGCCGCATGGTGTTCGGCGCCGAGGCGATCGACCAGTTCTGGGCCGAGAACCTCGAGGGCTACCGCGAGCCGCAGCTGATCATCGTCGACCAGGCCACGTCGTCCCAGTGCGGCACGGCCTCCAACGCGACGGGGCCGTTCTACTGCCCGCCCGAGGAGACCGTCTACATCGACCCGACGTTCTTCGGGCTCCTGCGCGAGCGGTTCGACGCGTCCGCCGGATCCCTCGCGCAGCTCTACGTGCTGGCCCACGAGTACGGCCACCACGTGCAGAACCTGATCGGGGTGTTCCAGCAGTACCCGAACAACGGCAGCGGTCCCGACAGCAACGGCGTGCGCACCGAGCTGCAGGCCGACTGCTTCGCGGGCGCCTGGGTGGCGGCGATGACGGAGCAGGAGGACGCGGACGGCGATCCCTACCTGCAGCCGCCCACTCAGCAGCAGATCGCAGACGCGCTGAACGCCGCCGCGACCGTCGGCGACGACCACATCCAGCGGGAGTCGGGCGGCCAGGTCAACCCGGAGAGCTGGACGCACGGCTCGAGCGAGCAGCGCCAGCGGTGGTTCGACACGGGCCGCGAGGGCGGCGTGCGTGCCTGCGACACGTTCGCGGTCGCGGGCGACCAGCTCTGACGGGCGCGTCGCGCAGGCGTCAGATGAGGTTCAGCTCGCGCAGCTTCGCCTCGACGTCGGCGTTGCTCGGCTCGACGTGGTGCGAGGCGTCGGGGTAGACCACGACGGGGATGTTCGTGCGGCCGGAGATGTCCTTCGCGACCTCGGCGGCGGCCGGGTCGGCTTCCAGGTCGATGTAGGTGTAGTCGATGCCGAGGCCGTCGAGCTGCGCCTTCGTGCGGCGGCAGTCGCGGCACCACTCGGCGCCGAACATCGTGATGCCGGGGGCGGGGGCGTCCTGCGAGGTCATGCATCCAGCCTACGGCCGTGATGCACAGCGGGCTCCGGGCGGGCGCCGTGCGCGGGCATGACACGATGGAGAGGAGCCCGCGCGCCGCGGGGGAGGCACACACGAGAGGGCCGGCGTGGACGTCACCGTCATCGTCCCCACGCGCAACGAGCGCGGGAACGTCGCGGAGATGGTGCGGCAGCTCGGCGACGCGCTCGCCGGACGCCGGGCCGAGATCCTGTTCGTGGACGACAGCGAGGACGGCACGACCGCCGAGATCGAGCGCGTCGCGCAGGATGCGCCCCTCCCGGTGCGGTTCATCCACCGCGCGGCCGGGCACCGCGCCGGCGGGCTGGGCGGCGCCGTCGTCGCCGGAATGAAGGCTGCGGCCGCGGACGCGTGCGTCGTGATGGACGGCGACCTGCAGCATCCGCCCGCCCTCGTGCCCGCGCTGGTCGACCGGCACGCGCGCGGCGACGCCGACGTGGTGGTGGCCTCGCGCTACATCGGCGGCGGCGACTCGACCGGGCTCGGCACGACGCTGCGGTTCGGCGTCTCGCGGGCCGCGACCCTGCTGACCAAGGCGATGTTCCCCCTGCGGCTGCACGGCACGAGCGATCCCATGACGGGCTTCTTCCTGGTCGACCGCTCGCGCGTGGACCTCGAGGCCCTGCGTCCCAGCGGCTTCAAGATCCTGCTCGAGCTGCTGGTGCGGGGCGACCTGCGCGCGGCCGAGGTTCCGATGCGCTTCCACCAGCGGGTCGAGGGCGAGTCCAAGGCGAGCCTGCGCCAGGGCATCACGTTCCTCGTGCACCTCGCGCGGCTGCGCTTCGGCAAGATGTCGCTGTTCGCGCTGATCGGCGCCACGGGCGCGGTCGCGAACATCGCGATCGTGTGGCTGCTGACCGCGCTCGGCATGGGGTACATCTGGGCCGCGATCATCGCGGCCGAGGCCACCATCATCGGCAACTTCCTGCTCGCCGAGCGCTTCGTCTTCGCGGACATGCGCGGCCGCGCCGCCGGCCTCACGCGCCGCTTCCTGGCGTCGTTCACGTTCAACAACGCCGAGGCGGCCATCCGGATCCCCGTGCTCGCGCTCATGGTCGAGTCGTGGCAGATCTCGAGCGTGCTGGCCACCGCGATCACGCTGGCGCTCGCGTTCGTCGGCCGCTTCGTGTTCCACTCGCTGGTCGTCTACGCGCCGCGCAAGCAGCGCGAGCCCGGTACCGAGACGGCCGGCCAGCGCATCATCCGCATGATCGACGAAGAGGCGATGCGCCCCGGCGAGCTCTGAGGCGCCGGGTCAGTACAGCAGCGGGGCGAGGGCGCGCGCGACAGCACGAGCCTCGTCTGCGAGGCCCGTCAGGACGTCCGCCCGCTCGGCGGGTCCCGTGACGCACAGCGCCCCGTGGGCCCGCTCCCGGTCGCCGCCGATCGGCGCCGCCAGGCACGCCCGCCCCGCGACGAGCTCGCCCACGTCGGTCGCCATGCCCGCGGCGCGGATGCCGGCCAGCTCGCGTTCGAGCGCGTCGGGATCGGTGATCGTGCCGGGTGTGAGCTGCGTGAGGGCCCCCGCGCGGCGGGTGCGCCAGTCCGGCGTCTGCGCGAGCAGCAGCTTCCCCGGGGCCGACGCGTGCAGCGCGCGGGTCAGCTCCACGCGCGCCTGGATCGGATGATCCGCGTCCTCGTCTGCCACCAGCAGGGACAGGTCGCGGAACTCCAGCACGTGGACGCCGAAGCGCACGCGCACGCGGAAGGCGTCGATCGCGTCGCGGGCGGCGGTGGTGACCACGGGAGGCGCGATGGTCTGGACGAGCTCGGCGGCGGCGCGACCCAGCCCGAACCCGTGCAGATCGCCCGTGCGGACGAGGTACTCGTCACCCACCAGGCCGTTCAGGATGCGGTAGACCGAGGCCGGCGGCATCCGCAGGTACGCGCACACCTCGCGGGCCGTCGCGCCGAAGCCCAGGAGGGCGACCGCCCGCACCACCGCCATGGCGTTGGCGGTCGGAGTGCGGGCGGCGGGCGCGTTCATGTCACGCCCCGGCCGGTCGTGGATCCAGCAGGTCGCCCGGCACGGTCTCGTCGTACACGCCGACTCGCGCGAGCGCCCAAGGTCGCCGGCGGCGCAGCCACAGCACGTGCGCGACCGCGCCGAGCATGACCGCGCCGTACAGCGCAGGCAGGTGCGGCGCCCACGCCAGCTGCAGCGCGGTCGCGCCGACCACCACGACGGCGAGCGTCGTCACGGCCACGGCCGCGAGCGCCCAGGACCGGCGGCGCGCCTCGCCGATCCGGTGCAGCAGGAGGGGCATCGCGGCGCACGCGAGCAGGTAGGCCCCCAGGTACCCGAACCCGCTCAGCAGGATCAGGTCGGTCAGCGCCTGGCCGTCGGGGACGCCCGCGAGCGCGAGGGCGGCCGGCACGGCCGCGACCGGGGGCATCGCCAGCAGGATCGCGACGTGCGGCGTGCGGCGCTTCGCGTGGGTGGCGCCGAGCCGGCTGGGCAGCACGCCCTCGCGGCCCATGCAGAACAGCACGCGCGCGAGGGCGGTGAGCGAGGCGAGCGCGCACGCGAAGAACGAGGTCGCGATGCACACGTCGATCGCGAACGCGACCGACGGCGACGTGGCCAGCAGCTCGACCAGCGCGCCCTGGTCCTCGGGTCCGCGGCGCGGCCGCAGCACGTACTCCTGGAACGCGACGGCGACGAGGTACAGCGCCCCGGTCGCGATCGGCGTCCACCGGATCGCGCGGGGCACGGTCGCGAGCGGGCGCCGGGCCTCGCCGCCGAGCGTGCTCGCGCTCTCGAAGCCCACGAACGCGCCGATGCTGAGGATCACCGCGACGGCCAGCTGCCGAGGATCGGCGGCGGAGGCCGGCGCCGGCGAGACCGCGGGCACGCCCTCGGTCGCCAGGTACCACCACATGAGAGCGAGCAGGAATCCGATCGCCACGGACTCGACGACCAGCACCACGCGCGCGGCCACGCGCACGCCGCGGATCATGAGCGCCGCCATGACGGCGGCCGCGCCGAGCATCGTCAGGGCCGCGACCACGTGGTCGGGAGCGGCCCAGCCGACTGTCCGCAGCGCGCGACCCGTGTAGACGCCGACCGCGAACACCCCGGTCATGCCGATCAGCGCATAGCCGAACACCGCCGACCACCCGCCCAGCACGGCCGGGACCGGGCCCAGCCCCTTCGCGATGTAGGCGTACAGGCCGCTGACCGACGACATCCGCTGCGTCATCGGGCGCACGCACGCGGCCACCAGCAGGACGACCCCGAGGGCCAGCGAGAAGGCGAGGAGCAGGTTCACGCCCGTCGCGCGCAGGACGAGAGCGGGGATCGTCGACATCACGCCGGCAGGCACCACGGCCGCGACCGCCTGCGCGAGCACATCCGCGAACGGCAACCGGCGCCTCCGGAGCCCCCGCACGGGGGAGCGCGAGGCGATGCGCGCGACATGCATCGTCGCCACGGCGGCTCCTTCCCGCCCGGCGAGCGCAGTGCCGGGCACCGCGATTGTCACACCGCGCGCGCGTGGTCCGGCGACGCCCGTCTTTCGGACGCGTAAACCGTGCTGAGAAGGCCCGCGTCGGGCTTTCTCACGACGAGTTACGACGGAGGGCGTCGGAGGCCATCGCCGTGAAACGGCGCCTCGGGATCATCGAGCACCCGCACTTCCTTCCCCACCCGTGCGGTCTCGGAGAGGAACACACCGATGAGCATCACAGAAGACACGTCGATCGCGCTGGCGCCGCTGGCCCCCCTGACGCGGGACGAGCTGACCACGGCGGTCGCGCTCCTGAAGGACGGTCCCGCCGCGGCGGAGTCGTTCCGGTTCAGCAGCGTCTCGCTCAAGGAGCCGAGCAAGGCCGCTCTGCGCTCCGGCGACACCACGCGCGAGGCCGAGGCCGTCCTGATCGACCGCGCGACCGGACTCGCCTACGAGGCCGTGGTCGACCTGGCGGCGTCGGCCGTCACGTCCTGGACCGAGCTGCCCGCCGGCACGCAGCCGCCCATCATGATGGACGAGTTCGCCGAGTGCGAGGCCGCGATCGTCGCGTCGCCCCTGGTGGCGGAGGCACTGGCCAAGCGCGGCATCACCGACCTGTCGCTGGTCTGCGCCGAGCCCTGGTCGATCGGCTACTGGGGCGAGGACCAGGCCGGCAAGCGCATCATGCGCGCGCTCATGTACACGCGACTCGAGCCGAACGACAACCCGTACGCGCACCCGATGGAGGACTTCACGGTGCTCGTCGACCTCAACACGCAGGAGGTCATGGGGATCGAGGACGACGGCTTCCTGCACATGCCGCGGGAGAAGAACAACTACCACCCCGACTTCGTGGGCCCGGCCCGCACCGACATCAAGCCGATCGAGATCTCGTTCCCTGAGGGGCGCAACTTCACGGTCGACGGCAATCACATCGAATGGCTCGACTGGTCGTTCGACATCGGGTTCACGCCGCGCGAGGGGCTCGTGCTGCACCGGGTCGGCTTCCGCGACAAGGGCGAGCTGCGTCCGATCCTGCACCGCGCGAGCCTGACCGAGATGGTCGTGCCCTACGGTGCGCCCGGGCGCTCGCAGCAGCTGAAGAACGCGTTCGACGCGGGCGAGTACAACTTCGGCTACATGACCAACTCGCTGCAGCTCGGCTGCGACTGCCTCGGCGACATCCAGTACTTCGATGCGACGCTCGTGAACTCGGTCGGCAAGCCGTACACGATCCAGAACGCGATCTGCCTGCACGAGGAGGACGACGGGCTGCTCTGGAAGCACTGGGAATTCCGCACGAACGACGCCCAGACGCGCCGCAGCCGCCGCCTCGTGATCTCGTTCGTGGTCACGGACGCGAACTACGAGTACGCGTTCTACTGGTACCTGCACCTCGACGGCACGATCCAGTTCGAGATCAAGGCGACCGGCATCCTGTCCACGGCGGGCATCGCGCCCGGCGAGACGACCCGCTACGGCCAGATGCTGAACAAGGACGGCCTGTACGCGCCGATCCACGAGCACATCTTCGCGGCGCGCCTGGACTGGGCCGTCGACGGCGACAGCAACTCGGTCTACGAGGTCGAGACCGTCGCCGAGGAGACGGACGACCCGGTGACGAGCCCGTTCTACGCCAAGCGCACGCTGCTCGAGACCGAGAAGGCCGCGGCCCGCCCGGCCGACCCGCTCGCGCACCGCTGGTGGTACGTCGAGAGCGAGTCGCGCACGAACAAGGTCGGCGAGAAGACGGCGTACCGCCTGATGCCGACCAACGCGGTGCTGATGAAGAAGAATCCGGACAACTGGGTCACCAAGCGCGCCCAGTTCTCGACCAACACGATCTGGGTGTCGAAGTTCGAGGAGGGTGAGCGCTACCCGGCCGGCGAGTACCCGAACCAGTCCACCGGCTTCGGCGGCCTGCCCGAGTACATCGAGGCGGACGAGTCGATCGTGAACGAGGACCTGGTGATGTGGCACTCGTTCGGCCTCAACCACGTCGTCCGTATCGAGGACTGGCCCGTGATGCCGAAGCAGGTGACCGGCTTCTTCATCGAGCCGTACGGCTTCTTCGACGAGAACCCGACGCTGAACCTGCCGACGGAGTCCGGCGCGTGCGCGACGTCCGCGCCGCAGCACGAGTCCGCGGCTCCCGAGCACCCGCACTGCCACTGAGGCCATGCCGGAGCTCCTGCACGCCGCGGCCGTCGTGCCCGCCACGGTCGCGGCGTGCTGCACGGTCGGCGAGCGCCGCGCCCGGGCGGCGGCGGTCTCGGTCGCCGCTCTGATGCTCGGCGCGATGCTCGCCGTCGCGCTCGCGCCCGGAACCACGAGCTCTCTGCTCGGCATCGCGGCGCTGCTGGCGGCGGCCGCCCTGACGTCCGCTGTGCTGCGGTCCGTCCGGACCGGCGGAGCGCTGCCCGGCCAGGCGGCGATGTGGTGGCACCGGCTGCTGGGCGCCGTCGCGATGGCGATCGCGATGCTCGCCATGCTCCTGGGCCACGGCGGCGCCGCAGCCGGCCATGCCGCGCACGGCGGCACAGCCGCTGCGGTCGTCGCGCTCGCCGTCGCGGCGGCCGCCGCCTATGCGCTCGGCACGGCGCTGCTGATCCGCCGGATGCTGCGTGCATCCGACGGTGCGCATGCCGCCGGCCCCCCACGATCGGCGGTCGTCGAGGCCGTGAGCATGGCCCTCATGCTCGCGGTCATGGCGGCCGTCGCCCTGATCTGATCCATCTCCCCACCCGAAATCGAGAGGAACCCTCACATGGACAGCGGTCAACTCGCCTGGTATCTCGTCGCCGGCGCCATCGTCCTCTTCATGACCCCCGGCATCGCCTTCTTCTACGGCGGCATGGTCAAGGCCAAATCGGTCGTCAGCATGCTCATGATGAGCTTCGGCGCCATGGGCATCGTCGGCGTGCTCTGGGTGCTGTACGGCTTCAACATGGGCACGGTCAGCCCGGGCGAGGGCAACCTCATCCCGGGTGTGCTCGGCAACCCGTTCTCCGACTTCGGCCTCGCCGCGATGGCGGCGTCCGGCGACAACGGCACGCTGCTGGCGACCTTCTACGGCGCGACGTTCGCGATCGCCACCACGGCCCTGATCTCGGGCGCGATCGCCGACCGCGCGCGCTTCGGCCCCTGGATGCTGTTCGCGGCACTGTGGGCGACCCTCAACTACTTCCCGGTGCAGGGATGGGTCTGGGGCTTCGACGCCGAGGGCACGCCGACCGGGTGGATCTACGCGCTGGGCAGCACGTTCGGCTTCTCGACCACGACGATCGACTACGCCGGCGGCACCGCAGTGCACATCAACTCGGCCGCGGCGGCGCTCGCGCTGGCGATCGTGCTGGGCAAGCGCGTCGGCTTCGCGAAGGGCGTGCACGAGCCGCACAACGTGCCGCTCGCACTGATCGGCGTCGCGATCCTCGCGACCGGCTGGTTCGGCTTCAACGCGGGCGCCGCCGCCACCGTCGGCTTCGACGGCCTCGGCACGATCGTCCTCAACACGTTCGTCGCGGCGTCCGCGGGCATCCTCGGCTGGATCGTCGTCGAGAAGCTCAAGGAGAAGAAGGCCACGTCGATCGGCGCCGGCTCGGGCGCGATCGCCGGCCTCGTCGCGATCACCCCGGCGTGCTACTCGCTCACGCCCGGCTGGTCGATCGTGCTCGGCCTTCTGGCCGGCGTGCTGTGCTGCCTCGCCGTGGAGCTCAAGTACCTGCTCGGGTTCGACGACTCGCTCGACGTCGTCGCGCTGCACGGCGTCGGCGGCCTGCTGGGCTGCTGGTTCCTCGGGTTCTTCGCCAACGGCACGGGCCTCATCTACGGCGGAGGCTTCGAGCAGCTGATCGTGCAGGTGATCGGCTCGCTGTCGGTCGCGGCCTACTCCTTCCTGATCACGCTCGTGATCGGCTTCGCGATCGAGAAGACGATCGGCTTCCGCGTGAAGAACGAGGACGAGCTGGCCGGCATCGACCTCACGGTCCACGGCGAGAAGGCGTACGCCATCGCCGACTGAGACGGGCGGAGGGGCTGCGGTGCAGGGAGCCGCAGCCCCTCCGTCTGCTTTTCCGCGCGGCTTCGTGGGCGCGCGCCTAGCCGGTCACAGGCTGGATATGACGCAGGTCGCGTCCCGGGGGCTGATGAGCCTGCGCCCGGCCGGGTGAGCCTGTGAGCGGGCGCAGATCGTAGCCCTCGCCCGGCGGGCATGCCACCCGATACAGTCGCGCCATGACGAACCTCGAGGCGCCGCAGAAGATCCCCGCCACGCGTGAGCGGTGGTGGATCGCACCGCTCCTGCTCGTCACGGGAGTGGTCCTGGTGCCGGCAGCGCTCGGTCTTGCGTTCAACAGCTGGACCGGCCCGGACGCCGAGGGCATCGTGCGTATGGCGTTCGCCTCGGTCGCGGGGTGCACGATCGCGATCGTCACGGTCGTCTGCCTCTTCGTCGCACGAGTCGTCTCTCGTGCGCCGAAAGGCGACATCGCATGGGCCGCGATCATCGCCGTCGTCATCACAGCCTGGGCGATCGCCGGGATCGGGAGCGCCGCCGACCTGCTGATCCAGCGGTTCGACGCTTACGTCTGATCCGGATCGTCATCAACGAGGCGCGTCCCCGCGCACCGTCCGGACGGTGCACGGCTGTGGTGCAGGAGCCGCACCCCCTCCGCGTGCCTGCGTGACCGTGCCTCGCCAGCCGGCCCGGAGACACTGAACCCCCGGTGAACCGGGGGTTCAGGTGGTGGCCTCGACGGGCGTCGATCCCGTGCCCTCACGATTTTCAGGTGGATTCTGCGGGTCGGTGGGTGCATCGTTGATGCTCAGTGCCCGCGTGATTTCGCGGGTGTTGTCATCGTTGGTCCCGTTTTGGATGTGGTTCGTTCGGGTCTGCTGAACGAATAGGTGACACCTGATCTGTGGTGCCTGAGGGTGCCGCTGGGAGGATGTCATCATGCCCAAGCCCTATCCGCGCGAGTTCCGGGGTCTGCTGAACGAATAGGTGACACCTGATCTGTGGTGCCTGAGGGTGCCGCTGGGAGGATGTCATCATGCCCAAGCCCTATCCGCGCGAGTTCCGTGAGGACGTGGTTCGCGTTGCTCGTGGTCGGGATGCCGGGGTGCCGTTGCGGAAGATCGCGGCGGACTTCGGGATCAGCGAGACCTGCCTGCAGAACTGGATGCGCCAAGACGACGTCGAAGCCGGGGTCAAGCCCGGCGTGACGAAGTCGGAGGCCGATGAGCTCCGTGAGCTGCGCAAGCGGAACCGGTTGCTCGAGCAGGAGAACGAGGTGCTGCGGAAGGCCGCGGCGTATCTGTCGCAGGCGAACCTCAAGCTCGGTGGTTCCCCAAAATGATGTACCCGCTCGTCCGCGAGCTGGCCGCGAAGGACGCCCCGATGCGGGTGCCGGTCGCGGTGACGTGCCGGGTGCTGAAGATCGCCCGCCAGCCGTACTACCGGTGGCTGGCTGAGCCCGTGACCGACCGTGACTGGGYGCAGGCGCATCTGGTCGACGCGATCGTCGACGCGCATGCCGACGATCCTGAGTTCGGGTATCGCCTCATCGCCGACGCCGTCCGCGACAACGGGTGGGAGGTGTCGGATCGGACGGTCTGGAAACACAGCTCCCGCAATGGCGTGTGGTCGGTGTTCGGGAARAAGCGCGGCAAGAACGGCAAGAAGGCCGGCCCGCCCGTGTTCGACGACCGCGTGCAGCGCGACTTCACCGCGACCGCGGCCAACCGGCTGTGGTTGACGGATATCACCGAGCACCGAACCCGGCAGGGCAAGCTCTACATCTGCGCCGTCAAGGACGTCTTCAGCAACCGGATCGTCGGGTACTCGATCAGCGACCGCATGAAGTCGCAACTCGCCGTCCGCGCGGTCGAGAACGCCGTCGCGATGCGCGGCGATGTCGCCGGCTGCATCGTGCATTCGGACCGCGGATCGCAATTTCGAAGCCGGCGCTTCGCCCGCGCGCTCACCCGTCACGGGCTCGTCGGATCGATGGGCCGAGTCGGCGCTGCGGGCGACAACGCCGCGATGGAGTCGTTCTTCAGCCTGCTGCAGAAGAACGTCCTCGACCGCCGCGCCTGGGCCAACCGAGAACAGCTGCGCGTCGCGATCGTGACCTGGATCGAGCGGACCTACCACCGACGCCGCCGGCAAGCCCGTCTGGGCCGTTTGACGCCGATCGAGTTCGAGACCATCATGAACCAGAACCTGGCCCTCGCGGCCTAACCGAAACTGTCACCACTTCGTTCAGCAGACCC
>NZ_LMFR01000002.1 GCF_001426925.1 Microbacterium sp. Root53
TAGGGCGTGTCTGACAATTGTCGGGTCCAGGCGATGACGGCGTTGAGGATCACGGCGGCGCGGTAGACGACGGCGAGCTTGTCGTAGCGGGTGGCGAGGCCGCGCCATTGCTTGATGTGGCAGTAGCGGCGCTCGATGACATTGCGGTTGCGGTAGTCGGCGGCGTCCAGTCCGACGGGGCGGCCGCCGCGTGATCCGCGCCGCTTACGGTGTCCTTGCTGGTCGGACGGTTCGGGGATCACGGCCTTGATGCCGCGCGAGCGCAAGTGTCCGCGGATCGCGCGGGACGAGTACGCCTTGTCGCCGCGGACGGCGTCCGGACGAGTGCGGGGCCGGCCGAGGGGACGGGCGACGCGCAGGTGCGCCATCAGCGGCAGGAACATGGGCGAGTCGCCGGCCTGACCCGCCGTGAGCAGCGCGACCAGCGGCAAGCCGTGGCCGTCGACGAGCTGATGGATCTTCGTCGAGAGCCCGCCGCGGGAGCGGCCGACCGCGTGATCAGGCGGCTCGTCGGCCGGATTCGTGTAATTCGATCCAGCCCCCTGTGAGGCGCTTCGTGTTCGTCGCGTGCTGATGCGCACGAGCGATCGTGGAGTCCACCGACAGCGACCAGTCCACCAGCCCGGCCGCGTCGGCAGCGGCGGTGAGCTTGGCGAGCACCTTGTCCCACGTTCCCTCAATTGCCAGGCGGTGATGCCACGTCCACACCGTCTGCCACGGCCCGAACACGTCGGGAAGATCCCGCCACGCGATGCCGCACCGATACCGGTAGACGATGCCCTCGACCATCAGCCTGGCGTCCGCGAACGGCCGCCCCTTGCGCCCGGTCGGGCGCGGCAGCATCTCCTCGATCAACGACCACTGAGCATCCGAGAGCATCTGAAACCGCGACACGATCACAGGCTCTCAGCACACCGCCGATCTATTTGCCAGACACGCCCTAGNCCTCGACCATCAGCCTGGCGTCCGCGAACGGCCGCCCCTTGCGCCGGTCGGGCGCGGCAGCATCTCCTCGATCAACGACCACTGAGCATCCGAGAGCATCTGAAACCGCGACACGATCACAGGCTCTCAGCACACCGCCGATCTATTTGCCAGACACGCCCTAGCGCGCCGCTGCCGCGGTCAGCCCGTAGTACCCGGTGATGTGGCGCTCGAGGTGCTCTGCCGCGAGGTCTCCGCGGCCCGAGCGCAGGGCGTCGAGGATCGCCCGATGCTCGCGCTGGAGCCGGTCCACGGTGCCGCGCCAGTCGCTCAGAGCGGCCGCGCGCTCGAGCGTGTGGTCCGAGATCACGAGCCGCAGCGCGTCCATGAGCACGCTGAGCAGCGTGTTCCCGGCGGTGCGCGAGCACAGCACGTGGAACTCCGCGTCGAGCCGAAGGAACTCCGCCATGGGCAGCTCGGGATCGTCCATCCGTCCGAGCAGGGCGGCTGCCGCGCCCCAGTCCCCCTGCTCGGGCCGCGACTGGGAGGCGGCCTGCGTCTCGAGCGCGAGCCGCACCCGGAACACGTCCTCGGGCGACACCTGCCGGGTGGCCATCTGCAGCCGGAACACCGTGCTGATCGCCGGCCCGTGGGATGCCGTCACGAACGTCCCGGCCCGCGGGCCCGAACCCGTGCCGGACTCGATCGCGCCGAGCACCTCGAGCACCCGCAGGGCCTCCCGCAGCGTGCCGCGCGACAGACCGAGCTGCTCGGCCAGCGCGCGCTCCCCCGGCAGCTGGTCGCCCACGTGCAGGCGCCCGCTGGTCAGCTCGTCGGTGAACCAGCGCATCACGACGTCGTGTGATCTCATCCGCGTCAGTATCGCACCGCGCGGGGCCGCCCCCGGTAGCGGACGCGTCGCTCAGCGCCAGCCGAGCGCGGGTGCCACGTGCGTGAGGATCGACTCGATCAGATGGGTGTTGTAGTCGACGCCGAGCTGGCTCGGGATCGTGATCAGCAGCGTGTCGGCCTCGGCGATCGCCTCGTCGCGGCGGAGCTCCTCGATCAGCTCGTCCGGCTCAGCGGTGTAGGAGCGGCCGAAGATCGCGCGCGTGCCGGGCTCGATGTAGCCGACCTGGTCCTCGCGGTCGCCGCCCCCGAGGAAGTAGCGGCGGTCCATGTCGCTCGTGATCGCGACGATCGAGCGCGACACGGACACGCGCGGCTCGAAGCCCCAGTCGTGCTTGGTCCACTCGTCGCGGAACTCGCGGATCTGCTCGGCCTGCTGCACGTGGAAGGGCGCGCCGGTCTCATCCCACTTCAGGGTCGAGCTCATGAGGTTCATGCCCTTCTCGGCGGCCCAGCGCGCGGTCGCATTGGAGCCGGCGCCCCACCAGATTCGCTCGCGGAGACCGTCGGAGTGGGGCTCGAGCCGGAGCAGTCCCGGCGGGTTCGGGAACATCGGGCGCGGGTTCGGCTCGGCGAAGCCCTGACCCTCCAGCAGCTGCAGGAAGATCTCCGTCTTGCGTCGGGCCAGCTCGGCGCCGTCCGGGTCGTCCTCGGCGCCCGAGTACCCGAAGTACTTCCAGCCGTCGATGACCTGCTCGGGTGAGCCGCGCGAGACGCCGAGCTGCAGGCGCCCGCCCGAGATCAGGTCCGCCGAGCCGGCGTCCTCGACCATGTACATCGGGTTCTCGTACCGCATGTCGATCACGCCGGTGCCGAGCTCGATGCGGGAGGTGCGGGCGCCGATCGCCGCGAGCAGCGGGAACGGCGAGCTCATCTGCCGCGCGAAGTGGTGCACACGGAAGTAGGCGCCGTCGGCGCCGATGTCCTCGACGGCCTGCGCCAGGTCGATCGCCTGCAGCAGCATGTCGCCCGCACTGCGGGTGCCCGACTCCGGATGCGGCGTCCAGTGGCCGAACGAGAGGAATCCGATCTTCTTCACGATGACGCCAACCCCTCGCCGGCCGATTCCATTCCGCTGAATGAAGGACGGATCGTCTGCCAGTCGGTGAACTTGGCGATCCGCCCGTCGCCCGACGACGTCCGCGTGAGCCGTCGCTTGAGCCACGGACCGACATGCGTCCGGTAGTAATGCGCGCCGCGGAGCCGCACGCCGGAGTCCTCCACCGGGAGATCCCACCAGGTCGGATCGGGTTCGAACCCCAGGGCGGTGAGGACGCGCGCCGCCACCCGGTGGTGACCGCGGGCGTTCATGTGCAGGCGGTCCTCCGACCAGAAGGGTCCGGTCGCCAGCACCTTGTCGGACCAGTTGAGGGCGCGGATGACGTCGTCCCGTCCCGCGACGCGCGCCATCACGGCCGCCGAGAGCTGATCCCCTCGGCGGCGCACCAGGCCGCCGAGCGGCAGACCGCGGGTCGGGTCGGCACCCGACAGCAGGATGAGCCGCACGCCCTCCTCGTCGCAGCGCCGCAGCACCTGGCTGAAGGCGTCGGCGATGTGCGCGATCGTGGTGCGCGGCCGCAGCATGTCGTTGCCCCCGCCGTTGAACGACAGGTGCGTCGGCTTGAGCGCCAGCGCCGCCTCGAGCTGCTCCTCGACGATGGGCCATGCCAGCCGCCCGCGGATGGCGAGGTTGGCGTACCGGATCGGCGCGCCTGTCGCGTCGGCCCAGCCCTGGGCGGCCAGGTCGGCCCAGCCTCGGGGCGTGCCGTCCGGGAGCTCGTCGCCGACCCCCTCGGTGAAGGAGTCGCCGATCGCGACGTAGCGCACGTCAGTCACGGCGCCAGTCTATGCCGCCGCACGCATGCCGCGGCCGATGCCTCACCCGACCGGGAGGCGCTCGTCGAGGGCCTGGCCGCGGCGGTCGGCGAGCGGGATCACGCCGACCGCGGCGATCGCGAAGAAGATCGAGAACACCACGAACAGCAGCGGGGCCCCGCCGAGCTCCATCGCCCACGGCACGAACAGCGGCGCCACGATCGACGCGATGCGGCCGACCGCGGCGGCCCAGCCGGCGCCGGTCGCGCGCAGCGTCGTCGGGTACAGCTCCGGCGTCACGGCATACAGGGCGCCCCAGGCACCCAGGTTGAAGAACGACAGCGCCATGCCGCTCGCGATGATCTGCCAGGGCTCCGTCGAGGACCCGAACAGCACGGCGGCGACCGCGGAGCCGACCAGGAACGTGGCGAGCGTGGCGCGACGGCCCCACACCTCGATCAGCCAGGCGGCGACGGCATAGCCCGGCAGCTGCGCGAGCGTGATGATCAGCGTGAAGCCGAACGACCGCACCAGGTCGAACCCCTGGTTGAAGAGGATGGTCGGGATCCAGATGAACGCCCCGTAGTACGAGAAGTTCACGCAGAACCAGACCAGCCAGATGGCGGCGGTGCGCATCCGGAGCGCCGGCGACCACAGCGCGGCGACAGCGGCGAGACCGCGTGGAGCCGCCTCGCCCGCGCCGGCCGGCGGTGCCACGGGCGACTCGCTGCGCGTGACCGCGCGGCCGGCGGAGGCCTCGAAGTCCCGCACGATCGCATCGGCCTCCGAAACGCGCCCGCGGCTCTCGAGGAAGCGCGGCGATTCGGGCAGAGCCCAGCGCACCACCAGCGCGTACACAGCGGGGATCGCGCCGAGCGCGAATGCCCAGCGCCAGCCGTTCTCGAGCGGCACCACGAAGTACCCGATCAGCGCGGCCGCCGTCCATCCGACGGCCCAGAACGCCTCGAGGATCACGACGAGCCGGCCGCGGATGCGAGCGGGCGCGAACTCGGCGACATAGGTGGATGCGACCGGCAGCTCGGAGCCGAGGCCCAGACCCACGAAGAAGCGCAGCACGAGCAGCGCGGCCACTCCCCCGACCAGGGCGCTCGCTCCGGTCGCGAGCCCGTAGACGAGCAGCGTCAGCGCGAACACCTGCCGGCGGCCGAGGCGGTCGGCGAGGAGGCCGCCGACGCTGGCGCCGACCGCCATGCCGATGAAGCCGACCGACGCGATCCAGGAGGTCTCGGCCGGCGTCAGCTGCCACTCCGCCACGAGCGCCGCGAGGATGAACGAGATCAGTCCGACGTCCATGGCGTCGAGGGCCCACCCGATGCCGGATCCGGTGAGCAGCCGCAGGTGCTTGCGGGTGAACGGCAGCGAGTCGAGGCGCGCGGACGGTGACGTCATGGCGCCAGCCTAATGGTCGAAGTGACCATTCAGCGGGAGGCCGGCTCCTCCGCCAGCAGCTCCCGCACGCGCGGCGCGACCTTCGTGCCGTACAGCTCGATGCTCTTCATGAGCTTGTCGTGCTCGAGACCGCCGTTCGCGAACTTCAGGTCGAACCGCGTCAGGCCGAGCATGCGCACGGTCTCGGCGATCTTCTGCGCGACGCGCTCGGGCGAGCCCGCATACACGGCGCCGCCCGTGCCGATCTCGTTCTGGAACTGGAGGCGGTTGTAACCGCCGGCCCAGCCGCGCTCGCGCCCGATCTTCTCGCGCATGGCCGCCATCTCGGGGTACAGCTCGTCCCAGGCCTCCTCGTCCGTGTCGGCGACGTGGCCCGGCGAGTGCACCCCGACCGGAGCGGCGGGCTTCTCGTACGACGCGAGGGAGCGGTGGAACAGGTCGACGTACGGGCGGAACCGTGCGGGAGCGCCGCCGATGATGGCGAGCATGAGGCCGAGCCCGTGACGTGCGGTGCGGACGACCGACTCGGGCGAGCCGCCGACCCCGACCCACGCGGTGAGGCCGTTCGCCGTCTTCGGGAAGACGTCCGCCTCCTGCAGGGGCGGCCGCATCGCGCCCTGCCAGGTGACCGGCTGCTCGGTCATCAGGCGCACGAACAGATCGAGCTTCTCCTCGAACAGCGCCTCGTAGTCGCGCAGGTCGTAGCCGAAGAGCGGGAACGACTCGATGAACGAGCCGCGGCCCAGGATGACCTCCGCGCGGCCATTCGACACCGCGTCGAGCGTCGCGAACCGCTCATAGACTCGCACGGGGTCGTCGCTGGAGAGCACCGTCACGGCTGTACCCAGGCGGATGTCCTTCGTGACCGAGGCGATCGCCGCGAGCACGATCTCCGGGCTCGACACGGCGAACTCGTGCCGGTGGTGCTCGCCGATGCCGAAGAACTTCAGACCCACCTCGTCGGCGAGCTTCGCCTGCGCGACGATGTTCCGGATCGTCTCCGCGTCGCTGAGGCGCTCGCCGTCCGTCCCGCGCGTGACGTCGCCGAAGGTGTCCAGGCCGAGTTCGATGTCCATGAGGCTCCCCGCTCTCTATTCACTCGCATGTAACCGGAGGGGGTGCTGCGTATTCCCGTCAGCCGACGAGCGCCGTGCGCAGCGTGTCGAGGCCCACCCCGCCGAGGTCGAGCGCCCGCTTGTGGAACTCCTTCATCGAGAACTCCGCGCCCCGCGCCGCCCGGTACTCGTCCCGCACCTGCTCCCACAGGCGCTGGCCGACCTTGTAGGACGGCGCCTGGCCGGGCCATCCGAGGTACCGGTTGACCTCGAAGCGGATGAACTCGTCGGGCATGTTCACGTTCCGGCGCATGAACTCGAGCGCATAGTCGGCATCCCAGACCCCGTCGCCATCCGGGCGCGGCTTGCCGAGGTGGACGCCGATGTCGAGCACGACGCGCGCCGCCCGCATCCGCTGGCCGTCGAGCATGCCCAGGCGATCGGCGGGGTCGTCGAGATAGCCGAGCTGCTCCATGAGGCGCTCGGCGTACAGGGCCCAGCCCTCTGCGTGCCCCGACGTGCCCGCGAGCAGGCGCCGCCACGCGTTCAGCTGAGCCCGGTTGTAGACCGCCTGCCCGATCTGCAGGTGGTGGCCCGGCACGCCCTCGTGGTACACGGTGGTGAGCTCGCGCCATGTGTCGAACTCCGTGACACCCTCCGGCACCGACCACCACATCCGGCCCGGTCGCGAGAAGTCGTCGGTCGGCCCGGTGTAATAGATCCCGCCCTCCTGCGTGGGCGCGATCATGCACTCCAGACGGCGGATCGGCTCGGGGATGTCGAAGTGGGTGCGCCCCAGCTCGGCCACGGCGCGATCGCTCGTCTCCTGCATCCAGGTGCGCAGGGCGTCCGTGCCGACCAGCTTGCGGGACGGGTCGCGCTCGAGGTGGGCGACGGCCTCCTCGACGGTCGCACCGGGGAGGATCTCGCGCGCGATCGCCTCCTGTTCGGAGGTCATCCGCGCGAGCTCCTCGATGCCCCACTCGTACGTCTCGTCGAGGTCGATCACCGCACCGAGGAAGCGCCGCGAGTGGAGCGCGTACAGCTCGCGTCCGACGCCGTCGGCCTCGGTGGCGGCCGGTGCGAGTGCGTCGGTGAGGAACTCGGCGAGACGGTCGTACGCGCGACGGGCCTCCTCCGCACCGCGCTCCAGGTCGGCGCGCACCGACGTCGCGAGGTCGCCGTCCGCGGGCGCGGCGCCGGAGACGAGCGAGGCGAAGAAGCCGTCCTCAGCCGTGTAGCGCGGGATCTGCGCCGCCACCTCGCGGACCTGCCTCACCGCGGGCACGACGCCCTGGCGGATGCCCTCGGAGAGCGTCTCGATGTACCCGGCGATGGCGCCCGGGACGGCGCGCAGGCGGCGGGCGATGACGTCCCAGTCGTCGGCCGAGTCCGTGGGCATCAGGTCGTACACCTGCCGGATGTCCTGCGCCGCGCTGGCGATCACGTTGAGGTCGCGCAGGTGCCAGCGGGCCTCGTGCAGCTCGGCGGACAGACGCAGCTCGGCGCCGAGATCGGCTTGCGTGACCCGGTCCACGTCGTCGGAGGGCGTCGCGGCATCGAGCGCCGCCAGCGTCCGGCGCGCGGCCTCCTGCGCACGCTCGTGGCCCGCGAGGCTGAAGTCGTCGAAGCGGTCGTTCGCCTCGCTGCGGCCGATGTACGTGGCGGCTATCGGCGACAGCTCGACGACCCGGTCCACCCATCCCTCGGCGATGCGGTCGATCTCGGTGGGCGTGCGCTCGGTCATCCCTGCTCCTCGTCCGCCGCGCTCAGTGCGCGGCCTCGTTCCAGTCCGCGCCGCGCCCGACCTGCACGTCGAGCGGCACCGAGAGCTCGGCGGCGCTGCCCATCCGGTCGCGCACGATGCGCTCGACCGCGTCCCACTCCCCCGGTGCCACCTCGACCACGAGCTCGTCGTGGATCTGCAGCAGCACGCGCGAGGCCATCCCCCGCAGGTCGTCGTGGATGCGGAACAGCGCGATCTTCATGATGTCGGCGGCGCTGCCCTGGATGGGGGCGTTGAGCGCCGCACGCTCCGCGTTCTCGCGGAGCACGCGGTTCGGGCTCGTCAGGTCCGGGAACGGACGCCGCCGCCCGAAGATCGTCTCGGTGTAGCCGTCCACGCGGGCCTGCTCGACCGACGAGCGCAGGTAATCGCGCACCGCGCCGAACCGCGCGAAGTACTCCAGCATGAGCGACTTCGCCTCGGACTGCTCGATGCGCAGCTGCTTCGACAGGCCGAACGCCGACAGCCCGTACACGAGGCCGTAGGACATGGCCTTGACCTTCGTGCGCATCGCGGGCGTGACCTCCTCGGGAGCGACGCCGAACACGCGCGCGCCCACGAAGCGGTGCAGGTCCTCGCCCGAGTTGAACGCCTCGATCAGGCCCGGATCGCCCGAGAGATGCGCCATGATCCGCATCTCGATCTGCGAGTAGTCGGCCGTGAGCAGCGCCTCGTACCCCTCACCCACCTCGAACGCCGCCCGGATGCGCCGCGACTCCTCGGTGCGCACCGGGATGTTCTGGAGGTTCGGGTCGGTGCTCGACAGGCGCCCGGTCTGGCTGCCGGTCTGCACGTACGTCGTGTGCACGCGGCCGTCCTCGCCGATCGCCGCGTCGAGGCCGTCGATGATCTGCTTGAGCTTGGTGGCCTCGCGGTGCTGCAGCAGCACGTCGAGGAACGGGTGGTGCGCCTTCTCCTGAAGGTCGGCGAGGGCCGCGGCGTCCGTCGTGTAGCCGGTCTTCGTCTTGCGGGTCTTGGGCAGCTGCAGCTCCTCGAAGAGCACCTCCTGCAGCTGCTTGGGCGATCCGAGGTTGACCTCGTGGCCGATCGCCGCGTACGCCTCCTGCGCCAGCGCCTCGGCACGGGCGCCCAGCTCCGAGGAGAAGCCGGACAGCTTGTCGTGCGACACCGCGACGCCGGCCAGCTCCATGTCCGCCAGGGCGACGAGCGTCGGCAGCTCGATGTCGGTGAGCACCGAGCGCACGGCGTCCGGCAGCTCGCCGCGCAGCCCCTCGGCGACCCGCAGCGTGAACCACGACAGCTGGCCCGGCGTGGCCCCCTCGGTCTCGGGCACGAGCTGCGACAGGTCGGCCTCGGGGAGCTTCTCTCCGAGGTAGCGCTCGACGAGGTGGCCGAGGGAGCGGTCCGGGAGGCTCGGGCGCAGCAGCCAGCCGGCCAGCAGATTGTCGAAGGCGAGCCCGCCCACGACGACGCCCGCGCGCCCGAGGGCCTTCACCTGCGGCTTGGCGTCCGTGAGCACCTTGGGCGCGTCGGACGCGAACCAGTCGCGCAGGGCGGCGGCGACGTCCTCGGACCAGCCGGTCTCCACCGCATCGGATCCGGAGGAGAGCCCGATGCGGTCGGGCAGCCCGGCCGCCGTGGTGATCGTCACGCCCACCTCGCCCGGTGCCGCGGTGACCCAGGCGGCCAGCTCGGCGGCCGTGAGCTCGCGCGGCGCGGGCATCGGCTCGGCGTCGGCGACGGGCTCGTCGTCCATCACGGCGCCCGCGGCCTCGAACACGCGCGGCAGCAGCGTCCGGAACTCCAGGCGCGCGAAGATGTCGCGCACGGCCTGGGCGTCGAGCGGCTTGACCGCGAGGTCGGCGGGGCCGAACTCGAGCTCGACGTCGCGCAGCAGGCGGTTCAGGCGGCGATTGCGGCGGACGTCCTCGATGTGCTCGCGCAGGTTCCCACCCACGACACCCTTGATGGTGTCGGCCCCGTCGAGCAGCGCGTCGAGCGAGCCGAACTGCGTGAGCCACTTCACCGCGGTCTTCTCGCCGACCTTCGGCACGCCCGGCAGGTTGTCGCTCGTCTCGCCCACCAGGGCCGCGATGTCGGGGTAGAACTCGGGCGCGAGCCCGTACTTCTCGACGACCGCCGCGGGGTCGTAGCGCTTGAGCTGCGACACGCCCTGCACGGACGGGTACAGCAGGGTGATGTCGTCGTTCACGAGCTGGATGGTGTCGCGGTCGCCCGAGCAGACCAGGACCTTGAACCCCTCGGCCGCGCCCCGCGTCGCGAGGGTCGCCAGGATGTCGTCGGCCTCGTAGTCCGCCTTCTGCAGGACCGTGACGCCCATGGCGGCGAGGCACTCCTGCAGGAGCGGGATCTGGCCCTTGAACTCCGCCGGGGTCTCGGAGCGGTTGGCCTTGTAATCGGTGTACTCGCGCGTCCGGAAGGACTCCCGCGAAGTGTCGAAGGCGACCGCGAGGTGGGTCGGCTTCTCGGCCTTCAGAAGGTTGACGAACATCGACAGGAACCCGTAGATGCCGTTCGTGTGCTGCCCGTCCTTGGTCGAGAAGTTGTCGACCGGCAGCGCGTAGAACGCGCGGTAGGCGAGCGAATGGCCGTCGACGACCAGGAGGGTAGGCTTTGCGGAGTCCGTCACCCTGTCAGCCTAACGAGCACCGCCGACGCCACCGCCGCGGTGCGGAGCTGCGCAGGACACCGAATCAGGAGACCGATGTCCGACCTCTCCCCCGGACTCGAGTGGGTCCGCCACCGCGGCATCGGCGCGCTCGCCGAGCGCATGGGCGTCCGCTTCACCGAGTTCACCGCCGAGCACTCCGTCGCCACGATGCCCGTCGAGGGCAACACCCAGCCGGTCGGACTCATGCACGGCGGGGCATACGTGGTGCTGGGCGAGTCGATGGGGTCCATGGCCGCGAACTACCACGCGGGCCCGGGGCGCCTCGCCGTCGGCCTCGACATCAACGCCACCCACACCGGCTCGGCCCGCTCCGGACTCGTCACCGCGACCTGCACGGCCCTGCACCTCGGCCGCTCGGTCGCCGTGCACGAGATCGTGATCGTTGACGAGGCCGGCCGCCGCTGCTCCACGGTGCGGATCACGAACCTGATCAAGGACCTGTCGACGCAGGGCTGAGCGCGGCAGGCCGCCGCTCAGTCGTGCAGGATCCGCTGGAACAGCACGTGGTCGCGCCACTGTCCGGCGATCCGCAGGTAGCGGGGCGCGAAGCCGAAGCGCTCGAATCCCGCGCGCTCGAGCACGGCCTGGGATCCGGTGTTCTCCGGCAGCGTTCCCGCCTGGAGGCGGTGCAGCCCGAGCTGGTCGCGCGCGTGCTCCGCGGCGATGCGCACGGCCCGGGTCATCAGGCCGCGGCCCGTGAGCTCGGCGTCGAGCCAGTACCCGACATTCGCGCTCTGGAACGCGCCGCGCACGATGTCGGTCACGTTGAGCCGGCCGACGATCCTCTCGTCGGCGTCCTCGAGAACCCAGCGCAGCGCCGCGCCGCGCGAGTGCTCCGCGACGGCGTAGCGCGTCTGCGCCTGCTGCGACGCGACGGTGTAGAAGTCCGGATCGCGCAGCGGCTCCCACGGCTCGAGGTGGGCGCGGTTGCGGATGTACGCCGAAGCCAGAGCGGCTCCGTCCCCCAGACGCAGGGGACGGAGCCGGATGTCCTCGGTGAGCGGGAGCTCGGTCACGCCTTCTTGGGCGCGAGCTGCTCGATGATCGCCTTGGCGACGTCCTGCATCGTCAGGCGGCGGTCCATCGACGCCTTCTGGATCCAGCGGAACGCCTCCGGCTCCGACAGGCCCATCTTCTCGTTCAGCAGGCCCTTCGCGCGGTCGACGAGCTTGCGGGTCTCGAAGCGCTCGACCATGTCCGCGACCTCGGCCTCGAGCGTGATGATCTGCTCGTAGCGGGCGAGGGCGATCTCGATGGCCGGCAGCAGGTCGTTCGGGGTGAACGGCTTGACGACGTAGGCCAGGGCGCCGGCCTCGCTCGCGCGCTCGACCAGCTCCTTCTGGCTGAACGCCGTCAGCAGCACGACGGGCGCGATGTGGTTCTTGCTGAGGCGCTCGGCCGCGCTGATGCCGTCGAGCTGCGGCATCTTGACGTCCATGATCACCAGGTCGGGACGCAGCTCGGTCGCGAGCTGGACGGCGGTCTCGCCGTCGCCGGCCTCGCCGACCACGTCGTATCCGTTGTCACGGAGGATCTCAACGATGTCGAGTCGGATGAGGGACTCGTCCTCGGCCACGACGACGCGGCGGGGTGCCGCGGGTGCCTGCCCGGTCTGCTCTTCGGTCACGTGTCCATCCTAAGTCTTCGTGTCTGGGCTGGCTGAAAGCCACGCGGCTCCCCCGCTGGTGCGGTGGTGGCCGCATGGTGCCGGTGGTGGGACTCGAACCCACACGCCCTCACGGACAGCGCATTTTGAGTGCGCCGCGTCTGCCATTCCGCCACACCGGCCCGGAACGACGATACCGCCTCGCGCGGGTGACCCCGTGCGAGGCGGTATCGGGCGGATCTGCTTACCGCTCCTGGTAGATCGGAGCGGCGCCCTGGACGGCGTCGCCGACCTTGTGGACGCGCAGGTCGTTGGTCGATCCCGCGATGCCGGGAGGCGAGCCCGAGATCACCACGACCTTGTCGCCGATCTGCGCGAGGCCGTTCTCGAGGAGGTACTCGTCAACCTGGTGGAACATCAGGTCGGTGTGCTCCACCATCTCGACGAGGGTCGAGCGCACGCCCCAGGTCAGCGCCATTCGCCGCTGGATGCCGACCTCCGGCGTGAACCCGATCATCGGGCGGTGCGAGCGCAGGCGCGACATACGGCGGACCGAGTCGCCCGACTGCGTGAACACGCACAGGAACTTGGCGTCGACGAAGTCGGCGACCTCGACGGCCGCGAGCGTGATGGCGCCGCCCTGCGTGCGGGGCTTGGTCGTGAGCGGCGGGATGCGCTCGAGGCCGTGCTCCTCGGTCGACTCGATGATGCGCGCCATGGTCGCGACCGTGACGACGGGGTACTCGCCGACGCTGGTCTCGCCCGACAGCATCACGGCGTCCGCGCCGTCCAGCACCGCGTTGGCCACGTCGCTGGTCTCGGCGCGCGTGGGGACGGGGTTGCTGATCATCGACTCGAGCATCTGCGTGGCGACGATGACCGGCTTGGCCATGCGGCGCGCCAGCTCGACGGCCTTCTTCTGCACGATCGGCACGGCCTCGAGCGGGAGCTCGACGCCGAGGTCGCCGCGGGCCACCATGATGCCGTCGAACGCATCGACGATGTCTTCGAGGGCGTCGACCGCCTGCGGCTTCTCGATCTTCGCGATGATCGGGACGCGACGTCCCTCCTCCGCCATGATCACGTGGGCGCGCTGCACGTCCTTCGCGTTCCGCACGAACGAGAGGGCGATGAGGTCGGCGCCCTTGCGGAGCGCCCAGCGCAGGTCCTGCTCGTCCTTCTCGCTCAGCGCGGGGACGTTGACGGCGGCGCTCGGGATGTTGATGCCCTTGTTGTTGGACACGTTGCCCGCGACGATCGTCTTGGTCGTGACGGTCCGCTCGTCGGCCTCGATGACCTGCAGGCGCACCTTGCCGTCGTCGATGAGCAGGTAGTCGCCCGGCTTCACGTCCTGGGGCAGGCCCTTGTAGGTCGTGCCGGCGATCTCCTTCGTGCCCTCGATCTCATCGATCGTGATCTTGAAGATGTCGCCCTCGGCCAGATAGTGGGGGCCGTCCTTGAACTTGCCGAGCCGGATCTTCGGGCCCTGCAGGTCGACCAGGATGGCGACCGGCTTGCCCACGTCCTCGGCGGCGCCGCGCACGTTCTCGTAGTTGGCGTCGTGGACCGAGTAGTCGCCGTGGCTCAGGTTGAGCCGGGCGACGTCGACGCCGGCCTCGATGAGCTCACGGACCTTCTCGCGTGTCGACGTCGCGGGCCCGAGGGTGGCGACGATCTTGGCACGTCTCAACTGATTACCTTCCGCACAGGGTGATAAGACGGCGGCACGGAACTTCCGATCCTCGTGTCGGCGTCTTCGGGGTTTTCGGGCTCAGCCTACGCGGGCTGCAGACCGATCGCGACATCCGTCGGACGCACCGGAGAGGGCAGAGAGGTCTCCCCCATCAGGTACGAATCGACCTCTGCCGCGACAGAGCGGCCCTCGGCGATCGCCCACACGATGAGCGACTGGCCGCGGCCGGCGTCGCCGGCCACGAACACACCGGGAGCAGTGGACTGGAAGGCGCCGTCGCGCTCGACGTTGCCTCGAGCCGTGAACTGCGCCTGCAGCTGCTGCTCGAGCGCCTCGCGCTCGGGGCCGGTGAAGCCCATCGCGATCAGCACCAGGTCGGCCGGGATCTCGCGCTCCGTGCCCGGCTTGGGCACGCGGCGGCCGTCGACGAACTCCGTCTCGGCCACCACGAGGGCGCGCACCTCGCCCGCGTCGTTTCCGACGAACTCGACCGTCGACGCGAGGTACTGGCGCTCGCCGCCCTCCTCGTGCGCCGAGGAGACCTCGAACACGGTGGGCATCATCGGCCAGGGCTGGTGCTCCGGGCGGTCGTCGCCGGGGCGCTTGCCGATGGCGAGGTTGGTCACGCTGAGCGCGCCCTGACGGTGCGCCGTGCCGATGCAGTCGGCGCCGGTGTCGCCGCCGCCGATCACGACGACGTGCTTGCCCTCGGCCGTGATCTGGTTCGGGACCTGGTCGCCCGCCACCGCCTTGTTCGCCTCGACGAGGTACTCCATGGCGAAGTGCACGCCCGCGAGCTCCCGGCCCGGGATCGGCAGGTCGCGCGGCACCGTGGAGCCGGTGGCGACCACGACGGCGTCGTAGCGCGCGCGCAGGTCGCTCCACGAGATGTCCTTGCCGATCTCGACGCCCGCACGGAACCGCGTGCCCTCGTCCTGCATCTGGCGCAGGCGCGACTCGAGGTGCTTCTTCTCCATCTTGAAGTCCGGGATGCCGTAGCGCAGCAGGCCGCCGATGCGGTCGTCGCGCTCGTACACCGCGACCGTGTGGCCGGCCCGCGTGAGCTGCTGGGCGGCGGCGAGACCGGCGGGGCCCGAGCCGACCACGGCGACGGTCTTGCCGGTCAGGCGCGCCGGCGGCTTGGGCTCGACCCATCCGTTCGCGAACGCCTCGTCGATCGTCGAGACCTCGATCTGCTTGATCGTGACGGCGGGCTGGTTGATGCCCAGCACGCACGCGCTCTCGCACGGCGCGGGGCACAGGCGGCCCGTGAACTCCGGGAAGTTGTTGGTCGCGTGCAGGCGCTCGATCGCGGAGCGGCCCTCGCCGCGCCACATCAGGTCGTTCCACTCGGGGATCAGGTTGCCGAGGGGGCAGCCCTGATGACAGAACGGGATGCCGCAGTCCATGCAGCGGCTCGCCTGGCGGCGGAGCATGGCCGAGTCGCCCGGCTCGTACACCTCCTTCCAGTCGAGGATGCGCACGGGCACGGGACGGCGAGCGGGGAGCTCCCGCTCGGTCACCTTCAGAAAGCCCTTGGGGTCAGCCACCGGTCACCTCCAGGATGCGGTTCCAGACGACGTCGCCGTCGGGGTCCAGACCCTCGGCGACCGCCTCCTGGCGGGTCTGCAGGACGGCGGCGTAGTCGCGCGGCAGGACCCGCACGAAGTTCGCCACCTCGTTCTCGAAGTCGTCGAGCAGGCGCTGCGCCAGCTCCGACTCGGTCTGCGCGACGTGCTGCTCCAGCAGGTCGCGCAGGATCTCGGCGTCGCCCGAGCCCAGCTCGGTGAGCGTGAGCTCGCCCGAGGCGAGCGCCTCGCGGTTCACGAGATCCGTGTTGAGGCGGTACACGTACGCCGTGCCGCCCGACATGCCGGCGCCCAGGTTGCGTCCAGTGCGGCCCAGGATGACCGCGAGGCCGCCGGTCATGTACTCGAGCGCGTGGTCGCCCACGCCCTCGACGACCGCGGTCGCACCCGAGTTGCGGACGAAGAAGCGCTCGCCCACGACGCCGCGCAGGAACATCGTGCCCTGGGTCGCGCCGTAGCCGATCACGTTGCCCGCGATGACGTTCTGCGACGCGTCGAACGTGGCGCCGCGCGGCGGGCGGATCACGATCTGCCCGCCCGAGAGGCCCTTGCCGACGTAGTCGTTCGAGTCGCCCTCGAGGCGCAGCGTGATGCCGTTGGGCAGGAACGCCCCGAACGACTGCCCCGCCGAGCCCGTCAGCGTGATGTCGATCGACCCGGCCGGCAGGCCGTGCTCGCCTCGCGCCTTCGTGACGTGGTGGCCGAGCATGGTCCCGACCGCGCGAGCGGTGTTGCGCACGGGCAGCTGGATGGAGATCTGACCGCCGTTCGCGATCACGTCCTGCGCCCGCTCGATCAGCGGCACGTCGAAGTGCTCCTCGAGCTCGTGCAGCTGGTCGCGCTGGTGGCGGCGCGGCTCGTCCTCCGCGAAGCGGGGGCCCTCGAGGATCGGCGTCAGGTCGAGACCCGAGGCCTTCCAGTGCTCCACCGCGGGGTTCACGTCGAGCACCTCGGCGTGGCCGATCGCCTCGTCGAGCGAGCGGAAGCCGAGCTCGGCGAGGTACTCGCGCACCTCCTGGGCGATGAACTCCATGAAGTTGACGACGTGCTCGGCCTTGCCGGTGAAGCGCGAGCGCAGCACGGGGTTCTGCGTGGCCACGCCCACCGGGCAGGTGTCGAGGTGGCACACGCGCATCATGATGCAGCCCTCGACCACGAGCGGAGCCGTGGCGAAGCCGAACTCCTCCGCGCCCAGCAGGGCGCCGATGATGACGTCGCGGCCGGTCTTGAGCTGGCCGTCGACCTGCACGACGACGCGGTCGCGCATGCCGTTCAGCATGAGCGTCTGCTGCGTCTCGGCGAGACCGAGCTCCCACGGCGTGCCCGCGTGCTTGAGCGAGTTCAGCGGGCTCGCGCCCGTGCCGCCGTCGTGGCCGGAGACCAGGATGACGTCGCTCAGCGCCTTCGCCACGCCCGCGGCGACCGCGCCGATGCCCGACTGGCTCACCAGCTTGGTGTGGATGCGGGCCTTCGGGTTCGCGCGCTTCAGGTCGAAGATCAGCTGCTTGAGATCCTCGATCGAGTAGATGTCGTGGTGCGGCGGCGGCGAGATCAGGCCCACGCCGGCGGTCGCGTGACGCGTCCGCGCGACCCACGGGTACACCTTGCCCGGGGGCAGCTGACCGCCCTCGCCGGGCTTGGCGCCCTGCGCGAGCTTGATCTGGATGTCGTCGGCCTCGGTGAGGTACAGGCTGGTGACGCCGAAGCGGCCCGACGCGACCTGCTTGATCGAGCTGCGACGCTCGGGGTCGAGCAGGCGGTCGACGTCCTCGCCGCCCTCACCGGTGTTCGACTTGCCGCCCAGGCGGTTCATCGCGATCGCGAGCGTCTCGTGGGCCTCGCGCGAGATCGAGCCGTAGCTCATCGCGCCCGTCGAGAAGCGCTTCACGATCTCCGACACCGGCTCGACCTCGTCGATCGGCACGGCCGGGCGCACGCCCGTGCGCAGCTGGAACAGACCGCGCAGCGTCTTGAGCTCGGCCGCCTGGTCGTCCACGAGCTTGGTGTACTCGCGGAAGATGTCGTAGCGGCGCGTGCGCGTCGAGTGCTGCAGGCGGAACACCGTGTCCGGGTTGAACAGGTGCGGGGCGCCGTCGCGGCGCCACTGGTACTCGCCGCCGGTCCACAGGCGCTCGTGCGCGCGCGGCGCGCGGTCCTCGGGGTAGGCGAACGCGTGGCGCGCGGCGTTCTCGGCCGCGATCTGGTCGAGCCCGATGCCGCCGAGCTTGCTCTCGGTGCCGGTGAAGTACGCGTCGATCAGCTCCTGGGACAGACCGACGGCCTCGAACACCTGGGCACCCGCGTACGACGACACGGTCGAGATGCCCATCTTCGACATGATCTTCAGCACGCCCTTGCCGAGCGCGTAGATCAGGTTCTTGACGGCCTTCTCGGGCGTGACGCCCTGGATCGATCCGGTGCGGACGAGGTTCTCGACCGTCTCCATTGCGAGGTACGGGTTCACGGCGGACGCCCCGTAGCCGATGAGCGTCGCGACGTGGTGCACCTCGCGCACGTCGCCGGCCTCGACCACCAGGCCGACCTTCATGCGCGTCTCGTTGCGGATGAGGTGGTGGTGGATCGCCGACAGCATGAGCAGCGACGGGATGGGCGCGAGGTCCTGGTTGGAGTCGCGGTCGCTGAGCACGATGAACTCGGCGCCGTCCTCGATCGCCTTGTCGGCCTCGCGGCAGAGCTGCGCGAGGCGCTTCTCGAGCCCCTTGCGGCCGGCGGCGACGCGGTAGAGGCCGCGCAGGGTCACGGACGAGCGCCCGGGCAGGGCGGTGTCGATGTGCTGGATCTTCGCGAGCTCGTCGTTGTCGATCACCGGGAAGTCCAGCCCGACCGTGCGGGCGTGCTCCGGACCCCACGAGAGCAGGTTCGCCTCGGGGCCGAGACCGAGCTTGAGGCTGGTCACGACCTCCTCGCGGATGGAGTCGAGCGGCGGGTTGGTGACCTGCGCGAACTGCTGCGTGAAGTAGTCGAACAGCAGGCGCGGGCGCTCGCTGAGCACCGCGATCGGGGTGTCCGAGCCCATGGCGCCGAGGGGCTCCGCGCCCGTGCGGCCCATGGGGGCCAGCAGGATGCGCACCTCCTCCTCGGTGTAGCCGAAGGTTCGCAGGCGCCGGTTGATCGACGCGATCGGGTGGACGATGTGCTCGCGCTCGGGCAGGTCGGCGAGGCGCACCGTGCCCTTGTCGAGCCACTCCTGCCACGGGTGCATGGCGGCGAGCTCGCGCTTGATCTCGTCGTCCTCGATGATGCGGCCCTGGGCCGTGTCGACCACGAACATGCGGCCGGGCAGCAGGCGCCCGCGGCGCTCGATGCGCTCGGGCTCGAAGTCGAGCACGCCCGTCTCGGAGCCGATGACCACGAGGCCGTCCTTCGTGACGGTCCAGCGGCCCGGACGCAGGCCGTTGCGGTCGAGCATGCCGCCGACGATCGTGCCGTCGGTGAAGATCAGCGACGCGGGGCCGTCCCACGGCTCCATCTGGAGCGAGTGGTACTCGTAGAAGGCGCGCACGTCGGGATCGATGTCCGCCTGCTTCTCGTAGGCCTCGGGGACCATCATCAGCATCGCGTGCGGCAGGCTGCGGCCGGTGAGCGTCAGCAACTCGAGCACCTCGTCGAACGAGGCGGAGTCGCTCTGGCCGTCGGCGCAGATCGGCAGCAGCGGGCGGATGTCGCCGAGCAGCTCGGACTCGAGCTGCGACTGGCGCGCGCGCATCCAGTTGCGGTTGCCGCCGACCGTGTTGATCTCGCCGTTGTGGGCGAGCATGCGCAGCGGCTGCGCGAGCGGCCACGACGGGAACGTGTTGGTCGAGTAGCGGCTGTGCACGACGGCGAGCTCCGTCACGAAGCGCTCGTCCTGCAGGTCGGGGTAGAACGGCTCGAGCTGGAGAGTCGTGACCATGCCCTTGTAGCCGAGCGTGCGGCTCGAGAGGGTCACGAAGTACGCCTCGAGCTCGTGCTGGGCGCGCTTGCGCAGGCGGTACACGCGGCGGTCGAGCGCGATGCCCGAGAGCGGCTCCTCGCCGTCCTGGGCCGGGCACGTGATGAACACCTGCTCGAACGCCGGACGCGCGTCGAAGGCCAGCTTGCCGAGGTGCTCGTCCTCGGTCGGCACCTCGCGCCACCCGAGCACCTCGAGGCCCTCGCTCGCGGCGACGCTCTCGATCGACGCCTTCATGGCGGCGCGGGCCTCGTCGTCGCGGGGCAGGAAGATCATGCCGGCCGCGTACTCCCCCACCGGCGGCAGGTCGAAGTCGACCACCGCGCGCAGGAACGCGTCGGGCATCTGCGTGAGGATGCCGGCACCGTCGCCCGTGCCCGCGTCGGAGCCGATGGCGCCGCGGTGCTCGAGGTTGCGCAGGGCGGTGAGGGCGAGGTCCACGATGTCGTGGCCCGCCTCGCCGCGCAGGGTCGCGACCATCGCGAGACCGCACGCGTCCTTCTCGAACGCAGGGTTGTACATCCCCTGCTTCGCGGGGAAGGCGCCGCCGGCGCCGTAACGGGGGCTCGATGCCATGCCTACCGTCCTAGGTGGTTGTTGCTCTGCTGGGACGACGTCGGCCCGATGGGATACAGCAGCTGTGCTCGCCGCACGCCGCCTGCGAAGGACCGACCGCGCCCCTCGAGAGCAGCGGTTCTACTTCGCGGCTGCGGTGCTTGTGGCGGCGGCCTGATGGGGTGAGAATTCCGACGCGGGCGGTTCGCTGACGTCGACGAATTCGGTGGGGTCCCCCGATTGTACCGCCTCGGAACCGGCGCGCTCGCGCCCGGGCTGGTACGGCGACGGCTCGAGGCCGAAGTGGCGGCGCTGCACCAGCAGGATGACGATGCCGACCACGATGCCGAGGATCGCCGCCCACACGTTCGTGCGCAGGCCGAAGTAGATCTCGCTCGGGTCGATCCGGATGGACTCCCACACGACGCGTCCGGCGCCGTACCAGATCAGGTAGAGCGCGAACAGGCGGCCCCACTGCAGACGCAGGCGGTTGCCGATCCAGAGCAGGAAGACCACGCCCAGGACGTTCCAGATCACCTCGTAGAGGAACGTCGGGTGGAACAGTGTGTCCTCGGCCAGCCCGGGCGGGAATGCCGCGTTGTCGGGGTCGATCTCGAGGCCCCAGGGCAGGTCGGTGGGCCAGCCGTACAGCTCCTGGTTGAACCAGTTGCCGAATCGGCCGATCGCCTGCGCCAGGAGGAGCCCGGGCGCGAGCGCGTCCGCGAACGTCCAGAACCGGATGCCGGTCCACCGGCAGCCGAGCCAGGCGCCGACCGCGCCGCCCAGGAGCGCGCCGAAGATCGCGATGCCGCCCTCCCAGATCGCCCAGACCGAGCCGGGCTGCGTCGGGTTCCACGGGTTGGAGCCCTCGCCGAAGTAGAACCCGGGGTGCGTCGCCACGTGGAAGATGCGCGCGCCCACGATCGCGAGGGGCACCGCCAGCAGCGCGATGTCGATCACGATCCACGGCTCGGCGCCGCGCTTGGTGAGGCGGCGGTTCGTCATCAGCGTGGCGATCACGATGCCCGCGATGATGCACAGCGCGTAGAAGTGGATGCGCACCGGGCCCAGGTCGATGTAGCTGACCGGCGGGCTGGGGATGCTCGTGACGACGCTCACAAGGGCGGAAGACAGCATGGTCCCGAGTCTAGTTCTCCGCGAGGCGGATGCCGGACGGGGTCAGCGCTTCGTGCCGGCGGCGAGCTCGCGCGTCGTGGCGGCGAGCTGCTCGACGCCGCCGTCGCGCAGGGCGCGAACGAGCGCCGTGCCGACGATCGCGCCGTCGGCGTACTCGAGCACGCCCGCGATCTGGTCGGCGGTCGAGATGCCGATGCCCACGCACGCGCGCGCGGCGCCGTGCTCACGCAGGCGCTCGACGAGCGTGCGAGCGGCCGCGTCCAGCTCGGCGCGCTCGCCCGTGATGCCCATGGTCGAGACCGTGTACACGAAGCCCGTGGTGTTGCGCACCACGAGGTCGAGGCGCTCGTCGCTCGAGGTCGGCGCCGCCAGGAATACTCGGTCCAGGCCGGTGCGCTCGCTCGCCGCGATCCACTCGGGCGCCGCCTCGGGGGTGATGTCCGGCGTGATGAGCCCCGCGCCGCCGGCGGCCAGCAGGTCGTCGGCGTAGCGGTCCACGCCGTACTGCACCACGGGGTTCCAGTACGTCATCACCAGCACGGGCACGTCGGTGCGCGCCGTGATCTCGCGCAGCGCGGTGAACAGGTCGCGCGTGCGGAAGCCCGCGGCCAGCGCGGCCTGCGTGGCCTCCTGGATGATCGGGCCGTCCATCACCGGGTCGCTGTAGGGCGGGCCGAGCTCGATGATGTCGACGCCGTTCTCGGCGAGCGCCACGGCCGCGTCGATGCTGGTCTGCAGGTCGGGGTAGCCGACGGGCAGGTACCCGACGAAGGCGCCGCGGCCCTCTGCGTGGGCCTTCGCGATGGCGTTCTCGACCGCGGATTTCGACTCGGTCACTTCGTGCCCTCGCTCGATCTGGTCGCTTCGCGACGCATCATGCCTGTGCTCCCTGCGTGCCGTGCTGGTCGGCGGTCTGGGCGTCGTCGTACAGGTCGAAGTACCGCGCCGCCGTGTCCATGTCCTTGTCGCCGCGGCCCGAGAGGCACACCGCGAGGATCGCGTCAGGGCCGAGCTCGCGCCCGATCCGCAGCGCCCCGGCCAGGGCGTGCGCCGACTCGATCGCGGGGATGATGCCCTCCGTGCGGCTCAGCAGCCGCAGCGCCTGCATCGCCTCGTCGTCCGTCGCGGGGATGTACTCGGCGCGGCCGATGGACGCGAGCCACGAGTGCTCCGGGCCGACGCCCGGGTAGTCCAGGCCGGCCGAGATCGAGTGGGACTCGACCGTCTGACCGTCCTCGTCCTGCAGCACGAAGGTGCGCGCCCCGTGCAGCACGCCCGGGCGGCCGCGCTCGATCGAGGCCGCGTGACGCGGGGTGTCGACCCCGTCGCCGGCGGCCTCCACGCCGTACAGGCGGACACCCTCGTCATCCAGGAACGCGTCGAACATGCCGATCGCGTTCGAGCCGCCGCCCACGCACGCGAGCACGGCGTCGGGAAGGCGGCCCGCGCGCTCCAGCAGCTGCGCGCGCGCCTCCTCCGAGATGATCTTCTGGAAGTCGCGCACCATGGCGGGGAACGGGTGCGGGCCCGCCGCCGTGCCGAAGATGTAGTTGGTCGTCTCGACGCTCGCGACCCAGTCGCGGTACGCCTCGTTGATCGCGTCCTTCAGCGTGCGCGAGCCCGTCTTGACCGCGACGACCTCGGCCCCGAGCAGGCGCATGCGAGCGACGTTGAGCGCCTGGCGCTCGGTGTCGACCTCCCCCATGTAGATCGTGCACTCGAGGCCGAACAGGGCGGCGGCGGTCGCGGTCGCGACGCCGTGCTGGCCGGCGCCGGTCTCGGCGATCACGCGCGTCTTGCCGAGGCGGCGCGTGAGGAGGGCCTGGCCGAGCACGTTGTTGATCTTGTGCGAGCCCGTGTGGTTGAGGTCCTCGCGCTTCAGGAAGATGCGCGCGCCCCCGGCGTGCTGCGCGAACCGCGGCACCTCGGTCAGCGCCGACGGACGCCCGGCGTAGTCGGCCAGGAGGCCCGACAGCTCGGCCGTGAATGACGGGTCGGCCATCGCCTCCGCGTGCGCGAGGGCGAGCTCGTCGATCGCCGCGATCAGCGACTCCGGCATGAATCGACCGCCGAACTCCCCGAAGAAGGGGCCGGGCTGGTCACGCAGGCTCGTCAAGATCCGGCCTCCAGGAACGCGTTGAGGGTCGCGACGGGATCGCCCGTCACGAGGGCTTCGCCGATCAGGACGACGTCGGCGCCGGCCGCGCGGTAGTGCGCGACGTCGGCGGGCTGCAGCACGGCCGACTCGGCGATCTTGATCGCATCCGCCGGGATGCTGTCGGCCAGGCGGCCGAACAGGTCGCGGTCGAGCTCGAAGGTCGAAAGGTCGCGCGCGTTCACGCCGATCAGCTTGGCGCCGAGGTCGGCGGCGCGCGCCACCTCGTCGGCCGAGTGGGTCTCGACGAGCGGCGTCATGCCGAGCTCGACGATCAGGCCGTAGAGCTCCGCCAGCACCGGCTGCTCGAGCGCGGCGACGATCAGCAGCACGAGGTCCGCGCCCGCGGCGCGCGCCTCCATCACCTGGTACGGCGTGGCGATGAAGTCCTTGCGCAGCACGGGCAGCGACACGGCCGACCGCACCGCCGTCAGGTCCTCCAGGCTGCCCTTGAACCGCCGCTGCTCCGTGAGCACGCTGATGGCGGAGGCGCCGCCCTGCTCGTACAGCCGCGCCTGATGCGCGGGATCCGGGATGGCCGCGAGGTCGCCGCGCGAGGGGCTCGCGCGCTTGACCTCGGCGATGATGCGCACGCGCTCGGCGGGCGCGAGAGCCGCGAGGGCGTCACGGGCGGGCGGCTGCGAGAGGGCGATGCGCTCGACCTCCGCGAGGGGACGGATGAGCCGGCGGTTCTCCGCGTCCTCCACCGACCCGGCCGTGAGGTCGGCCAGCAGCATCAGTGCGCTTTCGGGGTGTACTTGTGTCCGTTGGCGCCGTAGCCGGCCTTCGTCAGGATCCAGCCCACGACCGCACCGAGGACGAGAAGCCCGACCGAGACCCACACGAGCCAGATGGCGTCGAGGAACAGCGCGACCGTGCCGAGGGCGATCGCCACCAGCATGATGATCACGGCCGTCCACGCGGCGGGCGAGTGTCCGTGGCCGGGGTCGCCGATCTGGTTGCTCATCTCGTGTGTTCTCCTTCGATGCGTGGGACGGGGAAAGTCTATCGGGCCCACCCGGGCGGCTCGGACCCCGGATGATGCGGGATGCCGTTCAGCGGGCGGCGGTCAGCGTGTGGGGTCGTCGCCCCGGGACAGGTCGTCCCAGCAGTCGATCGCGTCCAGCGGGCCCGCGTCGGAGGCGCGGGTCGCGGCGGCCGCGGCGCCGTCGTAACGGCGTCCTCCCCTGGCCCAGCGGTGCGCCGTGACGAGCACGGCGACGCCGGCGAACCCGATCACGACCGCGCAGACGAGCGTCACGGCCGGCCAGGCCGTGGACGCGGTCGAGAGCACGACCTCGGCGATCGCCTCCTCGCCGGCGAGCCCGGTGCGCTCGGTGACCGCGGGGGCGACCGCCGACGCAGGCGGACGGCCGATCAGGGGCGCCGTGAGCGCGGCGACCGCTGCCGCCACCGCGACGGCCAGTGCCCCGAGGACATACCGCAGCGCGCGGCCGACGAGCGTCAGGACGAGCCCGAGCGCGAGCGCCGTCAGCATCAGGGGCTGCAGGACCGGCACCGCGGTGGCGCCGGGCACGTCGACGTCGCCGTCTGCC
Organism: Microbacterium sp. Root53; assembly: GCF_001426925.1. Lineage (GTDB taxonomy): Bacteria > Actinomycetota > Actinomycetes > Actinomycetales > Microbacteriaceae > Microbacterium. The sequence goes on from NZ_LMFR01000002.1 coordinate 24,796, forward strand.
AGGGCGGCCAGCGCCCACGTCTGGGTCGAGCCGATCAGCCCGAGCGCGCCGGCCGCGAGGATCGCGACGACGGTGAAGGTCCGTGCGCGGGTGCGCACGCTCATCCGGCCGCCTCGTCGGCGATGCCCGACACCGCGCGCAGATCCCGGTCGAAGCCCTCGCCGTCGTCGAAGCACGCGCGCGTTCCCGTGTGGCAGGCGGGCCCGGTCTGGTCGACCTTGAGCAGCACGGTGTCGCCGTCGCAGTCGATGCGCGCCTCGACGATGCGCTGGATGTTGCCCGACGTGTCGCCCTTGCGCCAGTACTCCTGACGCGACCGCGACCAGTAGGTGACCCGGCCGGTCGTGAGCGTGCGGCGCAGCGCCTCGGCGTCGAGCCAGGCGAGCATCAGCACCTCGTGCGTATCCCACTGCTGGACGATCGCGGGCACCAGGCCGTCGGCGTTGAACGCGACCCGGGCGATCCGCTGCTCGAGCTCGGGGTCCGCGGGCGTGGTCGCCTCGCTCATCGGGTCTCGATCCCCTCCGCGCGCAGCGCGCGCTTGACGTCGTCGATCGTGAGCTGGCCGGAGTGGAAGACGCTGGCCGCCAGCACCGCGTCGGCGCCGGCCTGCACCGCGGGCGGGAAGTGCTCGGGCGCGCCCGCGCCGCCTGAGGCGATCACCGGCACGGTGGAGAGCTCGCGCATCAGGCGGATGAGCTCCAGGTCGAAGCCCTGACGCGTGCCGTCGGCGTCGATCGAGTTCACGAGGAGCTCCCCCGCGCCGCGCTCGATCGCCTCGCGCGCCCACGCGAGCGCATCCAGGTCGGTCTCGGTGCGTCCCCCGTGCGTGGTCACGACGAAGCCCGACGGTGTGCGGGGCGAGCGCTTCACGTCGAGGGACAGCACGAGCGCCTGGGCGCCGAAGCGGTCCGCGATCTCGTCGAGGAGCGCCGGCCGCGCGATGGCCGCCGAGTTCACCCCCACCTTGTCGGCACCGACGCCCTGCAGGCGCGCGACGTCGTCGACCGAGCGGACGCCGCCACCCACCGTGAGCGGGATGAAGACCTGCTCGGCCGTGCGCTGCACGACGTCGTACATGGTGGCGCGCGCGTCGACCGTCGCGGTCACGTCGAGGAACGTGAGCTCGTCGGCCCCCTGCTCGAAGTATGCGCGGGCCAGCTCGACGGGGTCGCCCATCTCGCGCAGGTTCTCGAAGTTGACGCCCTTGACGACGCGGCCGTCGGCCACGTCGAGGCACGGGATGACCCGGGTCGCGACTCCCACGGCTACAGCCTCGCGTTGTGGATGGCCGTCACGAGGATCGCGCGCGCGCCCAGCTCGTACAGGTCGTCCATCACGCGGTTGACGCCCTTGCGGGGCACCATCACGCGCACGGCCACCCACTCGGGGTCGCGCAGCGGCGAGATGGTGGGCGACTCGATGCCGGAGGCGATCTCCACCGCGCGGTCGACGAGCTTCGCCGGGAGGTCGTAGTCGACCATGACGTACTGGCGCGCGACCATCACGCCGCGCAGGCGGCGCAGCAGCGTCTCGGTGCCCTCGACGTCCTTGGGGCCCGTGATGAGCACGGCCTCGGACTCGAGCAGCACGGGGCCGAAGATCTCGAGGCCCGCCTGGCGCAGCGTGGTGCCGGTCGACACGACGTCGGCGACCGCGTCGGCGACGCCGAGCTTCACGGCGGACTCGACCGCGCCGTCCAGGGGCACGATGTCGACGGCGACGCCGCGCTCGTCGAGGAACGCGTCCACGAGACCCGGGTAGGCGGTCGCGACGCGCACGCCCTCGAGCTGCTCGAGCGTCTCGAAGCGGCCGGGAGGGGCCGCGAAGCGGAACGTGGAGTCGCCGAAGCCCAGCGACTCGATCTCGCGCGCGGGCATCCGGACGTCCAGGAGCAGGTCGCGCCCGGTGATGCCGACGTCGAGGGCGCCGAGCGCCACGTAGGTGGCGATGTCCCGCGGACGCAGGAAGAAGAACTCGACGTCGTTCGCGGCGTCGATCAGGTGCAGCTGCTTCGAGTCACGGCGGCCGGCGTAGCCGGCCTCGGCGAGCATCTCGGCGGCGGTCTCGGACAGGGATCCCTTGTTCGGGACGGCGATGCGGAGCATGGGTGCTTTCGGGTGAGGGGTCGACGAGGCGGGGAGCGGCCTACAGATGTCGGTAGACGTCGGCCGGCGTCAGGCCCTTCGCGAGCATCATGACCTGCACGTGGTACAGCAGCTGCGAGATCTCCTCGGCGGCCTCGTCGTCCGACTGGTACTCGGCGGCCATCCAGACCTCGGCGGCCTCCTCGACGATCTTCTTGCCGATGGCGTGCACGCCGGCGTCCAGCTGCGCCACGGTCCCCGATCCCTCGGGCCGCGTCTGCGCCTTCTCGCTCAGCTCGGCGAACAGCGCGTCGAAAGTCTTCACCCCTCAAGGCTACCGGGGATCCGAAGCCCGCTCCGCTCGCACCGGGTCAGTGTCGGCACCGCGCCCCCGGCATGCGGCCGTAAGGCGGGTGCAGCCACGTTTCGACTCCGGCTCGTTCCTCGCCTCCGCTCAACGACCGGGCGTTGGACCTCGACCGTCGTGCGAGCGCAGCGAGCGTGCCGCGGATGCGGCCCGCGCGCGAAGCGCGCCCTCACGCGGGCGTGAGAAATCAATGAAGATGCGGGCGGGCGAGGTGGCGGAGCGTATCGATCGCCACGTCGATGTCGTCGGCGCCGTACACGGCGGATCCGGCGACGAACGTGTCCGCGCCGGCCTCGGCGGCCTGCTCGATGGTCGACGCCGAGATGCCGCCGTCCACCTGGAGCCACACGTCGGCGCCGCGCCGGCGGGTCTCGTCGGCGAGGCGGCGGAGCTTGGGCATCGTGTCGGCGCGGAACGACTGGCCGCCGAAGCCCGGCTCGACCGTCATCACGAGGATCTGGTCGAACTCGTGCAGGTGCTCGAACAGCTGCTCGACGTCGGTCGCGGGCTTCACCGCGACGCCGGCGCGGGAGCCGATCTGCCGCAGCCGCCGGGCCAGCGCGATGGGCTCGGCCGCCGCCTCGAGGTGGAACGTCACCGACGCCGCACCGAGCTCCGCGTATCCCGGCGCCCAGCGGTCGGGGTCGTCGATCATGAGGTGCACGTCGAGCGGCACCGGGCTGGTGTCCTGGATGCGCGCCACCATCTGCGGACCGAAGGTCAGGTTCGGCACGAAGTGGTTGTCCATGACGTCCACGTGCACGAAGTCCGCCGCCGAGATGCGGGCGAGCTCGTCCTGCATGTTGACGAAGTCCGCCGACAGGATGCTCGGGTTGATGCGCGGCGCGGGGAGGTCCGAGGGATGCGGCATGTGGTCCATTATCGGCGGCGGCGCAGGAGCGCCAGGAACATCGCGTCGGTGCCGTGGCGGTGCGGCCACAGCTGCGCATGCCCGGCACCGCTCTCGGGGACCGGCAGGTCGAGCGCGCCGCGCGACACCCGGCGCAGCACCGCCCGCGCGTCGAGCTCCTCGACCGCGTCGCCGAGCTCGTCCCGCACCTGGGCCACGATCGCGGCCGTCTCGGCGAGGTGCGGCGAGCACGTGACATAAGCGACGACGCCGCCCGGCTTCAGGGCGCCGATCGCCTCGCGCAGCAGGCCGGTCTGGATCTCGGCGAGCTCCGCGACGTCCGACGGCTGCTTGCGCCAGCGCGCCTCGGGGCGGCGGCGCAGCGCGCCGAGCCCCGTGCACGGCGCGTCGACGAGGATCCGGTCGTAGACGCCGCGATTCTCGGCGGCCAGCTCGCGTCCGTCGCGCTCGTGCACGACGACCTCGAGCGGCACCGCCTCCAGCGCGCGCCGCACCAGGCCCGCGCGGGCCGGCACGAGCTCGTTGGCCTCGAGCCGCGCGCCGTGTGCGAGCGCCTCGGCCGCGAGCAGGGCCGTCTTGCCGCCGGGGCCGGCGCAGAGATCCAGCCACCGCTCCCCCGGCTCGACCGGCGCGTGCCGGCTGAGCGCGAGCGCGACGAGCTGCGAGCCCTCGTCCTGCACGCGCACGGTGCCGCCCGACTCCCGCACCAGCGGCTCGGGGTCGCCCGAGCGCAGCCGGAAGCCCACGGGCGAGTACGCGGTGCGGAGCCCGTCAGGCTCGGCGAGCCCCGGCAGCGCCGCCATGGTCACGCGGGGCGACACGTTGTCGGCATCGAGCAGGTCGTCGAGCTCGTCCGCGCGTCCCTCGGCCGCGAGGGCGCGGCGCAGCGCGCGGACGATCCAGACCGGGTGCGCGGCCTCGAGGCCGATGCGCTCGTCGTCGGAGCGCGCGGTGTCCGCGACCCGCGCCATCCACTCGCCCGGTCTGTCGCGGGCGACGCGCCGGAGCACCGCGTTCGCGAAGCCCCCCGCGCCCGCGCCCGAGGCCTCGCGGGCGAGCGACACCGACTCGTTCACGGCCGCGTGCGACGCGACGCGCGTGGCCATGAGCTGATGCACGCCGAGGCGCAGCGCGTCCAGCACGGGCGGGTCGATCGACGCCGCGTCGCGGTCCGCCGCCGCGGTGATCACGGCGTCGTAGGTGCCGAGGCGCCGCAGCGTTCCGTACGTCAGCTCCGTCGCGAGCGCGGCGTCGCCGCCCGACAGGCCGGCGCGCTCCAGCTCGCGCGGCAGCAGCAGGTTGGCGTACGCGTCGGATTCGTTCACGGCGCGCAGCACGGCGTAGGCGGCGCGCCGCGCGGGCTGGACGAGCGTGCGCGGTCCGCCGGGTGCGCGGCGGGGCCGCGCGGAACCGGGCGCGGACCGGCGGGGGCGCGCGCCTCCGTCGCGGTGCTCGACCATCATCGGGTCGCCTCGGGCGTCTCGAAGACGACGTCGGCGCGCGTGCCGCGCGCCCAGGCGGCGGCGTCCATCGCGGCCTTGCCCGCGGGCTGCACGCGCTCCACCAGGATCGGCTCGGTGCCCGTGCCGACCAGCACGCCGCGCTTCACCGCCCGCGCCCGGCCGGGCGGCAGCGGCTCCTCCGCGTCCGCGTCCGCCGGCCGCGCCGCGAGGATCTTGAAGCGCGCTCCGTCGAGCAGCGTGTGCGCGCCCGGCTCGGGGGTCACGCCCCGGAACCGGTCGAGGACGCGGTCCGCGGGCTCGCGCCAGTCGAGCAGGCCGTCGTCGATCGACAGCTTGGCGGCGTGCGTCGCCTCGCCCTTCTGTGGCACCGCGACCGCCGTTCCCGCCGCGATGCCGTCGACGACGTCGGCGAGGAGCCCCGCTCCGAGATCCGCGAGCGCCTCGAGCACATCGCCCGCCGTGGCGTCCGCGGGCACGTCGTAGCGCAGCTCGTCGAACACGTCCCCGGCGTCCAGCTCCGGGACGAGCCGGAACACTGCGGCCCCCGTCACGCGGTCGCCGGCCATGAGCGCCCGCTGCACCGGCGCCGCCCCGCGCCAGCGCGGCAGCAGCGAGAAGTGCAGGTTGATCCAGCCGTGCGGCGGCAGCGAGAGCAGCGGCTCGCGCACCAGCCCGCCGTAGGCGACCACGACCGCGAGCTCCGGGTCCAGCGCCGCGATCCGCTCCGTCGCCTCGGCGTCGAGCCGGGCCGCCTTGATCACGGGCAGGCCGAGCTCCTCCGCGGCGGCCGCGACGGGTGACGGGGTGAGCACGCGCTTGCGTCCGAGGGGCGCATCGGGGCGGGTCACGACCGCGGCGATGTCGTGGCCGGCGGCGTGGAGGGCGTGCAGCGACGGCACCGCCACCGACGGGGTCCCGGCGAACACGATCCTCAGCCGCGGAGCTCGTCGATCAGTGGTCATCCGCATCCCTCGCCTCGCGCGCCACGGAGCGGGCGCATTCACAGTTCGGGCTCGACGATGTCGAGCCTCGCCGTAAGCATATTCCGCGGCGCCCGGGACCTCGCCGAGCCCTTGCGCGCCGAGCGCGCGCTCACGGCCTCCGAGACGACCGACGCGCGCAGGCTGGTCGCGACCGCGGCGCCTCGCGCGTAGTCGAAGCGCACCAGCGCACGCGCGCCGGGCCAGCCCTGCCGGTCGATCGGCACCGGCCCGAGCACGGCGTCGGCGGCGAGCTCGGGCACGTCGGCCCGCAGGGTGGCGAGCGCCCGGTCGACCGCCGAGACGTCGCCCTCGAGGCGGGCCACGCGCGCGGTGGGCGGCATCCGCAGCGGCGCGCGCTCGTGCAGCTCGGCGCGCGCGTAGGACGCCTGGGTCCAGGTCGCGAGGGCGCGGGCGACCGCGCCGGTGACGCCCACCAGGTGCACGGGGGCGTCCGGCGCCGCCAGGGCGGCGGCATTGGACCACCAGCGCAGGCAGGACTCGCCGATGCGCAGCTCGGGCGCCTGCAGCATGCGGTCGCCGTCGAGCAGCAGCACGGCGCGGTACCCGCCCTCGGCGATCGGCTCCGCCCCGCGCGTGGCGACCACCAGCGCGGGGCGGGCGTCGACCTCGCGCACCGGGTGCGCGCCGTCGGCCACGATCACGCGCACGCCCGGGAAGGCGCGACCCAGCTCGTCGGCCGTGCGCTCGCTGCCCGAGGATGCCAGGCGCACGCGCGGCGACGAGCAGGCCGGGCACGTCCAGGCGGTCGCCGACCGGCCGCACCACCCGCACACGGGAGTGGCGCCGCGCCCGGGCGCGTGGAGCGGCCCGCCGCAGTGCCGGCATCGCGCCGGCGCCCGGCAGTCGGCGCACACGAGCGTGGGCGAGTACCCGGGCCTGGCCACCTGCACGAGGACCGGCCCCTCGGCGAGCCCCTCGCGGGCCGCGCGGAACGCCGCGGACGGGATGCGCGCACCGGGCCGCTCGCTCTCCGTCACCGCGCTGAGGACCACGCGCGGCGCGTAGCGGCGCGCGGGCGGGACGTCCTCGACCCATCCCACCGCGACCAGCCGCTCGACGTCCGTCGACCTGGTGTGCCCCGCGAGAAGAAGCGCCGGCTTCTCCCCCGTCTCCGGGTCCGCGAGCTCCTGGCGGACGAGCGCGGCGTCGCGCGCGTGCACGTACGGCGCCAGCGGCTCCTCGAGCAGCGGATCGCCGTCGTCCCAGAGGGCGAGGAGGCCCGGCCGGGCGACCGGCGCGTACACGGCCGACCGGTTGCCGACCACGACGCACGGCGCGTCCTCCAGCGTGCGCAGGAATCCGCGGTACCGCTCGGGCCCGGTCTGTCCGGCGTCGTGACGCACCACGGCGTCGTCCGGGAGCAGCGCCGAGAGCGCGGCGTGCAGCAGGTCGAGATCCCGGTGATCGGGAACCGCCAGCACGGCCGAGCGTCCCGCCGCGAGCGTGGCGGCCGCCGCGGCTGCGAGGACCGAGGTCCATGCCGGCCGCGCGCCCTCGAGCCGCGGCGGCGCGTCCAGCGCGATCCGCCCGCCCGCGGCGATCCTTTCGGCGAGGCCGGGGTAGGCGTCGAGCACCGCGCGAGCCGTCTCGAGGGAGTCCGCCGCGACGACCGGGGCCGGCGCGCGCTCCCCCGCGAGCCACTGCTTCTCGACGCGCACCTGGCGCTTCGGGATCGCCAGCCGCAGGATGTCGACGGCGGAGCCCGCCGCGCGATCCGCGACCCGGCGCGCGAGCGTGTAGAGCCGCTCCGGCAGCACCGCCGCCGCCGATACGACCGCGTCGATCTCCGAGAGCGCGCGGTCCCCGTCGGACTCGTCGCCCACCTCGACGACGTAGCCGTCGACCACGCGCCCCGCGGTGCGCAGCGGCGCCTTGATCCGCACGCCCGGCACGGCCTGCTCCCGCAGCTCGTCCGGGATCGCGTAGTCGAAGAGGCGATCGAGCTGCGGCAGGGGCGAGTCGATCAGCACGCGCGCGACGCGCCGCGGCATCCGGCTGTCTCCGGTCAGAGCCCGGCGGCGCGGCGCAGCTCGTCGACCCGCGTGGTCTGCTCCCACGTGAAGTCCGGCAGCTCGCGTCCGAAGTGCCCGTACGCCGCGGTCTGCGCGTAGATCGGGCGCTTCAGATCCAGCGCCTCGAGGATCGCGGCGGGGCGCAGGTCGAACACCGACCGGATCGCGTCGACGATCGCGTCGTCGGAGACGCGGCCCGTGCCGAAGGTCTCGACGTACAGGCCCACGGGGTTCGCCTTGCCGATCGCGTACGCGACCTGCACCTCGAGCCGATCGGCCAGGCCCGCGGCGACCGCGTTCTTGGCGACCCAGCGCATCGCGTAGGCCGCCGAGCGGTCGACCTTGGAGGGGTCCTTGCCGCTGAACGCGCCGCCGCCGTGACGCGCGGCGCCGCCGTAGGTGTCGATGATGATCTTGCGGCCCGTGAGGCCCGCGTCGCCCTTGGGGCCGCCGGTCACGAAGGGGCCCGCCGGGTTGATGTAGAGCTTGACGCCCTCGTGGTCGAGGCCGGTCTGCTCGAGCACCGGGCGGATGACGAGCTCCTCGATCTCGCCACGCAGCTCGTCCTGGGTCATCTTCGGGTGGTGCTGCGCCGAGATCACGACCCCGTCGACGGTCTTGGGCGTGAAGCCCTCGTAGCCGAGCGTGACCTGGGTCTTGCCGTCGGGCCGCAGGAACGGCATCTCGCCGTTGCGCCGCACCTCGGTCAGCCGCTCCGCCAGGCGGTGCGCGGTCCAGGCGGCCATCGGCATGAGCTGCGGCGTCTCGTTCGTCGCGAAGCCGAACATGATGCCCTGGTCCCCCGCGCCGAGCGCGTCGTACGCGTCGGACGAGCCCTCGCGGATCTCGAGGGCCTTGTCGACTCCCGCGGCGATGTCGCTCGACTGCTCGCCGACCGAGACGCTCACACCGCACGAGTCGCCGTCGAAGCCCATGTCGCTCGACGTGTAGCCGATGCGGTTGATGACGCCGCGGACGATCGCCGGGATCTCGACGTACGCCTCCGTGCGGATCTCGCCCGCGACGTGCACGAGGCCGGTCGTGACGAGGGTCTCGACCGCCACGCGGCTCTCGGCGTCCTGCGCCAGCAGACCGTCGAGGATGCTGTCGGAGATCTGATCGCAGATCTTGTCCGGGTGCCCCTCCGTCACGGACTCTGACGTGAAAAGCCGAAGGCTCATGTGCTCTCCTCAAATGAAAGGCGGTCGCCGCCTATTCTGGCGGCGACCGCCGACACCGTGCGGTCCTCGGCGCGGAGCGCGAGTGTGCTGTTACTCCGCGTGACGCAGGCGCAGCTTGTCCTGGTGGATCTCGTGCAGCGCGATCGTGAGCGGCTTGTCCTCGACCGACGAGTCGACCAGCGGGCCGACGTTGTCGAACAGGTTCCCCTCGTGCAGGTCGGTGTAGTAGTCGTTGATCTGGCGGGCGCGCTTGGCGCCGTAGATCACGAGCTGGTACTTCGAGTCGACCTTGTCGAGCAGCTCGTCGATGGGCGGGTCGATGATGCCCTTGTTCTCCGTGGTCATGCGGAACCTCCTGTGCGGGCGACGGCAGTCGCGGGAAGACGGTCGGGGCCGGGCGCGGCCGCGTGGGCACGCGGCGATCAGCGCTCGGACGCCTGCGTCAAGTCTACGACCTGGCGCGCGGCGGTGGCGACGTCCTCGTTCACGATGTGGAAGTCGAACTCCCCCTGCGCCGCGAGCTCCACCTTGGCGGTGCGCAGCCGGCGGGCGCGCTCCTCCTCGTCCTCGGTGCCGCGACCGACGAGTCGGTTGACCAGCTCGTCCCAGCTCGGGGGCAGCAGGAACACCAGCGACGCGCTCGGCTCGGCGGCGCGCACCTGGCGGGCGCCCTGCAGGTCGATCTCGAGCAGGACGGTGCGCCCCTCCGCCAGCGCGCGGTCGATCGGGCCGCGCGGCGTGCCGTAGCGGTGCTTGTTGTGCACCACCGCGTGCTCGAGAAGCTCGCCCTCCGCGATCATCCGGTCAAACTCGGCGTCGTCCACGAAGTAGTAGTGCACGCCGTCGACCTCACCCGGGCGCGGCGCGCGGGTCGTCGCCGACACCGAGACCAGGATCTCGGGGTGCTCCTCGCGGATGCGGGCCGAGACCGTGCCCTTGCCGACCGCGGTCGGACCGGCGAGCACGAGCAGCCGGCTGCGACCGGGCCGCGGCCGCGGCTCGGGCATGCGGCGGTCGAGCCACTCCTGCAGCGCGGCGCGCTGCCGCGTGCCGAGGCCGCCCAGGCGCTTGACGGGCGAGATGCCCAGCTGGGTCAGGATGCGGTCGCGCTTGCCCTCGCCGATGGCCGGCAGGGCCGTCAGGAAGTCCGGCACGCGCAGGGTGCCGGCGGGCGACGCCGGATCGGCGACCGCGCGGCGCAGCACCTCCTGCGGCGTGACGACACGGGTCGCGAGGTCGCGCTTGAGCGACGCGCGGGCGCGTCGGGCGGCGACGGCCTTGCGCGAGGCGGCGGCGCGGTCCACCTCCGGCGGCCGCTGCGAGCTCGGTGCGGCGTCAGACATCGGGGGTCTCCCCTCGGGCGGGTGACGGGGCGGCGGGCGGGTAGGAGGCGGCGGCCGCGGCGATCGCGTCGGCGATCCCGTCGGGTCCGGCCGACAGGATGCTGCGGCTCTCGCTCGCGATCACGGCGGGCGCCATGGGCCCGTAGATGGAGGCGAGCCGATCAGCGCGCGCGCCCTGGTGGCCGAAGCCGGGCGCGAGGATCGGGGCGAGCGGCGCGAACGGCGCGAGGCCCGCCTCGGCCCAGTCGACCGTGGCGCCGATCACGAACCCGATGCTCCCCCACGCGCCGTCGGCGATCGCGGCCGCGTTGCGGTCCGACACCTCGGCGACGATCTCGGACGACACCGTGGCGCCGCCGGCCGTGACGGCGCGCTGCAGCGCGGTCGCCTCGGGGTTGCTGGTCGCGGCCAGCACGAAAGCGCCCTTGCCGTGGGCGTGCGCGAGGTCGAAGGTGCCCGCCAGGGCGCCGACCCCGAGGTAAGGGCTCACGGTGAGCGCGTCCGCCTCGAGCGGCGCGCCGGGCGTCAGCCACGCCGCGGCATAGGCGTCCATGGTCGAGCCGATGTCGCCGCGCTTGGCGTCCGCGATCACCACGAGCCCGGCCGCACGCGCGGCCGCCAGGACGTCTTCGAGGGCCGCGAGCCCCGCCGATCCGTGGCGCTCGAAGAACGACACCTGCGGCTTCACGAAGCCCGCGCGCGTCGCGGCGGCCTCCACGACGCGCAGGCCGAACTCGCGCACGCCCGCGGCGTCCGCGGCCAGCCCCCACGCCGCCAGCAGAGGCTCGTGGGGGTCGATGCCGACGCAGAGGTGCCCGTGCCGCCCGATCGCGGCGCGGGCGCGCTCCCCGAACGTCGTCACAGCCGTCCCCGGATCATCGGGCCGCCACCGCCTCCGGCGCGGCGGCCGTCCGGCCCTCGCGCTCGGCGGCGTACTCCTGGAGGCTCTTGACGCGGAAGCCGTCGGCCATGGTCTCCATGGCGCTCACGGCGGCGCCGAGCGTCGCGATCGTGGTGAACAGCGCCTTGTCGCCGCCGACCGCGGCCGCGCGGATCTCGTAGCCGTCGGCGCGCGCCGACATGCCGCTCGGCGTGTTCACGATCATGTCCACGCGGCCCGCGTTGATCAGGTCGACGATGTTCTCCTCGCCGGTCTCCTGCGTCGCGCTGTACTTGCCCACGACCTCGGCGCGGATGCCGTTGCGCAGCAGGATCTCGGCCGTGCCCTCCGTCGCGAGGATCGTGAAGCCGAGCTGCTGCAGGCGGTGCGCCGGGAGCAGCACGTCCCGCTTGTCGGAGTCGGCGACCGAGATGAACACCGTGCCCCCGAGCGGGATGCCGCCGTACGCGGCCGCCTGGCTCTTCGCGAACGCGGTCGGGAAGTCGCGGTCGATGCCCATGACCTCGCCGGTCGAGCGCATCTCCGGGCCCAGCACGGAGTCCACGATCTGGCCGTCGCGGGTGCGGAAGCGCTTGAACGGCAGCACCGCCTCCTTGACCGACACCGGCGAGTCCATCGGTACGCGCGAGCCGTCGACCGCGGGCAGCAGCCCCTCGGTCCGCAGCGCGTCGATCGTCTCGCCCGCCATGATGCGCGCGGCGGCCTTGGCGAGCGGGATGCCCAGGGCCTTGGACACGAACGGGACGGTGCGGCTGGCGCGCGGGTTCGCCTCGATCACGTAGAGCACGCCGGCGCTGATCGCGAACTGCACGTTCAGCAGGCCGCGCACGCCCACGCCCTGCGCGATCGCGAGCGTCGCCTGGCGGACGCGGTCGATCTCGGTGCGGCCGAGCGACATGGGCGGCAGCGCGCAGCTGGAGTCGCCCGAGTGGATGCCGGCCTCCTCGAGGTGCTCCATGACGCCGCCGATGTAGAGCTCGTGGCCGTCGTAGAGCGCGTCGACGTCGATCTCCACGGCGTCGTCGAGGAACCGGTCCACGAGCAGCGGGGCGTCGGAGCCGATGATCGCGTGCTCCGCGATGCGTACGAAGTAGTCGCGCAGGCTCGCGGTGTCGTACACGATCTCCATGCCGCGTCCGCCGAGCACGAAGCTCGGGCGCACCAGCACCGGGTAGCCGATCTCCTCGGCGATGCGCACGGCCTCGGCCTCGTCGGTCGCGGTGCCGTTGCGCGGGGCGACGAGCTCGCCGCGCTCCAGGATCTCGCCGAACAGCTTGCGGTCCTCGGCGAGGTCGATCGCGGCGGGGCTGGTGCCGAGGATGCGATAACCCGCCGCCTCGATGCCCTTGGCCAGGCCCAGCGGCGTCTGGCCGCCCAGCTGGCACACGACGCCGTGGATCTCGCCCGACAGCGACTCGGCGTGCAGCACCTCGAGCACGTCCTCGAGCGTCAGCGGCTCGAAGTACAGGCGGTCGGAGGTGTCGTAGTCGGTCGAGACGGTCTCGGGGTTGCAGTTGACCATGACGGTCTCGTAGCCGGCGGCCGAGAGCGCGAACGACGCGTGCACGCACGAGTAGTCGAACTCGACGCCCTGGCCGATGCGGTTCGGGCCCGATCCGATGATCACTACCTTCTTGCGGTCGGAGGGCGTGACCTCGGTCTCGAAGTCGTAGCTCGAGTAGTGGTACGGCGTGAGCGCGGGGAACTCCCCGGCGCACGTGTCGACCGTCTTGTAGACGGGGCGCAGGCCGAATCCGTGGCGGATTCCGCGCACCTCGACCTCGCTCAGGCCGCGCAGCTGCGCGATCTGGGCGTCCGAGAAGCCGTGCTCCTTCGCGAGGCGCAGCACGCGCTCGTCGAGCCGGTCGGCGTCGGCGACCGCCTCGGCGACCTCGTTGATCAGCACGATCTGGTCGAGGAACCACGGGTCGATCGCGGTGGCCTCGAACGCCTGCTCGACCGTGGCGCCCTTGCGCAGCGCCTGCTGCACGAGCACGATGCGGCCGTCCGTGGGCGTGCGCGCCTCGAGCAGCAGCTCGTCGACCGAGCGGGGCTCGTCGCCCCAGTGGAAGCTCGAGCCGCGCTTCTCGATCGAGCGCAGCGCCTTCTGCAGCGCGGTCGCGTAGTTGCGGCCGATCGCCATGGCCTCGCCGACCGACTTCATGGTCGTGGTGAGCGTCGGGTCGGCGGCCGGGAACTTCTCGAACGCGAAGCGCGGCACCTTCACGACCACGTAGTCGAGCGTGGGCTCGAACGACGCGGGCGTCACTCCCGTGATGTCGTTGGGAACCTCGTCGAGGCGGTAGCCGAGCGCGAGCTTGGCGGCGAGCTTGGCGATCGGGAAGCCCGTGGCCTTCGACGCGAGCGCCGACGAGCGAGACACGCGGGGGTTCATCTCGATGACGATGATGCGGCCGTCGGCCGGGTTGACGGCGAACTGGATGTTGCAGCCGCCGGTGTCGACGCCCACCGCGCGGATGATGTCGATGCCGATGTCGCGCAGCTTCTGGTACTCGCGGTCCGTGAGCGTGAGCGCCGGGGCGACCGTGATCGAGTCGCCCGTGTGGACGCCCACCGGGTCGACGTTCTCGATCGAGCAGACCACGACCGTGTTGTCGGCCGTGTCGCGCATGAGCTCGAGCTCGTACTCCTTCCAGCCGAGGATCGACTCCTCCAGGAGCACCTCGGTGGTGGTCGACTCGCGCAGGCCCTGGCCGGCGATGCGGCGCAGGTCCTCCTCGTCGAACGCGAAGCCCGAGCCGAGGCCGCCCATCGTGAACGAGGGGCGGACGACCAGCGGGTAGCCGAGCTCGGCGGCGCCGGCGAGCACCTCGTCCATGGTGTGGGCGATCACGCTGCGCGCGACGTCGGCGCCGGCGTCGAGCACCAGCTGCTTGAAGATCTGGCGGTCCTCGCCCTTCTGGATCGCCTCGACCTTCGCGCCGATCAGCTCGACGTCGTACTTCTCGAGGATGCCGCGCTCGTGCAGGGCCATGGCGGCGTTGAGCGCGGTCTGGCCGCCCAGCGTCGGCAGGATCGCGTCGGGCTTCTCCTTGGCGATGATCGTCTCGATCACCTCGGGGGTGATCGGCTCGATGTACGTCGCGTCGGCGAAGTCGGGGTCGGTCATGATCGTGGCCGGGTTCGAGTTCACGAGGATGACGCGGACGCCCTCCTCGCGCAGCACGCGGCACGCCTGGGTGCCCGAGTAGTCGAACTCGCAGGCCTGACCGATGACGATCGGGCCCGATCCGATGACGAGGACGGAGGAGATGTCGTCGCGCTTAGGCATTCGCGTCCTTCTTGCTGAGGTGCTCCACGACCATGTCGCGGAATCGGTCGAAGAGGTAGTTGGCGTCGTTCGGGCCGCCCGCGGCCTCGGGGTGGTACTGCACCGAGAAGGCCGGGATGTCGAGGGCGCGCAGGCCCTCCACGACGTTGTCGTTGAGGCCGACGTGGCTGACCTCGACGCGGCCGTAGCCGGCGGGGCTGTCGAACTCGCCCTCGAGGGGCGCGTCGACCGCGAAGCCGTGGTTGTGAGCCGTGATCTCGACGCGGCCCGTGAGCTTGTCGCGCACCGGCTGGTTGATGCCGCGGTGACCGAAGGGCAGCTTGTAGGTGCCCAGGCCGAGCGCGCGGCCGAGGAGCTGGTTGCCGAAGCAGATGCCGAAGAAGGGCAGGCCCTCGTCGAGGACGCCGCGCAGCAGCTGCACGTGGCCCTCGGACGCGGCGGGGTCGCCCGGGCCGTTGGAGTAGAACACCGCGACCGGGTCGATCGCGAGCAGCTCCTCCTTGGTGACGCTCTGCGGCAGGACGTGCACCTCGAAGCCGCGGCGCGCGAGGTTGTTCACGGTGGCCTGCTTGATGCCGAGGTCGATCACCGCGAGGTTGCCGATCTTCTCGCCGTCGGCGGGGGTCACGGCGGCGACCTCGACCGACACCTGGCCGGAGAGGTTCTGTCCGGTCATCTGCGGGGCCTCGTTCACGAGACGCAGCTGCTCGTCGGCGTCCAGGCCCGCGGCCTCGCCCGAGAAGATGCCGCCGCGCATGCTGCCGGCCGAGCGGATGTGGCGCGTGATCGCCCGCGTGTCGATGCCGCTGATGCCGACGATGCCGTCGCGCTCGAGGGCGTCGTCGAGCGACTCCTCCGCGCGCCAGTTCGAGACGACGCGCGAGGGGTCGCGCACGATGTAGCCGGCGACCCAGACGCGGCGCGACTCGGGGTCCTCCGTGTTGACGCCGGTGTTGCCGATGTGGGGCGCGGTCTGGAGCACGATCTGGCCGGCGTAGGACGGATCCGTCAGGGTCTCCTGGTAGCCGGTCATGCCGGTGGTGAAGACCACCTCGCCGAGCGTGGTGCCGCGCGCGCCGTACGCGTGGCCGGCGTAGCGCGTGCCGTCTTCGAGGACGAGGACCGCAGGGTCCCGGTCCAGCAGCGAAGTGCGGTCGAGCAGGGATGTCATCACAGGGCTCCCGTCGGGGTGGAGGCGGAGTCGGTGCGCAGGCGGTCGACCTCGGCCACGAGGGCGTCGGGGTCTCCGTCCTGCAGACGCAGGTAGGTGTCGCAGATCGTGCCGTCGTCGGCGGTCCAGGCCAGCAGCACGAGGCCGCCCGGCTCGACGACGCGGTCGATGGTCCAGGTGGCCCGGCCGACGCCCGCGATGCGCGTCGCGTCGAGGAAGACCGTGGGTTGGCCCGGCATGTCCAGGGCGACGCCCGCGGCCGTCACGGTGACCTGCACGCGCGAGCGGTACGCGAGGTGGCGCACGGCCAGCCGGTCGAGCGGCGCATCGTGGCGCGTGGTGGCCACGTACAGGCCGCCGAAGACCCCGCGGCTCTCGCCGCGGGCGGGCCCGAGCGGCGCCGCGATGCCCGCGTCGCGGCGGGCGCGACGGCGCCAGCCGCACAGCATCAGCGCGATCAGCGCGAGCGCGATCCCGGCGAACACCAGGACGGTGACCTCGCCGCTCACGCGGTGCCCCCGAGCTCGACCAGCTCGCCGTCGGCGAGCGTGACGTAGCCGCGGTGGATCGTCCACCGGACGCTGCCGGGGAGCTCGCGTCCGAGATACGGCGAGTTGCGGCTGCGGCCGCGCAGGTCCTCGAGGCCGAACTCGCCGCCGCGCGACGGGTCGTACAGCACGACCTCGGCGGGCGCGCCGGCGACCAGGTCGGTGCCGTGACCGTCGAGGCGTCCGATGCGCGCGGGGGTCTTGGACATCACGCGCGCGACGCCCGCCCAGTCGAGCAGGCCGGTCTCGACCATCGACTGGTGCACGACCCGCAGCGCGCTCTCGAGCCCGACCATGCCGTTCGCGGCGGCCTGCCACTCGCACGCCTTGCTCTCGGACGGATGCGGTGCGTGGTCGGTCGCCACGATGTCGATCGTGCCGTCCGCGAGGCCCTCGCGCACAGCCTCGACGTCCTCGGCGGTCCGCAGCGGCGGGTTGACCTTGTAGCGGGCGTCGTAGTCGCGCACGAGCTCGTCGGTCAGCAGCAGGTGGTGCGGCGTGACCTCGGCGGTGACGTCGATGCCGCGCTTCTTGGCCCAGCGGATGATGTCGACCGATCCGGCCGTCGACAGGTGGCACACGTGCAGGCGGGAGCCGACGTGCTCGGCGAGGAGCACGTCGCGGGCGATGATCGACTCCTCGGCGACCGCGGGCCATCCGGCGAGACCCAGCTCGGCCGACACGACGCCCTCGTTCATCTGGGCGCCCTCGGTGAGGCGGGGGTCCTGCGCGTGCTGCGCGACGACGCCGTCGAAGGCCTTCACGTACTCGAGCGCGCGGCGCATGATCAGCGGGTCCCACACGCAGAAGCCGTCGTCGCTGAACACGCGCACCTTCGCGCGCGAGTCCGCCATGGCGCCGAGCTCCGCGAGCCGCTCGCCCTTCTGCCCGACCGTGACCGCCCCGATGGGCTGCACCGTGGCGTAGCCGGCCGCCTCGCCGAGCGCGAGCTCCTGCTCGACGACGCCGGCGACGTCCGCGACCGGCGAGGTGTTCGGCATCGCGAACACCGCCGTGTAGCCGCCCGCGGCCGCCGCGCGCGTGCCGGTCAGGATCGTCTCGCTCGCCTCGTAGCCCGGCTCGCGCAGGTGGGTGTGCAGGTCGACCAGGCCTGGCAGCGCGATCAGCCCGTCGGCGTCGATCACGCGCGCGCCGGCGCGGGACAGGCCGCTGCCGACCTCGGCGATCCGGCCGTCCTGGATCAGCAGGTCCGCACGGTCCCCGCCCTCGATCGCCGCTCCGGTGATGAGGAGCACCTCGCTCATCGCTCCTCCTCCGTCGTTCGCTCCGCGTTCGTCCGCTCCCCCGCCAGCAGCAGGTAGAGCACCGCCATCCGCACGGACACGCCCGCCTTGACCTGCTCGAGCACGGTCGAGCGGGGCGAATCGGCCGCCTCGGCGGAGATCTCCAGGCCCCGGTTCATGGGTCCGGGGTGCATCACAATGCTACCGGCCGGCAGGGCCGCCAGCCGCACCGGGTCCAGCCCCCAGCGGCGCGAATACTCCCGCTCAGAGGGGAAATACGCGGCATACATGCGCTCGAGCTGGATCCGGAGCATCATCAGGGCGTCCGGGCCGGCGGCGATCGCCTCGTCGAGGTCGTACCGCACGGTGACGGGCCACAGCGAGATGTCCTGCGGCAGCAGGGTGGGAGGCGCGACGAGCGTCACCTCCGCGCCGAGCGTGTGCAGGAGCCAGACGTTCGAGCGCGCGACGCGGGAGTGCAGGATGTCCCCCACGATCGCGACCCGGAAGCCCTCGAGGTCGCGGCCGCGGCTGTCGGCCCCGTACCGGCGCTTGCGCATGGTGAACGCGTCGAGCAGCGCCTGCGTGGGGTGCTCGTGCGTGCCGTCGCCGGCGTTCACGACACCCGCGTCGATCCATCCGCTCGTCGCGAGCGTGCGCGGGGCGCCCGACGCGCCGTGCCGGATGACCACGGCGTCGGCGCCCATGGCCTGCAGCGTCTGGGCGGTGTCCTGCAGGCTCTCGCCCTTGGACACGCTCGAGCCCTTGGCCGCGAAGTTGATCACGTCGGCCGAGAGGCGCTTCGCCGCGGCCTCGAACGAGATGCGCGTGCGGGTCGAGTCCTCGAAGAACAGGTTGACGACCGTCTTGCCGCGCAGTGTGGGCAGCTTCTTGACCTCGCGGGACTGCGTGTCGGCCATGTCCTCGGCGGCGTCGAGGATGCGGATCGCGTCCTCCCGCGCGAGCGTGCGGGTGTCGAGCAGGTGCCTCATGCGCCGGCCTCCTCGGTGCGGCCGGCGGGCGTCTCGATCGACACGCCGTCCTCGGCGCCGTCGACCTCGGAGAGGCGCACGTTGACGCGCTCGCTGCGGGCGGACGGCAGGTTCTTGCCGACGAAGTCGGGGCGGATCGGCAGCTCGCGGTGCCCGCGGTCGACGAGGATCGCGAGGCGCACGGCGGCGGGGCGTCCGATGTCCTGCAGCGCGTCGAGCGCCGCGCGGATGCTGCGGCCCGAGAACAGCACGTCGTCCACCAGGACCACGACCTTGCCGTCGATCGGGGCAGGGATGTCGGTGGGGTGCGGCGTGCGCGTCGGGTGCTTCGCCAGGTCGTCGCGGTACATCGTGACGTCCAGGGCGCCCACCGGGACCGCGACGCCCGCGAAGCGCTCGATCAGCGCGGCGAGCCGGCGGGCCAGGGTGACGCCGCGGGTCGGGATGCCCAGCAGGATCAGATCGTCGGGGCCCTTGTTGGACTCGAGGATCTCGTGTGCGATCCGAGTCAGGGCCCGCGCGATGTCGGCGTCATGCAGCACAGTGCGTTCGGTCGCGCGCGTGCTCATCGGCCTCTCCCTTCTCCGCCTCACGGGACGGTGTTAAAGGTGCAGGTGAGTTCATCTTACAGCTCGCTTCGCTCGCACGCGGCTCCACAGGCCGGGCTTCATCGCCACACAACGGGAAAGGGGCCGGATCCCGAAGGATCCGGCCCCTTTCGACGCGGGGCGTCAGGACGAGCGGGCGACGCGCGCCAGCACGCCGTGCACGAACGCGCCCGAGTCGTCCGTCGAGAACTCCTTGGCGAGCTCGACGGCCTCGTCGATCGCGACCGCCGTCGGGACGGAATCGTTGAAGAGGATCTCCCACGTGGCGATCCGGAGCAGGGCGCGGTCCACCGTGGGCATGCGCTCGAGCTTCCAGTCGCGGCTGTGGGTGGTGATCTGCTCGTCGATCTCCTCGGCGTGGTCGATCACGCCATCCACGATCTCGCGGGCGTAGAGCCACGACGCCTGGCGCGCCGGCTCCGACGCGGCGCGCTTGGCCTCGGCCGCGAGGGCGACCGCCAGGTCGTCGCCGCGCACGTCCGCGGAGAAGAGGATGTCGAGCGCGCGCTTGCGTGCCTTGGTCCGTGCGCTCACTTCTCGCGGCCGAGGTACTCGCCGGTGCGGGTGTCGACCTTGACGCGCGTGCCGGTCTCGAGGAACAGCGGCACCTGGATCTCGGCGCCCGTCTCGACCGTGGCGGGCTTGGTGCCGGCCGACGAGCGGTCGCCCTGCAGGCCCGGCTCGGTGTAGGTGATCTCGAGCACGACCGACGCGGGCAGGTCGACGTACAGCGGCGTGCCGTCGTGCGTGGCGATCGTGACCTCCTGGTTCTCCAGGAGGAACTTGGCCGCGTCGCCGACCGTGGCGGCGGGGACGTTGATCTGGTCGTAGTCCTTCGCGTCCATGAACACGAAGTTCTCGCCGTCGTTGTACAGGTAGGTGAAGTCGCGGCGGTCGACGTTCTGGATGTCGACCTTGGCGCCCGCGTTGAACGTCTTGTCGACGACCTTGCCGGTCACGACGTTCTTGAGCTTGGTGCGCACGAACGCGCCGCCCTTGCCGGGCTTGACGTGCTGGAACTCCACGACGCTCCAGAGCTGTCCGTCGATCGAGAGCACGACGCCGTTCTTGATGTCTGCGGTGGATGCCATGGGATTCCGTTCGTTCGATTGAGGCGCGCGCCCGGATGGATCGGGGACGCGGAAGTACGTGGCCGGAAGCGACCGAAGGTCGAGTCTATCGTGCCTCGCCCGGCCCGACCGGAGGAGTCAGCCCTGGCGCGTGCTGATGATCCGCCCCTGGTCCTCGGCCGCGACCTCCTGGTACGCGGCGAACAGGAGCGACTCGTCGGGCGCCTGCAGCACGGTCGGCTTGGCGATGTCGTCCAGCACGATGAAGCGCAGCATCCCGCCGCGCGACTTCTTGTCGCGCTGCATGGTCGCCAGCAGCGTCTGCCACGCGCCGGCGCGGTAGGTCGTCGGAAGGCCCAGCAGCTCCAGCACGCGGCGGTGCCGATCGACGACCTCGTCCGAGAGCCGCCCCGCGAGACGCGAGAGCTCGGCGGCGAACATCATGCCGACCGAGATCGCCGCGCCGTGGCGCCAGCGGTAGCGCTCGGCGTGCTCGATCGCGTGCCCGAGCGTGTGGCCGTAGTTGAGGATCTCGCGCAGGCCGGCCTCGCGGAAGTCCTCCCCGACCACCTCGGCCTTCATCCGGATCGCCAGCTCGATGCAGCGCCGGAACTCCGGCGTGGTCACGTCCACCGCGCGGGCCGGGTCGGCCTCCACGATGTCCAGGATCTCGGGGTAGTGGATGAAGCCGGCCTTGATCACCTCGGCGAACCCGGCGAGCACCTCGTTCTCGGACAGGGTGCGCAGCAGGTCGAGGTCGGCGAGGACCGCGCGCGGCGCCCAGAAGGCGCCCACGAGGTTCTTGCCCTCGGCCGTGTTGACGCCGGTCTTGCCGCCGACCGACGCGTCGACCATGCCGAGCACCGTGGTGGGCACCTGCACGATGTCGACGCCGCGCAGCCAGCTCGCCGCGACGAAGCCGGCGAGGTCCGTGACCGCGCCGCCGCCGAAGCCCACGACCGCGTCCGTGCGGGTGAAGTCCGCCTGGCCCATGATCTGCCAGCAGAACGCCGCGACCTCGATGCGCTTTCCGGCCTCGGCGTCGGGGATCTCGGCGAGCAGGACCTCGCGCGAGCCGAGGAGGCTCTCGCGGAGCTCGGCGGCCTGGGCCGCGAGCGTGGGCGGGTGCACGATCAGCACCTTGCGCGCCGCGGGCGGCAGCGCCTCGCCCAGACGCGCCAGGACGCCGCGCCCGACCGTCACGTCGTAGCCGGGCGTCCCCGAGACGTGGATGACGGTCTCGTCCCCCGCGGCGGTCTGCCGGCCGGTGTCGCTCATGCGTGCTCCTCCTCGTGCGGCGCGTGCGCCGGCTCCTCGTGCTGTCGGACCCAGTCCGCGATCGCCGTCACGACGTCCTGCAGCGGCCCGCGCGACGTGTCGAACGCCACGTCGGCCACCTCGCGATAGATGGGCTCGCGTGCGTCGCGGATGCGGATCCAGGTCGCGACCGGGTCCTCCTCGCCGTCCAGGAGCGGTCGCTTCTGGCTCTGGATGCGGCCGGCCACGACCTTCTCGTCGACCGTGAGCAGCACGACCCGGTGCGCTCGCAGCGCCTCCCGCGTGCCGGGATGCAGCACGGCCCCGCCGCCCAGCGCGACGACCCCGCCGCGCCGGACGGCGTCGACCACGGTCTCGTGCTCGATCTCGCGGAAGCGCGGCTCGCCGTGCTCGGCGAAGATCTCGGGGATCGGACCGTGCGCCTTCGCGATCAGGCTGTCGGTGTCGCGGAAGCGCCGGCCGAGGGCCTTCGCGAGCCGTCGTCCGATGCTCGATTTGCCGGCCCCCATGGGGCCGACGAGCACGACGGCCGGAGCGGGTCCGCCCGCCGCGTCGGCAGCCGGATCAGAGGGCGAGGTCATGTGCGAGGTCGACGGGCTCCGACGACGTCCGCAGGCTCTCGGCGATCGACTCTACGTACGACGTCAGGTTGCGGCGGGTCTCGGCGACCGAGTCGCCGCCGAACTTCTCGAGCACGACGTCGGCGAGCGTGATCGCGACCATCGCCTCCGCCACGACGCCCGCGGCGGGCACGGCGCACACGTCCGAGCGCTGGTGGTGGGCCGACGCCGTGTCGCCGGTCGCGACGTCCACGGTGCGCAGCGCGTGGGGAACCGTCGCGATGGGCTTCATGCCGGCGCGCACGCGCAGCACGGTGCCGGTCGACATGCCGCCCTCGGTGCCGCCCGCGCGGTCGGTGCCGCGCGCGATGCCGGCCTCGGTCGCGAACAGCTCGTCGTGCGCCTGCGAGCCGCGGCGGCGCGTGGTCTCGAAGCCGTCGCCGACCTCGACGCCCTTGATCGCCTGGATGCTCATGAGCGCCTGGGCCAGCTTGCCGTCGAGGCGGCGGTCCCAGTGCACGTGCGAGCCGAGCCCCGGGGGCAGGCCGTACGCGAGCACCTCGACGATGCCGCCGAGGGTGTCGCCGTCCTTGCGCGCGGCGTCGACCTCCTCGACCATGCGGGCCGACGTCTCGGCGTCGAAGCAGCGCAGCGGATCCGCGTCGAGCGCCGCGACGTCATCGGGCGTGGGCAGAGCGGCGCCGTCCGGAACGCGCACGGGCCCGATCGACAGCGTGTGGCTGACGAGGCGGATGCCCAGCTCCGACAGGAACGCGCGCGCCACAGCGCCGAGGGCGACGCGCGCGGCGGTCTCGCGGGCGCTCGCGCGCTCGAGGATGGGGCGGGCCTCGTCGAAGCCATACTTCTGCATGCCGACGAGGTCGGCGTGGCCCGGGCGCGGGCGCGTCAGCGCGGCGCCGCGGCCGCGCGACTTCTCGGTCAGCTCGACCGGCTCGGCGCTCATGACCTCGGTCCACTTCGGCCACTCGGTGTTGCCGATGCGCAGCGCGATGGGGCTGCCGAGCGTGAGCCCGTGCCTCACGCCGCCGGAGATGGTGAGCTCGTCCTGCTCGAACTTCATGCGCGATCCGCGGCCATAGCCCAGCTTGCGGCGCTGGAGGTCGGCCTGGATGTCGGCGGCCAGCAGGGGCACTCCCGCGGGGAGGCCCTCCATGACGGCGATCAGTTCGGGGCCGTGCGATTCGCCGGCCGTGAGCACGCGGAGCATGCCCCTAGTCTCCCATGAGCGCGGAGCGCATTTCGGCACGCACCTCGTCCTCGGACGGCAGGGGCGCCTCGACAGAGCCGGTCGCGAAGATCCGCACCTGCAGCACGGCCTGGTGCAGCAGCATCCCGTGCCCGGGGATCGCCGCGCCGTCGGTCCACCGCGCCGCGAGGTGCGACGGCCACGGGTGGTAGGCCACGTCGAACAGCGGCCCGCCCGGCATGGCGATCGCTTCGGCGTGCGCCTCGGGCAGCTCGGCGCCGCCCGGCAGCGCGCTGATCGTGAGGTCGACGGCCGGATGCGGCCCGCCGAACGGCTCGACCGTGACCGCGAGCCCCATGCGCTCCCCCAGCGCGACGAGCGACGCGGCCCGTTCGGGCCGGCGCGAGACGATGGAGCCCGTCCGGGCGCCGAGCTCGGCCGCGGCGACCAGGGCCGATGCCGACGTCGCTCCGGCCCCGACGATGCGCACCGAGCCGAGCGCGGCGATCGACGCGTCCCCGAGGGCCGCGACGATGCCGCCCACGTCGGTGTTGAACCCGATGGGCGCATCCGAGGGCGCGCCGTGCGGCCGGGCGACGTCCGCGCCCGGAAGCAGCAGCGTGTTGACCGCGCCCGTCAGCTCGGCGCGGCGGTCGCGCCATCCGCTCGCCGCCCACGCGTGCTCCTTGAGCGGCATGGTCACGGCCAGCCCGCGCCACGAGTCGTCGAGCGAGGCGAGCGTGTGGTCGAAGGCGTCGGCGGGCACCCGGACGCGCTCGAACGTCCAGTCCAGGCCGAGCCGCGCGTAGGCGGCGCCGTGCAGCTGCGGCGAGCGGCTGTGCGCGATCGGGTCGCCCCAGACCGCGAGGCGGGTGGATCCGGTCACGTCAGCAGCCCGAGTCCGGGTTCGCCTCGCACCATGCGTGCCACTGCTCGATGGCCCGCTCGTGCTCGCCCAGCGTCTCGCTGAACACCGTCTCGCCCGTGTCGAGGTTGACCGTCACGAAGTACTGCCACGGACCGTCGACCGGGTTCATGGCGGCGTCGATCGCGAGGTCGCCGGGGTTGGCGATCGGCCCGACGGGCAGACCGGGGTGCACATAGGTGTTCCACGGGTTGTCGTCCCGCAGCGCCTCCTCCGAGCTGCTCACGGTGCCGTCGTGCATCTCGCCGTAGCCGTACTGCGCGGTGGAGTCCATCTGCAGCAGGCCGTCGGTGTCCGAGATCGACTCGTCGAGGCGGTTGTAGATCACGCGGGAGACCTTGTAGAAGTCGTCCTCGAAGCGCGCCTCGCGCTGGATGATCGACGCGACCGTCAGGATGCGCTGCTCCTCCCCCGCGGGCACGCCCGCCGACGCGAGCGACTCGCGCGTGCGCTCGACCATGGTGCGCACGACGTCCTCGGCCGTGACTCCCGGGTCGAACGTGTAGTACGCGGGGAACAGCCAGCCCTCGAGGCTGTCGGCGGCGACGTCGTAGGCGGCGGGGTCCTCGACGGCGGCCTGCAGCTCATCGAGCGGCATCGCGAGGCCGGCGGCGGCCGCCTCCAGCGTCGCGTCGACCGTGAGCCCCTCCGGCACCGCGAAGGCGTTCTCGAGCTTGTTTGCGGGGTCCTCGATCGCGGCCAGCGCCGCCTCGGAGGTCATCTTCTGCTGCAGCCGGTAGGCGCCCGGGTAGAACGGCTGGGCGGGATCGTTCTCGACCAGGTAGTCGTAGAACGACGTCGGCTTGAGCGTGACCCCCGCGTCGTACAGCTTCTGCGAGATGATCTCGCCGCCGTCGCCCTCCTCGATCGTGACCACGGCCTCGCCCGTCGCCTCGCCGGGCTCGTAGTCGGACGGGCCGTCCCAGCCCAGGAACGCCGCGATCCGTCCGCCGTAAGTGTTCGCCACCCAGAACCCGCCCGCGGTGAGCCCGCCGGCGATGATCGCGAAGACGATCAGCGCGACGAGGCAGCCCCGCCCCCGCTTCTTCGGCTTGGTGTCGACCATGTTCTCGGGGACGAACAGGTCCTCGAGAGACGCCGGCAGCTGCGCGTCCGGGGCCGGCTCGCTCTCCTCGCGCGCCGCCGTCTCGGCGAGCGTCGCGGGACGCGTCCGCTCCGACGGCGCGGGCGCCGGGTCGGCGGGCGCCGCATCCGCGGCCGACGGACCTACCGCCGCGGGCGTCCCCTCTCCCGGCGCCGCCGGCTCCTGGGGGGCGCTCCCGCCGAGCCGCGCCTGGCGGCGGGTCAGCGGGGTGCTCTGGTCGCTCGAGGGATCGGTCATGGGCGGTGTCTACTCCTCCGGGTGGCCGGCCGGGCTGCCGGCGGCCGCCCCGGTGCGCTTCTCGCTGTCGATGGCGTGCTGGAGCAGCACCACCGCGGCGACCTGATCGACAATGCTACGAGACCCCTTCTGGGATCGTCCGGACTGACGCAGCGCCGTGTGGGCGCTCACGGTGCTGAGCCGCTCGTCGACGAGCCGGACCGGCGCCGGCTGCGCGGCCGCGAGCTGCGCGGCGAACTCGCGGGCGTCGGCGGTCGAGGGGGTGTCCTCGCCGCGCATGTTGAGCGGCAGGCCGACGACGATCTCGAGCGGCTCGTACTCGGACGCCAGCTCCACCAGGCGCGCGATCGAGCGCTCGTCGCGCGGCACGGTCTCGACCGGCACGGCCAGCATGCCGTCGGGATCGCTGCGCGCCACGCCGATGCGGGCCCGGCCGACGTCCACGCCGAGACGCACCCCGCGGCGGAACCCGCTCACGAGCGAGCCCCGGCGATCCGGGCGGATCCGGTCATGCGGCCTGAAGGACCGCGCGGACCGCGTCGAGCGCCGCGGGCTCGGCCGAGGCGTCGGCGCCGGCGCCCTGCGCCATGTCGTCGCGCCCGCCGCCGCGTCCGCCCAGCTTCTCGAGCGCGACCTTGACCAGCGCGCCGGCCTTGGCGCCGGCGGCGCGGGCGGCCTCGTTGGTCGCGACGATCGCGAGCACCTTGTCGCCGGCCGTGCCGGTCAGGACGACCACGCCGGCATCGGAGCCGAGGCGCTCGCGCACCGACGTGGCGAGGCTGCGCAGATCGTCGGCCGATCCGACGGCGCCGACCGACTGCGCGACCAGGTTCACAGCGCCCGCACGCTGCGCGGTCTGGGCGAGCGCGGGCACGCGGTCGGCGAGCGCACGGGCCTCGTACGCCGCGATCTTCTTCTCCGCCGCCTTCAGGCTTGCGGTGAGCTCCGCGATCCGGGCAGGGAGCTGGTCCTTGGGCGCCTTGAGCGACGCGGAGAGCTCCGCGACGAGCGCGCGCTCGGCGGTCAGCTCGCGGAACGCGTCGAGACCCACGAGGGCCTCCACGCGGCGGTTCGAGGCGCCGACCGACGACTCGCCGATCAGGCTGATGAGCCCGATCTCGGCGCTCGCGGACACGTGCGTGCCACCGCAGAGCTCGCGCGACCACGGGCCGCCGATGTCGACCATGCGGACCTTCTCGCCGTACTTCTCGCCGAACAGCGCCATGGCGCCCGCGGCCTTCGCCTCGTCGAGCGACACCACGCGTGTCGTGACCTCGAGGTTGTCGCGGACCGCGTTGTTGGCGATCTCCTCGATCTCCGAGCGGGTCTCGGGGCTCAGGGCCTGGCCCCACGTGAAGTCGAAGCGCAGGTAGCCGGCGCGGTTGAGCGAGCCCGCCTGCGTCGCGCCCTTGCCCAGCGTGTCGCGGAGCGCGGCGTGCACCAGGTGCGTGGCCGAGTGTGCCTGCTGCGCCGAGCGGCGGTTGGCGGCGTCCACGATCGTGGTGGCGGGCTGGTCGACGCCCACCTCGCCCCGCGTGACCTCGACCGTGTGGCTGACGAGGCCAGGCACAGGGCGCTGCACGTCGAGCACCTCGAGCTCGTAGCCGGGGCCGACGATCGTGCCCTTGTCCGCGACCTGGCCGCCCGACTCCGCGTAGAGCGCGGTCTCGGCGAGGATGACCTCGGCGATCTGCCCCTCGGTCGCGCGCCCGGCCGACACGCCGTCGACCAGCACGCCGAGCACGCGCGTCTCGGTCTCGAGGTCGGTGTAGCCCGTGAAGACGGTCTCGCCGAACGCGCGGAACTCGCGGTAGACGCTGACGTCCGCGAGCGCGCGCTTGCGCGAGCGGGCGTCCGCCTTGGCGCGCTGCTTCTGCTCCTGCATGAGGGAGTCGAAGCCCGCGCGGTCGACGCCGAGCCCGGCCTCCTCGGCGATCTCGAGGGTCAGGTCGATCGGGAACCCGTACGTGTCGTGCAGCAGGAACGCCTGGTCGCCCGCGAGCGTGGCGCCGCCCTCGGCCTTGGTCTTGGCGACCGCGGTGTCGAGGATGGTAGACCCCGACGACAGCGTCCGCAGGAAGGTCTCCTCCTCGGCGAACGCGTACGACGAGATGCGCTGCCAGTCGGTCTCGACGACCGGGTAGGCGTCCTTCATGGCGTCGCGCGACGCCTCGAACAGCGCGGGGAACGTCGCCTCCTCGACGCCGAGCAGGCGCATGGCGCGCACGCTGCGACGCATCAGGCGGCGCAGGATGTAGCCGCGGCCCTCGTTCGACGGCGTCACGCCGTCCGACAGCAGCATGAGCGACGAGCGGACGTGGTCGGCGATGATGCGGAAGCGCACGTCGTCCTCGTGCACGGCGCCGTAGCGGCGGCCCGACAGCTCCGAGGCGCGGTCCAGCACCGGGCGGACCTGGTCCGTCTCGTACATGTTCTCGACGCCCTGCTTCAGGAACGCGACGCGCTCGAGCCCCATGCCCGTGTCGATGTTCTTCGCGGGCAGCTCGCCCACGATGTCGAACTCGGTCTTCGAACGGACGTTCTCGATCGCGTTCTGCATGAACACGAGGTTCCAGATCTCGAGGAAGCGGCTGTCGTCGACCGCCGGGCCGCCCTCGGCGCCGTAGGCGGGACCGCGGTCGAAGTAGATCTCCGAGCAGGGGCCGGCGGGGCCGGGCTGACCGGTCGTCCAGAAGTTGTCCGCGCGGCCCATCCGCTGGATGCGGTCGGCCGGCAGGCCCGCGACCTTCTGCCACAGCGCGGCGGCCTCGTCGTCGTCCTCGTACACCGTGACCCAGAGGTCGCGCTCGGCGAAGCCCAGGCCGCCGTCGGCCTCCGAGGAGGTCAGCAGCTCCCAGGCGTACGCGATCGCGCCCTCCTTGAAGTAGTCGCCGAACGACCAGTTGCCGAGCATCTGGAAGAACGTGCCGTGGCGGGCGGTCTTGCCGACCTCCTCGATATCGTTCGTGCGGATGCACTTCTGCACGTCGGCGGCGCGCGGGTACGGCGCGGGCACCACTCCCGTGAGGTACGGGATGAACGGCACCATGCCGGCGATCGTGAACATGATCGACGGGTCGTCGCTCACGAGCGAGGCCGACGGCACGATGGTGTGGTCGTTCTTCTCGAAGTAGTCGAGGTAGCGCTGCGCGATCTCCGCGGTCTTCATCTGGGGTGCTTCGTCCTTGACTGAGGGGTGCCGCGGGGCCCGGGATCGGGCGTGCGGCCGTGCATGCGGGAGCGGCCGCCTCGGGACGGCAGCCGGCGAGGAGCGGGGGTCAGGCGGCCGGCAGGTCGCCCGCCGACGACCGGCGCGCCTCCTCGGTGCGGTACGCCTCGCCGATGCGCTCGACGAACTCGTCGATGCGCGCGTCGATGTCGGCCAGCACCTCGGCCCCGCGCGGGTCCTTGTTCAGGAAGTGGGCCGCGACGAAGCCGCCGACGATGCCGAGCAGGAACCACAGCACGTTCTTCATGTCACCCATCCTCCGGTCGGTCGCCGCGGGACGCGGCGTCGTTCCATCGTAGACGGATCGCGGGCCCGAGACGGCGAGAGGGCGCCGGGGCCGAGGCCCCGACGCCCTCTCGGACGACACGCTGGATCAGCGGGCGGCGTAGTACTCGACGACGAGCTGCACGTCACACGTGACGGGCACCTCGGCGCGCTTCGGGCGACGCACGAGCTTCGCCTGGAGCTTGTCGAGCTCGACCTCGAGGTAGCCCGGGACGTTCGGGAGGACCTCGGCGTGACCGCCGGCGGCCGCGACCTGGAAGGGCTCGAGGCCCTCGCTCTTGGCCTTGACCTCGATGGTCTGGCCCGGCTTCACGCGGAACGACGGGCGGTCCACGATCTTGCCGTCGACGAGGATGTGGCGGTGCACCACGAACTGACGGGCCTGCGCGGTGGTGCGGGCGA
Source organism: Microbacterium sp. Root53 (assembly GCF_001426925.1). GTDB lineage: Bacteria > Actinomycetota > Actinomycetes > Actinomycetales > Microbacteriaceae > Microbacterium. Next base: position 54,178 of record NZ_LMFR01000002.1, read on the forward strand.
AGCCCGAGCGCAGCACGAGCGCGTCGAGGCGCATCTCGAGGAGCTCGACCAGGTTCTCACCGGTCAGGCCCTCGGTGCGGCGCGCCTCGTTGAACGCGATGCGGAGCTGCTTCTCGCGGATGCCGTACTGCTCGCGCAGACGCTGCTTCTCGCGCAGACGGACGGCGTAGTCGCTGTCGGCCTTGCGCTTGGTGCGGCCGTGCTGGCCGGGGCCGTACGGGCGCTTCTCGAGGTAGCGGGCGGCCTTGGGCGTCAGCGCGATGCCCAGGGCGCGGGAGAGGCGGACCTTGCGGCGGTCCTGCGACTTGGTGGTCATGATTTCCTTTCACGAGGCCGCGACTGTCGCGACGCTCGGACGTACAGTCCCGCTTCATCCGGTCACAGGCGTACGTCTACCCGCCTGGGGGATGTGCGAAGAGGGATGTGCCCCGATTTCAGAGCCGATCAAGCTTACCAGACCGGGCCCGTCGCCTCAGGCGTCGAGGATGCGGCGCAGCCGCTCCAGGCGCGCGGCGATGTCGCGCTCCGCCCCGTGCTGCTTCGGCTCGTAGTACCGCCGCCCCTGCAGCTCGTCGGGCAGGTACTGCTGGGGCACCACGCCGAGGTCGTGGTCATGAGGGTAGACGTAGCCGCGGCCGTGCCCGAGCCGCTTGGCACCGGGATAGTGCGCGTCGCGCAGATGCTTGGGCACGGGCCCCATCCGGCCCGCCTTGACGTCGGCGACCGCCGCGTTGATGGCGTTGTAGGCGGCGTTCGACTTCGCCGCGGTGGCGAGGTAGGCGGTGGCCTCCGCGAGCGGGATGCGCCCCTCGGGCATCCCGATGAAGGCGACGGCGTCGGCCGCCGCGACCGCGATCTGCAGCGCATGCGGGTCGGCGAGCCCGATGTCCTCGGCGGCGGAGATCACGAGTCGGCGCGCGATGAAGCGCGGATCCTCCCCCGCCTCCACCATGCGCGCCAGGTAGTGCATGGCCGCGTCGACGTCGGACCCCCTGATCGACTTGATGAAGGCGCTGATGACGTCGTAGTGCTCGTCGCCCTGGCGGTCGTAGCGCAGGAGCGCGCGGTCGACCGCCTGCGCCACGTGCTCGGCCGTGACGGCCGGTGCGCCGTCGCTCTCCTCCGGCGCTTCCGACACCGCCACGCCCGCGCTGGCCTCGAGCGCCGTGAGCGCGCGCCGCGCGTCGCCGGACGCCAGCCGGATGAGGGCGGCGCGCGCCTCGGGCGTGAGCAGGATCTCGCCCGCGAGCCCCCGGGGATCCTCGACCGCGCGGTCGATGAGCAGACCGAGGTCGTCGTCCGTGAGGGGCTGCAGGGTGAGGAGCAGGGAGCGCGACAGGAGCGGCGAGATGACCGAGAACGAGGGGTTCTCGGTCGTCGCGGCGATCAGGATGACCCAGCCGTTCTCGACGCCCGGCAGGAGCGCGTCCTGCTGCGCCTTCGTGAAACGGTGGATCTCGTCGAGGAACAGGATGGTGGACTGGCCGTACAGGTCGCGCTGGTTAAGGGCCTCCTGCATCACCTCGCGCACGTCCTTGACGCCGGCCGTGATCGCGGAGAGCTCGACGAAGCGGCGCCCCGACGAGCGGGCTATGGCCTGGGCGAGCGTGGTCTTGCCCGTACCGGGCGGGCCCCAGAGGATCACCGACACCGTGCCGGGAGCCTGCGCATCCGGGTCCGCGAGCGCGACGATCGGCGAGCCGGGACGGAGCAGGTGCGCCTGGCCCGCGACCTCGTCGAGCGACACGGGCCGCATGCGGACGGCGAGCGGCGTCTGGGCGCGACCCGCCCCGCCGAGCGTGGATGCGCCGCCTGACGAGATCATCCGACCAGCGTATCCGCGGCCGACGACACGGGACGCGGACGGATTCCGCGGAACGCCGCAGCGATTTCGGCCCGGGCGCGCCGGATGCGTAGGCTCGTTCCCGCTCAGCTTGGGGCGCCGTCCGCGGACGGCGCCGGACGTCGAGAGGATTCGTTGCCATGGCGGCAGGCGGCAGGGGCTCCGCGAAGGAGCGTGCGGAGCGCGAGGCGCGCGAGCGGGCGCGGCGCTACGAGGCGCGCGTGCAGCTCCACGAGCAGCAGCGCCGCCGGCGGCGTCGCGACAACGTGGTCGCCACGATCGCGGCCGCGCTGATCGTCGGCGCCGCCGTGGGCGGGCAGGCGCTGTTCTACGGCGTGGGCCCGGGAGCCGTCGCGCCGTCGCCGACGGCCCCGGTCACGACGCCGGGTCCCACCGCCATTCCCGCGCCGACCGGCACGCCCGCTCCGGCCGAGACCCCCGCGCCGACCGAGACGCCCGCGGGCTGACCCCGGCCCGCCGTCCGGGCGCGTACTAGGCTGGGGCGCGTCCTGTCCCCTCCCGCGGCCACCGCGCAAGGAGCCTCCCCGTGACGAGCCCCGATCACACCCCCGCTGACGACACGACCCCGGCCGGCGACGCCGCCCCGGAGGTCGCCGAGACCGCGCCCGACGGCGCTCAGGAGCCGGCAGCCGCCGACGACGCCCAGGAGCCCGCTGCCGCCGACGCCCCGGCCGACGCCGATGCCGTGCCGGCGGATGACGCCGCTCAGCCCGAAGCCGAGGCAGCAGAGACCGAGGCCGCGCCCGCCGAGCCCGAGGCGGAGGCAGCCGAGACCGCCGACGCCGACGCGCCCGCGGAGGCGCCCGCCCCGGCGCCCGCGACGCCGGGTCCCGTGCCTCGCCCGCCGGCGGCGACCGCGGCGCCCGCCGCCGACACGACCGAGTGGGGTCGCGTGGACGAGGCCGGCGTGGTGTCGGTGCGCGAGGGCGACGACTGGCGCGTGGTCGGCGAGTACCCCGACGGCACGCCCGACGAGGCCCTGGCCTACTACCGCCGCAAGTTCGACGACCTCGCGCTGCGCGTGCGCACGCTCGAGCAGCGCCGCCTCGCCGGCGGCGCCTCCGCGGCCGACCTGCGCGGCCAGGCCAAGAAGCTCAAGGAGGAGGTCGTGGGCGCCGCGGCGGTCGGCGACCTCGCCGGGCTGGCCGAGCGGCTCGACGCGCTGACCGGCACGCTGGCCGAGGCCAGCGCCGAGGAGGCGGCCGCGCACCGCGCGGCTGTCGAGGAGGCGATCGCGCACCGCACGTCGATCGTGGAGCGCGTGGAGGCCCTCGCGGCGCGCGACCCCAAGTCGATCCAGTGGAAGCAGGCCACGGCCGAGCTCACGGCGGCGTTCGAGGAGTGGCAGCAGCACCAGCAGACCGGTCCCCGGCTGCCCAAGTCGACGGGTCAGGCGCTGTGGAAGCGCTTCCGGGACGCGCGCTCGACCGTCGAGCGCCACCGCCGCGCGTTCTTCGCGGAGCTCGACGAGACCCACAAGGCCGCCCGCGACCGCAAGACGCGCATCATCGAGCGTGCCGAGGCGCTGGCCTCCAAGGGCGAGGACGGCATCCCCGCCTACCGGGCGCTGCTGGACGAGTGGAAGGCCGCCGGCCGCGCCGGACGCAAGGTCGACGACGCGCTGTGGGCGCGGTTCAAGGCCGCGGGCGACGCCCTGTACTCGGCCCGCGCCGAGCGCGACGCCGCCGAGCAGGCGGAGTCCGCCCCGCGCATCGAGGCGCGCAAGACCCTCCTCGAGGAGGCGAAGGCGGTCGCCGACACCGCGGACCTGACCAAGGCGCGCCAGCTGCTCACGAGCATCCAGCGCCGCTGGGACGAGGTCGGCCGGATCTTCCCGCGCGACACCGAGCGCGCGCTCGACGACCAGCTGCGCCGCATCGAGAACGACCTCCGCGCCCGCGAGGAGGTCGACTGGAAGCGCAACAACCCCGAGACCAAGGCGCGCGCCAACGAGGCGACCCGCCAGCTCGAGGAGGCCATCGCCAAGCTCGAGACCGAGCTCGCCGACGCGCAGGCGAAGGGCGACAAGAAGGCCGAGTCGGCCGCGCGCGAGGCGCTCGACGCCCGCCGCGCCTGGCTCAAGGCCATCGGCGGCTGAGCCCGCGAGGGTCACAGGGGCGCGCCGCCCGCGGTTATCCACACCGCGGCGGCGCGCCCCTCGCGTTTCGCGGCACACTGCCGCCATGACGTACGCCCGCTTCGACCACGACGGCCTCTCCCCCGCCGAGCTGTCCGCCGCGCGGCTGGACGGCGAGCTGGTCGCCGTCGGCGACGCCTACGTGCCCGCCGATGCGCTCGAGACGCCGGCCCTGCGCGCCGCCACGCTCCGCGGCATCCTCGGCGGGAGCCTCGTCGCGATCGGGCTGACGGCCGCGTGGGTCCACGGCGCATCCGGCGTGCCGCCTCGCGTGCACCACGTGCAGCGCACGGCCGCGCGCGGCGTCGCGCGACCCGTGGACCGGCGGATCCGGTTCCGCGACACCCCCATCGCGGTCGAGGACACGGTGCTGCTCGGCGGGGTGCGGGTCTCCGACCCCGCCCGCACGCTGGTCGACCTCGTGCGCGAGTTCGACGATCCGGACTCGGCCGCCGCGGCGCGGCGACTCGCGACGCCGCCGCTGATCGAGCAGGCGCTCGCCTGGATCGACGCGCACCGCCGCTTCGGCGGCCGGCGCCCGGCCGCGGAGATCCTGCGGTCGCTGCGGGGCGGACCCGCTAGGACGACGTGACGCGGTAGACGTCGTACACGGCGTCGATGCGCCGCACCGCGTTGAGCACGCGGTCCAGGTGCACGGCGTCGCCCATCTCGAACACGAAGCGGCTCAGCGCCAGGCGCTCCTTCGTGGTCGACACGGTCGCCGACAGGATGTTCACGTGGTGCTCCGTGAGCACGCGCGTGACGTCCGACAGCAGGCCGGCGCGATCCAGCGCCTCGACCTGGATCTGCACCAGGAACACGCTCTTGGTCGTCGGCGCCCAGGTCACGTCGATCATGCGGGCGGGGTCGGAGCGGAGGGACGCCACGTTCGTGCAGTCCGCGCGGTGCACCGAGACGCCGCTGCCGCGCGTGATGAAGCCGACAATCTGGTCGCCCGGGACGGGCGTGCAGCACTTCGCGAGCTTGACCAGGATGTCGTCGGCGCCGCGCACCAGCACGCCCGAGTCGCCGCCGCGCGGGCGGCGCTGGCTGACGGTCGGCGGAAGCTCGACCTGCTCGGTCGACGACTCCTCGCTGGTCTGCACGAGGGACGCGACCTTCTCAAGCACCGACTGCGTCGAGACGTGGCCCTCGCCCACCGCGGCGTAGAGCGCGGAGACGTCCTCGTAGTGCATGAGGTCGGCCACGTCCTGGAGCGAGTCCTTCAGGCGCTGCAGCGGCAGGTGGTGGCGGCGCATCGCGCGCGCGATCGCATCCTTGCCCTGCTCGATCGCCTCGTCGCGGCGCTCCTTCGTGAACCAGCCGCGGATCTTGTTGCGCGCACGCGTGCTCTTGACGAACGTGAGCCAGTCCTGGCTGGGGCTCGCATCGGGGTTCTTCGAGGTGAACACCTCGACCACGTCGCCCGAGTTCAGCGTCGACTCGAGCGGCACGAGGCGGCCGTTGACCTTGGCGCCCATCGTGCGGTGGCCGATCTCGGTGTGCACGGCGTACGCGAAGTCGACCGGGGTCGCGCCCGCGGGCAGTCCGATGACCTTGCCCTTGGGTGTGAAGACGTAGACGTCCTTGGCGCCGATCTCGAACCGCAGCGAGTCGAGGAACTCGCCCGGGTCCTTGGTCTCCGACTCCCAGTCCGAGATCCGCGCGAGCCACGCCATGTCCGTGTCGAGCGCCTTGGGGTCGACCTTGCCCCCCGCCATGCGCTCCTTGTACTTCCAGTGCGCGGCGACGCCGAACTCCGCCTGCTGATGCATCTCCTGCGTGCGGATCTGGATCTCGACCGTGCGGCCCCCCGGGCCGATCACGGTCGTATGCAGCGACCGGTAGAGGTTGAACTTCGGCGTCGCGATGTAGTCCTTGAAACGGCCCGGCAGCGGGCGCCAGCGCGCGTGGATCGAGCCGAGCACCGCGTAGCAGTCGCGCACGGTGCCGACGATCACGCGGATGCCGATCAGGTCGTAGATGTCGTCGAACTCGCGACCGCGGACGACCATCTTCTGATAGACGGAGTACAGCTGCTTCGGGCGGCCGACGACCGTGCCGCGGATGCGCAGCTCGTGCAGGTCGCGGTTCACGTCGTCGATGACGTTCTGCACGTACTGCTCGCGCTGCGGCGTGCGCTGCTTCACGAGGCTGTCGATCTCGTTGTAGATCTTCGGGTGCAGCACCGCGAACGAGAGGTCCTCGAGCTCCGACTTGATGGTCTGGATGCCGAGGCGGTGCGCGAGCGGCGCGTAGATCTCGAGCGTCTCGGTGGCCTTCTTCTTGGCCTTCTCGGGAGGCACGAACCCCCACGTGCGCGCGTTGTGCAGCCGGTCGGCGAGCTTGATCACGAGCACGCGGATGTCCTTGGACATCGCGACGATCATCTTGCGGACCGTCTCGGCCTGCGCGCTCTCGCCGTACTTGACCTTGTCGAGCTTCGTGACGCCGTCGACCAGCAGCGCGACCTCGTCGCCGAACTCGGCCCGCAGCTCCTCGAGCGGGTAGCCCGTGTCCTCGACCGTGTCGTGCAGCAGCGCCGCGGCGATCGCGCGCGGGCCCAGCCCGAGCTCGGCGAGGATCTGCGCGACCGCGAGCGGATGCGTGATGTACGGCTCGCCGCTCTGGCGCTTCTGGCCGCGATGCTTCTCGTCGGCGACCGCGTACGCCCGCTCGACGATCGCCATGTCGCCGCGCGGGTGGTTGAGCCGCACGGTGTTGATGAGGCGCGTGAGGTCCGCGTGACGGGCCGCGCGCGAGAAGATGCGCGGCACGAGGCGCCGCAGGCTCGGGGCCTGGGACGTCACCGAATCGGCCATGCTGCGCCTCCTCCCACCCGGTGATGCGGATTCGAACATCCTACGCCCGGGCGCGGACGGCTCAGTCCCCCGCACGCGCGGCGAGGACCCGCTCGTCCGCCCGTCGGATCGCCGGCTCGCCCTCGCGGAACAGCGAGTAGAGCGGCGCCGCGACGAACAGCGTGGAGTACGTCGCGACGATGATGCCGACGAAGATCGACAGCGAGATGTCCGACAGCGTCTCGGCGCCCAGCCAGAACGATCCGATGAACAGGATCGCCGCGACCGGCAGCGCGGCCACGACCGACGTGTTGATCGAGCGCACCAGCGTCTGGTTGACCGCGAGGTTCACGGACTCGCCGAACGTGCGTCCCGTCGCCTCGCCGTCGTCCGCCGTGTTCTCGCGGATCTTGTCGAACACGACCGTGGTGTCGTAGAGCGAGTACGCGAGGATCGTCAGGAAGCCGATGACCGCGGCGGGCGAGATCTCGAAGCCGCACAGCGAGTAGATGCCGATCGTGATGATCAGCACGTCGACCAGGCCCACGATCGCGGCGGCGGACATCTTCCACGTGCGGAAGTAGATCGCCAGGATCAGGAAGGTCAGCGCCAGGAAGATCGCGAGACCCCAGAGCGACTGCCGCGTGACGTCCGCGCCCCAGCTGGGGCCGATGAAGGAGGCGTTGACCTCCTCGGGCGCGACGTCGTAGGCCTCGGCGAGGGCCGTCGTGACCTGCTGCGTCTCGTCGTCCGTGAGCTGCGACGTCTGAACGCGGATGTCGCGGCCGCCGACCGTCGTGACCTTGGTGGTCGTGCCGGGCACGACCTCGTCGATGGTCTCGGTGGCGATCGCCTGGTCGCGCGACTGGGGCGCCGACACGAGGAACTGCGATCCGCCCGTGAACTCCACGGAGAACTCGACGCCGCGCACGAACGGCGCCAGGGCCGACAGCACCACGAGCACGATCGCGAGGACGAACCACGTGCGTCGGCGCCCGACGAACGGGAAGGACACCTTGCCGGTGTAGAGGTCGTTGCCGAACTGGGTGATGGCGCGCATCAGGCGTTGTCCTCCTCGGCGCCGGCGGCGCGCTTGTCCGATGCGGCGGTCGCGGCCGCGAGCTCGGCGGCCTTGCGCTCGGCGATGGTCTGGCGGCGCTCGGCCTCGCCGCGCGAGCGCTTGGCGCGCGCGCCGGTCGCGACCGGCTCGCGGAAGCGGGCGCGGCCGCGGTACACCGCGCCGAGCGCGCTGGGGTCGAGGCCCGACAGCGGGTGGCCCTCGCCGAAGAAGCGCGTGCGCACGAGCAGCTGCATCACGGGGTGCGTGAACATCACGAAGATCAGGATGTCGAGCACGGTCGTCAGGCCCAGCGTGAACGCGAAGCCCTTCACGGTCGCGTCGGCGAGGATGTACAGCACGACGGCCGCCAGCACGTTGATCGACTTCGAGATGTAGATCGTCCGCTTCGCGCGCGCCCAGCCGTCCTCGACCGCGACCGTCACCGCCTTGCCGTCGCGCAGCTCGTCGCGGATGCGCTCAAAGTAGACGATGAACGAGTCCGCCGTGAAGCCGATCGTGACGATCAGACCCGCCACGCCCGCGAGCGACAGGCGGTAGCCGAGGCGCCACGACAGCAGGCACAGCAGGATGTACGTGAGCACCGCCATCACGATGAGCGACGCGATGATCACGAAGCCGAGGGCGCGGTAGCTGACCAGCACAACGAACAGGCCCACGAGCGCCAGGCCGATCAGGCCCGCGATCAGGCCGCTCTGCAGCTGCTGCGAGCCGAGCGTCGCCGAGATGGTGTCGGAGCTGACGACCTCGAAGCTCAGCGGCAGCGCGCCGAACTTGAGCTGGTCGGCGAGCACCTTGGACGTGTCCTGATCGATCCCGCCGCCCGAGATGCTGGGCTGGCCGTTGGTGATCACCGCGTTCATCTGCGGGGCCGAGATGATCGAGCCGTCGAGCACGAACGCGAACTGGCTGCGCGGGTCGCTCGGGTTCTGCTGCCCGATCCCGTAGAGGCGCTGGCTGATCTCGCCGAACGTCTGCGCGCCCTCGTCGTCGAACGTGAGCTGCACGTTCCACTGGCCGTTCTGCGGGTCGACGCCGTTGGTGGCGTCCACGATCGAGTCGCCGGTCATCTCGACCGGTCCCAGGATGTACTTCGCTGTCCCGGCCGTGTCGCACGTGATGAGCGGCTGGTCCGCGGGCGCCGACGACGGGTCGTTGGCGGGGTCGGCGCAGCTGTACGCCAGGAACTCCGCCCACAGGCGGTCGCTCACCCACGCGGCGTCCGACCCGTTCGACGGCTCACCGGTCGGCGTCGCGTTCAGCGACGGGTCCGGGGTCGGATACGGCGTCTCCTCGCCGTCCTCGCCCACGAAGGTGTTGGTCGGGCCCGAGGCGTAGATCACGGCGCGCAGCTCGAGCTGGGCGCTGGCCTGGATGCGCTCGCGCGTCGCCTCGTCGGCGACGCCGGGGATCTGGACGACGATGTTCGACGCGCCCTGGGTCGAGATCTCGGACTCGCCGACGCCCGAGGCGTCGACGCGCTGGCGCATGATCGCCACCGCCTGCGCGAGCTGCTCGGCCGTCGGATCGGCGTCCTCGGTCTGCGCCTCCAGCACGATCTGCGTGCCGCCCTGGAGGTCGAGCGCCAGCTCGGGCACCCAGGTGCCGCCCTTGAGGACGTGGGCGCCCAGGGCGTTCGCCCCGAACAGCACCGCGGTGATGACCAGCAGACCGGTCAGGACGCGCCAGGCACGGCGCGCAGGAGAGGATGTCGCCACTGGCGTGTCAGCTTTCTGCAGCGGGGGCGGACGGGAGCGCGGGAGGTCAGGCCCTCTTGTCGTCGCCCGGGAGCTCGTCCGCGTCGGGACGGTCGGCGGCGGGCTTCTGCTCCGGCGTCGCGTCCGGGGTCGTGTCGATCAGCGGCTCGTCGGCCGCCTCGGCGTCCGTGGCGTCGACGACCGCGTCGGCCGTGGCCTCCGGCGCGAGGTCGAGCGCCTGGGTGTGCAGCTCGGCGACGACGCCGGGCGCGATCTCGACGCGCGCGGGCTTGGACAGGTCGTCCTTGTCGTACTCGACGAGCGTGCCGAACAGGCCGGAACGGGTCATGACGCGGGCACCCGGGACCATGAGCTGCGCCTTGCGCTCCTGCTCCTCGCGCATCTTCTGCTGGCGGCGGCGCGAGCTGAAGAACATCCAGATCAGCAGCACGGCCAGAACGACGAGAAGAAGGAGGTTCGGATCCATGGGGCGGGGTGTGCCTTTCACGTCAGCGCACGCACCGTCTTCGGCGCGAGGAGGGGGATTCGGCGGGAGCCCGCCAGACCTTCAGCGATTATAGGTCATCGAATTTCAGCGCCCCGTCCGGGTGCGGCACGCCGAGGTGTGCGTACGCCTCCGGGGTGGCGACACGGCCGCGCGGCGTGCGGCCCATGAAGCCGATGCGCACGAGGTACGGCTCGACCACGCTCTCGACCGTGTCGGGCTCCTCGCCGACGGCGACCGCGAGGGTCGAGAGGCCGACGGGTCCGCCGCGGAAGCGCTTCACGAGAGCGTCGAGCACGGCGCGGTCGAGCCGGTCGAGGCCGATCTCGTCGACGTCGTAGAGGTCCAGCGCGGCGCGCACCTCGTCGATGCGCGGCGTCGACCCGCCCGTGTGGACCAGCGCGTAGTCGCGCACGCGGCGCAGCAGCCGGTTCGCGATGCGAGGCGTGCCGCGCGAGCGGCGGGCGATCTCGGCGCGCTGCCGCTCCTTGAGCTCGACCCCCAGCACCGCCGCCGAGCGGCCGATCACGCGCTCCAGCTCGGCCGGCTCGTAGTACTCGAGGTGGGCCGTGAAGCCGAAGCGGTCGCGGAGCGGGTTCGGGAGCATGCCCGAGCGCGTCGTGGCGCCGACCAGCGTGAACGGCGCGAGATCCAGCGGGATGCTGGTCGCGCCGGCGCCCTTGCCGACCATGATGTCGATCCGGAAGTCCTCCATCGCGAGGTAGAGCATCTCCTCGGCGGAGCGCGCCATCCGGTGGATCTCGTCGATGAAGAGGACCTCGCCCGGCGTGAGGCTCGACAGCAGCGCCGCGAGGTCGCCCGCGTGCTGGATCGCCGGGCCGCTCGAGAGCCGCAGCGGCCGGTCGCTCTCGTGCGCGACGATCATCGCGAGCGTGGTCTTGCCGAGCCCGGGCGGTCCCGCGAGCAGGATGTGGTCCGCGGGGCGCTGCTGGATGCGCGCCGCGTCCAGCAGCAGCTGCAGCTGACCGCGGACCTTCTGCTGGCCCACGAACTCGGCCAGCGACCCGGGGCGCAGCGCGCCCTCGATCGCGAGCTCGGTCTCGTCGATCGGGGCCGGCGTCGTCACGTCGAGGTCGCCGTCAGCCACGGGCCGCTCCCTGCTTCGCGGGGCCCAGCAGGGCCAGCGTCAGGCGCAGCAGGGCCTGGACAGAAGCGCGGTCGGCCTCCGACGCCGCCTCGGCGGCCTGCGCGACCGCGTCGCCGGCCACGCGCTCGGGCCAGCCGAGCCCCGCGACCGCCGTCACGACACGCGTGACGACGTCGTCCGGCACCACCGCCGGCGCCGCGCTCGGTGCCGGCGGGGCGAGCTTGCCCTGCAGCTGCACGACGATCAGCTTGGCGGTCTTCGGTCCGATCCCCGACACCTTGCGGAATGGGCGATCGTCGTCCTCCGCGACCGCCGCCGCGATCTGGTCGACCGTGAGCGCGGACAGCACGCCGAGCGCGGACTTCGGTCCGACGCCCGACACGCTCAGCATCGCGCCGAAGACCTCGAGCTCGTCGCGGCTCGCGAAGCCGAAGAGCGACAGCGAGTCCTCGCGCACGATCAGGCTGGTGTGCAGCGCGAGGGTCTCGCCGACCCGCGCGGTGCGCGCGACATCCGGCGGCACGGCGACCGAGAACCCGACTCCCCCGACCTCGACGATGACGCTGTCGGCGCCGGCGTGCAGGACCGTGCCGCGAAGGGAGGAGATCATGCGACCAGCCTACGTGCGGCTTCGCACCTATGTTCGAGCGACACGCGCGCGTCGCGAGCGCTTCTCGGCGTCGGCCCACGCGCGCTGCGCCGGGGTCAGCGAGGTGTCCGCGGCGTGGGCCTGGGCCGACGCACCCCCGCCCCACGCGTGACACAGCGCAAGCGCGAGCGCGTCCGCCGCATCCGCCGGCTGCGGCAGCGCATCCAGCCGCAGCACGCGCGCGATCATGGTCTGCACCTGCCGCTTGTCGGCCGATCCGTAGCCGGTCACGGCGGCCTTCACCTCGCTCGGCGTGTGGGTCGCGGCGGGGATGCCCCGCTCGGCCGCGAGCATGAGCGCGACGCCGCTGGCCTGGGCCGTGCCGGTCACCGAGTGCAGGTTGTGTTGCGCGAACACGCGCTCGACCGCGACGACGTCGGGCCGGTGCGCGTCGAGCACTGCCCGGATGCCGCGGGCGATGGCCGCGAGCCGCTCGGCGATGGGCATGTCGGGCGACGTGCGCACGACATCGACGTGCACGAGCGACGCGCTGCGGTCGCGCGCCACGTCGACGACGCCGACGCCGCAGCGGGTCAGGCCGGGGTCGATGCCCAGCACACGCAGCGAGCTCACCCGCCCAGCGTAGGCGCGGCATCCGACGCGACCCGCGCGAAGCGCCGCGCAGTTCCGAAGACCGGACGGATGAGGCCACGGCGGCGGCTGCGACCCCACCCTCCTCACCAGCAACACCCATCCGGTTTTCGGAACCGGGCACGGATGATCAGGCGCGCAGTCGATCCGCGTCGCGACGGTACATCGCCGCGTGGCCCCTGAGGTCGTCGCGGCCGGTGGCGCGCGCGTGCTCGTCGGTCCACGCCGCCAGCTCGTCGAGCCGGGGCGAGATCGCGGCCCGGAGGTCCGCGACCGACCACGGGCCGCCGTACGCCTCCACGAGCAATGCGACGCGTTCATCCGGCGAGCCGTGCCGCCCGGGATCGAACCTCTCGGCATCCTCGGCGTACGGCGCGATGCGGTACGCGAGATACGCGACGTCCCAGATCCGCGGCCCCGGCGACGCGAAGTCGAAGTCGATCGCGCCGACCAGGCGCCCGTCGCGCACGATGAGGTTGTAGGGCGCGAAGTCGTTGCGACAGACGACCTCGGCAGGACGGTGCACGGGAGCCCGCCAGGTCAGGGACCGTCTGGTGAGCGGTGCGCCCGCGTCGTGGATCCGGCGCAGGAGCCGCGCCGCATCCCGGAGCGCGTCCCGGCTCCACTGGACGTCGGATCCGGCGAGCACCTCCCCCGGCAGGAACGACAGGATCTCGCGACCGTGCTCGTCGATTCCCCGCACGCGCGGGGTGCCGTCCACGCCCGCTTCCTCGCAGCTGATCAGGAGCGCATGGACCGCGGGCGTCCACGGACCGGTCTCGCGGCGCACCGTGTCCCCGACGCGTACGACGGGCGCGATGTTGCCTCCGCCCAGCGCCTCGCCCTCGCCCACGCGCCCACCGTAGCGTTCCGAACGCCGGACGTATGCGACGACAGCGACGGATGGGACCTCACCCACCTCACGAGCACCACCCATCCGGTTTTCGGAACCGCCGGTGCAGACGACGCCGCCCCACCCGGGATCCGGATGGGGCGGCGTCAGAAGGCGTGGTTACTCATCGTCCTGCTCCAGCTCGGCCTGCACCTCGGGCGAGAGGTCGATGTTGGTGAAGACGTTCTGCACGTCGTCGCTGTCCTCGAGCGCGTCGATCAGCTTGAAGACCTTGCGGGCGGTCTCGGCGTCGACCGGGACCTTGACGTTCGCGACGAACTCGGCGTCGGCCGACTCGTACTCGATCCCGGCGTCCTGCAGCGCCGTGCGGACGGCGACCATGTCGCTCGCCTCGGTCACGATCTCGAAGCCGGACGGGTGCGGCTCGACCTCGAGCGCGCCGGCCTCGAGTGCGGCGAGCATGACGTCGTCCTCGGTCGTCCCCTCGCTCGAGGCGACGATGACGCCCTTGCGCTCGAAGTTGAACGACACGCTGCCCGGATCGGCCATGTTGCCGCCGTTGCGGGTGACGGCCGTGCGGACCTCGGCGGCCGCGCGGTTCTTGTTGTCGGTCAGACACTCGATCAGCATCGCGACGCCGCCCGGGGCGTAGCACTCGTACATGATCGTCGTGTAGTCGACCGACTCGCCGCCGATGCCGGCGCCGCGCTTGATCGCGCGGTCGATGTTGTCCTTCGGGACCGAGGTCTTCTTCGCCTTCAGCACCGCGTCGAACAGCGTCGGGTTGCCCGCCAGGTCGGGGCCGCCGAGCTTCGCCGCGACCTCGATGTTCTTGATGAGCTTCGCCCACGACTTCGCGCGCCTGGCGTCGATGACCGCCTTCTTGTGCTTGGTCGTGGCCCACTTGGAATGCCCGGACATATCTCTCCCGCTCTGCTGACGTGGCCCGAGGGCCTCGGGACATTCTACGAGAACCCGTCGGCCGGCTCGCGGTCGCGACCCTCGCGCGGCGGTGCGAGGATCGAGGGATGAAGATCCTCTCGATCCAGTCGGCGGTCGCGTACGGCCACGTGGGCAACTCGGCCGCGGTGTTCCCGCTGCAGCGCATCGGCGTCGAGGTCCTGCCGGTCTACACCGTGAACTTCTCGAACCACACCGGCTACGGCGCCTGGCGCGGTCCGCTCATCGCGCCGGACGACGTGCGCGAGGTCATCACGGGCATCGAGGAGCGCGGCGCCTTCCCGCGCATCGACGCCGTGCTGTCGGGCTACCAGGGCGGCGAGGGCATCGCGGACGTGATCGTCGACGCGGTCGCCCGCGTCAAGGCCGCGAACCCGGATGCGATCTACGCGTGCGACCCGGTGATGGGCAACGCGAAGTCCGGCTGCTTCGTCGCCCCGGCGATCCCGGATCTGCTGCGCGACAAGGTCGTGCCGGTGGCCGACCTGATCACGCCGAACCAGTTCGAGCTGGGCTACCTGACGGGCACGACCCCGCTCGATCTGGAGTCGACGCTCGCCTCCGTGGACCTGGCCCGCGACATGGGCCCGCGCACCGTCCTCGTCACGAGCGTCGAGCGCCCGGACCGCGAGGACGGCACGATCGAGATGCTCGCGGCCGACGACGCGGGTGCCTGGATCGTCCAGACGCCGCACCTGCCATTCAAGGCGAACGGCTCCGGTGATGTCACCGCCGCGCTGTTCACCGCGCACTACCGGGCGACGGGATCGGCGGCCGAGGCCCTCGCGCGCACCGCGTCCAGCGTTTTCGGGCTGCTGGAGCAGACCCTGGCGTCGGGCGAGCGCGAGCTGCAGCTCGTCGAGGCGCAGGAGCACTACGCGAACCCGCGCCTGGAGTTCGAGGCGCGCCAGGTGCGCTGATCCGTGTCTCACTTCGGGCCGGAATCCGCCTGGGATTCCGGCCCGAAGTGAGACATGCGAGTGGGACGTCAGGCCGCCGCGGCGACCTTGTCGAGGAACCGGCGGTGGAACCGGAGCTCCCCCGTCGCCTCGGGATGGAACGAGGTGCCGAGCAGCGCGCCCTGCTCCACCGCGACCACGCGCCCGTCGGGCAGCGCAGCGAGCGCAGACGCGGCGCCGAGCTCCTCGACGACGGGGGCTCGGATGAACGCCGCGCGCACCGGCGGCTCCCCCAGCACGGGCACGTCGAGGTCGGTCTCGAACGACTCCACCTGACCGCCGAACGCGTTGCGGCGGACCGTGACGTCGAGACCGCCGAAGGTCTCCTGACCTTCGATCGCGCCGTGGATCCGGTCGGCCAGCAGGATCAGCCCGGCGCACGTCCCGTAGACCGGCAGGCCGCGGGCGATCGCGTCGCGGATGGGCTGCTGCAGGTCGAATGCGCGCGCGAGCTTGTCGATCACGCTCGACTCGCCGCCTGGCAGCACGAGGCCGTCGACCTCGGCGAGCTCCGACGGCCGGCGCACGAGGGTCACCCGCGCGCCGAGCTCCTCCAGCACCCGGGCGTGCTCGCGGACGTCGCCCTGCAGGGCGAGCACGCCCACGCGCGGGGCCGCCATCGTCACCAGCCGCGCTCGGCCAGGCGGTGCGGCGCGGGCAGGTCGGCGACGTTGATGCCGACCATGGCCTCGCCCAGGCCGCGGGACACCTCGGCGATCACGGACGGGTCGTCGTGGAACGTCGTGGCCTTGACGATCGCCGCGGCGCGCTTGGCCGGGTCGCCCGACTTGAAGATGCCCGAGCCGACGAACACGCCGTCCGCGCCGAGCTGCATCATCATGGCCGCGTCGGCCGGGGTGGCCACGCCGCCCGCGGTGAACAGCACGACCGGCAGCTTGCCCGTCTCGGCCACCTCGGCGACCAGCTCGTAGGGCGCCTGCAGCTCCTTGGCGGCCACGTACAGCTCGTCCTTCGTGAGCGACCGCAGGCGGTTGATCTCGCCCGTGATGGTCCGGATGTGCTTGGTCGCCTCGGACACGTCGCCCGTGCCCGCCTCGCCCTTCGAGCGGATCATGGCGGCGCCCTCCGTGATGCGGCGCAGCGCCTCGCCCAGGTTGGTCGCGCCGCATACGAACGGCACCGTGAAGGGCCACTTGTCGATGTGGTTCACGTAGTCGGCCGGCGAGAGCACCTCGGACTCGTCGATGTAGTCGACGCCGAGCTGCTGCAGCACCTGGGCCTCGACGAAGTGGCCGATGCGGGCCTTCGCCATGACCGGGATCGAGACGGCCTCGATGATGCCGTCGATCATGTCGGGGTCGCTCATGCGGGAGACACCGCCCTGGGCCCGGATGTCGGCGGGCACGCGCTCGAGCGCCATGACGGCGACGGCGCCGGCGTCCTCGGCGATGCGGGCCTGCTCGGGCGTGACGACGTCCATGATGACGCCGCCCTTCAGCATCTCCGCGAGGCCGCGCTTGACGCGGCCGGTGCCCGTGGTCGGGTTCGACGCCGTGGGGTTCGACATGGGATCTCCTGGGGTGGGGACGCGCGTCAGGGTCGCGCAGGGTGGGTTTGATCTAGGCCAAAAAATACCACGATCCAGACCATAGACTCGACGGGATGACATCCCCCACCGGCACGGACGAGATCCACGGCGGTACGGCCGCCGAGATCGGCGCGAGCGTGCGCGAGCTCGTCGAGCGCGGCGCCCTCGCCCCGGGCGACGCGCTGCCCCCGGTGCGGGCGCTCGCGGAGCGACTGGGCGTCAACCGGAACACCGCCGTCGCCGCGTACCGGCTGCTCGCCCGGTCCGGGCTCGTGGTGTCGCAGGGCCGCGCCGGCACGCGCGTCGCGGGCGGCGCCCGCGTGGCGCAGGAGGGCTACTCCCCCGGCTCGGCGCTGCGGGACGTGGCCACCGGCAACCCTGATCCGGCGCTCATCCCGGATCTCTCGCGCGCGCTGCAGGCCGCCGCGGGACGTCCCGTGCTGTACGGCGAGCCCGTGATCGACCAGGCCGTCGAGGAGTGGGCGCGCGGCTGGCTCGCGCCGGACACGCCGTCGGACGACTTCCGCGTCACGGTGACAAGCGGCGCCGTCGACGCGATCGAGCGCCTGCTCGCCCAGGCGCTGATGCGCGACGACGCCGTCGCGCTCGAGGATCCGTGCTTTCTCGCGAGCATCCACACGGTCCGCCTGGGCGGCTACCGGGCGGTGCCCGTGCCGGTCGACGCCGAGGGCATGACGCCGGACGGCCTGCGCGCCGCGCTCGAGGACGGCGTGCGCGCCGTGGTCTGCACGCCCCGCGCCCAGAACCCCACCGGGGCCGCGGTCACCGCCGGGCGCGCCGCCGAGCTGCGCGACGTGCTGGCGGATCATCCGTACGTGCTCGTGATCGAGGACGACTACTTCTCGCTGCTCTCTCGCCGCCCCTTCCATTCGATCGTGGGGCCGGGCCACCGTCGCTGGGCGCTCGTGCGCTCGGTGTCGAAGTTCATCGGGCCCGACATGTGCCTGGCCGTGACGGCCTCGGACCCGAAGACCGCCGGCCGGCTCGCCATGCGCCTGAGCCCCGGCACGACGTGGGTGAGCCACCTGCTCCAGCGACTGTCGCACGCCATGCTGTCGGATCCGGACGTGCTGGCGCAGATCGACCGCGCGGGCGCGCATTACGCGGAGCGGAACGAGACGTTCACGCGGCTGCTCGCCGCGCAGGGGATCCAGGCGAGCGCGGGCGACGGCCTGAGCCTCTGGATTCCGGTGGGCGCGCCCGCGCGCGACGTCGCCGAGCAGCTCATGCGCCGCGGCTGGCTCGCCCGCACGGGTGACGAGTTCCAGCTCCGCGAGGACGCTCCCCCGTCGCAGCACCTGCGCGTCACGGTCCACGACCTCACGGACGACGAGATGAAGACCCTCGCATCAGACCTGGCGGCATCAAGAACAGCTTCCTTTTAGCTCGCTTCGCTCGCGCGTCGCACGCTCTCGGGCACCCGCTTCGCGGATGCCGCTCGGCGAGCGACACGCCGTCGCTCCGCTCCGTCGGAGGCGTGCGCTTCGCGCCCGCAGGGTCGCTTCGCTCCACGCTCGCTACGCTCGCACGTCATCCAGCGTCGCGAGCAAGGAAGTCAGGAAACCGGCCAGGCGTCAAACAGGGTGCGACGGACATCGCCGAGCAGCTGCGGCAGGGCCTTGGTGCGGGCGATGATCGGGAAGAAGTTCGCGTCGCTCGCCCAGCGGGGCACGATGTGCTGGTGCAGGTGCTCCTCGACGCCCGCACCCGCCACGTGACCCTGGTTCATGCCGATGTTGAAGCCGTCGCAGCGCGAGACCTCCTTGAGCACCCGCATGGCCGTCTGCGTCAGCTCGCCGATCTCGGCGACCTCCTCCGGCGTGGCCTCGTCGTACATGCCGATGTGGCGATACGGGCACACGAGCAGGTGGCCCGAGTTGTACGGGAACAGGTTCAGCAGGACGAACGCCGTGCGGCCGCGGTGGACGATCAGGCCGGCCTCGTCGTCCTTACCGGGCGCCGCGCAGAACGGGCAGCCCGACCCGCGGTTCACGTCCGCGCCGGCGGCGATGTACACCATCCGATGCGGGGTCCACAGGCGCTGGAACTGATCCGGCACCCCGCTGAAGTCGGAGGCGTGCTCGAGGCGGCCGTCCACGTGGACGTGCCCCTCGGCGCCCGCCTCCGCGGTCACACCAGGTCCTCTGCCGTCTGGATGAGCGCGTGCTGCGCGATCGCCCCGGTCACGAGCGCGACCGCCTCGTCGAGCGGCACGCCGTTGCGCTGCGAGCCGTCGCGGAAGCGGAACGACACCGTGCCGGCGGCGCGGTCCTGCTCGCCCGCGATCAGCAGCAGCGGCACCTTGGAGGTCGTGTGCGTGCGGATCTTCTTCTGCATGCGGTCGTCCGAGTGGTCGACCTCGGCGCGTACGCCGGCGGCGCGCAGCCGGGCCACGGCCTCGTCGAGGTACTCCGCGTACTCGCCCGCGACGGGGACGCCCATGACCTGGACGGGCGCGAGCCAGAGCGGGAAGTCGCCCGCGTAGTGCTCGAGCAGGATCGCGAAGAACCGCTCGATGGATCCGAACAGGGCCCGGTGGATCATGATGGGGCGCTGCTTGGATCCGTCGCGGTCGGTGAACTCGAGGTCGAAGCGCTCGGGCAGGTTGAAGTCGAGCTGCACGGTCGACAGCTGCCACGAGCGCCCGATCGCGTCGGTCACCTTGAGGTCGATCTTGGGGCCGTAGAACGCGGCCTCGCCGGGCTCCTCCACGAGGTGGAGCCCCGTCTTCAGCGCGACGCGGCGCAGGGCGTCGGTCGCCGTGGCCCAGACCTCCTCCTCGCCGATCCACTTGCCCTTCTCGTCGTCGCGCATCGACAGCTCGAGGCGGAAGTCGTCGAGGCCGAAGTCCTTCAGGAGCGACAGCACGAACTCGAGGACCTTCGTGGTCTCGGCCTCGAGCTGCTCGGGCGTGACGAACAGGTGCGCGTCGTCCTGCGTGAAGCCGCGCACGCGGGTCAGCCCGTGCAGCGCGCCGGACAGCTCGTTGCGGTACACCGTGCCGTTCTCGGCCAGGCGCAGCGGCAGGTCACGGTAGCTGCGGGCGCGCTCCTTGTAGATCAGGATGTGCATCGGGCAGTTCATCGGCTTCAGGTAGTAGTCGACGCCCTGCTTGGTGACGTTGCCCTGCTCGTCGCGCTCCTCGTCCATCCGGATCGGCGGCCAGATCCCCTCGGCGTAGGTCACGAGGTGGTTCGAGGTCACGAAGAGGTCCTTCTTCGTGATGTGCGGCGTGTAGACGTAGCTGTAGCCCTCGGCCATGTGGCGGCGGCGTGCGTGCTGCTCCATCTCGCCGCGGACGATGCCGCCCTTGGGGTGCCACACCGACAGGCCGGAGCCGATCTCGTCGGGGAACGAGAACAGGTCGAGCTCCTTGCCGAGCTTGCGGTGGTCGCGGCGCGCGGCCTCCTCGAGACGCTCCTGGTAGGCGCGCAGCTCGTCCTTCGACGGCCACGCCGTGCCGTAGATGCGCTGCAGCTGCGGGTTCTTCTCGCTTCCGCGCCAGTAGGCGCCGGCGACGCGCAGGATGTCCCAGCCGTTGCCGACCATCCGCGTGGAGGGCACGTGGGGCCCGCGGCAGAGGTCCTTCCAGACGGTCTCGCCCGTGCGGCCGTCGATGTTGTCGTAGATCGTCAGCTCGCCCTCGCCGACCTCGACGCCGGCGCCCTCGGCGGCCTCCTTCTTGCCGCCCTTCAGCCCGATCAGCTCGAGCTTGAACGGCTCGTCGGCGAGCTCGGCGCGCGCCTCGTCGTCGCTGACCGCGCGGCGGCGGAAGCGCTGCGCGTCGCGGACGATGCGCTGCATCTCCTTCTTGATCGCCTTCAGGTCATCGGGCGTGAAGGGCTCGTCCACGCCGAAGTCGTAGTAGAAGCCGTCGGTGATGAACGGGCCGATGCCGAGCTTCGCGCCGGGGCGCAGCTTCTGCACGGCCTGCGCGAGCACGTGCGCGGTCGAGTGGCGCAGGATGTTCAGCCCGTCGGGGCTGTCGATGGTCACCGGCTCGACCGTCTGCGTCTCCGTGACCTCGGTCGCGAGGTCCTTCAGCTCACCGTCGACGCGGATCGCGACGACGTTCTTCTCGGGGTGCAGATCGAATCCGGTGGTCACCCGTCAATCCTAGTTCGCCGTCGCGCGCTCCCCCGCCGACGCGGCCTCAGACCTCGGGCAGGGTGCGCCCGAACATCTGCGCGGTGGCGCGGGCGGACGGGTTGCCGGCATCCGGGTCGGCACCCGCCTTCAGGAGCGTGCGGATGACGTCGTCGTGCTGCTTGAACACCGCGCCGGCGAGCGGGGTCTGCCCCCGGCCGCTCACGCGGTCCACGTCGGCGCCGCGCTCCGCGAGCGCCGCGACCAGCTCGGCGTGCCCGTGGTACGCGGCGAGCATGAGCAGCGTCGATCCCTGCGCGTCCGCGAGATCGACCGGCACCCCGGAGTCGATGCGATCGAGCAGCCGCGCGGACTGACCCGTGCGCGCCATGTCGAACAGGCGGTCGGCGAACTCGGCGACGTCGGCCGGCATCTCATCCGTCATGCCCTCAGTCAACCATCCCCGGATGCGGAGAAGCCCGGGGCCTGAGGGCCGCCGGGCTTCGGAGTGGAGCGGATGACGAGACTCGAACTCGCGACCCTCACCTTGGCAAGGTGATGCGCTACCAACTGCGCTACATCCGCATGAGCCGGATACGGGATCCGCTCGTGCGCGATACTGGGATCGAACCAGTGACCTCTTCCGTGTCAGGGAAGCGCGCTACCGCTGCGCCAATCGCGCTCATCAAGAGCTGTATTCAATTATGACGAGGTGGCGACGGGATTCGAACCCGTGTAAACGGCTTTGCAGGCCGGTGCCTCGCCTCTCGGCCACGCCACCGCGGGGGATCGAAACCCGCATGCCTGGATCTCCGGGGAGATCCAGGCACTCGAGCGGATGACGAGACTCGAACTCGCGACCCTCACCTTGGCAAGGTGATGCGCTACCAACTGCGCTACATCCGCATCGCCCCCGATTCGCACCGGGCACTTGTTACACACTAGCCGACGACGGCGGCAGAGCCAAACCAGCACCGGTGTCCGGGCGTGTCCGGCGGCTGCCCGCCGACGGCAGGGGCGCCGTGTCAAGCCGCTCCCCCGCGGCGGCGGCCACGCCTAGCCTCGAGCCCATGGGAACCACGGACGACATGACCCCGGAAGAGAAGCGCCACGACCAGCTGACCTCCGCCCCGGGCGCGACCGAGGACGACGCGCGGCCCCGCATCGAGGTCTCCGAGCACGACGGAGTGAAGCGCATCGACATCGCCGACGACGCCCCGGTGCGACCCGGCGACCCCACGGAGGATCCCGAGGCCTGACCGTCGCCGGAGACGGCGAGAGCCCCCGGCGTGCCGGGGGCTCTCTGCGGTGGGCGATACCAGACTCGAACTGATGACCTCTTCCGTGTGAAGGAAGCGCGCTACCAACTGCGCCAATCGCCCGTGCTGTTCAGTTCCTCGGCCTTGCGGGCCGAGAAGTCATACTACCCGATCCTGCCTGCGCGTCCGAACCGCGCCCGCACCGGGCGTGGCGCGCGCCGCGCGTCAGCTCCCCGCGCCCCATCCGTAGCGCCGCTGCAGCGCGGCCGCGACGCGCGTGAAGCGGTCGAGATCGAGAGCCGCCGCCTCGCGGCGCATGCCGTCGGCGTGCACGCTGTACAGCTGGTCGAGATCGACCCAGGACTCCCGGCCGGCCGGATCCCAGGGTCCCGAGCCGAGCGGCAGGAACTCGCGATCCCCGTCCTTCGACTTGCTGGTGAGCTTGACCGCGTAGTGGCGATCGGCGCCGTGGCGGGCGATCAGCAGGACCGGGCGGTCCTTGCCCCGGCCGTCGTTCTCGGCGTACGGCACCCAGGTCCACACCACCTCGCCGGCGTCGGCCTCGCCGTCGTGCTGGGGCGCGTAGGACAGCCGCAGTCGGGGGACGTCCTCCGGTCGCAGCTCCACGGTCTGGATGCCGCTCGGGGCCGCGTCCGCACGCGCGTCGCCGAGGCCGCCCGACTCGCCGCGCGATCCGGGCCGCGGGCCGCGGAGGCCGTCGTCGCGCCCCCGCCTCGGCCGGCGGGTCGCCGTCTCCAGCGCGCCGAGCGCCAGCTTCGCGAGCGTGCCGAGGAAGCTCTGTCGTGCCATGGCCCGAGCCTATCGGCCGGGCCGGGGGCCGATCCTCGCGTGGCGCCGCAACACACGGAGGGCGCCGCGGCCGAAGCCGCGACGCCCTCCGCTCGGTGGGGTCTCCCGGTGCTGGGGGCACCGGTGGTGGGGTCAGTTTGCGAGCGTGTAGCCCGTCTCGCCGTGCACGACGGTGTCGACACCGGCGAGCTCGTCCTCGTTCTTCACGCGGAAGCCGATCGTCTTCTCGATCGCGAAGCCGACCGCGAAGGCGATGACGAAGGAGTACAGCGCCACAGCGACCGCGCTGACGGTCTGCAGGACCAGCTGCGAGAAGTCTCCCGTGTAGAACAGGCCCGCGTCCGTGGCGGCGAAGCCGAGGAAGATCGTGCCGATGAGGCCCGCGACGAGGTGGATGCCTACCACGTCCAGCGAGTCGTCGTAGCCGAGCTTCCACTTCAGCTCGATGGCCAGGGCGGCCACGGCACCCGCGATCGCGCCGAGGACCAGGGCCCAGCCCGGCGTCAGGTTGCCGGCCGCCGGCGTGATGGCGACAAGACCCGCGACGGCGCCCGAGGCGGCGCCGACCGAGGTGGCCTTGCCGTCCTTGAGCTTCTCGACGATCAGCCAGCCCAGCACGGCGGCAGCCGGAGCGCCGATCGTGTTGAGGAAGCTCAGGCCCAGGCCCTCCTGGTCGCCGGAGAGGCCGGTGTTGAAGCCGAACCATCCGAACCACAGGATCGAGGCGCCCAGCACCACGAACGGGACGTTGTGGGGCTGGTGGATGCCCTTCTGGAAGCCGATGCGCTTGCCGAGCACGAGAGCGAGGGCAAGGGCCGCGGCACCCGCGTTGATGTGCACCGCGGTGCCGCCCGCGAGGTCGATGACCGCGTAGTCGCCGATGGTCCAGGACTGGATCCAGCCGCCGCCCCACACCCAGCCGGCGACGGGGAAGTACGACAGCGTCGCCCAGACGCCGGCGAAGACCAGCCACGCGCCGAACTTCGCACGGTCGGCGATCGCGCCCGAGATCAGGGCCACGGTGATGATCGCGAACGTCGAACCGAACGCCACGTCGATCAGGTCGATGCCGGGGGCGGTCAGGCCGAAGCCGGCGAACGGGTTGCCGGCGAAGCCGGGGATCAGCACGGCGGCGCCCTCGAAGTACTCGCCGTCACCGCCCGCGCCGGTGTAGATCATGTAGCCGTAGAGGATCCACAGCACGCCGATGAGGGCGATCGATCCGAAGCTCATCATGATCATGCTGATGACGCTCTTGGCCTTGACGAGTCCGCCGTAGAAGAACGCAAGGCCCGGGGTCATGAACAGCACGAGCGCCGCACTGGCGACGATCCAGATGCTTGACGGGGTGAGTTCCATCACTACCTCTCATGTGTTGGATTGCAGGTCCGTCCGGTCTGACCGCGTGCGGATCCGCCATTCGGGTGCGCCAAGTCTCCCGAGCACCCGTTTCCCGGTGGGTGCTCAGCGTGTTTCCTGGGTGTTACGCCGCGATGCGTCAGGTAAACATCGCGTTTCCTGACAGCGCGAATCCACCCAGATGCGTCGCGAAACGCCCCACGTGCGGCCGTGAGCCGCGCGTGGGGCGTTCGAAGGAGGACGGTCGGCGCGTCAGGCGTGCGTCGAGGCGACGAGGCGGGAGATCGCCCGCAGGTACTTCTTCCGGTAGCCGCCTGCGAGCATGTCGTCGCCGAACACCTGGTCGAGCGACAGGCCGGTCGCGCGGACCGGCAGCTCGGCGTCGTAGACGCGGTCGACGAACGCCACGAAGCGCAGCGCCTCCGACTGGTCCGTGAGCTGGCGCACGTCGCGCAGCCCGATGGCGTCGACCCCGTCGATCAGGCGGATGTACCGCGAAGGGTGCACGCGCGCGAGATGGGAGATGAGGGCGTCGAACCCGTCGTCGCTGGCCGTGCCGAAGGCTGCCAGCGCCGCCTCGTACGCCGCCTCGTCCAGGACGGGCGCGTGCCCGGACAGCGAACGCTGGCGGAAGTCCACGCCGTCGATGCGGATGGTCTGGAAGCTGTCGGCCATCGCGTGGATCTCGCGCAGGAAGTCCTGCGCGGCGAAGCGCCCCTCCCCGAGCGCGTTCGGCGGAGTGTTGCTCGTGGCCGCGAGGCGCGTGCCGCCCTTCACGAGCTCGCCGAGCAGCCGCGTCATGACCATGGTGTCGCCCGGGTCGTCCAGCTCGAACTCGTCGATGCACAGCAGCGCGGAGCCCTGCAGGAGGTCCACGGTCTGCCGGTACCCGAGGGCCCCCACGAGGGCGGTGTACTCGATGAACGAGCCGAAGTACTTCCGGCGGGCGGGCACCGCGTGGTAGATCGACGCGAGCAGGTGCGTCTTGCCGACGCCGAACCCGCCGTCGAGGTACACGCCCGGCTTCATCTCGGGCGTCTTCGGCCGGCGCGAGAACAGCCCACCCCGCTTGGCGGGCGGGGCGCCCACCGCGAAGGTCGTGAGCAGCTCCTTCGCCTCCTGCTGGGACGGATACGACGGATCCGCGCGGTACGTGTCGAAAGTCGCGTCGTCGAACTGCGGCGGCGGCACGAGGCTCGCCAGCATCTCCTCGCCGCTGAGCTGCGGCTGACGCTCGGTGAGGTGAACGATGCCGGTCGCGGTGGAGGTCATGGATTTCCGATCGTTACGCGCGCTGCCGGGGCCCCGATGCGCGCCCGCGCGGGGGCGCCTACCCTCGGAACAGGGGCGTGAACAGCCTAATCGCGCGTCGCCCCGCGGCCCATCCGGCCTCCCACCGCCCGGCATCGCACCACCGACATCCCAGGAGCACACGTGAGCGTCGAGTTCGACCCCTCCCCCGCCTTCGCCGACTACGCCGAGCCCGGCCGCCTGGTCTCGACCGCGTGGGTCGCGGAGCACCTGGGCGCGCCGGGCCTGGTCGTCGTCGAGTCGGACGAGGACGTGCTGCTGTACGAGACCGGCCACATCCCCGGCGCCGTGAAGATCGACTGGCACACCGAGCTGAACGACCCCGTCGTGCGCGATTACGTCGACGGCGAGGGCTTCGCCCGGCTGCTGAGCGCCAAGGGGATCTCCCGCGACGACACGGTCGTGATCTACGGGGACAAGAGCAACTGGTGGGCCGCGTACGCCCTGTGGGTCTTCTCGCTGTTCGGCCACGAGGACGTGCGGCTGATGGACGGCGGGCGCGACCGCTGGATCGCCGAGGGCCGTCCCCTGACGACCGAGCCGGCCGCGCGACCCGCGACCGAGTACCCGGTGGTCGAGCGCGACGACTCCGTGCTGCGCGCGTACAAGGAGGACGTCCTGGTCCACCTCGGGAGCCCGCTGATCGACGTCCGGTCCCCCGAGGAGTACACGGGCGCGCGCACCACGGCCCCGGCCTACCCCGAGGAGGGCGCTCTGCGCGCCGGCCACATCCCGACGGCCCGCAACGTGCCGTGGGCCCGCGCGGTCGGCGAGGACGGCGGCTTCAAGCCCCGCGCGGAGCTCGAGGCGCTGTACCGCGACGAGGTCGGGCTGCGCGACGGCGACGACATCGTCGCCTACTGCCGCATCGGCGAGCGCTCGAGCCACACGTGGTTCGTGCTGAAGCACCTCCTGGGTTTCGAGAAGGTCCGCAACTACGACGGCTCATGGACCGAGTGGGGCTCGGCCGTGCGCGTGCCGATCGTGACGGGCGCCGAGCCCGGGGAGGCGCCCGCGGGCTGACCCCGCCGCGCGCGCCGATGGGAGGATGGGGAGATGATGCCCGAGTCTCTCCCCGCGCCGCTCGCCGAGATCCGCGACGAGTTCCTCGAGCTGGACGAGCCCGAGCGACTTCAGCTTCTGCTGGAGTTCTCGCGCGAGCTCCCGGAGGCGCCCGAGGAGTACCGCGACCATCCGGAGCTCACGGAGCGCGTGGCGGAATGTCAGTCGCCCGTGTACATCGTGGTGGAGGTCGCGCAGGACGACACCGTGACCATGCACGCCCTGGCCCCCGCCGAGGCGCCCACGACCCGCGGGTTCGCGAGCATCCTGGCGCAGGGCATCAGCGGGCTCACGGCCCAGGAGGTGCTCGCCGTGCCGGGTGACTATCCACAGTCCCTCGGGCTCACGCGCGCGGTCTCGCCGCTGCGCATCGCGGGCATGACCGGGATGCTGATGCGAGCCAAGCGGCAGGTCCAGGCACGCCTCGACGCGCGCTGAGCGCGTCGATCCGGCCGGCGCTCAGCGGGTGGTGCCGAGTCCGCGCGCGGCCAGCCAGTCGCGGATCGCGGTGGTCCAGCGTCGCTCGTCGTAGTTCCAGAGCTTCGTGTGCCGCGCGACCTCGAACGTCTCCATCGTGACAAGGTCGGGGCGCGCCGCAGCGAGCGCGTGCGAGGCGTCGGACGGCACGTAGCCGTCGTCGTCGCTGTGCATGAGCAGGATCGGCACGTCCAGCTCGCCCGCGCGCGCGACCATGTCGAGCTCGTCGAACGGGATCCCGCGACCGGCACGGACGACGCGGGCCGTGAGCGGCGTGGACAGCGTGCCGATGGCGGCGGTCGCGGCGAACGGCGGCACGCCCAGCTCCCGGGCGTGGTAGCGGAGCACCAGACGCCAGTCCACGACCGGCGACTCGAGGATGAGCCCCTCGAGCACGTCGCGGTGCGCGGAGTTGACCGAGGTCTGCAGCGCGATCGCGCCGCCCATCGACCACCCCATGAGCACGATGCGCCGTGCGCCGTGCTCGCGCGCCCAGCCGATCGCGGCGTCCACGTCGCGCCACTCCCGCGCCCCGAGTCCGTACTTGCCCGTGCGGCTCGGCGGCGCCTCGCCGTCGTTGCGGTACGAGACGACGAGCGACGAGATCCCCGCCGCGTGGAAGACCGGCACGGCGCGCAGGCCCTCGGCACGCGTGGTGCCTCGGCCGTGGACGATCACGGCCCACACGTCGCCGCGTCCGGCGGAGAACAGCCACGCCGGCGCGTGGCCGACGGGGGTGTCGACCCACTCCTCGGTGTACGGAAGGTGCAGCTGCTCCGGCGCGTCGAAGTACCAGCCGCTGAACGACGCGTACGGGCCGACCTTGGTCCCGGCCGCGATGTGGCTGAGCAGCTTGCGCGTCACACCGCGGTCGTCGAGCGCGAGGACCGCCCCCACCTTCACGTAGCCCGCGCCGTTCGTGAACACCCCGTACCGCCCCGGCAGCACCGTGTCGGGAGTGTGCGAGAGCGTGATGGTCTGGGCCGCGCGGTCGATGCCCACGATCTCGACGTCGGCGACGCGGGGAGCCGGGGTCACGACCTTGCGCGCCACGTCGGCGATCCGCACGCTCAGCGCCGTCGCGACGCCTGTGAACAGCACTCCGAGGCCCACCATCGAGACGAGCGCCGATGCGGCGGCTGGGGAAGCGGCGCGCCTGAGGTGCTTCATGACCCTCCCACTCTAATCTGACGTCGTGAGTGGAGAAGGAGGCGCCCCGGCGGCGTTCGCCGCGGCCGAGGAGCAGCTGCGCGCGTCGACGTTCCGCAGCGACTTCGTGGTGCGCGAGATCCCGTCGCCGCAGGGCGTCGCGCCGTTCAGCCTCGCGCTCGCGGGCGACGTCCGGCCGACCGCCGAGGGCGAGTCGCCGTACGGCACCGGCCGCTTCATCCTGCTGCACGACCCGGCCGAACCCGACGCCTGGGGTGGCGCCTGGCGCATCGTGGCGTTCGCGCAGGCTCCGCTGGAGCCCGAGATCGGCACCGATCCCCTGCTCGCCGACGTCGCCTGGTCGTGGCTGGTCGACGCGCTGGACTCCCGTCACGCGCAGTACCACTCCGCCTCGGGCACGGCCACCAAGATCCTGTCCAAGGGCTTCGGCTCGCTGGCCGACGAGGGCGATGGCGCCCAGATCGAGCTGCGCGCGTCGTGGACGCCCGACGGCCCGTTCGGCGCGCACGTGGAGGCGTGGGCCGAGCTGGTCTGCATGCTGGCGGGTCTCCCGCCCGGGTCGGAGGGCATCGCGGTCCTCGGAGAGCGGAGGAACCTGCATGGCTGAGGCCGCGCACTACGACGTCATCGACACCCCGGAGGAGCTCGCGGCCGCGAGCCGGGCGCTGTCAGCCGGCGAGGGTCCCGTCGCCGTGGACGTGGAGCGCGCCTCGGGCTTCCGCTACTCGCAGCGGGCCTACCTCGTGCAGGTGTTCCGTCGCGGCGCCGGCGTCTTCCTGTTCGACCCGCCGGCGCTCGACGACCTGGCCCCGCTCCAGGAGGCGATCGGCGGCGAGGAGTGGGTGCTCCACGCGGCCAGCCAGGATCTGCCCTCCCTGCGCGAGCTCGACCTGGTTCCGGCCCGGATCTTCGACACCGAGCTGGCGGCGCGCCTCCTCGGCTGGGAGCGCGTGGGCCTCGCGGCGGTCGTGGAGGCCACGCTCGGGATCTCGCTCAAGAAGGAGCACTCGGCGGCCGACTGGTCGACGCGCCCCCTCCCCCAGGCGTGGCTCGAGTACGCGGCGCTCGACGTGGAGCACCTCGTCGACGTCCGCGACGCGCTCGTGGCGGCGCTCGCGGAGGCCCGCAAGACCGAGTTCGCGGCCCAGGAGTTCGACGCCACGCTGCACCGCGAGCCCAAGCCGCCCCGCGCGGAGCCGTGGCGCCGGCTGAGCGGCCTGCACACGGTGCGCGGGCGCCGCAACCTCGCGATCGCGCGCCAGCTCTGGCTCGCCCGCGAGGAGTACGCGCAGCAGCAGGACGTCTCCCCCGGCCGCCTGGTTCCGGACCGCGCGCTGGTCGCCGCGGTGATGGCCGCGCCCGGCTCCAAGAGCGAGCTGGCCGCGCTCAAGGCGTTCAACGGCCGCGCGAGCCGGACGCAGCTCGACCGCTGGTGGAACGCGATCGTCGCCGGGCGCGAGAGCGGAGACCTCCCGGTCGAGCGCGTGCCGAGCGACACGCTGCCGCCGCCGCGGGCGTGGGCCGACCGCAATCCCGAGGCGGACGCGCGCCTCAAGCAGGCGCGTCCCGCGGTCGAGGAGCGCGCCGCCGCGCTGTCGATGCCCACCGAGAACCTGCTCACGCCGGATACGCTCCGCCGCGTGGCGTGGGAGCCGCCCGCGCCCGCCGATGCCGCCGCGATCGCCGGGGCGCTGCGCGCGCTCGGCGCCCGCGAGTGGCAGATCGAGCAGACCGCGGAGCTGATCGCGGAGGCGTTTGTGCGGGCCGTTCAATCCCCCGACGACGCCGTCGAAGCGCGTTAGTCGATCCTGGCCAACCGGTTCCAGGCGCACCGGGCCGCTCCCTAGGCTGAACAGCAATCAACACTGGGAGGCAGAGTGGCCGAGCTCTCTGATGTCTATTTCGTCGACGGCACGCGGACCCCGTTCGGGCGCGCCGGCGAGAAAGGCATGTACTGGAACACGCGTGCGGATGACCTCGTCGTCAAGGCGATGAAGGGTCTCATCGAGCGCAATGCGGAGATCCCGAAGGACCGGATCGACGACGTCGCGATCGCCGCGACCTCGCAGACGGGCGACCAGGGCCTGACGCTGGGGCGCACCGCCGCGATCCTCGCGGGGCTTCCGCAGACCGTGCCCGGCCTGGCGGTCGAGCGCATGTGCGCGGGCGCCATGACGAGCGTGACGACCATGGCCGCGTCGATCGGCGTCGGCATGTACGACGTCGCCATCGCGGGCGGCGTCGAGCACATGGGGCGCCACCCCATCGGCTCGAACTCCGACCCGAACCCCCGCTTCGTGGCGGAGCGCATCGTCGACAGCGGCGCGCTCAACATGGGTGTCACCGCCGAGCGCATCCACGACCGGTTCCCGCACCTGACCAAGGAGCGGGCGGACCGCTACGGCATGCTCAGCCAGCACAAGCTGCAGGCTGCCTACGAGGCCGGGAAGATCCAGCCCGACCTGGTGCCGGTCGCCGTGATCGGCCCCGACGGACAGTGGGGCCTGGCGACCGAGGACGAGGGCCGCCGCCCAGAGACGACGATGGAGGGGCTCGCGACGCTCAAGACGCCGTTCCGCCCGCACGGGCGCGTCACGGCCGGTACGTCGTCGCCGCTCACGGACGGCGCGACCGTGAGCCTGCTGGCGAGCGGCGCGGCCGTGAAGGAGTTCGGCCTCGCCCCGAAGATGAAGCTGGTGTCGTTCGCGTTCGCGGGCGTCGAGCCCGAGATCATGGGCATCGGCCCGATCCCCTCGACCGAGAAGGCGCTCGCCAAGGCCGGCCTCACGATCGACGACATCGGCCTGTTCGAGCTCAACGAGGCCTTCGCCATCCAGGTGCTCTCGCTCCTGGACCACTTCGGCATCGCCGACGACGACCCGCGCGTGAACCCCTGGGGCGGCGCGATCGCCGTCGGGCATCCCCTCGCGGCGTCCGGCGTGCGCCTCATGATCCAGCTCGCGGCGCAGTTCGCGGAGCACCCCGAGGTCCACTACGGGCTGACGGCGATGTGCGTCGGCCTGGGCCAGGGCGGCACCGTCATCTGGGAGAACCCGCACTACACCGGCAAGAAGAAGAAGCAGAAGTGAGCCCTGCAGTGACCGACTACACCACCATCGACTTCTCCCCCCTCCGGCAGCTCACGGCCGACGAGGTCGTCACCCATTCGCTCGTGAGCGACGTGAAGCTCCCGAGCGGCCGCACCATCGCGCTCATCACCCTGCACAACGGGAAGGACCACACGCGCCCGAACACGCTGGGCCCCGCGACCCTCCTCGAGCTCGGCGAACGGCTCGACGAGCTCAAGGAGCGCGCGGCCGCGGGTGAGATCGACGCGGTGGCCGTGACCGGCAAGCCGTACATCTTCGCCGCGGGCGCCGACCTCTCCGGGGTCGGCGACCTCCCCTCGAAGGACGTCGCGCGGCTGATCGCCCAGCTCGGGCACCACGTCCTCGGCCGGCTGTCGAAGCTGGGCGTGCCGTCGTTCTCGTTCGTGAACGGCCTCGCGCTCGGCGGCGCGGTCGAGATCGCCCTGAACTCGACGTACCGCACGGTCGACTCGTCGGCGGCGGCGATCGCGCTGCCCGAGGTCTTCCTCGGCCTGGTGCCCGGATGGGGCGGCGTCACGCTGCTGCCGAACCTGATCGGCATCGAGAACGCGCTCGAGGTGATCATCTCCAACCCGCTCAAGCAGAACCGGACCCTCAAGCCCCAGCAGGCCTATGAGCTGGGGATGTTCGACGCGGTCTTCGGGCCCGCCGCGTACCTGGAGGACTCGCTGCGCTGGGCCGACGGCGTGCTCTCGGGTGAGATCGAGGTCGAGCGGAAGAACGCTCCGGGCAGGATCGAGCGGCTCACCAAGTGGCCGATCGCGATCAAGGTCGCCCGCGGCATGCTCGAGAGCCGGATCGGGACGGTGCCGCGCGCGCCGTACCTGGCGCTCGAGCTCATGGACAAGGCGCGCTCCGGCTCGATCGAGGAGGGCTTCGAGCGCGAGGACGAGGCTCTCGCCGAGCTGATCTCGGGCGACCAGTTCGTGGCGTCGATGTACGCGTTCGATCTCGTGCAGAAGCGGGCGAAGCGCCCGGTCGGCGCACCCGACAAGGAGCTGGCGCGCAAGGTCACCAAGGTCGGCGTGATCGGCGCCGGCCTCATGGCCGGCCAGTTCGCCCTGCTCTTCGCTCGGCGCCTGCAGGTGCCCGTGCTCATCACGGACATCGACCAGGCTCGGGTCGACAAGGGCCTCGCGTACATCCGCGACGAGATCGCCGCGCTCGAGGCCAAGGGGCGCATCGACGCCGACACCGGGAACCGGCTGCGCGCGCTCGTGCGCGGCACGATCGACAAGGCCGAGTACGCCGACTGCGACTTCGTGATCGAGGCGGTGTTCGAGGAGACCGGCGTCAAGCAGCAGGTGTTCCGCGAGATCGAGGCGATCGTCTCCCCCGAGGCGATCCTGGCGACCAACACGTCGTCGCTGTCGGTCGAGGAGATCGGCTCGGTCCTCGCGAACCCCGAGCGGCTCGTGGGCTTCCACTTCTTCAACCCGGTCGCGGTCATGCCCCTGATCGAGATCGTGAAGACGCCGCAGTCCAGCGACGTGGCGCTGTCCACCGCGTTCGTGGTGGCGAAGAACCTCCGCAAGAACGCCGTCCTCACGGCCGACGCACCCGGCTTCGTGGTCAACCGGCTGCTGGCGAAGGTCATGGGCGAGGCCGCGCGCGCGGTCGACGAGGGCACGCCGCTGCTCACGGTCGAGAAGGCGTTCGCGCCGCTCGGGCTTCCGATGACCCCGTTCCAGCTGATCGACCTGGTCGGCTGGAAGGTCGCGGCGCACGTCCAGGACACCATGGTGCGCCACTTCCCCGACCGGTTCTTCGCGTCCGAGAACCTCCATCGCCTCGCCGAGCTCGACCAGGTCGTGGAGAAGGACAGGAACGGCCGCGTGACGGGCTGGACCAAGCAGGCGCAGAAGACGCTCGTGACCGGGAAGAGCCCCGCCGCCGAGGCGGAGATCCTGGGACGCGTCGAGGACGGCCTCGCGAGCGAGATCCGGCTCATGCTCGACGAGGGCGTCGTCCCCGAGGTCGAGGACATCGACCTCTGCCTGATCCTCGGCGCCGGCTGGCCGTTCATCGACGGCGGCGCCTCGGCCTACCTGGACCGCTCGGGCGCGTCCGAGCGCGCAAACGGCGCGACGTTCCACACGCCGCCGCTGCGCGGCGCGGCGAACCGCTGATGACCGACGAGGCGCCGGATCCCACGGGTCCGGCGCCTCGTCATGATACGGACCCGCCGACCGCATGTCATGCGCGCCGCGACGCGACACGCGGCGCGTCGTAACATCGCGACTCGGTCCGTAACAGCGCGTCTCCTGCGCTCGCGCGCGGACACGTTCTTCCTAGGCTGTGGCGCGAACCCGACCAGGAGGAGCGTCCGATGACATCGAGCGACACCGAGGCGTCGCCCGTCCCCGTGCGCGGCGCGCGGATCCGGGCGCCGCGACCGTCCAGCAAGCCGAACGGGCAGTGGCGGATCGACGGCACCGCCCCGCTGAACGCCAACGAGGAGTTCAAACAGGCGGACGGCGGTCTCAACGTCCGCGAGCGCATCGAGCGCGTCTACGCGCGCGACGGGTTCGCGTCGATCGATCCGACCGATCTGCACGGCCGCTTCCGGTGGTGGGGGCTGTACACCCAGCGCAAGCCCGGGATCGACGGAGGCCGCACCGCCACGCTCGAGCCGCACGAGCTCGAGGACGAGTACTTCATGCTGCGGGTGCGGATCGACGGCGGTCAGCTGACCACGGAGCAGCTGCGGGTGATCGCCGGCATCTCGAACGACTTCGCGCGCGGCACCGCGGACCTCACCGACCGTCAGAACGTGCAGCTGCACTGGGTGCGGGTCGAGGACGTGCCGGAGATCTGGCGGCGGCTCGAGGCCGTCGGGCTGCACACGACGGAGGCGTGCGGCGACGTTCCCCGCGTCGTGCTCGGCTCCCCCGTGGCGGGGATCGCCGCGGACGAGCTGATCGACCCCACGCCGCAGATCGACGAGATCACGAGCCGCTACATCGGCGATCCCGAGCTGGCGAATCTGCCGCGCAAGTTCAAGAGCGCCGTCACGGGGCACCCCAGCCAGGACATCGTGCACGAGATCAACGACGTCGCGTTCGTCGCGGTGCGGCACCCGGAGCTCGGCGTCGGCTACGACGTCTGGGTCGGCGGCGGGCTCTCCGCGGTGCCGCGGCTCGCGGAGCGGCTGGGCGCCTGGGTCGCGCCCGAGCAGGTCGCCGACGTCTGGCACGGCGTCGCCCGCATCTTCCGCGACTACGGGTACCGCCGGCTGCGCAACAAGGCGCGACTGAAGTTCCTGCTGGCGGACTGGGGCGCCGCGCGGTTCCGCGAGGTGCTCGAGACCGAGTACCTCGGATACGCCCTCGCCGACGGTCCCGCCGCGCCGCGCCCCACCGCGCCCGGCGACCACGTCGGCATCCACCGGCAGAAGGACGGCCTCTTCTACGTGGGCGCCACCCCGATCGTCGGCCGCGTGTCGGGACCGGAGCTCGCGCGGCTGGCGGACCTCATCGAGGAGCACGGGTCGACCCGGCTGCGCACCACGCCGCATCAGAAGATCGTCGTGCTCGACGTGCCCGAGGACCGCGTCGAGTCGCTCGTCCGCGGGCTCGACGCGATCGGCCTGAGCGCGCGCCCGAGCCTCATCCGTCGCGGCACGATCGCGTGCACCGGGATCGAGTTCTGCAAGCTCGCGATCGTCGAGACCAAGGCGAACGCTCGGCGCGCCGTCCTGGACCTCGAGGAGCGCCTCGCCGGCGTCGAGCTCGACGCCCCGCTGAGCGTGCACGTGAACGGCTGCCCCAACTCCTGCGCCCGCATCCAGACCGCCGACATCGGCCTCAAGGGCCAGCTGATCACCGACGACGAGGGCAAGCAGGTGCCCGGCTACCAGGTGCACCTGGGCGGCGGCCTCGCCTCGTACGATCGCGAGGAGCCGGGCCTCGGGCGCACGGTGCGAGGCCTCAAGGTCGCCGCGGACGGCATCGCGGACTACGTCGAGCGCGTCGCCAAGCGCTACGCGCAGGACCGCGAGGTGGGCGAGTCGTTCGCGCAGTGGGCGCACCGCGCCGACGAGGAGGCCCTGCGATGAGCGTCACCCTCGCCCCGCGCATCGCGCGCCGGCGCACGGCCGCCGAGCTCGAGGCGATCGCCGCCGCCGGAGCGGCCGAGCTCGGCAGTCTCACGGCGGCCGAGGCGACGCCCGAGCAGGTCGTCGACTGGGTCGCCCGCACGTTCGCGCCCGAGACCGTCGCGGTCGCCTGCTCGATGGCGGACGCCGCCCTGCCGCACCTCGTGGCCGAGCGCATCCCGGACGTGGACGTGCTGTTCCTCGACACGGGCTACCACTTCGTGGAGACGCTCGCCACGCGCGACGAGGTCGCGCGGCGGCTGCCCGTGCGCGTCGTCGACGTGCTGCCGGAGCAGAGCGTCGCCGAGCAGGACGCGGCGCACGGCAAGGATCTGTTCGCGCGCGACGCCGCGGCGTGCTGCGCGCTGCGCAAGGTCGCCCCGCTGAACGCGGCCCTCGCCGGCTACGAGATCTGGTTCACGGGCGTGCGCCGCGAAGAGGCGCCGACCCGCGCCCGCACGCCGCTCGTGACGTGGGACGCGAAGAACGGGCTGGTCAAGGTGAACCCGGTCGCGGCCTGGAGCGCGGACGACCTGTCCGCGTACGCGGCCGCGCACGACGTGCCCATGAACCTGCTGCTCGCCCACGGCTACCCGTCGATCGGATGCCGCCCCTGCACGCGCCCGGTCGCGCCGGGCGAGGACCCCCGCGCCGGCCGCTGGTCGGGCCTCGACAAGACAGAATGCGGACTCCACGTATGACGCTCCAGCCCCTCACCCCCGCCGCGACGCTCGAGCGCACGCGCCTCAGCTCGCTCGACCTCCTCGAGTCCGAGGCGATCCACATCATCCGCGAGGTGGTCGCGGAGTTCGAGAACCCGGTGCTGCTGTTCTCCGGGGGCAAGGACTCGGTCGTCGTGCTGCACCTCGCCGCCAAGGCCTTCCTGCCCGGGCGCGTGCCGTTCCCCGTCCTCCACGTCGACACCGGGCACAACTTCCCCGAGGTGATCCGCTTCCGCGACGAGACCGTGGCACGGCTGGGCCTCACGCTCGAGGTCGCGCGCGTGCAGGACTGGATCGACGACGGCCGGCTCGCCGAGCGCCCCGACGGCACGCGCAACACGCTGCAGACCCTGCCGCTGCTCGACGCGATCGCCGCCGGCCGCCACGACGCGGTCTTCGGCGGCGCACGCCGCGACGAGGACAAGGCACGCGCCAAGGAGCGCATCATCTCGCTGCGCAATGAGTTCGGCCAGTGGGACCCGCGCAACCAGCGCCCCGAGCTCTGGAGCCTCTACAACGGCCGGCACGCCCCCGGCGAGCACGTCCGCGTGTTCCCGGTGTCGAACTGGACGGAGCTCGACATCTGGCGGTACATCGAGCGCGAGGGCATCGCGCTGCCTCCGCTGTACTTCGCGCACGAGCGCCGCGTGTTCCGCCGCGACGGCATGTGGATGGCCGAGGGCCCCGCGTCGCCGCCCTGCGCGGGCGAGCAGGTGGAGACCCGTCTCGTGCGCTACCGCACGGTCGGCGACATGAGCTGCACGGGCGCGGTGGAGTCCACGGCCGCCGGCGTCGCCGACATCGTCGCCGAGGTGGCGCTGTCCACGCTCACGGAGCGCGGCGCGACGCGCGCGGACGACCGCATCAGCGAGGCCGCCATGGAGGACCGCAAGAAGGACGGGTATTTCTGATGACCACTCTCGCCCCCGCGACGCTGTTCCGCTTCGCGACCGCCGGCTCCGTCGACGACGGCAAGTCGACCCTGGTCGGGCGCCTGCTGCACGACTCCAAGGCGATCCTGTCGGACCAGCTGGACCAGATCGCGCACGTCTCGCGCCGGCGCGGCTTCGCGCACGCCGACGGCATCGACTTCGCGCTGCTCACCGACGGCCTGAGGGCCGAGCGCGAGCAGGGCATCACGATCGACGTGGCGTACCGCTACTTCGCCACCGCGCAGCGCAGCTTCGTGCTCGCGGACTGCCCCGGCCATGTGCAGTACACGCGCAACATGGTCACGGGCGCCACGACCGCGGACGCGGTCGTCGTGCTGATCGACGGACGCAAGGGCGTGCTCGAGCAGACGCGCCGGCACCTCGCGGTCACCGCGCTGCTGCGCGTGCCGCACGTGATCGTGGCGGTCAACAAGATCGACCTGCTCGACTACGCCGAGGCCGCGTACCGCCCGGTCGAGGCGCAGGTGCGCGCCGTCGCGGGAGAGCTCGGCCTGTCCGACGTCCACGTCCTGCCGGTCTCGGCGCTCGAGGGCGACAACGTCGTGGATCGCTCGGGCCGCACGCCCTGGTACGACGGGCCCGCGCTCGTGGAGCTGCTCGAGACGCTGCCCTCCGCGGACGAGCTCGACCGCGACGAGGAGCCGCTGCGCCTCCCCGTCCAGATCGTGCTGCGCCCGCAGGGCGCCCTGTCGCCCGAGCTCGTCGCCGCGGATCCCGGAGCCGTCGACCGGCTGCGCGATTACCGTGCGGCCGCCGGTCGCATCGCGTCGGGCCGTATCCGGGTGGGCGACCGCGTCCAGGTGCTCCCCTCGGGGATCGCGACCACCGTCGCCGCCGTCGAGCTCGGCGGTGTCCCGCTCGCCGAGGCCGCCGCGCCGCAGTCGGTCGCCATCCGCCTCGCCGACGACGTCGACGTCGCCCGCGGCAGCACGATCGTGGCGGAGGGCACCGCGCCCGAGCCGTCCAAGGAGATCTCGGCGCAGCTGTTCCTGCTCGACGAGCGGCCGCTCGCCACGGGCGATCGGGTGCTCGTCAAGCACGGCACGAGCACCGTGCCCGGGATCGTCGCCGAGATCACCGAGCGCCGCGACCTCGACACGCTCGCCCACGTCCCCGCGGACCGGCTCCACGTCAACGAGATCGGGCGGGCGCGCATCCGCCTCGCCGAGGCGCTCCCCGTCGAGCCGTACCGCGTGTCGCGCGAGTCGGGCTCCTTCCTCGTGATCCGGCCGGCCGACGGCCACACGATCGCGGCCGGCACCGTCGATGGATGAGGCGCGCGAGGGTCGCGTCACCCTGGTCGGCGCCGGTCCGGGAGACGCGGGCCTCCTCACGCTGCGGGGCCTCGCGGCGCTGCAGTCCGCGGACGTGATCGTCGCCGACCGCCTCGGCGCGCGCGCCGTTCTCGATCAGCTGCGCGAGCAGGGCATCCGGATCGACGCCGAGGTGATCGACGTCGGCAAGACCCCGGGCCTGCATCCCGTGCCGCAGGAGAGGATCTCGCAGCTCCTGGTCGATCTCGCCCGCGACGGGCGCGACGTCGTGCGCCTGAAGGGCGGCGATCCGTTCGTGTTCGGCCGCGGCGGCGAGGAGCTGCTGCACTGCCGCGCCGCGGGTCTCGTGGTCGAGGTGGTGCCCGGCGTGACGAGCGCGGTGGCCGTGCCGGCCATCGCGAGCATCCCGCTGACGCACCGCGGCCTCGCGACCGCGTTCACCGTGGTCACGGGCCACGACCAGCTCACGCAGGTCGTGGGCGGCGGCCGCGACCACACGGTCGTCCTGCTGATGGGCGTCGGCACGCTCGCGCACTCGGCGCACGTAATCGCATCCGGTGAGCGCGGCGCCGACTGCCCGGTCGCGATCGTCGAGGACGGCTACGGCCCCGGCCAGCGCGTCACGTTCGGCACCCTCGCGACCATCGCCTCCCAGGCCGCCCTGCGCCAGGTGCGCAACCCCGCCGTGGTCGTGGTCGGCGACGTCGTGACCCTCAGCCCCTACTCCCCCGAGGACCTGTCCGCCGACGTGCGGCACCTCCTCCCCGATCGAAAGGTCCTGACATGAGCCTCGAGAACCTGCGCGTCGCGATCGTCGGCGCGGGCCCGGCCGGCATCTACGCCGGCAACCTGCTCGCCGACGCCGTCGAGGCGGCCGGCGGCAGCGTGACGATCGACCTCATCGAGTCGCTGCCCGCGCCGTACGGACTGATCCGCTACGGCGTCGCGCCCGACCACCCCCGCATCAAGGGCATCGTCGACTCGCTGCACGAGATGCTCGACTCCGGACGGATCCGCTTCCTCGGCAACGTCGAGGTGGGCCGCGACGTGACGATCGACGATCTCAAGGCGCGCTACCACGCCGTCATCCTGGCGACCGGCGCGATCCGCGACGCGGCGCTCGACATCCCCGGCATCGACAAGCGCGGCTCGCACGGCGCGGCCGACTTCGTCGCCTGGTTCGACGGGCACCCGGATGTGCCGCGCACGTGGCCGCTGGACGCCCAGCAGGTCGCCGTGATCGGCAACGGCAACGTCGCGCTCGACGTCGCGCGCATGCTCGCCAAGCACGCGCGCGACCTCGTCACGACCGAGATCCCCGACAACGTCCTCGAGGGCCTCGAGGCGTCGGCCGTGACCGACGTGCACGTGTTCGGACGCCGCGGCCCGGCCGACATCAAGTTCACGCCGATCGAGCTGCGCGAGCTCGGCGAGGTCCCCGACGTCGACATCGTGCTGGACGATGCGGACTTCGAGGGCGTCGACCCCGCCGCCGCGCCGACGAACCAGCTGAAGGTCATGCTGCGCACCCTGCAGTCCTGGCGCGGCAAGGAGCCCACGGGGGCGTCGCGCCGACTGCACCTGCACTTCTGGCACGCGCCGGTCGAGGTGCTCGGCGACGAGCGGGTCGAGGGTGTGCGCTTCGAGCGCACGCGCAGCGTGGACGGCGCCGTGGTCGGCACGGGCGAGTTCGTCGACTACCCGCTGCAGGCGGTGTACCGCGCGGTCGGCTACTACGGCACCCGCGTGGAGGGCGCGCCGTTCGACGAGGCCCGCGGCGTGATCCCGAACGAGGCCGGCCGCGTGCTCGAGAGCCCGGGACTGTACGCGACGGGCTGGATCAAGCGCGGCCCCGTCGGCCTGATCGGCCACACCAAGTCGGACGCCATGGAGACCGTCGGCCACCTCGTCGACGACGCGCGCGCCGGGCTCCTGCCGGCTCCCGCCGAGGGCGACCTGGTGGCGCTGCTCGAGGAGCGCGAGGTGGAGTTCACCACGTGGGACGGCTGGCGCGCGCTGGACGCGCACGAGCGGCACCTCGGCGAGACGCACCGGCACGCCCGTCAGCGCGTCAAGCTGGTCCCGCGCGAGGATCAGGTCGAGATCGCGCGCGCCGGCGCGCTCGCCGTCTCGTGACGTACGTCATCGCGCTCCCGTGCGTGGACGTCAAGGACCGCGCGTGCATCGACGAGTGCCCGGTCGACTGCATCTACGAGGGTGAGCGCAGCCTCTACATCCACCCGGACGAGTGCGTCGACTGCGGTGCGTGCGAGCCGGTGTGCCCCGTCGAGGCGATCTACTACGAGGACGACCTGCCCGACGAGTGGCAGGACTACTACAAGGCCAACGTGGAGTTCTTCGACGAGATCGGCTCGCCCGGCGGCGCCGCCAAGGTCGGCGTGATCCCCAAGGACCACCCGATCGTCGCGGCCCTGCCCCCGCAGGGCGACGCGCACGCCTGAACCNTCGACGAGATCGGCTCGCCCGGCGGCGCCGCCAAGGTCGGCGTGATCCCCAAGGACCACCCGATCGTCGCGGCCCTGCCCCCGCAGGGCGACGCGCACGCCTGAACCACCTGCCGGCAGGACGAGGGGCGGGACCGGATCATCCGGTCCCGCCCCTTCTCAGTGCGCGGTCGGCGCGGATGGTCAGTCCGCGACCAGCACCCGGTCGTCGAGGTCGTCGATCTCCTCCGCGACGGCCCCCGCCTCGGCGCGTGCCGCGGCGCGGGCGGCCAGGTGCGCGCGCACCGACCACGCGACCGCGGCGGCCCACAGGACGCCCGCGACGGCGATCCACAGCGCGAACGTCGCGCCGTCCGCCTCAAGCGAGGTGAGGATCGTGCGCAGGTTGGTGAGGACGATCACGCCGCCCACGGCGGAGCCGAGGATGCGGGCAGGGAGATGCCGCACGAGCCAGGCCGCGATCGGCGCAGCCGCGACGCCGCCGAGCAGCAGCGCGAGGAACCACGTGAAGTCGATGCCGGCGCCGCCCAGGCCGATGAGGAAGCCGACCGACGCGGCCACCGCCACGAGGAACTCGCTGGCGTCGATCGTGCCGATCACCTTGCGGGGCTCCAGGCGCCCGCTCGACAGCAGCGCCGGCGTCCCGACGGGCCCCCACCCGCCGCCGCCCGACGCGTCGAGGAAGCCTCCGAACAGGCCGAGCGGGGCGAGGAACGCCAGGGGCAGGCGGCGGTCCGTCCGGCGCTGGGGCAGGCCGCGCACCGTGAAGCGGACGAGGATGTACAGGCCCAGGCCGAGAAGCAGCGCGCTCGCGTAGGGAGCCGCGACGTCGGCCGACAGCGCCGACAGGAACGTCGCGCCGGCGAACGCGCCGATCGCGCCGGGGATGCCGATCTTGAGGACCACGCGCCAGTCGACGTTGCCGAAGCGCCAGTGCGACAGGCCCGAGGCGAGCGTCGTGCCGATCTCGGCGAGGTGCACGGAGGCGCTGGCCGCCGCGGGGGCGACCCCCGCCGCGAGCAGCAGGCTCGTTGACGTCACGCCGTAGGCCATCCCGAGCGACCCGTCGACGAGCTGGGCGGCGAGTCCGACGAATGCGAGGACGAGTATGGTCTGCATGCGCCCGACACTATGGATTCGCGCGCGACCCCGCCGCTCTCGCTAAACCCGGGGTAACACTTCCCAACACGGCGTAACACTCGCGCCGTCGCGCGGGCCGATGTGCCTAGCGGCCGGGCGCGTGCAGGTCGAACTCGCCCGTGATCGCGGGCAGGCCGCGGCCCTCGTCGCGGCGGGCCATCGGCACGCGCGTGCCGAGCACCTGGGCGACGACGTCCTGCGCGATCTTGGCGGGCGTGAGGCCCGCGTCCTCCAGGATCTGCTCGCGCGTCGCGTGGTCAAGGAACTCGTCCGGGAGGCCCAGCTCGTCCACCGCGGTGTCGACGCCGGCCTCACGCAGCACCTGGCGGACACGGGTGCCGATGCCGCCCACGCGGATGCCGTCCTCGAGCGTGATGACGAGCCGGTGGCG
The DNA here is from genome assembly GCF_001426925.1 of Microbacterium sp. Root53. Classification (GTDB taxonomy): domain Bacteria; phylum Actinomycetota; class Actinomycetes; order Actinomycetales; family Microbacteriaceae; genus Microbacterium. The sequence continues at coordinate 96,635 of NZ_LMFR01000002.1, forward strand.
CGCGGCCAGGTCGACGATCGATCCGGGCACGGGGACGACCCAGCGCGGGTCGACGACCGTCGCCCCGATGCCCTGCGCGCGCAGCCGCTCCGCGACGTCCAGGCCCAGGCGCGCGAACGGGCCGATGCCCACGATCAGCACGTCCGAGGAGTCGCCCCGGGCCAGCACGTCCACGCCGTCCGCCAGACGCTCGAGCGCGGGGATGTCCTCGGCCACCGCCCCCTTCGGGAACCGGATGACCGTGGGCGCGTCGCGCACGTCGACGGCCTCGCGGAGCTCCTCGCGCAGGCGGGCCTCGTCGCGCGGAGCCGCGATCCGGATGCGGGGCACGATGTGCAGCAGGGCGAGGTCCCACATGCCGTGGTGGCTCGGGCCGTCCGGGCCCGTCACGCCCGCGCGGTCGAGCACGAACGTCACGCCCGCGCGATGCAGGGCGACATCCATCAGCACCTGGTCGAATGCGCGGTTCACGAAGGTCGAGTACAGGGCGACGACCGGGTGCAGCCCGCCGTAGGCGAGACCCGCGGCGGACGCGACCGCGTGCTGCTCGGCGATGCCGACGTCGTACACGCGGTCGGGGAACCGCTCGGCGAACGGCGCGAGGCCCGTCGGCCGGAGCATGGCGGCCGTCATCGCGATGACGTCGGGACGCTGCTCGCCGATCGCGACCAGCTCCTCGGCGAACGCGTCGGTCCATCCCGCGATCGAGGAGCCGAGCGGCCCGCCCGTGACCGGGTCGATGCGCCCCACGGCGTGGAACTGGTCGGCCTCGTCGTCGAGCGCCGGCTGGTAGCCGCGGCCCTTCTCCGTGATGGCGTGCACGATCACCGGAGCGCCGTACGACTTCGCCAGCTCGAGCGTCTCGATCAGGGCGCCCAGGTCGTGCCCGTCCACCGGACCGAGGTACTTCACGTCCAGGTTCGAGTACAGCGACGTGTTGTTTGTGAAGCGCGACAGGAAGCCGTGCGTCCCTCCGCGGACGCCGCGGTACAGCGCGCGCCCGACCGCGCCGAAGCGGCCGGCGATGCGCGACGAGCGCAGCGACAGGTCGCGGTACGTCTCGGCGGTCCGCACCCGGTTGAGGTGGCGCGCCATGCCGCCGATCGTGGGCGCGTAGGAGCGGCCGTTGTCGTTCACGACGATCACCAGGTTGCGGTCGTTGTCGTCGGTGATGTTGTTGAGCGCCTCCCACGTCATGCCGCCCGTGAGGGCGCCGTCGCCCACCACCGCGACCACGTGGCGGTCGTTGCGGCCGGTGCGCTGGAACGCGCGGGAGATGCCGTCGGCCCAGCTCAGCGAGCTGGACGCGTGCGACGACTCGACCACGTCGTGGTCGCTCTCGGAGCGCTGCGGGTAGCCGGCGAGCCCGCCGCGCGCTCGCAGGGCCGAGAAGTCCTGTCGGCCCGTGAGGAGCTTGTGCACGTACGACTGGTGTCCCGTGTCGAAGATGATCGGGTCGTCCGGCGAGTCGAACACGCGGTGCAGCGCGATCGTCAGCTCCACCACGCCGAGATTCGGCCCCAGGTGGCCGCCCGTCCGCGCCACGTTCTCGACGAGGAACTCCCGGATCTCGGCGGCGAGGTCCGTCAGCTCCGCCTCGGTGAGGCCGTCCAGGTCGCGCGGGCCGCGGATCCGGTCGAGAAGACTCATGCTCCGAGCCTACGCCGGTCCCCTGGGATTCCTGGGAACGCCGAACGGCCCCCGGGAGCTCCCGGGGGCCGTTCGATGCGGTGCGTCAGACAAGGCTGCGCAGCACGTACTGCGTGATCCGTCGTGAACTACTACTGTTAGCGGCATGAGCACCACGAACGCCCCGATCCGCGCAGCGATCTACGCGCGCATCAGCAAGGATTCCACCGGGCAGGGACTCGGTGTGGAGCGGCAGCGGGCGGCGTGTGTGGACCTGGCGAAGTCCCGTGGGTGGGAAGTCGATCCGGCGCGGATCTGGGTGGAGAACGACACCAGCGCCACGACCGGCCGACGCCCGAAGTTCGCCGCCATGGTGGCCGCTGCGGAGGCCGGCACGATCGATGTGATCGTGGCCTGGCATATCGATCGACTGACCCGCAAGCTGTCGGAGCTTGAGGATCTGATCGTGCTGAGCGAGCGCACGGGGGTGAAGATCGCGACGGTATCGGGAGACGTGGACCTGACAACCGATTCGGGCCGACTGGTCGGGCGCATCCTGGCGTCTGTCGCTAGAGGTGAGGTGGAGCGCAAGGGAGCACGTCAGCGAGCTGCGAACCAGCAACGGGCCGAGTTGGGGCGCTCCCCGCATACGGGTCGGGCGTTCGGATACAACCTGGACGGCACGATCCGCGAGGACGAAGCCGAGATTGTGCGCACCCTCTTCACCCGGTTCGCGGCGGGCGAGGGTCTGCACACTTTGACCCGGTGGCTCGGTGAGAACGATGTTCGGAACACGCGTGGGAAGTTGTGGACGCGTGTCGGGGTGCGTGACGTGCTTCTGAATCCGCGGTACATCGCTGAGCGGTGGATATTGCGGACGCGCGACGGCAAGCGTGTTCGGGAGTACATCGGCCCGGGCGATTGGGAGCCGATTGTTTCGGAGGATCTGTTTCGCGCGGTCGGTGCGATCCTGACTGACCCTGCGCGGCGCGAGTTCGGAGCGCGGGGAAACGCGCGGTTGTATGTCGGCGCTGGGTGCTACGTCTGTGGTGTGTGCGGAACACCTCTCAGGACGGGTTACAGCACGTACAAGGCGGCGGGTGCGGAGAAGCCCAAGCAGTACCGGATCTACGTCTGCCCGCAGGGGTTCCATGTGTCCCGACGTGCTGAGTACATTGACGACATCGTGGAGCGGGTGATCAGCCGGCGCCTGTCAGACCCGGCGATTGCGTCAGCGTTGACGAGCGACGTTGACAGGGCTCAGGTGCGTGCTCTGCGGGACGAAGCGAACGGACTGCGGTCCCGCATCGATGGGTTCGCGAACGACCTCGCAGACGGGCTTCTGAGTGCTCGACAGGTGAAGGTGGCGACGGATCGGGCGACAGCGAAGTTGCGCGAGGTTGAGGCCAAGCTTGCGCAGATCGGGTCTTCGTCAGCGTTGGGCGGGCTGCTCGGCTCCGCTGATCCCGGGGCGGCGTGGCTGGCACTCGAGGACCCCCGCGCGAAGGGAGCTGTCATCAATGCGCTGTGTGAGGTGCGAGTGCATCGGCAGCCGCGCGGCCGTCGACCGTCTGACCGGAACCCGGAGAAGCTGGCCGCGTGGTGGGAGCAGATCGCGTCGACGATCGAATTCGCGTGGCATAAGTAAAGAGACTTCCCTCGACCGAGGGCAAGAAAAAGCGCCCCGTACGAGTTAGCGGCTCGCCGGGGCAGATCATCAAGGAGAGTAACCAAAATGACCATTGTTCAGTCTACCAGCGGCGTCGAGATCGACCCTGCGGACGACGCGGCCCTGGGCGGGTTCACGTACTACGCGACGGACGAGGACGGTGAGGGCTGGCCGCGGTACCTGCTGCCGAGCGCGATCCGGGAGACGCCCTGGCACGCGGTCGACTACGACGAGCGCGACCAGAAGTGGAAAGTGTCCCTGATCGACGTCGACCTGTCGATGCCGGTGCGGGATGCGAAGATCCTGCGCGAAGAGCTTGGGCGTCTGATCCGCGCCGCCGAATCGCTCAACGTCCGCGAAGCGAACCGGGTTTTCGTGGAGAAGATCGTCGGCCTCGCCGCCGATCGCGGATGGGACCTCGCGACCCTCGCCGAGAAGGCCGGCCCCACCGTCCCGAACGACGACGGGCAGTCCACCCTCCCGGACGTGCGCCGGTTGCAGGATCTCCTGGTCAACGCGGATGACCTGGCCGTGCAGGAGATCATCGCGCTGTGCGAGGCGCTCGACCTCGACCCGTTCCGCACGATCCCGGAGATGTGGCCGTGACCGCCGTGGATGCCCGTTTCGCGGGCGGGACGATCCTCGTGCAGGTCGATGAGGAGTACACGGGAGATCACCGCGTCATGGTCCGAGTCGACATGCCGGGGCACACGTTGCACCTGTTCCGGCACGAAGCGCGCGACCTGGCGAACGCACTCCGCGAAGCCGCCGCCGAAGCTGGCGACATCCTCAACCGGCGACCGGAGGCAGACGCGGCCTGACAGCCAACCAATCAGGGGGGGCGGTGCTCACGAGTGCCGCCCCCACCCCAGCATCAAAGAAGGGCATGATCGACGGTGGATCTCAACGACTGGTTTGCAGACTTGCTGCGCACGAGTCAGCACCGCGCGGAGGCGCGACAGCGCGCCCACCAGACCCTCGAGAGTACAGGACTGCTGTCGAAAGTCACGCTTCACCGCTTCATGTGCAAGCGCGGATGCCAGATTGCGACGGTGTTCCGAGTCGGGGGCTCCACGCTGTGCGCCGTCCGCGACTACAAATACTCCCCCGGTCTAAACGCGGCGCAGTCTGTCCCCGAAGCACGCGCCAAGAACACTCTCGATGGTGACCGCTGGTGGCCGTCGCACGTATTCGACATCGAAGAACTCGCGGAATGGGGCGACGAAGCAGGTATGTCGATGAACTGCAAGCACTTCCGCGGCACGGTCACGGCGCGGACCGTACTCGCGGCGTGCGAGGGCGCGAGTCCGGGAAAGCAGAACAAACCTACGATTCTCGGCGTGTCGGTTGCCAACTGAGTGCCGAATCCTGCATTATTGAGCACGACAGAAGTTGCCCGCCTACGTAGGCATCCGGGTTTAGCAGGGCGCCGGAACCGAAAGGTTCCCGCATGCCCGCCCAGGGTTCAACTCGTTCGCTTCAAGGCCGCAAAGCGGCTGCCGTCCGTTGGGGCAAGCCCGACGTTGACGCAATCGATCGCGACTTCGCCGCCGCGAAGCTCGAGGAGTACATCTCCGCCGTCGTGGCGGGTGCTCCCCCGCTGACTCCCGCTCAGGTGGATCGCATCGTCACGATCCTCCGCCCCGCGATCGGCGGTGTTGCCTCTTGAGCGCCGCAAACAGAAACCGCCCCGCGGGCAACGGGACGGCTCCGGAAAATGATCTGGCTGGCGGCTCGATCACTATCCATCCTGCCGAATCGGCAACTCGCCATGGGGTACTCACGTGGCCGGTGTTGCCGTGATGGGCGCCGGCTTGGTGAAAGCGGCCTTCGTCGCCGCTGACGCCCGCGGGATGCGGGAACACGCGCCGATGCGCCTATACACATACATGGCCGTTACCGCGCTCGACAGCGCCGCTCAGCCGGTGTTCTACGGCGGTCAGGACTCACTAGCGCTCGCGCTCGCCGTGCCGAGGAACGAGAGCGGACATCGTGCCGTAATGCGCGCGCTGCGCAAGCTGACCGAGGGGCGATTCCTCGCGGTTGATGTGAAGGGCGCTCCTGGTCGGACGGCGCGCTATCGGCTTTTGGACGGGAACGGAGCCGCCCTCACTGCGGCGAAGGTTCTACCGGGAACGGGTGACGCTGAGCGTCAGGCGTCGAGTGATACCGGTGACGCTGAGCGTCCCGAACAGGTGACGTTTTCTAACGGAACACCTGACGCTGAGCGTCCGGAACAGGTGACGCTCAGCGTCGCTCTAAGGAGTAGTGAGGAAGCAATTAAGGAGGAAGGAGAGGAGGAGCGCGCGAGCGCGACCCCTCCCCGTACTTGCAAGAAGCATTCCCATTGGGATCACAACGAGCCCTGCCGAGCTTGCGGCGCCGATCGCAAAGCGGCAGAGGCGGCAGACACATCCCTGTTCCAGGACGGGAAGCTCAAGCGATCCGCTGTCGCTCGCAACCTCGAGCGTTACCGAGCCGAGTACGGCCCGAACGCCACGCTCGACTGCTTCCTGGGCGTCCACGCTCGGCTCACGGACGGCACCTGCCGCCACTGCACGCACCGAGAGAAGCCGAAGATCGCCAAGAACGACGAATGGATGTACCGATGACTGAACCGGCCTACGTCCTGCCCGCGTCGTGCCCGACCTGCCGTCCTTGGGTGCGTCTCGTCCCGACACCCACCGGGGCTCTCGCCCGTCAAGAGCTCCACGAGCCCCACTGCGTCGTCGTCCCCCGCTTGCAGAAGGTCGGCACGTACTACGCGGAAGCGGGGAACGCATGAGCCTCACGATGCGCGCCGTGGAGGCGGAGGCGTGGAAGGCGCTGGACACCGCCCTGCAAGCCACACGCGCCCCGTGTGCGGGCGATAACGCGTTCATCCAGGACACGTTCACGGAGGACGAGAAAACGCGTCTACGAGCCATCTGCGGCTCCTGCCCGATCGTGTCTCTTTGCGACGACTACGCGCGTCATGTGACCGCCGGGTTTTGGGCGGGAAAGCAACGCGGATTCAAGAAGGGGAATTCATGAAACTCACCGCACCAATGCCGGAGAACTTCCGTGCGCTTTCGGATGCGTGGAACGACCCGAACAGGTTCGCGGCCGAACTCGCCGCCTACTACCAGCAGCTCGAGCAGACCGGACGCCGGCCCCGAGCACACGACATCACCGAACCACTGAAGGAGCGCACCAATGCCTCTTGACCCCCTTGCCGACCTCCGCGAGCGAATGCGAAAGCTTGAGCGAATGTTTCATACCAACCCGCTCGAGCGCGCATCAATCACATACGGGCGCCTGCGCATCATCGGCGGCCAACTGCTCGTCGACGCCGGTGGGAACGTCACCATCGTCGGCACGCTCTCCGTCGAAGGAACTTCACAGATCACCGGAACCGTCGAGATCACCGGCCCGCTCACCAGCACAGGCACGGTGAACCTCAACGGACCCACCAACATCGCCGGGAACCTCGACGTGACGGGAACCACCCACCTCGGAGGCCCCACCACCATCGACGGCAACACCGCCATCGAAGGAAACGTCACCGTCCAAAACGGCGGACGCATCGACGTCGGCGGCGTCACCCTCGACAGCAGCTACGCCACCCCAAGGGTCAACCTCGGCGGCGCACAGATCGAATCCGCAACAGGAACCGCGATCACCTTCACCGCCGGCACATCGATCTTCTACCTGACCGGCGGCACCCTCCGCATCCCCGGCATGACCACCGGAGGAACCCACCACGTCACCTGCGACCTCGCAGGAAACCTCGGGTCTGCTGAACGAATAGGTGACACCTGATCTGTGGTGCCTGAGGGTGCCGCTGGGAGGATGTCATCATGCCCAAGCCCTATCCGCGCGAGTTCC
>NZ_LMFR01000003.1 GCF_001426925.1 Microbacterium sp. Root53
CGTCTGGGCCGTTTGACGCCGATCGAGTTCGAGACCATCATGAACCAGAACCTGGCCCTCGCGGCCTAACCGAAACTGTCACCACTTCGTTCAGCAGACCCGACCGTTGAGAACGCGACCGGCGTCGGCGCCCCACCGCACACCTGGCCCCGACGCGAGCTGGTGGTCGACGTGCTTCACAAGGTTGTCTTCGCCGTCATCACGGGAATCGTCGCAGACCGGATGATCCGACCGCACTTGGTCTCCACCAGGGGGCGAACCAGCCACTGACCAGGGCGACGCGCGAGGCGCGTTAGCACGCCTTCCTTCCGCTAGGGCTATGCGAGGGAGAGGAAGAGTTTCTCGAGTTCTTCGGGGCGTGTGGCATCTTCTGCGTCTGGGTCGGCGAGGCACTCGCGGAGGGCGCTTGAGATGACGAGGAAGCCGGCCCTGTCGAGCGCCTTCGAGACGGCGGCGAGCTGCTGCACGACGTCGCGGCAGTGGGCGTCCTGTTCGACGGCGGTGATGACCGCTGCCAGCTGCCCGTGTGCTCGGCGGAGCCGGTTGACGACCTTGCGCTTTGCCTCCTGGTCGTGCTCCGGTGCCGCGTCCGCGAGTGTGGGTGTGCTTGCCATGAGAGGTCCTTTCGCGAGCCCGAGTTGACAACCAGCATACCCCCGGGGGTATAGTCGGGCTACCGGCGGCGAATACTCCCCCGGGTATAGCGAAGGGATGCGCAGATGTGCCGAGCAGTGATGTGCCGCACGTGCGGCAAGACGACATGGGCCGGCTGCGGCCAGCATGTCGCGGCGGTGAAGAGCAGCGTCGCGAGCTCCGACTGGTGCGGTGGTCAGCACACCGCCGCGGAGCTGGAGGCGGCACAGGCGAACCGCGGCGGGTTCTGGTCACGCCTGTTCGGACGCTGAGGTCGGAGGACGCGCATGCCTACAAAGAACCTGACTGCTGAGACGTTCGAGAGCACCGTCACCGCCACCGGCATCGTGCTCGTGGACTTCTGGGCTGCCTGGTGCGGCCCGTGCCGCGCCTTCGCGCCCGTGTTCGAGTCCGCCTCGAACCGCCACCGCGACGTGGTGTTCGCAAAGGTCGACACCGAGGCTGAGCCTGAACTCTCGGCGGCTAACCGCATCACCTCGATCCCGACGCTCATGGTGTTCCGCGACGGAGTGCTCGTGTACTCCCAGCCCGGCGCGCTCCCGACACCGCAACTCGAGCTGCTGATCCAGAAGGCGCGTGAACTCGACATGGACGAGGTTCACCGGCAGCTCGCGCAGCGCACCGCCTAACCAACTCACACAGACTAAGAGCCCCGAAAGGAACGCCATGTGCGCACGAATCATCTGCCCTGCGTGCGGCAAGCCCACGTGGGACGGCTGCGGCCAGCACATCGAGCAGGCCCTCACAGGAGTCCCCGAGAACGAACGCTGCTCATGCAACTGATCACGGATCACGAGGAAAGGAGCGATCGCGATGCTGCTTGAGCGCATCTACGACGAAGACCTCGCACAGGCCAGCTACCTGATCGGCTGCCAGCGCAGCGGCGAGGCCGTCGTGGTGGACCCACGACGCGATATCGGCGCTTATCTGGATCTCGCCGGCAAGCACGGCATGCGCATCGTCGCAGTGACCGAGACGCACATCCATGCCGACTACCTGTCCGGCACGCGCGAGCTCGCTGCGCACACCGGCGCGACCGCGTACGTATCCGACGAGGGCGGCCCGGACTGGACGTATGGGGCAGGCTTCGACACCGCCGTGCGCATGAAGCACGGTCACCAGATCACGCTGGGGAACGTCACGCTGGAAGCCGTTCACACCCCCGGACACACTCCCGAGCACCTGTCCTTCCTCATCACCGACGGCGCTCAGACCAACGAACCCGGCTACATGCTCACGGGCGACTTCGTCTTCGTCGGAGACGTCGGCCGGCCCGACCTGCTCGACGAGGCAGCCGGAGGCGTAGACACCCGCTTCGCAGGCGCCCACGCACTGTTCGCGAGCCTGCGCGATCACTTCCTCACACTTCCCGACTACGTGCAGGTGCTTCCCGCGCACGGATCCGGATCCGCCTGCGGAAAGGCGCTGGGAGCGATCGCCGCCTCCACGGTCGGGTACGAGCGTCGCTTCTCCTGGTGGGGTTCGTACCTCGCCAACGACGACGAGCAGGGCTTCGTCGAGGCGCTGCTGAGCGACCAGCCCGATGCCCACGCCTACTTCGCGCGGATGAAGACACAGAATCGTGTGGGACCGGCCGTGATCGGAGAGTTGCCGACGCTGAGCGAGTACACGACAGCCGAGCTGCTCGTCGCCCTGGCAGAGGATCGGGTGATCTTCGTCGACACCCGTCATCACAGTCAGGTGCACGAAGGAACGGTCGCGCGTTCGCTGAACGTGCCGGGCGAAGCCAAAGCGGCCACCTACGGATCGTGGGTCTACGACCCCGAAACCGAGTTCCGGCCCCTCGTGTTGCTGGCCGACTCCCGGGCCGCCGCAGAGCGGATCCGCGACCACCTCATCCGGGTCGGCATCGACAACGTACAAGGCTTCATCACGACCATCGAGGGTCTTTCATTGGTGCGTCCCAAGACTGTCGCGCCGGATCGGCTCGGTCAGATCGATCGCGCGCTTCTGCTGGATGTGCGCAACCGGACGGAGTTCGCCGCCGGCCACATCCCCGGCGCCGACCAGATGTCCGGCGGTCGCGTCATGTGGCACACCGACGGACTGCCTGAGACCGGCACCATCGTGACTTACTGCCAGAGCGGTGTCCGCAACAGCGTCACCGCGAGTGCCCTGCGGCGGGCCGGCTACGACATCGCCGAACTAGAGGGCAGCTACGCCGCATGGTCGGCGCTACCCGACGCAACCCGACCGGCCGCCTGACTCCCGCGGTGGGACCTCGATGAACTCGGATGATGGTCAACGCCGCGCCCGAGGTGGTCTCGAATCAGACCGACACAACGGTCTCGTATCCGGTTGACATAGCCACTCGCGATCTCTAGGCCGTTGCGCACCTCCAACCCATCTGCAAGGAACTCGTAGCCATCTTGAATGATCGGATCTCCTTCGATCGGATGTCCGGCCTGGAAGCGCATCATCAACATGAGGGTCTGTCGGTCGCGGGCAGTTAAGTGGATCTGGAGCGCGGCGCGATGCTTGTCATCGAGATCCAGTTCGTGCAGCAGCGGCAGGGCAAACGCTTGCGGGTCGGACGCCATGAACGGCTGCACCGACCTGATCCTCTCCAACACGTCGTCGGTGATGCTTGCCAACGTGGTGCGGACCAGCTCGTTCCAGCGAGACTCAGTCTTGGCCATCGGGAAGTAGAGCTTGCGGGCGGAGTTGCGGCTCGGCTGCCCGCCGTCGAGATGAGCGACCTCCCACGCGAGCCCATCGAGCGCGGCGCGGAAGTTGTGGACGCGTCACCGTACCTCAGAGCCCAGTCGTCAATCGGCGGTGCGGACGGGAGTGCGGCGCGGAGGAGTGCGGTCTTTCGGTCTGCGCTGAACTCTGAACGGGTGTGAGGCGAGCCCGATTCGCTCCATGCGACGAAGTCCTGGTAGATCTCCGCCGCCAACTTGTTTGCTCGCACAAGCTTGAGCAGCGGGACACGTGAGATCTGCTCGCCGGGGATGATGAACCTGGTTCGGGGCACGGGGGCACCTTATCCCCAGGTCGCGGGGTCATCGCGGTGCAGATCCCTTGAGCCCTGTACCGGCACAAAACCGGCACAACCCGGGACCGGTCCAACCCAGGACCATCCGCAGCAACGAGAAAACCCCCGGCGAACCGGGGGTTTCAGGTGGTGGCTCCGACGGGCGTCGATCCCGTGACCTCACGATTTTCAGTCGTGCGCTCTACCAACTGAGCTACAGAGCCTCGCGAGAGGCGAACCTGTCGCGTCCTAGACGAAAGGCCTCCTCGTGAAAGAAGGCCCGTCGCTCGGAGCGACCCTGACGGGACTTGAACCCGCGACCTCCGCCGTGACAGGGCGGCACGCTAACCAACTGCGCTACAGGGCCAAACTATGGAATTGTATCAGCTCGTGTGACCCCAACGGGATTCGAACCCGTGCTACCGCCGTGAAAGGGCGGCGTCCTAGGCCGCTAAACGATGGGGCCGGGGTGAACCGCCGGGGCTCACGTGCCGACGATCAAGCATAAGCGGAGCGCTGCGGATTTTCCAATTCGGGGCGCGTCCTCCCGCATCCCGGGCGTTTCGCGGCGAGGATGAACGCGCCCTCCCGGCCCTCCCGAGCCGCGGTGCCGCGCGCCCCGGGGTGTTGCAAGTGAGACGGATGTTGTTAGTGTGACGGATGTGAAACAGGCGGTGACCAGCCCGATGGACGCCCTGGAGTCCACAGCGGAAGAGTGCGACTGCGCTCCGACCGCCGCTGAGCGACGCCGCCTGTGGGTGCCGTTCTCGCGCCGCACGGCGCTCGCGCTCGCGGGCGTCGGAGCGGTCACCCTGGGGGTGGGCCTCTCGGGCGCGGGCAGCGCCTTCGCCGTGACCTACAACCCCGACGACTACCCCTCGTGGGAGGACGTCGAGCGCGCCAAGCGCAACCAGTCCGACAAGGAAGGCGAGATCCGCCGCCTCGAGGACATGATCGCGCAGCTGCAGCGCCGCGTGGAGGAGACCCGCGCCGCCGCTCAGCAGGCCGCGAACGAGTACTACGAGGCGCAGCAGGCCTTCTTCGAGGCCTCGTACCGCGCCGAGGAGCTGCAGAAGCAGGCCGACGAGCAGGCCGCGCTCGCCGACACCGCCGCGACCAACGCAGCGCGCGTCGCGTCGCAGCTGTCGCGCGCGGGCGGGGACGGCACGTCGCTCGAGGTGCTGTTCGCCGGGTCGGCCGCGAGCGCCGACGAGCTGCTCACCAAGCTCGGCCAGATGGACAAGCTCATCGCCGGCAGCGAGACGATCTACGCCGAGGCGGCCGCGGCCCGCGACTCCGCCCAGTCCCTCTCGGACCAGGCCGAGGTCGCCCGCGCCGAGCGCGACCGCCTGCAGAAGATCGCCGAAGAGAAGATGATCGCGGCGCAGAACGCGCAGATCGCCGCCGAGGAGGCGCTCGCGCAGCAGCAGGAGCACATGGTGACCCTCGAGGCCCAGCTCGCCGCGCTCCGCGACACCACCAGCAAGACGGTCGCCGACTACGAGAAGGGCGTCGCGGCCAAGAAGGCCTACGAGGAAGAGCAGCGCCGCAAGGAAGAGGAGCGCCGCAGGAAGGCCGCCGAGGAGGCCGCCCGCCGGGCGCGCGAGGCGGCGGCTGCGGCCGCCGCGGCGGCGAAGCCCAGCGGCGGGGGCGGATCGCCCGCGCCCGCGAGCAGCGGCGGCGCGCCGCAGGGCTCCGGATGGGCCCGCCCGAGCGACGGATGGCGCACCTCCGGCTACGGCTCGCGCCCCAAGATGTGCGGCCCGAGCTACTGCGGATCGACCTTCCACGCGGGCGTCGACCTCGCCGCCGGCTGCGGCGCGCCGATCTACGCGGCCGCGAACGGCACCGTCACCTACGCGGGCCTTAACGGCGGCTACGGCAACTACATCCGTCTCGACCACGGCAACGGCGTGGGCACGGGCTACGCGCACATCGTGGGCGGCGGCATCCTGGTCGGCTGGGGCCAGTACGTGCGCGCCGGCCAGGTCATCGCGTACGAGGGCAACACGGGCAACTCGTTCGGCTGCCACCTGCACTTCGAGGTCTACCTCGGCGGGGCGCCGACCAACCCGATCCCGTGGATGGCCGACCGCGGCGTCTACGTCTGACCCGGCGCTTCCCCGACAGAGTGTGAAAGGGGCCCGGCCGCTCGATCGAGCGGGCCGGGCCCCTTCCGCGTGTGCGGATCTGCGTCAGGCGCGCGTGTCGGGGAACTCGCCCTCGCCCTGGGTGCGGGTCTCGCCCTCGTGCTGCTCGAAGCGCTCGTAGGCCTCGGTCACCAGGCGCTCGGCCTCGGCGGCGTCGCCCCACTGGTCGACCTTGACCCACTTGTTGGGCTCGAGGTCCTTGTAGTGCTCGAAGAAGTGCTCGATCTCCTTCTTCGTGTACTCCGCCAGGTCGCCGATGTCCTGGATGTGCTCCCAGCGCGGGTCCTTCGCGAGCACCGCGATGACCTTGTCGTCGCCGCCGGCCTCGTCCTTCATCTTCAGGACCGCGACGGGGCGCACCTTGACGCCCACGCCCGGGTACACGGCGTGGTCCATGACGACCAGCACGTCCAGCGGGTCGCCGTCCTCGCCGAGCGTGTTCTCGAAGAATCCGTAGTCGGTCGGGTAGCCGAACGTCGTGTACAGCACGCGGTCGAGGAAGACGCGGCCCGTGCCGTGGTCGACCTCGTACTTCACGCGGCTGCCGCGCGGGATCTCGATGACTGCGTCGTAGGCGCCCATGCGGGTTGCTCCTTGAAATCAGTGGGATGTAGCCGCGTCAAGCCTACTGTTCCGCTCCGGGTGCCGCTGAGTGGCGCGGTTCTCAGGCCGATACCGTTGACGCGTGCTCGATCCGTCCGTCGCCGCCGTGCGTCTCGCCGTCCGCACCGCGCTGTCCGCGCTCGACGACGGCGCGACGGTGCTGATCGCCCTCTCGGGCGGCGCGGACTCGCTCGCGCTCGCCGCGGCCGCCGCGCACGAGGCGCGCCCGCGCGGGATGCGCGTGACGAGCGTCACGGTCGACCACGGCCTGCAGGACGGCTCCGCCCGGGTCGCGGAGCGCGCGTCCGCGCAGGCCGCGGAACTGGGGATCGAGTCCCGCGTCGTGCGCGTCGAGGTGGGAACGGATGGCGGGCCCGAGGCCGCCGCGCGAGATGCCCGGTACGGCGCGCTGCGCGACGCCGCGGAAGGCGCCGCGGCCGTCCTCCTCGGCCACACGCTGGACGACCAGGCCGAGACCGTGCTGCTCGGCCTCGCGCGCGGCGCCGGCGGCACGAGCCTGGCGGGCATGGCACCCGCGCGGCGCGACGAGCGCGGCATCCTGTGGCTGCGTCCGCTGCTCGCGCTGCGGCGTTCGGTCACGCGCGAGGCGTGCGCGGCGCTCGGGCTCGCGGCATGGGAGGACCCGCACAACGCCGACGAGCGGTTCTCGCGCGTGCGCGTGCGCGAGCGGGTGCTGCCGGTGCTGGAGGCGGAGCTGGGGCCGGGCATCGCCGAGGCCCTCGCGCGCACCGCCGAGCAGTTGCGCGAGGACGCCGAGGCGTTCGCCGAGATGATCGACGAGACCATCGAGGACATCGTCGAGCCCGCCGAGGCCGGCATCGCCGTCTCGGTGCCCGCGCTCGCCGCGAACCCGGCCGCGCTGCGGAACCGGATCATCCGGCACGTCGTGCAGAGCGAGTTCGGCGTCGCGCTGACCCGCGTGCAGACGCTCGAGGTGGCCCGGCTGGTGACCGACTGGGCGGGCCAGGGGCCGATCGACCTGCCGGTCTGCACGGCCGCGCGCCGCGGCGGCCTGATCGTCTTCACCGCGCGTCGATAGTGCGCGGATAGACTGCCCGCCATGCGCGCGGCAGACATCCCGAACGACCTCACCTCCGTCCTCGTCACCGAGGAGCAGATCAACGAGAAGCTCGCGGAGCTCGCGCGTCGCGTCGAGGCCGACTACGCCGGGCGCAAGCTGCTGCTGGTCGGCGTGCTCAAGGGCGCGGTCATGGTCATGGCCGACTTCGCGCGCCACCTCACGCGGGACATCGCAATGGACTGGATGGCCGTCTCCAGCTACGGCAGCTCCACCAAGTCGAGCGGCGTCGTGCAGATCCGCAAGGACCTCGACACCGACCTGGGCGGCTGGGACGTGCTGATCGTCGAGGACATCATCGACTCGGGCCTGACGCTCAGCTGGCTGCTCGACAACTTCGCGTCGCGCGGCGCCGAGTCCATCGAGGTGCTCGCGCTGCTGCGCAAGCCCGAGGCCGCCAAGGTCGAGATCGACTGCAAGTACCTGGGCTTCGACATCCCCAACGAGTTCGTCGTCGGCTACGGCCTCGACTACGCCGAGCGCTACCGCAACCTCCGCGACGTCGCCGTGCTCGCCCCGCATGTGTATGCATAGTTTTTTCAGAAGCGCCTCGCACGCTCGCGCCGACGCTCCGCGCCGGACACTCGCGAGCGAGGACGGTCGCTGACGCTCCCGTCGGCAGCGCTTCGCGCTGCGTTCGGCCGCATCCGCGGCACGCTCGCTTCGCTCGCACGACGGCAGATCGGTTCCGCCGGGGGTCCGTACGCCATGGGCGAATCCCAGACGGCGCATAAGCGGCGCGGGGTAACGTGAAGCAACGTCGCCGGAGCGACAGCGCGCACGACAGGAGGGGCAGGGGGAGGACCCCCGAACCATGGACTTCAAGAAGCTCACCCGCAACCCGCTGATCTACGTCCTGCTGATCGGCGTGCTGCTCGTCGTCGGGTTCTCGCTCATCTCCAGCCTCACGGGCACGCGCCAGGTGACGACGCAGGAGGGCCTCGAACTGCTCGACGGCGGCACCGTGCAGGAGGTGCTGATCACCGACGGCGACCAGCGGGTCGACCTGCACCTGTCCGAGCCGCACGAGGGCACCAGTCACGTGCAGTTCTACTACGTCGAGGCTCGCGCGGCCGAGGTGGTCGAGGCGGTCGACGCGGCCGCGCCCGCCGACGGCTACAACGACGCCGTGCCGCGCGCCACCTGGTTCGACAGCCTGCTCTCGCTGCTGCTGCCCATCCTGCTGCTCGGCGTGCTGTTCTGGTTCCTGATCTCGAGCACCCAGGGCGGCGGCGGCAAGGTCATGCAGTTCGGCAAGTCGCGCGCCAAGCTCGCGAACAAGGAGCATCCGGACGTCACGTTCGCGGATGTCGCGGGCGCCGACGAGGCGCTCGAGGAGCTGCAGGAGATCAAGGACTTCCTGAAGGACCCGGCCAAGTACCAGGCCCTCGGCGCGCGCATCCCGAAGGGCGTGCTGCTGTACGGCCCTCCCGGCACGGGCAAGACGCTGCTGGCGCGCGCGGTCGCGGGCGAGGCCGGCGTGCCGTTCTACTCGATCTCGGGCTCGGACTTCGTCGAGATGTTCGTCGGCGTCGGCGCGAGCCGCGTGCGCGACCTGTTCAAACAGGCCAAGGAGAACGCGCCGGCCATCATCTTCATCGACGAGATCGACGCCGTCGGCCGCCACCGCGGCGCCGGCATGGGCGGCGGTCACGACGAGCGCGAGCAGACGCTGAACCAGATGCTCGTCGAGATGGACGGCTTCGACCCCAAGGCCAACGTCATCGTGATCGCGGCGACCAACCGCCCCGACATCCTCGACCCGGCGCTGCTGCGTCCCGGCCGCTTCGACCGCCAGATCGGCGTGGACGCACCGGACCTCGCCGGCCGTCGCCGCATCCTCGAGGTGCACGGCCGCGGCAAGCCACTGGCCGACAGCGTCGATCTCGACGTCGTGGCCCGCAAGACCCCCGGCTTCACGGGCGCGGACCTGGCGAACGTCCTCAACGAGGCCGCGCTGCTCACGGCCCGCTCGAACGCGCAGCTGATCGACAACCGCGCGCTCGACGAGGCGATCGACCGCGTGATCGCCGGCCCGCAGCGCCGCACCCGCGTGATGAACGACAAGGAGAAGCTCATCACCGCGTACCACGAGGGCGGCCACGCGCTCGCCGCGGCGGCGATGAACCACACCGACCCCGTGACGAAGATCACGATCCTGCCGCGCGGCAAGGCCCTTGGCTACACGATGGTGCTGCCGCTCGAGGACAAGTACTCCGTCACCCGCAACGAGCTGCAGGACCAGCTCGCCTACGCCATGGGCGGCCGCGTCGCCGAGGAGATCGTGTTCCACGACCCGACCACGGGCGCGTCGAACGACATCGAGAAGGCCACCGGGATCGCCCGCAAGATGGTCACCGAGTACGGCATGACCACCGAGGTCGGCCCGGTCAAGCTCGCGTCCTCCAGCGGCGAGGTGTTCATGGGCCGCGACATGGGTCACGGACGCGACTACTCCGACCGCCTCGCCGAGCGCATCGACGAGCAGGTGCGCGGACTGATCGAGCAGGCGCACAACGAGGCGTACCAGGTGATCAACGAGAACCGCGACGTGCTCGACCGCCTCGCGCTCGAGCTGCTCGAACACGAGACGCTCGACCACACGCAGCTCGAGGACATCTTCAAGGACATCAAGAAGCTGCCGCCGCGCCCGCAGTGGCTCTCGAGCGAGGAGCGCCCCGTCTCGCCGCTGCCGCCCGTCCAGGTGCCGCGCCGCGCCGACGCCGCAGGCGTCGCCGCCTCGGCCGCCACCGAGCAGACCGCGAAGACCGCGACGCACCGCCCGGCGACCGGCCAGGCGCGCCCGGCCACCGCGTAGGAGGCGCCGTGGCCGTCGACAGGGAGCGCATCGCCGCGCTGACCCGCGAGCTGCTGATCGCGATCGGCGAGGATCCGGACCGGCCGGGCCTGCGCCAGACGCCGCAGCGCGTCGCGGATGCCGCGGTGGAGATGTACGGGGGAGTGGGACAGGATCCGGCCGAGCCGCTGTCGCACACGATCAGCGTGACGCACGGGCCGGCTCCCGATACGCTGCCGTCCGGGGTGGTGATCCTGCGCGACGTGCGCTTCCGCTCGACGTGCGAGCACCACCTGCTGCCGTTCGCGGGCCACGCGCACATCGCCTACCTGCCCGGGGAGCAGGTCGTGGGGCTCGGCGCCCTGCCGAAGGTGGTCGAGATCCTGGCGGCCCGGCCGCAGGTGCAGGAGCGGCTCGGCGAGCAGATCGCCGACACGATCGCGTCGTCGATCGATGCTCGCGGTGTGCTCGTCGTCCTGGACGCCTCCCATCAGTGCGTGACCATGCGTGGATCCCGGCAGACCGAGAGCACGACCGTCACGGTCGCCGTCCGTGGCGAGCTCACGGACGCCGCGCTGCGTGCCGAGGCCATCGCCCTGATCGGGGTGCACGGATGACGCAGGTCTGGGGCATCGTCAACGTCACGCCGGACTCGTTCAGCGACGGCGGCCGGTACTTGGAGCCCGAGCGCGCGATCGCCCACGGGCGGCTGCTGCGCGCCCAGGGCGCCGACGTGCTCGACATCGGGGGCGAGTCGACTCGGCCCGGGGCGGAGCCGGTCGGCGCGGAGGAGGAGATCCGCCGCGTCCTGCCCGTGATCGAGGCGCTCGCGGCCGACGGCGCCGTCGTCAGCGTCGACACGTACCGCGCCGAGACCGCGCGGGCAGCCGTCGAGGCGGGCGCGGCGATCGTCAACGACGTGGCGGGCGGACTCGCCGACCCCGAGATCCTGCGCGTGGTGGCCGCGTCGGATGGGCTCATCGCGCTGGGGCACTGGCGCGGGCCCTCCGCGGACATGTACGCCAAGGCCGAGTACGCCGACATCGGCCGCGAGGTCGCGGCGGAGCTGACCGAGCGGGTCGATGCCGCCCTCGCGGCGGGCATCCCGCGCGAGCGGATCATCCTGGACCCGGGCGTGGGCTTCGCGAAGGCCGGCGACCAGAACTGGGCGCTGCTGCGCGAGCTCGACGCGGTTCAGCAACTGGGATTCCCCGTCCTGATCGGGACGTCGCGCAAGCGGTTCCTGGCCTCCGCCCTGGGGGAGGACGCCCGGATCGAGCGCAAGGACCTCGCGACGGCCGTGACCAGCGCGCTCGCCGCGGCGCGCGGCATCCACGCGGTGCGGGTGCACGACGTGCAGGCCACGCGCGACGCGATCGCCGTGGTCGAGGCCTGGCAGGGCGGCGTGCCGAGCGAGCGGAGCGAGGCGAAGTGAACTTCGTGGACATGATCGAGCTGACCGGGCTGCGCGCGTTCGGGCGGCACGGGGTCTTCGACTTCGAGCGCGAGAACGGGCAGGACTTCGTGATCGATGTGCGGCTCGGTCTGTCGACCGCGCGCGCGGCCGAGACGGACGACGTGGCCGACACCGTGCACTACGGCGAGCTCGCCGAGAAGATCGTCGCGATCGTCGGCGGCGAGCCCGTCAACCTGATCGAGACCCTCGCGCACCGCATCGCGGACGCCGTCATGGAGGACGAGCGCATCTCGCACGCGGCCGTGACGGTCCACAAGCCGCAGGCGCCGATCGCGGCGCAGTTCCAGGACGTGTCGGTCACGGTCCACGCCTCGCGCGACCTTCCGCCGCACCGCGAGGGGAAGCACAGATGAGCCGCGACCTCACGAGGCCGCTCGACGGGATGCCGCCGGTCGAGCGCCGCGAGCCCGTGACCGCCGTGGTCGCGCTGGGCGCCAACCTCGGCGACCGCGCCGCGACCATCGCGCAGGCGCTCGCCGAGCTGCGCCGCCTGCCGCTCGTGGAGGACGTCGTCGCGTCGACCCCGATCGAGTCCGTCGCCCTGACGCTGGACGGCCCGGATGAGTCCGAGCCTGCGTACCTGAACGCCGTCGCGCTCGTGCGCACGCGCCTGGATGCGAGCGTGCTGCTGGGGCTGCTGCACGCGATCGAGGCGCGGCACGGGCGCGAGCGACGCGAGCGCTGGGGCGCCCGCACCCTCGATCTCGACCTGATCGCGTACGGCGAGCTGACCTCGGACGACGAGAAGCTGAAGCTCCCGCACCCGCGCGCCGCCGAGCGCGACTTCGTGCTGGCGCCCTGGCTCGAGGTCGATCCCGACGCCGTCCTGCCTGGCCGCGGGCGGGTCGCCGACCTTCTCCGGGCCCTGCGGGAGGACGAGGGGTGACCCGCACCTCGCCGCTGGCGCTGATCGTCGCCGCCGTGCTGGGCGGCGGCGCGGGGTTCCTGGTCGACCACGTGCTGACGATGGGCGGCCGCGCCACGTTCACCCCGGCCGCCGGGCTGCCCATCCTGCTCGTGCTGCTCGGCGCGCTGTGCGTCGCGCTGGCGTGGCCCGTGCGGCGTTCGGTGCGGCGTGCGGACGCGCCCCGCGTCGACCCGTTCCGCGCGGTTCGCATCGCGATGCTCGCGAAGGCGTCGAGCATCGTCGGCGCCGCGGTCGGCGGCGTGGCCGCCGGGCTGCTGCTGTACGTCGCGACGCGGCCGGTGACCCCGCCGCTAGGCTCGATGGCGACGACCATCGCGACGATCGCGGCGGGGGTCGTGCTGGTCGTGGCGGCCCTGATCGCCGAGCAGTTCTGCAGCCTTCCCCCCGACGCTGGTGCAAAGGATCCGGATGACCGAGAGCCAGACGACGCCGAACCCGGAGCCGCCCGCGGGCGCTGACGTGCCGCCCGCGGCGCCGCCCGAGCCGTCGGTGGCGCCTCAGCCGTCGGCCGCCACTCCCGCGCCGGCGGTCCTGGACCAGGGCACGTACACCGCGATCCGCGAGCCGCGCTCGGCCGCACGTCTCGCGCTCGACGGCACGTGGCACCAGATCTCGCCCCGGTACGTCGCGTCGCAGACGCTGCAGAACGCCATTTTCGTGGTCGTGGTGCTGGGCCTCGCCGCCGTCCCGGCGGTCGCGCTCGGCCAGGTGTGGGCGTGGATTCCCGCCGGCGTGCTCGTGGCGATCACGCTGATCTCGCAGCTCGTGCTGCCGCGACAGGCGCGGGCCCTCGGCTACATGCTCCGCGACGACGACATCGTGTTCCGCAAGGGCATCCTGTGGCAGCGCATGGTCGCGGTGCCCTACGGGCGCCTGCAGCTCGTCGACATCACGCACGGCCCGCTCGACCGCGCGTTCGGGATCGCCAAGCTCAAGATGGTCACGGCCGCCGCGACCACGGGCGTGGAGATCCCCGGGCTGGGCCGCGAGGCCTCCGAGGCGCTGCGCGACACGCTGATCCACGTCGCCGAGACGAGGCGGACCGGGCTGTGACCGACCCGGCCCTGCCGCCGCGGCCTCTCGCGGAGCCGCCCGCGCCCGGCGCGCTGCCGAGCGGGGGCGGCGCCTCGTCGCTCGCGGACGGCGAGTGGCACCGCATGCATCCGCTCACACCGCTGTTCAAGGGCGGGCTCGCGCTGATCATCGTCGCCGGCATCGTGATCGGCAACCTGCGCGACCAGCTCGTCTACTGGTTCGTCGCGGTGCTCGCGCCCGGCGTGGATCTCGGCGAGGACCAGCCGGACCCCGGCTCGGACCCGTTCGGTTGGATCATCCGGAACGGCCTGCTCGTGTGGGCCCTGCTCGCCCTGCTGATCGTCCTCGCCGTGCTCGTCGGGGCGTTCTGGGTGCAGTGGCGGTTCCACCAGTTCCGGATCACGGGCGACGACGTCGAGGTGCGTCGCGGCCTGGTCTTCCGCTCGCACCGCAGGGCGCCGCTCGACCGCGTGCAGGGCGTCAACCTCACGCGGCCGTTCCCTGCGCGGCTGATCGGCATGGCCAAGCTCGAGGTCGTCGGCGCGGGCGCCGACGCCAACGTCGCGCTCGAGTACCTCGCGACCGAGCGCGCGGAGCGCGTGCGCGGCGACATCCTGCGCCTCGCCTCGGGCGCCCGCGCCGCGCGGCAGGCCGCGCGCGACGCCGCCGCGGGGATCGCGCCCGCGCCGCGGGAGCGGCTCATCCAGGCGCTCAACGGCGGCGTGACCGGGATGATCGAGGGCGTCGATCACGCCGATCTCGTGCCCGAGAGCGTCGTGAAGATCCCGGCCGGCCGCCTCGTCGGCGCGCATGCGCTCTCGGCGCTCCCGTGGATCGGCTTCGCGTTCCTCGCGGTCGGGGTCGCGCTCGCGGTGGCCGCCGCGAACGTCGCCGACGATCCCGGCGGCCTGCTGCTGCTCGCGGGCACGGCCCTCGGCACCGGCCTTCCCGCGGTCCTCACGGTCTTCGCGGTGCTGTGGTCGCAGATCGCGCGGTCGCTGCGCTACTCGATCGCGCCGACGCCCGACGGCGTGCGCGTGACGTTCGGCCTGTTCACGACGGTGACCGAGACGCTGCCGCCCGGCCGGATCTTCGCGGTCGAGGTGTCGCAGGCCCTGCTGTGGCGGCCCTTCGGCTGGTGGTCCATCCGGATCAACCGGATGAGCGGCAAGAGCATGATGCAGGACCAGTCCTCCGCGGGCCAGCAGTTCAACACGGTGCTGCCCGTCGGCACGCGCGAGGACGTCGAGCGCGTGCTCGGCCTCATCCTGCCCGACATGCCGCACGCCGACCGCGCCCTTGTGTGGGAGCACGGCCTGCTGGGGCCCGCCGCCGGAGACCCGTTCCGGACCATCCCGGCGCGCGGCTGGTGGCGGCGGCCCGTGTCGTGGCGGCGCCACGGCGCGTTCGTCACGGCGTACGCGCTGCTGCTGCGCCGGGGCCGGATCTGGCGCAGGCTCGCGGTCTTCCCGCTCGCGCGCCTGCAGGGCTTCTCGATCGCGCAGGGCCCCGTCGACCGGTTGCAGCGGCTCGCGTGGGCGCAGGCCCACACCGTGATGGGCCCCGTGTCGGGCCGGGTCACGGGCCTCGAGCGCGACGACGCGGTCGAGCTGCTGCAGAGCGTCAGCCGTGGCGCGGTCGCGGCCGCCGCCGAGGACCGCAGCCATCGCTGGATGCAGCACGTGGCCGCCGCGGCCCCGGAGCGCGAGGCATGAGGCGCGACGGACGGCTCGGCGTGGGCATCATCGGCGCCGGGCGGGTGGGTCCCGTGATCGGCGCCGCGCTCGCCGGCGCGGGGCATGCGCTGACCGGCATCACGAGCGGCTCGGACGACGAGCGCGTCGAGGCCATCCTGCCCGGCGTGCCCGTGCTCGACGCGCTCGAGGTCGTGCGCCGCAGCGAGCTCGTGATCGTCGCGGTGCCGCGGGCGGAGCTCGCGGGGCTCGTGGCGGGCCTCGCGGATCTCGAGGCCTGGCAGATCGGGCAGCTCGTGCTGCACACCGACGCGGCCCACGGCATCGAGGTGCTGCGTCCCGCGGCCGAGCGCGGGGCGATCCCGCTCGCGGTGCATCCGGCCATCGCGTTCACCGGCACGAGCATGGACCTGCGTCAGCTCGCGGCCTCCTACGCCGCGGTCACGGCGCCCGCCGCCGTGCTGCCGATCGCGCAGGCGCTCGCGGTCGAGCTGGGATGCGAGCCGGTCGTCGTCGCCGAGGAGGACCGCGCCGCCTACGCCGAGGCGATCGAGACCGCATCCGAGTTCTCGCGCCAGATCGTGCGCCAGGCCACCGGCATCCTGCGCGGCATCGGCTTCGACAACCCGGGCGGCTACCTCTCCGCGCTCGTCCGCTCCACGGTCGACCACGCCCTGACCGAGGGAGACCCGCCCCTCACGCCGCCGGACGAGTGACCGGTCCCGGGTCAGTGCTGTCGGGACGCACAGGATGGCCCGCGGCGCGCCCATAGACTTGAGGGCAGACTTCCGAGGAGCTTCTTCATGACCGACACCCCTGCCGAGACCCCGTCCGAGCCGACCGACGAGGACATCTTCGAGCAGAAGGCGGTGCGCCTCGCGAAGCGCGAGCGCCTGATCGCGGAGCGCGAGAGCGCTGCCGGCGGCGCCTACCCCGTGGTCGTGCCCGTCACCCACACGATCCCGGCCCTGCGCGAGCAGTACGGCGAGCTCGAGGCGGGCGCCGAGACCGGCGAGCAGGCCGCGGTCGCGGGCCGCATCGTGTTCAGCCGCAACACCGGCAAGCTCTGCTTCGCGACGCTGCAGGCCGGCGACGGATCGCGCATCCAGGCCATGGTCTCGCTCGCGAACGTGGGCCACGAGTCGCTCCAGCGCTGGAAGGAGCTCGTCGACCTGGGCGACCACGTCGCGGTGTCGGGCGAGATCATCTCCAGCCGCCGCGGCGAGCTGTCGATCATGGTGTCGGAGTGGCAGATCGCGGCCAAGGCCGTCCTGCCGCTGCCGAACATGTACACCGAGCTGAACGAGGAGACGCGGGTCCGCCAGCGCTACCTCGACCTGATCGTGCGCGAGCAGGCCCGCACCACGGTGCGCACGCGCGCCGCCGTGATGGCGAGCCTGCGTGCCACGTTCGCGGCGCACGACTTCCTCGAGGTCGAGACGCCCATGCTGCAGGTGCAGCCGGGCGGCGCGACCGCGCGTCCGTTCATCACACACTCGAACGCGTTCGACATCGACCTCTACATGCGCATCGCGCCGGAGCTGTACCTCAAGCGCGCGGTCGTGGGCGGCATCGACCGGGTGTTCGAGATCAACCGCAACTTCCGCAACGAGGGCGCCGACTCCACGCACAGCCCCGAGTTCGCGATGCTCGAGGCCTACCAGGCCTACACCGACTACAACGGCATCGCCGACCTGACGCAGGAGCTGATCCAGAACGCCGCGATCGCGGTCGCCGGATCCACCACGGTCACGTGGGCCGACGGCACCGAGTACGACCTGGGCGGCCAGTGGGACCGCATCTCGATGTACCCGTCGCTGTCGGAGGCCGCGGGCGTCGAGGTCACGCCCGAGACGTCGCTCGAGGAGCTCGTCGCGCTCGCCGAGAAGAGCGGCGTGGACGTGCCGCCGCACGCCACGCACGGCAAGCTCGTCGAGGAGCTGTGGGAGCACTTCGTCAAGACGCACCTCACCAAGCCGACCTTCGTGATGGACTTCCCGGTCGACACCAGCCCGCTGGTGCGCGAGCACCGCTCGATCCCGGGCGTGGTCGAGAAGTGGGACCTCTACATCAACGGCTACGAGCAGGGCACGGGCTACTCCGAGCTCGTCGACCCCGTGATCCAGCGCGAGCGCTTCGTCGAGCAGGCCAAGCTCGCCGACCGCGGCGACGACGAGGCCATGCGCATCGACGAGGACTTCGTGCGCGCGCTCGAGCACGGCATGCCCCCGACCGGCGGCATGGGCATGGGCATCGACCGCCTGCTCATGACGCTCACCGGCCTCGGCATCCGCGAGACGATCCTCTTCCCGCTCGTCAAGTAGCCGTCACCGGCGGCCGCGGCGCTTCGCGCGTCGGGCCCGGCCGCGCGGCACCGGGCGGTCGAACACCCACTCGGGCAGGTGCCCGGCCGCGAGCATGGTCGTGAGGATGTCGGCCAGCCCGTGATCCGGATCCAGTTCGCGCACCAGCCCTGTGAAGTGCGCCGCGTGGGTGGACCGGCCGAGCGCCCAGGACAGCCACGCGGCCGCGACCAGAGGGCCCGCGCGATGCGCGCGCGGCGCGCAGGACGCGAGGCGCTTGGCGAGCTCCAGCGCGCGCTCGAGCCGCCGGGCCTTCGGGCGCGGGCCCTCGCCGGCCAGCCGCAGCGGCCCGTCCGGCAGCGCGACGTCGCCGCGCGACCAGGCGAGCTGCCATGCCTGCGTCGCGACGCCCTCGTCGTATCCGCCGCACCACTGCGTCAGGGCGACGTCGCGCAGCGCCGGGCGGTCGAGCAGGTGGATCAGCAGCGCGAGCGCGCGGGGCGGCAGGTCGTCGGCCTCCTCCTCGATGGCGTGCTCGATCACGGCGGGAAGGGTGGCGTCGCCGAGCCTGAGGGACATGCGGCTCAGCTCCCGCGCCACGAGCTCCCGCTCGGCCAGGTCGCTGGGCGGCAGCTCGCATCCGTCGGACTGGGCCCGGCTCACATCGATCGGGCGATCGTCGTCGAACTCGAAGTCGTCGGGGCGGATGTCCGACAGCGGCCGGCCCGCGAACGGGCCGTCGGGCTCGAGGTACGCGCCCCAGCCGTCGGCCGCCACGCACAGCGCGTCGACCAGCTCGAGCCCGCACTCGTCGGCGCGGCGGATCACCTCCTGCACGAGCGACGCGCGCGCGATCCTGCCGTCGGGATCGCGGTAGGGGGAGTCCGTGTAGACCACGACCGCGACGCGCGTGGCCTCCTGCACGCGGCAGAGCATGCCGACCACCGTGGCGGCGTACTCGGCCAGGTCGCCGCCGCCGTCGGGCGAGGCTCGCGGCAGGTCGACGCGCATGGCGCCGAGCGTGCGCCGTGCGGCGAACGGCACGAGCACGAGGCTCTCGCGCGGCGTGCACTCCGCGAGGTGCGGCACGAGGGACAGGAGGTCGGCGGGCTCCGAGGTGCGGATCACGGTGGTCATGCGCCGATCGTCGCGGCCCGGCGCGATGCCGCGGCAGGGGGCGGGACGAACCGGACGCCGGAACCGGCCTGGGGACGACCGTCCGGCCCGGGCGGCCTCCCAGGCCGCGCGCGTACCATGGCAGCGTGGACAGTTACTGGTCGGCCGTCGTGTGGTCGCTCCTGCCGACCCTCGTGATCTGCGTCGTGTTCTGGTACATCCTGCGCAGCATCCTGCGGTTCGATCGCACCGAGCGCCGCGCCTACGCGCGCATCGAGGCCGAGGAGCGCGCCCGTCGCGGCATGCCCCCGCGCGCCGACGACCAGGACCAGACCACCGCCGACTGACCGGCTCCCATCGCCGCCCGGGCATGTCTCCCCGGAGCATTACGCTGGTGTCCTACCGGGGGAAGAGGTGATGCCGTGATCGACGTGATCCTCGCCACGCCGTGGTGGATCCTCGTGCTCACGGTCATCGACATCACCATCCGGATCGGGGCGATCATCGTCATCCCGCCGAACCGGCGCCCGACCGCGGGCATGGCCTGGATGCTGGCCGTCTTCTTCTTCCCGATCGCGGGCGCGCTGCTGTTCCTCCTGATCGGGAACCCGCGCCTGCCCCGTCACCGGCGGCGCCGCCAGGAGCAGATCAACCGTTACATCCACGCCGCGCGCGATCAGCTCGAGCGCGGCAGCCTGCGTCCGAACGAGCCGGCGTGGTTCACGTCGCTCGTGCGCATGAACCGCGAGCTCGGCGCCATGCCGCTCACGGGCGACAACGGCGTCCGCCTCATCAGCGACTACCAGGGCAGCCTCGCCGAGATGGCCGCGGCCATCCGCGAGGCGCGCGAGTACGTGCACGTCGAGTTCTTCATCTTCAAGTCCGACGACTCGACCGACGACTTCTTCCGCGCGCTCGAGGAGGTGCGGGCCCGCGGCATCCCCGTGCGCGTGCTGCTCGACCACTGGGCCAATCTCGTCAAGCCGTTCCACCGCCGCACGCTCAAGCGACTCGACGCCATGGGCGCGGAGTGGCGCTTCGCGCTGCCCATCCGGCCGCTCAAGGGGCAGTGGCAGCGGCCCGACCTGCGCAACCACCGCAAGATCGTCGTGGTCGACGGCGACGTGGCGTTCCTCGGCTCGCAGAACATCACGGATCGCAGCTACAACCTGAAGGCGAACATCCGGCGCGGGCTGCAGTGGGTCGACGTCATGGTGCGCCTCGACGGGCCGATCGTGTCGAGCGTGAACGCGGTGTTCCTGTCCGACTGGTACAGCGAGGCCGACTCGCTGCCCGAGGGCATCGACCTCAAGCGCATGGATGCCGGCACGGGCGACCTCGACTGCCAGGTCGTGCCGTCGGGCCCCGGCTTCGAGTTCGAGAACAACCTCCGCCTGTTCCTCGGGCTGCTGTACGCGGCGCAGCGCAAGATCATCATGATCAGCCCGTACTTCGTCCCCGACGAGGCGCTGCTGCTCGCGATCACCGCCGCGACCAAGCGCGGCGTGCACGTCGAGCTGTTCGTGTCGGAGGAGGGCGACCAGGCGGTCGTGTATCACGCGCAGCGCAGCTACTACGAGGCGCTGCTGCGCGCGGGCGTGCAGATCCGGCTCTACCCGAAGCCGTACATCCTGCACACGAAGGGCCTCACGATCGACGACGAGATCGCCGTGATCGGGTCGAGCAACATGGACATGCGCTCGTTCGGCCTCAATCTCGAGATCTCGCTGCTGGTGCGCGGCGAGGAGTTCGTGCAGCAGATGCGGCAGCTCGAGGCCCAGTACCGCGAGCTCAGCCGGGAGCTCACGCTCGAGGAGTGGCTCCAGCAGCCGCTGCGCTCGACCGTGCTCGACAACCTCGCGCGCCTGACGTCCGCGCTGCAGTAGAGGCCGACCGCCGCGCCCGCATCACATCGCGGTGATCTTGTGGCCCTTCGGGACGGTGACCAGCAGGCCGCCCTTCTCGACCCGGCACGACACGCGCGTGGCCTCGCCGAACTCGTCGCCGTCGAGCTCGACCGGCTGCGGGATCGGGGTGGCCGCCTCGGCGGCGACGCCGCGCAGGTAGTGCACCGACGTGCTGCGGCCGCGGCGCTCGAGCACCGCGCGCCCGGCCCGCGTGCGCCGCAGCACCGAGTTGTCCCACCACACCTTGCGCCAGACGCCGAGCCAGCCAAGCGGCCCGGTCGGCTGCACGAGCGCGACGTCCAGCTGGCCGTCGATGATGGAGCCGTCGGGGATCAGCGAGATGCCACCCGGCAGCTCGCCGCAGTTCGCGAACAGGATGCTCTGCACCTTCGCGGAATGCAGCCGCGCCGAGGTGGGCACCGCGCGGGTGATGCCCTGGCGGGTCTTCTCCCGCACGATCTCGTACACGACGCGGAACGGCTCGGCGCCCGCGAGCGAGCGGGCGGCGCCGTCCACGTACGCGACCCATCCCATCGACTTCTTCAGGTCTTCCTTGGTGTTCGCGATCATCGCGGCGTCCAGGCCCATGCCCGCCATCACGACGAACGCGTGCTCCTCGGAGTGGCCGTCGGGCCGGCGGAGAGTCGCGACGCAGATGTCGACGTCGACGGTCTCGCCGTCGAACGTGGCGGCGACCATGGTGTCCTGGCCGTCGAGCGGCAGCAGCAGGTTCCGGGCCAGCAGGTTCCCGGTCCCGCTCGGGATGATCGTGAGGGGCACGCCGGAGCCGCGCATCGCCTCGGTCACGGCGCGCACCGTGCCGTCGCCGCCCGCGACGAGCACCGCCGTGGCGCCCTCCTCGAGGGCCTCGCGCGTGGTGTGCTGGCCGGGGTCCTCGACCGACGTCTCGAGCAGCAGCGGCGGCTCCCATCCGGCCTCGGCCGAGTGGCGCTCCACGAGGGCGCACAGCGTCGGTCCGTCGACCTTGATGGGGTTGAACACGAGCGCCGCGCGGCGGCGGGCGGGGTCCTGGGCGGTGCTGTCATCGCTCATGCCGCCAGCCTAGGGCCGCGGCCGGGTCGCGGCGGCGGGTTGACAGCCGGCGGATAGACTCCGGACGTGACGACGACGCCACCCGACGAAGGCTTCCTGACCGGACCCGGCGAACCCGCCGGCATCACGATGTTCGGCCCGGATTTCCCGTTCCCATTCGATGACTGGATCTCGCATCCGGCCGGCCTCGGCGAGATCCCGCGGGAGGCGCACGGGCGCGAGGTGGCCGTCATCGGCGCCGGCTTGGCCGGCATGGTGACGGCGTACGAGCTCATGAGCCTGGGCCTCGCTCCCGTGATCTACGAGCCCACGCGCATCGGCGGCCGGCTGCGCACGCACCGGTTCGAGGGCGGCGACGGCGCGATCGCCGAGCTGGGCGGCATGCGCTTCCCGATCTCGGGGCGCGGGTTCTTCCACTACGCCGACGCACTGGGGCTGACGCACCGTCCCTTCCCGAACCCGCTCACCGAGGCGGCGGGCAGCACCGTGATCGACCTGTGGGGCGAGACGCACTACGGCCGCACGCTCGACGACCTGCCCGAGTTCTTCCGCGAGGTGTCGGATGCGTGGGACGCCGCGCTCGAGGAGATCGGCTTCACGGCGCTGCAGGACGCGATCCGCGCCCGGGACGCCGTCGCGCTCAAGCGGCACTGGGACGAGCTGGTCGCCACGTGGGACGACCGCACGTTCTACGACTTCATCGCCAGCTCGCAGGCGTTCTCGAAGCTGAGCTTCCGGCACCGCGAGGCGTTCGGCCAGGTCGGGTTCGGAACGGGCGGCTGGGACTCCGACTTCCCGAACTCGATGCTCGAGATCCTGCGCGTGGCCGTGCTCGAATGCGACACCGACCAGCGCCTGATCGAGGGCGGCGTCGAGCAGCTGCCCCGCGGCCTGTGGGACCTGCCCGCGCGCGCGGGAAGCCCGTGGCCGGAGGGCACGACGCTGGCGTCGCTGCACGGCGGGGCGACCCTGCCGGCCGCGGCCGCGATCTCGCGCGCCGACGACGGCCGGTTCGTCGTGCGCGACCGCTGGGGCACCGAGCGCTCGCACGACGCGGTCGTCGCGACGTGCCAGAGCTGGCTGCTGACCACCGAGATCGACTGCGACGAGAGCCTGTTCTCGCAGGACATGTGGATGGCGCTCGACCGCACGCGCTACATGCAGTCGACCAAGACCTTCGTGATGGTCGACGAGCCGTTCTGGAAGCGCACGGATCCGGAGACCGGGCGCGACGTCATGAGCATGACCCTCACCGACCGCCTGACGCGCGGCACCTACCTGTTCGACAACGGACCGGGCCGCCCCGCGGTGATCTGCCTGTCGTACTCGTGGATGTCCGACTCGCTCAAGATGCTTCCGCACTCGGTGGACCGCCGCGTGGACCTGGCCCTGAACGCGCTCGCCAAGATCTATCCGGATGTCGACATCCGCGCGCACATCGTGGGCGACCCCGTCACGGTCACGTGGGAGGACGACCCGTACTTCCTCGGGGCGTTCAAGGGCGCGCTTCCCGGCCACTACCGGTACAACCACCGGATGTACACGCACTTCATGCAGGACGGCGCGCCCGCGGACGAGCGCGGCATCTTCATCGCGGGCGACGACGTGTCTTTCACCCCGGCCTGGGCCGAGGGCGCGGTGCAGACGGCGCTCAACGCGGTGTGGGGCGTGATGCACCACTTCGGCGGCGCGAGCCACCCCGACAACCCCGGCCCGGGCGACCGGTTCGACGAGCTCGCGCCCGTGGCGCTGCCGGAGTGATCGGATGACCCCGCTGCGCGTCGCGGTCTGGCAGTGCGCCTCGCTGCCGGGAGACGTCGCGGGCAACCTGGCGCGGCTCGAGGCGGCGTGCGAGCGTGCGGCGGCCGAGGGCGCGGACGTTCTGGTCACGCCCGAGATGTTCGTCACGGGATACGACATCGGCGCCGAGCGGACGCGCGCGCTCGCCGAGCCGGCGGACGGGCCGATCGCCTCCGCCGTCGCCGAGATCACGCGGCGCACCGGGGTCGCGGTCGCGTACGGGTACCCCGAGCTGCTGCCCGACGGCGCGGTGGCCAACGCCGCGCAGCTGATCGACGGCGGGCGCGCGGTCGGCGCCCACCGCAAGGCGCACCTGTTCGGCGGGCTCGACACCGAGCGGTTCGCGCGCGCGACCGAGCGGCCCGCGGCGTTCGAGTTCCGCGGACGCCGGATCGGGATGCTGATCTGCTACGACGTGGAGTTCCCCGAGGCCGTGCGCTCGCTCGCGCTGGACGGCGCCGAGGCCGTGCTCGTCCCGACCGCGAACATGGTGCCGTACGAGATCGTGTCGACCGTGCTCGTGCGGGCCCGCGCGTACGAGAACGGCGTCGCGCTCGCCTACGCCAACTACTGCGGCACGGAGTCTTTCGAAGGCGGGAGCGAGCAGGTCTACGCGGGCCTCAGCACGGTGTGCGGCGCCGACGGTTCGGTGCTCGCGCTCGGCGCGGCCGAGGGCGAGGAGCTGCTGATCGCCGACCTCACGGGCGCCCCGCAGCCGTACCTCCGCGACCGGCGCGGCGACCTGTTCGTGTGAGTCGCTGCCGTTTCGACTCGCTTCGCTCGCTCAACGACCATGAAATCTATGGTCGTTGAGCGAGGGAGCGAAGCGACCGAGTCGAAACGTCCCGACGCCCGCCGCGGCTCCTAGCGGAACGCCTCGAGCCCCGTGATGTGGCGGCCGAGCACGAGCGTGTGGACCTCGTCCGTGCCCTCGTAGGTGCGCACCGACTCGAGGTTGTTCGCGTGCCGCAGCGGTGAGTACTCGGCCGAGATGCCGTTGCCGCCGAGGATCGTGCGGGCCTCGCGCGCGATCGCGATCGCGTCGCGCGTGTTGGCGAGCTTGCCGACCGAGATGTGGTGCGGCTCGAGCTTGCCGGCCTCCTTGAGGCGGCCCAGGCGCAGGGCGACGAGCTGGCCCTGCGTGATCTTCACGGCCATGTCGGCGAGCTTCGCCTGCGTGAGCTGGAACGACGCGATCGGGCGGTCGAACTGGCGGCGCTCCTGGGCGTAGTGCAGCGCCGTCAGGTAGCTGTCGCGCGCGGCGCCGAGCACGCCCCACGCGATGCCGTAGCGGGCCTCGTTGAGGCACGAGAACGGCGCGCGCAGGCCGCGCGCCTCGGGCAGCCGGGCCGACTCCGGCAGGCGCACGTCCTCGAGCGTGATGTCGCACTGGATCGACGCCCGCATCGACATCTTCGGCGCGATCGGCGTCGCCGTGAAGCCGGGGGTGTCGGTCGGCACCGCGAAGCCGCGCACGCCCTCGTCGGTCTGAGCCCAGATCACGGCGACGCCCGCGATCGAGGCGAGCCCGATCCAGCGCTTGGCGCCGTTGAGCACCCAGTCGTCGCCGTCGCGGCGGGCGAACGTCTTCATGCTGCCGGGGTCGGATCCGGCGGTCGGCTCGGTCAGGCCGAAGCAGCCGACGAGCTCGCCCTTCGCCATCCGCGGCAGGTACTCGTTCTTCTGCTCCTCGGAGCCGAACTTGTGGATCGCCGACATCGCGAGCGATCCCTGCACCGACACGAACGTCCGCAGACCCGAGTCGCCGGCCTCGAGCTCGAGGGCCGTGAGGCCGTACTCGACCGCGCCGCGGCCGGGGCATCCGTAGCCGGAGTAGATCATGCCGAGCGCGCCGAGACGGCCGAGCTCGGGGATGATCTCGGTCGGGAAGTGCGCGCGGTCGTACCAGTCGGCGATGTTCGGACGGATGTGCTCGTCGACGAACGCACGGACGGCATCGCGGGTGGCGAGCTCCGTCTCGGTGAGCAGATCGTCGAGGTCGAGCAGGTCGGCGGGGCCGCTCATGGGGCCATCTCCTTCGGTGGCGGGGGTGTCGATCTCACGCTATCCGACGGCGTCGCCATCGGCCGTTTCGGGGGCGTCGAGCCACGCGCGCACGTCGTCGCCGTGCTCGTCGAGCGCGGGGGCCGCGCGGCGCGGCGGCTCGAACGCCGGGTGCCACAGCACCGGATGGCGCACCTGCCGCCCGTGCGAGACGCCCGCGTCGTCGACCACCTCGATCGTGGGCTCGAGGCCGATGCGCTCGGCGAACGCGAGCCCGTCGGCGATGTCGCCCGCCTGTCCCGCGGGCACGCCCGCCGCCGTGAGGCGCTCCTGCCACTCGGCCGCGGTCGCCGTCGCGAGCGCCGCCTCGAGCGCGTCGCGCATCTCGGCGCGGTGGGCGACGCGATCCGAGTTCGTGCGGAAGCGGTCGTCCTGCGCCAGCTCGGGGATCCCGAGCGTCTGGACGAGCTTCGCGAACTGGGCGTCGTTGCCCGCCGCGATCGCGAGGGGCCCGTCGGCGCAGCGCAGCAGCTCGTACGGCGCGATCGACGGATGCACGTTGCCCAGGCGGGTGGGGGAGACGCCCGCGCCGAGGTACGCCGACGCCTGGTTCGCGAGCGCTCCCTGCAGGCTGGACAGCAGCGACACCTCGATGCGCGATCCGAGGCCCGTGTGCTCCCGCCGCCGCAGGGCCGCGAGCACGCCGATCACGGCGTCCTTGCCCGTGAGGACGTCCACGAGCGCGACGCCGACCTTCATGGGGTCGCCGTCGGGCTCGCCCGTGATGTGCATGAGGCCGCCGAGCGCCTGGACCACGAAGTCGTAGCCGGGCAGCTGCGCGCCCCCCGCCGAGCCGAACCCCGTGACGGACACGTAGATCACGCCGGGGTTGTCGCGCGCGACGTCGTCGTAGCCGAGCCCGAGGCGGTCGAGCGTGCCGGGGAGGAAGTTCTCGATCACGACGTCGGCGCGCGCCGCGAGGCGCCGCGCGCGCTCCACATCGGCCGGGTCCTTCAGATCGAGCGCGACGGACTCCTTGTTGCGGTTCACGCCCTCGAAGTAGGTCGCGGCGTGCGGGCTGTAGGGCGGGCCCCACGCGCGGGTGTCGTCGCCCGCGCCGGGCCGCTCGACCTTGATCACCCGGGCGCCGAGGTCGGCAAGGGTCATGGTCGCCAGGGGGCCGGCGAGCACGCGCGAGAAGTCGGCGACGAGGAGGCCCTCGAGCGGCGCCGGCGCGGTCGTCATGAGGATGAGCCTAGGCCGCGAGGCGGCGTCGTTCTCAGTGTGCCGACGACGAGACGTCGATCGTGTGGAGCCCCGCCGTGTGCCAAGCGCGGAGGAGGTCCTGATCCCCGCTGACCGCGACACTGTCATCGCTCATGATCAGCACGGCGGTCGCGCAATGCACCGCGTCGTAGCCCCGCAGGGCATGCGCGGCGCCCAGCGCAGCCGCGTGCCGGATGAGCGCATCCGACGGGGTGATCGATGTGACCTGGCTCCATAGCTCCTCGAACGCGTCGATCGCCGCGAGGTGCTGCGGGTCGGAGAGACGATCGCGCCGGTGCGCCTGCGCCAGCGCGGTATGAACCTCGACGTACGTGAGTGCCGTGCTGGCGATCCGGTGCGCGGAATCCCACGCCCTGGCGCACCGCTCGCTCGCCGGTTCGTCGATCAGCAGCGGGACCACGGCGGATGTGTCGAAGTACGCGAGCACGTCAGCGACGCTGGTCGGCGATGAGGTCGCTGACGATGCCGTTCGCCTTGATCGGCGGCGGCAGCGGACGCCGGGGGCTCGTCGGCAGTCGCACGTATCCCTCGCGAATGAGCCGTTCGAGCCCGGACTCGTCGCCGATGGGCACGATCTTGGCGATCGGCCTTCCGTGATCCGTGACAGTGATCTCAGTGCCCTCGCGCACCTCGGCGAGATGGCGACTGAGTCCGTCGCGCAGCTCCCGGATCCCGATTGTGGCCACATTCATGAGGCCATTGTAGCCACTTCAGCCGACCTCATGGAGGGCGTCGAGGTAGGCGTGGAAACCGGCGACTATCGACTGGGTCTCCGCGACGAGCTGCGCCGGATCGAGGCGGCGTCGGTAGATGTCCGCTTCAAGGGGATGGCACCCGTGGCGGATGTGATCCGCTTGCGTTCGTCGCGCGTGATCGTGAAGTCGGAGGCCGCGTCCCTCACGTCCTGTTCGACCGGACAGTCAGGTCGCCCATGCCGCGGTCTGTGTGGCCGTCGAAGTCGAGGCCGAGGAAGCTCATCCGCGCCACTCCTCGGCGAGCAGGCCGTAGTTCATGCCGTCCATCCACTCGCCCGAGCGGTGCAGGCCGGTCTTGCGGCTGTGCTCCTCGCGCCGCATCCCGAGGCGCTCCATGACCCGCCACGACGGCTCGTTCGCGGCGAAGCATCCGGCGTGGACCCGGCGCAGGCCGAGCTGCGTGAAGCAGGCGCCGATCACGGCGCGCAGGGCCTCCGTGGCGTAGCCGCGCCCCTGGTGGGCGGGGTCGAGGGTCCATCCGAGCTCGGCCTGCACGCCGCGGCCCTGCTCGGCGACCTCGGCCTGCGCCCAGCCGTCCTCGATCCGGAGCATGACGTCGCCGATCAGCTGGTCCTCGCGCTCGATCACGAGCTGGTCTGAGGGAGGTATGGCCTCTTGTAGCCGACGAGTACGTCAGGATCTGGGATCTCCCAGGTCTCCGAAATACTTTCGGTTGACGAGCGATAGCTGAGTGTTAACCGCGCGCGCAGTTTGACGCGAGAATTCAGTCATGCCTCCCCACATGATCCCCGCCCGCCCCCGCAAGGGCGCGAACGGATCCGAGCGGCGGGTGTTCGACGCGTTCGCCTCGGTCCGCGGGCATGACGACTGGATCGTGATCCACAGCCTGCAGCTGCGACGGCATGCCACGCAGTTCCAGGGAGAGGCCGATTTCCTCGTCCTCGTGCCCGGGCGCGGGATCGTGGTGATCGAGGCCAAGAGCCCCGAGTACGTCTCGTACCGCGACGGCGAGTGGATGCTGGACCGGGTGCCGAACCCGGGCAAGAGCCCGTTCGATCAGGTCGACGGGGCGATCCGGAGCCTGCGCGGGTTCCTGGCTCGGCGCGAGATCCTCGTCGGATCCGAGCCGATCGCGCGGCTCGTGTGGTTCACCTCGCTCGGGCGCCACCAGTTCGAGACGCACGGCGACATGCAGTTCTTCGAGTGGGAGCTCGCGTTCCGCGACGACCTGCGCCGCCCGGAGGCGCTGATCGAGAAGGTGCTCGCCGAGCACGATGCCTGGTACCGCACGGTCGACGGGGTCGCGCACGACCCGGCCGTGATGACCGGCGATCACGTCTCGACGATCGCGCGGGCCCTGCTCGGCGACCTCGAGGGCGGGCGCACGCTCGCCGACCGCAAGCTCGAGCGGCTCGACGACGAGCAGCGACTGCTGAAGTCGCAGGCGCGCATCCTCGACGCGGTCGCCCGCAACGACCGGATCTACTTCGAGGGCCCCGCGGGCACCGGCAAGAGCCACCTCGTGATGAGCGCCGCGAAGCGCCACGCGGGGCACGGCGCGCGCGTGCTCGCCGCATGCTGGAACGAGCTGATGGCCGACGAGCTGCGCGACCGTCTCGGTCGCCACGCGGCCATCCACGCCACGAGCCTGAACGCGCTCATGCTGCGGATCGCCGGCCTCGAGGCCAACCCGGTCGACGCGGACAACGCCTGGTACACCGAGCGCCTGCCGCAGCTCGCGATCGAGGCGCTCCGCGCGGCGCCCGACCGGCACGCGTACGACGTCGTGTGCATCGACGAGTTCCAGGATGTCGCGGGCCTGCCGGGCGTCCTCGCCTTCCTCGACGAACTGGTCGCGGATGACGCGAAGCTGGTGCTCGCCGGCGATCGGCGACAGCAGATCCTGCGGCCGTCGACCACGCACGTCGATCCGTTCGCGGTCGCGCGCGAGCACTTCCCGGGACTGATGCACGTCTCGGTGGACCAGGGCGTGCGTCAGGTCGCGGCGCTCGCATCCGGTGCCGAGGAGCTGCTCAGCCGCCGGTTCGGATACTCCAGCCACCGCCTCGTCACGAACGACACGGGCGCCCTGTCGATCGTCCCCGTCGGGACCGACAACGCGGGCGCCGAGCTCGCGCGCTCCCTGCGCGAGCTGCTCGAGCATCATCAGGCGCACGACGTGGTGATCCTCAGCCCGTTCGGCGAGCGGCACTCGCTCGTCGGCCGCCTGCTCGCCGCGCCGAACTTCACGAAGGACGAGAAGTGGCTGCGTGCTCAGCTGCGGCCGCTCGTGGGCGCGGCGGACGGCGACGCGCATGGACGTGTGCGCTGGGGATCCATCGGCAAGTTCAAGGGTCTCGACGCCGAGGCGGTCATCCTGACCGACGTCGGCGACGCGGGCATCGCGTTCGCGCGGGAGCACGGACTGTCGTGGTTCGACCTGCTCTACGTCGGGCTCACGCGGGCGCGCTACCGCTGCGTCGTCGTCGCGGGGTAGGCGCCATCGCGCCCTGCGTCAGAACGGCGGATCCCCGTCCGCCGCGGCGGTGGCGACGAAGCGGACCGTGGGTGGCGGCTGTTCGTGGAGCACCTGGCCGGTGGGGGTGATCCACACCATGACGCCGTTCTCGTTGCGGCAGCCCCAGCGGCCGTGGTGCTTGAGCACGTGGTGGGCTCGGCAGAGCGCGGCCAGGTTGCAGACGTCGGTGGCGCCGCCCTCGCTGTAGGGGACCGTGTGGTCGATGTCGCATCGCCGGACCGGGCGGCGGCAGCCGGGGAAGCGGCAGTGCTCGTCGCGCGCGGTGAGGAACCGGCGCTGCTCGGCCGTGGGGGTGTAGGTGTCGACGGCGGTGAGGGCGCCGGTCTGCGGATCGCGGAAGAGCCTCGCCCAGGTGTGCGCCCGGCCGGCCAGGCGGCGGGCGGTCTCGGGGGCGACGGTGCCGACGCGCGTCGCGTGCGCGGGCTGGTCGTCGGCCCCGGCGATCACCTCGGCGGGCACGGTCACGTGCACGACCGCGCGGATCTCGTCGAGGCCCTCGCCCGCCGCGGTCGGCGTCGCGGTCAGGAGCATGTCGGTGACGACGTCCGCCCGGATCTGCGCGAGCGTGCGCGGATCCTCGTCACCCTCGCCGGTGCCCGTCTTCACCTGGCGGGCGATCGCGTTCGACCGGTCGTCGATGCCGGCCGCGAGCGCCGCGTCGACGAGCAGCTGGATCAGCGCCATGCCGTCCTGCTCGGGCGTCACCCACATCCCCCGGCGCTCGTTCGCCGCCTCGTGGCGCTCCGCGATCGTCTGCGGCTGCAGCCGTTCGGCGATCGCCTGGCAGATCGGGCGCAGCCTGCCGGCGGTGGTGTCGGTGAACTGGAGCGCGATCTCCTCATACCGGGCGCGGAGCTCGCCGTCGTCGAACCGGCCTCCCTCGTCGCAGACGACGCGGGCCTGAGCGGCCGTGATCCGGGACTCCGCCAGGGCCGTGAACGTCGCCGGGAAGCGCTCGATCATGATCGCGGCGTCGTCCATCTTCGCGCGCATCGAGGTGTCCGGCACGCGCGTGACGGCCGCGAGATCGGCCGCCATCGACCGGATCGGCACCTGGTACGAGGACGGGCGGCCCGGCATCGCCGACATCACGTCCTGCGCGATCGCGTAGGCCTGCGCTTGGAGGGTCGCCTCCATCGCCGCCAGGCCCGCCTTGGCGCTCTCGACATAAGCGAGGCCCGCCTTGATGGCCAGCACCTGTTCGCGCTGCGCGTCTGAGAGATCCCAGCGCTGGTCGAACGGGTTGGTGGCCATGAAGCCAGTATAGAACGAATGTTCGAATGTCGCAAGAGATCTTGTGGGGAGGTTCGGTCGGTTTCGACTCGCTTCGCTCGCTCAACCAGCACAGAGGGCTCGCTCAACGAGCACAGAGGGGCACGCTCAACCAGCACAGAGACGAGGAGGGATGCGGATCAGTCCACGGCCTCGCCGGCGAGCACCTTCGCCGCCAGGCGCTCCTCCTCGCTGACCTCCCAGACCTCCCACGCGGAGTGCAGCGCCAGAAGGATGATCAGGCAGCCCAGGATGAGGTCGGGCCATCCGGACGACGTCCAGGCCGTGATCGCCGCCATCGCGATGATCGCGACGTTCACGAGCACGTCGTTGCGCGCGGACAGGAACGCGGCGCGGCTGAGGGACCCGCCGTGATGCCGGACCCGGGCGAGCAGGACGGCGCTCAGCCCGTTCACGACGATCGCCCCGATCGAGGCGAGCACCACAGGCAGCACCTCGGGAGCCTCGGGCGCAAGGAAGCGCTGCACGGCCTCCCACGTCGCGAACCCCGCCGGCGCCAGGATCAGCACCGCCATGACCTTGCCCATCAGCGCGCGACGGGCGAGGGCCCAGCCGAGCGCGATGAAGATCAGGAGGTTGATCGAGGTGTCCTCAAGGAAGTCGACGCTGTCCGCGAGCAGCGATACCGAGCGGGCCTGCAGCGCGACGACGAACTCGACGAAGAAGTAGGCGAGGTTCAGCAGCGCGACCGTCAGCACCGCGCGGCGGATGCGGCGGCGGAGGTCGGCCCCGTCGTCGGCAGCGGGCGTCATGGTTCGACGGTAGTGGGGCGGGGGATGCCGTGACCGGGCTCCGGGGCTTTCGACTCGCTTCGCTCGCTCAACCAGCAGAGGAGGAGGGTCGTTCGACCAGCACCGGGGGAGAGGGAGCTCCCGCGTCCGCGAGACCTAGACTGGGCGGGTGATCGATCCCGCTCTGCTCCGCGACAACCCCGACCTCGTGACCCGCTCGCAGGTGGCCCGCGGGCACTCGCCCGAGACCGTGACCGCCGCGGTCGAGGCCGAGAAGGCGCGTCGCGCCGCGATCGCCGCGTTCGAGGAGCTGCGCGCAGAGCAGAACGCGTTCGGCAAGCAGGTCGCGAAGGCCCCGAAGGACGAGAAGGCCGCGCTCGTCGCACAGGCCAAGGACCTGGCGAACCGGGTCAAGGATGCGCAGCAGGCCGTGACCGAGGCCGAGGCCGCGTTCGCCGATGCGGCCGCCCGGATCGAGAACATCGTGCTGGATGGCGTGCCCGCCGGCGGCGAGGACGACTACGTCGTGCTGCGCGAGGTCGGCGACGTGCCGGCGTTCGACCCGGCCGAGTTCCCCGACGGCCCGCTCGACCACCTGGCCCTGGGCGAGAAGCTCGGCGCGATCGACATGGAGCGCGGCGCGAAGGTGTCGGGCGCGCGGTTCTACTTCCTCAAGGGCGTCGGCGCGCGGCTCGAGATCGCGCTCATGAACTACGCGCTCAGCAAGGCGCTCGAGGCCGGCTTCACGCCCATGATCACCCCCACGCTGGTGCGCCCCGACATCATGGCGGGCACCGGCTTCCTCGGCGCGCACGCCGACGAGATCTACCGCCTCGAGGCCGACGACCTGTACCTGGTCGGCACGAGCGAGGTCGCGCTCGCCGGGTATCACAAGGACGAGATCCTCGACCTGTCGGACGGTCCGCTGCGCTACGCCGGATGGTCCACCTGCTACCGCCGCGAGGCGGGTTCGCACGGCAAGGACACCCGCGGCATCATCCGCGTGCACCAGTTCAACAAGCTCGAGATGTTCGTCTACACGACGCCCGAGGATGCGGCCGCCGAGCACGAGCGCCTGCTCGCCCTCGAGGAGGAGATGCTTCGCTCGCTCGGCCTCGCGTACCGCGTGATCGACACGGCCGCGGGCGACCTCGGCTCGAGCGCCGCGCGCAAGTACGACACCGAGGCGTGGGTCCCGACGCAGGGCGCGTACCGCGAGCTCACGTCCACCTCGAACTGCACCACGTTCCAGGCGCGCCGCCTCGACATTCGGCACCGCCCGGCGTCGAAGGATGGCGGGGGCGCCGCGAAGACCGAGCACGTCGCGACCCTCAACGGCACGCTCGCCACGACGCGCTGGATCGTCGCGCTGCTCGAGACGCACCAGCGCCCCGACGGCTCGGTCGTCGTGCCCGAGCCGCTCCGCCCCTACCTCGGCCTCGACGTGCTGGAGCCGATCGCGTGACGGACGAGCGCGTGGCGGGTCGCCGGCTCCTCGTGGCGCTCGACCTCGACGGCACGGTGCTGCTCGAGGACGAGTCGTTCAGCCCGCGCGTGCGCGAGGCCGTGCGCCGCACGGTCGACGCCGGGCACATCGTGACGATCGCGACCGGGCGCAGCTGGGAGGCGACGTCGTACATCCTGCACGCGCTCGGCATCCTGCCCGAGTTCGTCGTGTGCTCGAACGGGGCGGCCATCCTGTCGCGCGACACCACGCAGGAGACCGGCTACGCGCGGCACACGACCGAGACGTTCGACCCGACCGAGGTGCTGACGCTGCTCGAGAAGCACCTGCCCGACGCCAAGTACCTCGTCGAGCTCGCGGACGGATCGCGCCTCTACACGCACTACGTGGACGACTGGGGCCTCGAGCGCGACACCGCGAAGCACGTCGAGATCGACGACATGAAGGGCCGCCAGGTCGCCCGCGTCGTGGTCGTGTCGCCCGAGCATTCCGAGGACGAGTTCGTCAGCCTGGTCGAGCAGATCGGCCTGCACCACGTGTCGTACTCCGTGGGCTGGACCGCGTGGCTG
The DNA here is from genome assembly GCF_001426925.1 of Microbacterium sp. Root53. Lineage (GTDB taxonomy): Bacteria > Actinomycetota > Actinomycetes > Actinomycetales > Microbacteriaceae > Microbacterium. Next base: position 34,219 of record NZ_LMFR01000003.1, read on the forward strand.
GACATCGCGCCGCAGGGCGTCGACAAGAGCACCGCGCTCGAGCAGGTGCGCGAGTGGGAGGGCGTCGCCCCGTCGGATGTCGTGGTGATCGGCGACGGACGCAACGACATCGGGATGTTCCAGTGGGCGTCGGGACACGGCGGTCGCGCGTTCGCGATGGGGCAGGCCCCGGATGAGGTCATCGCCGTCTCGACGGACCTCACGGGAACGGTCTACGAGGGCGGCGTCGCGCAGGCGCTCGACACGCTGCTCGAGACGGCGGCCGCGCCGAGCTGAGCGGCGGCACGTTACCTGGGTTTCGACTCGCGCTGGCGCGCTCGCTCAACCAACATGTGGGCGGGACTGCCCGTGCTGCTCGAGCGAGCGAAGCGAGTCGAAACCGTTGAAGCAACCCAAGCGTCAGAGGGCGATCTCGACCAGGCGGGTGCGGAAGCGCTCGAGGCGCTCAGGGTCGATCTCGACGCCGAAGCCCGCGCCGGTCGGCACGTCGACGACGCCGTCGTGCATCCGGATCGGCTCGGTGACGATGTCCTCGGCGTAGAAGCGGTCGGATCCGGAGATGTCGCCCGGCAGCGTGAAGCCGGGCAGGGCCGCGAGCGCGGCGTTCGCGGCGCGGCCGATGCCGGTCTCCAGCATGCCGCCGCACCACACCGCGATTCCGTGCGCGCGGGCGAGGTCGTGGATGCGGCGCGCCTCGAGATAGCCGCCCACGCGCCCCGGCTTGATGTTGATGACGGCGGCGGCGCGCAGCGCGATGGCGTCGGCGGCCGCCTCGGCGGACACGACCGACTCGTCGAGGCAGATCGGGGTGTGCAGCAGCCTCGCCAGTTCCGCGTGCTGCCGGATGTCCGCCTCGCCGAGCGGCTGCTCGATCAGCAGCAGCCCGAACTCGTCGAGCTGGCGCAGGTGCGCGGCGTCGACGAGCGTGTAGGCCGCGTTCGCGTCGACCTGGAAGGGCAGGTCGTCGCCGAACGCGCGCCGGACGGCCGCGACGTGCGCGACATCCGCCCCGGGCCGGATCTTGAGCTTGATGCGCGCATAGCCCTGCTCGATGTACCCGCCGATCACGCGCACCGTCTCGTCGCCCGAGTCCTGGATGCCCACCGAGACGCCCGACGGGACGGTCGTCCGGACGGCGCCGAGGTACGACGCGAGCGAGCGGCCCTCGGCCCGCAGCTGCGCGTCGAGCACGGCCATCTCGACCGACGCCTTGGCCATCTGGTGCCCCACGATGCGCCGCAGGTGGTGGGCCACGGTCTCGGCCGTGAGGTCGTCCACGGCGGCGAGCAGAGGAGCGAGCCAGCGCTCGATGACGTCGGCGGCGCCGTCCAGGTACTCGGGGGAGTAGATCGGGCGGTCGAGCGCGACGTTCTCGCCCCATCCGGTCACGAGCTCGCCCGAGGCGGTCTCGAGCTGCGCCTCGACCAGGAAGCAGTGCTTGACGGTCTGCGTGCCGAACGACGTGGTGAACGGCGCGACGAGCGGCATCTCGAGGTGGTGCAGCCGGATGGCGCGGAGCTTCATGGGGTTCCTTCCGTGGGTTGGTCGGCGCGGCGCAGCACGTACTGCCCCGCGTCGGTGAAGCCGTCGACGCCCCATCCGGTCGCGAGCAGGTCGGTGAACGCGGCGCGGGTCTCGGAGCGCCAGCGGCGGGCCGCCTCCGGATCCGTGCGCCGCAGCGCCTCGATGTCGGTGGGCGTGGCGAGGAGCGCGGGCCCGTCGCCGCTCGGCCGCGCGTAGGCGGACGGGACGTCGCCCTCGTCGGCGATCGCGTGCGCCCCGTCGACCTCGACCGCGCCGCCCCGCTCGGGCGGCGTGCGCGTCAGATCCCAGCGCACGAGCATGCGGTCGGAGTCCTGGCCCGCGTTGATCGCGTCGCGCATCTCGCCGTAGAGCGACGGAAGGTACTCGGCCGGGCGCGCGCCGAGCGTGCGGATGTTGAAGTGCGCGTTGCGCCGGACGAGCGGATCGAACGTCCACGTCATGGCGTCGATCCCGCACTCGAGGCACCACGCGCGCTGCGCCAGCTTGATCGCGCGGCCCGCCCCGCGGCCGGCGGCCTCGGGGAGCAGGCCCACGATGTGCGAGTGGAACGGCGTGCCGGGCGGCCCGCAGAAGCCCATCGCGGCGCCGACCGGCTCGTCCTCGCGCAGCGCCAGCGTGACGGGGTTGCCGGCGTGGGTGAGCGCGACCAGCAGCGCGGGATCGAGCATCTCGGCGCCCGTGCGCCCCCACACCCGGCCGAGTACCTCGGACACGCTCCGGCAGGCGGCCGCGTCGTGCGCCTCCTCGAGCAGGATGCCCGCCCGCGCGAGCGCTTCGTCCGCGAGGGCGCGGGCCGCGGCGGCGACGTCGGCGGGCGGATGCATATCCCCAGCTTCCCACTCCCGCCCTGGCTCCATGACGCTGCGAGCCGCCCCGGTTCACGCGCCCGGCGTGCGGCGGATATCGTCGGTAGGACACCCTGACGCGCACCGAGGAGAGGCGACACATGACGGATCGCGACACCGCCCTCGCCCGTCGGGCGCCCGCCGAGGTCGACGGGCTGCTGGAGTGGGCGCGCGACAGCCTGCCGCAGATGCTCACCGACATGGAGCACCTCATCCTGTGCGAGTCGCCGACCGGCGACCGGGAGGCGATCGCGCGATCGGCCGATCTCGTGTCGGCGATCGGCACGCGCATCCTGGGCTTCGGGCCCGAGCGTCTTGTGATCGACGGGTTCACGCATCTGCGCTGGCACATCGGATCGCCGGCCCCCGAGGCGCCGCGCGTGCTCGTGCTCGCGCACCACGACACGGTGTGGCCGCTCGGATCCATCGAGACGCACCCGTTCTCGATCCAGGACGGCGTCATGCGCGGCCCCGGGTGCTACGACATGATCGCGGGTCTGGTGATGGGCCTGCACGGCATCGCGGCGCTCGGGCACATGGACGACGCGGCGGTGACGCTGCTCGTGACCGGCGACGAGGAGATCGGTTCGCCGTCGTCGCGCGACCTGATCGAGCAGGAGGCGCTCGGCTGCGTCGCGTCGCTCGTGCTCGAGTCGGCGGAGGGCCGCGCGCTCAAGATCGGTCGCAAGGGCGTCTCGCGCTACCGGATCGACATCACCGGCCGCGCGGCGCACGCCGGCCTCGAGCCCGAGAAGGGCATCAACGCCACCGTCGAGATGGCGCACCAGATCGGCGCCGTCACCGCGATCGCCGATCCCGCGGCCGGCACCTCGGTCGTCCCCACGGTCGCCAAGGCCGGGACCACGACCAACACCGTCGCGGCCCACGCCTCGTTCGAGGTGGACGCGCGCGCCTTCACGGCCGCCGAGCAGCACCGCGTCGACGAGGCCATCCGCTCGCTGACGCCGGTGACGGGCGCCGTCATCCACGTGGACGGCGGCGTGAACCGCCCGCCGATGGAGCGGTCGTCGGCCGAGGGCGTGTGGGCGCGGGCGCTCGAGGTGTCGCACCGGCTCGGGCTGCATCTGCCCGAGGCGGTCGTGGTGGGCGGTGCCTCCGACGGCAACTTCACGGCCGGCATCGGCGTGCCGACGCTCGACGGGCTCGGCGCCGTGGGCGGCGGCTCGCACGCGGACCACGAGCACGTGATGGTCGGCGAGATCCCCGAGCGCACCGCGCTGCTCGTGGCGCTGATGCGGGATCTGCTGCGCGTCGACGCGTGATCGCCCGGCATCCGCTCGTCCACAGCGGATGCCCGTGCGCCGTTCAGGGCCCGCCCAGAGCTCGCGGGCACAATGACGAGAAGGCCTGTCGGATAGACTCGACGCCTGTTCGGCAGGGGAGACCCTGCTCCAGGAGGGTTGTCCGAGCGGCCGAAGGATCTGGTCTTGAAAACCAGTGGGCAGCAATGTCCCGTGGGTTCGAATCCCACACCCTCCGCGGAATGACGGCGGCGGGGTGCGAGCACTCGGGGGAGCCGCCGGCAGGATCACCGCGCCCCAGCGGTGCGATGAGAGGAACACCCGAGTGAGCGAGACGTCCCCGCGGCGCCCCGGCCGGCGCACCATCGCGCGCCACGGACACCTCTCCCAGCCCAGCCTGCTGAGCCGCGTGATGCGCTGGCTCGGCATCGCCATGGCGTGCGTGCTGGTCGCCGGCGTCGGCGTCGCCGCCTACGCCGCCTGGGACTTCTCGGCCACGTTCGCGGCCGACGCGCAGGAGCTCGAGGGCCAGGACACCTCGCCGCCCGACATCGGCCAGCTCGTGAACGACGAGGGCGTCGACCTGCTGCTCACCGGCATCGACATCTGCGAGTGGGACTCGCACGAGAAGTTCGGCGACCGCTGCCCGACCGAGCGCTCGGCCTACGGCGACGATGGGCGGCAGCTCGAGGCCGGCCTCAACGACGTCAACCTGCTCGTGCACATCTCGCCCGAGCCGCGCAAGGTCTCGGTCGTGGCGTTCCCCCGCGACCTCATGGGCCCCATGCCAGAGTGCACCAACTCGGAGACCGGCGAGGTCACGCCCGCGTCGGATCGCCGCATGCTCAACGAGGCCTACGCGGCCGGCGGCCTCGCGTGCGTCGCGAAGTCGATCGACAGCATCACGACGCAGTATGACCCCGAGCTCGCGATCGACTACGCCGCGACCGTGACGTGGAACGGCGTGATCGAGATCACGAACGCGCTCGGCGGTGTGGAGGTCTGCGTCGACCAGACGATCAACGACGTGGACGCCGGGATGCTCTACCTCGAGCCGGGCACGCACACGCTGGTCGGTGAGCAGGCGCTCGCCTTCCTGCGGTCGCGCCACGGCGTCGGCGGCGGCGACCTCGCGCGCATCAGCAACCAGCAGGTCTACATGTCTTCGCTGGCGCGCAAGCTCATGAGCGCCGAGACGCTCACGAACCCGGGCACGCTTCTCAGCCTCGCGCGGACGACCGTGAGCAACGTCGACCCCAGCGCCCAGCTCACCCCCATCACGCTCGTCCAGATCGCCATGGCGGCGAGCTCGGTGCCGCTGTCGGACATCGAGTTCCTCCAGTACCCGGTGCTCGAGGACCCGCTCGACCGCAACCGCGTGGTGTCGGACGAGGCCGCCGCTGCGCAGCTGTTCGGCCTGATCTCGGCCAACCAGTCGGTCATCCCGGAGGAGCAGGTCGCCGCTTCGCCGGAGCCGTCGCAGCCCGAGGCTCCGGTGGAGTCGGAGACGCCGACGCCCGAGGTCAGCGAGACTCCGACCGCCACGGCCGCGCCCGCCCCGGGCCGCACCGCCGAGGACACCAGCTGCTCCAACCCCATCGGCTGAGACCCTCGTTTTCGCCCTCGTGCGGCGAGCGGTTACTATGGAGGGACTGCGCCCGCGAGGGCGCGCGGTCCTTCGGGAGCTCCCGAGGGCCAGGAGACGTCGCATAGTCAGGCCTAGTGCACCACCCTGCTAAGGTGGAGTCCCCTTAATGGGGACCGAGGGTTCAAATCCCTCCGTCTCCGCGGAAAAGCCCCGGTCATCCGGGGCTTTCTCGTTGGCGCGCTACCCGGGTCCATGATCTGCACAACAAAGGACGATCTCGCACGCGAATCTGCTGAACCGTGCAGATCTCCTCGCCTCATGTCGGCCGCGTCCTGCAGATCGATGCGATGTCCGACGCCGGGCCTGCAATGGACGGGCCCCGCGAGCCACTGCCAGCCCTCGCCCCTCCCGCGCAACCCTCTGGCCAAGGCCATGTCCCGGGGACAGAGTGGGAGCGAGTCGGAGCTCCTTCGCCGGCTCGGAGGGACGGCAGATGGCGAGCGAGACATCGTTCTGGGTCGAGGGCCCCGGGCGGGGTCGGCTCCGCACCGCGGAAGTGCGGGAGCCCGGCGACGGCGAGGTCCGCGTGCGCACGTGGTTCACCGGCATCAGCCGTGGGACGGAGGCGACGGTGTTCCGCGGCGAGGTGCCCGAGCGGGAGCGCGAGCGCATGCGCGCGCCGTTCCAGGAGGGCGACTTCCCGGCGCCCGTCAAGTACGGCTATCTGAACGTCGGCGTCGTCGAGCACGGTCCCGCGGCGCTCAGGGGCAGGGCCGTGTTCACGCTCGTCCCGCACCAGTCGGTCTTCGTCGTGCCCGAGACGGCCGTCACGCCGGTCCCCGAGGGCGTGCCGCCGCGGCGGGCCGTGCTCGCGGGCGCCGTGGAGACGGCCGTCAACGTGCTGTGGGACGCCGCTCCGCTCGTCGGCGACCGGATCACGGTGGTCGGCGCGGGCATGATCGGCTGCGCGGTCGCGCGGCTGGCGCAGGGCATCCCGGGCGCCGACGTGGTCGTGGTGGACCGCGACACCGGGAAGGCCGACGTCTGCGCCGCCCTCGAGGTCCCGTTCCGGACCCCGGACGACGCCCCTGAGGAGCGCGACATCGTGATCGACACCAGTGCGTCGGAGGACGGGCTGCGGCTCGCCCTGCGGACGGCCGCGACCGAGGGGGAGATCATCGAGGCCAGCTGGTTCGGCGCGCGCGAGGTGAGCCTGCCGCTCGGCGAGGACTTCCACTCGCGACGGCTCACCATCCGCTCGAGCCAGGTCGGCCTCGTGGCCCCGCGCCGCCGTGCGACGCGGACGCCCGCGACACGGCTCGCGCTGGCGCTCGAGCTGCTGCGAGACCCGGCGTTCGACGCGCTCCTCACCGGCGAATCGCCATGGACGAGCCTGCCCGACGTCATGGCGGGCATCGCGGACGGCAGCCTTCCGGGGCTCTGCCACACGATCAACTGGCGAGACGGCAACTGGCGAGACGGCACCTGGCAAGGCGGCGACGGGACAGGCGGATGACCTACACGCTCACGGTCCGCGATCACATGATGGTCGCGCACAGCTTCACCGGTGACATGTTCGGGCCGGCGCAGCGACTGCATGGCGCCACGTTCGTCGTGGACGCCGCCTTCCGCGCCGCGGCGCTGGACGACAACGGCGTCGTGGTCGACATCGGCCGCGCGTCCGACGTGCTGCGCGGCATCCTGTCGTCGCTGACGTACCGCAACCTCGACGACGATCCGCGCTTCGTCGGCGTCAACACGACGACCGAACGGCTGTGCGCGTTCATCGCGGAGCAGCTCGCGACCGCGGCGCGCACGGGAACGCTCGGAAGGGATGCCGGCGACCTGCACGGGATCGCGGTCACGCTCCACGAGTCGCACGTCGCGTGGGCGTCGTACGAACTGGAGCTGTGATGGCGACCACGACCTTCGTGGTGCCGACCGGCGTCGACGATCCGGCCCGAGTGAGCGGCGGGAACGTCTACGACCGTCACGTGCGGGACGGCCTGGCGCACGCGGGCTGGGAGGTGCGGATGGCCGAGGTCGCGCCGGGCGCGGACCGGGACGTGCGGCGCGCCCTCGCGACGGTGCCGGACGGCGGGGTCGCGCTGGTGGACGGCCTGATCGCCGGGGTGTCGGCGAGCGCGATCGAGGACGAGGCTCGCCGCGTGCGCGTGGTCATCCTGGCCCACATGGTCGTCGACGCGTTCCCCGGCGCGGATGCGGCCGCGGTCGACGGGCAGTGGCGCGCGCTGCGCGCGGCGCACCGGGTGATCGCCGTGAGCGAGTGGGCCGCGGCGCAGTTCACCGCGGGCGGGATCCGCGACGTCGTCGTCGCGACGCCGGGCGGCGCCCCGGCCGAGGTGGCGACCGGCACGCCGGGAGGCGGCGAGCTCCTGTGCGTGGGCGTGCTCGCGCCGCACAAGGGGCAGGATGTGCTCGTCGACGCGCTGGCGCGCCTCGTCGACATCGAGGGCTGGCGGTGCACGCTGGCGGGCGCCACCGACGTGGAGCCGGACTTCGCCGAGGCGCTGAGGGCACGCTCGCGCGCGGCCGGCGTCGCCGAGCGCGTCGAGTTTTCCGGCGTCCAGTCGGCCGCGGGTCTCGAGCGCATCTACCGGCGCAGCGACGTGCTGGTGGCGCCGTCGCGTGCCGAGGCGTACGGCATGGCGATCACCGAGGCGCTGGGGCGCGGCATCCCGGTCGTCGCCAGTCGTACGGGCGGGATCCCCGAGGCCGTCGACCCGGACGCCGCGATCCTCGTGAGACCGGGGGACGTCCGCGCGCTCGCCGACGCCCTGGACCGATGGATGTCCGATCCGGCGCTGCGGCGCGGGCTCAAGGACGCGGCCGTCCGCGCGCGCTCGCGCCTGCGCGGCTGGCGGGACACGGTGACGCGGATCTCGTCCGCCCTCCGGGAGGAGGAACCATGACCGGATCGCGCGAGACGGACCGTCGCAGCCGCCCCTACGTCACGCTCAGCTGCGCCATGTCGCTCGACGGCTGCGTCGACACCGCCGCGCCTCACCGCCTGGCGCTGTCGAACGAGGCCGACTTCGACCGCGTCGACCAGCTGCGCGCGGACAGCGACGCCATCATGGTCGGCGCCTCCACGGTGCGGCGCGACAACCCGCGGCTGCTCGTGCGCAGCGAGGAGCGCCGCCGCGCCCGGGTCGAGCGCGGGCTCACGGAGTCGCCCGCCAAGGTCACCGTCACGGCGACCGGCGATCTGCCGGCCGACTCCTCGTTCTTCACGGCGGGCGACATCGAGAAGCTGGTTTACTGCCCCGCCGGGGAAGCCGACCGGATCTCCCGCGCGCTCGGCGACCGGGCGACGGTGGTCGGGCTCGGCGCGGAGGTGTCGATGACGCTCGTGCTGGAGGACCTCGCACAGCGCGGCATCGGCCGGCTCATGGTCGAGGGCGGCGGGCGGCTCCACACCCAGTTCCTCGTCGAGCGGCTCGCCGACGAGCTCCAGCTCGTGGTCGCGCCCTTCTTCGTGGGCGAGGCGGGCGCGCCCCGGTTCGTCCGTCCGGGACGGTTCCCGTGGGACGAGGGCCACCGCGCCCGGCTGCTCGACACCCGGCCCATCGGCGACGTGGTCCTGCTGCGCTACGCGCTCTCCGCGCGCTGCCCGGCGAGCGTCGCGGACGAGGTCGCGCGCGTGCAGGCGAGTTCGCCCGTCCCGTAGACCCGCGCCGGCTCGCGCCGCACAGGGAGGCGCATCGCGGCGTGGGAGCGGTTTTACAGCGCCGACATGTGCGCCTGACCCGGGGGTAACGGCCGGCGCCTAGCGTCGCGGGTGGCGGGGCCGACGGCGGACCCGGCAGAGAGGAAGCGGCGATGGAACACGAAGGCCGGCAGGCGGCGGAGACGATCGAGCGGGGCATCGGCCGGCGCGGGCTCCTGCAGGCGGCGGCGGCCGTCGGCGCGGGCACCGCCCTCGCGCTGGGGGCGACTCGGCCCGCGGCGGCCGCGCCGGTCACCGGACGGGCGGATGCGTACACCGGCGTCCTCCAGCCGGGCCGGGGCCGCATCGACGGGGACGTGTACCTCGGCTCGGAGCCCGACGAGGTGCTGTGGGGCTACGTCCCCTCCGTGCACGCGTCGCCGACGGCGCGCATCCGGTCGGGGCAGACCGTGACGATCGACGCGGTCTCGCACGAGGGCATCCTGGAGGATCAGGGGCGCGACCCGGTCGCCTACTTCGCGGAGCACGGCTTCTCGCGCCGCGAGGTGCTCGACGACGCGGTCGCGATCGCCTCCGGGTACACGCGCACCCCGCGCGACTTCGACCGCGACGGGCCCCACGTCGTCACCGGGCCGGTGTTCGTGGAGGGCGCCCAGCCGGGCGACGTGCTCAAGATCGAGACGCTCGAGGCGCGCCCGCGCGTGCCCTACGGCGTGATCTCGTCCCGGCACGGAAAGGGATCGCTCGCCGTCACGTCGAACGGGGCGCCCGCCGGCATCACGCTCGACGAGGTCATGCCGCCGGTCGAGACCGACGGGCGGTCGACGGGCATCCCGACCGAGTACGGCAACGTGTCGGTGCTCGCCAGCGTGCAGGGAACAAGCGCGGTGGTCGGCTCGGGCGCGAGCCGCGCGAAGTTCCCGCTGCGCCCGTTCTTCGGGATGATGGGCGTCGCGTTCTCGCAGAACACCGAGCCGACCGCGCCGGAGGCGAACTCCATCCCGCCGACGCTCGGCGGCGGCAACATCGACATCAGCCTGCTCGGACCGGGGTCCACGTTCTACGTCCCCGTGAGCGCCGAGGGCGCCCTGTTCTACGTCGGCGACCCGCACATGGCGATGGGCGACGGCGAGGTCGCGCTCACGGCGATGGAGGGATCGCTGCGCGGGACCTTCCGGCTCACGGTCTGCAAGCCCGGTTCGGGCGACGCGCCGTCCGTCGCGTTCACATACCCGTTCGCCGAGACCGAGGACCTGTGGATCCCGATCGGCCTGTCGGATCCGAACGGCTCGGTCGACGGGCAGATCAACGACCTCGACATCGCCATGCGCCGCGCGGTCGTGAACGCGCTGGACTTCCTGCAGCACGACCTCGGGATGGACCGCGCGATCGCGTACGCGTACCTGTCGGCCGCCGCCGACTTCGTCGTGTCGCAGGTCGTCGACCGCACGGTCGGCGTGCACGGCAAGATCCGCAAGTCCGACATCGGCTGAGCGAGCCGCGACGAGAAGCGGGCCCCCGTCAACCGGCGGGGGCCCGCTTTCATGGTTGCGGCTGCTAAAGCGTGGCGGCGAAGGGGTCGAAATCGGCGTCGAGGGAGCCGACCTCGGCGAGCGTGCTCTGCACCTCGACGAAGCCGCGGGCCTCGGCCGACTCCTCGATCGCGAGCAGCGTGTCGAGCACGTGGTAGCCGAACTCGCCCGTGGCGACGTGGGGGCGGTCATCCTGGATCGCGCGGACCATGTCGAGCAGGCCCAGGCCGCGCCCGGTCAGGATGCCCTCCTGCTGCACGTCGACGACCTCCTGTACGACCGGCTCGGGCGGCACCACGTGGCGCTCCAGCTTGCGCGTGATCGTGATCGGGCCGCCGAACGTGTTCGGGTCGGGGATCACCAGGGTGCCCTCCGTGCCGGTGACCTCGACGATGCCGTGGCGCAGCAGGGGCGAGTCGGTGCTGTACAGGCTCTGCGCCTGACCGCCCTGCTCGAACTCCATCAGCACCTGCAGTGTCGAGGGGATCTCGACCGGAAACTCGTGCCCCGCGTACTCGCCGACCTGCACGAAGCGGGTCGGGGTGCCCTGCAGGCCGAGCGCCGCGACGGATGCGACCGGGCCGAACACGTGCACGAGCGTCGAGACGTAGTACGGACCCATGTCGAGCAGCGGGCCCGCGCCCTTCGCGTACAGGAACGCGGGGTTGGGGTGGAAGATCTCCGGGCCCTGCCACTGGAACGTCGTCTGCGCGAACAGCGGGCGGCCGATGTCTCCGCGCGCGATCACGCGCTTGGCCGTCTGCACGCCCGGGCCGAGCACGGTGTCGGGCGCGACGCCGACGCGCCTGCCGGCCGCGGCGGCGGCGTCGAGCAGGCGCTGCGACTCCTCGCGGTTCACGCCGATCGGCTTCTCGGTCCAGACGTGCTTGCCCGCGGCCACGATGGCTTCGGAGACCTCGACGTGCACGGCCGGGATCGTGAGATTGACGACGATCTCGATGTCGGGGTCGTTCAGCACGAGGTCGGGCGTGCCCGCGCGCGGCACGCCGTACCTGTCGGCCTGGGCGCGGGCACGCTCCTCCACGAGGTCGCCGACCGCGAGGACGCGGACATCCGGGAACTTCGTGAGGTTCGTCAGGTACTGGTCGCTGATGTTGCCGGCGCCGATGATGCCGACGCCCACGGGGGCGGCCATCAGGCGTCGACCTTCTGGTCGAGGCCGAGACCGCTCAGGAACGCCCGGCTCTGCTCGATCGCGTCGTAGATGTCGCCGCCGCGGGAATCGGCGTCGTAGTGGTCGAACTCGACGATCGCGACCTCGAGCGCGGTCGCGGCGGCGATCGCCTCCGCGAGCGGCACGGCGCCCTGGCCCGCAGGCACCTGGTCGGCCGGGGGATAGGCGGCGACCTGCTCGGGGTCGAGTGTGCCGTCCTTGACGTGCACGGCGATCACGCGGTCGCCGAGCGTGCTCAGCAGCGTGGGGGAGTCGACGCCGGCGCGCGCCACCCAGTACAGGTCGACCTCGAGCACGACGCGCTCGTCGAGCAGGTCGGCGAGCACCTCCAGGCCCGTCCTGCCGTCGAACGTGGCCTCGAGCTCGTGTGCATGGTTGTGGTAGCCGACGCGGATGCCGTGCTGCGCGCCGATCTCGGCGGCCGCGTTGAGCAGTCGCGCGGTCTCCTCGATCTGCTCGCGGCTCTCCCAGCGTGCGGGCTCCGTGTAGGGGTCGATGACCGTGTGCATGCCGAGCACCTTCGCGGCCGCGAACACCGTCTCGGGCGAGGGGACCGGCACGGTCGTGCCGCTGCCGTCGGGGTTCACGAACGAGGTCGAGGCCAGGAACGCGTGGCCCGTCGGCGCCGCGAGGCCGTGGGCCTGCAGCGCCGCGGCGAGCGGCTCGGCGCGTCGCACGAAGTCGTAGGGCTCGACCGACGTGAAGCCGCGCGCGGCGACCCAGGCGAGCGTGCCCTCGAGGTCGGCCTCGAGCGCGGCGTTGACGGTGAACAGCTGGATGGACGTCTGGACCGGCATCGGTCGCGCTCCTTCGGGGTCGTCTTCGACAGGGGCCCTGGGCCCCGGATGGCATCACGGTAGCAGAAAAACCTCCACATGGAGGATTTGAGTTCGCTAGCATGACGGCGTGACCGACGAGCAGCCCGCATCCGCCGCGCGCGGCCCCTATCCGAAGGGGATCGCGCGCCGCCGGGAGATCCTGGACCGGGCGATCGAGGTGTTCGCGCGGCGTGGCTCGAAGCGCACCAGCCTGCGCGCGATCGCCGAGGAGGTCGGCGTCACGCACGCCGCGCTGAAGCACTACTTCGGCTCGCTCGACGAGCTTCTGGTCGAGGTCTACCGGGCCTCCGAGACGGGCGGCGCGCGACCGCGCCATCCCGAGGGGGCGACCCCTGTCGAGGTGATGCGCGACGCCGCCACCCGCAACCGCGAGGTCCCCGGGCTCGTGCAGCTCTACTCGACCCTCGTCGCCTCCGCCCTGGAGGAGGAGCACCCCGCGGCCCGGGAGTTCGCGACCGAGCGCTTCGCGCGGCAGCGCGAGACCCTCGCCGAGCGGGTCCGCCGCAATCAGGCGGAGGGGCGCATCCGGCCCGACGTGGACCCGGTCGCGGTCGCGGCGCTCGCGATCGCCGCGTCGGACGGCCTGCAGACCCAGTGGCTGCTGGATCCGGATGCGCCGCAGGAGGCCGCGCTCGCGCTGCTCGACGAGCTGCTCGCGCCGCCGGCGGATCCGTCCTGACGCGTTCCCAGCAACCTCCCGCCGCGATCCGAACCGCGTCGCCTAGCGTGAGAGGCACCCGGCGAGAGGAACGTGACGCGTGAACCTGATCGACATCGTCGTGATCGCGCTGCTGATCGGCGCGCTCGTGGTCGGCGCGCGCGTCGGCTTCTTCGCGGGCCTCGGCGGGCTCGCAGGCCTGTTCCTCGGCGGGCTCGCGACCCCCTGGGTCGTGCCCCTCGTGAACGACGCCGTCACCAACCGCGAGTGGCGCGGCACGGCCGTTCTCGTCGCGGTGGTCGGGCTGCTCGTGGTCGGCGCGGCGCTCGGCACCGCGGTCGGCCGGCTGCTGCGGCACGGCGCCGACAAGATCAAGCTCAAGGCGGTCGAGCGCCTGCTCGGCGGTGCGCTCGGCGTGCTCGTGACCGCGCTCGCGCTCGCAGCGGCGGGGACCGCGATCGGCACCGCCGGCATCCCGGTGATCTCGTCGTCCGTGGCGTCCTCGAGCGTGCTGCGCGCGATCGACCGCGCGACCCCTCCGGCCCTCGCGAGTGCGTTCGCCGAGTTCCGCTCGGTCGTGCTGGACGACACGATCCCGACGATCGGCGGCCTCGTGGACCCGGGGCAGGACGTGCCCGAGCCGACGGTCGATCCGGGAAGCGGCGCGCTCGCCGCGGCATCCGGATCCGTCGCCCGCATCTCGGGCGTCGCGTACGCGTGCGGCGTGAGCTCGACCGGATCGGGCTTCGTCGTCGCCGAGGACCGGATCGTGACGAACGCGCACGTGGTCGCGGGCGTCGAGTCCGTGGTCGTGGAGCTGCCGAACGAGCCGGCCCGTGACGGCGTGGTCGTGTACTTCGACCCGGCCGACGACCTCGCGGTGATCGCGGTCGACGTCGACGCGGCGGCGCTGCCCGTGGTCGACCCGCTCGCTGAGGGCGACTCGGCCGCCGTGCAGGGATACCCGCACGGCGGCCCGTTCGAGACCGAGCCCGCGTCGGTCGTCTCGGTCGGCACCATCACGGCCCAGGACATCTACGGCGGCGGCGGATCGGACCGCGAGATCTACGCGCTCGCCGCGGAGGTCGTTCCCGGCAACTCGGGCGGGCCCCTGCTCACCCCGGAGGGCGAGGTCGCGGGCGTGGTCTTCGCGCGCGACGAGGCCCGCGCCGACATCGGCTATGCCATGACCACGACCGAGCTCGGCCCCGTGCTCGACGGCATGGCCGGGTTCGACGCCCCCGTGGCGACGGGGGAGTGCACCGCCTGACGTCGGTGCGCCGGCGCTCGCTCCGCTCGACGACCGGGGGTGGTCCACGCGCTGCGGGCGGGGCAGGATGGCCGCATGCCCGAATCGCCCGAGGTGGATGCGCTCGCCGGGTTCCTGCGCGCGACCGCGACCGGCCGCGTGATCGCCGGGATCGAGCTGGAGGAGTTCCGCGCGTGGAAGTCGCGTGAGAGGCGCCCCGAGCAGCTGCACGGTCGCAGGGTCACCGGCGTGCGGCGGTTCGGCAAGCATGTAGCGCTCGACACCGATGGGCCGAGCCTGCTGATCGGGTTCGGCCGCGCGGGCTGGGCCCGCTGGCGCGAGGACGGCGACCCCGAGCCCGACGACGCGCCGCCGGCGATCGCCCGGATCGGGTTCGAGGACGGCGCGGAGCTGGCCGTGAGCGACGCGGGGGAGTGGCTGTCGCTGAGCCTCACGGTGACCGATGACCCCACGAGCGAGGCGTCCATCGCGAAGCTCGGACCGGATCCGGTGAGCGACGCCTTCACGCGCGAGGTGTTCGACCGGATCACGGGCCGCCGCCGCAAGCAGCTCAAGGCGCTGCTGCAGGAGCAGGAGTCGCTCTCGGGCATCGGCAACGCGTACTCGGACGAGATCCTGCACGTCGCGAAGCTCGCCCCCACGGCGCACGCCGCGGCGCTCACCGAGGACGAGCGCGTGCGCCTCTTCGCCGCGATCCGCGAGGTGCTCGGCAGCGCCTTCGTCGCACGCCGGGACATCCCGATCGACCGGCAGAAGGCCGAGAAGGTCGCGGCGATGCGCGTGCACGGGCGCACGGGCGAGCCGTGCCCCGTGTGCGGCGACGAGGTGCGTGACGTGCCGGGCTCCAAGGGCAACGCGCAGTACTGCGCCACGTGCCAGAACGGCGGGGTCCCGCTCGAGCGGTGACCCGGGGTCGTCCGGTGCCGTCCGGCCCTTATGAGCGCCCGGAAGGGCCGATCCGCACCGATTCTCGATCGCGGGGCGCGTGAGGCAGACTCGACGGGATGCCCTCCACCCTTCTCGAGTCCGTGCGCGCGACGGACGGCGACCCCGACGGGATCTACGACGCGTTCGTGCAGTGGGCCGAGGGCGAGGGGCTGAGCCTCTATCCGGCCCAGGACGAGGCCGTGATCGAACTGGTGTCGGGCGCGAACGTGATCCTCGCCACCCCCACCGGCACCGGCAAGTCGCTGGTCGCGATCGCGGCGCACGCCGTGGCGCTCGCGCGCGGCGGCCGCACGTACTACACGGCGCCCATCAAGGCCCTCGTGAGCGAGAAGTTCTTCGCGCTCGTCGACATCTTCGGACCCGAGAACGTGGGCATGGTGACGGGCGACTCGTCGGTCAACCCGGATGCGCCCATCGTGTGCTGCACGGCCGAGATCCTCGCGAACCTGGCCCTGCGGCAAGGCGCCGACGCCGACGTCGACCAGGTCGTGATGGACGAGTTCCACTACTACGGAGACACGGATCGCGGATGGGCGTGGCAGGTTCCGCTGCTGCTCCTGCCGCGCGCCCAGTTCCTGCTGATGAGCGCCACGCTCGGCGACACCACGGAGATCCGCGCCGACCTCAGCCGCCGCACCGGCCGGACGACCGCGCTGGTCGCGGGAGCCGAGCGCCCCGTGCCGCTGCACTTCTCGTACGAGAAGCGCGCGGCGCACGAGCTGGTCGAGAGCCTGCTCGAGGAGCGCGAGACGCCCGTGTACATCGTGCACTTCGCGCAGGCCGCGGCCATGGAGCGCGCTCAGGCGCTCGCGAACGTCAAGGTCGCCACGCGCGAGCAGCGCGACGCGATCGCCGAGGCGATCGGCGGGTTCCGCTTCACCACGAACTTCGGCAAGACGCTCTCGCGCCTCGTGCGCGCGGGCATCGGCGTGCACCACGCGGGCATGCTGCCGCGCTACCGCCGCCTGGTGGAGACGCTCGCGCAGCGCGGCCTGCTGCGCGTGATCTGCGGCACGGACACGCTCGGCGTCGGCATCAACGTGCCCATCCGCACCGTGCTGATCTCGGCGCTGTCCAAGTACGACGGGACCCGGATGCGGCGCCTGTCGGCGCGCGAGTTCCACCAGATCGCGGGCCGGGCCGGCCGTGCCGGCTACGACACGCACGGCAACGTCGTCGTGATGGCGCCGGACCACGAGATCGAGAACGAGCAGGCGCTGCGCAAGGCCGGCGACGACCCGGCCAAGCGCAAGCGGATCCAGCGGAAGAAGGCGCCCGCCGGCTTCGTGTCGTGGAGCGAGGCGACGTTCGAGAAGCTCGTCGATGCCGAGCCCGAGCCCCTCACGCCGCAGCTGCAGATCACGTCGGCCATGATCATCAACGTCATCGGACGCGGCGGCGACGTGTTCGCGAACGTGCGGTCGCTGGTGTTCGACAACCACGAGCCGCGCGCCCGCAAGTACGCGCTCGCCCGACGCGCGATCGCGATCTTCCGCACCCTCCGCGACGCGGGCATCGTCGAGGTGACGGGCGCGGGCGACATCCGACTCGTCGTCGAGCTGCAGCCGAACTTCGCCCTCAACCAGCCGCTGTCGCCGTTCGCGCTCGCCGCGATCGAGCTGCTGGATCCCGAGGACGCGCCCGGATCCGCCGGCACCGGCCACTACGCGCTCGATGTGGTCAGCGTGATCGAGGCGACGCTCGACGACCCGCGCGCCATCCTGTCGCAGCAGGAGTTCAAGGCGCGCGGCGAGGCCGTCGGCGCCATGAAGCGCGAGGGCATCGAGTACGACGAGCGGATGGCGCTGCTCGAGGATGTCACGTACCCGAAGCCGCTCGCGGAGCTGCTCGCGCAGGCGTTCGAGGTGTTCGCGACCAGCCAGCCGTGGGTGCGCGACTTCGAGCTGAGGCCCAAGTCGGTCGTGCGGGACATGTTCGAGCGCGCCATGAGCTTCGCGGAGTTCGTCTCCTGGTACCAGCTCGGCCGCAGCGAGGGGCTCGTGCTGCGCTACCTCAGCGACGCGTATCGCGCCATCCGGCAGACCGTGCCGGCTGAGGCCCGCACGGAGGAGCTGCTCGACATCATCGAGTGGCTGGGCGAGCTGGTGCGGCAGGTCGACTCGAGCCTCGTGGACGAGTGGGAGGCCCTGGTCTCGGAGCAGGACGCCCACGGGTCGGACGAGCCCGTGGTGCCGCCCGCGCCGCCGTCGCTCACCTCGAACCGCCGCGCGTTCACGGTGCTGGTGCGCAACGAGATGTTCCGGCGCGTGCAGCTGGCGGCCCGGGAGGCCGACGACGAGCTGGTCGAGCTCGACCCGGATGCCGGCTGGCCCGAGGCGCTCGACGCGTACTTCGCCGAGCACGACTCGATCGGCATCTCGGGCGCCGCGCGCTCGCCGCAGCTGTGCCGGATCACGGAGGCCCCCGGCACGTGGACCGTCGAGCAGGTCATCGACGACCCCGAGGGGAACCACGACTGGCGCATCCGCGCCGAGGTCGACCTGGCGGAGTCGGATGAGGTGGGCGCGGCCGTGGTGCGCGTGACCGAGGTCGCGCGCCTGTAGCCCGTCGGCGGCTTCGACGCGTTTCGACTCCGCTTCGCTCCGCTCAACGACCGGGAGTCGACGGCCTGACTGCCGGCGCCGTCAAGGAGTAGGGCTCACGGGCGTCCGGAGCGTCAGCCGACGAGGCGGTAGCCCATGCCCTGCTCGGTGAGGAGGTGGCGCGGGCGGGCCGGATCGGCCTCGAGCTTCTTGCGCAGCTGCGAGATGTAGAGGCGCAGGTAGCCCGAGTCGGCGACCTGATCCGTGCCCCAGATGTCCTTGAGCAGGGTCTGGCGGGTCACGAGCGCGCCGGGGTTGCGGGCGAGGAACTCGAGAATGCGCCACTCGGTCGGCGTGAGGTGGACGGGCTCGCCGCCGCGCGTCACGGTCTTCGCCACCAGGTCGACCACCACCTCGCCGAAGGTCACCACCGGTTCGCCGGTCGGCGTGCCCATCCGCCGCGCGAGGGCCCGCAGGCGCGCCAGGAGCTCGTCGATCTGGAACGGCTTGGTGACGTAGTCGTCGGCGCCCGCGTCGAGCGCGTCGACCTTGTCGCCCGATCCGGTGCGGCCGGACACGACCAGGATCGGCACGTCGCTCCAGCCGCGCAGCGCCTGGATCACCTCGACGCCGTCCAGGCGCGGCATGCCGAGGTCGAGCAGCACGACGTCGGGCTTCGTCTGCGCCGCGACCGCGATCGCCTCGGCGCCGTCGGCCGCCGTGACCACGTCGTATCCATGCGCGCCCAGCGTGATGCGCATCGCGCGGATGAGCTGCGGGTCGTCGTCGGCGATCAGGATCTTCACGCGTCGGCTCCAGGCTCGGTCGCGGCCGCGGGGTGCCGCGGGCGGGGCGCGGCGAGCGGAAGCTCGACCGTCATCGTGAGGCCGCCGCGGGGCGTGTCCGACGGCGTGAGCGTTCCGCCCATCCCCTCGGTGAAGCCGCGGGACAGCGCGAGGCCCAGGCCGAGGCCGGCGGAGTTGTCGGTGTCGCCCATCCGCTGGAACGGCGCGAACATCTCGTCCTGCTTGCCGGCGGGCACGCCCGGGCCGTGGTCGACCACGCGGATCCGCCCGCACCGCCCCGACGCGTACGTCTCGATGCGCACGGGTGAGCCGGCGGGGGAGTGCCGGTCGGCGTTCGCGAGCAGGTTCACGATCACGCGCTGCAGCAGCACCGGGTCGGCGGACAGCGGCGGCATGTGCGGATCGAGCGCCAGGTCGAGGCGCTCGGGCGGCAGCTTGAGCTCGTCCGCGGCCGCGAGCACGACCTCCTCGGCGTCGAGCGGCGCGGCCGACACCGCCAGCACGCCCGCCTCGATGCGGCTCACGTCGAGCAGATCGGCCACCAGCGTCGACAGCGTGCGGAGGCTCTCGTCGGCCGTGGCCAGAAGCTCGGTGCGATCAGCCTCGGACAGCGTGCTGCCCGGCGCGCGCAATCCGCCCACCGCCGCCACCGCGGACGCGAGCGGGCGGCGCAGGTCGTGGCTCACGGCGGAGAGCAGCGCGGTGCGCACGGAGTCGGCCGCGGCCAGGGCGTCGGCCTCGCGGGCGGCCTCGGTGAGGCGCTGGTGCTCGAGCGCGGCGCCCAGCTGGGCCGAGACCACGGTGAGCAGGCGGCGCTCGGACTCGCCCAGCCGCGTGCCGTGCAGTTCGAGCGTCGCACGAGGCGTGCGCGCCGCGCCCACCGTGACGGAGTACGGCGCGCGGCCGTCGCGGGGCGGCTCGCCGTCGGCCGCGATCATCCGGCCGTCCAGGTCGACGAGCCGCGCGCCGGTCGCGTGGAACGCCTCGCGCGCGCGGGTCACCAGCGCCTGCGCCGCGCTCTCGCCGCGCAGCACGCTCCCCGAGATGCTCGCCAGCAGCTCGGCCTCGGCGGCCGCGCGCTCGGCCGCGCGGGCGCGGCGCGCGGCCTGGTCGACGATCCAGCTCACGAGCACCGCGCTCGCCACGTAGAACACGAGCGACAGCGCATGCGTCGGCGAGGCGATCGTGATGGTGAACAGCGGATGCAGGAACAGGAAGTTGAGCGTGAAGCCCGACAGGACGGCCGTGAACAGGGCGGGCCAGATGCCGCCGATCAGGGCGACCACGACCACGAGCAGCTGATAGGCGAGCACGTTGACCGCGAGGGTCTCCTCGTGCGCGACCGTGAACAGCAGCCACGACAGCAGCGGCCCGACCGCGAGCGCCACCGCGAAGCCCGCCGTCATTCGTCCCCGGCCGAGCGCCCCCGTGCTCACGCGGGGAAGCCTCACCGCACGCTCGCTCATCCGGTCCTCCACTCTCCGCGCTGAGCGTACTCCGCACGCGAGAGGGCGCCGGGCGATCCTCATGGATTCCTCACGGCGCCGTGAGGATCGGCGGAAGACTTCGGCGCGAACGGGCCCCGGGGGTTCCGCGAGATGAAACGATGAACGCGTGACATCCCCCGCCGCCGTGGGTCTTCGCAGCGAGCGCGGGCCCGTCCTTCTCGCCGTGATGGTCTCGACCGGGCTGGTCGCGATCGACGCCACCGTCGTCGCGACCGCCGTGCCCTCGATTGTGGCCGACCTCGGCGGCTACGAGGCGTTCCCCTGGCTGTTCTCGATCTACCTGCTCGCCCAGTCCGTCCTGACGCCCGTGTACTCCAAGCTGGCCGACCAGCTGGGCCGCAAGCCCGTGCTGCTGCTCGGCATCGCGGTGTTCCTCGTCAGCTCTGTGCTGTGCGGGGCCGCGTGGGACATGCCGTCGCTCATCGTGTTCCGCGCGCTGCAGGGCGTCGGCGCCGGCGCGATCCTGCCCATGACCATCACGATCGTGGGCGACATCTACACGCTCGAGGAGCGCGCCCGCGTGCAGGGCTACGTCGCGAGCGTGTGGGGCGCCTCGTCGGTGATCGGCCCCACGCTCGGCGGGCTGTTCGCGCAGTTCGACATCTGGCGCTGGATCTTCTTCATCAACGTCCCGCTGTGCGTCCTGGCGTACGTCCTCATCGCCCGCGCGTACCACGAGCGCCTCGAGCGGCGGGATCACCGCATCGACTGGGCGGGCGCCGCGCTGCTCACCGTCGGCCTGGCGCTGCTGCTGCTCGGCGTGCTCGAGGGCGGCGTCGCGTGGGCATGGGACTCGCCGGTCTCGCTCGCGGTGTTCGCCGGGGGAGCGGTGTTCATGCTGCTGTTCGTGCTGGTCGAGCGCCGGGCGCCCGAGCCCGTGCTGCCCCTGTGGATCTTCACGCGGCCTGTCGTGGCCTCGACCGCGCTGCTGAACCTGATCCTGGGCGGCGTCCTGATCGGCTACACCGCGTACATCCCGACCTACCTCGAGGGCAGCGCGGGCGCGACGCCGCTGCTCGCGGGGCTTGCGCTCGCGACCCTGACCCTCGGATGGCCGGTGGCCGCCGCGCTGTCGGGACGGCTGTACCTGCGGTTCGGGTTCCGCCCCGTGATCATCGGCGGCACGGCCCTCGTCCTCGTGGCGGCCGTCGCGATCGCGCTCGTCGCGCGCTGGCCCAGCATCCCGCTCGTGGCCGTCATCCTGTTCGCGGCGGGCCTCGGTTTCGGCTTCGCGGCCGTGCCCTCGCTCGTCGCGGTGCAGTCCAGCGTGGCGTGGGAGGAGCGCGGCGTCGCGTCGGGCACCGTGATGTTCGCGCGGTCGATCGGCCAGGCCGTGCTGGCCGCGGCGATGGGCGCGATCGCCAACGGCATCGCCGCGTCGCGCGGCGGCGACGTCCACGCGGCCGGCACGGTGATCGCCTCGTCGACCGCGGTGTTCACGGCATCGGCCGTGTGCGCCGGGGCGATGTTCGGCCTCGCGTTCCTGCTGCCGCGGCGCGGGCGCGACCGGGCGTGACTGATTCGCGGCCCGCTCAGCCGGCGGCGGCCTCCGGCATGAGGCCCTCGCCGAGGATGTGCTCCGTGAGCCGCGTGTAGTGGGCGCGCAGCAGCGTGCCCGCTCGCTCGCCGTCGCGATCGGCCACGGCATCGAGGAGTTCACGATGATCGCGCTTCGTCGCGTCGGCGAGTGAGCGCGTGACGGCCCTGGACCAGCGCAGATACAGCGACGCTCGGTCGGTCAGACTCCGCGAAAGCTCGATCAGGACGGGCAGTCCACAGGCGGAGATCAGGTGCAGATGGAACTCCGCGTGGGCGGCGACCCAGTCCGCGTTCAACGTCCCGTCCACACCGAGCGGCGGCGTGCGCTCGAGCGTGTGATGCGCTCCGAAGATCCCTGATTCCCAGGAGAGGTCGCCGCGTTCGATGGCCAACGCGATGCCGAACTCCTCCGAACGACAGCGAAGCTCGTTGAAGTCGCGAAGCTCCGCGAGTGAGAGACGGGGCACGAAGAACCCACGATTGGGTATCAACTCCACCAGACCGACGGCCGTCAGGCGGGTGAGCGCTTCTCGCACGACGGTGCTGCTCGTGCCGTAATCCTCCGACAGGGCGATCAGCTGGAGCTTGTCTCCCGGCGCCCATCGCCCGGCGAGGATGTCGTGTCGCAGACGCTCACGGGCTTCGGCGCTCAGGGTCTCGGAATCACCGCGTCGGGCCACTTATGCAATATAGGCGAGGAATGCGACGAGCCTCGGCGCATGTCCGCCGCACCGGTGGGGCGTGGCCCGGGTCCGGCTCAGGCGGCAGGGCGCGGCGCGGCGCGGAGCGCGTCGATGGTCGCGGCGAGCTCCTCGGGCGTCGCGCCGGGGCGCGCGAGCGCGGCGGTGGCGACGTCCACGAAGCGGCGGGGGCCGGGACCGAGGCGCACGGCGCTCGGGACGAGGCCCTTCTCGTTGATGACCCACGCGCCGGCGGCGGCGTGCCAGGCGTGGGCGACGAGCATCGCGGCGTGCGACAGGCACAGCGCCACGTAGGTCGTGTCGGCGCGACGCGCGCCCTTCTGCGCGGCCTCGAGCAGGAAGTCGGCCTGCCACAGGCCGTCGAGCATCGCCTTGCGCAGCGGCTCGGGGTACGGCGTCACGCGCGCCGCGAGCCCCGCGAGCACGGCGGATGGGTCGTGCAGCGGGATCGCCGTGGCGACCTCGCCCGCGTACGACACGTCGAGGAACCCGAGCGGATGGCCCGGCTGCGGATGGAACGCGAACTCGCCGCGGGCGGCCCGGTCGCACTGCTCCTCGACGCGCGCCACGTCGCGCAGGATCCAGTCGACCTTGGTGCCCTCCACGTCGAGCCAGGCGCCGCCGTCGACCCACGGGCCCCAGTCGCCCGGCGCGGCCACGGGGGCGGACTCGCCGGTCCACCGGGCGGCCACCGCGCCCATCGCCGAGAGGTCGAGCTCGCCGGCGCGGTAGTACACGCCGAGGTCGAAGTCCGAGTCGGGCCGATGCGTGCCCCGGGCGCGGCTGCCGCCGAGCGACACGGCGACGATCCCCGGGAGGCCGGCGAGCGCATCCGCCATCTGCCGGAGCCGGCGCTGATCCATCATGCGCCCGAGCCTAGGCGCGCGCCCGGCCCGCGGGGGCCGGGAGCGCCGATTGCCCCGAACTGCCGCAACGAAGCGACAGCTCGGGGCAAGGGGCTCAGTACGACGCGCGCTCGGTCGCGTCGGCGGCGGGGATGAAGGTCTTCGCGAGTGCCTCCGAGCCGCGGGCGACCAGGCCCACGTCGGCGCCCACGAGCAGGAACCGCGCGCCGGCCTCGACGTAGCCGCGGGCCGCGGACTCGACGAACGCGTTGACGCCGACGGGCTTGCCGGCCGCCTGCACGCCCTCGAACGCGCGCCGCACGGCCGCCACGACATCCGGATGCGTCTGCTGCCCGATCAGCCCCATCGAGGCGGCGAGGTCGCTCGGGCCGACGAACACGCCGTCCACGCCCGGGGTCGCCGCGATCGCCTGGGCGTTCTCGACGCCCTCCGAGGTCTCGATCTGCACGATCACCGACGTGTGCTCGGCGGCGTTCGCGAGGTAGTCATCGACACGGTTCCAGCGCCCGGAGCGCGCGAGCGCGTTGCCCACGCCGCGGTGCCCCTTCGGCGGGTACGACGCGTGCGCGACGGCCGCGGCGGCCTGCTCCGCGGTCGACACCATCGGCACCATGATCGTCTGCGCGCCGAGGTCGAGCACCTGCTTGATCCACACGGCGTCGTTCGCCGGCACGCGCACGATCGTCGTGACGGGATACCCGGACGCCGCCTGCAGCATCGCCTGCACCTCGCCGAGCCCGATCGGGCCGTGCTCCATGTCGATCATGAGCCAGTCGAGGCCCGAGCCGGCCATGATCTCGGCCATCACGGGGGAGCCGGAGCAGACCCATCCGCCGGCCAGCGCGCGATCCGTCGCCGCCAGCCGGTGCCGCAGTGTCGGAGAGAGACGTGTCACCGGAAGCTGCACGAGATCACCCCCATCGGGCCGTAGTCGCACAGGATGCTGTCGCCCGCCGTCGCCCACACCGGGCGCGTGAACGAGCCGGCCAGGATGATCTCGCCCGCCTCGAGGCGGTCGCCGTGCTGGTGCATCTTGTTCGCGAGCCACGCCACGCCGTTGCCGGGGTGGCCGAGCACGCCGCCCGAGACGCCGGTCTCCTCGATCTGCTCGTTGCGGTACAGCATCGCGCCGATCCAGCGCAGGTCGATGTCGTCGGGCCGCATGGGCCGGCCGCCGAGCACCATGCCGCCGTACGCGGCGTTGTCCGAGATGGTGTCGACGATCGTGCGGCCCTCCATCTCGATGTGCGAGTTGAGCACCTCGAGCGCGGGCGTGACGTACTCGGTCGCCCGCAGCACGTCGAACAGCGAGCACGCGGGGCCCTCGAGGGGCTCCTTCAGCACGAACGCGAGCTCGACCTCGATCCGGATGTTCGAGAAGTCCGCCGCGGGGATCACCGAGCCCGACTCCCACACGGTGTCGTCGAACATGACGCCGTAGTCGGGCTCGGTGATGCCGGTCACCTGCTGCATCGCCTTGGACGTCAGACCGATCTTGCGGCCGACGAGGCGGCGGCCCGCCTCGAGGTTCTTGTCGCGCCAGATGCCCTGGATCGCGTACGAGTCCTCCACGGTCGCCTCCGGGAACCGCGCCGTGATGCGGGGGATCACGCTGTGCGTGCGATCCGCCTCGGCGAGCTCCTCGGCGATCTGAGCGATCTGCTCCGATGTCAGCATGCGCCCATCCTCACAGCTGGTTGCCGAGCTTGTACTCGCCCAGCTTCCACGAGGGCATCTCGGCGTCGTCCTCGGGACGCGTGTACGAGAAGCCGTCGGCGCCGATGGTCACGGCCATCTCGCTCTTGTCCTCGCGGGCCACGACGGGCTGCGGGTTGCCGTCGAGGTCGAGCACGAGCGAGGCCTCGGTGTACCAGCTGGGCACGACCGGGGTGCCCCACCAGTCGCGGCGCTGGTTGTCGTGCACGTCCCACGTGACGACCGGGTTGTCGGGGTCGCCCGTGTAGTAGTCCTGCGTGTAGATCTCGACGCGGTGGCCGTCGGGGTCGCGCAGGTAGAGGTAGAACGCGTTCGAGACGCCGTGGCGGCCGGGGCCGCGCTCGATCGCGTCCGACCGGCGCAGCGCGCCGAGCTTGTCGCAGATCGCGAGGATGTTGTGCTTCTCGTGCGTGGCGAACGCGACGTGGTGCATGCGCGGGCCGTCGCCGCCGGTCGTGGCGGTGTCGTGCACGGTGGGCTTGCGGCGCATCCACGCGGCGTAGACGACCCCGTCCTCGTCCTGGATGTCCTCCGTGACGCGGAAGCCGAGGTCCTGGTAGTGGCGCACGGCGCGCGGCACATCCGGCGTGACCTGGTTGAAGTGGTCGAGGCGCACGAGCTCGCCGGGCGACTGCAGGTCGTAGCGCCACGACAGCCGCTCGACGTGCTCGGTCTGGTAGAAGAACTCGTACGGGAAGCCCAGCGGGTCCTCCACGCGCACCGAGTCGCCGATGCCCTTGGTGAAGCCCTCCGGCTTGCGGATGACGCGGCAGCCGAGCTCCTCGTAGAACGCGACGGCCTTGTCGAGGTCCTCGGGGGTGCGCACGCGGTACGAGAACGCGGCGACGCCCGCGATCGGGCCCTTGCGCAGCACCAGGTTGTGGTGGATGAACTCCTCGGTCGAGCGCAGGTAGATCGCCTCGTCGTCCTCCTCGGTCACGTGCAGGCCGAGGATGTCGACGTAGAACTCGCGCGACTTCTGCAGGTCGGTCACGACGAGGTCCATGTAGGCGCAGCGCAGGATGTCCGGCGCGGGCGCCTTGGGGGTGGCGACGGCGTTGGCGGCCTCGATGGGCGCCTCCTGCGAGACGAAGAAGCCCGAGGAGGTCTTGGTGCCCCGGCGGTCGGTGGTGTCGGTCATGTCAGCGTCCTTGCTTTTGTTCTGGGGATCCGGATGTCGGGCGGCGCTCAGTGAGCCGAGCCGCCCTCCTTGCCGAACGTGGGGTTGTGGACCTTGCCGAGCGTGATGTGCACGGCCTGCTGGTCGGTGTAGAAGTCGATCGAGCGGTAGCCGCCCTCGTGGCCGAGGCCCGAGGCCTTGACGCCGCCGAAGGGCGTGCGCAGGTCCCGCACGTTGTTCGAGTTGAGCCACACCATGCCGGCCTCGACGCTCTGCGCGAAGTTGTGCGCGCGCTTGAGGTCGTTGGTCCAGATGTAGGCCGCGAGGCCGTACTTGGTGTTGTTGGCGAGCTCGAGCGCCTCCTCGTCCGTGTCGAACGGCGTGATGGCGACGACCGGGCCGAAGATCTCCTCCTGGAAGATCCGGGCATCGGGCGAGACGTCGGCGAACACCGTGGGCGCGACGAAGTTGCCCTCGTCGAAGCCCTCGGGGCGGCCGCCGCCGGCGACCAGGCGGCCCTCGCCCTTGCCGATCTCGACGTACGACATGACCTTCTCGTAGTGCTCCGGGTGCACGAGCGCGCCGACCTCGGTCGCGGGGTCGTGCGGGTAGCCGACCTTGACGCGCTTGGCCTGCGCCGCGTAGCGCTCCACGAACTCGTCGTAGATGTCGCGCTGGACCAGGATGCGGCTGCCCGCCGTGCAGCGCTCGCCGTTCAGCGAGAAGACGCCGAAGATGGTGGCGTCGACCGCGGCCTCCAGGTCGGCGTCGGCGAACACCACGGCGGGCGACTTGCCGCCGAGCTCCATCGACAGGCCCTTCAGGTACGGGGCCGCGTTGCCGAAGATGATCTGGCCCGTGCGGCTCTCGCCCGTGAACGAGATGAGCGGCACGTCCGGGTGCTTCACGAGCGCGTCGCCCGCGTCCTCGCCGAAGCCGTGCACGAGGTTGAACACGCCCTCGGGCAGGCCCGCCTCCTCGAAGATGCCGGCCCACAGCGAGGCCGACAGCGGGGTGAACTCAGCGGGCTTGAGCACGACCGTGTTGCCGGTCGCGAGCGCGGGGCCGAGCTTCCACGACTCGAGCATGAACGGCGTGTTCCACGGCGTGATGAGGCCCGCGACGCCGATCGGCTTGCGGTTGACGTAGTTGATCTGGCGGCCCGGCACCTTGAAGGTGTCGTCGGCCTGCGCCACGATCAGGTCCGCGAAGAAGCGGAAGTTCTCGGCCGCGCGGCGGGCCTGGCCGAGCGCCTGCGTGATGGGCAGGCCCGAGTCGAACGACTCGAGCTCGGCGAGGCGGGCGTCGCGCGACTCGACGATGTCGGCGATCCGGTGCAGGACGCGCGAGCGCTCGCGCGGCAGCATCTTGGGCCACGGGCCCTCGAGGAAGGCCTTGCGGGCGGCGGCGACGGCGGCGTCGACGTCGGCCTTCTTGCCCGCGGCGGCCTGCAGGTAGGTCTCGTTCGACACCGGGTCGAGCACGTCGAACGTGTCGCCGTCGATCGAGTCGACGTGCTTGCCGCCGATGTAGTGCTGGATCTTGGCGGGCAGGTCCGCGGGGACGTGCCGCTCGGTCACGGGAGTGCTCATGCGGGGCTCCTTCGGGAGGGTTCGGATCAGTGGGAGGTCAGGTAGGCGTTCATGGTTCCCCAGCGGTGCTGCCGGGCGGCGAGCTCGATCTCGATCGGCGCGGCGCCGGACCGGATGAGCTCGAGGATCTGCGCGTGCTCGCGCACCGACTCATGCGCGCGGCCGGGGACGAACGCGAACGTGGAGTCGAGCAGGTTGTGCAGGCGGGTCCAGCCGCGGTGCACCAGGTCGAGGATGTGCGGGTTGGGGCACGTCTCGAACAGCACCGAGTGGAACTCGCGGTTCAGGCGCGTGAAGGCGATGGGGTCGAAGTCGTCCAGCAGCGCGATCAGCCGCTGGTTGACCGCCTCCGCGCGGTCGAGGTCGGCGGGCGTGAGGAGCGGGGCCGCGAGCGCGGTCGCGACGCCCTCCACGACGCCGAGCGTCTGCATCGAGTGGGCGTACTCCTCGCGGTCGACGAGCGACACGCGCGCCCCGACGTTGCGCTCGAACTCCACCAGGCCCTCGGCCTCGAGGCGGCGGATGGCCTCGCGCACGGGCACGACGCTCATGCCGAGCGTCTGCGCGATCGGGCCGAGCACGAGGCGGTAGCCGGGGCTGAACTCGCGGCGCTGGATCCGCTCCCGGATCCACTCGTACGCGCGCTCCGACTTGCTCTCGGCGGCCACGGCGGAGGCCATGTCAGGCACCGGTCTCGGCTTCGTAGCGGGCGCGCCACTCGGCGTTCATCGGGAACAGGCCGTCGACCGGGTGCCCGGCCTCGACCTGCGTCGCGATCCAGGCGTCCTCGGCCTCCTGCGCGAGCGTCGCGTCCGCGACCTCCTCGGCGAGGGGCGGGGGGATCACGATCACGCCGTCGTCGTCGCCCACGATGATGTCGCCGGGCTGCACCGTGGCGCCGCCGCACGCGATCGTCACGTCGCCCTCCCACGGCACGTGGTAGCGGCCGAGCACGGCCGGGTGCCCGCCCTGCGAGAACACGGGGATGTCGAACGACGCGACCTGCGCGTGGTCGCGCACGCCGCCGTCGGTCACGATGCCGGCGGCGCCGCGTGCCTTCGCGCGCAGGGCCAGGATGTCGCCGAGCGTGCCCGAGCCCGCGTTGCCGCGCGCCTCGATCACGATCACCTCGCCCGGCTCGACCGCGTCGAACACGCGCTTCTGGGCGTTGTAGCCGCCGCCGTGCGTCGTGAACAGGTCCTCGCGCAGCGGCACGAAGCGCAGCGTCTTGGCCGTGCCGACGAGCTTGGCGCCGGGGGTGTCGCTCTTCGGCCCGTCGATGAACACGCCGCGGATGCCGCGCTGTCGCAGCTGCTGCGACAGCCCCGCGACGGGCGCCTCCATGAGCTTGGCGCGCAGGGTGTCGGTGAGCACGGACGCGGTGGCCTCGATCGGCGGCAGGCCGGCGGCCTCGCGCGAGCCCCAGGCCTCCTCGCGCTGCAGGTCGTCGACGCTCGGGAGCGATCCGATGTTCTCGTCGAAGTCGCCCGGTCCCTCGACCACGCGGGTCACCAGGCGGCCGCTCGTGGGGGAGCCCTCAGCGTCCGGCGCGTCGACCTCGACCTCGATCACGTCGCCGGGGACGGCGACCGACGAGCCCGCGGGCGTGCCCGTCAGGATGACGTCGCCCACCTCTAGCGTGAAGTGCTGCGACAGGTCGGCGACGAACTGCGCGAGCGGGAAGATCATCCGGTCGTCCGACGTCGTGTCGTCCTGCACGAGCTCGCCGTTGCGCCACGTGCGCACGCGCAGCGCCGACGGGTCGACCGTGCGAGCGTCGATCAACTGCGGGCCGAGCGGCGTGTAGCCGTCGCGGCCCTTGTTGCGCACGTTCGAGCCCTTGTCGTTGCCGCGCAGGTCGTACAGGCCCCAGTCGTTCGAGGCGGTCACCCACCCGACGTGGTCCCACGCGCGCTCGAGCGGGACGCGGCGGGCGGGCGTGCCGATGATCAGCGCGACCTCGCCCTCGAACGCGAGCAGCTCGGTGCCGGCGGGGCGCTCGATCTCGGCGCCGCTGGCGGCGACGGAGCTCGCGGGCTTGAAGAAGTAGGACGGCGCCTTGGGGCGGCGGCCGCGCTGCGCGGCGCGCGACTCGTACGCGAGGTGGACCGCGATGATCTTGCCGGGCGCCTGGGGCAGCGCGGCGAAGCGGGGGTCGGTCGGCTCGGTGGTCACTCGAGCTCCTTTGCTCTGATCGAGGGTCGTATCTGAAATAATATACGATCTGGCGAGCGAGGGGAAGGGCCCGCTCAGCGCACGAAGCGGATCGGGCTCTGCGCCTGCTCGGCTTCGTGGTCCATCCCCAGCGGGATGCCCGGGCGGTCGCGGTAGACGAAGTAGTCGTACCACTCGACGGTGGTGCCGACGACGGTGGCGAACGTCACGCGGGCGCGGTCGGCCCGCACGCGCGTCGTGGTCGTCGAGGTGGCGGTCATGGGCGGGACTCCTTCGTCGGTGCGGGGTGGCGGATGCCGGGTCGGCGCCGCTTCTCGGGCGCGGGTGGAGGGATCCGGGCCGGCCGGATCCGGGGATCGGGTCAGTCGGCGAGGATGCGGTGCAGCAGGTCGCGCAGCTGCTCTCGCTCTCCCGGGGTGAGCGCGCCCGTGAGCGCGTCCTGGAGCGCGTCGACGCGCGGAGCGAGCGAGGCCCGCAGCGTCTCGCCGGCGGGCGTGAGGCGCAGCGTCTTCTTGCGCGCGTCGACCTCGTCGGGTTCGCGCGAGATCTGGCCGCGCGACTCCAGCCGCGCGACGAGGCCCGCGATGGTGGAGGCGTCCAGATCGAGCGCCGCGCCGAGCTCGCGCTGGCTCGAGCCGGGCTGCTCGGCCAGCACCGCCAGCACGGCGTACTGGGGCCCGGTCACGACGGGGGAGACCACCTCGGCCCACAGCGCCGTGTGGCGCTGCTGCACGCGCCGCACGAGGTGCCCCGCGAGGCCGTCGAGCGGGCGCCGCGTCGCGGCGGGGGCCTCGCCGGCCATGTCAGCCACGCTCCACGAGCACGCGCGAGAAGAACGCGGCGAGCTCGGCCGTCTCATCGAGCGGCAGCACCTCGGCCACGTACATGTCGGGCCGCACGATCACGACCGCGCCGCGCTCGCGGTCGATGCCGCGCGCGCCGCAGGGCGACGGTGACCGGGTGGTCGGCCGCGTCGCGGTCGATCTCCAGGCCCACGAACTCGATCCCGTAGTCGGGCCGCAGGCGCGACGGGCGGCGATCCATGAACGACTGCAGGTACTGCTGCATGCGCGCCTGGTTGACCACGAGGTGCGGCATCTCCGACAGGCCCTGGTCGTCGTCCGGCACGCGGTGCGTGCGCGCGATCCGGTCGCGGTGCTCGGGGTCCGGGCCCCAGAACGCGGTCTGCGTGATGTGGTAGCCCTCGTCGATCATCTGCCGGGCCAGCCCGAAGGCCTGGAACGTCTCGACCGTGCGGACCTGGACGCCGTCGGCGCGGCCGATCCGCAGCGGCTCCGGGTTGCGCTCGACGATGCGGGTCTCGATCTCGGAGAACACCGACAGCTGCGCGGCGAGCATCATGCCGGCGGGGCCGGTGCCCACGATCAGCACGTCGACGGCGTCGCCGTCGCGGAGGGGACCCGCGGGGCGGCCGGGGAGGGCCGGCTCGAGCGTCGGGTTGCCGGGCCGGTAGCCGTCGAGGTGGTACTGCACGTGTGCTCCTTCGCAACGGACGTCGTCGTCGCGCACGGCCGCCGGGTGAATTCATACGTGCACCAACGGAAACCGTACGTGCACAAACGAAAGGCGCTCGGGCTCGTCGGCGCAAGCGGCGGAGTCTCGCTGATCCGATCCTGCCGATCGCGAAAGAATCGCGGATCTTGACGTCGCTCTGCTCGGAAAGGCCGGTGAGAACGTTCGTATTCTCGAACTGCGCGACGACGAACGTCGGGCACCGTGACATCCGGGCGCGATCCGCCCGCATCGACGAAGGAGTGATGAGCGACCGTGAGCGAGAAGTTCGAGGCGCCCCAGTACGAGCTTCACCGGGCGGAATGGACCGCCCGCGAGGAGCTGGCCGAGCGGATGATCCCCCTGATCGGGCGCCTCTACCGCACGCACGGCATCGTGCCGTCGATCCACGGCCGCCGGCTCATCAACCGGTCGCCGATCGAGATCATCAAGGCCCACCGCTTCGCGCGCCAGACCGGCGACGACGTGCTGAACCCGGTCAAGACCCTTGCGGTGCTCGAGGGCATCGCCCGCATCGCGCCGGGGGCCGCGTCGATCGACGTGGCCCGCCTCGTGTCGCGCTACGACGAGCTCGGCGGCACGTACGAGGACGCCCACCTCGACGACTTCATCCGCGCCGAGCTCGCGGCCGTGATCGACGCCGAGACGCCGCGGCCGACCGACGTCGTGCTGTACGGCTTCGGCCGCATCGGCCGCCTGCTCGCTCGCATCCTGCTCGCCCACACGGGCAACGGCTCGGGGCTGCGCCTGCGGGCGATCGTGGTCCGCAAGGGCGGCGACATGGACCTCAAGAAGCGCGCCAGCCTGCTGCGCCGCGACTCGGTGCACGGCCCCTTCGCCGGCACGATCGAGATCGACGAGGAGAACGACACGATCCTCGCGAACGGCACGCTGATCCAGGTCATCTACTCGGACGACCCGGCCACGGTCGACTACGAGCGGTACGGCATCCGCGACGCCATCATCGTCGACAACACGGGCCGCTGGCGCGACGAGGAGGCGCTGTCGCGTCACCTGCAGTCGAAGGGCGCCGGCCGCGTGCTGCTCACCGCGCCCGGCAAGGGCGCGCTCAAGAACATCGTGTTCGGGGTCAACAGCGACGACATCACGGCCGACGACCGGATCCTGTCGGCCGCGTCGTGCACGACCAACGCGATCACGCCCATCCTGGGCGTGCTCGACGAGTCGTTCGGCGTCGTCCGCGGCCACGTCGAGACCGTGCACTCGTTCACGAACGACCAGAACCTGATCGACAACTTCCACAAGGGCGACCGCCGCGGCCGCTCCGCCGTGCTGAACATGGTCATCACCGAGACCGGCGCCGCCAAGGCCGTCGCCAAGGCGCTGCCGCAGCTGGCCGGCAAGCTCTCGGGCAGCGCGATCCGCGTCCCCACCCCGGATGTGTCGCTGGCGATCCTGAACCTGCAGCTCGCCCGCCCGACCACCAAGGACGAGCTCAACGCGTTCCTGCGCCAGGTGTCGCTCACCTCGCCCATGCGCCAGCAGATCGACTACATCGAGTCGCCCGAGGTCGTCTCCACGGACTTCGTCGGAAACAACCGCGCCGGCATCGTGGACGGGCTGGCGACCATCGCCGACGGCGAGAACGTCGTGCTCTACGTCTGGTACGACAACGAGTACGGCTACTCGTGCCAGGTGGTGCGCGTGGTCGAGAAGATGGCCGGCGCGCACCCGACCGTCCTGCCCGAGCGCCAGCCGGTCGTCGCCCGGCCGGTGGACGTCGAGCCGGTCGAGGAGCTCGTCGACGAGGCGCCGCGCGAGGCCGTGCCCGCGGCCGTCTGATCAGGACGATCCGGGCCGGCGACGTCTACGCTCGTAGAGGCGGTATCGCCGGTTCGGATCGTGATCAGGAGGTGCGGTGGGACGCAACGCCGATGCCATCGACGAGGGCGTGGCCATCGCGCTCGCGGCGGCGCGCCTGTCGGTCAAGAACACCATCCTGGTGAGCACGATCTCGCTGGGGGAGTCGTTCGATCCGGATCACTTCGTAGACGCGGCCCGGGATGCGCTCATCGCGCTGGCCGACGAGCAGGACGGGGCGGCCGCGGCTGTCACCAAGGCGCGCCGCGCCGCGTGGGGTCGCCACACGCAGCCGCACGGCACGCACGACTACCGCGACCGCGACGTGCGCAACCTGCGCCGCCGCGCCAAGCAGTACTCGGGCGTCGCCAAGGCGCTGCGCCTGAAGGCCGAGGACGTCGACGAGCTGCGCGGCATCGTCGAGCACGCCCGCGAGGCCGCGTGGCACGACGTCGAGGCGAACCTCGAGGGCCGGCTGCGCATCGAGGCCATGCGCCCTGACCAGGACCCCGACTACGAGTCGATGCGCGAGGCGCGCATGCAGGCGCTGCGCCTGGTCGACCTGCAGAAGCTCTCGGCGCAGGCCCGGCGCAAGCGCAAGGTCGGCGCGGCCGCCGAGGGCGGCTCCGGCGCGGGCGACGACGCCGACGAGGCCTGACGCGGCGCGACGCGCCCGGGGTGCGTCCCGGAGGGGGCCCGATTCGCGGAGGCCCCGCGGCATGATGTACAGTAGACGGGTTGCCACGGCAACGGCATGAGCGCCCGTAGCTCAATGGATAGAGCATCTGACTACGGATCAGAAGGTTAGGGGTTCGAGTCCCTTCGGGCGCGCACTGTGTTGAGACAGTAACCTTGAGAAAAGCGCCGGTTTACCGGCGCTTTTCTTGTTTGTGCGGATGATCGCGCGAGTGGCGAAGACGCCACATGGCGTCACAGCACACCACACGTATGTGTGCACCTATGTGTGCACTAGATCGAGGCTGCGAGATCCCCAGCGGGCGGTGCATCAGGACATCCCTGACAGTGCTGCAGGACATCTCTGCCAGATGAGCCCGGCGTCCGGTATGGGCACGGATTCTTCCCGGTACAGGGTGAATCGGCCTGGGTTTCGTTCCGTTCTTGAAGCAAGGATGGAACGCGATGAACCGGAAGTACTCTCCCGAGATGCGCGAGCGCGCGCTGCGGATGCTCGATGAGGCCAAG
>NZ_LMFR01000004.1 GCF_001426925.1 Microbacterium sp. Root53
GGCCTGGCTGCACTTCTACAATCACCACAGGCCCCACACCGCGATCGGGAAGCTCCCGCCCATCAGCCGGATCTCAAACAACCTGGCTGGGCAGTACATCTAGGCGGCGTCGCCGCCCGCGGTCTCGATGTTATCGCTCGGCGCGGCCGGCACAGGGCCGGACGGCGGGAACAGGTGCCTTGCCACGACCATAAAGAGCGCGAGTATCTGTGCTGCCCCGCGGCGAGCCAGGTGATGACCACGGGCATCTCTGGCGTCGGCCCCGCCGTTGCGTCGGGCTTGAAGAGCTCGAGGAGCATGTAGAAGCTGAAGACGATGTAGCCGCAGACGACGGCGACGAACAGGACGAACGACCACCAGAACACGCCTTGCTGCCAGCCGCGGTAGCGCGCGTCGTAATCCGACGTTTAAGGGCTCATCCGGGCAAGAGGACGCCCATCCAGGTGCCGGCTAGAACCAGCACTGGGAGCAGAGCACCGAGCACTGCGAGCCCATACAGAAACCAACGACGAACGCGTTCCGAATCCGCGGCCGTGGCGAGCTGAAGCGCCCGACGGCGTCAGGAAACCGCCGACCGCGACGAGCGAGCCGAACAGGAACAGCCAGAACGAGAGCGCGTTCAGCCGCGGGAACGCCACATCCGGAGCCCCGATCTGCAGCGGCATGATCGCGTTCGCGAAGCCCGCGAACAGCGGCGTCGCGAACATCAGCAGCATGATCGTGCCGTGCATCGTAAACAGCTGGTTGTACTGCTCCTTGGTGGGGACCACCTGCATGCCCGGCTGGAAGAGTTCGGCGCGGATGAGCAGCGCCATCACCCCGCCGAGCAGGAAGAACGGCAGCGCCGCGATCAGGTACATGTAGCCGATCGTCTTGTGGTCGGTGGAGGTGATCCACCGGAGGAAGATGTTGCCCTTCTGCTCGGTGCGAGAGGCGCTCAGTAGCTCCGCCTGCCGGGGCGGAAGCACCGCCGCCCCCGCGCGTCCCGCCTGCCCCGCGCTGCCTTCTGCTGCGATCACTCCGGCCTCCTCGGTCTCCCTCGAGCGATCCCGTCCCGCGGCCCGTCGCGTGCGCGCGGCGACCCGGCTGGCGGCACGGTAGGACTGGCCGCGCGGCCAGCACATCCGCTTGCGTCGCCGCCCGCGGAGGCGTACAAGCCGCACCCGGCGAGCATCCCGTGGGCCCTCCGGCCCGGGCGACCTCGTTCGGTGGGAAACGGCGCACCGGAGTGGGCGATTTGCTGGCATCCTGAGGGGACCGCGCGGGACGTCGGCGACCGACGTCCCGCGCGTTCGGCGCGGAGCAGGAGGCGGGATCGCCCGCACCCCATGCCGCGAAACGCGCGGGTAACCACGACCTCATCTGGGTCCCGGCCGTTTGTGCAGATAGCCGACGGGCGCGTCGACATTCCGGCGCCTGCACAGTATTCGAAAGCCTGCGCGGGCTCCAGAATGTGTCGCACGCGGCTTCACGGGGCGTTCCCCGAGCGTCCGCGATTCACACCGCCGGTACCCGCCGGCGGTAGATCCCATCCCATGTCCGAGCCGGGCCCGGCGACTAGATCGCGGCTCGGTCCCGGCGGACACAACGGAGGTACCCGTGAGTCTCAATCTCACCGGAAGCAACGACGACGTCGAGGCGACGGATGCTCTTGCCCGAGAAGGCAACGACGAAGACCAGATGAAGAAGGGACCGCTGCTGCTGGCCTGGTACGGCACGGCAAGCGCCTTCTTCTTCGTGTACATCGGCGCGGCCATGGCGCTCGCCTACGGCACCGTGCAGGCCCTCATCGGCCTGGTGCTGACCATCATCGCGTACGGCCTGATCAACGCCGTGCTGTCGAAGTACGCGATCAACAACCGCACCACCGTGGCGGAGTTCTCCCGCACGATCCTGGGTCGAGCGGGCTCGTCCATCGCGACCCTGATCTTCGCCCTGATCGCGATCTACTACGCGGTGTTCGAGGGATCCATCGTGGTCTACGCGTTCGCGGCCGCCTTCGGCGGTCCGCTGTGGCTGTGGAGCCTGATCGTCGTGATCTACTCCACGCCGCTCGTGATCGGCGGCGTCCGTCGCTTCCTCGACAAGCTCAACGGGTGGCTCATGCCGCTCTACATCGGCGGGCTCATCGCGGCGGTCATCTGGGCCGGCGCCGTGTACGGCTTCAGCGACACGTGGCTGACACAGGCCCCCGAGGCGCCGGCCACCCTCGCCAGCGGCGGTCCGGGGTGGCTCGCCACCTTCGCCGGGTACATGGGCATCTGGATCATGATGATGTTCACGATGGACTACGCGGCGCTCGGCAAGCGCAAGGACGTGCGTTTCCACCAGACGCTCACGTTCGGCCCGCTCTTCTACGTGCTGGCCTACGGCTTCTCCGCGTTCGTCGGCATCTTCCTCACCTTCACGATCCCCGGCATCGAGGTCTCCGAGACCGGGCTTGCCGGCGGGGTCGTGAGCCTGATGGGGATCCTCGGCCTCATCGTGATCATCGCGTCGCAGACGCGCATCAACACGGCGAACTACTACCTCAGCTCCGCGAACCTGAAGGCGTTCGGCGAGCGCGTGCTGAAGATCCGGATCCCCAACATCGCCTGGGTGCTGATCTCCTCGGTGATCATCTTCCTGTGCATGCTGCTCCCCATCGTGCAGTACCTGCTCATCGCGCTCGCCTGGCAGGGCGTGCTGGTGACGGCCTGGGTGGCGATCGCGCTGGTGCACATCCTGCTGAACCGCGGGCAGAACGGCGAGCACGCCGCGATCGGCGATCACCACTACCGGACCTTCAACGCGAACGGCCTGATCGCGTGGATCGTCGCGACGGCCGTCGGCCTGGTGATGCTCCAGCTCGGCGTGATCAACCCGGACCTCGGCGGCATCGGCTCCACGTGGGGTCCGATCCTCACGGCGGTGCTGGGCGGGGCGATCTACGCCATCCTCTGGCGCGTGAACCCGAACAGCCGCACCGGCCTGACCAAGGAGGTCCGCTCGTAACCACGGGCGCGCCGCACGCGAGGCGGGCCGTCGGGGGAAGACCCCGGCGGCCCGCCTTGCGTTGCGCGGGCAAGGGCCGCGCCGGACTCAATACGGCTCCAGGTCGACGAGTCTCAGGGCCATCAGGCAGGTGGACTTCCCCTCGAGGGTCTCGAGCGATACGCCCAAGACCTCCTCAATGCGTCGCAGTCGGTAGCTCAGCGAGTTCCGGTGGATGAAGAGCTCCTCGCAGGTCTTCGACGCCTGGGCGTTGTGACGGATCCACGCCCGAAGCGTCGGCAACAGCTCACTGCTGCGCTGATCGTCGTGCTCGAACAGCGGCGCCAGGAAGCGCTCCGCCGACTCTCGCGCCCCGCGGCCGGCGGCCGCCGCGACGACGGCGCTCAGGCCCAGGGCCGGCGCGATCACCTGCACGGGCGTGTGGTTGACGAGATCGAGCGCGTGGACGAGCGCGATGCGCAGCTCGTCGATGGTGTGCACGGGTCCGCGATACACCAGCGGCAGCGCGGGCGTGAACCGCATCAGCGCCTCCGCGGCCGCGGGGAACCCGTCGCGGGGGAACTGCGCGATCGCGATCATCCGGTCGTCGATCTCGGCGACCCGGACGTTGTGGAAGGCACGGTGCAGCGCGTCGCGGAGCTTCCACGCGGAGGCGGCGTGGTCGCCGCTCATGTCCGCGACGGCGAGCGCGGTCTCGGCCTGCCGGCTGAGGCCGAGCTCGTGGAAGGCGTTCGCGACGTCGCTGCGGGTGGACTCCGACCAGCCCACGCAGCGGTTCACGAAGCGGAGCATGTCCTGGTGGCTGCTGGCGTCCACGGCGACGGCGCGGTTGAGCTGCAGGGCGAGGATCGAGCTGACGGGGGCGAGGAGCGTCTGCAGCTCGAGCCCCGACTGGTGGACGCGCACGGAGAGCTGGCACGGGTTGCTCAGACCCATCGGCAGGTTCACGTTCAGCACCTCCGGCCCCGAGGGGCGCGCCGGGCCCGTGCGCCACGTCGCGGTCTCCGGGTATTGCGCGATGAGCGAGTCGAACGCGTCGTAGACGGCGAGCGGCTCGTCGATGGAGGCGTGGATGGCGGCCAGGAGCGTGGTGATCTCGGCCCCCTGGCTGGCCAGCCGGGCGCATTCGTCCGCGATCAGCCAGCTCCGGTCGTACTGCTCGAGCCGTTCCGCCTGCAGCCACTCCTCGACGAACTGGTCGATCTTGTGCAGCGGGACCGTGGGGGGGACCTCCAGCAGCGGGACGTCGTACGCGGTGCACGCGTTCACGAGCCCGCGCGGCATCTGCCGGTGCGCCGCTCCGATGGAGAACGCGACGGCCGAGACCGGCACCCGCGCCAGGCGCTCGACGTACCCGTCCCAGATGCTCTGCTCGGTGAAGTTCATCCCGATGCCCGACGTCAGCAGCAGCACGTTCTCGTCCAGGAAGGGCGTGGGGTCGAGGTGCTCCATGGGCGCGCAGCGCGCCACCTCCTGCTGGAGGCGCTTCGTCCCGGTGGGCGTCTCGAGGCGAAGCTGGAGCGACGGGTCGGTCAACAGGTCTGCGACATGCATGCTTTCCTCCTTGCTTGCGCCCAAAGACATGCGCGACTCTTTTGCGTTTGCACAATCACCTGAACTCGAGTCGGAGCGTAGCGTATGAGCATGACAGCGCAGCGCAGCGGAGACATCTCCCTGAACTCGGACATGGGCGAGGCCTTCGGCCTCCACACCTTCGGCAACGATGCCAACCTGATGTCGATCATCGACGTCGCGAATGTGGCGTGCGGTTTTCACTCGGGTGACCCGCAGACGCTCGAGGCGACCGTCGCACTCGCCAAGGCGAACGGGGTCCGCGTGGGAGCGCACCCCGGGCTGCCCGACCTGGTCGGCTTCGGTCGCCGCGAGATGAAGCTGACGCCCGAGGAGGTCGAGAGCCTCATCCGGTACCAGGTCGGCGCCCTGAGCGGCTTCCTGAAGAAGTACGACCTGCCGCTGAACCACATCAAGCCCCACGGCGCCCTCTACGGCATGCTGGCGCGCGACGAGGAGCTCATGGCCGGGGCCACGCGCGTGGCGGCGGACTACGGCGTGCCGATCTTCGGCATCGCCGGATCCGCCCACCAGCGGGTGAGCGAACGCGAGGGCGTCGAGTTCGTGGGTGAGCTGTACGTCGACCTCGACTACAACGCCGACGGCGGCCTCATCATCCTGCGCCAGCCCCACGCGACGGATCCGGCGGCGGCGGCGGAGCGCACCCGCCGCGCCCTCGAGACGGGCTCGATCCTGTCGGTCGACGGCACCGAGATCCCGCTGCGCTTCGGCAGCGTCTGCGTGCACTCCGACACGCCCAACGCGGTGGAGGTCGCCGAGGCCGTCCGCGGGGCGCTCGCCGAGTAGCGGCGCCAGGCAACCAGTCCCCTTAACCCATTGGAGAACACGCACGTGAGCGCACAGGTAATCGCCCCCCTGCCCGGCATCTTCTACCGCCGGCCGGCCCCCGACAAGGCGCCGTTCGTCGAGGTCGGCGACGCCGTCGAGGCGGGGCAGACCATCGGCATCGTCGAGATCATGAAGCAGTTCAGCGAAGTCCGCACCGAGGTGGCGGGAGTCATCACCTCGTTCGAGGTCGAGGACAACGGAACCGTCGGTCCCGGCGACGTCATCGCCACGATCGACTGACCAGCGTCCGCCGCGGCAGCGGCAGAAGGAGCACCAGAGGTGAAGAAACTGCTCATCGCCAATCGCGGCGAGATAGCAATCCGCGTCATCCGCACGGCGAAGGAAATGGGAATCGCCACGGTCGCGGTGGTGAGCGAGGCGGATCGGGGGTCGAACGTCGAGCGCATCGCGGACGAGACCCACGTGATCGGCCCGGCGCCGGCCGGGTTGAGCTACCTGAACCAGGACGCGATCCTGCACGCCGCCGCCGTGAGCGGCGCCGACGCGATCCACCCGGGCTACGGCTTCCTCTCCGAGAACGCCGGATTCGCGCGACGGGTCCAGGAGGCCGGGCTGATCTGGGTCGGGCCCAGTCCCGAGTCGATCGAGCTGATGGGCGACAAGTCCCGCGCGCGCGAGGCCGCGAGCGCGGCCGGCGTGCCGGTCCTCGCGGGCACCGAGGGTCCGCTGGACACCGACGGCGACATCGAGGCGGTGGCCGACAGCATCGGCTACCCGCTCGTGGTCAAGGCGTCGGCGGGCGGCGGCGGGCGCGGCATCCGGCGCATCGACTCGCGCGAGGACGTCCGCGGCACCGTGGAGGTCGCGCAGGCCGAGGCTCTCGCGGCGTTCGGGTCCAGCGACGTGTACTTCGAGCGCTTCGTGACCCGCGCCCGGCACGTCGAGGTCCAGCTCCTGGGCGACGGCGAGACGTGGCTGCACCTGGGCGACCGCGACTGCTCCATGCAGCGCCGGCAGCAGAAGGTGATCGAGGAGGCGCCCGCGCCGGGTCTGCCCGACGAGCTGCGCGCGCGCATGCGCGCCTCGTCGGTGGAGCTGGCTCGCCAGGCGAAGTACATCGGCGCGGGCACCGTCGAGTTCCTCTACGACCCGGAGCGCCAGGAGGTCGCGTTCATCGAGATGAACACGCGCCTGCAGGTCGAGCATCCGATCAGCGAGGCGATCACCGGGATCGACCTGGTGCGCGAGCAGCTCCGCGTGGCCTCGGGCGAGAAGCTCGGGTACACGCAGGAGGACATCCGCTTCGACGGGCACGCGTTCGAGTTCCGCATCAACGCGGAGGATCCGGCGAACAACTTCATGCCCAGTCCCGGCCTGATCGAGAGCCTCCAGCTCTCGGGCGGCCCCGGCGTGCGGGCCGACTTCGGCTTCTCCGCGGGCCAGACCGTGATGCCGTTCTACGACTCCCTGCTCGGCAAGGTGATCGTGTGGGGCCCGGACCGGGCCCAGGCCCGGGCGCGGGCGGCGCGGGTCCTCGGCGAGACCGAGATCTCCGGCATCAAGACCACCGTCCCCCTGATGCGACGCCTCTTGGAGCTCGAGGACTTCGCCGCCGCCGAGCACTACACGACCTATATCGAGTCCGTACCCGGCCTGTTGGGAGCAGACGCATGACACTTCCGGAGCGCGCCCGCTACACGTGGGGAGGCGACGAGTTCCTGCTCATCGAGATCTCCCCGGACATGAGCCTGGAGGCGAACTTCGTCGCCACCGCCATGGCGCACGGGCTCGAGGAGGCGGCGCTGAACGGCATCGTCGACATCTGCCCCGCGAACGCGTCCCTGCTCATCCGCTTCAACCCGGACGAGCTCGCCTCCGCCGACCTGGAGGCCAAGGCGCGCGAACTCGAGACCGAGGTCCGCCGCGCGGCGGTGCAGGCGCTCGAGACGCGGATCATCGAGGTGCCCGTCTGGTACGACGACCCGTACACGCGAGAGGTCGCCGCGCGGTTCCGCGAGGGCTACCACCAGAACCCGAACGGCTCGGACCTGGACTACGCGGCCGAGGTCAACGGCCTGGCGGACGCGGCCGAGTTCATCCGGCGCCACCACGAGACGCCGTGGCTGGTCTCGATGGTGGGCTTCGTGGCGGGCCTGCCGTTCCTGTTCCAGCTGGCGCCGCGCGAGCGGCAGCTCGAGGTGCCGAAGTACCTGAGCCCGCGCACCGACACGCCCGCGCTCACGATCGGCTACGGCGGCTGCTTCACCGCGCACTACTCGGTGCGCGGCGCGGGCGGCTACCAGATGCTCGGCATCACGCCGACCCCCATCTACGACCCCGAGCAGCGGCTCGAGGACTTCTCGGACTTCATGGTGCTGTTCCGCACGGGCGACATCGTCAAGTACCGCCCGGTCGACGAGGCCGAGTACCGCCGGATCGAAGCCGAGGTCGCTGCCGGGACGTATCGCTACAAGCAGGCGCCCGTCACCTTCACGCTGGCCGACGCGCTGGCCGACCCCGCCGGGTACAACACCACCCTTCTGGAGGCCCTGGATGTCGCTTGAGATTCTCACCCCGGGACTGGCGACCACGGTGCAGGACCGCGGCCGCTTCGGCTACTACCGCTTCGGGATCCCCCAGGGCGGCGCCATGGACCAGTACGCGGCCGCCCTCGCGAACCGCCTCGTCGGCAACACCGAAAAAGAGGCGGTGCTGGAGTGCACCTACCTGGGTCCCAAGCTCCGCGTGGACGCGGACACCGTGCTCGCCGTGACGGGCTCCCCCGTCGACGTGCTCGTCAACGGCGAGCGCCGGACCGGATACACCCGTCTCGAGCTCGCCGCGGGCGATGAGGTGTCCTTCGGCGTGCTGAAGGGCGGCGCGAAGTACTTCATCGCCGTGGCCGGCGGCATCGACGTGCCCGAGGTGCTCGGGTCGCGCTCCACGTACCCGATCGGCCGCCTGGGTGGTGTCCAGGGGCGCGCCGTGCAGGCCGGTGACACGCTGCCCGTCGGTGCGCCGCCGCAGGCCACGCTGCCGCGCATGGACGAGGTCCCCGAAGACCTGCTGCCCGACTACGGGCGCGAGTTCACCGTGCGGATCATGCTGGGCCTGTACGACCACAAGCTCACCGAGCAGGGGCTGCGCAACCTCACCGAGGCCGAATGGACCCTGACGCCCGTGGCAGACCGCATGGGGCTGCGCTTCGACGGCCCGGGCGCCGAGTGGAAGCAGGAGGAGCAGCCCTTCGGCGCGGGCCAGGACCCCTCCAACATCACGGATGCCGGCTACGCGGTCGGCTCGATCCAGATCCCCGGCGGCACGCAGCCCATCGTCCTGCACTGCGACGCGGTGTCCGGCGGCGGCTACGCGCAGGCCGCGACCGTCATCAGCGCGGACATGGACCTGTTCGCCCGGATGGGCCCGGGCGCGAAGGTCCGATTCGTCCCGGTCACGATGGAGCAGGCACTCGACGCTCGCGCGGAGCGCAAGGCCCGCTTCGCGCGCGTCTGGTCGTAGGGAAGGGAGCGGGCGATGCCCCTCGTCACCGTGAAGCTGTTCGAACACCGCCTCCAGCAGGACCCCGAGCTCGCCCGGCGGCTCGCGGTGGCCATCGACGAGGTCGTGGCGGAGCACTGCACCGCGCCAGGCGGGCGCCGGCCCGACACCTGGGTCACGGTCGAGGGCATCCCCCGCGAGCAGTGGACCTTCAACGGGGAGACCCGGTAGGAGACGCGGGGGGTGGCGCCGGACGGCGCCACCCCGCCCGGTACCGGCGGCACCCCTGGGCAGCCGGTCAGGACGCCGTCATCGCCGCGGCACCGATCGCGTCCGAAAGCCGGGCGGCGACGTCGAGGGCCAGGAGGTCCTCGCCGTGACGAGCGACGATCTGCACGCCGATCGGGAGGCCGGCGGGCCCGAACGCGACGGGTACCGTCACGACGGGGTTGCCCAGCATTGACCACGGCCGGCAGAACAGCGGGTCGCCGGTGCCGTCCTCCGCGAACGGCGCCTCACCGATGACGGCGGGCGCGACGAGCACATCGACGTCCTCGAACAGCGCGCTCGTTGCGGTGCGGACCCGGTCGGCGACGCGCACGGCGGCGCGATACGCGCCGGGCGCCGTCCGCAGACCCTCCCCCAGGCGCTCCCGCAGCTGATCGGTGAGCATCTCCGGATGTGCGCGATACTCCGGCAGCAGGGCGTGGCTGGTGTCGGTCATGGCGATCAGGTCGTGTGCGGAGACGATGTCGTCGAAGGCCGGGGGCAGCTCGACGGCGGCGGCGCCGAGCGCGGCAGCGGCCGACTCGGTCGCGGCGCGGCTGGCCGGTTCCGCCTGCGCCCACCAGGGGGTGCGCACGAATCCGATCCGCGCGCCGGCGGCCCCCGCCGCGCGCGGCCCGCGCACCCCCGGGGGGCGCGTGCAGCACGCGCCACGCTAGCGCCAGGCCCGCGGCCCTCATCTGATTGGAAAATCTGCGCACGAAGCCTGTAACGGGCTCGTGGAGGCCTCCCGGGGCCCAAGTGGCTGTAGGGCTGGCTCAAAGTGCAAACCACCTCACAGCGACGAAGAACGGGCTCCCGGATGGGGGCCCGTTCTTCGTTCCCGGGCCGATCAGCCGGCCTGCTCCTGGGCCGCGAGGAGGGCGTCCGACGTCTCGGCGAGGAGGTCGGCCAGCGCGCCGCCCAGCTCGAGCTGCTCCCCGGCGAAGCGCGCCCGGGCGGCGTGGTCGTCCTCCAGGTTCAGGCCCTCGCGCCAGGCGTCGTACAGCGGTCCGCCCGCGTCTAGATGCACGCGCAGGGCGAGCGCGTGGCGCACGCCCGCCGGCTCTGCGCCCGTGACGCCGAGCGCCGCGAGCAGCTCGCCCGCA
Source organism: Microbacterium sp. Root53 (assembly GCF_001426925.1). GTDB lineage: Bacteria > Actinomycetota > Actinomycetes > Actinomycetales > Microbacteriaceae > Microbacterium. The sequence continues at coordinate 10,248 of NZ_LMFR01000004.1, forward strand.
TCGGCGATCGCCTCCGCGTCCGGAGGAGTGCGGGCCTCGAGGAATCCGCCGACCGCCTCGGCCACGGGGGCCTGCTCGTCCGCGGACGCGTCGGCGGGGACGTCCGGGAAGGCCCAGTCGAGCACCTCTCGGCGCTCGCCCGCCGGAAGGTCGGACAGCACGCACGCGAGCGCGGCCGGGTCGCTCAGCTCCTCGCGCTCCCGCTCCCGGGTCCACGACGCCATGCGGGAGATGTCGACGCCGGCCTGCTGCAGGCACGCGGTGAACGGCGTGCCCGCGTGGGACGACAGACCGCCGCCGCAGCCGGCGAGCACCAGCGCGAGCGCGACGGCCGTGCCGGAGGCGGCGGCGCGGCGGGGGAGTCTCATGGGTCCATGGTCGGCGGGCCCGCCGCGCCGGGCAACTCGGCGCAGCTCTGTCCTCCGAACGGGGGACAAAAGGTCAGATCGTCCTATACACTGGTCGGGACAACCTCGGTCGTCCGGCCCTCACCGATTCCCCCCATTGGTGAGGGCCGCCGTGGTCTTCGCCCGACGCCCCGCAGTCCCGGCAGGCGGCGCAACCGGGCGTCATTATCGCTCAAGCCCTATCTCTTCACGGGTTACTCCGTTAGCGTGACTGTGTCGGCACGATGTTCGCGCCGGCTTCATCACAGATAGAACGGCAGTAAATGGCTACGCAGGGCACCGTCAAGTGGTTCAACTCGGAGAAGGGCTTCGGCTTCATCTCTCCCGACGAGGGCGGCTCTGACGTCTTCGCGCACTACACCGCGATCGAGGCTTCGGGTTACCGCTCGCTGGAGGAGAACCAGCGAGTCGAGTTCGAGATCGCTCAGGGCCCCAAGGGCCTCCAGGCGGAGAACATCCGCCCCCTCTGAGTCGGATCTCCAACGGTCGGCCGCGTCACGCGGCGTGACTACCCAGGGCCCGGCGGCTTCGGCCGCCGGGCCCTTTCTCCTGCCCCGGCGGCGTCACTCGCCGGCGCTGGCGAGGCGGTGGTGATCGGCGAGGGCCTTGGCGTCCTCCGCGTGGCGGATCGCGCGCCGCGCCGCGTCGAGCGCCTCGACCGGATCCTGGGTCTGGCGCGCTGCGGCAAGCTCGCGGCGCGCCGCGTCGAGCCGCACGCGGGCGTCCAGCCCGGCGGTGTGCTCGGGGATCGCCGCCTCGGCATGGCCGATCGCGCTGCGTGCCGCGGCGAGCGTTCCCGGCAGCGCCGTGCGCGCGCCGTGCAGCCGCTGCTGCGCCGTGTGCGCGTCCGCGAGCGCCATGTCCAGGCGGTCGCGCACCCGCGCGATGGCCTCGTTGGCCGACACGGGGCGCCGCGCGGCGGTGGGCTCGATGCGGTCGAGCTGCTGATCCGCCCAGCGGATCTCGTCGCCCAGGCGCTCGGCCTGATCGGCCGGCAGCGCGGCCCGGATCGACGTGGCGGAACGGACCGCCGAGCGCGCGGCGGCGATCTCGTCGCTCACCGCGAGACCGGCCTGGGTCACGAGGCGGTGGGTCTCCTCGAGCGTGCGCGAGGCGGCATCTGCGCGGCGCAGCGCGCGCTCCGCCCCGGCGAGGTCCTCCAGCGCCGAGCGGGTCGGGTGGGCCGCGATCTCGCGTGCCGCCGCGATGCGTCGCTCGGCCTCGGCCACGGCGGAGCGCGCGTCGTCGACCGCGCGGGCCGCGTCCGTCCACTCCTCGGGGTCTGCACGCTGCTCGAGCTCCCGCAGCAGCGCCCCCGGGTCGCCCATCCGCGCCCGCAGCTCCGCGAGTCGGCGCTCGGCGCCGGCGACCTGCTCGGAGGCGCCGACGTTCGCCTGGATCCAGTCCCGGTGCTCGCGCCGCGCGGCCTCGATCGTGGCGAGCTCGCGCTCGATCCGGCGGTGCAGATCGCGGGCCGCGCGCGCCGCGTCAGCCGGGACCACGCGCGGGTCGCCGGCGTCGCGGTAGGCGACGAACGCCTCGTCCCGCGCGTGCTGCGCGGTCATCCGGGCCCGGCGCAGCGACGGCGGGGCGCCGCCCCCGTAGAGCGCCCCCGACAGCCCGACCTCGAGATCCAGCTCGTCGACCGCGTCGTCCAGCTGCACGAGCGCCGCCCCGGCGGTGCCGAGCTCGGCGGCGGCCCGGCGACGCGCGGCGGGAGCGCGCCGGGCGAAGCGCACGGCCAGCACCACCACGACCACGAGGACGGCGGCCGACCCGAAGACGACCGCGGCGGGGACCAGCCACGCCAGCAGGTCGACTTCGGTGAGGTCCATGTCAGTCCCGGCTGAGCACCAGCTCGCGCAGCTGCGCGTGGTCGTCGACCACGGCTTGCGCGCCCTCTTCCTCGCCCGGGTTCCCGAAGCCCCAGCGCACGAACACGACCGGGACCCCGTACTCCGCGGCGCCCTCGACGTCGTGGTGGCGGTCGCCGATGAGCACGGGTCGCGACACGTCGACGCCCGCCGCGGCGAGGCCCTCGAGCGCGCGGCCCAGGACATCCGCCTTCGTGTCGAGCACGTCGGCCTCGGCCCGCGCTCCGACGATCGCCGTGAACGCGTCGTCCAGCGCGTAGTGCTCCAGGATCGCGCGCACCTGGTTCTGCGGCTTGGTGCTGGCGGTCGCCTGCGGCACACCCGCGGCGTGCACATCCCGGATCAGCTCGGCGACCCCCGGGTACAGCGCGACCGACTTGGCGTAGCCGTCGCGAGACGCGAGCGCGCGGTACGCGGCGACCGCCGCGGTGGCCTCCTCGGGCGACAGCAGCGCCCGCTGCTGGAACGACTCGAGCATGGGCGGCCCGATCCAGTGACGCAGCTCGTCGGCGGGCGGCGCCACGCGGCCCATCGCCGTGAGCACCTCCGTGATGCGGGGCAGGATGCCGGCCGACGCATCGGCGACCGTCCCGTCCACGTCCCAGAGGATGCACGACCAGGGCGAAGACGTCATGGCATCAGCCTAGACGCGGCGTCGACTGGTCCCGGGCGACGTCGACTGGTCCCGGGCGACGAGACTGGTCCCGCCGAGACCAGTCTCGTCGCCGAAGACCAGTCGAAGGGCGGATCGGGCGCCTCGGGGTCAGAACAGCCGCGGGGCGCCCGACTCGATGCCCTTCATGTCGTCGTAGTCGAGCACGAGGCAGCGGATGCCGCGGTCCTCGGCGAGCACGCGCGCCTGCGGCTTGATCTCCTGGGCGGCGAACACGCCCTGGATGCCCGTGAGCAGCGGATCGCGCCCGAGCAGGTCGAGGTAGCGGGTGAGCTGCTCGACGCCGTCGATGTCGCCGCGGCGCTTGACCTCGACCGCGATCGGCACGCCGCCGGCGTCGCGCACGAGGAGGTCGACCGGTCCGATGGCCGTCGGGTACTCGCGGCGCACGAGCGTCGCGCCCTCGGCGATCAGGTCGACCTGCTCGGCGAGCAGGCGCTGTAGGTCGGACTCCACGCCGTCCTTGATGAGACCGGGGTCGACGCCCAGATCGTGCTTCGACTCGTGGATCACCTCGTAGATGTGCACGGTCAGCGCATCGCCCGTCTTCTGGTGCGTCACGCGCCACAGCTCGGTCACGCCGGCCTCCGCGAGCTCCTCGCTCGGCTGCTCGACGTCGAGCCGGCACGGCGGGCTCATCCAGTTGAGCGGCTTGTACGAGCCGCCGTCGGAGTGCACGAGCAGGCTGCCGTCGCCCTTGTGCATCAGCACCCGGGTCGCGAGCGGCAGATGCGCGTTGAGACGGCCGGTGTAGTCCACGGAGCAGCGGGCGATGACGAGACGCACCGGATGAGCCTAGCCGTCTCCCGCGGATGCTCTTGCCGCCCGCCTTTGGTTGCTCTATGGTGACGGTTACCGAAGAGGAACCGAAGGGATGCCATGGATGCCGAAGCCGCGCTCGACGCGCTGGGGGACGCCACGCGGCGCCGGATCGTGGAGGCCCTGCGGGCGGGGCCCACGCCGGTGGGCGCCCTCGCCGAGGCGCTGCCGGTCGGCCGCCCTGCGGTGAGCAAGCACCTGCGCGTGCTCGAGGGCGCCGGCCTCGTCGAGCACCGCTCCGTCGGCACCCGCAACCTGTACGCCCTCGCGCCCGACGGGCTCGCGGCGGTGCAGACCTGGCTTGCGGGCCACTGGGACACCGCGCTCGCGGCTTTCGCCGAGCGCTCCGCGGCCGCGTCGGCGGACCGCGAGGCGGCCGCGTCCGAGCGGAGCGCGTCGTGAGCGTCCCGCCGCTGCGGCGGCAGGTGCTCGTGGCGGCCGATCCCGCGACGGCGTACCGGGTCTTCGTCCACGACATCGGCGCGTGGTGGCCGATCGCGTCGCACGGGTGCTTCGGCGCCGAGGCGACCATCGCGTTCGACGGCGAGCGGTTCGTCGAGACGGCCCCGGATGGCCGCACCGCCGTCTGGGGGACCGTCACCGAATCGCGTGAGCCGTCCCGTGTGGCGTTCACGTGGCATCCCGGACGCGACGCCGGCGCGGCCACCCACGTGGAGGTGACCTTCGCTCCCGCGAGCGAGGGGACGCTCGTGACGCTCGTCCACACGGGCTGGGAGGCCTACGCCGATCCCGAGGCGGCGCGGAGCGACTACGGCCGGGGCTGGCCGAAGGTGCTGGGGCGGTTCGCGGCGGTGGTCAGCGGCGTGTGACGTCGCCGGCGGGACCGTCCGCGACGCCGGGGGCGGACGGGTCCGACGACAGCGGGCGAGCCGCGCCCGACGCGAGACCGGATGCGACCGTCAGGGCGACGATGATCCACAGCGTGTTGAGCAGGCCGATCGCCTCGCTGATCGCCCCCAGCACGGGCGGGCCCGCCAGGAACGCGACATAGCCGATGGTCGCCGCCGCGCTCACGCGCGCCGCGGCCCGCGCGGGGTCGTCCGCGGCCGCCGACATCCCGAGCGGGAAGCCGAGCGACGCGCCGACGCCCCACAGCGCCGCGCCGACGAGGACGAGGGGCAGGTTCGGCGCGAGGATGAACAGCAGCAGGCCGACCGCCGCGGTCGCCGAGAGCACGCGGAGCACCGTCACGCGGCCGACGCGGTCGACGAGCGGCCCGCCGAACACGCGCACCACGGTCATGGCGACCGAGAACACCGTGAGGCCGGCCGCGCCCAGCGCCTCGTCGCCGCCGTGTCCCTCGACGATGCCGAGCGCCAGCCAGTCGTTCGCGGCGCCCTCGGCGAACGCCATCCCGAGCATGATCACGCCGAGCGCGTAGGTGCGCGGCTCGCGCCAGACCTCGAGCGAGGCCATCAGGCGCTCCCGCCAGCCGCGGCCGTGCTCGGCGGGATCCGGATCCACGGCCGCGCGGCGCGGCACGTTCGCGATCGCCGCGATCGCGATGGCCGCGATCGCGCCGGCGATGAACGCGGTGTGCCACAGCACGTCGACGCCCCAGCTCACGGCCACGGTGCCGATGGCCGCGCCGATCACGGTGCCGAAGCTGAAGAACGCGTGGAACAGCGGCAGGATCGTCTTGCTCTGGAGCTGCTCGATGGCCGTGCCCTCGACGTTCATCATCACGTCGAGCGAGCCGTTGCCCAGGCCGAACAGGATGAGGCCCACGAGCACGAGCGGGAAGGACGCGAGCACGTCGGTCCCGATCCCGATCAGGAGCACGCCGAGCGCGAAGACGAACATCGACGCGAGCATGCCGCGGCGGGCGCCGAACCTCGCCAGAACGGGCGTGGAGAGCGACAGGCCCAGGATGGACGCCACGCCGGCGCCCATGAGCAGCGCGCCGACGCCGATGTTGTCGACCCCGAGCGCGTCCTTGATCGCGGGCACACGCGAGGCCCACGTCGCGATGCTCAGGCCGCTGGTGAGGAAGATCGCGAAGATCGCGATCTTCCAGCGCAGGACGCGGGCGGGCGGGAGGGCGGTCTCCGGGGCCGTCACTCCTCCACCTCGGTCGCCGGTGCGTCGGCCGTGGGCAGGAGCTCGGCGACCGACGAGAGCACCTCGTTCGGCCGGAACGGGTAGCGCTCGATCTCGCGCTGATCGCTGATGCCGGTCATCACGAGCACGGTGTGCAGGCCGGCCTCGATGCCCGCCACGATGTCGGTGTCCATCCGGTCGCCGATCATGCCGGTGTTCTCGGAGTGCGCGCCGATCCGGTTCAGCGCCGAGCGGAACATCATCGGGTTCGGCTTTCCGACCACGTACGGCTCGCGACCCGTCGCCTTGGTGATGAGGGCGGCGATGGCGCCGGTGGCGGGCAGCGGGCCCTCGGCGCTCGGGCCGGTCGCGTCGGGGTTCGTGACGATGAAGCGGGCGCCGCGGCCGATCAGGCGGATCGCCTTGGTGATCGCCTCGAAGGAGTAGTTGCGCGTCTCGCCGACGACCACGTAGTCCGGGTCGGTCTCGGTCATGATGAACCCGGCCTCGTGCATCGCGGTCAGGATGCCGGCCTCGCCGATCACGAACGCGGATCCGCCGGGCGCCTGGGACTTCAGGAAGTCGGCGGTCGCGAGCGCGCTGGTCCAGATCCGGTCCTCGGGAACCTCGATGCCCGAGGCGCGCAGCCGCGCGGACAGGTCGCGCGGCGTGAAGATCGAGTTGTTCGTCAGCACGAGGAACGGCGTGCCGTCATCCCGCCACTTCGCCAGCAGCTCCGGCGCTCCGGGGATCGGCAGGTTCTCGTGGACGAGCACCCCGTCCATGTCGGTCAGCCAGCACTCGATCTCGTCGCGTCGCATGGTCCCTATTCTCACGCCCCGCGATCGGCTCGGGCGGAATTTCTTTCAGAAGCGTCTCGCACGCTCGCGCCGACGTTCCGCGCCGGACACTCGCGAGCGAGGAAATCGAAACGGGCTGCGCGGGCGGAGCGAGTCGAAGCCGGTCGAAACGTCGCCGAGCCGGGGCGGGACCTGCGCGTATGGCGCTGCGGGGATATGTTCGGGGTGTGATCGCCCGAGCACCCTGGGATCCGGCCGCTCTGCCGGACCTGTCAGGACGGCAGTACCTGGTGACCGGGGCCAACGCCGGCCTCGGGTACTTCGCGAGCGAGCAGCTCGCGGGCGCGGGCGCGCACGTCATCCTGAGCGGTCGCAGCCCGAACCGGCTCGCCGCCGCGCACGACGCGCTCGAAGCGCGCGTGCCCGGCGCCTCGGTGGAGACGCTGCTGATGGACGTCAGCAACCCCGGATCCATCCGGGCGGCGGCGGCGTCGCTCCGCGGCGGCCTCTTCTCCCGCTCGCGCCTCGACGGCGTGCTGCTGAACGCGGGCATCGTGCACACGCCGCGCAACCGCGAGCTGACGCGCGACGGCCGCGAGCTCGTGTTCGCGACCAACGCCCTCGGGCACTTCGTGCTGGCGGCCGAGCTGCTCACGACCCTCGCGAAGACCGCGTCGCGCCGCGAGCACACCCGGATGGTGTGGCTCGGCAGCATCTCGACCCACCTCGGCGTCGCCGAGCCGATCGACATCCAGAGCGAGCGCCGCTACGACGCGTGGCACGCGTACGTGCAGTCGAAGCTCGTGGTGCACGCGCTCGGCATCGAGGCCGACGCCCGCCTGCGCGCGGCGGACGTGCCGGTCGACAGCGTCGTGGCGCACCCCGGCTACTCGATCGGCGGGCGGACGCCGACGGTGCACGGCGTCAACGAGCCCGGAGCCTGGAAGCGCCTGCGAGACCGGCTGCAGCCCTTCGCGCAGAGCAAGGAGGCCGGTGCCGCGTCGCTCGTGCGTGCGCTGGTGGATCCGGATGTGCGGGGCGGCGAGTACTGGGGGCCGAAGCTGCGCACGCGCGGCGCGCCCGTGCGCCAGCGCCCCTCTCGCTGGGCCGCCGACCCGGACGTGCGCCGCCGGGTCTGGGCGGAGTGCGAGCGCCTCACGGGCATGGAGTGGCCCTTCCAGCGCGCCGCGCGCGCGGCCCGCTGACACGGCATCCGGCCGTCGAGACCGCACGGGATCGGCGAGACCGCCGCCGACGGCGCCGGTCTCGCCGGCCGACCGCGGTCTCGCGGATCAGGCCGTCAGCCAGATGACCTCGGCGGCGCCGGCCGGGAGGGCGATGACCGCGCCGCCCGCCTCCACGCCGCCGCGCGCGACCCGCACGTCGAGGCCCACCGAGATGCCGGCCCGCTCGATGTCGCGCAGCAGCGCCGGATCCTGGTCGCTGACCCGCAGCACGCGGCCGGCGTGACCGACCGGCGCCTCCGTGAGGCGCACGAAGCCCTCGCGCTCGACCCGGCCGGAGGCATCCGGGATCGGATCGCCGTGCGGATCGAAGCGCGGGCGCCCGAGCCGCTCGTCGATCTTCTCGAGCAGGCGGTCGCTGATCGTGTGCTCGAGGACCTCGGCCTCCTCGTGCACCTCGTCCCACGCGTACCCGAACTCCTCGACCAGCCACGTCTCGATCAGCCGATGCCGGCGCACCATCTCGAGCGCGCGGCGCTCGCCGAGGGGCGTCAGCCGCACGGCCCGGTACGGCTCGTGCGCCACCAGGCCCTGCGCGCCGAGCTTCTTGACCATCTCGGTGACGCTCGACGGGGCGATCCCGAGCTTCGCCGCCAGCACGCTCGGCGTGATCGGGGCGTCCTGCCACTCGGTGTGGGCGTAGACCACCTTCAGGTAGTCGTCGATCGCGGGCGAGGGCACGTCTCGATCGTAGGCGGGCGACGCCGCGAGATCCCGGGCTAGCCTTTCGGAGTGAGCGAACCGACCCCCGGCACCCCGATGGACGAGGTGCGCGGGCACGGCGTCGGGCCGTGGCCGGGGGAGTGGCCGACCGATCCCCGGTACGACCCCGAGCTGCTCACCCACGGCGACACCCGCAACGTGATCGACCGTTACCGCTACTGGCGCATGGAGGCGATCGTCGCGGATCTCGACACGCGGCGGCACCCGTTCCACGTCGCGATCGAGAACTGGCAGCACGACATGAACATCGGATCCATCGTGCGCAGCGCCAACGCGTTCCTCGCCGACACCGTGCACATCATCGGGAGGCGTCGGTGGAACCGGCGCGGCGCCATGGTGACCGACCGGTACCAGCACGTCGTGCACCATCCGGACATCGCGTCGTTCACGGCGTGGGCCGCGGGGGAGGGCATCCCGGTCCTGGCGATCGACAACGTCGGCGACGCGGTGCCCGTCGACCGCGCCGAGCTGCCCGCGCGGTGCGTGCTGCTGTTCGGTCAGGAGGGTCCCGGGCTGTCCGACGAGGCGCTCGCCGCGGCGTCCGGCCACATCGAGATCACCCAGTACGGCTCGACGCGCTCGATCAACGCCTCGGCGGCCGCCGCCATCGTGATGTACGAGTGGTGCCGGAGGCACGCGGGCTGACGCGCGCTCAGCCCGTGGGCGTCGGCGTCGGCGTCGGGGTCGGTGAGGGCGCGGGCTCCGGGGCGACGGTCTGCTCGGAGAGCGGATCGGTCGTCGGCACCGGTTCCGGCGCGGTCGTCACGAGCGGGGCCGGGGCCGTGGTCTGGACGGGCTCGGGGGCCGTGGTCTGTGTGGGTTCGGGGGCCGTGGTCTCCGTCGGCTCCGGCGCGGGTTGCTGCGTCGGGGTCGGTGTGGGCGTCGGGGTCGGTGTGGGTGTGGGGGTCGGCGTCGGTGTGGGTGTGGGTGTGGGTGTCGGCGTCGGTGTGGGTGTGGGGGTCGGCGTTGGCGTCGGCGTCGGCGTCGGGGACGGAGTGGGCTTCGGCGCGGGGCTCGGCTCGGGCTCGGCCGCGGGCTGGGGCTTGGGCGCGGGCTCGACCGAGGCGGTCGCGGGCTTGGCGGGCTCGGACGGCGGCGCGACCGGTGTGAGGGGAACCGGCTTGATCGACACGCGCCCGGTGAGGAACGGCATCGGGTCGACCGCGCGCCCGTTCACCCGCACCTCGAAGTGCAGGTGGTTGCCGAAGCTGCGGCCCGTGTTGCCCACGTGGCCGATCACGTCGCCCGCCTCGACCCAGTCGCCGACCTCCACACGGCGGCTCCCATGGGACATGTGCCCGTAGAGGGTCTGGCGGCCGTCGGCGTGCTGGATGATCACGGCGACGCCGTAGCCGTAGTAGCCCTCGCTCGACAGGATGACGATCCCCGGGGCCGCGGCGCCGATCGGCGTGCCGGCCGGTGCGGCGAGGTCGATCCCCATGTGGCGCCCGCCGCGGGCGGCGAACAGGTCCGTCAGGGCGACGTTCGTGAGCGGCCAGGCGAGGCGGCCGGCCATGAGCCCGCGGTCTCCGAGCGCGGCGAGCTCGGAAACGTCCACCGGGATGCCGGCGGCCAGGGCCGCGCGAACCAGCTTCGCGCGCTCCGCGCGGCGTCGCTCCTGCAGCTCGGCGGGCGTGCTCGCGGCGTACGCGCGAGGCTCCAGGGCGCCGTCGGCCGAGTAGGCCTCCATCGCCGCGAGGATCCCCGCCTCGCCGTCCGGGCGCACGCGGGAGTCCGCGCGGTGGAACGTCGTGAAGACCGGCCGCTCCGCCACCGGCGCCTGCCGGGGCTGGTAGCCGTGACCCGGGTCGATCGGCATGTCGTACTGCGTCTGCGCCACGTACGCCGCGGCCTGCACCGCCGGCTGCGCCACGCTCAGGCTGACGGTCTCGGGCGCCGGGGCCCCGATCGCGGCCACCGCGCCCGTGCCGGCGGTCGTCGCCGCCAGCATCGCGAGCGCGACGCTCGCACGCACCGCGCCCCGTGCGACCGCGCGGGATCCCCGCGCCACGGCGGCGCGGGGTCCGCGATCGGGTGTCTTGGGCTGCATGGGTCCCTCGCGCCCATACTGGGACATCCGCCATGCCGGGCGGAAGGGGTCGGGCCGTCTTTCCCGGCCCGCGGGAGCCATCTCACCCCTCGTGTCACCCGGACCGCCGGCGTAGCGTGGCCGGCGAAAAGGAGGCCGCAATGATCACCGCACCCCTGATCCGCCCGTTCCTCTGGTTCGACGGCAACGCCCGGGAGGCCATGCAGTACTACTGCGAGGTGTTCCCCGAGAGCCGCATCGACCGGATCGATGAGTACCCGGACGAGAGCATCGACCCGCACTTCGAGGGCATGGCCGGGAAGGTCATCAACGGCGAGTTCACCCTGGCGGGGACCGCGTTCGGCTGCCTGGACGGCGGCCCGTACTTCACGTTCAACGAGTCGATCTCGTTCGTCGTCGCGTGCCGCGACCAGGCCGAGATCGACTACTACTGGGAGCGCCTGTCGTCGGTTCCCGAGGCCGAGCAGTGCGGATGGTGCAAGGACCGCTTCGGCGTGAGCTGGCAGATCGTGCCCGTGGACTTCGACCGGTTCATGCGCACGCCCGAGCAGATCCAGGCGTTCATGAAGATGAAGAAGATCGTGATCGCCGAGCTCGAGGCCGCGTAGACGCGGGGCGGAGCGCGTCGTGCGCCCCGCCCCGCGTCCGCCGATCAGAGCGCGGGCACCGCGTTCTCGATGAGCTCCCGCGCCATCTCCGGGAACCAGCCGCCCGCGGCCGGCGCGACCATGCCGCGCGCCGGATCCTCGGGGCCGGCGGTGCCGCGCAGGCACTGTCCGTCGGACTCGCCGGGCACCTTGATCCACAGATAGGCGTCGAGCAGGTCGTAGCCCGTGTCGGTCGAGGGGCGCAGGCCCAGACCCCGGTCGAGCGGGTTGCACCAGTCCTCGTAGCCGGCTGCGACCTGCCAGGGGCCCTGGCCGTTGCGGCTCGTGTCGATCACGAAGTGGGTGGACGGCTCGATGTCGCCGAGCTGCGACGCGTAGCGGGAGTCGACGCCCGACGTGTTCAGCGCCGGGTCCGCGGCGTCCGCCGACCACTCGCCGTACGGATCCATGGACACGCCGCTCCAGCCGTTGGCGGGCCCGCCGTTCCAGTACTGGCTGCCGCAGTCGCCGAACGCGCCGCCCGCCTCGGTCACGAGCGCGATGCACGACGAGATCCAGGTGCCGTACGCGGTGAGGTTGGCCGTGTACTGGTAGTTCGAGGCGTTGAGGAAGAAGCCGTCCGCCTGCTGCACCCCGGCCTTCAGGAGACGGTCGCTGATGTCGCCGACGCTGAGCCACGCGCTGTGCGTGCCGTCGAGGTAGACCGCCGTGTTCGGCAGCGCCGACAGGGTCTCGACCGCGTGGCGCAGCATCGTGAAGCGGTCCTCCGCGGCCGTGGCGGGGTCGAGCTCGGCCGGGCGGCACCACTCCTGTGTGCCCTCGATGGTCGTGTAGTGGGGGATGATCCCGAGTCCGTCGGGCTCGAGGACGACGACCGCGTCCTTGCCGCCGATCCCCTTGGCGAACCCGTCGATCCACGCGGTGTACTCGGCGACGCTGGTGGCTCCGCCCGCCGAGTACTGCGCGCAGTCGCGGAACGGCACGTTGTAGGCGACGAGCACGGGGACCTCGCCCTCCGCGTGCGCGTGGACGACGACGTCCTTGACCTCCTGCTTCACCTCGACGGGCGATCCGCCCGTGAACCAGGAGGCCGTGGGGAAGGGCGCGAGCGCGAGCGCGTCCTCCCGCGCCTGGCCCGTGAGGCCCTCGGCGGCCCGGTACGTCGTGCTGTCGGGGTCGGAGTAGAGGGTGGTCGTCGGATCGATCACGTCGTTCGCGGCGAACGCCGGTGCGGCGCCGCCGAGGCAGACGAGGACGAGGGCGGAGGCGGCCGCGGTGGCCGCTCCGGCACGCCTCATCGTCGAGGCAGGGGACATCTGGGCTCCTTACGGTGCCGTCGGACCCGCCGACGGCGCTGTCGTGATGGGTCTGTGCAGAGCTGATCCCGATGTGTGGGAGCGCTCCCACGCTCGGGGTCAGATACCAACCTGGCGGGCGCGACGCGGCATGTCAAGGGGCGATCGGCGCGCCCGTGCGCCGCTCACAGGACGAGCGGCCCGCGCGCAGGCTCATCCGCCCCGGAACGCGACGGGAGCCACATCCGGCCTGTCAGCGGGCGCGCGGGGCGCGCCGAGAGGCCGGAGCCGTGGCTCACTCGCGCCCGGCGGAGACCCAGGCCGGGCTGAACGACCGGTGTCCGTGCACGCGCGACGCGAGAGCGTCGAGGCGCGAGACCTGCGCGGGATCGAGCCGGATGTCGGCGGCCGCGAGGTTCTCGTCGACCCGCTCCGGGAAGCGCGTCCCGGGGATCGGCACGACCGGCAGGCCGAGCGCGCGGCCCTTCTCGTACAGCCACGCGAGCGCGAGCTGGGCGGGCGTCACGCCGGCCTCGGCGGCGGCGGCGAGGACCTCGTCGAGCACCGGCTGGTTCGCGGCGAGCGTGTCCGGGGCGAAGCGCGGGAACTTCGGCCGCCCGTCGTGCTCGCCGACCGCGGCCGGGTCGAACGCCCCCGTGAGCCACTGGCGGCTGAGGGGGGAGTACGGGACGAAGCCGATGCCCAGCTCGCGCGCGGCCGGCACGACGTGCGCCTCGACGTCGCGGCTCACGATGCTCCACTCGCTCTGCACGGCCGCGATCGGGTGCACCGATGCGGCGCGGCGCAGCTCGTCGCCCGTGGCCTCGGAGATGCCGATGTGCCGGATCTTCCCCTCGGCCACGAGCTCGGCGAGGGCGCCGACGGTCTCCTCGATCGGCACGTCCGGGTCCACGCGGTGCTGGTAGTAGAGGTCTAGATGGTCCGTGCCGAGGCGCTTCAGGCTCAGCTCGAGCTGCTCGCGCACGTACGCGCCGTCGCCGCGGATCCCGCGCCTGCCGACTCCGCCGCCCCCGACGATCCCGAACTTCGATGCGAGCTGCACCTCGCCGCGGCGCGTGCGCAGGAGGCGCGAGATGATGCGCTCGCTGCGGCCGTCGCCGTAGATGTTCGCGGTGTCGATGAACGTCACGCCCGCATCCACCGCGTGAGTGAGCGTGCGCAGCGCGTCGTCGTCGCTCACGGGACCGTAGATGTCGCTCAGCGACATGCCGCCGTAGCCCTGGCGCGGCACCTCGAGGCCGTCGCCGAGGGTGATCAGGTCGGCAGGGCTGGGGGAGGTCCGTGTCGCGCTCACGCGTTCGAGCCTAGGGCGCTCCCTGATGCCGCGGGCCGCCCGCGATCGCGTGCGTCACGCGCGAGCGTGCATCCACGCGCCGCCGCGGACCCGCGTGCCGAGCGTGACCAGCCGCGCGCCCATGAACACCAGGAAGAACGCGGCCGACAGCCACGCGAGGCCGCCCCATCCGGTCGGCGCGAGCCACGCGATCGCGCCGAGCGAGGGCAGGAACGGCGCGAGGTTCAGGACCCCCGCGATCGCGAGGTAGCGCGCGTCGCCCGCGCCCATCAGCACGCCATCGAGCACGTAGACGACGCCCGCGAGGGGCTGCGTCAGCGCCATCAGCAGGAGGGCGGGCTGGATGACGGCCGCCAGCTCGGGGTCGCCCGTGAAGGCCAGGCCGAGCACGCCGGAGAGCGCAGCGAAGAGCAGTCCGATCGCGAGCCCGAACCACGCGCCCCAGGCGGTCGTCCGTCGCAGCACGAAGCGCACGGCCTCGAGGTCCCCGGCCCCGAGGCTCTTGCCGATCAGCGCCTGAGCCGCGATCGCGAGCGCATCCAGGGCGAACGCGGCGGTCGATGAGATCGTGAAGACGATCTGCCATCCGGCGAGCTCCTGCGTGCCCAGGGCCGTGGCGACCGCGACCGTGAGGAGCAGCGCCAGGCGCAGGCTCACGGTGCGCAGGAACAGCCAGCCTCCCGCCCGCGCCGATCCGCGGATGCCCGCGCGCTGCGGCCGCACCTGCGCGTCGTGGCGCCGCGCGAGCCGCCCCGCGACGACGGCGTAGGCCGCGACCATGCCCCACTGCGCGACCACGGTGCCGACGGCCGAGCCCGCGATGCCCCAGCCGAACCCGTAGATGAACAGCGCGTTCAGCGCGGCGTTCGCGACGAAGCCGAGCCCCGCGATCCACAGCGGTGTCACGGTGTCCTGCAGGCCGCGCAGCAGCCCGGTCGCGGCGAACACGATCAGCATCGCGGGAAGGCCCCACATCGAGATGCCGAGGTAGACGCCGGCCTCCGCGGCGACGTCCGGGCTCGCGCCGAACGCCGCGACGAGCGCGGGCGTCGCGAACCATCCGGCCACGGCGAGCACCGCGCCCATCCCGAGCGCCAGCCACATCCCGTCGATGCCGACCGAGACGGCGCCGCCGGCGTCGCCCGCGCCGAACCGCCGCGCGACGGCGGGCGTCGTGGCGTACGCGAGGAACACCATGAGCCCGACGATCGTGCTCAGCACGGCGCTCGCGATGCCGAGGCCCGCGAGCGGCACGACGCCGAGATGGCCCACGAGCGCGGCGTCCACCATGAGGAACAGCGGCTCGGCGACCAGCGACCCGAGCGCCGGGATCGCCAGCCGCAGGATGTCGCGGTTCAGCGTCGCCGTGCGGGTCGTCACCCCTCGAGCGTAGGACGGGCCGCCGACGCGCCGCGCGCCGCCGATGTCACATGCCGTGCGCCGAGATCACCCGCGCTCGGCGAGATCATATGCGGTTGCGGGTGATCTCGCCGCGCGGATGTGATGTCGGTTCAGGCGGGGCCGGAGCCTCGTCCACAGGGGCGGATCGGCGCGGGTTTGCGCGGGATGGCCGGGGGTGGCCGCGTGCGGGGGCGGCGGGGTGTCCAGAGTGGCGGGCATGGAGAAGGTCAGGCTGCTCACCCTCGCCGAGCTCGACGCGCGGGGGCGGGCCGAAGCCGCCGTGCGGGCGGATGTCGCAGCGGGGCGGCTCGTGCGCATCCGGCTCCGCCAGGAGCTCGCCGATCCGCGACCACACGGGCCGCGTGACCCACGGCCTGTCGATCTCGTCGATCGCGCTCGAGCACCCCGGCCGCTCGATCGAGGAGATGGCGCCGCAGGCGATCGCGGCCGCGAACGAGATCTCGCGCCTGCTCGGCGCCGCGGTCTGACCTCGCCCCCGTCCGTGTGGTCGTGGTTCATGACGTGCCACGGCTCCAGCCGCGACCCGCCGCGCGCCCGGCCGAACCCCGGATCGGAGAATCGGGTCCGGATCATCCGGTCATCGCGCGCGCCGCGGCACGCCGTGCTTAGGGTGGACCCATGACCGACGCCGCTCCCACGACCGCCCTCCGCTCCGGCATCGCCATCGAGGAGCTGAGCGACGAGATCCGCCCGCAGGACGACCTCTACCGCCACGTGAACGGCGCGTGGATCGAGCGCACCGAGATCCCCGGCGACAAGGCCCGGTGGGGCTCGTTCCACCTGCTCGCCGAGCAGGCAGAGAAGGACGTGCGCGCGATCATCGAGGAGTCGCAGCAGGCAGAGCCCGGCACCGAGGCCCGCAAGGTCGGCGACCTCTACGCCAGCTTCATGGACGAGCAGCGCATCGCCGAGCTGGGCGCCGCGCCCCTCGCGGAGCCCCTCGCCCAGGCCGACGCCGTGACCGACGTGGCCTCCTTCCTCGGCACGGTCGGATCGCTCGACCGCCAGGGCGTCGCGAACGTCATCGGCGTCTTCGTCGAGCCCGACCCCGGCAACCCCACCCGCTACGTCCCCTTCCTGGTGCAGTCCGGGCTGTCGCTCCCCGAGGAGAGCTACTACCGCCTCGAGTCCTTCGCCGAGGTGCGCACGCAGTTCCGCGCGCACGTCGAGCGGATGCTGGCGCTCGCCGGCATCGCGGACGCCGCCGGCCAGGCCGACCGGATCGTCGCGCTCGAGACCGAGATCGCCTCGCACCACTGGGACAACGTGCGCAGCCGCGACGCGGTCGCCACCTACAACCTGAAGACGTGGGACGAGATCCAGGCGCTCACCGGTCTGGACCTGACCCCGTGGCTCGAGGGCGTCGCGCCCGGCCGGCCCGAGGCGTTCGCCGAGGTCGTGGCGTACCAGCCGTCGTTCCTCGAGGGCCTCGGCACGCTGCTCACGGACGAGCGGATCGAGGACTGGAAGGCGTGGCTGCGGTTCAAGATCGTGCGGGCCGCGGCGCCGTACCTGTCCGACGACTTCGTGAACGAGAACTTCGACTTCACCGGCACGACCCTCACGGGCGTGCCCGAGATCCGCGAGCGCTGGAAGCGCGGCGTCGCGCTCGCCGAGGGCGCGCTGGGCGAAGCCGTCGGCAAGGTCTACGTCGAGCGGCACTTCCCGCCGGCCGCCAAGGCCGCGATGGACGACCTGGTCGCCAACCTGATCGAGGCGTACCGGCAGAGCATCACGACGCTCGAGTGGATGGGTCCCGAGACGCGCGAGCGCGCGCTGAAGAAGCTCGACTCGTTCACGCCGAAGATCGGCTACCCCGTGACCTGGAAGGACTACGGCGCACTCGAGATCGACGCGACCGACCTGCTCGGCAACGTCCGCCGCGCGAGCGCGTTCGAGCACGACCGCCAGATCGGCAAGGTCGGCAAGCCGATCGACCGCGACGAGTGGTTCATGACGCCGCAGACCGTCAACGCGTACTACAACCCGCTGATGAACGAGATCGTGTTCCCGGCGGCCATCCTGCAGTATCCGTTCTTCGATCCGGAGCGCGACGACGCCGCGAACTACGGCGGGATCGGCGCCGTGATCGGCCACGAGATCGGCCACGGGTTCGACGACCAGGGCAGCCGCTACGACGCCGACGGCAGCCTGACCGACTGGTGGACGGACGCCGACCGCGCCGCGTTCGAGGAGCGCACCAAGGCGCTCATCGCCCAGTACGACGCGCTCACGCCCCTCGGCCTGGACGAGTCGTACAAGGTGAACGGCGCCCTCACGATCGGCGAGAACATCGGCGACCTCGGCGGCCTCGGCATCGCGCTCAAGGCCTATCAGCTCTCGCTCGGGGGCGAGCCGGCGCCCGAGATCGACGGGTACACCGGCGTGCAGCGCCTGTTCCTGTCGTGGGCGCAGGTGTGGCAGCAGAAGGGCCGCGAGGCCGAGACCATCCGCCTGCTGACGATCGACCCGCACTCGCCCAACGAGTTCCGGTGCAACCAGATCGTCCGCAACATCGACGCGTTCTACGACGCGTTCGGCGTGACCGAGGCGGATGCGCTCTGGCTGCCGGAGGAGCAGCGCGTCACCATCTGGTGAGGCTCAGGAGCGCCGAATGTCCGCGTGCTGACCGTTACGAAAGTGCGCGGGTCAGGAGTGAGCACGGTCAAGGCGTGACACTGCGAGCGCCGTAGATCTGTATGTCCCCAAAAAGGCTACATGCCCGCGCGATTCTATTGTGAGACGATCCCATTGATTCGACACCAAAAGAAAGTGGGTTCCCGATGAAGCGGCTGAAGACTGCAGGAATTGTCGCGCTAGCCGTGCTGGTCTCGCCGTTGCTAATGGGAGCCGCAGATAAAGATTCGAAACCACCGAAGGATGAAGAATTCTACATCCTTCATGTCGCTTCCGGGGAACGGATCAACTCGTCCGAGATCCAGGATCTCATCCCCGAGCCGCGCTCGTCAGAGCCCGGCGCGAGCCCGTATCTGATAAATGACCCGGCCGCCTGGACCGCATGCTTTGGCCCCACCTTCAATGCGAACTACCCCCTTCGTTATCCCACAACCAGTCAAGACTGCAGCAGGCAAGCAGCATGGGCATTTTGACTGTGGACCTCGGAGTGCCGTACAGCGGCTGGCCACTCCGCCTCGGAGGCGACTACCAGTTCGGTATCGGCCAGCTCGATCCTAAACTCGTACGGGAACTCCAAGACTGGGCGGCAGAATTCAACGCCAATTTTGACGAAGAATCCGGATGGTCATCACCGAGCCAAAGAGAAGAGCATGCTCGAATAGGATTCGAGTTGCTCCAGAAAGTGCAGGATCAACTCGGGTCGGATTACGATGTTGTGCTTGATCCGATTGGTGGCGGCCTCACGCCGTGGCAGTCCTCGGACCGACCCGCACTCGCCCAACGAGTTCCGGCGCAAGCAGATCGTGTGCAACATCGATGCGTTCTACTACGCGCTCGGCGTGACGAGGCAGATGCGCGCTGGTCTCCGAGGGGTTTCGCGCGAGAAGGCTCACATGATTTCCCCTCGAAGGAGCCGCGCCCGCCAGTGGCCGAGGGAGGTCACCGCGCGGGCCGAAGTGCCACGCCCGAGTGGGCGACTGCCGCGTGCAGTACCGGATTGAAGACGGTTGGCTAATCGTGGTCATCGTGCACGCGGGTCGCCGCCGCGAGGCGCACGACCATCGGCGGTGTCGGGCGTCCCGCTTAGGCTCGGGGGGTGCCGTTCGTGCTGAGCCCCGCGGACCTCCCGCGGATCCTGCCCGTGTGGATGGTTCAGCACGGTGCGCACCTCGCCGAGCAGGGCGTGGCGCGCATCGTCGAGCGGTACGACCTGGGCGGCACCACCTCGTACGAGGGGCGCGTCGCGCGGTGGACCGTCTACGTCGACCTGGATGAGCGCACCGGCCCGCGGATGGACTGCACGGAGTGCGGCGCCGTCGGATGCGTGCACGCGGCGGCCGTCCTGCACCTGATCGCGCACGGTGCGACGTCCGGGGCGACGCTCGCACGCGGCCCGGGCGCGGGCGCCGGAACCGGCACCGGCCTCGTCGAGCCGTGGCGGCGCGCACTCGAGCGCGCGCTCGACGAGGGCCACCACAGCGAGACGGTGGACGTCGCCCTGCTGATCGGGCTGGATCGCGACGGGGTGCAGATCCGCCCGGCGCTGCGCGGCACGCGCGGCACGTGGATCCGCACCGGCATCGGCTGGCGCGACCTCGACGGCAAGGGCCTCACGGCGGATCAGCGTCGCGCGCTCGGCGAGCTCGAGGCGCTGTTCGAGGCGCGCGAGCACTTCCCTGGCGCCGCAGCCGACCACCGCCCGGTGCACCGCAGCCGCTGGGGGTCGTACGACCGCGCGCCGCAGTGGATCCGCCTCGACGAGCTCCCGAGCCGCGGCCTGTGGGACGTGCTCGTCGAGCTGCGCGACGCCGGCGTGCATCTCGTCGCCGACACCAGGGCGCAGCCGGCCGTGACGCTGCGGGCCGAGCCGGCGGCGCACTTCCTCGCGCTCGACCGCCGCGACGACGCGCTGCACGTGCAGCCCGTGATCGACCTGGCCGACGCCGCGGATGCGCGCATCCTGCCGGTCGGCGTGCCCGTGGCCGCCATGGCGCTGACCGACGACGAGCGCGTGCGCGAGCTGGTGCCGCTGCGCGAGCCCCTGGCCGACTCCTTCACCCGGCTGATGCAGGGCGAGCCGTTCGCGGTCCCCGCCGAGGCCGTCCCGGACTTCGAGCGCGAGTACCTGCCGAAGCTCCGGGGCATCGCGGCGCTGCGATCGCCCGGCGGCACGTACGACATCCCGGCTCCGCCGCGGCCGGCGCTCATCCTGACCGTCGCGCACGACGAGGCGCGTGCGCGGCTCGCGTGGCGGTGGGACCTGCCGCCCGGGTCGCCGCGGGTCCCCGCCGAGGAGCGCCGCATCGGCGACGCGGTCGCGGATGCGGCGGGTGAGCGCGCCGACCTGCTCGGCGTGCGACAGGGCACCGGGTTCGGGGCCGCGTGGCTGACGCGCGACGAGACGGTCGAGTTCCTCGCGGCCGTGCTGCCGGCGCTGCGCGGGGTCGAGGGGCTCCGGATCGAGGAGACCGACCAGCTCCCCGAGTACCGCTTCGCGGGAGAGCTGCCCGTCGTGCACGTGTCGGCCCAGCCGCACGGCAACGACTGGTTCGACCTCGAGGTCAGCGTCGACGTCGGCGGCGAGCCCGTGCCGCTCGGCATGCTGCTCGCGGCCCTGGTGGCACGCGACCGCTATCTCGTGCTGCCGAGCGGCGCGGTGTTCACGCTGCGCTCGGAGCGCTTCGAGCCGCTGCGGCAGCTGCTCGACGAGGCCCGCGGGCTGCAGGATCGCGCGACCGGGCCGCTGCGGATCAGCCGCCTTCAGGTCGACCTGTGGACCGAGCTCGTGCAGACCGGCGTGGTCGAGGCGCAGGAGCAGGAGTGGCTGCAGTCTCTCCGCGCGCTGTCGGACGCCGACCGCCTCGAGCCCGTCGCGGCGCCGGAGGGCTTCCGCGCCACGCTGCGCGAGTACCAGAAGGTCGGGCTCGCGTGGCTGGACTTCCTGCGCGTGCACCGGCTGGGCGGCATCCTGGCCGACGACATGGGCCTCGGCAAGACCGTGCAGGTGCTCGCCGCGCTCGAGCGGGCGCGCGCGGATGAGCCGGATGCGCGGTTCCTCGTCGTCACGCCGACGAGCGTCGTGGGGCACTGGGTGTCGGAGTCGGAGCGCTTCGCGCCCGGGCTGCGAGCGGTCGGCATCGAGGAGACGTCGGGCAAGCGCGGCACGCCGCTCGCCGAGGTCGCGGCCGCCGCGCGCCTCGTGGTCACGAGCTACGCGCTGTTCCGCCTCGACTTCGCGGAGTACGAGGCGCTCGGCTTCCGCGTGCTCGTGCTCGACGAGGCGCAGCAGATCAAGAACCACCGGTCGCAGGGCTACCGGTGCGCGCGGCTGCTCAGCGCGCCGACCAAGTTCGCCATCACGGGCACGCCGCTCGAGAACAACCTGCTCGAGCTGTGGGCGCTCGTCTCGCTCACCGCGCCCGGCCTGCTGGGCGGCGAGAAGTCCTTCACGGACCACTACCGCAAGCCGATCGAGCGGGAGCGCGACGGCGCCCGGCTCGCGCGGCTGCGGCGGCGCATCCGGCCGTTCCTGCTGCGGCGCACCAAGGACCGGGTCGCGGCCGACCTCCCGGAGAAGACCGAGCAGCTGCTCGAGGTCGAGCTGCACGGCGCGCACCAGCGGATCTACCAGGTGCGGCTGCAGCGCGAGCGGCAGAAGGTCATGGGGCTGCTCGACGACGTCAAGGCCAACCGGATGGAGATCCTGCGCTCGCTCACGACGCTGCGGATGCTGGCCCTCGATCCGGAGCTGGTCGGGGAGGCGCCCGCGCCGTCCGCCAAGCTCGAGAAGCTCGGCGACCTGCTAGACGAGATCGTCGGCGACGGGCACAGCGCGCTGGTGTTCAGCCAGTTCACGACCTTCCTCGGCCGCGCCGCGGGCGTGGCTGAGCGCCGCGGCATCCCGTTCGCGTATCTCGACGGATCCGTCACCGCGCCGCAGCGGCGCCGGATGATCGACCGCTTCACGTCGGGCGACGTGCCGGTCTTCTTCATCTCGCTCAAGGCCGGCGGGTTCGGGCTCAACCTCACCCAGGCGGACTACTGCATCCTGCTCGACCCGTGGTGGAATCCTGCCGCCGAGCTGCAGGCCACCGACCGCGCGCACCGCATCGGCCAGACGCGTCCCGTGGTGGTCTACCGGCTGATCTCGAAGGGCACGATCGAGTCGAAGGTCGTCGCGATGCAGGAGAAGAAGTCGCGGCTGTTCCGGGATGTGCTCGCGGGCGACGAGGATCCGGCCGCGATCGGCGGGCTCACGGCCGACGACTTCCGCGCCCTGGTGCAGTAGGCCGCCGGCGGCTTGGGGCGTTTCGACTCCGCTCGCTGGCGCTCGCTCCGCTCAACGACCGGCGGGCCGCGCCGGGGGCTTCACGCGTTTCGACTCGCTTCGCTCGCTCAACGAGCATTCCCCCTTGCTCGTTGAGCGACCGAGCGAAGCGAGGGAGTCGAAACGGCCCGAGCCTCCCCTCGAGGCCCGGCTCCGCTCAACGACCGGCGAGGATGCGGCGGATGGCGCGCACCGACGCCGGGCGGCAGCCCGCCTCCGTGAGTCGGCCCACGATGACGGGCTCGAGCCGCGCGAGCATCAGGCCGCGGCGCACCAGGAAGGCCGGGGCCTTGCGGCGCTCGCGCAGGTCGCGCGTGAGGCGCAGGCCCATCGTCAGCCAGCGCGAGCGGCGCACGCACAGCGCGTCGGCCAGGATGCCGCGGCGCCGCGCCTCGGCCACGACCTCGCCCACGAACACGCCCTCCGCGACGAACCGCGTGGCGCCGCCGAGCTCGATCGTGCGCGTGCCGACCGGGTCGTTCGCCGCGATGTCGTAGACGGGGACCTCGGTGCGCCCGGTGCGGGCCAGCTCCTCGAGGGCCGCGATCGCGCGATCGGCGTGCCAGGACGCGGGGTGGTCCCAGTCGACCTCGCCCGTGGCGAGGCGCGGCAGGGCGGGGTCGTCCCCCGAGCGGTAGAAGTCGTCGAGGCGCAGCAGCGGAAGGCCCGAGGCCTCGGCCAGGCGGGACTTGCCGGATCCGCTCGCTCCGCCGATCAGCACGACCTGCGCGAGTGGCGGGACGTCGGAGGGCATGGGGAAGATTCTGCCCGAGCGGGGCTGGGACGACGATGAACCCCGGGCCCGCCGTGCCGGCATCGATTCTTCACCGATCCGTTGCCTGATCGACCGCGGCGGGACCGCCGCGGTGAGGCACAATCGAGGAGGGGGAGTCTTCGGAGGATCGACGATCGACGTGCCCGCACATCCCTCACACCGCGCAGACCTGCGCGCCGCCGCTCCCGCGACCCGCGGCGGCCGCGCGCGGTCGAGCACGCGCCGGTTCCGCTCGACGGTGGAGGCGCTCGAGGCCCTGTCGCTCGAGGGCGCCCGCGTCTCGGTGCACGTGATCGAGCTCGACCGCGGCGAGGCCGTGCTGGCCGGCGACGACCACATGCCGCTGCCGGTCGGCGGGCTCGGCGTCGTGCCGCTGCTCGTCGAGGTGGCCGCGCAGTTCGACGCCGGCATGCTCGACCCGTTCGAGCTCTCCGATCGCTCCGACCTCGACGACGCGGGCGCCTCCGGCGTCTGGCGCCTGCTCGCCGCGCCGACCCTGCCGCTCGCCGACCTGGCCGTGCTGGCCTCGTCGTCGGGCGACGCGCTCGCCGCGAACGCGCTGCTCGACCGTGTGGGGCACGAGCAGGTCACGCGCCGGCTGGTGTCGCTCGGGATGCCTCGCTCGGCGCTGCTCGACCGCTTCCGCGAGGAGCGCGGGCCGGATGACGCCCCGCACGTCGCGCTCGGCACCGCGCGCGAGTACGCCGCGCTGTTCGCCGCGCTCGCGGCGCGCACCGTGGTCAGCCGCGACGTCAGCACGCGTGTCACCGACTGGCTCACGCCGTCGGCCGACGCGGGCCTGGTGGGCGCGATGCTCGGGCTCGACCCGCTCTCGCACGGTGAGGACGAGCACGGCCTGGTGCACTTCGGGCGCACGGGCCGTGAGCCCGGCGCCCGCGCCGAGGCCGGCGTCATCGCGGGCCGCCGCGCGGCGTTCGCGTACGCCATGATCATCGCGTTCGACGACCTGTCGCCCCTGCACCGGCACCGGGCGCACAGCGCGTTCCACGCGCTCGGCAACGACCTCATGGAGTACGCGGTCTGAGCCGCGCGCCGGCCGCCGGTACGCTCGTGCCATGGCCTACGCGAACGTCACGCTGGATCCCGCCGCGAACATCTACTTCGACGGCAGGTGCGTGAGCCACACCTTCTTCCTGGCCGACGGCACGCGCAAGTCGGCGGGCGTCATCCTGCCCTCCGAGCTGACGTTCGGCACCGGCGCCCCCGAGGTCATGGAGCTCCACACCGGGTCGTGCCGCGTGCGCCTCGCCGGCTCGGAGGAGTGGACCGCCTACGGCGCGGGCGACTCGTTCGAGGTCCCCGGCGACTCGTCGTTCGACATCGTGGTGACCGAGCCCGTCTCGTACGTCTGCCACTACGGCTGACCGGGCGCCCTCCAGAGGGCCCCGCTCAGGACGCCGAGTGCGCGTCCTCGGGGCCGTAGAGGTCGTCCAGCAGCGCGAGGCCGCGCTCGGCCCACGCGATCTCGGTGCGCGCGCGGTCGACCAGCCCCTCGTAGCCGAAGCGCTTGAACGCGACCGTGCGGTCGTGGTCGTGCTCCGGCATGGCGGCGAGGCGGCGCACGAGCATGGGGTTGATGCGCGCGTCGATGCGGCCGAGCTCGGCCTCCCACTGCTCCAGCTCGCCGCGCCAGTGCCGGATGTGGTCCTCGAGGAACGCGCGCGCGGCGTCCGGTGAGGCGGCCTCCAGGTAGGCGGCCTTCAGGTTCGCGGGCTCGCGCACGCGGGCGTAGGGGAGCGGCTCCTCCATCCAGCGGATGTAGGCCCGGTCGCCCTCCGCGGTGAGGTGATAGACGCGGCGCGTGCCGCGCTCGCCGCGGGTCTGGTCCTCGCCGACCACGAGGCCCTCGGCCTCCATCTTGCGCAGCTCGGGGTAGATCTGGCTGTCGGGCGCGTGCCAGAGATGGCCCACCGACACCTGGAACTGCTTCTGCAGGTCGTAACCCGACAGCGGTCCGACGCGCAGAAGCGCCATCAGCGCGTATCGAAGGCTCATGCGTTCATCCCCCTGTCGTGTCCTCCCGTTGTATCGGACGCGGGGCCCGGTCGGCGAACCGACCGGGCCCCGCGCGACGGATCAGGCCTTGTAGCCCGTGCGCCATCCGCCGTGGTACTCCTGGCGGGCGACCGTCGAGTACGGCACGGGGCTCACGACCACGCGCACCTCGGTCTGCTCGTGCGGCTCGACCGAGGCCTTGCGGCTGCCGCCGTCGGGCTCGCCCCACACGACCTTCAGCTCCGTGCCCTCCGGCACGTCGGCGTCCACGGTCGCGAGCGAGAGCCCGCGCTTCTCGTTCGCGCTGTAGCCGGTGAACATCGAGAAGCCCACGACCGTGCCGTCGGCGTCGACCACCTTGTCGTAGTTCGCGGATCCGTAGTTCGCCAGCGGCAGGTCGAAGAACTTGTACTGCGGTCCCTCGACGTCCAGCAGCGACGTCCACACGCGTCCGAGATCCTCGGCGTTCCACGCGAGCGTCACCTTCTTGCGCTGCGTCGCCGGGTCGATCTTCTCGAGCGCGTCGCGGCCGATGAAGTCGTGGTCGAACTTCACGAACGAGCCGTAGCCCAGGGCCCACGGCGTGAGCTCGTAGTCGGCGATGTCCTGCGAGACGAACGATCCCGCGAGCGTGCCGGTGGCCTCGTAGCTGTCGGCGGGCAGCCACTCGCGGTACGCGCGCTCTGCCTCGCCCGAGTAGATCGCGGGCAGCGGCGACGGGATCCATCCGGACTCGAGCGTGTTCGACGGGTACGCGCGCGAGCCCACCGGCACGAGCCCGAACTCCGCGCCCGCCTCGACGATCGCGTCGCGGATGCGGTGGTGGTCGGCGTACGGGCCCCAGATCTCCAGGCCCGGGGCGCCGGCCATGCCGTGCCGCAGGGTGCGCACGGTGGTCCCGTCGATCGTCATGGTCGACATGTTGAAGAACTTGAGCTGCTCGAGGGGCCCGCTGTTGAGCTTCTCGATGACCTCCCATGCGCGGGGGCCCTGGATCTGGAACCGGTAGTACTTGCGCGAGACCGCGTCGCCGTAGGGGCGCGACGGTGAGCGGCGGTCGACCTCGATGTCGAGGTTCGAGTATCCGCCGGTCTCGCCGTGGAACAGCAGCCAGTTCGCGGCGGGCGCGCGGCCGACGTAGACGTACTCGTCCTCGCCCTCGCGGAACAGGATGCCGTCGCCGACGACGCCGCCGGTCGAGCTGGTCGGCACGTACTGCTTGGCTTTGTCGACCGGGAAGTTCGCGACCGAGTTGACCGCGGTGTCGCTGATCAGCTTGATCGCGTCGGAGCCGCTCAGGAACAGGTTGTCCATGTGGTGCGACTGGTCGTACAGGACGGCCGTCTCGCGCCATGCGCGCTGCTCCTTGATCCAGTTCTGGAAGTCGGCCGGCACGACGGGGTAGATGTACGAGCCGATCTGCGAGTTGCGAAGCAGGTCGACGGCCGATCCGGCCTGGTCGATGACCTCCTGTAGATTCCTGGGTGCCACGGTGAACCTCTCTCTGTGGGGTGGGTGTGGGAAAGACGGTGCTAGAAGACGATGGTGTGGTTGCCGTGCCGGATGACGCGGTCCTCGGCATGCCAGGCGACCGCGCGCGACAGCACGGCGCGCTCGACGTCGGCGCCGCGGCGCTGAAGCTCGGCGACGGTCTCGGAGTGGGTGACGCGCACGACGTCCTGCTCGATGATCGGGCCCTCGTCCAGGTCCTCGGTCACGTAGTGGGCGGTCGCGCCGATCAGCTTCACGCCGCGCTCCTTGGCCTTGCGGTACGGGCCGGCGCCGATGAAGGCGGGCAGGAACGAGTGGTGGATGTTGATGACCGGCACGCCGACCTTCTCGAGGAAGCCGCCCGAGATCACCTGCATGTAGCGCGCGAGCACCACGAAGTCGACGTTGCCCGCCAGGAGCTTCAGGATCTCGGCCTCCGACCGGCTCTTGTCCGGGCCCTCCTGCGACGGCACGTGGAAGAACGGCACGCCGAAGGAGCGCACGTCCTCGGCCGTGTTCGTGTGGTTCGAGATGACCATCGGGATGGTCACGGGCAGCTCGCCGCGGCGATGCCGCCACAGCAGGTCGAGCAGGCAGTGGTCGCTCTTGGACGCGAGGATGGCCATCCGCTTCGGGATGGACTGGTCGCGCAGCGACCACGTCATGCCGAACGGCTCGAGGGTCTGCGCGAGATCCGCCTCGATCTCGGCCTGCGCGACCGCCAGATCCGGCCGGTGGAACACCACGCGCTGGAAGAAGTCGCCGCCCTCCGGATCGGAGGAGTACTGGTCGAGCGAGAGGATGTTGCCCTTGTTGCGCGTGATCAGCGCCGCGACCGCCGACACGATCCCGGGCTGATCCGGGCCGTGCACGATGAGCACCGCATGGTCGAGCAGGGCCGGGTCGTGCAGCGTCATGCCGAGACCCTGTGCCGGTAGTCGCGGGCCCACTCGGCCGTGGCGCGCAGCCCGCCGAACGCGTACATGTGCAGCTTCACGTCGCCGCTCGCGGGATCCGCGGCGAGCAGGTCGGCCAGCTCGGTGACGAATCTGTCGGGGCCCGCGGTGCCCATCAGGTTGGTGAGCGAGAAGCCGTACTTCTTGACGATCATGGCGTTCGCGCCGATCCCGAAGCGCCGCGCGAAGTTCAGCAGCCGCTTGATGCCGGCCGGCCCCGGCGTGCCGATCCGGATGGTGGCGTCGATGCCGCGCTCCCGCACGTCCCGGATCCAGGTCGTCACGGGGTCGGTGTCGAACGCGAACTGCGTCAGGATCACGGCGCCGAGGCCCTGCTCCGCGAGCGACGCGGCCTTGTTCTCGAGGTGCTCCCAGAGAACATCCGTCGGGATGTCGGGGTGTCCCTCGGGGTAGCCCGCGATCGAGACCTCGCGCACGCCGTACTTCTGCAGCACGCCCGCGCGGATGACGTCGAAGGAGCTGTCGTACGGTCCCTCGGGCGTGGCCGGGTCGCCGCCCACGGCGAACACGTGCTCGGTCGCGCCGACCTGCTGCAGGCGGTCGAGGAACTCCTCCAGCTGCGCCTGCGACGCCAGCCGTCGCGCCGAGATGTGCGGCACGGGGACGAACCCCGCCTCCTTCACGGCCTGCGCCGCGGCGACGCGCATCTCGAGGTCCTCGTTGCCCAGGAACGTGACGTTCACGCGCGTCCCCTGCGGGATCGCATCCTGCGCCTCGTGCAGCCCCGGCACGTCCTTGCCCGTCATCTCGAGCGAGTAGTCGTCGGCGAGCTTCGCCTGCGGCGAGGTGGTGTCTGCCACGGGATCGGTCCTTCCGCTCCGGTGCGCGCCATCGCGCATCCGTGACGGACTTTACCTATGGCGATAGGGAATGTCCATAGGTCGTCTCGCCGCCTGAGTGCGACGGCGCGTCAGCGCTCGAAGACGCGGCGGTCGCGACCGACCAGGATGCCCAGGATCGCCTGGGTCGCCAGGATCGCGGCGAGGAACAGCATCGGAGCGGTCCAGCCGCCCGTCGCCGTGTGGAGCAGGCCGAAGGCGATGGGCGGGAGAGCGGCGAAGGCGTAGCCGACCGACTGCGCCATGCCCGACAGGGCCGACGCGGTGTGGTGGTCCCGCGAGCGCGAGGCCATGAGCGTGAACGACATCGCGAGGGACGCGCCGCTCGTGAGGCCGGCGAGCACGCTCCACGCGAGGATGCCGTCCGGCGCCAGCAGGAACCCCGCGACGCCGACGATCGCCAGGGCGGGAAGCAGCGCCGGCGCCCACCGCTCGAGGCGTCCGCGCAGGGCGAGCGGCAGCGCGAGCGAGCTGACCACGCCGGCGAGCTGGTAGACCATGACGTCCACGCCGGACTGGGCCTCGCCACGGCCGATCGACAGCGCGAACGGCGCGAGCCACGTCAGCAGCACGTAGAAGTGCGAGGCCTGGACCCCGAAGTACATCCCGACCTGCCACGCGACGCGATCGCGCCAGACCGTCTCTCGACGGGCGTCGTGCGGGCGCGCCGCGGCGGCGCCGTGCCCGGCGCGGCGGTGGTGGGCGAGCCAGAGACCGAGCGCGATGGGCAGCGTCGCGCACACCGCGATCAGCGCGACCCGCCAGCCCCACGGCTCGGCGCCGGTGCGGACGTGCGAGATCGGCACGACCACGCCGGACGCGAGCGCGCCGCACCCGGCGAGCAGGGCCGTGTAGAGCCCGGTCACCGCCGGGACGCGCGTGCCGAAGGCGCGCTTCACGATCGCGGGGACGAGCACGTTGACGGCGGCGAGGGCGACGCCGATCACGGCCGAGCCGATCCAGAGGCCCGCGAGCGGGCCGGGCAGAGACCGGATGACGGTGCCCGCCGCGAGCAGCGTCAGCGCGAGCGTCATGACGCGGTTGATGCCGAACCGCTGCGAGGCGGAGTGGGCCAGCGGCGAGCACAGCGCCCACGCGATCAGCGGCACCGAGGTGAGGCCGCTCAGCGGCGCGATCGGCACGCCGGTGTCGGCGGTCATCTGCTCGAGCAGCGGGCCGATGCCCGTGATCGTGGAGCGCATGTTCACCGCGACCAGGCAGAGCGTGAGCAGCAGGAACCCGGTCCGGACCCCTCGAACCCGCGCGTCGACGCTCACGAGGCGTGACTCTATCGCGGTGCCCATCGGCTTCGGCTCGCTCCGCTCGCTCAGCGACCGAGAGCAACCCCCCGGTCGTTGAGCGGAGGCGAGGAACGAGCCGGAGTCGAAGCGCGGCCGGATCATCCCGGCCGGCCGGGGAGGATCAGCCCGTTTCGACTCCGCTTCGCTCCGCTCAACGACCGGCAGCAACCATGGTCACCGACCGTCGTGCGAGGGAAGCGACCGCTCCTAGAAGACGATCGTGTGGTTGCCGGAGCGGATGACGCGGTCCTGGGAGTGCCAGAGCACGGCGCGGGAGAGGACCGCGCGCTCGACGTCGGCGCCGCGGCGGCGGAGCTCGGTCGTGGAGTCGGCGTGGGTGACGCGAGCCACGTCCTGCTCGATGATCGGGCCCTCGTCCAGGTCCTCGGTCACGTAGTGGGCCGTGGCGCCGATGAGCTTGACGCCGCGGTCCTTGGCCTTCTGGTAGGGGTTCGCGCCGATGAAGGCGGGCAGGAACGAGTGGTGGATGTTGATGACCGGCACGCCGACCTTCTCGAGGAAGTCGCTCGAGAGGATCTGCATGTAGCGCGCCAGCACCACGAAGTCGACCTTGCCCGCCAGGTGCTGGAGGATCGCCGCCTCCGAGGCGCTCTTGTCGGGTCCCTTCTGCGAGGGCACGTGCACGAACGGCACACCGAACGAGGCGACGTCCTCGGCCGCGTTCGTGTGGTTCGAGATGACCATCGGGATCTCGACGGGCAGCGCGCCGCGGCGGTGGCGCCACAGCAGGTCGAGCAGGCAGTGGTCCTCGGTCGACGCGAGGATCGCCATCCGCTTCGGCACGGACATGTCGCGCACGGTCCACGTCATGCCGAAGGGCTCGAGGGTCTCGGCGAGGTCGGCCTCGATGGCCGGAAGCGCGCTCGTGAGCCCCTCGCGGTGGAACACGACGCGCTGGAAGAAGTCGCCGCCGACGGGGTCGCTCGAGTGCTGGTCGAGCGAGACGATGTTGCCCTCGTGGCGGGCGACGAGCGCCGCCATCGCGGCGACGATCCCCTTCTGGTCGGGACCCGAGACGATGAGGCAGGCGTGGTCGGTGAGGCCGTCGATCCGCATCCGACGATGGTATCGCCGCGGGGCGTCCGATCCGTGCCGTGGATACCCCGCCCCCGTTCCTGGGAATCTCCCGAAGGCTGGGACCTTCTTGCGTGACTTCCGCGGAAAGTCAAGACCCTGTGGTCCGCTCGCGACGGTTGGCTACGTTTGGGCCATGTCAACCGCAACCATTCGCGAGATCGCCCCGACCACCGTGGACGCCGACGGAATGCTGTCGCGGACCATGCGCATCCTGGGCTGCTTCACGGCCGATGAGCCGGAGTTGTCCGCGTCCCGGCTGGGCGTGCTGACGGGGCTGTCCTCGTCCACGCTGCACCGGATCCTGGCCCAGATGCTCGAGCTCGGGCTGCTCGCCCGCACGCCCGGTCGCCGCTACGCGATCGGCGCGCGCCTGTGGGAGCTCGGGGAGCTCTCGCCCCTGGCCCTGCGGCTGCGCGAGACCGCGCTGCCGTTCATGTCGCGCCTGTACGAGGTGACCGGCGAGAACGTGCACCTCGCGGTGCTGGACGGCCCGTCGCCGGAGCGCGCGACGGCGCTGTACGTCGGGCGCCTCACCGGCCGCACTTCGATCCCGACGCTGAGCCGGATGGGCGGCCGCCAGCCGCTGCACACCACCGGCGTCGGCAAGGCGCTGCTGGCCACGCAGAGCCGGGAGTGGCTCGACCGCTTCCTGTCGCGCCCGCTGGATCGCGAGACCACCCACTCGATCACGGACCC
Organism: Microbacterium sp. Root53; assembly: GCF_001426925.1. Taxonomy (GTDB): domain Bacteria; phylum Actinomycetota; class Actinomycetes; order Actinomycetales; family Microbacteriaceae; genus Microbacterium. Next base: position 41,696 of record NZ_LMFR01000004.1, read on the forward strand.
CGAGGCGGTCCGCGCCGAGATCGACCGCGCGCGGATGCGCGGCTACGCCACGACGCGCGAGGAGATGACGCTGGGCAACGTCTCGGTCGCGGCCCCCGTGGGCACGGTGGCGGGGCTGCCGCCCACCGCGATCGGCGTCGTGACGCGCATCGAGGGCGCCGACGTGCGCCGCCTGGGCGCGCTCGTCGTGCAGACGGCGTCGGAGCTCGGACGCGCGCTCCGCGCGGCGTGAGGGGCTTTAATTCTCACTGAGTGAGAGAACCGGGCGCCGTGCTCCGCGCCCGGTGTCAGCCTGGTGACTCCCGCACGTCGAAGGAGACGCCATGACCGACACCGCCCCGCAGGCGGCCGCTCCGGAGTCGCTTCTCAGGTCGCACGACTTCCCGCCCCAGTCGCAGATCACCGCCGAGATCGAGCAGCTGCACGCCGAGTACGCGCAGCGCGTCGCGGGCGGCGAGGACCTGCCGCGCACCGTCCGCGACTTCGCCCCGTACCGCTCGAGCATCCTGCGCCACCCCACGAAGAACCCGCGCCTGGTCGACCCGGAGACGATCGAGCTGCACTCGCCGGCGTTCGGCCAGCGCGACGTCGCGGCGATCGAGTCGGACCTGACCCTGCAGCACAGCGGCGAGCCGCTGGGCGAGCGGATGACCGTCACCGGACGGCTGCTCGACGGCTGGGGCCGCCCCATCCGCAACCAGCTGATCGAGATCTGGCAGGCCAACGCCGCGGGCCGGTACATCCACCAGCGCGATCAGCACCCGGCGCCGCTGGACCCGAACTTCACGGGCGCGGGCCGCACGATCACGAACGACGCGGGCGAGTACACCTTCACGACGATCAAGCCGGGCGCCTACCCGTGGAAGAACCACGTCAACGCGTGGCGCCCCGCCCACATCCACTTCTCGGTGTTCGGCTCGGGCTTCACGCAGCGCATCATCACACAGATGTACTTCCCGGGCGACCCGCTGTTCCCGCTCGATCCGATCTACAACTCGATCCGCGACCAGAAGGACCGCGACCGCCTGATCGCCACGTACGACCACGACCTCACGGTGCCCGAGTTCTCGATGGGCTACCGCTGGGACATCGTGGTGGACGGCCCGGATGCGACCTGGTTCGAGCCCGAGGAGGGGGAGCACTGATGCGCGGCGACAAGACGCTGGAGCCGACCGCGGGCCAGACGATCGGCCCGTTCTTCAAGTTCGGGCTCGAGTACGAGCGGATGAACGAGGTCGCGTTCCCGCACAGCCCGGGCGCGATCGTCCTGTCCGGAGCCGTGTACGACGGCGCGGGCGCGCCGATCCCGGATGCCGTGGTCGAGATCTTCGGCGCGGATGCCGACGGCACGGTCCCGAACGCGCGCGGCACGCTGCACCGCGACGGGTACTCGTTCACGGGCTTCGGGCGCGCCATGACGACCGACGACGGGCGCTTCCACTTCTGGACGCGCGACCCCGGCCCCGTCGACGGCAAGGCGCCGTTCTTCGCCGCGATCGTCTACGCGCGCGGGCTGCCGGACAAGCTGCACACCCGCATCTACCTGCCGGAGCACGAGGAGCTGCGGGCCGCGGATCCGTTCCTGTCGGGGCTGACCGAGACCGAGCGCGCGTCGCTCATCGCGGAGCGCACACCCGAGGGATACCTTCGCCACGACATCCACCTGCAGGGCGACAAGGAGACCGCCTTCATTGCCTTCGGATAGGAGTGCATTGCCTTCTGACGCGTCGGGGTTCGATCTCGGGCTGCTGTCGCCGGTGACCGCCGGCCATGAGGGGCCGGTGTCGGACGATGCGGTGCTGGCCGCGCTGGTGGAAGCCGAGGCGGCGCTGGTCGAGGCGTACGGCGCGGTCGGCGGGCTGGACGACGTGCCCGATCGCGGCGCCGTGCTGACCGAGGTGCGGGCTCTGGGCGCCGCCCCGATGGACGTCCGGGAGCTCGCGCTCGCCGGGGTGGCGGGAGGCAACCCCGTCATCCCGCTCGTGAAGCGGCTCAGGGCCGTCGCCGGGCCGGCCGTGCGCCCGTGGGTGCATCGCGGCGCGACGAGTCAGGACATCCTGGACACCGCGCTGATGATCGTCGCGAAGGATGCCGTCGGCACCGTGCTGGGGCGGCTGGACGTCGCGATCGACGCGCTCGGTCGCTTCGCCCGGGAGCACCGCGACGAGGTCGCCGCCGCGCGCACGCTCACGCAGCACGCCGTTCCGACCACGGTCGGACTGCGCGCGGCCACCTGGCAGCGCGGCGTGCGTCGCGCCCGGGCGCGCCTCGCCGACGCGCGCGACGCGCTGCCCGCGCAGCTCGGCGGGGCGGGCGGCACGCTGGCGTCGTTCGTCCAGATCCTCGGCGCGGAGCGCGCCGCGCGGCTCCCGGCCGCCTACGCCGACGCCACCGGGCTCGCCGCGCCGGACGCCCCGTGGCACACGACCCGCTGGCCCGTCACGGAGCTCGGCGACGCGCTCGTCCAGACGCTGGACGCCCTGGGCGTGCTCTCGGCGGACGTCGCGACCCTGTCGCGCACCGAGATCGGCGAGCTCGCCGAGGGCACGGGCGGCGGATCCTCCGCCATGCCGCAGAAGCAGAACCCCGCACGCTCCGTCCTGATCCGGTCGGCCGGGATGCGTGCGCCGCACCTGGGAGCGACGCTGCACACCGCGGCGGCGCTCGCCGTGGACGAGCGCCCCGACGGCGCCTGGCACGCCGAGTGGCCCGCGCTGCGCGAGCTGCTGCGCCTCGCGGTCGGCGCGTCCGCGCACGCCGCCGACCTGGCCGAGGGCCTGCGCGCGGACGCGACCGCGGTCGCGCGCAACCTCGCCGCCACGCGCGGCCTGATCGTCTCCGAGCGGCTGTCGATCGTGCTCGGACCGATCCTCGGCGCCGAGAAGGTGGCCGAGATCGTGCGCGCCGCCGGGCTCGGCGGCGACCTCGGACTGCTCGTCCACGGCGCCCTCGAGGCCGCGGACGCCACCGTGCCCGAGGGGCTCGACGACCTGCTGGACCCCGCGGGCTACACGGGCCTCGCGGGCCGCCTCGTCGACGGCGGGCCGGGTCACGCGGCGGCGCACGACGCGCCTCACGCCGCCCCGCCCCTGGACCCGGCCGCCGAGGTGCCGGGACCGTACGATCCGTTCGACGACGGGTCGCGCCTGCCCGAGCCGCGCGACACGAAGCGCGGATTCGATCCGTTCGATGAGCTGTTCGGCGACGCCTCGCGCGCCGGAGAGGACGACCGATGACCCAGCCCGCTCTGACCTTCACCGCGCCCGCCGGGCCCGACGGCGCGCCCCTGCTCGTGCTGGGGCCCTCGCTCGGCACGTCGGGCATCCTGTGGGAGGACGTGATCCCCCACCTGACCGCCCGCTTCCGCGTCACCTGCTGGGACCTGCCCGGCCACGGCGCGTCGAGGCCGGCGACCGAGCCGTTCACGGTCGGCGAGCTGGCCGACGCAGTGGCCGACGGCATCCGGGAGTTCGGCGCCCCCGCGCTCTACGCCGGGGTCTCGCTCGGCGGCGCGACCGGTCTCGAGCTGCTGGTGCGCCATCCGGACGTCGTGAGCGCCGCCGCCATCGTGTGCGCCTCGCCGAAGTTCGGGGAGCCCGAGATGTGGGCCGAGCGCGCGGCGCAGGTGCGCGCGCAGGGCACCGCATCGCTCGTGGTCGGCGCGGCGCAGCGCTGGTTCGCGCCCGGCTCGATCGAGCGCCGCCCGGTGCTCACGGGACGCCTGCTCCACAGCTTGCGCGACGCGGACGACGGCAGCTACGCGCTGTGCTGCGACGCGATCGCGCAGTACGACGTGTCCTCGCGGCTGGGGGAGATCGCGACTCCGGTCCTCGCCGTCTACGGCGAGCACGACGGCGTCTCGCCGGAGGAGCACGCGCGCACGATCGCCGACGGCGTCCAGGACGGGCGGATGATCCGGATCGACGACGCGTCGCACCTGGCGCCGGCCGAGCGCCCCGACGAGGTCGCGCTCGTGCTGAACGACTTCTTCGGGGGGAACGCATGAGCCGGCCGATGGGCGAGGGCCTCAGCGACGGGGAGCGCTACGACCAGGGCATGACCGTGCGGCGCGAGGTGCTGTCGGACGCGCACGTCGACCGCGCCACGGCGAACCAGACCGAGCTCAGCGCGGACTTCCAGGACTTCATCACCCGGGTCGCATGGGGCGACGTGTGGTCGCGCCCCGGCCTCGACCGTCGCTCCCGCTCGGTCGCCGTGCTGTCGTCCCTGATCGCGCACGGTCACCACGAGGAGCTCGCGATGCACCTGCGCGCGGCCATCCGCAACGGCCTCACGGTCGACGAGATCCGCGAGGTCATCCTGCAGTCCGCCGTCTACTCGGGCGTCCCGGCGGCCAACACGGCCTTCCGCATCGCGAACGAGGTGTTCGGCCCCGAGGCCTGACGGTACGACGCGGCGGCCGGAGGGAGCACCCCGGCCGCCGCGCGTGTCCGATCAGTACCCGACGGGGATGACGCCCGTGTCGGTCTGGTAGCCGGTGACCGGGGCGTGAGGACCGCGAGCGTCGAGTCGACGCCGTAGGGCTCGTTGCCGTGGATGCGACCCTGCAGTCCGGTTCCTCGGCGGGTCAAGATTTCGATATGCCGCAGAATGCGCGGACGAGCGTCGATTCTGCTGACGATCGGACGGAACCTGCGTCAGGCGCCGAGCGGGATCGCCGCGTCGCCGGGCGCGACGTCGGCGGCGCGGTGGGAGACCAGCAGCACGATGCGGTCCTCGGTCGCGCGGCGGACGTCCGCCATCACGGCGGCGGCGGTCGGGGCGTCGAGGTGGGCCGTCGGCTCGTCCAGCAGGATGACGTCCGCGCGCGTCAGCAGGGTGCGCGCGATCGCGAGGCGCTGACGCTCGCCGCCCGAGAGCGCCGCGCCGCAGGGGCCGACCCGGGTGTCGAGCCCCTCGGGGAGCCGGCGCAGCAGCGCGCCCAGTCCCGAGCGCTCCAGCACGGCGCGCATCTCGCCGTCCGTGGGAGCGTCGTCCCGGCCGCGCGCGAGGAGGAGGTTGGCGCGCAGCGTCGAGTCGAACACGTACGCGTCCTGCGGGCACCACGCCACCCGCTCGCGCCAGGCCGCCAGGTCGAGCTCCGTGAGCGGCACGCCGTCGATCCGCACGGCGCCCGCCGCAGCGGGCAGCGCGCCCATCACGACCGACAGCAGGGTGGACTTGCCGGAGCCGCTCGGGCCGCCGACCGCGAGCCACTGGCCCGTGCGCACCGCGCCGTCGATTGGCGCGAAGACCGGCGCGGCGGCGCCCGGGTAGCGGGCGGCGACGCCGTCCAGCCGGAGCTCCCACACCGGCGAGGCCGGAGTCGCGGTGCCGGTCGAGACCGGCGCGGGCTCTGCGAGCACGGGCGCGAGGCGGTGGCGCACTTCGGTGAGGGCGGGCAGCCGGTGGGCGGCCGCGACGAGGTCGGTCAGCGGCTCGGCCGCCGCGAGCGACAGCAGCGCGATCACGCACGCGAGCTCGGCCGGAGCCCCCGGCGCCCAGACCGGGACGAGGAACGCGAGCGCCGAGCACGCCAGCACCACCGCCGCGGTGCCAGCGCCGGATGCCCAGGCCACGCGGCGCTCGGCGTCCGCCAGGCGCGCGTCGGCCTCGGCCAGCACGCTCAGCGCCGCGTCGGCGGCCGCGTTCGCGCGCAGGTCGTCCGCGGCCGCGGCGAGCGAGGCCGTCCCGCGCACGAGCGCGGACCGTTCCCGGATGCGTGCCCGCTGTGCCGCGCGCGACGTGGTGATCGCCAGCAGGGAGCCGATCGCGACCGCGGAGACGACGACGAGCAGCACCCGTCCCGCCACCTCGGGGAGCACGAGCGCGGCCGTGACGCCGATGCCGGCCACCGTGAGCACGCCCGAAGCCAGCGGAGGGATGACGCGGGGCAGCAGGTCGCGCAGCTCGCCCGAGAGCGTCACGAGGTAGTCGACGGGGGAGCCGCCCTCCAGCAGGCGGCGGGATCCCGCGCCCCGTGCCGCGATCGCCCGCCAGAGCCGCAGGCGCAGCGCATCGACCACGCGGAACGCCGCCTCATGCGTCGCGAGCCGCTCCGCGTAGCGCGCGACCGACCGGCCGATGCCGAAGAAGCGCACCCCGACGATCGCCACGAGGAGGTACATGATGTGCTCCTCGACGCTCGCCCGCACGATCAGCCATCCCGATACGGCGCTCAGCGCCAGGCCGAGCGCGACCGCGGCGAATGCGAGCGCGATCCCGGCGACCCAGGGGCGGGCGGGGGAGGCGGGGGCAGGCGCCGTGGGCGCCACCGCCGTGGGGCGCTTCGGCTCGTTTCGTCTCCGCTCGCTGGCGCTCGCTCCGCTCGACGACCGGGGCGCGGGGCCGGACGAACCCCCGGCGCCGCCGACCTCGATGCGCGTCCCGGCGAGCGCGAGGGTCTCGGGCTCGTGGGCAGCGAGCACGACCGTGGCGCGCTCGGCGCGCGCGAGGATCGCAGCGCGGACGCGATCGGCCGACGTGCGGTCCAGGTGCGCGGTCGGCTCGTCGAGCACGAGCAGCGGCGCGCCCTGGTCGACGCGCGCCAGCGCCCGCGCGACCGCGAGGCGGCGCAGCTCGCCCGGGCTGAGTTCGGCGACCTGCGCGTCCGCGACGTGCTTCAGGCCCAGCTCCGCGAGCGCGGCGGCGGGATCCGCCGCACCGTGAAGCGCGAGCTCCTCGCGCGGGGTCGCGGCGAACGCCCGGGGCGCCTGCGCGGCGTAGGCCACGCCATCCGGGGCGACGCCGCGGATCGTCCCCGACACGTCGGCGTCGGCGGGCAGGACGCCCGCGAGCGCCGCGAGCAGCGTCGACTTGCCCGCGCCGCTCGGGCCCGTGACCGCCACGATCCCCGCGACGTCCGCGTCGAGGCCGTCGACCGTGGGCGTCTCCCGGCCCGCGTATCGCACGGTGAGGTCGCGGAGGGAGAGTCGTCCCGCGGGGGAGGCACCGCGGACGTCCGCGCGCCGCGGACGGGCGAGGATCCCGCGCACGCGCTGCAGCGCCGACAGGCCGTCCTGCGACGCGTGGAACGCGGTGCCCACGTCGCGCAGCACCGCGTAGCACTCGGGCGCGAGGATCAGCACGAGCAGGGCGGCCTCGAGCCCGACGGAGCCCTGCATGAGCCGCAGCCCGAGGAACACGGCGACCACGGCGACCGAGATGGTCGCGATCAGTTCGAGCGCGAGCGACGAGAGGAACGCCCACCGCAGGGTCTCCTGGGTGCGGGCACGGTACGCGCGCTGGATGCCGTCGAGCGCCCGGGACTGCTCGTCGACCCGGTTCAGGCCGACCAGCACCGGCAGGCCGCGCGCGAGCTCGGTGAGGTGGTCGGCCAGCCGCGCGAGCGCGCCGAGCGCCTCGTCGGTGCGGGCCTGCGTGTGCCGCCCGATCAGCACCATGAAGAACGGGACGAGGGGCACGGTCACGACCACGACGAGCGCGCTGACCCAGTCCGCGCCCAGGATGCGCAGCCCCACCACGGCCGGCACGACGACCGCCGCGATCATCGCCGGCAGGCTGCGCACGTAATAGTCGTCCAGGTCCTCCAGCCCGTCGGTGGCCAGCACGGCTACCGAGCCGTCGCGCCCCGCGTCGCCGTCGGCGATCCGGCGCCACAGTCGCGAGCGGAGCGTGCTCTTCACCGTGATCGCGAGCCGCCGGGCGACCGCGTCGACCGCCCATCCGGAGCCGGCGCGCAGGACGGCTCCGAGCGCGCCCAGCAGGACGATGGACCGCCCGTCGAGCGTCCCGGCCTGCAGCCCCGCGACGCCCGCGGCAACGGCACCGGCGACCAGCACGAGCCCGAGCGCACGCAGCGCCGCGAGCAGGCCGAGGGCGAGGATCGCGCCCGGCCCGACCGGGCCGAGCTCGGGGCGCTGCGCGGGCGCCTTCGGGCGCGCGGCCTCGAGGAGCCAGGGGTCGAGGTCGCGGGGAGGCTCGGTCGGTTTCGACTCCCTCGCTTCGCTCGGTCGCTCAACCACCACAGTGGTGCTGGTTGAGCGAGCGAAGCGAGTCGAAACCCCTGAAGCGGTCACCGGCGTCAGTCCTTCGCCCGGAGGATGGCGGGCACGAAGCCGTGGGCGTCGGGGATGGCGCCCGGAGTGATGCGTCTGCGGAAGATCCAGTAGGACCACGCCTGGTACGCGATCACGAGCGGCAGTCCGAAGGCCGCGACGACCGTCATGACCGTGAGCGTGTAGGTGCCGCTCGCGGCGTTCCACACCGTGAGGCTGTGCGCGGGGTCGAGCGTGGAGGGCAGGACGTTCGGGAACATGGCCGCGAAGATCGCGCCCGCGCCGCCGACCAGGAAGGTCGCGAAGCCGACGAACGCGAGGCGCTCGCGCCGCCCCCGGGCGCTGATCCAGCCGATCGCCGCGCCCGCGACGGCCAGCGCGACGAGCGACCACGACAGCGCCGTCCCGCCCTGCGCGAACTGCACCCACAGGGCCCACACGGCGGCGGGGGCCAGGCACAGCGGGGCCCATGTCGCGGCGAATCGGCCGGCGCGCTCGCGCACCGGCCCGTCGCTCTTCAGCGCCAGGAACGTCGCGCCGTGCACGAGCGCGAACCCGACGACCGCGAGCCCGCCGATGACCGCCGGGGGCGTCAGCCACACGAACGGGTGCCCGACCCGGTCGCCGTTGGCGTCGATCGGCAGGCCCGTCGACGTGATCGCGAGCGCGGCGCCGATGCAGAACGCGACCACGAGCGATCCGACGCCCAGGGCCCACGTCCAGAACGCCGCCCAGCGCGGATCCGCCATCTTGCCGCGGTACTCGATGCTCACGGCACGCGCGATGAGCGCCAGCAGCGTGATCGTGAGCGGCACGTAGAGCGCCGAGAACAGCGAGGCGTACCACATCGGGAACGCCGCGAAGAGGGCGGCGCCGGCCGTGATCAGCCACACCTCGTTGCCGTCCCAGACCGGGCCGATCGTGTTGAGCATCACGCGGCGGTCGTTCTCCTTCGCGGCGCGGTCGCCCCGGGCGCTGAGGAGCATGTGCATGCCGACCCCGAGGTCGAAGCCCTCGAGCAGCAGGAAGCCGATCCAGAGCACGGCGATCGCGACGAACCAGACGATGGGGAGGGTCTCCATGGCGCTGTCCTTCGGTCTCAGTAGGCGAACGCGAGCACGTCGTCGCGCTTGTCCGGGTCGTCGTCGCCGGGGGCGTCCGCGTCGTGCCGGTGCGCCAGCTCGGGCATCGCGCTCACGGTGCCGCCGCGCACGTACTTCACGAGCAGGAACACCTCGATCACGAGCAGCACGGCGTAGATCGCGGTGAGCGAGATGACCGAGAACAGCAGCTCGCCGACCGTGGCCCCCGGCGAGACCGCGGCGGCCGTGAACATGAACACGCCGTCGATGCCGCTCGGGTCGGGGTTCGGCGCCACGACGAACGGCTGCCGTCCCATCTCGGTGAAGATCCAGCCCGCGATGTTCGCGGCGAACGGGGCCGTGATGCCGAGCACGGCGAGGCGCATGATCCAGATCGACCGCGGCACGGTGCCCTTGCGCGTGAGCCAGAGCGCCACGACCGCCGCTCCGGCCGGGATCGCGCCCAGGCCGATCATGAGGCGGAAGCCCCAGTAGGTGATCCACATCACGGGCACGTACGTGATCTCGGCGCCCGCGCGCTCGCCGTAGAGGGCGTCGTCGGGCAGCGTGGCGCCGTACGCGTCGACATACTGCGGCTCGAGGTCGTGGATGCCGGGCATCTCGGCGCCGAAGTCGCCCTTGGCGAGCCAGCCGAGCACGCCCGGCACCTCGACCAGCGTGACCACCGAGTCGCAGTCGGTCGCCCCGGGGTCGCCGATCGACAACACCGAGAACGACGACCCCGTGTGGCAGGCGGCCTCCGCGGCGGCCATCTTCATGGGCTGCTGCTCGTACATGAGCTTGCCCTGGATGTCGCCGGTCCCCGCGACGGCGAGGAAGCCCACGACCGCGGCGACCGCGCCGATGCGCAGCGAGCGGAGCCACACGCCGTGGTCCTTCTCGTCGCGGCCGGCGACATCCGGGTGGGAGCCGACGACCACGCGCCCGGAGGCGTCCACCGTGTCGATGCCGTCGGCGCGCCGGCGCCACAGGTGGTGCCAGCTGATGCCGAGCAGGAACATGCCCGCGACCATGACGGCGCCCGCGATCGCGTGCGAGAACGCGGCGATCGCCGTGTTGTTGGTGAGCACCGCCCAGATGTCCGTCATGACGGGCCGCCCGTCCGGTCCGAGCTCGACGCCCACCGGGTGCTGCATCCAGGAGTTGGCGACGATGATGAAGTACGCCGAGACCCAGCTCGCCATGGCCGCCAGCCACAGCGCCGCCAGGTGCACGCCCTTGCGCAGGCGGCCCCAGCCGAAGATCCAGACGCCGAGGAAGGTCGACTCGACGAAGAAGGCGAGCAGGCCCTCGAGCGCGAGCGGGGCGCCGAACACGTCGCCGACGAAGCGGGAGTACTCGCTCCAGGCCATGCCGAACTGGAACTCCTGCACCAGGCCGGTCGCGACGCCGACGATGAAGTTGATCAGGTAGAGCTTTCCCCAGAACTTCGTCATGCGCAGCCAGCGCTCGTCGCCCGTGCGCACCCACGCGGTCTGCAGGATCGCGACCGCCGGGCCCAGGCCGAGCGTGAGCGGCACCATGAGGAAGTGGTAGACGGTCGTGATGCCGAACTGCCAGCGGGCGATGTCGAGGGGGTCCACGTGAGGGATTCTACGAGTCGTAGAAGTAGTTCTACAGGGGATCGAATTATTTCTCCTCGACGTCGAAGTAGTTCTACGCGCCTGCGAACTCGCGTACCCTGGAGGCAGAGGGATGCGCGCGGAGGAGGTGCAGGATGGGCAGTCTGGGTGAACTGGAGCGCTCCGTGATGGACGTGCTGTGGGATGCCGACGAGGTCGCGCTCACCGCATACGACGTGCAGGAGCACCTGGAGCGCGAGCAGGGCCGCCAGCTCGCGGCGACGACCCTGCTGACCGTGCTGTCGCGCCTCGAGAAGAAGGGCTTCGTCGCGTCCGACCGCTCGGCCCGGCCGCACCGCTATCGGGCGACCGCGAGCCGCGTCGACCACGTCGCGGAGCTCATGCACGAGGTGCTCGGCGACGCGGGCGACCGCAGCGCCGTGCTCGCCCGGTTCGTGGGCGGCGTGTCCGCCGAGGACGCCGAGGTGCTGCGCCGTCTCCTCGCCGGCGCCGCCTGACGCCATGCGCCCCGCTCGGGTCCGATGACGCTGGCCGAGCTCGCCGCGGCCGCGGCGCTGATCCTCGTCGCCGTGCTGCTCGCGTGGCCGGTGCCGATCCTGCTGTCGCGCGCCGCCTGGCCGGCGCGCGCGCCCGGATGGGCCCTGCTGCTGTGGCAGCTGATCGCCGTCGCGGGCGGCTTCTCGATGATCGGCGCGCTGTGGCTCGTCGGCCTCGCCCTGCTGCCGCAGTGGCCTCTGCTCGCCGCACTTCCCGCGGCCGCGCTCGCCGCGTACCTCCTGGTGCACCTCGGCATCACGATCGTGCAGTTCGAGCGGCAGCGCCGCCGCCACCTGGCGCTCCTGCAGCTGCTGTCCGCGCCCCATCCGACCCATGCCCGCACGCGCGTGCTCGACGACGCCGCCCCGGTCGCCTACTGCCTGCCGCGCGGCATCGGGTCGGTGACCGTCCTGTCGCAGGGGCTGCTCGACGGCCTCGATCAGGATGAGCTCGCGGCCGTGATCGCGCACGAGCGCGCGCACGTGGAGCAGCGTCACGAGGTGCTGCTGGTCGCCTTCAAGGCCTGGCGCGACGCGCTGCCGTGGTTCCCCATCGCGGCGCGCGCCGAGAGCGAGGTCGCCGCGCTCGTCGAGATGCGCGCCGACGACAGCGCGCGCCGCACGACGCGCGACGAGGTGCTCGCGCGCGCCATCCTGCGCGTCGCCGGCCCCGCGGGCCCGGCCGAGCACGCCTCGTCGCGCCGCGACCGCCACCGTGACCGCTTCCTGCGGCTGTCTTTCTAGGAGCGTCTCGCACGCTCGCGCCGACGCTCCGCGCCGGACACTCGCGAGCGAGGAACGTCGCTTCGCGCCGTTCGGCAGCGCTTCGCGCTGCGGTGTTCGCTTCGCTCAACGCTCGCTTCGCTCGCACGACGGTAGAGCTGGGCGTTGCTCTCGGTCGCTTCGCTCGCACGACGGTAGAGCTGGCGGCTTCCTCTCGGTCGTTGAGCGGAGGCGACGGAGGAGCCGGAGTCGAAACGGGTCGAAGCCTGCCGGGCGACCCGTCGGGATAGGGTGGCGACACGATGGGCATCTCGCGACGCACCCTGCTCGTCGGCGCCGGAGCCGGCGCCGTCGCCGTGCTGCTCGCCTCGTGCACGGGCGACCCGCAGCCGCGGCCGACCACGGCGGGACCGACCCCCACGTCGACGCCCGCCTCGCCGACCGCGAGCCCTGTTCCGGGTGCGCCCCGGCCCGCGGCGTTCCGGCGCAGCGCGTGGGCGACCGATCCCTTCTCGCGCGGCGCCGCGAGCTTCACCCCGCCGGGCGCCGCCCCCGCACAGCGCGAGGCGCTCGCGCAGCCGATCGGCGGACGGGTGTTCCTGGCGGGCGAGGCGACCGACCCCGACCGGCCCGGGACGCTGGCCGGCGCCCTGCGGTCCGGTCAGCGCGCGGCGCGCGAGGTCGTCGACGCGGCGGCCGGTCCGGACGAGCGGATCGCCGTCGTCGGGGCGGGCCTCGCCGGCGCGACCGCCGCGCGGCGCCTCGCCGAAGCCGGATTCGACGTGACCGTGATCGAGGCCAGGGACCGGATCGGCGGGCGCGTGCACGCCGTCGCGGACGATGAGTGGCCGGTCGCCCCCCAGCTCGGCGCCTGGCTGCTCACCGAAGAGGACGCCGAGATCGAGGCCCGGCTCGATGCGTTCGGGATCGAGCGCGAGCGGCTCGAGGGCGCCATCGCGCTCTCGAGCGAGGGCGAGGTCGACGTCCCCGGCGCCGAGCGGATCGCCGCGGCCATCGAGTGGGCCGCCGCGCGGCCCGCAGACGTCCCGCTCGCAGAGGCGCTCGCCGAGTCGGGCGCCGACCCGGAGGATCCGGCGCTCGCGGCCGCTGTGGCCGAGCTCGTCGCGCTCGCCGGCGCCGACCCCGATCGGCTGTCGAGCTGGTATCCGCCGCTCCTGCCCGGCACCGCCCTCACGGCCGCGCTCGGCGACCTGTCGGACCTGACCGCCCGGCCGCTCGAGGAGTTCCGGGTCAACCTCTCCACGGCCGTGGTCGGCGTCGCGTACGACGACACGGGCGTGTCCCTGCGCCTCGGCACGGGGGAGGCGCTGTCGGTCGACCGCGTCGTCCTGACCGTGCCGCTCGGGGTGCTGCAGGACGAGGGCGTCGAGTTCGAGCCTCCGCTTCCGTTCGCGCACCGCGGCGCGATCGCCGAGCTCGGGATGGGCCACCTCGAGACCGTCTGGCTGCGCTACGACGAGCCGTTCTGGCGCACGGATGCGGTGCTGTGGCACGTGGTCGGCGGCGACGCGCCCATCCGGACCTGGATCAACCTCGAGCCCCTCACGGGCGAGCCGGTGCTGGTCGGCCGGATCGGCGGCGAGGCCGCGCGCGCGTTCGCCGAGCTCGATGACGCCGCCGCCGTGGAGCGCGCGCTCGCGTCGCTCACGCCGTTCGTCGCCGCGGGCGACGCCGACTGACGCGGCGCCCCGTCCGCGCCGTCAGCGCCGGGGCGCGGTGATCCGCCTCCGGCTCAGCCAGATCAGCCCGGCCGACACCAGCGCGAACACCGCGAGCGCCGCGCAGCTGGTCAGCAGGAACTCCGCCGGCCCGCTCACCTGCCGCAGATCCAGGAAGTAGTACGGGTACCAGCCGATCAGCGAGCCGCGCCACATCGTGAAGGCGCCCCAGACCACCGGGTAGGCCAGCACGATCGACACGACGCGCCACGGCGCCGGTCGCCGCCCGGCCGCGAAGGCCCAGTCGACCAGCGCGAGCGCGGGCACCCAGAAGTGCAGCAGCTGATCCGACCACGGCACGTCGATCCGGATCGCGCGCTCGCCCGCCTGCCACACGAGGAAGCCGAACACGATGCCCGCCGTGGTCGTCCAGCTCAGCGCCACGGTGCGGGCGGAGGTCAGCCAGGGCGGGTCGGTCATCCGATGCAGCGCGTCGAACCCCGAGATCGCCCACACGCACGCGAACAGGATGTTCGACTGCATCGTCAGATACGCCAGGAAGTTCGACCCGGCGATGGTGTTCGAGCTGAGACCCCACAGCAGCCGGTGCACGAGCGCCACGACGCAGACGCCGACCACGGCCAGCCGCATCCATCCGGTGACGGCCGGATGCCACCAGTCGAGCGCAGCCAGGCGCTGCCACCTGCGTGCGGAGCGCGATGTCACCGTTGGGGCGCTCTCCCATCCGACGCGACCGTCGCGCGCCATCCGCCCGAGTCTACGAGCGGCCGTGCGGCGTCAGAGCGACGCGGCGGTCGCTCGCGCGTCGGTGAGACGCAGGTTCAGCACGTTGCCGGTCCGGGGATCGCGTGAAGCCGAAGGGACGGCTCAGGACGCCTGGTCCTGCGCCTCCAGCACGCGGAGGGCGAGGTGGGTCTCCAGGCGCCGGGGCGAGACGTCCCAGCCGGGGCCGAGCAGCGCGCCGATCCGCTCGAGGCGCTGGCGGACGGTGTTGCGGTGCAGGTGCAGCACGTCCGCGACCCGCGCGACGCTGCCGTCGCTCTCGAGGTACACCGACGCGGTGCGGACGAGGTCGGTGTCGCGCATGCGGTCGTACGCGCGCAGCGGGTCGATCGCGGCCGTGAGACTCACCGGCAGCTCGCCGCGGCGCGCCAGGTCGAGCAGCGCGCCGAGGAGCCCGAGCTCCGCGCCGTCGAGCACGCCCTCGCGTCCGAGCGCGACGAGCGAACCGAGCGCGAGCTGCGCGCGGCGATGCGCGTCGCCGAGCTTGCGCAGATCCTCGACCGGCCCACCGATCCCGACACGCAGGGTCCACCCGCGCGACGCGAACAGCGCGCGCAGGGGCTCCTCCCAGCGGGCCTCGGGCGTGACCATGCACACGTGGTCGTGGTGCGTCGCCATCATGACCGAGCGCAGTCCGAGCGCGCGCACGGCCTGCATGCGCCGGCGCCGATCGGCCTCGGGCGCGTCGATCACGAGCGTGCGCAGCGGCTCGCCGGGCTGCAGGCCCCAGCGCTGCAGCAGGCGCTCGAGCCGCTCGCGCGACACGTCCGGGCGCTCGAGCAGGTCGTCGATCGCCTCGGACTGCAACCGCAGATCCGCGTCCTCCTCGGCGCGGGCGAACAGCAGCGCGAGCGCCGCGTGCACCGCCACCCGCTCGAGCAGGGCGGTCTCGGGCGCGTCGAGCCCGCGGCCGGCCACGATGCGGCCGAGCGGCTCGCCCGCGGCGGCGACCGGGACGACCGCGATCGGCACGGATCCGGCGTGCGGATCCGCGGGATCCTCCGTGGTCGCGGCGATCGGCGCCCCGTCCGGATCCTGCAGCCACAGCTCGCACGCCAGCACGCCGCTCCCGATCTCTAGCACGCGGCGCACGTCGGGCATCCCCATCACCGCGTCCATGAGGCGCTCGTCCAGCTCGAGCACGCGCGTGATGACGGACAGCTCCTCCGCGCTGCGCCGCTGCTGCGTCACGAGGTCCTCGACGAGCCGGCTCATCGCCTCGAAGCGCATGGAGTTGTCGAGCGCGACCGCCGCGTGCCGGCCCAGCGAGTCGACGACCGTGATCTCGTCCGGGCTGAAGACCCGTGGGCTGCGCTCGGCGACGACCAGGGCGCCGAGCACCCTGCCGCCCACGGTCAGTGGGACGCCCATGATCGCCCGCACGCCCTCCGCGCGCACGATCTCGTCGATCTCCGGCACATGCGTCAGCGTCGGATCCGAGAGGTAGTCGGAGGTCTGGTAGGGCGCGAGCCCCCGGCCCACCTGCCCCAGCACGCCGGTCCCGAGCGGCTGGCGCAGCGTGCGGTACGCCAGGGTCGCGACGCCAGCCGACTGGCGGATCTCGGTCTCGCCGCGGTCCAGGTCCGTGAAGCTGAGGTAGGCCATGTCGGTGCCCAGCAGGGCGCGCGTGCGGCGCACGATCGCCTGCAGCACGGCCTCCACGTCGCGCAGCGCCGTGATGTCGGTCGCGGTGTCGAGCAGCACCCGAAGCAGCTCCTCGCGTGGACGGCCGGCGACCGGCGGACGGGGCATGCGTGTGTGCTCCATAGACATATTCACTCACACTCGATGTGCGATCGCACGTGAGTGTCCGCCGAGCGGGCGGACTAGTCTCGTCACGCCGCGCCCGTGCCGCGGCACCCGACGAAGACGTCTCACATCGAGTCCAATGTCGGGCACAGAGAGGACAAGCCATGCGGATCACCGGAGCAGTGCTCGAGGAGATCGGGCGCCCGCGCCCCTTCGCCGAGTCGACGCCGATCAACGTCAGCGAGCTCGAGCTGACCGACCCGGGCCCCACCGAGGTGCTCGTGAAGATCGAGGCCGCGGGCCTGTGCCACTCCGACCTCTCGGTCGTCGACGGCAACCGCGTCCGCCCCACGCCCATGCTGCTCGGACACGAGGCCGCGGGCGTCGTCGTGTCCACGGGCGACGAGGTCTCCGACCTCGAGCCCGGCCAGCGCGTCGTCATGGCGTTCCTGCCGCGCTGCGAGGACTGCGCCGGCTGCGCCACGGGCGGCCGCCTCCCCTGCATCAACGGCACGAAGTCGAACAACGCCGGCACGCTGCTGCGCGGCACGCGCCACCTGTCGCGCGACGGCGAGGAGGTCTTCCACCACCTCGGCGTCTCCGGCTTCGCGACCCACGCGGTCGTCGACCGCGCCTCGCTCGTGCCGGTGGACTCGGACGTCCCGCCCGAGATCGCGGCCGTGCTCGGCTGCGCGGTCCTCACCGGCGGCGGCGCGCTCCTCAACGCCGTGCAGCCGGAGGAGGGCGACACGATCATGATCGTCGGCCTCGGCGGCGTCGGCATGTCGGCGCTCATCGCCGCCATCGCGGAGGGCAAGGGCGACGTCATCGCGGTCGACAACCTCGCCGACAAGCTCGAGCTCGCCCGCCAGCTGGGTGCCGCGGCGGCGTACACGCCGGCCGAGGTGGCCGAGCAGGGCATCAAGGCCGACCACGTCATGGAGTGCGCCGGCCACCCGCGCGCCTTCGAGACCGCGTTCGAGGCCACCAGGCCCGGCGGACGCACCGTCACGGTCGGCCTGCCCGATCCGTCCGCCCGCGCATCGATCTCGCCGCTGACCATCACTGGCGAGGCGCGCACGATCATCGGCAGCTACCTCGGATCGGCCGTGCCGGCCCGCGACATCCCGCGCTTCGCCGAGTGGTGGCGCGCCGGCCGCCTGCCGGTCGAGAAGCTGATCACCCGCAAGATCACGCTCGACGATATCAACCAGGCCATGGACGAGCTGGCCGAGGGCCGCGCCGTGCGCCAGGTGATCGTCTTCGACGGCGAGTGATCCGCCCCTGAACCCCACCCGCCCCGCGCATCGCACGGGGCGGGACCCTGATCCGGACGGCGCCGCAGCCGCCCCCGAACCGAGGACAACGAATGTCTCGCTCCTACGCCAAGCCCTGGAAGGCGGGTCCCTTCGACATCCGCCTGCCGTTCCTGCACTACCGCCTGGAGTGGCAGGACTACACGCAGGGCCTCGTCATGTGCGCCGTCGACCTGTCGGCGATCCCGCTCATGACCGAGCTCCTGGGCATGCCCTTCGAGGCGGCCCTGGCGATCGTCGTGCTGAACGGCCTGCTCTACCTCCTGCACCATCTGCTCGGCGACCCGGTGATCCCGGGCTGGATCACCCCGGCGATCCCGCTGCTGATGCTCTACGTGCAGGAGTTCCCGGAGGACCAGAGGGTGCACGCTCTCATCGCGTTCCAGCTGCTGCTGGGAGTGTTCTCGATCGTGCTCGGCGCGACCGGGCTCGCCGCCAAGGTGGTCAGGATCATCCCCAACGCGCTGCGCGCCGGCATCGTCGTGGGCGCCGGCTTCGCGGCGATCCAGGGCGTCTTCGCCGCGGGCGGGCGCTTCGACGCCTTCCCGTGGACGATCACGATCTGCGTGGGCCTGGCGTTCTTCCTGCTCTACTCGAAGGTCTTCCAGCGGGCCACGCACCGCAACCGCTTCCTCGGCTTCATCGGGAACCTGGGCATCCTGCCCTGCATCCTGCTCGCCGTGGTCGTCGCGCCGCTGTTCGGCGAGGCGCCCTGGCCGACGATCGAGTGGGGCCTCTCGACGCCCGACTTCGTGACGATGTTCTCGCAGTACACCGTGTTCGGCGTGGGCCTGCCGCCCGCCATGATGTTCGTCACGGCGATCCCGACCGTGCTCGCGGCGTACATCGTCGTCTTCGGCGACGTGCTGCAGTCGAAGGCCGTGCTGCACGAGGCGGCGGTCGTCCGCACCGACGAGAACGTGGTCTACAACCCGAACCGCGCCCACCTCATCTTCGGCGGACGCAACGCCGTGATGAGCGTCTTCGGCCCCGACACCACCATGTGCGGCCCGCTGTGGGCGGCCATGCACGTCGTCACGAGCGAGCGGTACAAGAAGGGCCCGAAGGCGATGCAGTCGATCTTCAGCGGTGCCGGATCCTTCCGCTGGGGCACCAACACGGGCCTGTTCCTGCTGCCGATCGTCTCGCTCGTCGAGCCGATCCTGGGTGTCGCCCTCGCGCTGACGCTGCTCGTGCAGGGCTTCGTGTCGATCAAGGTCGGCATCCTCGAGGCCCGCAGCAAGACCGAGCTCGGCGTCGCCGGCGTGATCGCCGCGATCCTCGCCCTCAAGGGCGCCGCGTGGGGCTTCGCCGCCGGCGTGATCCTGGTGGCCCTGGTCTACACGATCGACTTCTTCAAGGGAGAGGACGACGGCACCTTCGCGCCCGAGGCCCACCAGGCCGAGGACGAGGCCATCGACGAGCTGGAGCACCCTGCTCGCTGAGCCGTCGTCCGACACGACGCAGGACCGCTGCGGCGTCCCGGGGGTGTTCCGGCTGTCCCGCGGGTGGACACGCCGGTCGGGATCCGGAAGTCCTGCGTTGTGTCGGAGGGGATAATCCGGCTCCGTGCTCGGCGGCCTCCCTCTCAGCGCATCGGGTCGATCATCGTCATGCCGGCGCTGCGCGACCGGTCCATGACGGGGAGCAGGGCGGCGGCCTCCTCGAGGCCGACCACGCGTTCGATGAGCTTCTGCGGCTCGAGCGTGCCCGCCTCGATGAGCGCGAGCATGCCGGGGTAGTCGGCCGCCGCCATGCCGTGGCTGCCGAGCAGGTCGAGCTCCCAGCCGATCACGCGGTCCATGGGGAGGCGCGGGTGGCCCTCGCTCGCGGGAAGCAGGCCGATCTGCACGTGGCGGCCCCGACGGCGCAGGCTGCGGATCGCGTCCGCGGCGGTCGACTCGAGGCCGACGGCGTCGACGGCCACGTGGCTGCCGCCGCCCGTGATCTCGTGCACCCGCGCCGGGACGGCGGCGCCGTCCGAGAGGACGCCGTGGTCGGCGCCGAGCCGCTGCGCGAGCTCGAGCGCGGCGGGGTTGCGGTCGACCGCGATCACGCGCGCGCCCAGCGCGTGCGCGATCATGACGGCGCTGAGCCCCACCCCTCCCGCGCCGACGACCGTGACCCACTCGCCGGCCTGCACCTTCGCGCGCGCGGCGAGGCCACGGTACGCGGTGGCGAAGCGGCAGCCGAGGCTCGCGGCGGCCTCGAAGGAGATGCCGTCGGGGATCGCGACGAGATTGGTGTCGGCGGCGTGCAGCGCGACGTGCTCGCCGAAGGATCCCCAGTGCGTGAATCCGGGCTGCCGCTGGTCGGGGCACACCTGCGCATCGCCCTGCAGGCACCACTCGCACACGCCGCAGCCGCACACGAACGGCACGGTCACGCGGTCGCCGACGCGCCACCTCGCGACGCCCTCGCCGACGGCCGAGACGACGCCGGCGAGCTCGTGGCCGGGCACGTGCGGCAGTGCGATCTCGTCGTGGCCCGCCCACGCGTGCCAGTCGCTGCGGCACAGGCCGGTCGCGTGCACGCGCACGACGACGCCTCCGGCGGGGGCGACGGGGACCGGGACCTCGCGCACCTCGGGCGCGGCTCGGATCTCGTCGAAGATCACAGCTCGCATGGAAGGCCCCTCCCGGCGATGCGCTCGGGTCGCGTGCCGCTCATCCGTCCATTGTCCGGCAGGGGACGCCGGGATCTCTCTGAACGGGGCCAGGGGATCGGAGATCCGAACGTTGCCGCGGACGAGGGCCCGGTCGTCTCGGCCGGCCGCGTCGAGCTGCTGGCGTTCCCGGCGCGCCCCCGCCACAACGCAGGACCTCCTCCGCCGTCACGGCGTGCCTTCTCCCCGGCGCGCCGCCACGGTGCCGGAGGTCCTGCGTTGTGTCCGGACGGGGGCGCGTCAGACGCGGCGCCAGTCGTCCGACTCCAGGGCGGCGCCCGCCATCGGGCCCATCTGCAGCATCCCGCCGTCGACGGGCCAGGACGCACCGGTGACGTAGGACGACGCGGGCGAGGCCAGGAAGGCGATCACGGCGGCGACCTCCTCGGGCACCCCGGGGCGGCCGATCGGGATGCCGGGCCGCCGCGTCTCGGGCGCGTCGGCGGGGTCGATGCCGGTCATGGGCGTCGCGATCAGGCCCGGGGCCACGGCGTTCACGGTGATGCCGTGCTCGGCCAGCTCGATGGCCATGGTCTTCAGCAGCCCGCCGAGGCCGTGCTTGGCGGCGTCGTACGCGCCCGATCCGGTCTTCGGCTGGTGCTCGTGCACGCTCGTGACGCCGATGATCCGGCCGCCGCGCCCGGCGGCGACCATCCGGCGGGCCGCGCGCTGCATCACGACGAAGGCCCCGTCGAGGTCGGTCATCATGACGCGGCGCCAGCCCTCGAGGTCGACGTCCAGGAACGGCACGCTCTCGCCCGTGCCGGCGTTGTTGACGAACACGTCCACGCCGCCCAGGTCGTCAGCGAGGCCGTCGATCACGTCGCCGCAGCCGACGAGATCCGTCACGTCCAGGCGGGCGACGACCGCGCGGCGGCCCTCGGCCTCCACGAGGCGCGCCGTCTCGCGGGCGCCCTCCTCGTCGGAGTGCCACGTGACGCCGACGTCGAGGCCGTTCCTTGCGAGCGCGACGGCCGTGGCGCGGCCCATCCCCGAATCCGAGGCGGTGACGATGGCGGTGGCGGGCTGGAAGCTCTGGGGGTGAAGCATCTGGGTCTCGGTCATGGGGGCAGTCCACCCGGCGCAGCCGCTCCACGGAACTCCCTTGACAGCGGCGCCGGGCGGTTGTCCCGCGGCCCCGTCCCGCGGTACAGTATTCGCAGAACGAACAAACGTTCGCACAGCGAACACGCGAGATCCCCGGATCCGCGGATGCCAGCGAGGAGGCCGGATGATCGACAAGACCGTCGCGAGCGTCGAGGACGCCGTGGCCGGGATCGAGGACGGCGCGACGATCATGATCGGCGGCTTCGGCCGCGCCGGGCAGCCGGTCGAGCTGATCGACGCGCTCATCGCGCAGGGCGCGAGCGGACTCACGATCGTGAACAACAACGCCGGCAACGGCGACACGGGCCTCGCCGCGCTTCTCGCGGCCAAGCGCGTGCGCAAGATCATCTGCTCCTTCCCGCGCCAGAGCGACTCGTGGGTGTTCGACGGCCTGTACCGCGCGGGGGAGCTCGAGCTCGAGCTCGTCCCGCAGGGCAACCTCGCCGAGCGCATCCGCGCGGCGGGCGCCGGCATCGGCGCCTTCTTCTCGCCCACGGGCGTCGGCACGCAGCTGGCGGAGGGCAAGGAGGAGCGTGAGATCGACGGGCGCCGCTACGTGCTCGAGTACCCCATCAAGGCCGACTTCGCGCTGATCAGCGCCCTCAAGGGCGACCGCTGGGGCAACCTCGTCTACCGCGAGACCGCGCGCAACTTCGGGCCGATCATGGCCACGGCCGCCACGACGACGATCGTCCAGGTCGACGAGACCGTCGAGCTCGGGTCGCTGGACCCCGAGACGGTCGTGACGCCCGGCATCTTCGTGGACCGCGTCGTCGCGGTCGGGCAGCGCGCCTGGCTGCGCGACGGCGAGTTCGTCGGCGGCGTCGACATCGAGGGCCGCCCGCTCGCGGCGGCCGAGGGAGAGAGCGCATGAGCACCCGCATCAGCCGCGACGACCTCGCGGCCCGCATCGCCGCAGACATCCCCGAGGGCTCCTACGTGAACCTCGGCATCGGCGCGCCCACCCTGGTCGCCAACTTCCTGCCGGCCGATCAGGAGATCATCCTGCACACCGAGAACGGCCTGCTCGGGATGGGCGAGGCTCCCGCGCCGGACAGGATCGATCCCGACCTGATCAACGCGGGCAAGCAGCCGGTCACCGCGCAGGCGGGTGCGGCGTACTTCCACCACGCCGACTCGTTCGCGATGATGCGCGGCGGCCACCTCGACGTGTGCGTGCTGGGCGCCTTCCAGGTGTCTCAGGGCGGCGACCTGGCGAACTGGTCGACCGGCGCGCCGGGCGCGATCCCGGCGGTCGGCGGGGCCATGGACCTCGCGATCGGCGCGAAGTCGGTGTACGTGATGACCGACCTGCTGACCAAGCAGGGCGAGTCCAAGCTCGTCGCCGAGTGCACCTATCCGCTGACCGGCGTCGGCTGTGTCACCCGCGTCTACACCGACCACGCGGTGTTCGACGTCACGCCCGGCGGCTTCCGCGTGCGGGAGCTGTTCGGCGACAACACGGTCGAGGGGCTCGAGGAGCTCACCGGCCTGAAGCTGGCTCAGGTCGTTGAGCGAGCGAAGCGAGTCGAAACGACGAGAGGACCCTCATGAGCGCATTCGTGTACGACGCCGTCCGGACGCCGTTCGGACGCAACGGCGGCGCCCTCGCCGGCGTCCGCCCCGACGACCTCGCAGCGGTCGTCATGAAGGCCACGGTCGATCGCCTCGGCCTCGACCCGGCCCGGATCGCGGACGTCATCTTCGGCGACGCCAACCAGGCCGGCGAGGACAACCGCAACGTGGCGCGCATGGGCGCGCTGCTCGCGGGCTTCCCCACGACGGTGACCGGCGTCACGGTCAACCGTCTGTGCGCGTCGAGCGTGGAGGCGGTGATGCAGGGCTCGCGCGCGATCGAGGCCGGCGACGCCGACGTCGTCCTGACCGGCGGCGTGGAGTCGATGAGCCGCGCGCCGTTCATCGTGGAGAAGTCGAGCAAGCCGTGGCCCGCGATCGGCAACCAGACGATGTGGAACACCTCGATCGGCTGGCGGATGGTCAACAGGGCGCTCCCGTCCGAGTGGACGATCTCGAACGGCGAGTCGGCGGAGAAGGTCGCGCAGCTGAAGGGCATCACGCGCGAGGAGCAGGACGAGTTCGCCGCGCGCAGCCACCGCCTCGCCGCCGAGGCGTGGGCGGCGGGCGTCTACGACGACGAGATCGTGCAGGTGCCGGGTCACGAGCTCGCGCGCGACGAGGGCATCCGCGACGACTCCACGGTCGAGAAGCTCGCCGGCCTCAAGCCGCTGTTCGGCAAGGACGGCGGCGGCACCGTGACCGCCGGCAACTCCTCGTCGATCAACGACGGCGCCTCGGCCGTGCTGCTGGGCGCCGAGGGCGCGATCGACGCCGACCCGCTGGCCCGGATCGCGGGCCGCGGGGTGCACGGCACGGATCCCGATGTGTTCCCGCTCGCGCCGATCGAGGCCGCGAACAAGGCGCTCAAGGCGGCCGGGCGCACCTGGGCCGACGTCGACTTCGTCGAGCTCAACGAGGCGTTCGCGTCGCAGGCGCTGTCGAACCTGCGCGGCTGGCCGGAGCTCGACCCGGAGAAGCTCAACATCCACGGCGGCGCGCTCGCGATCGGCCACCCCCTCGGCGCTTCGGGCGGCCGCATCGTCGGCCACGCGGCCCACGAGCTCAAGCGCCGCGGCGGCGGCGTCGCGGTCGCCGCGATCTGCATCGGCGTGGGCCAGGGCCTCGCGGTGGTGCTCGAGCGCTGAGAGGCCAGACGCACCGGGACGCTTCGGCGGTTTCGACTCCCTCGCTGCGCTCGGTCGCTCAACCACCACGGGGCTCCGACCTCGTGCTGGTTGAGCGAGCGAAGCGAGTCGAAACCGTCCAAGCGCACCCACGACATCGACCATCGTGCGAGCGTCCCCGTGCGCTTCTCCGTCCGCCGCATTCGCGACGGACGGAGCCTCGGCGCCGGGGGCCCAGCGAGCGTGCGAGACGCTTCTGAAAAGAGATGAGAGGCTGAGCGGATGACCGAGCCGCAGCACCGCGAGTACGTGCAGTCGTTCGCGCGTGGGCTTGCGGTCATCCGGGCGTTCGACGCGGACCATCCGCATCTCACGCTGAGCGAGGTCGCCGTGCGGGCCGACGTGACGCGCGCCGCGGCGCGGCGGTTCCTGCTCACGCTCGAGGAGCTCGGCTACGTCCGCGCGACCGGCCGCGACTTCGCGCTCACGCCGCGCGTGCTCGAGCTGGGCTTCAGCTACCTCTCGGCGCTGTCCCTGCCCGAGGTGGCGCAGCCGCACCTCGAGCGGCTCTCGCGCGAGGTCGACGAGAGCGTCTCGGCGGCCGTGCTCGACGGCGAGGACATCGTGTACGTCGCCCGTGTGCCCACGCGCCGGATCATGAGCGTCGCCATCACGATCGGCACCCGGTTCCCGGCCGTCCGCACGAGCATGGGCCGGGTCCTGCTGGCCGCGCTCGACCCGTCCGAACGCCCGGACGTCGGGCCCGAGCTCTCAGACGAGCTGGACCGCGTCGCCGAGCAGGGCTGGTCGATCGTCGAGGGCGGCCTGGAGCAGGGGCTGCGCTCGGTCGCCGCGCCGCTGCACGGTCGCGACGGCGCCGTGGTCGCCGCCGTGAACATCTCCACGACCGTGACGCGGGTGTCTCTCGAGCGCCTGCGTTCCGAGCACCTGCCCGCGCTGCTCGACGCGACGCGGGCGATTGACGCCGAGATCCGCCACCTCTGAGGCGCCGCGACCGTCAGGCGGTGCCCGGGTCCTCCAGCCGGAAGCCGACCTTCAGGGTGACCTGGAAGTGCAGCACCGAGCCCTCGTCCGCGTGGCCCCGCACGGAGACCATCTCGAACCACTCGATGTGCCGCACGGTCGCCGACGCGCGCTCGAGTGCGCTCCGGATGGCCGCGTCGATCCCATCCGGCGACGAGCCGACGATCTCGCTGACGCTGTAGGTGTGAGACATCCTCGTCCTCTCCTTCGGCCGCCCGGGTGGCGGTGAGGTCCAGTCTGCTCGGCGAGCCGGGCGAGCGATAGGGCGCCGCCCCGGGTCGGCCGCCCGAACCGCGCCGGGCACCGCGGTCAGGCAGACTGATGCCATGCGAACCATCCGCGATCTGGACACCGTCGAACTGATCATCGAGGCCCAGGACCTGCTCGACTCGCTGCGCCGGTCGGAGCGGACGATCGACGCCGGCACCCTCCGCGCGCTGCAGCAGGCCGGCAACTACGTCGTCGGCCTGTTCGACGAGGACCGGATGGTCGGCGCCTCCATCGCGTTCTTCGGGGCTCCCGCGCGCCGCACCATGCACTCGCACATCACGGCGCTGCTGCCGGAGTACCGCGGCCGCGGCTGGGGCCGTGAGCTCAAGGAGCACCAGCGTCAGTGGGCGTTCTCGCGCGAGGTCGGGAACATCACCTGGACGTTCGATCCGCTCGTCGCCCGCAACGCGCACTTCTTCCTCACCGTGCTGGGCGCACGCGTGACCGGCTACGCCGTGAATCAGTACGGCATCTTCGGCGGCGGCGACGCGGGCGACGAGAGCGACCGCCTCGACGTGGAGTGGGCCCTCGCCGACATCGCCAAGCCGCCGGCCGACGATGCCGTCGTCCAGACACTCGAGATCCCGACCGACATCGAGCTGATGCGGGTCGACGACCCCGACGCGGCGCACGAGTGGCGCCTCACGCTGCGTGCGCAGATGGAGGAGCTGCTGGGCCGCGGGCTGCGGATCGGCGGATTTGAGGCGTCGCGCGGCTACCTGTTCGTCCAGGCCTGATCAGGTCCGGGCCACCAGGGGTGGTCGTGCTCTGCCGCGTGCTCTGCGTCTGGTGAGGGCGCAGGGTGCGGGCCGGTGGGTGCCGCGGCTGTCGATCCAGGGCGGTGCCTTCACCTCGGGGATGCCGTTGCGCATCCGGATGTCCCATCCGGATCGTTCGAGGTTGTGGTGGTGCCACCAGCAGAGGAGCACGCCGTTGTCGGTGTGGGTGGGGCCGCCTTTGGCGTGGTCTTCGACGTGGTGGATCTCGCACCAGGCGGCGGGGATGGTGCATCCGGGGATGATGCAGCCGCCGTCGCGGGCGGTGATCGCCTTGCGCTGGTGGTGGTTGAACAGGCGTTCTTTGGTGCCGAGGCGGACGATGCGTCCGTTGCGGTCGAACACGACCTTCTGCACTGCCCCGGTGCAGGCGATGCGGTGGGCGAGGTCGGCGGGGACGGGCACGTCGATGCCCTCGATGGTGGCGACGCCGGTGGGGGACTGGAGGTCTTCGAGGGCGACGTGCACGAGGAGGGTGGGGGCGTCGCCGCCGAGGGTGGGGGTCTCGAGGGATCGGGTGGCGGCGTGGAGGGCGGCGACGAGCACGTCGTGGCGTTTCTGGGCGGGGGTGCGGGGGTCGTCGACGGGTTCGTCGTCGGTCCACGGCTCGCCCTCGCCCTTATCTCGGTAGCTGTCGGTGAAGCGGACGGCGGGGTTGCCGCCCGCGTCCAGGATCCGCTGGAGCACCGCGGCGCCTTCGGGCGTGAGG
>NZ_LMFR01000005.1 GCF_001426925.1 Microbacterium sp. Root53
GGCTGCACTTCTACAATCACCACAGGCCCCACACCGCGATCGGGAAGCTCCCGCCCATCAGCCGGATCTCAAACAACCTGGCTGGGCAGTACAGCTAGGGCGGCATCCGAATCCGCTTTGACGTGGAGCGGCGTCGAGCGCTATGGTTCGTGTGGTCCAACCACACAGTCGGTGGTGGACGAAGTGCGGATCTCGAAGAGGAGCTGTCCCCGTGACCATCACAGACAAGGCCCGAGCCACGGGCACGCCGCCCGCGGAGCGGCTCAACTACAAGGTGCTGCTCGGCAGCCTCTCCGGCAGCGTGATCGAGTGGTTCGACTTCCTCGTCTACGGGACGGTCGCCGCGCTGGTCTTCAGCAAGACCTATTTCGTGACCGACAGCGAGTTCGTCTCGATGATGTTCTCGATGGCGTCCTTCGCCCTCACGTTCTTCTTCCGTCCCGTGGGCGGCGTGATCTTCGCGCACATCGGCGACCGCATCGGCCGCAAGAAGACGCTGTTCATCACGCTGATGCTGATGGGTGGCGGAACGGTCCTGATCGGACTTCTGCCCGACTACGGCACGATCGGCATCGCGGCGCCCATCCTGCTGATCCTGATGCGCATCCTGCAGGGCATCGGCATCGGCGGCGAGTGGGGCGGCGCGCTGCTGCTCGCGTACGAGTACGCGCCGCGCAACCGCCGCGGCCTCTACGGCGCCGTGCCGCAGATGGGCATCAGCATCGGTCTGGCGCTCGCATCCGGGGTCGTGGCGCTGCTCACGCTGATGCCCCCGGACCAGTTCCTGTCCTGGGGCTGGCGCATCCCGTTCGTGGGCAGCGTCGTGCTGCTGGCGATCGGCGTCTGGATCCGCTCGAGCCTCGACGAGACCCCCGAGTTCAAGCGCGTGCAGCAGTCGGGCGCGGTCGTGAAGCTCCCGATCGCCGAGGTGTTCCGCAAGCACTGGCGCGCCGTGCTCGTGTCCATCGGCGCCAAGGCGACCGAGACGGGCCCGTTCTACATCTTCGGCACCTACGTGATCGCGTATGCGGCGGGCCTGGGCGTCGAGAACAACGTCGTGCTCACGGCCGTCACGGCGGCCGCCGTGGTCGCGACCGTGTGGATGCCGCTGTTCGGCCGGATCTCCGACTCGATTCCCCGCGCCCTGCTGTACCGCGTGGTCGCGATCGCGACGATCGTGTACGCGTTCCCGTACTACTGGATCCTCAACGTGGGGGAGACGTGGGCGGTGTTCCTCGCCACGATGATCGGCTTCGGCCTGCTGTGGGGCAGCGTGAACGCGATCCTCGGCACCCTGATCGCCGAGAACTTCAGCCCGGAGATCCGCTACTCGGGCGCGACGCTCGGCTACCAGGTGGGCGCCGCGATCTTCGGCGGCACCGCGCCGCTCATCGCGACCGCGCTCAAGGAGGCGACCGGGGGCGCGTGGTGGCCCATCTCGATCTACGTGATCGTGTGCGCGCTGCTCGGTCTCGTCGCCTCGTTCTTCGTCAAGCACGTCGCGCACCGCGAGATCTGATCCCGCTCACGAGGCCCCGCGCGCATCGCGCCCGGGGCCTCTTGCGTGCCGCGACGGCTCAGCCGGCGTCCGCGCCCCGGTACCCGACGAACCAGGTCGGCTCGATCCGGTACATCCGGATGTCGTCGCCCCAGGTGGTGGGATCCGACCCGTAGTGCGCGGCCCAGTGCGCGATCGTCTCGTCCCAGGCGGGATCCGCCGGCGTCAGCGCGACCGCGGTGCCGTGGCAGAAGACGCCGATCCGCTCGCCGTCGACGTGCGCCGCGCTGACCGCCGGGCGTGTGGCCAGGTGACGCGCCTTGGCGGCACGTCCGTCGGTGCCGAAGGTCCAGCGGCCGTGCAGGAAGTGCCCGTCCACCGCGCTCACGCGCGGCTCGCCCTTCGCGGTCACGGTCGCGAGGCTCAGCACCTTCATGCCGGTGAGCGCGTCGACGATCTGCGGCGCGGTCATCACGTGGTTGCCGGAGATGATCGCGCGCAGGTGGGGCGTGGCGCCGGCGCGCGAGGAGTCGATCAGCCGCTGCAGCGACTCCACTTCTTCGGGGGTCTCGTACATGGCGCCGACGCTAGTCGCGGGTGCCGACATCCGCACCGGCATCGGCTGCGGGCAGCGGGGTGCCCTGATGGTGAAGCAGGCGCCACGCCCCGTCCTCGCGTCGCCACAGCGAGGTGCGGCGGGCGCGGCGCGCTCCGCGCGTGCTGATCCATTCGGCGAGCACGAGCCCGGGCGCGATCATCCGGCCCTGGAGGTCCTCGACGTCGATCGGGTCGACGCCGTCCGCCTGGCTCGCCAGCAGCTCCAGGATCTCGTCGCGCCCCCACCGGCGTCCGGATGCGCCGATCTCGACGAAGTCGGCGGACAGCATGTCACGCACCCGGCCCGGATCACGTCTGGCCTCGGGTGTCTGCAGCTCGCGCTCTCGCCCCAGCACCTCGTCGACGGCCCCGTTCTCGAAGCCCTCGCGTCGCCGGCGCTCCTCGAGCGTCTCCAGCTCCTGGAACAGGGTGAGCTGGAGCCCGTCCGGCGCCCGGAGGCGCGAGTTGAGCGACCGCCAGGGCGTCTCGCGGGGCGACGCCTCGACCGCCGCGCCGCCCTGCTCGAGGCGCCGGGTCATGGCGTCGGCGTCGTCGACCTCGAACGCGACGCGGAGCGGGTCGCTGACGCCGCCGTCGGTCTCCACTCGGTCGATCAGGGAGACCTGCGCGCGATTCGAGATCTCGAGCGTCGCCTCGCCGGCGAGCAGGATCGCGACGCGGGCGTCGCCCTCGCCGTTGAACGCGGCCTGCTCGGTCATGCCGCCGACGTCGCGATAGAAGCCGACGGCCTGATCGAAATCGTCCACGGCCACGACGAGGCGCATCTGGCGGACGGGGGACGGTGCGTCTTCGCTCATGGCGTCCACGCTAGGAGCCGCCGAGGGGGAGTGGGCCCGGATCAGCGACATCGGCCGCACCTCGGTCGACACGGGGGAGGATGGACGGATGCAGGACATCGAGCTGGCGCGGATCCCGTCGGGCACGGTGATGCTTCACGACGCGCGCCGGAAACTGAGGCGGATGGTGAGTCTCGAGCCGTTCGAGATCGGGGTGTTCGCGGTCACGCAGGAGCAGATATCCGAGCTGCTCGGCGAGGGGGAGGAGCACCCGCACCCCCGTCGCCCGGCGGTCGATGTCAGCTGGCAGCGTGCCATCCGGTTCTGCAACGCGGCCTCGGAGTGGGAGGGGCTCGACCCCGCGTACACGTTCGACGGCGAGGACGTCACCTGGCACGTGGACTCGGACGGCTATCGCCTGCCCACCGAGGCGGAGTGGGAGTACGCCTGCCGCGCAGGGTCCACGGGGCCCCACTACGGCCTGTTGCGCGACGTCGCGTGGACGGCGGCGGATGGGGCCTCCTCGCCCCGGGACGTCGGCGGCAAGATGCCGAACCTGTTCGGCCTGTTCGACACGCTCGGCAACGTGTGGGAGTGGTGCTGGGACCTGCTCGATCCGGCGCGCTACGGCGACTACCGGGTGTTCCGTGGCGGAGGGTTCGCCGACGAGTCGTACAACGTGCGCGCCTCGGTGCGCCGCGGCGGCGGACCCCGCATGCACCACGACGATCTCGGCTTCCGGGTCGCGCGAGGCGGCTTCGACGCGCGCGACGAGGCCCAGGGCTGGTCGGCGGCCGCCGACCGCGAGCGCGCACTGCAGGACGGGCCGCTCCCGACCGGGTGGACGCCGCTACGCTGATCGGCGTTGGCCCTGCCGTCGGCGTCAGCGGTTCAGAACGGCGCGGTCTCTTCGACCTCGACCGGGGGCGGATCGGGGTCGGTCGCATCGAGTTCGGCCATGAAGCGTACCGCTGGGCCGGGGCGGTCGGTGATACGGCGTCCGGTGGGGCTCGTCCAGATCATGACTCCGCCGGGTCCGTGCTCGAGACCCCATGCGCCGTGGTGCTTGAGCATGTGGTGCGCCCGACAGAGCGCCGAGAGGTTGCACACCGCGGTGTGGCCGCCCTCGCTGTGAGCATGGGAGTGGTCGAGGTCGCACCGGTGGATCGGCTGCCGGCAACCCGGGAACCTGCAGTGCTCGTCGCGCGCGGCGAGGAAGCGGCGCTGGGCGGCGGTCGGCGTGTATGCGTCGACCGTGCGGAGGCACCCGGTGTCGGGATCCATGAACAGCCGAGTCCAGGTCGCGGTGTCGGCGGCGAGCCGGCGGGCGATGTCGGGGGAGACGGGCCCGTGCCCGGCCAGGAACGCGGCGTCGTCGCCGAGGCCCACGAGCGTCTCGGCGGGGATCGTGATCTGCACGGAGCCGCGGATCGCCGCCAGCGCGTTGCCGCCGGTCGCATCGGACACGTGCGCGGTGGGGTGCCCGGTGAGCACGAGGTCGGCGAACACGTCGGCCCTGATCTGCGCAAGCGTGCGCTCATCGACCGGGTCGCCGTCCTCGACGGCGAGGTCGTCGACGACGGGCCCGTACGCGCGACGCGCCTCGTCACGTGCGGCGCGCCGGATCGTGAGCCCCATCTGGGTGAGCCGGTCCTGGATCGCGTGCGCCCGCACCGACTCGACCACCGCGTGGAACTCGCTCATCCCATCGCCGAGGTCGTCCACCCAGGTGCACCGCCGCGCGCGGGCGTTCTCGTGCCGCTCGACGACCGACGTGGGCTCCACCCGCTCGGCAACGGCGTGCGCGACCGGTCGCAGGCGACCCGGCGTCAGCGACTCGGCGCGATCGAGCACGACCTGCTCGTACCGGGCCCGCGCGCGCTCATCGTCGAGCCGCAGCCCGGCATCCACGATCACGTCCGCGTGCGCGCGGGAGATCCGCCCCTCCGACAGGGCGGCGTACGTCGCGGGGAAGTCGGTCGTGAGGATCGCGGCACCGTTCATCCGGCTGCGGATCGTGCCGTCGGCCGCGTTGGTCGCGGTGGCGATGTCGGCCGCGATCGCCCGCAGCGGCAGCGCATGCGACGACGACGGATCGAGCTCGGCCATGATCTCCACCGCGATCGCCTGCCCCGCCGCAAGGAAGTGCGCCTTCATCGCCTCGAGCTGCGCGATCATCCGATCCGCGGTCGCCACCCCCGTGATGACCGCCTGCAGCGCCTCACGCCGGGCGGGATCCAGGTCCCATCGCTCCGCGAAACTCTGCTTGACCATGGACCCAGTCTCCCACGAGGGTCGGACATCCGTTCGAATGTCCCCGCATTGTGGAGAACTCGACGGGATCCGGTTGAGGCGTTCGGCTTCCGCGTCCGGGCCGCCGGCACGTTCCGACCCGATCGCGAGCAGGCCTCCGATCGCTGACCCGCTCGCGTCCTCGATGGCGCGCGCTCAGTTCGCCGGGATGTCTGCGAGCACTCGATCGATCCATGCGTGGCGGCGGAGGTCGCGCACCTCAGCGAACGTGAACCAGCGCGTCTCGATCAGTTCCTGCTCTTCAAGCACGATGGCGGTCGTGTCGAGGCGGCATTCGTACGCGGTCGTCACGTAGGCGACCTCATCGCCGTTCGGATAGACGTTGGTGAGCTCCGGACCGCCGTAGGCGCCGATCACCCGGACGATGGACGGAGCCACACCGAGCTCTTCGCGGACTTCGCGCTCCAGCGCTGCT
Organism: Microbacterium sp. Root53; assembly: GCF_001426925.1. Lineage (GTDB taxonomy): Bacteria > Actinomycetota > Actinomycetes > Actinomycetales > Microbacteriaceae > Microbacterium. Next base: position 5,621 of record NZ_LMFR01000005.1, read on the forward strand.
CGGGGATCCTCTCCAGGCTCGACTCCTCCACCGACGAAGCTCCACAACCCGGAGTCGCGGTGGCGCGCCAGCAGCAGCTGATCCCCGTGTCGGATGACCGCGGTGACTGCGGGAAGAAGCAGCAGGTCCCGTCCGATCCGATCGCGGATCGCGCGGACGTAGGGCGACATCGGCATTCATCGACCATATGCGCCGCAGGGCGCCAGACGACCACGCCTGGATCGGGACGCGCCGGGGTCCTAGCGTGGCGACATGCTCATCGTGGGGTCGATCGTCATCCGGGTGAGGGACATCGCCGTGCAGACGGAGTTCTGGACCCGGGTCCTCGACTACGAGGTGCGCGACCCATCCGACGACGACTTCGTCGTGCTCATCCCTCGCCGCGGTGGAGGCCCCAACGTCTCGCTCGACGCCGCGCCGTCGGAGCGGGTGTTGCCGCCTCGCATCCATCTCGACCTCTACGCCGAGGACCAGTCGGCCGAGGTGCGCCGGCTGATCGGCCTCGGCGCGTCGGAGGTGCGATGGTCGAAGCGCCCCGCCGACGCCGACTACGTCATCCTCGAGGACCCCGAGGGCAATCGCTTCTGCGTGATCGACGCCGCGGGCTGGCACGGCTGGGCAGCCCACCGCGAGCGGTGAGCGGAGCGCAGGTGACAACCGGCGCGGGAGCCGCGACACTCGACTCATGGGTGCCAGCGCGTGGGTGCTGCATGTCGACATGGACCAGTTCATCGCCGCAGTCGAGGTGCTGCGTCACCCGGAGCTCGCGGGCCGGCCCGTGATCGTCGGCGGGCGCGGCGATCCGACCGAGCGAGCCGTCGTGTCGACGGCGTCGTACGAAGCACGCGCATACGGCATCGGCTCCGGGATGCCGCTGAAGATCGCGGCGCGCAAGGCGCCCCCGGACGCCGTGTTTCTCCCGGTCGATCATGAGGCCTACGAACGCGCGTCGACCGAGGTGATGGACACGCTGCGCGCGCTGCCCGGCGTCGTGCTCGAGGTGCTCGGATGGGACGAGTGCTTCCTCGGCGTGACGACCGCCGATCCCGAGTCCGTCGCGCATGACGCGCAGCGGGCCGTGCTCGCGGCGACGCGGCTGCACTGCTCCGTGGGCATCGGCGACAACAAGGTCCGCGCGAAGATCGCGACGGGCTTCGGCAAGCCGAGAGGGATGTTCCGCCTCACCGAGGAGAACTGGTTCGACGTGATGGGCGAACGGCCCACGCGCGAGCTCTGGGGAGTCGGCACCAAGGTGCACAAGCGCCTCGCGGCTCACGGCATCGACACCGTGCGGCAGCTCGCGGACGCCGACCCCGCCGTGCTCGTCGCGGAGTTCGGCCCGCGGATGGGCGTCTGGTACCGCGAGCTCGGCCACGGAATCGGACCGCGCGTGGTGGACGACTCGCCGTGGATCGCGCGCAGCCACAGCCGGGAGACGACCTACCAGCAGAACCTCACGGGGCCGGATGCGGTGCACACGGCGGTCGCCGAGCTGGCCCATCAGGTCTGGGATGACTGCGCGACGGACGGACGAGCGGTGGTGCGCGTGCACCTGAAGGTCCGGTACGCGCCGTTCGAGACGAAGACCATCGGGCGAAAGCTCGCGGAGCCCGCGCGCAGCGAGCACGTCCTGGTGGACGCCGCGCTCGCGCTCGCGCAACGGATCGACTCCGAGCGCGAGATCCGCCTGCTCGGAGTGCGCGCGGAGATGGCGATGCCGGCGGGTGACGAGATCGAGCGCACACCGGTGCGCGGGCGGATCTGACCCCGCGGCAGGTCAGTGCGCGGCGTGCCCGTGCGCGTGCTCGGCCATCGCAGCGACCTCGCCGACCACCCTCGGATGGGCCAGCACGCGGAAATGCCCGCCGGTCTCCAGGCGCACGTTCTTCGCGCCTGCGAGCTCGCTTCCCCCGGGGATGTGCGGGTCGAAGGCCGCGTACACCGATGTGATGCGGGCGTTGATCGCGGTCTCCCTCGCGAGCGCGAGGATCGTGGCGTTGCGAGGGGAGAAGCTGCGCAGAGTGGCCGACACCATGAGCGCCGCGTATCGCGAGCCGCCGAACGGAGAGGCCACCGCGACCATTCCGCGCACGCGAGCCGCTCCGGCGCCGAACGCCATGAGGTGCTTGCCGATCAGTCCGCCCTTGCTGTGCGCCACGAGGATGACGTCATGCAGGTCGTGCGCGACCAGGTGCTGCTCGACGAGGCGCGCCGCACGGTCCACCGGGATGCGGTTGTTCTGAAGCGGATCGACCACATGCACCGGATGTCCGCGCTCGTGAAGCGCGACGATGAGCGGCTGCAGGAACTTCCACGTCTCATAGACGCCCGGGATCACGACGATCGGCACGCCGCCGCCCGTCCAGAAGGCCGACGGCCGCGTGCGGTTCAGGAACGCCCGCGCCTGCCAGACTCCCGCGTACGCGTAGTCGAGCGTCCACCAGACCCACCGCCGGAGGAGGCTCATCACGGCTCGCCGACCCCCAGGAACCAGTCCAGCGCCGACGCGACCGCGCGGGGCGCGGTGTGCTGCACCAGGTGCGGATGGCCCGGGACCGTGACCGAGCGGGACCGCTGTGCGCGGCGCGTCAGCTTCGCGCACCAGTCCGCACCGGCGATCGGATCGCGGCCGCCGCGCAGCACGAGCAGCGGCTGCGTGAGATCCCCGACGCGCTCCTCCATCGGGTATTCCAGCATGTGCGGCAGCTGACGGAGGTACCACCGGGGGCCGCAGCGCAGATACTCGGTGAGCACTCGGACGTTGGCGGACGGGGTCTCGCGGGTGCTGTCCACGCCGAGCGCGAGGGCCTGCGCGAACGCGGTGCGGTGTCGGTCGTCGACCACCGGGCCGATCGTGGCCACGTGCGAGACGAGATCGGGGCGCTGCGCGCCGAGCTCGACCACCCACTGCGTCCCCATCGAGTCACCTACCGCGACCGCCGCCTCCTCGCCGAGGTCGCCGACCACCCCGCCCAGCATCTCGGCCATGCGGGCGACGTCCGGCGACGAGGCCGGCTTGGGCAGCCCTCCGAAGCCGGGCAGGTCGACCGTGTGCACGGAGTGGTGCCGCGCCAGGACGCCGTGCAGGCGCGAGAACAGGCGGTGCGAGATCCCGATCCCGTGCACCAGGAGGAACGCGCGTCCGCTGCCCGGCCGTTCGGTCGAGAACACCCGGAAGACGTGCCCATCCAGGTCGACGACGCGCGTGATCGGCATGCCCCCATTGTGCGCGACCGCTCCGGCGCGCACCCGAGGCTTGACGTTGTCGGGGCGATAGCGTGACGGGATGGGCTTCTCGATACGAACGGTCCGCGCCTCCGACTGGCAGGCGTTCCGCGACCTGCGTCTGCGGATGCTGCGCGACACCCCCATCGCGTACAACGAGACCTATGCGCACGCCGCCGCGCTGCCCGAGTCGGAGTGGCGCGAGCGTGCAGGCCGCGGCCAGGAGCCCGGCAACATCTCCCTCGTCGCCGTCGCCGACGACGGCACCTGGATCGGCATCATGCGGGGGTTCGTCTCGGCCCGCCGCGGGGCGATGCTCGTGGGCGTGTACGTCGACCCGGCATGGCGGGGCGGTGAGGGCGGGGTCGCGGATGCCCTGCTCGAGGGGATCGTCGACTGGGCCCGCATGCGCGGCGACGCGCTCGTCCTCGAGGTGCACGAGGACAACCCGCGCGCGATCGCGTTCTACCGGCGCCACGGCTTCGAGCCCACCGGGAACGTGACGCCCTACAACCTCGAGCCGTATGGCGACGAGATCGAGATGCGACTCGATCTGACGCGCTGAGGGAGGGGATCGTGGATCGCAGACGCTCACGGGTCGGCGCGGTCCTCGTGTCGCTCCTGGCCTGCGGCGCGCTCCCGGCGTGCGCGGCATCGGCCATCGAGGTCGGCGGGATCGAGGGCGCGGTGAGCCAGTCCCGTACCCAGTACGCCGACCGCGTCGTCTCGCTGGTCGTGCGCGCGGCGGGGGAGGCCCTCACGCTGACCGCAGCGGAGCTCCGCGCCGACGGCTTCACGGATTCGAGCGTGGACGGCCTCGAGATGAGGATCGGGCCCGACCGACCCCGCGGCGTGGCCGTTCCCGTCCCGCTGGGCCAGGCCGTGTGCGGCCCGGGCGACGGAGCGGTCGCGCTCGACCCGAGCGCCTCCGAGGAGTCGGCCCGGGTGTCGCTCACCGTGCAGCAGGACGGCTTCGGAGCCACCGTCCTGGAGGTGGCGGCGACGGATCCTCTCGACCGGCTCGCGGTGATCCCCAAGGAGGACTGCGCCGCGGCCGCCGTGGCGGGTGCGGCCGCTCTGACGATCGAGGACCGGGTCGAGGATCTCGGAGACGGCACCGCACAGCTCCGGCTGCGCATCGCGCCGGTTCCGGGCGGACCGGAGGTGCGGATCGAGGAGATCCAGGCGACCACGCTGTTCTCCCGCGCGGACGGCGCCACCTGGACGGGGAGCGCGCTCGAGAGCCAGAGCAGCGGGGAGGTCCCGCTGCGCATCATCCCCTCGCGCTGCGACGCGCACGTGCTGGCCGAGGACAAGCGCGGCACGTTCGTCCCGGTGCACGCGAGCGTCGACGGCGTCCGCCAGGCGCCGATGTACGTCCCGGTGCCGGATGCCGCACGCCGCGCGCTGATCGAGTTCATCACGCGGACGTGCGGGCTGGGGGAGTGACGGCTCAGCCGCGCTCGACCGGCAGCCAGAGGTCGCAGGTCGCCGTCGAGAAGTCCTCGGCGCGCTCGATCACCGCGACGATCGAGGGCCCCGGACGCAGCCGCCACTCCGTGGCCGTGGCCGCCCAGGTGTCCTGCAGCGCCTTGGGGTGTGCGCCGGTCGTGCGGAAGACCGCCCACGCGCCGGCGGGGACCTCGATGCACTCGAGGTCGTGGGGCGGCGCGGTGGCCTCATCGACCGCCACGCCGTGGAGATAGGTGAGCTCGCTGCCCTCGGCGTCGTCCGGGTCGAGGTCGGCGCTCACCTGGAGAAGGCCGGCGGGCTCGGTGGAGCTCAGCTCCTTCAGGCGGGCGTGCTCGGCGATCGGCAACGACGCGATGTGCTCACGCCGCGGTGGATGAGCGGCACGCGCGCGGCGCGGCCGATCAGGCGGAACGCGGGTCGATCGAGGATGCGGGCGTCCATGGGGGAGCTCCCTTCTACGGTCAGGCGGAACCTGAGCTGCGGTTGTGTGCGAAGGGGACCCCCGGTTGTGTGCGAAGGGGACCCCCGGCGCGGCGCACATCGGCGGGTGCGACCCCGTGCACGGCCCGGAACGCCCGGCCGAACGCCTCGGTGGACCCGTAGCCGTATCGAACGGCGATGCCGAGCAGATCGCGGCCCGCGATCACGTCGGCTGCCGCCATGGTCATCCGGCGGCGACGAACGTATTCCGACAGCGGCATGCCCGCGAGCGACGAGAACATCCGCCGCAGGTGGTACTCGGTGGTGCCGAGGCGCGCGGCGAAGAGCTCCAGATCCATGTCCTGCGTCAGGTGACGGTCGACATGGTCGACCAGCTGGTTGAGTGCACCGATCACGAGGATCTCCCTTCCTCGATGAGCCTCCCGGAAAGCGGGTCGCATGGCCCGATGATCCCGGACCGATTCAATCGGATGAGCGCAGCGCGAGCACCGGACGCCTATGACCTCGCTGGCAGGTCCCTGAGTGCACTGTTACCTTTTCGTGATCTTGACGTAGCGTGGCACGTCGACCGTGGAGGACCGCCGTCGAACCCGCCCGAGTCCTCCGCACCCGAAACGAGACGACCTTCCGGTCGGCGGGCGAGTGCGCGGCCGTGGCCGCGCCCAGAGACGGGGCCGTGGAGCTCCTTGTGATCCTGAACACGCATTCCCGACAGAACACCGAAGCGCGCCGACCTGGACGGTTCGCGCGAGGGGGACTGGTCGCCGCCGGTCTCGTCGCGGCGGCAGCCGGGGCGCTCGTGCCCACGGCGGCGAACGCGGCCGACGACGCCACCTGGGACGCACTGGCCCAGTGCGAGTCGGGCGGCAACTGGGCGATCGACACCGGCAACGGCTACTACGGAGGCCTCCAGTTCTCGCAGTCCACGTGGGAGGCCAACGGCGGCACCGGCAACCCGGCGGACGCCTCGCGCGAGGAGCAGATCCGCGTGGCGGAGAACGTCCTCGCGACGCAGGGCTGGGGCGCCTGGCCGACGTGCTCGGCGAAGATCGGCGCGTCGGGATCGGCCGAGCCGCGCGCGGCCGCACCGGTCGAGTCTCCGTCCGCGCCGGCGGCGGGGGAGTCCACTCAGGCGCCCGCCGCCGCACCGGCTCCCGCACCGGCGCCGGTCGAGGAGACGTATCAGCTTCCGGATGTGGAGCCGTCGGACGAGACCTACACGGTCGAGTCGGGTGACACGCTCTTCGACATCGCCACGAAGCTCGAGGTCGAGACCGGCTGGCTCGGCATCTTCGCGGTGAACCAGGAGACGATCTCCGACCCCGACCTCATCGAGGTCGGCGACGAGCTGATCCTGCCCGCGGAGTGACCGCGAGCGACCCTGTGGGCGGGGTGCCGGCGACGGCCCCCGCCCACGGGGTCAGCCGGCCAGCCCGTCGACGGAGTAACGCCTCTCGATCCCGGCGGTGAGACGACCCCACTCGCTCGCCGCGACGCGCACCTGATGCGCTCGGAAGGCGGGTTCGTCGGCGAATCGCTCGGCAACCGTCCAGACCAGGGGATCGGCAGTCGGTGCCACCTCGAACGAGAGGCAGCCGGGCTCGGCGCGAGTCAGCGCCACGTGGCCCGGCAGGTGCTCCGCGACAAGTCGCGCCTCGTCAGCATCCGCACACCGCAGTTCACCCGTCAATCGCACCTCGACCATGAACCTCACAGTAGAGCGCGTCGGGCTGCCGGGCGGCAGGCGGTCGATGCCCGGCGCAATGGGGGACGGCGACGAAGGGCGCGCCTCAGCGAACTGACATAATGTGCATTATCGGCGTGTGGTCGATCCCGCGAGACAGCCCCTCTCAGAGGCCGAACGATGCAGACACCAGGAAGCGCTCCACGTCGATCCGCAGCGCGACGCGCTCCGGATTCGGCCTCGGCGTCCGGTAGCGCGCCGCGTACTGCTCCTCAGCGCGTCGCACGGACTCGGCGTAGCTCAGCACCTGCGCCGTTCCCTCGAGCGTCGACCAGTGACGTCCGTCGACCTGACAGGCGGCCACGCGCGGGTCCGCGGCGGCGAGACGCGCCTTCAGGGACGACCCGGACGTGATGACCCACGCGCAGCGCTGCTCGAGGTCCAGGGCGACGCCGACCGGCGTGACGTGCGGTCGTCCGTCGCGACGCAGTGTCGTCAGCGTGCACAGGTGCCGCTCGGTCCAGAACTCGAGAAGTGCCGGCGGGAACTCGCTCCAGCCCGGGCGCCAGGATGCCATTCGGTCATCCTCGCACCGTGCGCGGCGTGACGCGGCCTGATTCTCCCCCGAGGACCAATATATCGTTACGCGCGGCTCAGGCGCCCACGTACTGCGCCAGGTGCTCGCCCGTCAGGGTCGAACGGTCGGCCACCAGGTCGGCAGGTGTGCCCTCGAACACGATCCGCCCGCCGTCGTGGCCGGCGCCCGGGCCGAGGTCGATGATCCAGTCCGCGTGGGCCATGACGGCCTGGTGGTGCTCGATCACGATGACCGTCTTGCCCGAGTCGACGAGGCGGTCGAGCAGCCCGAGGAGGTTCTCGACGTCGGCGAGGTGGAGACCCGTCGTCGGCTCGTCGAGCACGTAGACGTCGCCCTTCTCCCCCATCTGGTTCGCGAGCTTGATCCGCTGCCGCTCGCCGCCCGACAGGGTCGAGAGCGGCTGGCCCAGCGTGAGGTACCCGAGACCGACGTCCTCGAGACGACCCAGGATGGCGGCGGCCGCCGGGATCTTCGCCTCGCCCTCGGAGAAGAACGGCCGGGCCTCGGCCACGGGAAGGTCGAGGACCTCGGTGATGTCCCTGCCGCCGAGCTTGTACTCGAGCACCCCGGCCTGGAAGCGCTTGCCGCCGCAGTCCTCGCACGGCGTCTCGACCGTGTCCATGAAGCCCAGCTCCGTGATGATGACGCCGGCGCCCTTGCAGGTCGGGCAGGCTCCCTCCGAGTTCGCGCTGAACAGCGCCGGCTTGACGCCGTTCGCCTTCGCGAACGCCTTGCGGATGGGCTCCAGCAGCCCCGTGTAGGTCGCCGGGTTGCTGCGGCGCGAGCCCTTGATGGCGCCCTGGTCGATCGCCACGACGTCGGGGCGGCGCGACACCGAGCCGTGGATCAAGGAGCTCTTGCCCGAGCCGGCGACGCCGGTCACGACCGTGAGCACGCCGAGAGGGATGTCCACATCCACGTCCTGCAGGTTGTTGTCGGCGGCGCCGCGGATGTCGATCGCGCCCGCGGCGGCCCGCACCTCGGGCTTCAGCTGAGCGCGGTAGTCGAGGTGCCGCCCGGTGAGCGTGCCGCTGGCCTTCAGGCCCTCGACGGTGCCCTCGAAGCAGATCGTGCCGCCCCCGCTGCCGGCCTTCGGCCCGAGGTCGACGACGTGATCGGCGATCGCGATCGCCTCGGGCTTGTGCTCGACGACCAGCACGGTGTTGCCCTTGTCGCGCAGCTGCAGCAGCAGCTCGTTCATCCTCTGGATGTCGTGCGGGTGCAGGCCGATGGTCGGCTCGTCGAACACGTAGGTGACGTCGGTGAGCGACGACCCCAGGTGGCGCAGCATCTTGATCCGCTGCGCCTCTCCCCCGCTCAGCGTGCCGGACGGCCGGTTCAGGCTCAGGTAGCCGAGGCCGAGCGTGACGAACGCCTCGAGGTTCGCTCGCAGGGCGTTCAGCAGCGGCCCCGCTCCCGGCTTGTCGAGCGCGCGCACCCAGTCGGCGAGGTCCGTGACCTGCATCGCGCACGCGTCCGCGATGCTGATCCCGTCGATCTTCGACGAGCGCGCCGCCTCGGTGAGCCGCGTGCCGTCGCACTCGGGGCACGTCGCGAAGGTCGCGATCCGCTCCACGAAGGCCCGGATGTGCGGCTGCAGCGATTCGATGTCCTTCGAGAGCATCGACTTCGTGATCTTCGGGATCAGGCCCTCGTACGTCATGTTCATGTCGAACGCGCGCACCTTCGTGGGCTCCTTGTAGAGGAAGTCCTTGCGCTGCCGCTCGGTGAACGTCGAGATCGGCTTGTCGGCGGGGAAGAAGCCGGACCCGGCGAAGCCCTTCACCATCCATCCGTCGGGCGTGTATCCCGGCACCAGGATCGCCCCCTCGAGCAGGGACTTCGACTCGTCGACCACCTGCGACAGGTCGATGTCCGACACCGAGCCGCGGCCCTCGCACCGCGGGCACATGCCACCCAGGTAGACGACGTCCTTGACGATCTTCTTCTCGCCGCTGGCCGACGTCATCACGCCGCTGGCCTTCTGCGTCGGGATGTTGAACGAGAAGGCCGTGGGACCACCGATGTACGGCTCCCCCAGCTTGCTGAACAGGATCCGCAGCATCGCGTTCGCGTCGGTGACCGTGCCGACGGTCGAGCGCGGGTTGGCGCCGAGCCGCTCCTGGTCGACGATGATCGCGGTCGTGAGGCCCTCGAGCACGTCCACGTCGGGACGCGGCACGGAGGGCATGAATCCCTGCACGAACGCGCTGTAGGTCTCGTCGATCAGCCTCCGCGACTCGGCCGCGATCGTGTCGAACACCAGCGAGCTCTTGCCCGATCCCGAGACACCCGTGAACACCGAGAGCCGGCGCTTGGGGATGTCGACGCTGACGTCCTTGAGGTTGTTCTCACGCGCGCCCTGCACGCGGATCAGGTCGTGGGTGTCGGCGGGATGCACCGGCGCTCCTTCGATTCGGGGATGTGGCGGGTCTGAGATGCGGGACGGATGAGAGCGCTCAGCGCTGCTGGACGCGGATGGCGTTCCCGGCGGGATCGCGGAGGGCGAAGTCGCGCACGCCGTAGTCCTGGTCGATCGGCTCCTGGATGATGTCGACGTCCGGGGCGTCCTGCACCCTCTCGAACACGGCGTCGACGTCGGGGGTGGCGAGCACGATGCCGGCGTAGGTGCCCTTCGCCATCATCTCGGCGATCGTCTGGCGCTCGGTGTCGGTCAGGCCGGGATCGATCGCGGGCGGCGTGAGCACGATCGACGTGTCGGGCTGCCCGGCGGGGCCGACGGTGATCCAGCGCATGGCGCCCTGGTCCACGTCGAGGCGCACCTCGAAGCCGAGCACGTCGCGGTAGAAGGCGAGCGACGCCTCGGAGTCGGTGTGCGGCAGGAAGCTGGCGTTGATGGTGAGTCGGTTGTCCATGTCCGTCACGCTATCCGCGCACCCGCACGGGTCGCTTCTCGATTGCTGACCGGTCTGGTGATGGTCTTCACCACCAGCGACGGCAGTCCCTCCAGCCCGCTCCGCGCGGCCCGGCGGTAGACGCTCGGGGGCATGCCGACCAGCTCGGTGAACCGGCTGCTGAACGTGCCGAGCGACGCGCAGCCGACCGCGAAGCAGACCTCGGTGACCGACAGGTCGCCGCGGCGCAGCAGGGTCATCGCCCGCTCGATGCGCCGCGTCATCAGGTACTGGTACGGCGACTCGCCGTACGCCGCCTTGAACTGGCGGCTGAGGTGCCCGGCCGACAGGTGCACGCCGCGCGCGAGCGCCTCGACGTCGAGCGGCCTGGCGTACTCGCGGTCCATCCGGTCGCGCACGCGGCGCAGCAGCGCGAGCTCGCGCAGCCGCGCGTCCTGCGCGGTCGAGTCGACGGAGGGGCCGGTCACAGGGGATATCGTGCCACGCCCTCCCGACGATCTCAGCCCTCGACGCCGGTGTCGCTCACCCACTTCGGCGCGGGCGGCTCCCACTCCTCCAGACCGCGGATGAGGTCGCGCGGGGTCGAGGCGACGAGGAGCGACTCACGGAACGCGGATGCGACGAATCCCTCCTCGACCATCCGGTCGACCATGGTCAGCATCGGGCGCCAGAACCCCCGCACGTCGTACACCGCGACCGGCTTGCGGTGGATCCCGAGCTGCAGCCACGTCCACACCTCGAAGAACTCCTCGAGCGTGCCGATGCCGCCGGGCAGGGCCACGAACGCGTCGCCGAGCTCCGCCATCCGGAGCTTGCGCGCGTGCATGTCGGGCACGACCTCGAACGTGGTGAGGTCCGGGTGCGCGATCTCCTTGTCGACCAGCGCCTGCGGCATGACGCCGTGCACCGGCGCCCCCGCCTCGCGCGCCGCGGTCGACACCGCTCCCATGAGACCGACGTTCCCGCCGCCGTAGACCACGCCGATCCCCCGGGCGGCGAACGCCTGCCCGATGTCCACCGCAGCGCGGAGGTAGGCGGGGTCGTGACCGGGCGAGGAACCCGTGAAGACGGTGACGCGGCGGATGTGCGCCGGCCCGTCGCTCGGAGGCGTTGCGTGCATGCCTCCACCCTACGGACGTGGCTAGGTTGAAGAGGTGAGCTCGACAGAGGACGCCTATCTGCGCTACCCCCACCTCCACGGCGAGCTCGTGACGTTCACGGCGGCGGACGACGTCTGGGTCGCTCCGGTCGCCGGCGGGCGCGCATGGCGCGTGACGAGCGACATCGCTCCGGTGCGCCAGCCCCGCTTCTCTCCGGACGGCAGCGTGATCGCCTACGTGTCGCACAGGGACGGCCATCCCGAGGTCATGGTGGCGGAGGTCTCCGGCGGCGGGGTGCGCCGGCTCACGTACTGGGGCGCGCAGAGCACGATCCTGCTCGGCTGGACGCAAGACGGCCGCATCCTCGTCGCGTCGAGCGGCGGCGAGTCGAACACGCGCCACACGGTCGTGAAGGCCGTCGCCCTGGACGGCTCGTGGGAGCGCCTGGACCTCGGGATGGCCTCGGGCGTCGCCCTGCGCGCGGACGGGCGCGTCGCCCTGGCGACGCCCGGCAGCCGCCCGCCCGCTCATTGGAAGCGCTACCGCGGCGGCACCGCTCCTCGTCTGTGGCTGCGCGAGGCCGACGGCGACTGGAGCCGGCTGCTGCCGGACGAGACCGCCGGGATCACCGACCCGCTCTGGGTCGGCGACGCGCTGGTGTTCGCGTCCGACCGGGCTGCCGCGTTCCCCGACCGTGCCGACGAGCAGGCGAACCTGTGGATCTGGGACGTCCCGGGCGAGGGCGAGCCGCGCCGGCTCACACATCAGGGCCCCGACGAGGGCTATGTCCGCGACCCGAGCACCGACGGGTCGCGGATCGTGTGGCACAGCCGGGGTCGGCTGCGGATCCTCGATGCGCTGGACGCCCGGCCCCGCACGATCGAGGTCACTCTGCCCGGCACGGCGCCGGAGTCCCTGGTCCTGGGCGGGAACCGCCGCCTCGACGCCTTCGCGCCCGACCACGACGCCTCGGGCAGCCTGGTCGCGTGGCGCGGCAAGGCCTTCTGGGTCGCACACCGCGAGGGCCCGGCCCGCGCGCTGCTCGCCGACTCCGGCATCCGCGCGCGTGAGCCGATCGTGCTGGGCCGCACCGGCCTCGGCGCGGTCGTGAGCGACGCGACCGGCGAGGACGGCATCGACGTGCTCGCGCTCGACGGATCGGAGCCGCCGCGGCGCATCCTGTCCGGGGAGCTCGGCCGGGTGCTGCACCTCGCGGCCTCGCCCGCGGGCGACAGGATCGCGACCATCTCGCACGACGGCGCGATCCGCGTGATCGACCCCGTGGCGGGCACGGCCCGGCAGATCGGCCGCTCCGGACGCGGCGAGGCGCTCACGCCCCGCTTCTCCCCCGACGGCCGGTACCTGGCGTGGTCGCAGCCGGTCGACGCGGGCGGCGACCTGCACGCGATCTGGATCGCCGAGGCCGATGGATCGGCGCCGGCGGTGCGCCTGACCACCGGTCAGTACAACGACCGCTCCCCCGACTTCACGCACGACGGCAGGCACCTCGTGTTCCTGTCCGACCGCACGTTCGATCCGCACTACAACAAGCACGCGTTCGACCTCGCGTTCATCGGCGCGACCCGGCCCTGGCTGATCCCCCTGTCCGCGACCGAGCCGGCCCCGTTCGGCCCGAGCGTCGACGGCTGGCCGCTCTCCGCGCCGAGGAAGGCGGAGGACGGCGCCGTGGCGTGTCCCGACCTGGACGCCGAGGCCGCCGAGGAGCGGATCGTGCCGTTCCCGGTGCCGTCCGCGGAGTACCGCGACCTCACGTGCGCCGATGGCGGCGTGCTGTGGGTCGCCGTGCACCCCGAGCAGGGTGTGCTCGGCTCGCGGCGCGCGGGCGTACGGGACGAGGCCACGCCCGACAGCCTCGAGCGCTGGTCCTTCGCCGATCGCAAGGTCGAGACCCTGGTCGACGCCGTCGACGCATACGCGGTCTCGGGCGACGGAGAGCGCGTCGTGGTGCGCCACCGCGACGCGGTCACGGTCGTCCCCGCCACCCGGCCCGCCAAGGATGACGCGGTGCGCGTGGACCTGTCCCGCCTGCGCTTCAGCGTCGACCCGCGCGCCGAATGGCGCCAGATGTTCGACGAGAACGCGCGCATCATGCGCGATCACTTCTGGCGCGCCGACATGGACGGCGTCGACTGGGCCGCCGTGACCGACCGCTGGCGCCCCGTCCTCGAGCGCGCCCTCACGCACGACGACGTCGTGGACATCCTGTGGGAGACGGTGGGCGAGCTGAACACCTCGCACGCGTACGTGACTCCCCCGTCGCCGCTCGGGAACCAGGGCCGGCGTCTGGGCTTCCTGGGCGCTGATCTCTCCCCCGCGGCGGACGGCTGGCGCATCGACCGGATCCTGCCGGGCGAGTCCAGCGACCCGCACGCCCGCTCCCCGCTGCGGCAGGCGGGCGTCGGGGCGCGTGCGGGCGACGTGATCGTCGCGGTGGACGGCGCCCCGGTGGACCCGGTGGCGGGCCCGTCGGCGCTGCTGATCGGGGCGGCCGAGCGCCCGGTCGAGCTCACGCTCCGCCGTGATGGCGAGGACCGCCGGGTGGTGGTGGTCCCGCTGGCGGACGAGGAGGTGCTGCGGTACCAGGACTGGGTGCGCTCCCGCCGTGCATACGTCGCCGAGCGCAGCGGCGGACGCCTGGGCTACGTCCACGTCCCCGACATGCAGAGCTACGGATGGGCGCAGCTGCACCGCGATCTGCGCATCGCGACGGACGCCGAGGGCGTCATCGCGGACGTGCGCTACAACCGCGGCGGCCACACGAGCCAGCTCGTCGTGGAGCGGCTCGCGTCCCGCGTGATCGCGTGGACGGCCGCGCGGCAGTTCGACGACATGATGCCGGATCCGGATCGCCCCCCGCGCGGTCCGGTCGTGCTGGTCGCCAACGAGTTCTCCGGTTCCGACGGCGACATCGTCAACGCGCGCGCCCAGGCGCTCGGCGTGGGACCTGTCGTCGGCGTGCGCACGTGGGGCGGCGTGGTGGGCATCGACAGCCGCTTCGCCCTCGTCGACGGCACGAAGATCACCCAGCCCCGGTACGCCTACTGGTTGCAGGGCAAGGGCTGGGGCGTCGAGAACCACGGCGTCGACCCCGACATCGAGGTCGTGCACAGCCCGGCGCAGATCCTCCGCGCGGACGATCCGCAGCTCGACCGCGCGATCGACGAGGCGCTCGCCCGGCTGGCCGCGACCCCCGCCGCCGCACCGCCCGAGCTCCCGGCGCCCAGGGTGCGCCCGAGCCGGTGATCGGGGTCCTGACCGGCTTCGCGGTCGTCGGCCTCGCCATCGTCACCGGTTACATCGTCGCGCGCATCGACCTGCTGGGAGAGCACGCGCGGTACGTCCTGAGCCGGCTGACGTTCTTCGTCCTCAACCCGTTCCTGCTGTTCGCGGTGCTGTCGGACGCCGACCTCACGCTGCTCTTCTCCGCGCTGCTGCCGGTGTCCATGCTCGCCGCGTTCGCGATCTTCCTCGTGTACGCGCTCGTCGCGCGCCTGGTCTGGAGGCGCTCGACGGGCGAGATCGTGCTCGGCGCGCTCGGCGCGGGCTACGTCAACGCGAACAACATCGGCATCCCGATCTCCACCTACCTGCTCGGCAACGGCGCCTACTCCGCGCCGATCATCCTGGTGCAGATGCTGGTCATCACGCCGATCGTGCTCGCGATCCTCGACGCGGTGTCGTCGGGCGGCGTCGCGGGGCCCCGCGAGCTCGGGCGCGTGATGCGCCGCACGCTGCGCAACCCCATGATCATCGGCGCGGCACTCGGGGTTCTCGTGGCGGTCACGGGTGTCGACCTCCCGCCGCTCGTCATGGAGCCCGTGGGCCTGCTCGCCGGCGCCGCGGTCCCGGTCCTGCTGCTCAGCTTCGGGATGTCCCTGCACGGCCAGCGCGTGCTGACCACCCGAGCGTCGCGCCCCGACGTGCTGCTCGCCACCGCCATGAAGCTGCTGGTGATGCCCGTGGTCGCGTGGGCGTTCGGGCTGCTGTTCCAGCTCGACGGCCACGCCATGCTGGTCGTGGTGGTGCTGGCCGCCCTGCCCAGCGCGCAGAACGTGTTCAACTACGCGCAGCGCTACGGCGTGGGCGAGGTGCTCGCGCGCGACGTCGTCTTCCTCACCACGTTCTGCTGCGTCCCCGTCGTCTTCGCCGCCGCGATGATCTTCGGCACCTGACCTCGGCGGGTCACACGCGCAGGGCGCGCAGGAGGCGCTCCGCCTTCCAGCGGGACTCGGCGTACTCGTCGTCGGCGTCCGACTGCACAGTGATCCCGCCGCCGGTTCCGAGCACGTACTCGCCGCCGCCGTCGGTCAGGAGCGTCCGGATGATCACGCCGAGGTCCGCGCGCCCGTCGGCGGCGATCCAGCCCATGGCGCCGGCGTACGCACCCCGCGGGGTGGGCTCGACCTCGTCGATGATCTGCATCGTGCGCAGCTTGGGCGCGCCCGTCATGGACCCGGCCGGGAACAGCGCCCGCAGCGCCTCGACCGTCCCGACGTCACCGCGGAGCGTGCCGCGCACGGTCGAGACCAGCTGGTGCACCGACGCGTACGACTCGACCGCCATCAGGGAGGGCACCTCGACCGTGCCGACCTCGCACACCTGCGACAGGTCGTGCCGCAGCAGGTCGACGATCATGAGGTTCTCCGATCGGAACTTCGGATCCGTGGCGAGGCGCCGGGCTGCCGCCGCGTCGTCGGCGGGCGTCGCGGCGCGCGGCGTGGTCCCCTTGATGGGCTTCGCCTCGATCGTGCGCGCTCCCCCGTCCACATCGATCCGCGCGTAGCGCTCGGGCGAGGATCCCAGGACGAACGCCCGCGCGCCCGGGACGTCGTGCTGCAGATACGCCGCGTAGGGCGCGGGATTCAGGGCGCGCAGGCGCTCGAACGCCTCGGCGGGAGCGAGCACGCTCCGCACGCTCGCCCGGTGGGTGAGGTTCACCTCGTAGGAGTTGCCGGCGTGGAGGTGCTCCTGCACGGCGTCGAACGCGTCCCGGTACCAGCCGGGGGTCGGCTCGGGCGGGAGCGAGCCGAGCACGTCCGCGGCGGGAGCGGCCGGCAGGTCGAGACGCTCGATGTGCGAGGGCCGCATCCACACCGCATCCGGAAGCCGCGTGTCGGAGCGCGCGGGCAGGTCGGGGCGCGACGCGTAGCCGAAGTAGCCGTACCAGCGGTCATCCGCCGCGCCCCCGGCCAGCTCCGCTGCGAGCACCGCGAACACATCGTCGCCGACGACCTCGGCGCGCCCGTCGACGTGGCGGGTGACCTCGCGGCGGGCCGCGGAGTACGTCAGGGAGACGTCGGACGGCTCCAGCCACGCCAGCTGCGGCCCGCCGTCGCCCGCCTGCAGCCAGACGCACCGGGCGGCCGTCGTCGCGGCCGGGAACGCGCCCATCACGCGGCGCCGAGGAAGTTGCGCACGATGTCCTCGCCGTGCTCGGTCAGGATCGACTCCGGATGGAACTGCACGCCCGCGATCGGCAGCGTCCGGTGCGCGACGCCCATCACGAGGCCCGTGCGCTCGTCCGTCGCGGTCACCCGCACGTCGTCCGGCAGCGCGAGCGCCGCGAGCGAGTGGTAGCGGATGGCGCGGAAGCCGTCGGGAAGGCCCGCGAACAGGCCGAATCCGTCGTGACGCACGGTCGCGTCGACGCCGTGACCGGGGTCGACCCGCTCCACCACTCCCCCGAAGGCCGTGACGATGCCCTGCATGCCGAGGCACACCCCGAGCACCGGCCGCTCCCCCGCGCGCAGGATCTCCCGCCCGACCGCGAAGTCGTGCGGATCCGCCGGATGTCCCGGCCCCGGCGAGAGCACCACGAAGTCGTGGCTCAGCACGTCCGCCGCGGTGCACTCATCGTGCTCGACGACGCGCGGCAGCCCACCGGTGACCCGTGCGATCAGATGCACGAGGTTCCCGGTGTAGCTGTCGTGGTGGTCCACGACCACGACGTCATGCGAGGGCATGGATCTATTGTGCGGGCCGCGGACCTCGCCGCGGCCGCGACCGCCGCCCGTTACTCGCCCGCGAAGGCGCTCACGTCGCCGACGAGGCGCGTGTTGTCGGCGGGCACGGGGTCCACGGCCGCGCGGGCCACCTCGGCCGCGAACTCCGACACGTTGTACAGCTTGCCGGCCGACTCGCGGCGCTGGGCGATCGCGCCGGGGTTGGCGCGCTCGAGCAGGGTCGCCGTGATGGTGCCCTCGATCATGTCGCCCGAGACCACGGTGAAGCCGATGCCCTTCTCCTCGAGCGACGGGATGAGCTCGCGCAGCGCGTCCTCGCCGGCCCGCTTGGAGAGCGCGACCGGCTCGTACTCCGGCATGGTCGGCGTGGTGCGGATGAAGTGCGCCTGGTGGCTCGTGACGAAGACCACGCGCGAACCCTCGCGCAGCAGCGGCAGCGCCGCCTGCAGCGCGCCCACCTGCGCGTCGCGGTTGAGCTTCAGGGCGTAGTCCTCCTCCATACCGGACTCCATGCCGCCCGAGGCGTTCAGCACGAGGATGTCGAGGCCGCCGAACTCCTCCTGGACCGCCTCGAACATCGCCTGCACGGTGGACGTGTCCGTGAGGTCGGCGCCGACCACGAGCGCCTTCACGCCCAGCTCGCGCACCTCGTTCGCCAGCTTCTCGGCGCGAGGGGCCTTGTTGCGGTAGTTGATGACGACGTCCGCACCGGCCTGGGCGAAGTAGCGCACGGTGTCGGCGCCGATGCCGCGGGACGAGCCGGTCACGAGCGCGACCTTGCCGGTCAGGGTGCCGGGGGCGATGGGCTGCGACGGGGCGTCGGTCACGGGGACTCCTGGGGTTCGAGCGGGATCCGGATGGGCGCGGCGATGCGCGCCCGGGTCTGTTCGACAGTACCAACGCGGTCGCGCGCGCCTGTGTGCCGAGCCTCCAATGTCGTGGGCGCGCCGTTGTCCATGCCCGCGTCGCACGGCGCTGGTATGGTGCGGAAAAGGAGGGCCGCATGGAGTTCATCGAGCAGTGGGCCTGGGTCGGCTGGGTGGCGCTGATCGCCCTGTTCCTGGCGATCGAGATCATGTCGGGCGAGCTGACGTTCCTCATGCTGGGCCTCGGATCCACGGCCGGCATGATCGCGGCGTTCGCCGATGCTCCGCTGTGGCTGCAGGTGATCATCGCGGCCGTAGCCGCGGTCGCCTTCCTCCTCCTGCTGCGGCCCCCGCTCCTGCGCCGCCTGCGCAAGGGCTCCGACCCGCAGAAGTTCAACGTCGACGCGCTGGTCGGTCGCCGCGGCGTGGTGACCGAGACCGTCACGGCGCTCTCCGGCCGCGTGAAGCTGGTCAACGGCGACTCCTGGTCGGCTCGCGTGCGCGAGGGCGCCGACCTGCCGCCGCAGACCCCGATCGTCGTCGAGTCGATCCAGGGCGCCACCGCCGTCGTGGCACCCGCGCCCACCCCCGCACAGGAGGCCTGAATCATGGAGCTCATCGGAACGGTCCTGCTGTGGATCCTCGCCGCCGCGGTGGTGGTCGTCGTCATCACGATCCTGGTGCAGGCGATCCGCATCGTCCCGCAGAGCGAGGCGTTCATCATCGAACGGCTCGGGCGCTACCACCGGACGCTGTTCGGCGGCCCTCACCTCCTCTTCCCGATCATCGACCGGCCGCGGGCCCGGGTCGACCTGCGCGAGCAGGTCGTGTCGTTCCCGCCGCAGCAGGTCATCACCGAGGACAACCTGTCGGTCGCGGTCGACGTGGTCGTGTACTTCCGCGTCACCGATCCTCGCGCGGCGACGTACGAGATCGCCAACTACCTCGGCGCGGTCGAGCAGCTGTCGATCACGACGCTGCGCAACGTCGTCGGCGGGCTGAACCTCGAGGAGGCGCTGGTCAGCCGCGACGTCATCAACGCCAAGCTCAGCGCGACGCTCGACGAGGCGACCGGGCAGTGGGGCATCAAGGTCGGCCGCGTGGAGCTCAAGGCGATCGATCCGCCCGCGACGCTCCAGGACGCGATGGAGAAGCAGATGCGCGCCGAGCGCGACCGCCGCGCCGCGATCCTGACCGCCGAGGGGCACAAGCAGTCGCAGATCCTCGTCGCCGAGGGCGCACGGCAGGCCGAGATCCTCAAGGCCGAGGGCGACAAGCAGGCCCAGGTCCTGCGCGCCGAGGGCGAGTCGCAGGCGATCCAGACCGTGTTCCACGCCATCCACGCCGGAGCGCCGGACGACAAGCTGCTCGCCTACCAGTACCTGCAGGCGCTGCCGAAGATCGCCGAGGGCGAGGCGAGCAAGCTCTGGCTCATCCCCAGCGAGCTCACCGAGGCGCTCAAGGGCATCGCGGGCGGCTTCGCGCGCCCCGCCGACAGGGCGTGACGCACCCGTACCTGGTGGGCACGGCCCACCCGCGCGTCCTCGCCCATCGGGGCCTGGTCCACCGCGGACCTCTGCACGACGACGAGTTCGTGGTCGAGAACTCCTTCGCGGCGATCGCCGCCGCGCACGCCGCAGGGGCCGACTACGTCGAGTCCGACTGCCACCTCACGGCCGACGGCCATGTCGTGCTCTTCCACGACGACACGCTCGAACGCGTGACCGGCGACCCGCGGCCGCTCGCGGACGTGACGCTGCGCGAGCTCGAGCTGCTGATGGCCGACCGCGGCGGGCTCGCGACCCTCGCGCAGACGCTCGAGGCGTTCCCGACGACGCGCTTCAACCTCGACGTGAAGGCGCCGGCGGCGGCCGTGCCGCTCGGACGGATGATCGCCGAGCACGCCGATCGGGTGCTCGTCACGAGCTTCTCGGATGCGCGCCGCCGTGCGGCCCTCGCCGCGGCGGCGCCCGCACTGCCCGCCACCTCCCCCGGCACGGGCACGGTCGCCCTCCTCGTGACGGCGGTCGCCCTGCGCCTCAAGCCGCTCGCGACCCGGCTGCTGCGCGGCCTCGACGCCTTGCAGATCCCCGAGCGCCGGGGCGCGGTCCGCGTCCTGACGCCGCGCCTCATCGCGTGGGCGCACGAGAACGGCGTGGAGGTCCACGTCTGGACCGTGAACGACCCCGAGCGCATGCGCGAGCTGGTCGCGATGGGCGTGGACGGGATCGTCACGGACGTCGCCGACGTCGCCCTCGAGACGCTCGCGCGCTGACCGCGCCATCCCGCTGGGATTCCGCTGGGAAAGGCGGATGGCGGCGTCCGCTTCGGATGATGTGCACAGGCGGGGACGTTATACCTGTCACCGACGAGAGGACCACACAATGGCAGATCGCAGCCTTCGCGGAATCCGACTCGGCGCCCAGAGCCTCCAGAGCGAAGAGGGCGTCGTTTTCATGGAGCGGACCCAGTACACGTACCACTGTGCTGCCTGCGACCGCGACACCACCCTGACGTTCGCGGCCGACGCCGAGGCCCCCGAGACGTGGGAGTGCCGCGGCTGCGGCGGCGAGGCGCTTCTGAAGGTCGACGGCAGCACGGTCGAGGTCGACCACAGCGGCGACAAGGCGCCCCGCACGCACTGGGACATGCTCCTGGAGCGCCGCACCATCCCGGAGCTCGAGGAGATCCTGGCGGAGCGTCTGGAGTTCATCCGCGCGCGCCGCGGCGCGGGCGAGGACCCCACGCGCGCCAAGTCGGCCTGACCGACTCCCCCACGACGACGCCGGCCCGCGTGGCCGGCGTCTTTCGTGTGCCCGCCGTCGCGGGACGTCATGCGTCATCGGCGTGCTCGCCGCTCCAATAGGCTGAGCGCATGGCGAACAGCGTGGATCGAGCCGTCGGCATCGACATCGGCGGCACCGGCATGAAGGCCGGCATCGTGGACCTCGGCAAGGGCGAGCTTGTCAGCGACCGGGTCCGCATCCCCACTCCCAAGGGCGCGAAGCCGAAGGACGTCCTGGCGACCGTCACGGAGCTCATCGAGCTGCTCGGCCCCGACGCCGAGGAGCTCCCGGTCGGCATCTGCTTCCCGACGATCGTGAAGCACGGCCGCACCATGTCGGCGTCGAACGTGTCGAAGAAGTGGATCGACTTCGAGGCCGAGAAGTTCTTCGAGGAGGGCCTCGGCCGCAGCATCCATTTCGTGAACGACGCGGACGCGGCGGGCCTGGCCGAGCTGCGCTTCGGCGGGGCCAAGGACCAGCCGGGCCTCACGATCCTGACGACGCTCGGCACCGGCATCGGCTCCGCGTTCCTGTTCGAGGGTGCCCTCGTGCCGAACACCGAGCTCGGGCACCTGCAGTGGAACGGCGAGAAGATCGAGGCCTACGCGGCGCCGACCGCGCGCGAGCGCGAGGACCTGTCCTGGGAGGACTGGGCCGGTCGCCTGCAGGAGTTCTACGACCACGTCGAGTTCCTGTTCTCCCCCGACCTGATCCTCGTCGGCGGCGGCGTGTCCAAGAACCCCGAGAAGTTCATGCCGCTGCTGAAGACGCGCGCGCCCATGCGCACGGCGACGCACCTGAACAACGCCGGCATCATCGGCGCCGCCTCCCTGGCCCTCTGACCTGAGACAGAAGCGCCCGGATCCTTCACGGATCCGGGCGCTTCTGCATGGGACGAATGGGCCGGCCTGTACGCCGGGTTCTGTTCAGGGGCTCGCGCCCCCTTGACGGCCATCTCTCTCGGCGACACGTTGCCGTGACGCTCCAGCGACCTACCCGAGGACTCGGCGGGCCGCGTCAACATCCTCTGTCTGGTCTTGCTCCGGGCGAGGTTTACCGAGCGGATCGCGTCACCGCGACCCCTGGTGGTCTCTTACACCGCCGTTTCACCCTTACCAGGACGAGGTCCTGGCGGTCTGCTTTCTGTGGCACTGTCTCGCGGATCACTCCGGGTGGGTGTTACCCACCGCCCTGCCCTGTGGAGCCCGGACGTTCCTCGGCGCGCGGCGGCGGACCGCCCGCGACGCGGCCGTCCGGCCGACCCATTCGCACGTTCCAGTGTAGGCGTCGCGCCTGTGAGCGCCGCGTCAGGCCCTGGGGGCGTGCGCCTGAAGGAACGCATACACCTCGGTGGTGTCGACCCCGGGGAACGAGCCCGTCGGGAGCGTGGCGAGGAGAGTGCGGGGCGTGGCCGCGTTGGGCCAGGCCCTGTCGCGCCAGGCTGCCTCGAGCTCCGCCGGCGGGCGTCGGCAGCACGTCTCCACCGCGTGCCTCGACACGCCGCGATGGGGCGTGTCGCGCCCCACGAACCACTTCGTGTCGTCGAAGCGCACGCCCACGCTGACCGAGTGGGCCCCCTGACTCGAGTGCTCGACGCGCGCGGTGCACCAGTAGGTGCCGTTTCCCGTGTCGGTGTACTGGTAGTAGGGGTTGAACCGGTCGTCGATGTCGAACACGACCCGGCTCGTCCACCGGCGGCAGCACAGCTGACCCTCGATCGACCCCAGCCGATCGGTCGGGAAGTTCACGTCGTCGTTCTCGTAGGCCTTCGTGATCGTCCCCGACTCGTGCACCTTGAGGAAGTGCACGGCGATGTCCAGGTGGCGCGTCGCGAGGTTGGTGAACCGGTGCGCGGCGCTCTCGTACGAGACGGCGTACGCGTCTCGCAGATCCTCGATCGAGATCGCTCGCCGCGCCTTCGCCTCGCGCAGGAACGGAACCGCGTGATCCTCCGGGATCAGCAGAGCCCCTGCGAGGTAGTTCTGCTCCACCCGCTGACGCAGGAACTCCGTGTAGTCGGCGGGCTCCGCATGCCCCAGCACACGGCTGGCGAGCGCCTGCAGGACGGCGGTGCGCGGATCGCCGCTCACCCGCTCCGGCAGGTAGATCCTCCGGTGGCGCAGGTCCGCGACGCTTCGCGTGGTCTGCGGGAGGTCCGGTGCGTAGTGCAGCGTGAATCCCAGATGGGCCGCGATGTCGCTCGCGGCACGCTGAGTCAGCGGCCCACCGGGGTGCCCGACCGCCGCGAGCAGGTCGCGCGCGTGCTGCTCGAGCTCGGCGAAGTAGTTGTGCTGGCGTCGCATGAGCCTGCGCAGCTCGAGGTTCGCCCGCCGCGCCTGCTCCGGTGTCGCGGCGCGCTCGTCGTGGAGCCGGTCGACCTCGGCCGCGAGCGACAGGATCGCCCGGAGCGCGTGATCCGGCACGGACTTGGAGATCCGGAACGGCTCCAGCCCCAGCGACTGCAGCCGGGGAGAGCGCAGCGCGCGCTCGACCGCCAGCTCCAAGCCCGCGCGCTCGTCCAGCGCTTCGGTCTCGAGCAGGGCGTCCAGCCCGGTGCCCAGCGCCTTCGCGATCGCCCGCAGCATCGACAGGCGCGGCTCCCGGCGCCCGTTCTCGAGCATCGACAGCTGGCTCGGCGCACGCCCGACCGCCGCCGCGAGGGCATCCAGGGTCATGCCGCGCTCGGCGCGGAGCTGCCGGATGCGGCGCCCCACCGCGAGAGCATCGGGACCGTCTTCGTCGAGAAGTTCCGCCGTGGTCATGCCGGGATCATGCCACAGAACGTCCGCAGAACAGAAGATCTGGCGATCTTCTCCCGGCGAACTTGGTCTACGCGCGCTTCTCTTCACAGATCGTGGACCTCAAGAAGTCCCCCGAGACGAGGAGCACGACGATGAGCACTCTCGATCAGCACCCCATGCCCGCCCGCCCCGGCGATCAGACGCAGACCGCGGACGACCTGCGCCTGGAGTGGAGCGCCGACCCGCGCTGGAGCGGGATCGCGCGCGACTACACGGCCGAGGACGTCATCCGGCTGCGCGGAACGGTCCGCGAGGACGCGACGCTCGCCCGGCGGGGCGCGCAGACCCTCTGGCAGCGCCTGGCCGACGCCGAGCCGGTGCGCGCCCTCGGCGCGATGACCGGGAACCAGGCGGTCCAGCAGGTCCGCGCCGGTCTGAAGGCCATCTATCTCTCCGGCTGGCAGGTCGCGGCCGACGCCAACCTGTCGGGCCAGACCTACCCCGACCAGTCGCTGTACCCGGCCAACTCCGTTCCGGCTGTGGTGCGCCGCATCAACAATGCGCTGCTGCGCCAGGATCAGCTCGAGCACGCCGAGGGCGGCACGACGCGCGACTGGATGGCACCGATCGTCGCGGACGCGGAGGCCGGGTTCGGCGGTCCGCTCAACGCCTATGAGCTGGCGCACGCGATGATCCAGGCCGGCGCCGCCGGCATCCACTGGGAGGACCAGCTCGCGAGCGAGAAGAAGTGCGGCCACCTCGGCGGCAAGGTGCTCGTGCCGACGCAGCAGCACATCCGCACCCTCAACGCCGCGCGCCTCGCTGCCGACGTCGCGGGCGTCCCGACCATCCAGATCGCCCGCACCGACGCCCTGGCGGCCGATCTGCTGACCAGCGACGTCGACGAGCGCGACCGCCCGTTCCTGACCGGCGGGCGCACGAGCGAGGGGTTCTACCGCGTGCGGAACGGCATCGAGCCGGTCATCTCCCGCGGCCTGGCGTACGCGCCGTACGCCGACCTGCTGTGGGTGGAGACCGGCACGCCCGACGTGGAGCTCGCCCGAGAGTTCGCCGCAGCGATCCACGCGGAGCACCCGGGCAAGATGCTCGCCTACAACTGCTCGCCCAGCTTCAACTGGCGGCGGGCGCTCTCGGACGCCGAGATCGCCTCGTTCCAGGACGAGCTCGCCGCGCTGGGCTACCGGTTCCAGTTCATCACCCTCGCGGGGTTCCACGCTCTGAACCACTCGATGTTCCAGCTCGCGCGCGGCTACGCCGAGAACGCCATGACGGCGTACGTCGACCTGCAGGAGGCGGAGTTCGCCGCCGAGAAGGACGGGTACACCGCGACGAAGCATCAGCGCGAGGTGGGCACCGGCTACTTCGACCACGTCTCCACGGCGCTCAACCCCGACAGCGCCACCCTCGCCCTCGTGGGCTCCACCGAGTCCGAGCAGTTCCATTGAGCGCCCACCCCGCGCGCCACCGCATTCACTCCAGCGCAAGGAGAGCAGCATGACCATCATCGACACCGCCCCGACGAGGACGGACTTCCCCACGCCCGAACCCACCGCTCCTTCCATCGAGGTGGTGGGCGCCATCCACCCCCGGTTCGAGGAGATCCTCACGCCGGAAGCGCTCGCGTTCCTGGCGCAGCTCCACGAGCTGTTCGCCGCCGCGCGGTACGCCCGGCTCGCCGATCGTCTGCGTCGTGGCTATGAGATCGGCACCGGCCGGGATCTGCGGTTCCGCGACGACACCGCGCGCATCCGGGACGACGACGGCTGGCGCGTCGCCGGGCCCGGCCCCGGACTGGAGAACCGGCGCGTCGAGATCACGGGTCCGACCGATCCCCGGATGACCGTCAACGCGCTCAACTCCGGCGCCGACGTGTGGCTCGCCGACCAGGAGGACGCCACCAGCCCCACCTGGCGGAACGTGATCGGCGGACAGCTGTCGCTGCGCGACGCCATCCGCGGGCGGCTCATCCACACGACCCCGGAGGGCAAGCGCTACGAGGTCACGGCGGCACGCACGCCCACCATCGTGATGCGCCCCCGCGGCTGGCACCTCGAGGAGCACCACCTGCGGTTCACCGACCGTCACGGCCGCAACCGCCCGGCATCCGGCTCGCTCGTGGACTTCGGGCTCTACTTCTTCCACAACGCCGAGGAGCTCATCGCCCGCGGCGCGGGGCCCTACTTCTACCTGCCGAAACTGGAGTCGGCCGAGGAGGCCCGCCTCTGGGACGACGTGTTCAGCTTCGCGGAGCAGTACGTCGGCATCCCCCGCGGCACCATCCGCGCGACGGTGCTGATCGAGACGCTCCCCGCGGCGTTCGAGATGGAGGAGATCCTGTACGAGCTGCGCCACCACGCGGCGGGCCTGAACGCCGGGCGATGGGACTACATCTTCTCGGCGATCAAGACCTACCGGGGCCGTGGCGCACGGTTCGTGCTGCCGGACCGCAACGAGGTCACGATGACCGTGGGGTTCATGCGCGCCTACACCGAGCTGCTGGTCAAGACGGCGCATCGGCGCGGCGCGTACGCCATCGGCGGCATGAGCGCGTTCATCCCGAGCCGGCACGACGCCGAGATCAACGCGCGCGCTCTCGAGAAGGTGGCCGCCGACAAGCGCCGGGAGGCCGGCGACGGCTTCGACGGCACCTGGGTCGCGCATCCCGACCTCATCCCTGTCGCCCGCGCCGAGTTCGACGCCGTGCTCGGCGACCGGCCGAACCAGCTGGAGCGCACGCGCGACGACGTCACCGTGTTCCCCCGCCAGCTGCTCGATCTGTGGATCGGTCGTCCCATCACGGACGAGGGCGTGCGCGGCAACGTCTCGGTGGCGATCCGGTACATCGAGGCGTGGCTGCGCGGCATCGGGGCCGTCGCGATCGACGGGCTCATGGAGGACGCGGCGACGGCCGAGATCTCGCGGTCGCAGGTCTGGCAGTGGATCCGGCAGGAGCGCAGCACCGAAGAGGGCACGCCCATCACGCGCGAGCACGTGTCACGCCTGGTCGACGAAGTGCTCGCCGCCTCGCCGCGCCACGACGGCGACCGCTTCGACGAGGCCGCCGCGGTGTTCCGCGACGTCGCACTGAGCGAGACGTTCCCGGCCTTCCTCACCGTGAAGGCGTACGCCGAGCACCTGGTCGAGCTCGACCGCTGAATCGGCAACCGGGGCCGCCCGTCTCGCTCGGGCGGCCCCGGTGGCGTCAGTCCTTCGCGGCGCTGCCGGAGATCCGCAGGTCCAGCCGGAAGTCCACGGGGAAGGTCCCGAACAGGAGGCGGCCGGCCGAGGCGGCCGAGGCGCGCATGGCCTCGGCCGCCTCCTCCGCCTGCTCGGCCGGCGCGTGCACGAGGACCTCGTCGTGGAGGAAGAAGGCGATGTGCGCGCGCCGGGCGAACGCCGGCCCGGACCGCGGCGCCGCCCGATCGGCCGCGACCGGGGGCAGCTGCGCGAGGCGCAGGCGCAGGTCGGCGAGCCACGCGAGCGCCCACTCCGCCGCGGTCCCCTGCACCACGAAGTTCCGCGTGAACCGGCCGCGGTCGCGCGCGATGCGACGGGCGCGGCTCTCGTCGGCGGCGGATGCGGCGGGCCCGGACGCCCGCTCCTGGGCCGCGCGCCACGCCGCCTCGGGCGGTGGCGAGGTGCGGCCGAGCCAGGTGGCGACCACGCCGCCCTCCTCCCCCATGCGCGCGGCGGCGTCGACCAGCCCCATCGCCTGCGGGAAGACCTTGCGCAGCCGAGGCACGAGGCGACCGGAGTCGCCGGTCGTCGCGCCGTACATCGCGCCCAGCACCGCGATCTTCGCCTCGGCGCGCGTCGCGACCGCCCCGCTCGCGACGATGCCCTCGTAGAGGTCGCGGCCTCGTGCGGCGTCGGCCATCCGCTCGTCTCGCGCCATGGCGGCGAGCACGCGCGGCTCGAGCTGCGCGACGTCCGCCCCGACGATGCGCCAGCCCGGATCCGCCCGCAGCGCCCCGCGCAGCTGGCGCGGGAGCTGCAGCGCGCCGCCGCCGGACGACGCCCAGCGCCCGGTGACGACGCCGCCGGGCACGTAGACGGGGCGGAAGCGCCCGTCGTGCACCCACTCGTCGAGCCACGCCCACCCGTTCGCCGTGAGCAGGCGCGCGAGGCGCTTGTACTCGAGCAGGGGCGGGATGGCGGGGTGATCGATCTGGCCGAGCTCCCACTTGCTCGTGGACTCCACGAGGATCCCCGCGTCGTGCAGCGACTTCAGCAGGCGCGGCGGGGAATCGATCGAGACCGTCGGGTCGTCCAGGGCCTCCCGCACCTCCGCCGCGAGACGCGCCATCCGCTCGGGGACGCCGCCCACCCGGCGGGGGCCCAGCACGTCGGCGAGGATGGCGGCGTGGTGCTCCGCGTCCCAGGGAACGCCGGCCACGCGCATCTCGCAGGCGACCAGAGCACCGGCCGACTCCGCGGCCAGCAGGAGGCGCATCCGCCCGGGATCCGCGGCGCGCGCCGCGGCGTCATCCTGGCGCGCGAGCTCCGCCACGATCTCGCGCAGGTCGTCCCGACGCGGCGCCGACGGCCCCGCATCGAGGTCGAAGAGGGCCTCCGCGCGGTCCGCCGTCGCGTCGTCGGGTGCATCCCAGGCCGTCGCGGCCCGCAGCTCCGCCGCGCCGGGGACCGCGTCGCGGAGGATCGCGTGACACAGGCGCAGGTCGTGGCAGCGCCCGACGCGCACGCCGGCCGCGAGCAGTGCGGGGTACCACGCGGCGGTGCTTGACCAGACCCAGCGCACCCCTCGCCCCGAGGCGGACGCCTCCGACTCGCGCTCGGCGACCCAGGCGGGCAGCTCCGCGGTGGTCAGCGGCCGTCGGCCGCGCTCGCGGTCCCGGTCCAGCGCGATCGCGACGACTCCCCCGCCGGGCGTGCGTCCCAGCGCGATCCGGTCGGCATCCGCCCACGGCGACATGTCCGCGCCCATGGACGCGGTCGCGACCGGATCAGAAGAGGACGTCACCGCCGACCGCGTCCGGCGCCGGCGCCGACGAGTGCGCGTCGAGGTCGCGGCGGAAGCTCGCGCGCGCGTCCATCGACTCGTTGGCCGCCGCGTCGGCGAGCTTGTTCGCGTTGCGCGGCACCCACTCGAACGTGACGGTGCGCCCGCCGATCAGCTCGTGCGCGCGGCGCGCCAGCACCTGCATGTCGGGGTGCTTGATCTTCCAGCGGCCGGTCATCTGCTCGACCACCAGCTTGGAGTCCATGCGCACGTGGATCGCCTTCGGGTCGCGCTCGAGCGCGGCCTGGATGCCCGCGATCATGCCGTTGTACTCGGCGACGTTGTTGGTGGCCACGCCCACGTAGACACCGAGTTCGCTGATGACCTCGCCCGTCGCGGGGTCGATCACGACCGCGCCGCCCGCCGCGACGCCGGGGTTGCCGCGGGATCCGCCGTCGGCCTCGACGATGAGCGCCCCCGCGCTCACTCGGCGCCCTCCGTGAACCGCACGCCGCCCGGGGTGAGGCCGGACTCCGCCGTCCGCACCGCGATCGTGCCGCACTCGGGGCAGTGCGCGACCTCGTCGGCGGGGGTGTCGCGCAGCTTCTGCAGATCGCTCGGCGGCAGCACCATGTTGCACGCGCCGCACATGCCGCGCGTGAACAGGGCCGCGCCGACGCCGCGGGCCGCGATCCGCTCGTACAGCCCGAGCAGGTCGGCCGGGAGGCGCCCGGCGACGGCCGCGCGGTCGCGCGTGAGCGACTCGATGTCGCTCGTCGCCTTCGCCACGAGCGCCTTGGCCTCGGCGCTGAGCCGCTGGCCCTCCGACGTCGTCTCGTCCATGAGCGCCTGCTGCTCGGCCAGCGCGGCCTCGGCCTGCTCGAGCTTCTCCATGAGCTCCAGCTCGGCGTCCTCGAGATCGCTGCGGCGGCGGTCGAGGCTCGCGATCTCGTGCTCGAGGCCCTGCGCGTCCTTCGCGCTGGAGGTCGAGGCGAGCCGCTCGGCGTCGCGCGCCCGGCGCGCCGACACGACCTCGACGTCGGCCTCGATGCGCTTGAGCTCGGTCCGCAGGTCGTCGCGAGCGCCGGCGCGCGCGGCCAGCTCGCGGCCGAGCGTCGTGCGCTGCGCGATCAGCTCCTGCACGCGGGCCGCCTGCGGTGGGTTCTTCCGCGCGTGCTCGGCCTGCGCCAGGCGGCGGTCGATGTCGGCGACGTCGAGCAGGAGCAGCTGGGCGGAGGGGTTGGCTTTCATGTGGGCCCTGCCGGGATCGAACCGACGACACCCTGGGTGTAAACCAGGTGCTCTACCAGCTGAGCTAAAGGCCCGTTCCTCGAGTCTACGGGGCGGCCGTGCGCCATCCGCGACGAGGAGAGTCAGCCGAGCCGGACGGGATCCCCGACGCGGATCTCGCCCCCGGCGGCCTCGGGCAGCAGCAGGATGCCGAGCGTCGGCTCGGCCTGCGCGAACTCGCGGGTGAGGATCCGGAGGAGCCCCGCGTCCCGCTCCCCGGTGTCGGGGTTGGCGTGGATGGCGAGGCAGCGTCCGATCGGCCCCTGCACGCGGAAGGCGACCGCGCCGATCGTGACGCCGCCGGCCCAGGACAGCTCCGCCCAGGCATCGGTCCCGCCGATCACGATGTTGGATCGGAACCGCCGGTCGTCCACCGGCGCGTCGACCGCGGCGTCCAGGGCCGCGACCGACGCCGCGGCGTGCAGCGACACGAAGCCCCGCGGGCGGTCCTGGAACCGCGCCGTCGCCCCGTCGCCGACCAGCCGCAGCGGGAGCCGCCCCTCGCCCCGCAGCCGACGGGCGTCCGGGCCGTCCAGGACCCAGGCGGCGACCGCCTCCGAGATCCGTTCGCGGCCCGCCTCGTCCAGCACGTCCTCTGCGAGCACGTCGGCCTCGTCCGCGACCCGCAGGCGCCCCGGCTCCTCGTCGTACGCCACGTGCAGGCGCGCGAGCGAGGGGAAGTCCACGAGCGCGAGGCCGCGGCTCTTGGGCCAGTGGTCCAGGCCGTCCCGGTCCTCCGGCGTCGCGGCGTCGGCGAACCGGAGCGCGAGCACGCGGTCCCCCACCACCCGGCCGTCCGGCCCGACGACCAGCGATTCGCGCCGCTCGGGCGTGAACCCCTTGACAGGATGGCGGTACAGGGACTGCACGAATTGCACGCTTCCATCCTGCCTCTCCGCGTGGGGCTAGGCTGATGGGCGATCACGCGTGCGCACCCGACCCGTCGGCGCACGCGCAGGCACGTTTTCGCGAGGCACGACCTGCCCCGCTCGACGAAAGGGCATCCGGTGGCTGTTCACGACCAGGATCCGTACTCGCAGGGACCCCTCGACAGCGATCCCGAAGAGACCAGCGAGTGGCAGCAGTCACTGGATGAGCTCGTCGACGCGAAGGGGCACCAGCGCGGTCGCGAGATCATGCTGAGCCTCCTCAAGCGCTCGAAGGACCTGCACCTCGGCGTCCCGATGGTGCCGACCACGGACTACGTCAACACCATCGCCCCCGAGGACGAGCCCGAGTTCCCGGGTGACGAGGAGCTCGAGCGCCGCTACCGCTCGTGGATCCGCTGGAACGCGGCCCTCACCGTGCACCGCGCGCAGCGCCCCGGCATCGGCGTCGGCGGCCACATCTCGACCTACGCGTCGTCGGCGTCGCTGTACGAGGTCGGCTTCAACCACTTC
Source organism: Microbacterium sp. Root53 (assembly GCF_001426925.1). Taxonomy (GTDB): domain Bacteria; phylum Actinomycetota; class Actinomycetes; order Actinomycetales; family Microbacteriaceae; genus Microbacterium. The sequence goes on from NZ_LMFR01000005.1 coordinate 37,066, forward strand.
TTCCGCGGCCAGGACCACCCCTCCGGCGGCGACCAGATCTTCATCCAGGGTCACGCGTCCCCCGGCACCTACGCCCGCGCGTTCCTCGAGGGCCGCCTGTCCGAGGGCCAGCTCGACGGCTTCCGCCAGGAGAAGTCGGCCGGCGCGAACGGCCTGTCGTCGTACCCGCACCCGCGCCTCATGCCGGAGTTCTGGCAGTTCCCGACCGTGTCGATGGGCCTCGGCCCGATCAACGCGATCTACCAGGCGCTCACCAACAAGTACCTCACCAACCGCGGCATCAAGGACGTCTCCGACAGCCGCGTATGGGCGTTCCTCGGCGACGGCGAGATGGATGAGGTCGAGAGCCGCGGCCAGCTGCAGGTCGCCGCGAACGAGGGCCTCGACAACCTGACGTTCGTGGTCAACTGCAACCTGCAGCGCCTCGACGGCCCCGTGCGCGGCAACGGCAAGATCGTGCAGGAGCTCGAGAGCTTCTTCCGCGGCGCCGGCTGGAACGTCATCAAGGTCATCTGGGGCCGCGAGTGGGACGACCTGCTCGCCCGCGACACCGAGGGCGCGCTGCTCAACCTGATGAACAGCACGCCGGACGGCGACTTCCAGACCTACAAGGCCGAGTCGGGCGCCTACGTGCGCGAGAACTTCTTCGGCCGCGACCCGCGCGCGCTCGAGCTCGTCAAGGACTACACGGACGAGCAGATCTGGGGCCTGCGCCGCGGCGGTCACGACTACCGCAAGGTGTACGCGGCGTTCAAGGCCGCGATGGAGCACAAGGGCCAGCCGACCGTCATCCTCGCCCACACCATCAAGGGCTACGGCCTCGGGCCGCACTTCGAGGGCCGCAACGCGACCCACCAGATGAAGAAGATGACGCTGGACGACCTCAAGCTGTTCCGCGACACCATGCACATCCCGGTGACCGACAAGCAGCTGGAGGAGAACCCCTACCAGCCGCCGTACTACCACCCGGGTGAGAACGACGAGACGATCCAGTACATGCTGGAGCGCCGTCGTCAGCTGGGCGGCTTCCTGCCCGAGCGCCGCAGCAAGTACACGCAGATCCCGCTGCCGCAGGACAAGGACTACGCGCTGCTGAAGAAAGGCTCCGGCACGCAGGAGGTCGCCACCACGATGACGTTCGTGCGTCTCGTGAAGGACCTGCTCAAGGTCGACGGCTTCGGCAACCGCATCGTCCCGGTCATCCCGGACGAGGCGCGCACGTTCGGCATGGACTCGTACTTCCCGACCGCGAAGATCTACAACCCGCACGGCCAGAACTACACGTCGGTCGACCGCGAGCTGCTCCTGGCCTACAAGGAGAGCCCGCAGGGCCAGATCATCCACGTCGGCATCAACGAGGCCGGCGCCCTCGCGGCCTTCACGGGCACCGGCACGTCGTACGCGACGCACGGCGAGCCCCTGATCCCGATCTACATCTTCTATTCGATGTTCGGCTTCCAGCGCACGGGCGACGCCCAGTGGGCGGCCGGCGACCAGATGGCGCGCGGCTTCATCATCGGCGCGACGGCCGGCCGCACCACCCTGACGGGCGAGGGCCTGCAGCACGCCGACGGCCACTCGCACCTGCTCGCCGCCACCAACCCCGCGACGGTCTCGTACGACCCCGCCTACGGCTACGAGATCGCGCACATCGTGCGCTCGGGCATCGAGCGGATGTACGGCGGCCAGCACGAGGACCCGGACGTGATGTACTACATCACCGTCTACAACGAGCCGATCGTGATGCCGGCCGAGCCGGAGAACGTGGACGTCGACGGCATCGTCCGCGGCATCCACCGCATCTCGGAGGGCCAGGGCGACGGTCCGCGCGTGCAGCTGCTCGCGTCGGGCGTCGGCGTGCCGTGGGCGCTCGAGGCGCAGGAGCTGCTCAAGAACGACTGGGGCGTGATCGCCGACGTGTGGTCCGTCACCAGCTGGACCGAGCTGCGCCGCGACGGCCTCGCGGTCGACGAGCACAACTTCCTGCACCCGGAGGCCGAGCCGAAGACCGCGTACATCACGGAGAAGCTGCGCGGCGCCGAGGGGCCCGTGATCGCGGTCAGCGACTTCATGCACGCCGTGCAGGATCAGATCCGCCCGTGGGTTCCGCAGCGCTACCTGACGCTCGGCGCCGACGGCTTCGGCTTCTCGGACACCCGCGCCGCGGCCCGTCGCTTCTTCAAGATCGACGGCCCGTCGATGGCGGTCCGCGCGCTCCAGGGTCTCGCCGACGAGGGCAAGGTCGACCGCTCGGTCATCGGCCAGGCCATCGAGAAGTACCGCCTCCACGACGTCAACGCCGGCACGTCCGGCAACGCCGGCGGGGAGAGCTGAGCGCGGTCGTGGCGAACGCTCAGGACGCCACGCCCCCGCTCGACAAGACCGCGACGCTGGCATGGCTGCGCCGGATCTCCGGGGATCTGGCGACGGCCACCACGACGCGGCTCGAGCAGTCGCTGTCGTGGTACTCCGACATGCCGCCTGCGCGACGATCGGCCGTCGGCCTCGTCGCGCAGGCGGGCATCACGTCGTTCATCCAGTGGTACGACGACCCGACGTCCACCCCGTGGATCGCGGCGGACATCTTCGCGGCCGCGCCGCGTGAGCTGCTGCGCAGCGTCAGCCTCCAGCAGACGCTGCAGCTGATCCGGATCACGGTGGAGGTCGTCGAGGAGCGGGTCGCGTCCAAGAGCGATGACCTGCGCGAGGCGATCCTGCTGTACTCGCGCGAGGTCGCGTTCACCGCGGCGGACGTGTACGCGCGCGCCGCCGAGTCCCGCGGGCTGTGGGACGCGCGCCTCGAGGCTCTGGTCGTCGACTCGATCCTGACCGGCGAGGCCGATGAGGAGCTGCCGAGCCGCATCGCGGCGCTCGGGTGGCACGGCCACGGCGAGGTCTGCGTGCTCGTGGGCACGGCCCCGCAGCTGTTCGACGTGGACCAGGTGCGCCGCACGGCGCGCAAGCTCGGCGTGGACGTGCTGGTGGGCGTGCAGGGATCCCGGCTCGTCGTCGTGATCGGCCGGGCGCAGCCCGCCGGCGAGGAGCCCGACGCGGACTGCATGCCGTTCGGCGAGATCGCCACGCACCTGGAGCCGTCGTTCGGCGAGGGCTACCTCGTGCTGGGTCCGACCGTGCCCGCGCTGGTCGACGCGAGCCAGAGCGCCCGGGCGGCGCTCGCGGGCTTTGCCGTCGCGCGCGGCTGGCGTCATGCGCCCCGACCCGTCGAGGCGGACGACCTGCTGCCCGAGCGCGCCCTCGCGGGCGACCCGGTCGCGAAGCAGACGCTCGTCGACCGGATCTACCGCCCGCTCGCGGCGCACTCCACGGACCTCGTCACGACGCTGTGGAGCTACCTCGACAACGGACGGTCGCTCGAGGCAACGGCGCGCGAGCTCTTCGTCCACCCGAACACCGTGCGCTACCGCCTCAAGCGCGTCAGCGACGTGATCGGATGGGACGCCACGGGTCCGCGTGAGGCGCTCATCCTGCAGACCGCGCTGATCCTCGGGTCGATCGGATCGGCCGACGCCGGCCGGCGCCGCGCCGCGGTCCGCCGCCCGCGCTGATCGTTACACGACACATACAACTGTTCGCGGGAATCTTGTGAGGCCCCCGCCAGCGGTCGCCCGTGAAGGTTGGCAGACTGGTCGGGTGATCGTCGTCGTCTGCCCTGGACAGGGCTCGCAGACCCCTGGCTTCCTCTCCCCCTGGCTCGAGCTGGACGGCGCCCGCGAGCGCCTCGCCGCGTTCTCCGAGGCCGCCGGCGTGGACCTCGTCGCGCACGGCACGGAATCGGACGCGGACACCATCCGCGACACCCGCATCGCGCAGCCGCTCATCGTCGCGGCCAGCGTGCTGGCGTGGGAGCAGCTGACCGCGAGCGGCGCCCGCCCGGACGGCGTCGCCGGACACTCGGTCGGCGAGGTCGCCGCGCTCGTAGCCGCCGGCGTGATCGATGCCGAGTCCGGCATGCGACTGGTGGGCGTGCGCGGCCGCGCGATGGCCGACGCCGCGGCGCAGGTCGAGACCGGCATGAGCGCGGTCGTCGGCGGCGACGAGGCCGAGGTCCTCCAGGCGATCGCAGACAACGGCCTCACCCCCGCGAACTACAACGGCGCCGGCCAGATCGTCGCGGCGGGCGAGCTGCCCGGCCTCGCGGCGCTCGCGGAGAACGCCCCTCGCGGCAGCCGCGTCATCCCGCTCCAGGTTGCCGGCGCGTTCCACACGCGTTTCATGGCGCCGGCCAAGGACGCCCTGCAGGCGGCGGTCGACGCGATCGAGGACATCGCCGACCCCGCCCTGCGCCTGTGGACCAACAGCGACGGCGGCACGGTGGGCTTCGGCCCGCGCGCGCTCGAGCTGATCGTGCACCAGGTCGCGGCGCCCGTGCGCTGGGACCTCTGCATGGCCTCGTTCGCGGACCGGGGCATCACCGGCCTGATCGAGCTCGCGCCCGCCGGCGCGCTCACGGGGCTCGCCAAGCGCGGCCTGCGTGGCGTGCCCACGGTGGCCGTGAAGACGCCGGACGACCTCGCGGCAGCCCTCGAGCTGCTCGCGGCCTGAAGAAGAACGGATAACGCAGGATGACCGTCACGCTCAAGGAGGCCGTCGGGGCCCCGCACTCCCGCATCTACGCTCTCGGGGCCGCGCGCGGCGAGAACGCCGTGCCCAACGAGGACCTGATCGGACCGATCGACTCGAGCGACGAGTGGATCCGCCAGCGCACCGGCATCGTCACGCGCGTCCGCGCCACCGCCGAGACCGACGCGATCGACCTCGCCAGCGCGGCCGCGCAGCAGGCGATCGAGCGCGCGGGCGTCGACCCGGCCGAGGTCGACCTCGTCATCGTCGCGACCATCAGCAACCCGAAGCAGACGCCCTCGGTGTCGGCGATCGTCGCGGACCGCGTGGGCGCCAACCCCGCCGCGGCATACGACGTCAACGCCGCGTGCGCCGGCTACTGCTACAGCATCGCGCAGGCCGACGCGCTCATCCGCGCGGGCGCCGCCCGCTACGCGCTGGTCGTCGGCGCCGAGAAGCTCAGCGACATCGTCGACCCGGCCGACCGCAGCATCTCGTTCCTGCTGGGCGACGGCGCGGGCGCCGCGCTGCTCGGCCCGAGCGACACCCCCGGCGTGTCGGCCTCGATCTGGGGCTCGGACGGCTCGAAGGCCGGTGCCGTGGGCATGAACCACACGCTCACGGAGTTCCGCGACGGCGTGTCGGAGTGGCCCACGCTCCGACAGGAGGGCCAGACCGTCTTCCGCTGGGCCGTCTGGGAGATGGCCAAGGTCGCCAAGCAGGCGCTCGGGGCCGCTGGCGTGCAGCCGGAGGACCTGGCCGCGTTCATCCCCCATCAGGCGAACATGCGCATCATCGACGAGTTCGCGAAGCAGCTCGGGCTGCCGGACACCGTCAAGATCGCGCGCGACATCGAGACGACGGGCAACACGTCGGCCGCATCGATCCCCCTCGCCACCCACCGGCTGCTCGAGGAGAACCCCGAGCTCAGCGGCGGGCTCGCCCTGCAGATCGGCTTCGGCGCCGGCCTCGTCTTCGCGGCGCAGGTCGTCGTCCTCCCGTGACGGCGCGCGCCGCGACCCTAGACTGAACCACGGTTCCGTCGTCCGATAACCCGAGAAACCCTAGGAGAAACCCCATGGCATACACCAGCGACGAGGTCCTCGCCGGCCTGGCCGAGCTGATCACCGACGAGACGGGCATCGCCGCCGAGGAGGTCGCGCTCGAGAAGTCGTTCACCGACGACCTCGACATCGACTCCATCTCGATGATGACGATCGTCGTGAACGCCGAGGAGAAGTTCGGCGTCACGATCCCCGACGACGAGGTCAAGAACCTCAAGACGGTGAAGGACGCCGTCGACTTCATCACGTCGAACCAGTGAGTCGTGGGGTGCCGCATCGCCGCTCGGCGGTGCGGCACCCGCGTCCGCATCACCTAACGGAGTACGAGGAACCAGCATGACCAAGAGCATCGTGGTCACCGGCATCGGAGCGACCTCCGCCCTGGGCGGCACCGCCCCCGAGAACTGGCGCAACCTGCTCGACGGCGTCTCGGGCGCGCGCGCCCTCGAGCACGAGTGGGTCAAGACCTACGACCTGCCCGTGACGTTCGCCGCCGAGGCGTCCGTCCGGCCGGAGGAGGTGCTCGAGCGCCCCGTCGCGAAGCGCCTGGACAAGTCCGCGCAGTTCGCGCTGATCGCGGCCATGGAGGCGTGGGCCGACGCCGGCTCCCCCGAGGTCGAGCCCGAGCGGCTCGGCGTCGACTTCGCGACCGGCATCGGCGGCGTCTGGACGCTGCTGGACGCGTGGGACACGCTGCGCGAGAAGGGCCCGCGCCGCGTCATGCCGATGACCGTGCCGATGCTCATGCCGAACGCGGCGGCCGGAAACCTCTCCCTTCACTTCAACGCACGTGCCTTCGCGCGCACGGTCGCGTCGGCCTGCGCCTCGAGCGTCGAGTCGATCGCGAGCGCGTACGAGCACCTGCAGCTCGGCCTCGCCGACGTGGTGATCGCCGGTGGTGCCGAGTCGGCGATCCACCCCATCACGATCGCGTCCTTCGCGTCGATGCAGGCGCTGTCGCGCCGCAACGACTCCCCCGAGACCGCCTCGCGGCCGTTCTCCGTGGACCGCGACGGCTTCGTCATGGGCGAGGGTGCGGCCGTGCTCATCCTCGAGACGGAGGAGCACGCCGTCGCCCGCGGCGCGGAGATCTATGCGCGCCTGGTGGGATCGGCCGTCACAGCCGACGCGCACCACATCACCGCCAACGACCCGAGCGGCGCCGGCGCGGCCCGTGCCGTGCGCCAGGCGCTCGAGCAGGCGGGACGCTCCGCCGACGATGTCACCCACATCAACGCGCACGCGACGTCGACCCCGGTCGGCGACCCGTCCGAGTACAAGGCCCTGCAGGCCGTCTTCGGCGACCGCGTGCACGACATCCCCGTGTCTGCCACCAAGGCGTCGACCGGCCACCTGCTCGGCGGCACGGGCGCGATCGAGTCGGTGTTCACGATCCTCGCGCTGCGCGATCGCGTCGCTCCCCCGACGATCAACCTCGTCGATCAGGACCCGGAGATCCCGCTCAAGGCGTCGAGCAGCCCGCAGCCGCTCGGCGACGGCCCGCAGCTGGCGATCTGCAACTCGTTCGGCTTCGGCGGCCACAACGCCGTCGCGGCGTTCGCGTCGTACGACGACTGAGTCGTCGCGCCCCGGTGGCGCACACGAAAGAGGCCCCTGGTTCTCCAGGGGCCTCTTTCCTGTCTCCGGAGTGACGCCTTCTCACCCGCCGGGAATGCTCACCGACAGCCGGTACCGACGCCGCTCCGTGGTCTCAGGGGCGGTTCATCCCACCTTGTGCAGCCACACGACGGGCGCGTCGTCGCTCGCGTGGCGGAAGGGCTCGAGCTCCTCGTCCCACGCGGAGCCGAGCGCGATGTCGAGCTCGCGCTGCAGCTCGATCGGGTCGCCCGCGGCGAGCTCCATCGCGTAGCGGATCCGGTCCTCGGGCACGACGACATTGCCGGAGGTGTCCATCTGCGCGTAGTGGATGCCGAGGTCGGGAGTGTGCATCCAGCGGCCGCCGTCGCTGCGGGGCGTGGGGTCCTCTGTCACCTCGAAGCGCAGGTGCTCCCAGCCGCGGATGCCCGTGGCCAGGGCCGCGCCGGTGCCGGCGGGGCCCTCCCAGTAGAACTCCGCGCGTCGTGATCCGGACAGCACAGGCTGATCCGCCCACTCGAAGTTCACGGCCCGGCCGAGCGAACGACCGACCGCCCACTCCAGGTGGGGGCACAACGCACGTGGCGCTGAGTGGATGTACACCACTCCGCGCGCCATTGGTGTCGCCATGATCTCTCCGTTTCGTCAGGTGCGTCTTCCCCTACGACCTGACCGGCGGATCCGGCTGACATCTCTTCAGTTCTCCCAGCATTATGACCGGCGCGCCCTCGAATCACAAGCGTGTCATTCGCTCCTCTTCTCCGGCGGTGTCATCCGCCCGGGGTGTAGATCCACACGGCGTCGCTGCGCGTGCCGTCCATGCCGTGCTCGCCGCCCCAGTCCGTGCCGCCGAGCAGCACAAGCCGGTCGCCCGCCCACACTGCGTCGCCGGGCGTGGTCGGGAGGCCGTCGGGCTGCGGCAGCGCCGTCCACGTGCCCTGGCGGTCGTCGAACACGTATCCGTCGGCGACCGAGTACCGTCCGCCCTCGACTCGGTGCAGCCATCCCGAGAACGCCTCGGCGTCGGGCGGGTCCGGAAGGAGGGACCAGACGCCTCCGGGGAGGTCGACGACGCCGCCGTACGGCAGCACCTCGCCGAAGCCGTCCACCTCTCCCCCGTCGGAGCCGCCGAGCGCGGGATCCACCAGCCGCTCGCCGGTCCAGACCCAGCCCTCGGGATGGATGGACCCGGTCGTCGGCAGCTCGCGCCAGGCCTCGGCACCGGGCTCGAGGAGCGCGAGACGCTCGAAGCCTGGCGCGCTCTCGGCGACGTCCGAGATCGGGACGCCCGAGAGCACGACGCCGAAGGGCGTGGAGACCGCGTGCCGCGAGAACGACGACGGGAACGGGTCGTCCGCCAGGGCCGACCAGCTTCGGGCATCGAGGTCGTACGCCTGGTCAGGGCGCTCACCGTGCTCATCGTCGGGCGAGACGAACAGCACCCGTTCGCCGTCGGCGACCGGCATCATGCCGCGCAGGTCGGGAACGTCGCGCAGCTCGGTCCAAGCGTCCTCGGCGAGGTCGTAGACCAGCACGGCGGAGCCCTCGGATGTGCCGACGTTGACGAAGACCTGCCCCGCCGCGAAGGCCGCGTCGGGCACGCGGAGCTCCATCGGTGCCGGCGCGAGCGTTCGCCACGTCCCGCTGTCGGGGTTCAGCGCGGTCCCGTCGGCCGCCCAGCCCTCCATCACGCAGTCCGCGGTCGGCGGGCACGGCGGGCCGACGTAGCCGCCGAGCACGAGCAGCTCCTCCCCCGTCCAGGCTGTGACCGCGTGCTCGCGCGGTTCCAGCGGGAAGTCGTCGGCCTGCGTCCATCCGGCGGCGACGGCCGGGACCTGGAAGATCGCCTCGCGTTCCAGAGCGGACAGCACGGACTGCCACATCGCGCCCTCGGCTCCCACGCCGCACTCCTCCGGGGCATCGGGGATCGGCACCCAACCCCCGCCGCCGAGGATCAGATCGCCGATGCGCACGGTGCCGTGCCCCGGCACGTCCACGCTCTCGCCATCGTCGGCGAGGATCGAGCCGAACGGGAACTGCAGCGGCGTCTCGCGCCCGCCGACTGTCAGGCCCAGGCACCCCCCGTCAAGACGGGTCAGGGTGCCGGTGATGATCGCATCCATCCCCATCGCCGGCTTCGACGGAGCCGCCATCATGATCGACGCGCCCGCGCGCTGGACACCGGATCCGGGGCCGCTCGCGCATCCGGAGACGAGCGCGACGGCCAGCACGCAGGCGGCGGCCGCCAGGAACCGCGATGTCCTCATGACCGAGAGTGTCGCGCGCGGCGCGATCGTCTCAACCGCGCGATTCGCCGATCGTCGCCGCGGCCGCCGCCGCGATCACCGCGTCGATGGATCCCGTCTCCTGGTGCACCGCCCGCAGCCGGTCCGAGCCCGTGCCTCGTCGCAGGATGTCCGCGACGCCGCACTCCACGAAATCCTCGTCGCCGTTGCGCCGCAGCTCGGGGCGCACGGTGTCGATCATCCGCGCGATCACGTCTCGTGCCGCGCACGGACGCCCGGTCGTGGGATCGACGAGCCGGTCGGTCACGCCGTGCCGGGCGGCCTGCCACGACGCGAGCCGGATCACCGGGGTCGGCACGTCCGGCGGCGGCACGCCGCGCCGCCACTCGTCCGCCGCGTGGTCGACCAGCGCGCGGATGAGGCAGGCCAGCGTGGCGCCGTCCTCGGCCGTGAGGCACACGTCCGCGATGCGCGTCTCGACCGTGTCGTGGCGGTGCGACAGGCGCGCGTCGAAGTAGAGCATGCCCGTGTCGAGGATCGCGCCCGTGTCGACCAGCGCCCGCTCCAGCGCGCGGTACGCCTCGACCGATCCGAACACGTCGTTGGGGCCCGCGGTCGGCCAGTGATGCCACACCACGAACCGGAAGCTCGCGTAGCCCGTGTCCTCGCCCTCGCGGAACGCGGAGTTCGCGGAGAGCGCCAGAAAGAGGGGCAGCCACACGCGGATGCGGTCGAGCACCGCGACGCCCTCATCTGGGCTGTCTATGCCGGTGTGGACATGGAAGCCGCACTCGAGCGTCGCGCGGGCCATGCCGGCGTAGCCATCCTCGATGGCCTTGTACCGCTCCTTCACTGTGACGTGCGGGCGCACGCTCAGCGGCGAGGCAGCCAGGGCGATCGCCCGGCCTCCCTGTTCGCGGGCGAGCGCGTCGGCCGTGCGACGACCGTCCCGCATGCAGTGCAGGAGGTCGTCGCGCTCGGTGCAGGGCCGCGAGATGACCTCGATCATCTCCTGCTGCATCTCGGCCTCGAGCGTGAAGCCGCGGATCGGCGCTTCGCCGGCCTTCCGGAGGATCGCGGGGGCGATCGCGCGCGGCACCCCGCTGCGCTCATCCACGAGCAGCAGCTCCTCCTCGACGCCGAACGTGCGCATACTCCACCATGCGCACGCCGCGGGCGCCGACGAAAGGCTCTTCCCCGCAGGGCCGCGCTCCGCTATAGACGCAGCGGCCCGCTCATCGGGATGAACCGGACCGAGAACCTGCCGGTCAACAGCCGAGCGGTGTGGTGGGGCGGGTGGGACTCGAACCCACGCATCGTCGGGTTATGAGCCCGCTGCCTTGACCATCTTGGCCACCGCCCCGTGTGGATACGAGCCTAACGCGGAGCGGCGCGACCGCCTGCGCGCCGAGGGGTGTCAGCGGCGACGCCCGCGCCCGATCGACCTCGTGAACCAGCCCTCGGTGGCGATCGCCTGTTCGACCGTGCCGCCGGCCATGTATCCCGCTGCGAGTCCAGAGAAGCTCGCGAAGCAGTCGTCGCAGAGGGTCCTGGTGGCCGTCTTTCTTCCCGGTCCGGGGAAGCGCTTGCGGCATTGATCGCACGTGGCCATGCGGTCACTCTCGCAGACGCGCCGGGAGGCGCACAACGGCCGCGCCGCCATGGGAACAGCCGCCGGATGTCGCTCTAGCGCGATGCGTCGTCGGACTCGTCGTCCGGCGGCATGCGCCGGGTCAGGAGGTCGTCCGGATCCCGCATCGCGCGCAGCTCGTCGAGCGCCGTCGCGCCCCGCTGATCCCCCGTCTGACGGGCGGCCCGGTCGATGCCCTCGTCGCGGCCGCGGGCGATCCCGAGCTCCTGGCTCTCGCTGACGACCTGCGGGTGGTGCCGTGCGAGCAGGAACACGCCGTAGGAGGCGATCGCGCCCGCGATCACGAACACGACCAGCGCCCACACGGGCGCGTGCGAGGCCTCGCCGAGCACGATGGCGCCGATCAGGACCGCGACGATGGGGTCGATCACGGTCAGGCCTGCGATCACGAGGTCCGGCGGCCCGGACGAGTAGGCCGTCTGCACGAAGTACCCGCCTGCTGCGGCCGCGGCGAGCAGCGCCACCAGGCACACGATCGTGATCCATTCGAAGTCGCCGGACTTGATCCGGACGATCACGACCTTCGCGAGCGTGGCGACGAAGCCGTAGAGCACGCCAGCGGCGGAGATGTAGAACAGGGCGCTCATCCTGTGGCGCAGCATGACCCACGTGGTGATGAGCAGGATCGTCACGATCAGAAGGATCGCCAGCACCGTGAGCAGCTCGAAGTCGCTCAGCGGCCGCTCGGTCGCGTACAGGGCGGCGACGATCACGAACAGGAAGATGCCGCCCACGCACAGACCGATGGACCCGAGCGATGCGCGCGTGGGGATGTGGCCGGTCATCTGCGCGTTCAGGAGCGTCGTGATCACCAGCGACACCGCGCCGAGCGGCTGCACCACGATGAGCGGCGCGACCGAGAGGGCGCTGAGCTGACAGATGATCGCGACGGCCAGCAGGATCGTGCCTATCACCCAGGACGGACGCGTGAGCAGGCGCCAGAGGTGCGAGATTCCGAGACCCGTCTCGCCCGTCTCGCCCGAGATGCGCTCGACCTTGCGAACGCCTTGGCTCTGATACTGCGCGCCGAGCGACATGAACACCGCGCCCGCGAGCGCGAGCGGGATGCCGAGCAGCAGCCCGGGGTTCTGGAACGCTCCGACGAGCACCTCGCCGACGCCGTCCACTCCGGCCAGAGTCCCCCACTGCACGGTCCCACGGTACCCGCCGACCCCCGCATTACGCTGGAGGCATGGCCGTGCTCCCGATCCGCATCATGGGCGATCCCGTCCTCCACGCTCCCGCATCCCCCGTCGAGGAGATCACGGACGAGATCCGCGCACTGGTCGCGGACATGTTCGAGACCATGGATGCCGCCCCCGGGGTCGGGCTGGCCGCGCCGCAGGTCGGCGTCCCGCTGCGGATCTTCACGTACTCGTACGAGGACGACGAGGGCGCGCCGTGGCGCGGGGTCATCCTGAACCCCGAACTCTGGATGACGCCGCTCGTCCCGGGCGAGCCGGACGAGGATGAGGAGTCCGAGGGGTGCCTGTCGTTCCCCGGGGAGCGGTTCGCGCTGCGCCGCTCGGAGCGGGTCGTCGTGACGGGCACCGACCTCGACGGCGAGTCCGTCCGCATCGAGGTCGACGGCTGGCGCGCCCGCATCATGCAGCACGAGTTCGATCACCTGGACGGCGTGCTGTACATCGACCGGCTCACCGGATCGGACGCGAAGCTGGTGGCGAAGATCGCGCGCAAGCGCGGATGGGGACGCCCGGGCGCCAGCTGGATGCCGGGCATCGACGACCTCGAGAGCTGATCCGCCCGTTGGGCGGGGCCGGCGCTGGCACCGCCGCCGCGGACCGGTCTACTGTGAGCCGCAGAGGCGGCGGCACGCCTGCCCCGGACCCGATCGGAGGCGGACCATGGTCCAGACGCACCGGGCGCGAACGATCGCGGCGGCGGGCATCCTGACGACGACGCTCGCGATCGGCGGCTGTGCGACGATCGGACAGCTGTTCGGCGGCGGAGCGCCGCAGCGTGACGACGAGACCAACCAGGTGACCGAGTCGGCGGACGTCGACGTGTTCCAGCTCCAGGTGGGCGATTGCCTGAGCCTCGGTGACGACAGCCAGTTGTCGTCGGCGTCGGTGGTCCCGTGCTCCGAGCCGCACACCGACGAGATCTACCACGAGTTCGAGCTGCCCGACGGCGACTGGCCCGGCGAGGAGGCGGTCCAGCAGGCCGCGGACGAGGGCTGCTACAAAGCGTTCGAGCCGTTCGTCGGCAAGGCCTACGAGGAGTCCGTTCTCGAGTACATCTACCTCACGCCGACCGAGGCCGGATGGACCGACACCGGCCTGCAGGACCGGCTCATCCAGTGCGTCGTCTATGAGCCGGGCGATGGCGCCCCGGTCGAGATCGAAGGGTCCCTCGAGGGATCCGCCCGCTGAAGCCGCAACGACAGGAGGGATCCGCCGCCATGACCATCGAGGACAACGGCCCACGTCCGAACGCGTTCGACATCGAGACCGCCACCATCGAGAACGACACCTACCGGACGGTCGCGTGGACCGGCCGCTACCTGCAGGTGACGCTCATGTCGATCCCCGTCGGCGAGTCGATCGGCCTCGAGGCGCATCCCGAGACCGACCAGTTCCTGCGCATCGACGCGGGCCGCGGACGGTGCGTCATGGGGCCGGCCGAGGACCGGCTCGACTTCGAGCAGGACGTCGAGGACGGCTGGTCGATCCAGGTGCCGGCCGGCACGTGGCACGACGTCATCAACACGGGTGACGAGCCGCTGCGGCTCTACACCGTCTACGCGCCGGTGCATCACGCGAGCGGAATCGTGCAGGAGACGAGCGAGGACGCCGAGCGCGACGAGTCCTCGGGCGCCGACGAGCCGCCCGCCTGGACCGTGCAGCCCTCCGAGGACGCGCCGGATCAGCACGCCTGACGCGGGTTCACCCTCCGCCCCGGTCGTTGAGCGGAGGGGCGCCAGCGCCGGAGTCGAAACGTCACCGAGCCTCCCCTCCGGGCCGCGCCCTTCGTCCACAGGATGCGCGTTCGCGGAGTTATCCACTGAAGTTGCGGTTTTCACTTTGGACCTGGGATTCCCGGGGTCCGGATGTCGGTGGCCCGGAGGATGATCGGGGTATGACGTTCCTCGATGACTTCCAGGCGCATGTGGACGCGATCGCCACGCTCGTGCCCTCGGACGTCGCGCAGGTCGCAGCGATGTCGGATGACGATGCGCTGCGGTTCATGGACCTGTCGGCCGCGTTGCGCAAACACGGCGACCGGTTCAGTGTGATCGCGGCCGGGGTGGTCGCTTCGCGGTCCTCGCGGGATGCCGGCCATGGCGGGCTGGCGCAGGGGCGCGGGCACCGGAACGCGGTCGCGCTGGTGCAGGAGGTGGCCGGGACCTCGCGCGGCGAAGCAGCGCGGCAGGTGCGGCTGGGGCAGTCGCTGCTCGAGACCGCACAGACGGAGGGGCCGGATGTCGCCGACGCACCGGATGTGCCCGTCGCCGTGCCGTGGCATGCGCCGCTGGACCGCGCGCTCCTCGACGGCGCGCTGACCTCGGCTCAGATGGATGCCATCACCCGCGGGCTGGGCGCCCCGCCGGAAGGAGCCGAGGAGGCGTGGCGGCTCGCCGCCGAACAGCTGGTCACGGCGGTGTCGGAGTACACGGTCGAGGACCTCGCAGCCACGGCACGGGCAGTGCGGGACCGGCTGGACCCCGAGGGGGCGGAAGAGAGGTTCCTGGCCCGGTACGAGGCACGCGGGTTCCGGATGTGGACCGACGCCCACGGCGGCAAACACGCCCGCTTGGACTTCGACGACGAAGGCGCCGCGTGGGTGCAGTCCCTCATCGCCGCCGGGCTCCGACCCCGACTCGGCGGACCCCGCTTCGTCGACAGCGAGGAGGCCGCGAAGGCGCAGTCGCTGGTGGAGGACCCGCGCTCGAACGAGCAGCTCCAGTACGACCTGCTCATGGATGCGCTCCGGGCCGGCGCGCTCGCCGATGCCGAGCAGGTGTTCGGCGCGCGGCAGCCCGGGGTGCGGCTCGTGTCGGTGCTCGAGGACAGCAAGCCCGGGCCCGGGCACACCGAGGACGGCGGGCACTCCCTGCCCGCCCCCGCGATCGAGCAGGCCATCTGCAACACCGGGTACACCCCCGTGACCGTCGACGCGTGCGGGAACCCGCTCGACGTCGGCCGGGAACAGCGCCTGTTCACCCCGAAACAGCGCATCGCCCTCGCCGTCCGCGACGGCGGATGCATGTGGCACGGCTGCGGCATGCCCGCCTCCTACTGCGAAGCCCACCACGACCGGGGCATACTCCTCTGTCGGTTCCATCACATGAACCTGCACCACCACGGACACCGCATCACCCGAGAGCGGGGCGGGCCGTTCGTCCTGCACCCACCCGGCGGGGAACCGGTTCCCCTCCATTCCAGATCACCGCTGCGATGGATGTGGGACCCACCACCGAGGGCAGTTCAGTCGCCAGGCCTGTCGGCCGCGATCGCCGCGACAGCCTCGATCTCGACGAGCTGGTCCTCGTAGCCCAGCACGGTCACGCCCACCAGTGCGCTCGGCACGTCGTGATCGCCGAACGCGTCCTGGCCACGTCCGTGATCGTCGCCTCCGCGGCGCGCACCGCTCAGGCCCAGGCCCCGCAGACATCGCGGCGAGACGCCCAGCGGCCGCGGGCCGCGGCATCCGTCATCGCAGGAAGTCGGCGGGGTCGAACTCCTCGATGGGGATGACGCGCACGCGCGGCAGCGGAGCGTCGAATGCACGGGCGTCGTACTCGAGGTCGAACAGCTCGAGTCCCGGGATGCCGGAGAACTCAGCGCTGCGGAACTCATGGAAAGCGAGCACGCCGACGCGCCGATCGCCGACGAGCCGCGCGACGTCGTCGACGAAGTCGCGGTCGTGGCTGACGAGGACCACGTCACCCTCGCGGTCGGCGAGCGCGCGCAGGGTGCGCTGGATGCCGATGTCCACGACCTTCGCGTCAGCCGCGCCGGACAGCGGAACCGGCTGGTAACCGAGAGCGAGCAGCGCCTGAACGAAGGGCATGGGCAGATTCGTGCTGGCGTTCAGGAAGAAGAGTCCGTTGGCTGGGTTGCCCCACCGTTCCGCGACGAATGTGAGCAGGCGGTCCCACCGCGGTCGCTCGTCGGGCTGCGGCCGACGCCCCAGAATCGAGCCGCCGAGGGTTGCGTCGATGTTCTCGCCGTCGACCAGGACCCAGGTCCTGCGTTCCGCCACTGGCCATCCCCCGTTCGTCCGACGGCCGGAGGCCGCTGACCCCGACCGTAGCAGGGTGCCACGGGCCGCGGCATGAGCACAGACGACGAAAGCCCCGTCGCGAGGACGGGGCTTTCGGAGTGGCTCCCCGGCTTGGACTCGAACCAAGAACCTGCCGGTTAACAGCCGGCTGCTCTGCCAATTGAGCTACCGAGGATCACTGTCGCCCGCATCGGGGCAACCAGACGATATTAGCAAACGCCGGAGCGTGCTCACGACACGGGCGTGCGCCCTGGCGTGTCGGGCGTCCACAGCACCTGTCCCCCGGCCGTCTGGGCGACGACATGCCCCGCGTGCAGGCGCAGCTGAGCTGCGCCGAGCTCCCGGATGAATGCCTCGTCGTTGGTCGCGATCACCGCCGCCATGCCCCATTCGCGGCGGCGGCGCACGATCGCGTCGTAGACGACGTGCCGCACCTCGAGGTCGATGTTGGCGAGCGGCTCGTCCGCGACCAGCACGCGCGGATCCAGCACGAGCGCCCGGGCGAAGACCACGCGCTGACGCATGCCGGCGCTGAGCTCGAACGGGAACTTCTCGGCCGCGCCGAGGGGCAGGTGCATCTCGTCCAGCAGCGCCGCGACGCGCACGGCGACCGCCCGGGCGTTGACGCGCCGGTCGCGCGACGTGATCGGCTCGGCGATCGTCTCGCCGACCGTGAGCCGTGCGGGCAGGATGGCCGCGGCCCCCTGCGGCACGTGCCCCACGCGGTAGGTCAGCACCCGCCGGTCCCGGCCCTTGCGGCGCACGTCGATGCCGGTGACCTTCGCGCGCCCGCCCGACACCACGAGTGAGTCGTCCGTCACACCGGCCAGCACCGACAGCAGGCTGGACTTGCCCGATCCGGTGGGGCCCGACACGCACAGCGTCTCGCCCGCCGGGAGGGTGAACGTCACCCCGTCCACCGCCCGGGTCTCGGGACCGCGGCCGCGGCGGCTCACGCTCAGGTCGCTGCAGACGACTGCGTTGGCGGGGTCATCCGGGACGCGGAACATCATCCCATCCTGCCCGCCGCAGGGCGGCCGGGCCAGCACCAGTCCCGCTGGTCAGTCGACCTCGATGAGCGCGCGGCGCTCGGCATCGATGTCGCGGAGCCGCACCCGCAGCGCTCGGCCCTCGTCCGACGTGGGCGACGTGCGCTGCACGGCGCCGAGCAGCTCGGTCTTCTCCTGATCCAGCGCGCGCAGCACCAGGCGGCGGCAGATGTCGGTGACCGATGCGACCGCGTGGTCGTCGTCGCGCGCCGGGAAGTCCCGCGCCAGCAGCTGGCCCGCGAGCAGACGGTAGGGCTCGCGCACGGCCTCGATCGCCGCCATGGCCCAGCCCGGGCGCGTGCGGTCCGCGGCTGCGGCCACGCTCGCGCGGACGGCCTCAAGGGCGGTGGTGCGGAACGGGATCGCGAGCGCGCGAGCGAGGATGCCCGGATCGATCCGGTGGCCGTACAGCAGGACGCCCGTGAGCGCATCCCGCTCGAGCGCCACGTCGGTGGTGCGCGGCAGCGTCTCGAGGGTGACCCGCTGCATCGGCTGCTCAGGCGGGGCCGCCGGCTCCGAGCCCGGCATGGGCCGGGGCCCGTCGCCGCGCGGTGCCGGGCTGTCGCCGCGACCGCCGGCACGATCGCCGGAGCCGCCGGCCCGGTCGCCGCCTGCGCGCCGCGCAGCGCTCTCGACCTCGCCGTGCACGTCGCGGGGCTCCATGCCGAGCTTGCGGGCGAGCACGCGCTCGTAGCCGGCGCGCACCATCCGGTCCCGGATGGCCGCCACGATCGGTGCGGCGGACCGCAGCGCGCCGATCCGTCCCTCCACGCTCCCGAGGTCGAAGCCCGCGATGCGCCGATCGATCACGAACTCGAACATCGGCACGCGGTGGTCAAGGAGGCCGCGCACGGCGCCGTCCCCGCGCTGCAGACGAAGGTCACACGGGTCGAGCCCGTCGGGCGCGACCGCCACGTAGGTCTGCGCATTGAAGCGGCCGTCCTCGGCGAACGCCCGGATCGCCGCCTTCTGGCCCGCCTCGTCGCCGTCGAACGTGAACACGACCTCGCCCGACGCCGACTCGTCGCCCATGATGCGTCGCAGGACCGTCACATGCTCCGAGCCGAAGGCCGTGCCGCACGTCGCGATCGCGGTGGTCACGCCCGCGAGGTGACAGGCCATGACGTCGGTGTAGCCCTCGACGACCACGACGCGTTTCGGGTCGCCGCGCGAGATGTCGCGCTTGGCGAGGTCGAGCCCGTACAGCACCTGCGCCTTCTTGTAGATCGGCGTCTCGGGGGTGTTCAGGTACTTCGGTCCCTGGTCGTCGTCGTAGAGCTTGCGCGCGCCGAACCCGACGGTCTGGCCGGTGACGTCGCGGATGGGCCACACGAGCCGGCCGCGGAAGCGGTCGTACACGCCGCCGCGCTGATTGGTCGACACGAGGCCTGCTGTGGTGAGCTCCTCGCGCGTGAAGCCCTGCGCCGACAACGCCTTGAGCATGCTGTCCCAGCCCTTGGGCGCGTACCCCACGGCGAAGTGCGCCGCGGCGCCCGCGTCGAAGCCCCGCTCCCCCAGGAACCGTCTCGCCGCCTCCGCCTCCGGCGACATCAGCTGCGCGCGGAAGAACTCCGCTGCCGCCGCGTTGGCGGCGAACAGGCGCGAGCGGCCGCTCGTCTCGGGCGCGGGCCCGCCGTCCTCGTAGTGCAGCGTGTATCCGATCCGGGCCGCCAGGCGTTCGACGGCCTCGGTGAACGTGACGTGGTCCATCTCGCGCAGGAACGTGTACACGTCGCCCGACTCGCCGCATCCGAAGCAGTGGTAGTAGCCGACCTGGGGCCGAACGTGGAAGCTCGGGCTCTTCTCGTCGTGGAACGGGCAGAGGCCCTTCAACGACCCGACTCCCGCCGAGCGCAGGGCGACCCGCTCCCCCACGATGTCGGCGATGTTCGTGCGCGCCTTGACCTCTTCGACGTCGGCCTGGCGGATGCGCGGCATCAGCGGGCCCCGGCGTCCACGGGCTCCGGAGCGCCCGGCCGGGTGCGGGTGCCGTGCGAGCGGTCGACGGGACGCGCGTGGCGCGGCGTCCAGATGCCCACCTCGGCGGGGTCGATCTCGCCGACCAGACGGTTGTGCCAGTCGACCGCGGTCTGGTCGGTCAGGCTCGCGACCTGGTCGACCACGACGCGCGCGCGCTCGGCGTCGGTCTCGGCGGCCAGGAAGTCGGCCGCGAAGGCGGGCTCCAGCACGTCGGCGCCCGCCGACCACAGCGCGTCGGTGGACCAGAGCGCGTCCGCGAGGCACTTGAGCACGCGGCGCTGCTCCTTGTAGACGCCCTTGCGCGCGTCGATCGTGACGATCGCCGAGCCCATGATGCCCTTGAGCACCGCGATCTCGACGTCGATCACGCGGGGCACGATCACGTGCGCGCCGTAGCGGGCCAGCGACGGCCCGCCGTAGGCCTCGCGCGTGGCCGCGACCGCCGCGCGGGCGAAGCGGCCGATCAGGTCGCTCGTGAGGTTCTTCAGGCGCGCGAGATCCTGCCGGGACCGGTCGAACGTCTTCAGCCACATCGGCTGCTGCGTCAGCCGGTACAGGCCGTCGGCGAGCTCCTCGCGCGAGTAGTCGTAGCCCACCCACTGCTGGATCCGGCCGATCAGCGGGTGATGCTCGACCGGGTCCGACAGGATCTGCAGGTCGACGTAGCCGTTCACGACCGCGTCCTCGAAGTCGTGCACCGAGTACGCGATGTCGTCGGAGAGGTCCATGACCTCCGCCTCGATGCAGCGCAGCCGGCCCGGCGCGCCCTCGCGCATCCAGTGGAACACCGCCTCGTCCTCGGGGTAGACGCCGAACTTCAGCCGTCCCCCCGGGTCCGGGATGGGGTTGTCGACCGTCCACGGGTACTTGCACGTGGCGTCGAGGCTGGCGCGGGTCAGGTTGAGCCCCACGGAGTGGTCGCGATCGTCGAGCACCTTGGCCTCGAGCCGCGTCAGGATGCGCAGCGACTGCGCGTTGCCCTCGAAGCCGCCGATGTGCTCGGCCCACTCGTTCAGCGCGCGCTCGCCGTTGTGGCCGAACGGCGGGTGACCCAGGTCGTGGCTGAGGCACGCCGTGTCGACCACGTCGGCCGACAGGCCGAGCGCGATCGCCAGCTCCCGGCCGACCTGCGCCACCTCGAGCGAGTGCGTGAGCCGGTTGCGTGCGAAGTCCGCCGTGCTCGCCGGGCTGAGCACCTGCGTCTTGGCGGCCAGGCGGCGCAGACCCGCGGAGTGGAGCACGCGGGCGCGGTCGCGTGCGAAGTCGTCGCGCTCGGAGCGGTGCTTCTCGGCGAAGAAGCGCTCGGCGTCGGCCTCGCCGTACCCGCCCGGGCGCGTCCCGTCAGCCGCCACTGGTGTCCAGCTCCGCGTCCTGGAGCTCGCAGCTCGCATCCTCGCCGATCTCGCGCGAGTCGAGCCATCCCTGCGGCAGGACCGGGCGCTTGGGCGTGCCGGCGCGCCCGCGCTGCCCCTCGGCCGCGGCGCCGGGGTATGGGGCGCTGTGGTCGAGCTGGGCCAGGAGGTCGTCGATCTCGGCGAGGCTCGAGGCGGTCGCGAGGCTGGCGCGCAGGTCGCCGCCGACCGGATAGCCCTTGAAGTACCAGGCGACGTGCTTGCGGATGTCGCGGCAGCCGCGGTCCTCGTTCTCGAAGAACTCGGTCAGGAGCTCGGCGTGGCGGCGGAAGGCCGTGGCGACGAAGCCGAGCGTGGCGTCCACGACGGGCGCTTCGGCGCCGAACGCCGAGGCGAGCTCGCCGAACAGCCACGGGCGGCCGAGGCAGCCGCGCCCGACCACGACGCCGTCGCAGCCGGTCTCGTCCATCATCCGGACCGCGTCCGCCGCGCTCCAGATGTCGCCGTTGCCGAGCACCGGGATGCTCGTGACGGCCTCCTTGAGCTTCGCGATCGCCGACCAGTCGGCGGTGCCCGAGTAGAACTCCGCCGCCGTGCGCGCGTGCAGCGCGACCGCGGCCGCGCCCGCGTCCTCGGCGATCTTCCCCGCGTCGAGGTACGTGATGTGGTCGGCGTCGATGCCCTTGCGCATCTTGACCGTGACCGGGACGTCGCCGGCGGCCTTGACGGCGCCCTCGACGATGTCGCGGAACAGGCCGAGCTTCCACGGCAGCGCCGATCCGCCGCCCTTGCGCGTCACCTTGGGGACGGGGCAGCCGAAGTTCAGGTCGATGTGGTCGGCCCGGTCCTCCTCCGCGATGATCCGTGCGGCCTCGGCCGTGACGACGGGGTCGACGCCGTAGAGCTGGATCGATCGCGGCGTCTCCGACTCGTGGTGCCGGATGAGGCGCATGGTCGCCTCGTTGCGCTCGACCAGCGCGCGCGTGGTGATCATCTCGCTGACGTAGAGGCCCGCGCCGTACTCGCGGCACAGGCGGCGGAACGCGGTGTTGGTGATCCCCGCCATCGGGGCGAGCACGACGGGCACGTCGAGGTCGATCGGACCGATGCTCAGCGTGCGCCGCTCGCCAGTGGCGACGGAAGCGGCAGGAGCGAGTACGGAGGTCACGGCTCCATTCTCACAGACTCGCCTTGGGTGATCGCCGAGCGGCCTAACCTGGGGATATGAGCGACGCCGTCCCCTCGCTGCGCGACATCCCCTTCACCGACGCGAACGGCGCCGAGCGCACGCTCGCCGAGTTCGACGGCCCCGTCCTCGTGGTCAACGTGGCGTCGAAGTGCGGCCTGACGCCGCAGTACGAGCAGCTCGAGCAGCTTCAGCGCACGTACGGCGACCGCGGCTTCACCGTGCTCGGGTTCCCGTGCAACCAGTTCATGGGCCAGGAGCCCGGCTCGATCGAGGAGATCCTCGACTACTGCGCCATGACATGGGGCGTCTCGTTCCCCGTGAACGACAAGATCAAGGTGAACGGGCCGAACGCGCACCCGCTCTACAAGGCGCTCAAGAAGACCCCGGACCACGGCGGCAAGGCCGGCCGCGTCGCGTGGAACTTCGAGAAGTTCCTGGTGCTCCCGGACGGCACCGTCCAGCGGTTCCGCCCGCCGCAGAAGCCGGACGACCCCGAGATCGTCGCCGCGATCGAGAAGGCGCTGAGCTAGCTCGCGGGCTGCTCGCCGCGGTGCTCGGCCCAGACCTGGCGGGCGACCTGGGCGAAGGCCTCGGGCGGCTGGGCGCCGCTGACGCCGTACTTGCCGTCGATCACGAAGAACGGCACGCCGTTGATGCCGAACGCGCGGGCCTGGGCCTGGTCCTGACGGACGGCGGGCAGGTAGTGGTCGCTCTCGAGCGCGTCGCGTGCGGCGTCGGCGTCGAGGCCCACCTCGCCCGCGAGCTCGACCAGCTCGTCGACGCGGCCCACGTGCCGGCCCTCGACGAAGTACGCCGACATCAGCCGCTCGGTCATCTCGACCTGGCGGCCGTGCTCCTTCGCGAAGTGGATGAGCTCGTGCGCCTTGACCGTGTTGGTGTGCTGCTGCAGGTCGAAGCGGTAGTGCAGGCCCGCCTGCTGCTCGGCGATCTTCGCCACGCGGTCGTTCATCTGCTTGGCCTGCTCGCGCGTGATGCCCTTGTGCTGCGCCAGGAAGTCCTCGCTCGAGCCGTGGAAGTCGACCGGCGTGTCGGGCGACAGCTCGAACGAGTGATACGTGATCTCCACCTGCGGCGCGTCCGCGTCGCCCGCCAGCGAGGCCAGCCCGTTCTCGAGGTTGCGCTTGCCGATGTAGCACCAGGGGCAGGCGATGTCGCTCCAGATGTCGATCCGGATGGGCGCGGGCGTCGAGGCGTCGGTCACGGCGTCCTCAACGCGTCGCGCCGGCGGCGTATTCCGCGCGGGTCATGAACCGGCGGCCGCGTCGGGCGCGTCGGGCGCGTCCACCGCACCGCCGAACCGTCGCTCGCGGCCGAGGTAGAGGTCGATCGCGCGCCACAGGTCCGCGCGGCTGAAGTCGGGCCACAGCGTGTCGAGGAACACCATCTCGGCGTACGCCGCCTGCCAGAGCAGGAAGTTGGACGTGCGCTGCTCGCCGCTCGAGCGGACGAACAGGTCGACGTCGGGCATGTCCGGCACGTAGAAGTGCCGCCGCAGCGTCTTCTCCGTGATGCCCGAGGGCTTCAGCCGCCCCGCGGCGACGTCCTCCGCGACCGCGCGCACGGCGTCGAGGATCTCGTTGCGGCCGCCGTAGTTGATGCACATCGTGAGCGTCAGCACGTCGTTCCCGGCCGT
This sequence comes from Microbacterium sp. Root53, assembly GCF_001426925.1. GTDB lineage: Bacteria > Actinomycetota > Actinomycetes > Actinomycetales > Microbacteriaceae > Microbacterium. The sequence goes on from NZ_LMFR01000005.1 coordinate 60,675, forward strand.
CAGCCGCTCCGCGTACCGGAGCTCCTTGATCACCGAGCCCCACAGGCGCGGCGTGCGGCCCGCCCACCGGATGCGCACGCCCCATTCGTTCAGCTGGTCGCGTCGGCGGTGCAGGACGTCGCGGTTGTAGCCCATCAGGAAGCGCACCTCGTCGGGCGAGCGCCGCCAGTTCTCGGTCGAGAAGGCATACACCGACAGGTGCTTCACGCCGGCCTGGATGGCCCCCGCGACCACGTCGAGGAGCACCTCCTCCCCCGCCTTGTGCCCCTCGATCCGGGACAGCCCACGGCGGTTCGCCCAGCGGCCGTTGCCGTCCATCACGATCGCGACGTGCCCGGGCGCGTCCCTGCCGTAGTCCGGCGCCTGCAGGCCCGTCCAGTCGATCGGTCGGTACGGCACCGCGTCGCGATGCGTGTAGGGCTTGGGGGTCATCGCCGTCCTCGGTCGGGCAGACCGCGGGTCTGCGAGAGCGCGCGGATGCCGCGCTCCATAGTCCACTGCACGTACGCCGACACGAGGCCGGACGCCTGATCCGCGTCGCGCGGCGAGGCCGCCTCCACGACCTGCCAGTCCCCCGCCAGGAGCGCCCGCAGCAGCGCGAGCACCGACGCGCTGACGCGCGGCGTGCCGGCCGGGGCGCAGCGCGCGCAGACCGTGCCGCCCAGCTGCGCGAGGAACGTCTCGTGGGGTCCGCGCGCGCCGCAGCGCCCGCAGTCCTCGAGCGCCGGCGCCCATCCCGCGAGCGACAGCGCGCGCAGGAGGTACGAGTCGAGCGTGCCGCGCGGCGCGTGCTCGCCGCGGGACAGGGAGCGCAGCGCGCCGACGAGCAGGTAGTACTGGTTCGGCGCCGCCTCGTCGTGCGTGAGCCGGTCGGCCGCCTCGACCATCGCGCTGGCCGCCGTGTAGCGGTCGTAGTCGGCAGCGATGTCGGCACCGTAGGTGCCGAGCGACTCGGCCTGCTGCACGATGTCGAGCGAGCGCCCCTCATACAGCTGCACGTCCGCCACCATGAACGGCTCGAGCCGCGCGCCGAACTTCGACGACGTGCGGCGCACGCCCTTCGCGACCGCGCGGACCTTGCCGTGGCCGCGGCTCAGCATCGTGACGATCCGGTCGGCCTCGCCCAGCTTGTGGGTGCGCAGCACGACGGCTTCGTCTCGATAGGTGGGCACCATCCAAGTATCCGCCGCGCGACCTCCGAATCGGCTCAGGCGCGGCTCCTCTCCCCGACCGCCGGCGCCGGATGCCACGATGGGAGGCGTGACCGCCCCGACCTTCGTCCTGCCCCTGTGGGCCGACCTCGTGGCCGTCGGCGTCGGCGGGGTGCAGGGCGCGGTCTTCGCGTCGGGCTTCCAGGGCCAGCGGCGCCTCGACCTGCTCGGCGTCGCGCTGATCGGGATCATCGTGGGGCTGGGCGGCGGCCTGATCCGCGACATCCTGCTGGGGGTCACCCCCGCCGCGATGCAGTCGAACTGGTACCTGCCGACCGCCGTCCTCGCCTCGCTGGCCGGGATGCTGCTGGCCGGCCTGTTCCAGCGGCTCAACAGGCTCATCGTGGCGCTCGACGCGGTGCTGATCGGCCTGTACGGCGCATTCGGCACGAGCAAGGCGCTCGCCGCCGGGCTGCCCCTCGTCCCGTCGATCTTCATCGGAGCGCTCGCCGCGGTCGGCGGCGGCGTCGCGCGCGACATCGCGATGGGCCTGCCCATCGCGATCATGCACGTGGGGTCGCTGTACGCCGTCGCCGCCGCCGCCGGATGCACCGTGCTGGGCGTGAGCTACGAGCTCGGGCTCCCCATCGTGCCCGCCGCCGTGGCGGGCATCGTCGTCACCACCGTCATCCGGCTGCTCGCCGTGATCTTCGACGTCTCCCTGCCGGAGCAGCGCAGGATCCACCGACGCCGCGTGCTGCTCGAGACCTCGGCCATCCCGGTCATCTCATCCGAGATGCTCGCGCAGGCCGAGGCCGCCGCCGAGCGCGCGGAGGAGGCCGCCGAGCAGGCGCAAGCCGCGGCGGAGCAGGCCGGGGAGGCCGCCGGCGACGACGACCTCCCCGATCGCTGAGCATCCGGCCGGGAGGGCTCAGACCGCGGCGAGCTCAGGCTTGCGGGCCCGGATCGAGCGGTTGACGCCCGACACGATCGCCTTCAGCGACGCTGTCGAGATGTCGCCGTCGATGCCGACGCCCCACAGGCGCTCGCCGTCGACCTGCAGCTCCACGTAGGCGGCCGCCTCCGCGTCGCCGGACGCGCTCAGGGTGTGCTCCACGTAGTCGTACAGCGTCACGTCGATGCCCTGCTCGCGCAGCACTCCGAGGAACGCCGCGATCGGGCCGTTGCCGTGCCCGGACAGCTCGATGCGCTCGTCGCCGTCGCGCAGCACGACCTCGAGCGCCACGTTCCCGTCCAGGTGGCTGCGCGTGCTCGTGCCGAGGATCTCGAAGCGGCCCCAGCGGGCCTCCTCGTGCTTCGACGGCAGGTACTCGTCCTGGAAGATCTCCCAGATCTGGTCGCTCGTGACCTCGCCGCCCTCGGCGTCGGTCTTGGCCTGCACGACGCCCGAGAACTCGATCTGCAGCTTGCGCGGCAGGTCCAGTGCGTGGTCGGTCTTCAGCAGGTAGGCGACGCCGCCCTTGCCCGACTGCGAGTTGACGCGGATGACCGCCTCATACGAGCGCCCCAGGTCCTTCGGGTCGATCGGCAGGTACGGCACGGCCCACTCGATGTCGTCGACCGTGACGCCCTGCGCGGCGGCCTTCGCGGCCATCGCCTCGAAGCCCTTCTTGATCGCGTCCTGGTGCGAGCCGCTGAACGCGGTGAACACCAGGTCGCCGGCCCACGGGCTGCGCTCGGGCACCGGCAGCTGGTTGCAGTACTCGACCGTGCGCTTGACGTGGTCGATGTCGCTGAAGTCGATCTCGGGGTCGATGCCCTGCGTGAACAGGTTGACGCCCAGCGCCACCAGGTCGACGTTGCCCGTGCGCTCGCCGTTGCCGAACAGGCAGCCCTCGATGCGATCGGCACCGGCCATGTAGCCCAGCTCCGCCGCGGCCACCGCCGTGCCGCGGTCGTTGTGCGGGTGCAGCGAGATGATCACGTTCTCGCGGTGGTTCAGGTGGCGGCCCATCCACTCGATCGAGTCGGCGTAGACGTTGGGCGTGGCCATCTCGACGGTCGCGGGCAGGTTGATGATCACCTTCCGCTCCGGCGTCGGCTCGAACACCTCCAGGACCTGGTTGCAGACGTCGACCGCGAACTCCAGCTCGGTGCCGGTGTAGCTCTCGGGCGAGTACTCGTAGTAGACCGCGGTCTCGGGCACGGTCTGCTCGTACTTGCGGCACAGCCGCGCGCCCTCGAGCGCGATGTCGACGATGCCCTGCTTGTCGGTGCGGAACACGACGTCGCGCTGCAGCACGCTCGTCGAGTTGTACAGGTGCACGATCGCCTGCTTGGCGCCCTTGATCGCCTCGTACGTGCGGGCGATCAGGTGCTCGCGCGCCTGCGTCAGGACCTGGATCGTGACGTCGTCGGGGATCAGGCCCTCTTCGATCAGCTGGCGCACGAAGTCGAAGTCGGTCTGGCTGGCCGACGGGAAGCCGACCTCGATCTCCTTGTAGCCCATCTTCACGAGCAGCTCGAACATGATCCGCTTGCGCTCGGGGCTCATCGGGTCGATCAGCGCCTGGTTGCCGTCGCGCAGGTCGACCGCGCACCAGCGCGGGGCCTTCTCGATGCGCTTCGCCGGCCAGGTGCGGTCGGGCAGATCGACGCGGATCTGCTCGTGGTACGGGCGGTACTTGTGCACCGGCATGCCGCTGGGCTTCTGGGTGTTCTCCATGGGGTGTCGCTCTTCCGGTTCGTCGTTGTGTGTCGGGCCACGACGATCTCCGCGACGAGGAGGCCCTAGATCGAGGTCTCGTCGCGGCGGCTAAGGAGAAGGAGCCCACCGAGGCGCATGGAACGAGGGTAGCACGCAGAATGCGTCATCAGGAGTCCCCCGGGTCGACCCCACAGGCCCGGCGACCGTGCAGGATGCTCAGTGTGAGACGATCCCGCGCCGGGCGACACTCCTGGGTATGAGCACCGTCCTGCGCCGCGCGACCGCCTCCGCGGCGGCGATCGCCGCCCTCGCCCTCCTCGCCTCGTGCGCCACGCCGCGCGACGACGCGCCGGCGCCCGGCGCCGAGCCGCCCCGCTTCGGCGACGTCGAGCCCGGGCCTCCCGAGCGCGACGTGCTCGCGACCGGCACCGTGATGGACAAGCCGCTCGACGCGGGAGGCCGGTCCGTCGAGCTGTGCCTGGGCGCCGTCGCCCAGTCCTACCCGCCCCAGTGCGGCGGCATCCCGATCGTCGGGTGGGACTGGGACGCGGTCGAGGGCGAGGAGACCGCCTCCGACCACACCTGGGGCGCGTACGCCGTGACCGGCCGCTACGACGGGGAGACGTTCACGCCCACGGCCGATCCCGTGCTGCTGGCGCTGTTCGATCCGATGGCGCCCGAGGACCCCACGGGCGGACGCCCCGGGACCACGCCCGAGGACGAGCTCGCCGAGATCCAGCAGACCGTCATGGACCGCCTCGCGGACCACGAGACGATGCTCGGCTCCTACACGCAGGACGGCTACGTCTGGGTCGAGGTGATGTGGGACCACGGCACGTACCAGGAGGCCGCGGACGCCGAGTTCGGCGACGGCGTCGTGATCGTCCAGTCGGTGCTGAAGCCCGCGCCCTAGATGTACCCGGTCGGCACGTTGGTGACACTCGGGTAGGGAGAAGGCCTCCACGATTGGTGGTGTCTAACGTCACCGAAGTGGAGGCCTTCTCTTGGTCCACGGGCCGTCTGATTCTCGTGCGCCGGGTCCTCGCCGGCCGTCCTGTCGCGCACGTCGCGAAGGAGATGGGCATCTCGCGCCAGTGCGCTCACCGCTGGCTGGCCCGGTACCGCGCCGTGGGTGAGGCCGGGCTGTCCGACCGGTCCTCTCGCCCCGCTTCGTCGCCGAGGGCGACTCCCGCGGCGACAGCAGCCGCGGTTGTCGAGCTGCGCTCGCGCGAGCGGCTCGGCCGCGACGACGTTGCCCGCCGTTGCGGGGTCAGCCCGCGCACCGCCTCCCGGCTGATCGCGAGGGCGGGCCTTCCGGCGTTGCATGAGCTGGACCCGGTCACGGGGATCGCGTTGCGAGCGTCGCGGCGCACCCAGGTCCGTTACGAACGCGACGCCCCGGGAGATCTGATCCACATCGACGTGAAGAAGCTCGGCCGCATCCCCGAAGGCGGCGGCTGGCGCTCCCAGGGTCCCGACTTCATCGATCACAACCACGGCCGGGACCGCCGGGTGAAGCTCGGGTTCGACTACGTCCACGTCGCCGTCGACGACCACTCCCGGCTCGCGTTCGCGCAGATCCTCCCCGATGAGAAGGGCACCACCTGCGCGGCGTTCCTCGCCGCCGCGGCGGAGTTCTTCGCCCGCCACGGCATCCACATCCGCGAGGTCATGACCGACAACGCGAAGAACTACACCGTCTCCGCCGCGTTCCAAGGGCAACTGGCCGCGCTCGACGCGAAGCACATCACGACCAGGCCGCACTGTCCCTGGCAGAACGGCAAGGCCGAGCGTTTCAACCGCACCATGCAGGAGTACTGGGCCTACCGCGCCCCCTACGTCTCCAACCAGCACCGCGCCGAAGCGCTCGCGCCCTGGCTCGAGCACTACAACTACGCTCGACCACACACCGCCTGCGGCGGCCGACCCCCGATCAGCCGGGTGTCACCAACCTCATGACCGAGTACAT
>NZ_LMFR01000006.1 GCF_001426925.1 Microbacterium sp. Root53
CTCGATCAACGACCACTGAGCATCCGAGAGCATCTGAAACCGCGACACGATCACAGGCTCTCAGCACACCGCCGATCTATTTGCCAGACACGCCCTAGCCTGATGCCATGCGCGCGACTGTCTTCCACGGGCCCGGCGACGTCCGCTTCGAGGAGGTGCCCGACCCCGTCATCGTGGACCCCGGCAACGCGATCGTCCGCGTCGTCGCGGCCTGCGTGTGCGGCTCGGACCTGTGGCGCTACCGCGGCGTGACCGAGGCGCCGGCCCGTCCCGTGCGCATCGGCCACGAGTTCGTCGGCGTTGTCGAGGAGGTCGGCGCCGACGTCACCCGCGTCTCGCCCGGGGACTTCGTGATCGCGCCGTTCTACGACTGCGACATGACGTGCGCCAACTGCCGCAACGGCTTCAGCACGTCATGCCTCGAGATCGGATGGTGGGGCGGCTCGGACCACGCGGGCCACCCGACCGACGGCGGCCAGGGCGAGTACGTGCGCGTGCCGCACGCCGACGGCTCCCTCACGGTGGTGCCGGGCGGCATGCCCGACGACGCGCTCGTCCCCGGTCTGCTGTCGCTCTCCGACGTCATGCTCACGGGGCATCACGCCGCCGTCTCGGCCGGGGTGCGGCCGGGATCCACGGTCGCGGTCGTCGGCGACGGCGCCGTGGGCCTGAGCGGCGTGCTCGCGGCGGCGCGGCTCGGCGCCGAGCGGATCGTCGCGATGTCGCGGCACGAGCCGCGGCAGGCGCTCGCGCGGGCGTTCGGGGCGACCGACGTGCTGGAGCAGCGCGGCGACGAGGGCATCGCGGCGGTCAAGGACCTGTTCGACGGCATCGGGCCCGACGCGGTGCTCGAGTGCGTCGGCACGAAGGAGTCGATGGACCAGGCCCTGCGCTCGGCGCGTCCGGGCGGCCAGGTCGGGTTCGTGGGCGTTCCTCACGGCGGCCCGGAGCTGCCCGTCCGCACGATGTTCAGCAGCAACGTGGGCGTGCGCGGGGGAGTGGCCCCCGTCCGGAACTACGTCGACGAGCTGCTGCCCGAGGTGCTGTCGGGCGCGATCGACCCCGGCCGCGTGTTCGACCTGACCCTGCCGATGGCGGAGGTCGCCGAGGCCTACGCCGCCATGGACGAGCGCCGCGCGATCAAGTCGCTGCTGCGGCCGTGACGGCCATCCTGCTCGCCCTGGCGAGCGCGGCCGCGTACGGGCTGTCCGACTTCCTGGGCGGCGTGCTCTCCAAGCGCGACAGCCCCTGGACCATCGCGCTGTGGGGGCAGATCGGAGCGCTCCTCGCGGCGGGCGCCGCTGCGCTCGCGATCGGCGGCGCCCCGGCTCCGGTCGACCTCGCGTGGGCCGCGCTGGCCGGCACCGGATCCGCCCTCGGCACCGCGTTCCTCTACCGCGGGCTCGCGGCGGGCCGGATGAGCGTGGTCGCGCCGATCTCGGCCGTCGTCAGCGCGGCCGTGCCCGTGGTGGCCGGCGTCGCCGGCGGCGAGCGGCCCGCGCCGCTCGTGTGGGGCGGCATCGCGGTCGGGCTCGTCGCGATCTGGCTCGTCGCGCGGGTGCCCCCGGCGCACGCTGCGTCTCGGACCGGCACCGCCGCGTCGATCCGGGACGGCGTCCTCGCCGGCCTCGGATTCGGCACGGCCTTCGCGGCGATCGGCCAGTTCCGGGAGGAGGCGGGACTCTGGCCCAACGCGCTCGCGATGCTCGTCGCGGTCGTCGTGCTCGCGGCCGGCGTCCTTCTCGTGCGGGCGGGGATCGCGCTGCCTTCGCGCCGCGCGGGGCTCGCGCTGCTCCCCGGAGTGCTCGGCGCCACGGCGCTGACCTTCTTCCTGTTCGCGACCCAGCACGGCCTGCTGACCGTGGTCTCGGTCATCTCGGCGCTCTACCCGGCCGCGACCGTGATCCTCGCCGCGCTCGTCCTGCGCGAGCGCATCCACCGCGGCCAGGCGGTCGGCCTCGCGGCGTGCGCGGTCGCCGTCGCGCTTGTCGCCGCCGGCTGATCCGCCTCAGGACAGCCGCAGGAACCCGTCCACGATCAGCTCCCGCACGCGCGGCAGCAGCTCGGCCCGCAGCGCCGCGCCGTCGACCTCGAGCAGGTCCGCGATCGCCGCGATCAGCGGGCCCACCGGCAGGTCGCCGTCGCACGCGCCCACCAGGGCGGCGAGCCCCGGGTCGGCCTGCAGCGCACGGCCGAACCCGCCGCCCTGCCGCAGCTCGATCACCTGCGGATCCGCGACGCCCGGCAGGTGATGCCGCGCCTCGGTGACGTCCGGGGCGGTGCGGAGCGTGGCCTCGGCGAGCGCGTCGTCGTCCATCGCGACGAGCCGGTCGTGCGCGGCGAGGGCCTCCGCGAGGTGGATGCCGAGGCCGCCCTCCGACGGGATCGGCTGGGGCACGCGCTCGTATCGCGCGAGGGTCGGCTCATCCGCCGCCCGTCGCAGCAGCACGTACCCGAAGCCGATCGCGCTCACGCCGCGCTCGGCGAAGTCGTCCAGCCAGGCGCCCAGCAGCGCGTCGTGCCGCGCGGAGCCCGGCACCGTCCCGCCGTCGCGGATCCACATCTCCGCGTACTGGATGGGATCGAGCTGCTCGCGCTCGACGACCCAGGCGTCCAGCGGGACATCCGACGACTCGATCCACGCGCGCACGCGGTCGAGCCCGTCGACGCCGCCGCGGGTCTCCCAGTTGCCCAGCAGCTGGGCGACGCCGCCGGGCTCGAGGACGGCGCCGACGCCGGCGATCACCTTCTCAACCAGCGCATCCCCGACCATCCCGCCGTCGCGGTACTCGTAGTCCGGCACGCCCAGGGCGCGCGGCGTGATCACGAACGGCGGATTGGAGACGACCCGGTCGAACGTCTCGCCCGCGACCGGATCGATGAGGCTGCCGTGCCGGGTCTCCACCCGACCGCCCTCGGCGTTGAGCAGCGCGTTCAGGCGCGCGAACGCGAGCGCGCGCTCGGAGAGGTCCGTCGCGACCGCGGAGTCGGCGTACCGCAGGGCGCGCAGCGCCTGCACGCCGCACCCGGTGCCGAGGTCGAGCACGCGCCGCGCGGGCGTCGGCAGCTGCAGGCCGGCCAGCGTGAGCGAGGCCCCGCCGACGCCGAGCACGTGGTCCTCGGCGAGCGCCCCGCCGCCGATCGCGAGCTCGTCCAGGTCGCTCGCGAACCACCACTCGCCCGCTCCCTCGCTGTCGAGGTACGACTGGGGCCGGACGATCGCGCGCGGCTCGACCGCATCGCCCGCGACCTCGGCCAGGCCGAGCGACTGGAGGCCGCGGGCGCCGAGGCGCGGCAGCCCCGCATCCACCGCCGGCAAGGGCTGCGCGATGCCGAGCACCAGCAGCCGTCCGAGCGTCGCGAGCGCATCCGACCTGCCGCCGAGCGCGCGCAGCGCCGGGACCCTCAAGCCGCGCCCGATCGCGTCGTCGGCCTCGACGCCCCACGCGGCGCGCAGCGCCTCCGAGCGGAAGCGCGCGGCCGCCAGGTCGCTGGCGAGCGCGGAGCACAGGGCGGCATCGGGGTTCGGGGTCACGGTCCCATTCAACCCCGTGCCGTGTCTCACTTCCGCGCGGAATCGCCCCCGGATTCCGCGCCGAACTGAGACATGGAAGGGGCAGAAAACGGATCTTGCACTCTCACCCCGAGAGTGCTAAAACGGAATTGAGTCCTCATGACTCAGGTCTGAATCGCCACGAGCAGACAGGAGGAGGAATCACGATGGCGATGTTCTTCGACCCGTTCCGTGAGTTCGACCGCGTGGCCGAGCAGCTGTTCGACCGGCAGGGTCCGCGGCTGATGCCGATGGACCTGTACCGCGACGGCGACCACTACGTCCTGAGCGCCGACCTGCCGGGCATCGACCCGGGCAGCGTCGACATCGACGTGGACGGCCAGCTGCTCACCATCCGCGCCGAGCGCACCGCCCGCAGCGCCGAGGGCGTGAAGTGGATCACCCGCGAGCGCGCCACGGGCTCGTACCTGCGCCAGCTCAACCTGGGGCAGGGCATCGACACGGCCGGCATCTCGGCGACCTACGACAACGGCGTGCTGAGCGTGCTCATCCCGATCAGCGAGAAGGCCAAGCCGCGCAAGATCGAGGTCCAGCGCTCCATGACCGCGTCGCAGGACGTCACGCCCGAGCTGACGGCGTAGCCCGCGCAGACGAGGAGGGACCCGGCCGGCGGCCGGGTCCCTCCTCGCGTGCCGGGGGCGTCAGACGTCGCGGCGTGCACCCTCCGAGGGCACGACCGTGAAGGCATGGGGAGCGGCGAAGCCGCGGTCCGCGAACGCGGCTGCCGCGGCCTCGGCCACGGCGTCGACGCGCGCCTCGTCCACGAGCGCGATCGCCGCTCCGCCGAAGCCGCCGCCCGTCATGCGGGCGCCGACCGCGCCCTCGGCGAGCGCGGTCTCCACGGCCGTGTCGAGCTCGGGCACCGAGATCTCGAAGTCGTCCCGCATCGAGACGTGCGAGGCGACCAGCAGGTCGCCGATGGCGCGCGGCCCCTGAGCGCGCAGCGTCTCGACCGTGTCGAGCACGCGCTGGTTCTCGGTGACGATGTGCCGGATGCGGCGGAACGTCACGTCGTCGAGGAGTTCGCGCGCGCGATCCAGCTCCGCGACGGTCACGTCGCGCAGCGCGGGCACGCCCATGGCGGCCGCGCCCCGCTCGCACGCCTCGCGGCGCTCGCGGTAGCCGCCGGTCGAGTGCGAGTGCTTGACGCGCGTGTCGATCACGAGGAGCGAGAGCCCCTCGCGCGCGAAGCCGAGGTCGACCGACTGGGTCTCGAGGCTGCGGCAGTCGAGGAACGTCGCGGCGTCCGCGCGGCCCATGATCGACGAGACCTGGTCCATGATCCCGGTGGGGGCGCCGACCGCCTCGTTCTCGGCGCGGCGCCCGACGCGCGCCATGTCGAGGGGCGCGAGGCCGAGGCCCCACAGCTCGTCGAGCGCCGAGGCCACGGCGCCCTCGATCGCCGCCGACGACGACAGTCCGGCGCCGATCGGGACATCCGACGCGATCGCGATGTCGACGCCCGGCACGTCCGCCGCGGCGCGCCCGGATGCGGCGAGCGCGGCCCAGGCCACGCCCAGCGCGTACGCGGCCCACTCGGGCACGACGCCGCCCGTCACCGCGTGACCGGCGGGGCCGTCGAACGTCGCGGCGAGCTCGGCGACGGGCAGCTCGACCGGCTGCTCGGCGAACGTCGACACCACGCGCACCACGCCGTCGCCGCGCGTGGCCGCGGCGGCGTAGGTGCGGTGCTGGATCGCGAAGGGCAGCACGAAGCCCTCGTTGTAGTCGGTGTGCTCGCCGATCAGGTTCGCGCGGCCGGCCGACGACCACACGCCGGCGGCGGGGGATCCGGCGACCCGGGCGAAGAGCTCCTGAGCCTGGACGAGGGCGGTCACGCCTCGACCCCCGCGGCCTGGTCGGCCTCGGCGATCGCGATGCGCAGGCGCTCCGCGGACTGCTCGGGCGGCACGTCGCCGATCCACGCGCCCATCGCGGCCTCCGAGCCCGCGAGGAACTTGAGCTTGTCGGCCGCGCGACGCGGCGACGTGAGCTGCAGGTGCAGGCGGGCGCTGTCGCGGCCGACCTCGACCGGTGCCTGGTGCCACGCCGCGATGTACGGGGTCGGCGTCGTGTACAGGGCGTCGACACCGCGCAGCAGGCGCAGGTAGAGCGGCGCGAGCTCGTCGCGCTCCTCGGCCGTGAGCTCGGCGAAGTCGGCCGCGTGGCGGCGCGGCGCGAGGTGCACCTCGACGGGCCAGCGCGCGGCGAACGGCACGTAGCCGATCCAGTGCTCGCCCTCGAGGACGACGCGGGGTCCCGCCGACTCGAACTCGATGATGCGGTCGAACAGGTCCGCGCCCTCGCGCTCGATCGACGCCAGCAGCAGCTGCGTGCGCGGCGTGACGTAGGGGTAGGCGTAGATCTGGCCGTGCGGGTGCTGCAGCGTGACGCCGATCTCCTCGCCGCGGTTCTCGAACACGAACACCTGTCGCACGCCGGGCAGCGCCGACAGCGCGGCCGTGCGGTCGGCCCAGGCCTCGATCACGGTGCGCGCGCGCGTGACCGACTGCGTGCCGAACGAGCCGGTGCGCTCCGGGCTGAAGCACACGACCTCGCAGCGGCCGACCGAGGTGCGCGAACGGCCGAGGCCGGGGGCGTTCAGGTCGTCCAGGCCGCGCGGAGCGTCCTCCGCCGCGGGAGCGTCGCCGAACGCCTCGTCCAGCGCGGGGCCGAAGGAGGGCGAGCGGTTCTCGAACACCGCGACGTCGTACGACGACGGCAGCTCCGACGGGTTCGTCGGCGTCTGGGGCGCCAGCGGGTCCAGGTCGGCCGGGGGCAGGTGCGCGCGGTTCTGGCGCGCGGCCGCCACCGAGATCCAGTCGCCGGTCAGCACGTCCCGGCGCATGGTCGCCGTCGCGGGGCGCGGGTCGAGCTCGCGCTCGTCGACGCGGCGCTCGGGCGGCAGCGTCGTGCCCGGGTCGTCGTAGTAGATCAGCTCCCGGCCGTCGGCCAGGCGGGCCGGGCGGCGCACGACGCCGGCGCCCAGCTCCGTCACGGGCAGGTCGGGGGTGTGCGTCATGGGGATCCTTCGGGAGATGCGGCGCATGTTGACGTCAACATGCATGATAGAGGCAGAACGCCGCGAGGCGGTACCCGCGGTTTCGATCGAAGGAGAGCAGGATGGCGCGCAGCGTGTCGGCCGCCGACGTCGCGCGGCTCGCGGGCGTCTCGGGGCAGACGGTGTCCCGCGTGGCCAACGGCGCCGCCAACGTGGACCCCACCACCCGCGCGCGGGTCGAGGCCGCCATGGCCGAGCTCGGCTACCGCCCCAACCGGGCCGCCCGCGCGCTGCGCACCGGCCGCACGCGCACGATCGGCGTGCTCGTCCGCACCCTCGCCACGGTCGGCAACGCCCGCGTGCTCGAGGCCGTGGTCGCGGCGGGCGCGGCGCGCGACCACGCCGTGCTGGTCCTGACCCTCGCGGACGACACACCCGGATCGGCGCAGGCGGCGTTCGCCGCGCTGTCGGATCACCGCGTCGACGGCGCGATCGCGCTCAACGAGGCGACGCCGACCGTGCGGGCCGCCGGTGCCGCCGCCTTCCCGCTGGTCGCCGTCGACTCGGCCCCGGCGCCCGGCCTGATCGCGATCGAGTCGGACCACGCCGGGGGAGCGGCCGCCGCCGTCGCCCGCCTCCGGGATGCGGGTCACGCCACGGTGCACCACCTCGCGGGCCCCGCGGGCTCGTATGCCGCGGACGAGCGAGAACGCGGCTGGCGCGAGGCGCTCGGCGCCCCGGCACCCGAGCCGCTCCGCGGCGACTGGTCGGCGCGCTCCGGCTACGAGCGCGGTGTCGCGCTGGCCGCCGACCCCGAGGTCACCGCCGTGTTCGCCGGGAACGACCAGATGGCGCTGGGCCTGCTGCGGGCGCTGCGCGAGGCCGGCCGCCCGGATGTCGCGGTGATCGGCTTCGACGACGTGGTCGACGCGGCCGACTACCAGCCGCCGCTCACCACGGTCGCGCAGGACTTCGACGCACTCGGCGACGCCGCCGTCGCCCTGCTGATCGACCGGCTCGAGGGCCGTCCCGTGCCCGAGCGCACCGTCATCCCGACCCGCCTGGTGGCGCGCGCGAGCGGCTGAGGCCCGACCGCCTCGCCGAGTCGCGGCGCATCCGGGATGCACACAGGCGCCTCCGTAGAATCGAGAGGATCCGCGACCCGGTCCGGCGGCGAGACCCGCCGGCGACATCCGGGATGCGATCCACACGCATATGACGACGGACCTCCCCCGGCGCCAGGCCGCACCCCGCAGACGGCCGCTCGCCCCTCTCCCCGCGGCGGCGTTCGCCGTGCTCCTCGGGCTGGCCTGCGCGGCGCCCGCCCACGCGGCGGTCGAGCCGGACGAGCCGACGGCCGATCTCACGCTCGCGCCCGCCGCGCAGGGATTCCTGCGGCCCGGTGCCTCGCTGACCACGACGCTCACGATCGAGAACGCCTCGACGGAGCCGATCGAGGGCGCGACCGCGACCCTCTCGATCGGCCGCACGCCCCTCGCGGACCGCACGCAGCTGCGCGCGTGGCTCGACGGGACGACCCAGGGCGTCACGCTGACGCCCGCGGGCACGGCGCCGGCCGAGGACCTCGCCCCCGGGGCGCAGGACACGGTCGGGATCGCCGTTCCCGCCGACCACGAGGCGCTCGAGGGGCTGCGGCCCGGCGTGTACCCGATCCGGGCCCAGCTCGGCGACGCGACGGCCGAGAGCGTGGTCGTGATCGAGGACGAGACCGAGCCGGTCGGCCTGGTCGTCCCCATCACGGCCGCGCCGCAGTCGTCGGGTCTGCTCGGGGCCGAGCAGCTCGCGGAGCTCACCGCGCCCGAGGGCGCGCTCACCGCCCAGCTCGACGCGGTCGCGGGCACCGAGGCGATCCTCGCGATCGATCCCGCGATCCCGGCGGCGATCCGGGCGCTACGGGACACGGCACCCGAGAGCGCCGTGGAGTGGCTCGACCGCCTCATGGTCATGCCGAACGACCGCTTCGCGCTGCAGTTCGCGGACGCCGACGTCGCGGCCCAGCTGCAGGCCGGTCTCGAGACGCCGCTGTCGCCGATCTCGCTCGAGGCGTACCTCGCGGCGCCCCCGCAGCCGGATCCGACGCCCACGCCGACCGAGACGGTCGCCGGGGCGTCCGAGCCGGAGGAGGAGCTCGACCTCGACGCGCTGCTCGACATCGGCGACGCCGAGCCCTCGATCCACTGGCCCATGCCAGGGGCCGTGGGTCCCGGCGTCCTCGACGCGCTGCGGACGCCGGATCCCGACGCGATCGCGCTCGTCCCGTCCGACGCGACGACGCAGGGTGCCGACGGATCCGCTGTGCCCGCCCGCGGCGACGGCCTGCTGATCTACGACGCGGGCGTCACCGCGGCGCTCGACGACGTGGCCCGGGCGACCGGCGAGCCCGCGCGGGACGCCGCCGCGGTCGCGGCGAGCGCGGAGCTGTGGTTCGCGGCCGAGCAGACGGGCGACGCACCGCTCCTCGTCGCGCTCGACCGCGGGGCCGGGCTGACCGACGAGGACGGCGCGGACGACGCCGCGGCCGACCTCGTCGATCGGCTCAGCGCGGCCGTGGACGTCGTGACGGGCAGCGCCGCGATCGACGCGCAGCGCCTGCCGCAGCTGCTCGACGCCGCGCCGGCGGCCGTGACGCCGGCCGAGCCGTCCGCGGACGAGAGCCGGGCGGCCTTCGTCACCGAGACCATCGAGTCCGAGAAGCGCATCGCCCGCACGGCCACGGTGCTCGAGGACCCGACCCTGCTCACGGGCCAGGTGCGCGCCGAGGCGCTGCACGTGCTCTCGGTCGGCTGGGACGGCGAGCGCTCGGCGTGGGAGGACGCGGTCACGGCCTTCCGCGAGCGCACCGGAGAGCGCGCGAACGCCGTGGGCATCGAGCCGCCCGCCACGGTCCAGCTGATCAGCGCGGGTGCGAACCTGCCCGTCTGGATCCGGAACGACCTCCCGTACGAGGTGACGGTCACGCTCGTCGCCCGCCCGGACGATCCGCGTCTCGACGTGGTCGAGTTCACGCAGGTGGTGGCGCAGCCGAGCAGCAGCACGACGATCGAGGTCCCGGTCGAGGCCCGGGTCGGAAACGGCGACGTCGACATCGAGCTCAGCCTGCTGAGCCCCGAGGGCGAGCTGATCGGCCCCGTGCAGACCGTGGAGGTCACGGTGCGCGCCGACTGGGAGCGCATCGGCATCATCGTGCTCGTCGCCCTCGTCGTCGGCCTGATCGGCACCGGCATCGTGCGCACCGTGCTGCGCCGGCGCCGCGCCGCGGCGGCCGAGCCGACCGGATCCTCCGGGACCGACGACGAGCCCTCGAAGGGACCGGATGCATAGCCTCGGCCGCGCCAGCGCCATGATCGCGGCCGGCACGCTCGTCTCGCGCGTGACCGGCCTGATCCGCACCACCGTGCTCGTCGCCGCGATCGGCGCCTTCGGGCACGCGTCCGACGCGTTCACGATCGCCAACCAGCTCCCGAACTACGTGTTCCAGGTGATCTCGGCCGGCCTCATCACGGCCGTGCTGGTCCCCCAGGTGGTGAAGTGGAGCGGCCGCGAGGACGGCGGTCGCGAGCACCTCTCCAAGCTGTTCACGCTCGGCACGGTCGTGCTCCTCGTGGTGACGGCGCTCGCGATGCTGGCGGCGCCATGGCTCATCCGGCTCTTCGGCGCCGACTACACGCCCGACCAGATCGCGCTCGGCACGGCGTTCGCGTACTGGTGCCTGCCGCAGGTGTTCTTCTACGGCATGTTCGCGCTCATCGGCGAGACCCTGAACGCACGCCGCGTCTTCGGCCCGTACGCGTGGGCGCCGATCGTCAACAACATCGTGTCGATCGTGGGCTTCGCGGTCTTCATCGCCGTCTTCGGCGGCGAGCGCAGCGAGGTCGGCGAGTGGGACCCGACGATGATCGCGGTCCTCGGCGGCGTGGCCACCGCCGGCATCGTGGCGCAGACGGTCGTCCTCGCGGTGTTCTGGCGCCGGACGGGCCTGCACCTCCGGCCCGACTTCGACTGGCGCGGCATGGGGCTCGGCGAGATCCGCTCGCTCGCCGGCTGGAGCTTCGCGATGCTGCTCGTGGGACTCGTGGTCTCGACCGTGCAGCAGCAGGTGATCTCGGCGGCCTCGGGAGACGAGGCCTCGGCGACGGTCTGGTTCAACGCCTGGCTCGTCTTCATGCTCCCGTACTCGATCATCGTGATGTCGATCGGCACCCCGTACTTCACGCAGCTGTCGGAGCACGCGTCCGCCGGGCGAGACGACGAGGTGCGCGGCGACATCCAGCGCAGCGTCCGCTCGCTGGGCCTCCTGGTCGTGATCGCGGCGGTGGCGCTGATCGTCGCGGCGGTGCCCGCGTCGCGCATCTTCACAGGCAGCGCGGGAGAGGCGCTGGCCGCCGCTCCCGTGCTCATCGGATTCCTCGTGTGCCTGGTGCCGCTGGCCGTGCAGTTCGTGGTGCAGCGGACGTTCTACGCGTACGGCGACACCCGCACGCCGTTCTTCTTCACGGTGTTCCAGGCCGCGATCGCCATCGGCCTCGCGCTGCTGATGCCGCTCGTCGTCGCCGAGGATCTCCTGACCGCGGCCGTCGCGCTGGGCCAGTCGATCTCGAGCATCGCGCAGGCCGTGCTCGCGGTCTGGCTGCTGCGCCGCCGGCTCGGACCGCTCGGCATGGGCCGGTCCCTCTGGGCGCTCACCCGTTTCACTCTGGCGGCGATCCCCGCCGGCGCCGCGGCGTTCGGTGTGTACCTGCTCGCCGGTGGGCACGCGGGATGGATGGCAGCCGACGGCGTGGACGGGATGCCGGGCAAGCTGCTCGGAGCGGTCGGGACCGGGGTGGTCGGGCTGGTCGCCCTCGTGATCTACGTCGCGGTCCTGGCGGTGTTCCGCACGCCGGAGCTGCGCACCGCCGCGGGCCTCTTCGGCCGCCTCCTCGGCCGCTGACCCGCACAGCCCGGGAGCGCTCCCACTGACCGGGATGGCGCGGGCATCCATGCCCTTGTGAGGCACCCGGCCCCTCGTTAGCGTGCGAGACACCGTGCGCACCGCGCCGGAGCATGACCACGAGTACGAGGGGGTACCGTCACGTGTCGTTCCTGGACAGGCAGCACACCATCGCCCCGCCCGGATACAGCCGATGGCTCATCCCCCCGGCGGCGCTGGCCATCCACCTCTGCATAGGGCAGGCCTACGCGACGAGCGTCTACAAGAACGCGCTGGTCGCGCACTTCGACACCTCGCTCACGGCGATCGGGATCATCTTCTCGATCGCCATCGTCATGCTGGGGGTCTCGGCGGCCCTGCTCGGCACCTGGGTCGAGAGGGTCGGCCCGCGCAAGGCGATGTTCACGTCGGCGTGCTTCTGGGCATCGGGGTTCCTGATCGGGGCGCTCGGCATCGCGACGTCGCAGCTGTGGCTCGTGTACCTGGGCTACGGCGTGATCGGGGGCATCGGCCTCGGCATCGGCTACATCTCGCCGGTGTCGACGCTGATCAAGTGGTTCCCCGACCGGCCGGGGCTCGCGACCGGCATGGCCATCATGGGCTTCGGCGGCGGCGCGCTGGTCGCCTCCCCGGTCTCGCGGCAGCTGATGTCGCTGTACGACCCGGCGTACGACCCGGCCGATTCGACGTCGGTCGCCTCCGGATCGGCCGTCGCGATGCTGTTCCTGACGCTCGGCATCGTGTACTTCCTCGTCATGATGATCGGCGTCTTCAACGTGCGCACGCCCGCCCCCGACTGGAGGCCGGCCGGATGGGATCCCGCCAGCATCAAGAGCAAGCCTCTCGTCACCACCGCGCACGTCTCGGCGCGCAACGCGATCCGGACGCCGCAGTTCTGGCTGCTGTGGATCGTGCTGTTCTGCAACGTGACGGCGGGGATCGGGATCCTCGAGCAGGCGAGCCCGATGATCCAGGACTTCTTCCGCACCGGCGAGGCGTCGCTCGTGACGGCGACCACGGCGGCGGGCTTCGTGGCCCTGCTGTCGCTGTTCAACATGGCCGGGCGCTTCGTGTGGTCGTCGACCAGCGACTTCATCGGACGCAAGCCGATCTACATGGTCTACCTCGGCGTGGGCGTCGTGCTGTACACGCTGCTCGCGCTCGCGGGGGCGAGCAGCACGCTGCTGTTCGTCGCGCTGGCGGCGGTCATCCTGTCGTTCTACGGCGGCGGGTTCGCGACCATCCCGGCGTACCTGCGCGACCTGTTCGGCACGTTCCAGGTGGGCGCGATCCACGGGCGCCTGCTCACGGCCTGGTCAGCGGCCGGCATCGCGGGGCCGCTGATCATCAACGGATTCCTGGACGCGCAGGGCGAGCCGGGTCAGCTCGTCGCGGCGGACTACCGTCCGGCCCTCCTGACCATGGTCGGCGTGCTCGCGGTCGGCTTCGTCGCGAATCTGCTGGTGCGCCCTGTGGCGGCCCGGTTCCACGAGCCGGCGCCCGCCGCGACGGCCGAGCCGCCCGCCGTGGCCCATGCGGGAGCCGCCGCACGGAGCGCGGCGACGACGATCGACGACGAGGAGGAGGGCCGATGACCAGGACCGAGATCCCGGCCGACGCGCCGGAGCAGCGCGGACAGACGATGCGACTGGTGCTCTCGTGGCTGATCGTGGGCATCCCGCTCGCGTACGCGCTCGTCCAGACGATCTCCTCGGTGATGCCGCTGTTCGCGGGCTGAACCGCGCACATCGCACCCCGACGGGCACCGCGTCAAGCCTCTATTAGTGCACTCAGGGCTCGTGGTTCTCTGCTGTGTCCCCCGGCGAGAGGGCCGGGGGACACAGCAGAGAGCGAGGTCGGACATGAGCACCACCCACCACACCACGCGGCGCTTCGCGGAGACGCCCGTGCAGAAGGCGGCCTTGGTCTTCGGGATCGTCTTCTTCATCGTCGGGCTCGGCGGGTTCATCCCCGGGCTGACGCAGGACGTCGAGAGCCTCCAGTTCGCGGGCCACGAGTCGCACGCGATGCTGATGGGCGTCTTCCAGGTGTCGATCCTGCACAACATCGTGCACCTGCTCTACGGAGTGGTCGGCGTCCTGGCCGCCCGCACGTTCGGCGGAGCCAAGCAGTTCCTCATCTGGGGCGGCGCCGTCTACGCGCTGCTGTGGCTGTACGGACTGGTGGTGCCGGACGAGCACGCGGCCAACTTCGTGCCGCTGAACGCCGCCGACGACTGGCTGCACTTCGTGCTGGCCGCCGCGATGATCGCGCTGGGCGTCCTGCTGGGTCGCCGCGCGGCGCACGCGACCCACGATCGCCGCTGATCCGCACACACCCGCAGCCCCCGGTCGCCCGCACACGACCGGGGGCTGCGACTCGTATCGATAGATTTTGGTCTATGGAATAGCCCGCGCGTACCATGTGTTGTGGCAGTCGGAACCCCGCCCGACATCACACCCTGGAGGCCTCGTGCGACAGCTCATCATCATCGGATCGGGTCCGGCCGGATTCACCGCCGCGATCTATGCGGCCCGGGCGAACCTGAGCCCCCTCGTCGTGGCCAGCTCGGTCGAGGTGGGCGGTGAGCTGATGAACACCACCGAGGTCGAGAACTTCCCAGGGTTCCCCGAGGGCATCATGGGCCCCGAGCTCATGCAGAAGATGCAGGAGCAGGCCGAGAAGTTCGGCGCCGAGATCCGCTACGACGACGTGACGGAGCTCGACCTGTCGGGCGACGTCAAGAAGGTCACGCTCGGCAGCGGCGCCGTCGAGGAGGCGCAGGCCGTGATCTTCGCGACCGGCTCGGCCTACCGCAAGCTGGGCCTCCCGGGCGAGGAGCGCCTGTCCGGCCACGGCGTCTCGTGGTGCGCCACGTGCGACGGCTTCTTCTTCCGCGAGAAGACCATCGCGGTCGTCGGCGGCGGCGACTCGGCCATGGAGGAGGCGACCTTCCTCACCAAGTTCGCCTCGAAGGTCTACGTGATCCACCGCCGCGACACGCTCAAGGCCTCCAAGATCATGCAGCAGCGCGCCCTGGCGAACGAGAAGATCGAGTTCATCTGGAACGCCGAGGTCGCCGACATCCTGGGCGAGTCGGCCGTCGAGGGCGTCACGCTGCGCGACACCGTCACGGGCGAGACGCGCGACCTGGCGCTCGAGGGTCTGTTCGTCGCGATCGGCAACGACCCGCGCACGCACCTCGTGCACGACCAGCTCGAGCTGACGCCCGAGGGCACGATCGCCGTGATCGGCCGCACCTCGCGCACGTCGGCCCCGGGCGTGTTCGCGGCGGGCGACGTCATCGACCCGACCTACCGCCAGGCCGTCACGGCCGCGGCGAGCGGGACGGTCGCCGCGCTGGACGCCGAGCACTTCCTGGCGTCGCTGGGCGACGCCGACGAGCCGGCCCCCGCCGAGGACCAGCTCGTCGAGGCCTGAGAGGCCGCGGAACAACCACAGCCCCTCCCGCGTTGCGGGTGAAGACGCACTTCCCACCGAAGGAGATCCACATGACCGCCAAGGCCACCACCTCGGCCACGTTCGAGCAGGACGTCCTGCAGGCCGACGGCCCCGTGCTCGTCGACTTCTGGGCCGCGTGGTGCGGCCCGTGCCGCATGGTCGCGCCGGTGCTCGACGAAATCCAGGCCGAGAACCCCGACAAGATCACGATCCTCAAGCTCAACGTCGACGAGAACCCGGATCTGGCCATGAAGTACCAGATCACGTCGATCCCGGCCATGAAGGTCTTCAAGAACGGCGAGGTCGCCACCACGATCATCGGCGCCAAGCCGAAGTTCGCGCTCGAGCAGGACCTCGCGGAGTTCCTCAAGTAAGGACCCGCACCCCACGAAGCCCCGGCCCCGCGCCGGGGCTTCGTCGTTCCCCGTGCGACGGATCAGCGCCCGTCGACGACGCGGACGACCGCATCCCAGCGGCGGTGCGTGTTCTCCTGGCCGATCAGGCGCCAGACCGCGCGGGTCAGCTCCGGGTACTCGGCCGCGATCAGGCGCAGCAGGCGCTGATTGCGGGCCGCCGTGGGGCGCAGGCCGCCATCCGCCTCGATGTGCTCCGCGCGGAGGGTGAAGACGACGAGCTCGTCGACCGTCGGCAGGTCCTCCATGAACTCCCAGGGGTCCTCGCCGCCGCGCAGCCGCTCGTGGATGAGCGTCGCGAGCTCGTCCGCGGCCTCGGCGCGCAGCACCTCGACGCTCGCGCGTCGGCGGGGGAGTTCGGCGGGCTCGCTCACCATACAAGGCTACGCGCGCACGCCTGGACGGGATCCGGATGCCCCACTCTGTGGAGAGCCCGCGATCTCGGCACCGAGATCACATCCATCCGGCGAGATCACATCCATCCGGCGAGAGGACATCCATCCGCGTGTGATCTCGCGCGCCCGATGTGACGTGGACGGAGCGGATGTGATCTCGAGCAGCGGGATGCCCGCGCTCAGCGGCGAGCGGAGTAGAGGAGCTCGGGCCGGCCGGCGTGGCCGTAGCGCGGCTCCCGGGCGGCGAGCCCGGCCTCGACCAGCCGCTCGAGATAGCGGCGGGCGCTGACCCGCGCCATCCCCAGGCTCTCGCCCAGCTCGGCGGCCGAGACGGGTTCGGTCTGCGCCTCGAGAGCCTCGGCGACGCGCTCCAGCGTGAGCGGGGAGACGCCCTTGCGCTGACCTGCGGACGCGAGCGCGTCCCGGCGCAGCAGCGCATCGACCGCGGACTGGTCCAGCGGAGCGCCGGCGACCAGCGCGGCATCGCGCTCGTGCGCCCTCCAGACGTCGTCGAGCCGCTCGTGCAGGGCCTGCATGGGGAAGGGCTTCACGAGGTAGTGGTGCACGCCGTGGGCGCGGGCGAGCCGGACCGTCTCGAGGTCGCGTGCCGCGGTCACAGCGATCACCTCGACGCGCGACCCGGCCGCGCGCGCCCGCCCCAGCACCGTGACGCCGGAGATGTCCGGCAGGTACACGTCGAGCAGCATGACGTCGGGCTCGAGCTCGGCGAGCGCGCGCAGCGCCTCCGTGCCTGTCGACGCGACGCCCACGACCTCGTACCGCGGATGGCGCTCGACGAAGCCCCGCGTGACGTGCGCCACCGCGAAGTCGTCCTCGACGATGAGCGCCCGCAGCCGCGTCACGACAGCGCCTCCTCGCGACGGGCGGGCGCGGGAGATCCGCTCGCCGGCAGCGCCACGACGAAGCGCGCGCCGCCCGCGGGGGAGCCGCCCACCTCCACCGTGCCGCCCAGCCGCTCCACGATGCGCGCGACGAGCGTGAGCCCGTATCCGCGACGTCCGCCGCGGTCCTTGGTCGAATACCCGAGAGAGAATACGTCGCGTCGCCGGTCCTCCGGCACGCCCGGCCCGTCGTCGTCCACCACGATGTCGATCCGCTCGTCCCCGCCTCGGATCCGGAGCGTCACGGTGCCGCCGCGGCCGGCGGCGTCCATGGCGTTGTCGAGGAGGTTGCCCACCACCGTCACGAGATCTCCGCCGTCGCCGCAGCCGTGCGAGAGGTACGAGTCGCTCGTGACGGCCAGCGCGACGCCGAGCTCGCGTGCGCGTGCCCGCTTCGCGAGCAGCAGGGCGGCGAGCTCGATGTCGTGTATGCCGTCGTGGGCATCCACTCGCGTGATGGCCCCGCCGTCGCCGCTGCGCTCGATCACCCGCATGGCGGCGTCGGTCTCGCCGAGCTCGATCAGCCCGCCGAGCGTGTGCAGCGTGTTGGCGAACTCGTGCTGCTGCGCCCGGAGGCCCTCGGTGAGGCTCTGCGCGCCCGCGAGCTCCTGCAGCGCGCGATCCAGCTCCGTGCGGTCGAGCAGGATCACCACGGTGCCCACGTCGCGGCCGTGCACCCGCACGGGCGCGGCCCGGGCGACGAGCACCCGCTCGCCCGACAGCACGAGCCGCTGCGGCGCCTCGCCCGCCCTCACCTCGTCCAGCAGCCCGGCGAGGTCGTCCTCGAGCAGGTCGGCGGCCGCCACTCCGATCGCGTCCGCCGGCGATTCCAGCCCGAGCAGGCGCGCCGCGGCATCGTTGCACAGCGACACCCGCCCGTCGTCGTCGAAAGCCACGAGGCCCTCCCGGATGCCGTGCAGCGTCGCCTCGCGGGTCTCCAGCAGCCCGCGGATCTCGTCCGGCTCCAGACCGTAGATGCGCCGCCGCACCATGCGCGCCACGCCCGTCGCGGCGACGACGCCGATCACGGTGGCCGCGCCGAGCGCCAGCAGGAAGCCGGTCATGTCGGCCAGGAAGTCCGCGCGGAGGTCCGACTCCAGGATGCCGACCGACACCTGGCCCATGACCTCGCCGTCGCCGTCGAACACCGGGACCTTGACGCGCCAGGACTCGCCGAGGGTGCCGGTCTGCGTTCCCACGTACATCTCGCCCGACAGCGCGACGCTCGGATCCGTCGACACGACCTCGCCGATCAGGTCGGGGTTCGGGTGCGAGTACCGGATGCCCTCGTCGTCCGTGACGACGACGTACGCGACGTCCGAGGCGTCGCGGATCAGCTCGGCGATCGGCTGGATCACGGCGGAGGGATCCGGATCGTCGTACGCCTCCAGGATCGTGGGAAGCTGAGCGACCGACTGGGCGACCGCGATCATGCGCTCCTGGGATGCCTCGCGGATCTGCCGCTCCTGCGTCCAGAGGGCGGCGAGTCCGACGGTGAGCACGACCGCGAGCACGATGACGACCTGCAGCAGCACGAGCTGCGTGCGGAGCGTCATCGCCTTCATCACGCGGTCCATCGTAGGCGAGCGCGCCACGACCGGACCCGGGCGGCCGGGGGACCGAAACGACCGAAAGTCCCCGTTGCGAACGCAAGCCGCGCAGGCCCCGGCGACCGCCCTAGGCTCCGGACATCCCGCTCGCGGCGTCGACGCCGCGCGACACAGGACTGGACTCGAGGAGGAGCCCATGACACAGCACACCCGTACGCCCGCCCGCCTCATCGCCGGCGCGTTCCTCGGCGCCGCGGCGCTCGCCCTGACCGCGTGCTCCGGTGCCGGCGGCGGCACCGCGGGAGGCGGCGGCGAGGAGCCGGCCGCCATCCAGAGCGTGTCGGTCATCGCCCCCGCCGACCCGGGCGGCGGCTGGGACCAGACCGCGCGCGCGGCCGCCGAGGCCCTCACCTCTGCCGGGCTGGTGTCGTCCGCGCCGGTCACGAACATCGGCGGCGCCGGCGGCACCATCGGCCTCGCGTCGCTCGCGACCGAGACCGACCCGAACACCCTGATGATCACCGGCAGCGTCATGGTCGGCGCGGTCGAGACCAACCAGTCCGAGAACCGCATCGAGGACATGACGCCGATCGCGCGCCTCACGGAGGAGCCGCTCGTGCTGGTCGTCCCCGGTGACAGCGAGTACGACACGCTCGACGACTTCCTGTCCGACTGGGCCGAGCAGGGCGCGTCACTGCCCATCACGGGCGGCTCCTCGGGCGGCATCGACAACATCCTCGCGGCGCAGCTGCTCGAGGACGCCGGCGTCGAGGACGTCGTCGGCTCGCTCAACTACATCGCGAACGCGGGTGGCGGCGAGGCCGTGACCCTGCTCCTGAGCGGCCAGGTCGCGGCCGGCATCTCGGGCGTCGGCGAGTTCGCCGAGCAGATCAAGGCGGGGGAGCTGAAGGCGCTGGCCGTCTCGTCGGCGGAGCCCGCGGCGCTGCTCCCGGACGTCCCGACCCTGCAGGAGCAGGGCGTGGACATCACGCTGACGAACTGGCGCGGCCTGATCGCGCCCGGCGGCATCGAGGACGCGCAGAAGGAGGCGCTCGTCGGCCTCGTCACCGACCTCCACGAGACCGAGGAGTGGACCGAGACCCTCGAGACGAACGGATGGACCGACGCCTTCCTCACGGGCGACGACTTCTCGTCGTTCCTCGAGGAGGACATCGCCACGACGCAGGACACGCTGCGCACACTGGGGATCATCGAGTGATGATCGAGCCTCCGATCACGACGGGCACCGCGGCCGCTTCGGCCGCGGTGCCCCGCGCACGCAGGTGGGGTGAGCTCGGCTTCATCGGCGTCATCCTCGTGTTCTCGATCGTCGCCCTCGTCATGACGGGGACCATCCGGGAGCCGGTCGGCTCGTCGAACGTGCTGGGCGCGCGCGTGCTGCCCTACGTGATCAACGCCCTCATGCTGATCACCTCGGTCGCGGCGGCCATCGCGGTGCTGCGCGGCGACGTCGGCGCCCCCGAGGACAGCGAGGATCTCGACCACGACGCGCCGACGTCCTGGCGCACCGTGCTGCTGGTGGTGCTGTCGTTCGCGTCCCTGATCGTCACGATCCCGTATGCGGGCTGGCCCGTCGCGGTGACGATCCTGTTCGCGGGCGCGTCGCTCGCGCTGGGCGCACGGTCCTGGTGGAAGGCCCTGATCATCGGCGCCGTGCTCGGCGTCGTGACCTACGTCGTGTTCGGCGAGCTGCTGGGTCTCTCGCTGCCCCTGTTCGGATCGGCCTGGTGAGGGGTTCCCCATGGACAGTCTGAATCTGCTGCTCGAGGGCTTCGCGACCGCGATCCAGCCCGCATACCTGCTGTACGCGTTCCTCGGCGTGCTGCTCGGCACGGCGGTCGGCGTGCTGCCCGGCATCGGGCCCGCCATGGCGGTGGCGCTGCTGCTTCCGCTCACCTACACGCTGGACGTGACGTCGGCGATCATCATGTTCGCCGGCATCTACTACGGCGGCATGTACGGCGGGTCGACGACGTCGATTCTGCTCAACACACCGGGGGAGTCGTCCTCGATCGTCACGGCGATGGAGGGCAACAAGATGGCGCGCGCGGGTCGCGCGGCCGCCGCGCTCGCCACCGCCGCGATCGGGTCGTTCGTCGCCGGCACGCTCGCGACGGTCGGCCTCACCTTCTTCGCGCCCGGGATCGCCCAGTTCGCGAAGACCTTCGGGCCGGCCGACTACTTCGCGCTCATGATCGTCGCGTTCCTCACGATCGGCGCCCTGCTGGGCGGCAGCCCCGTGCGGGGCATGGTGTCGCTCGCCGTCGGCCTCTTCCTCGGGCTGGTCGGCACCGACACCCTGACGGGTCAGGCGCGTTTCACGTTCGGCATTCCCAACCTGGGCGACGGCATCGACGTCGTGATCATCGCCGTGGGCCTGTTCGCGGTCGGCGAGGCGCTGCACATCGGCTCCCGCCTGCGGCACAGCACGCCGCCCGTGCGCCCGGTGTCAGGCAGCTGGCGATCGTGGATGTCCAAGAGCGACTGGAAGCGGTCGTGGAAGCCGTGGCTGCGCGGCACCGCGATCGGGTTCCCGATCGGGTCGATCCCGGCGGGCGGCGCCGACGTCGCGACCTTCCTGTCGTACGCCACCGAGAAGAAGCTCACGCGCGAGCCCTATCGGCAGCAGTTCGGCAAGGGAGCGATCGAGGGCGTCGCGGGCCCGGAGGCCGCGAACAACGCCGCGGCGGCGGGCGTTCTCGTGCCGCTGCTCACGCTCGGCATCCCGACCACCGCGACCGCGGCAGTCATCATCTCGGCGTTCACGACCTACGGCATCCAGCCCGGCCCGCTGCTGTTCGAGAACCAGTCCGCGCTCGTGTGGGCGCTCATCGCGAGCCTCTACATCGGCAATGTGGTGCTCGTGGTCCTGAACCTGCCGCTGGTGGGCCTGTGGGCGAAGGTGCTGCAGATCCCGCGGCCGTATCTCTACGCGGGGATCCTGGTCTTCGCCGGCCTCGGGGCCTACGCCGCCAACTTCCAGGTCTTCGACATCGCCGTGCTGCTGCTGCTCGGTGTGATCGGCTTCTTCATGCGCCGCCACGGATATCCCGTCGCACCGATGGTCGTCGGCGGCATCCTGGGGCCGATGGCCGAGGAGCAGCTGCGCAAGGCGATGGCGATCAGTCAGGGCGACCCGTCGATCCTGGTCCGCAGCCCTGTCTCGATCGTCATCTACGTCGCGCTGGCGCTGCTCCTGATCGGCGGATTCTGGCTGCGCCGCCGCCAGGCTCGCTTCGAGGCCGCGATCCCGGATGTCGACACGACGACGATCCGCGCGGTGGACGCGGAGATCGCGAGGCAGCTGGGTCGCGACTGACGATCCCGCGAAGGAGGGCGCTGGAGCGGTCGATCCGCCCCAGCGCCCTCTTCTCTCACCCGTCCCCCGTCAGTGGTTGCGGAGCTTGTCGATCAGCTCGTCCTTCTTGAGCTTGGAGACGCCCTCGATGCCGAGCTCCTTCGCCCGATCGCGAAGCTCGTCGACCGTGCGATCCTCGTAGTTCTCGGCGCTGCCGCCGCGCTCGCCCACGTCCTCGCGCCCGTCGCGGGCGGCGGCGTTCGCGATGCGCGCGGCCTTCTCCTTGGAGTTGCCCTCCTCGCGGAGCTTCTCGTAGAGCTCCTCGTCCTTGATGCTGCGGTTCGGCATGTCAGAACCCCTTCCCGCCCGTCACGGGCAGCACGGCGCCGGACGTGTACGACGCCTCGTCACTGGCCAGGTAGACGTATGCCCCGGCGAGCTCGACCGGCTGGCCCGCCCGGCCGAGCGGCGTATCGGCCCCGAACTCCTTGACCTTGTCGGCCGGGAATCCCGTGGCCGGGATGAGCGGCGTCCAGATCGGCCCGGGGGCGACGCCGTTCACGCGGATGCCCTTGGGCCCGAGCTCGGTGGCGAGCGCCTGGATGAACGCGACCTGCGCGGCCTTGGTCATCGCGTAGTCCAGCAGGACCGAGGACGGCTGCGACGCCTGGATGGACGTCGTCACGATGATGGATGCCCCAGGCGACATGTGAGGCACGGCCTCGCGCGCGAGCACCATCGCCGAGATCAGGTTCGTGTGGAACGTCCGCTCGATCTCGGACACCTGGAGCGTGTCCACACCCTCACGCTGACGCTGATATGCCGCGTTCGGAATGAGGATGTCGAGGCCGCCGAGCTCGTCGCGCGCGGCCGACACGACCTCGATGCAGGCCTGCTCCTCGGTCAGGTCGGCCGGCAGCAGCACGGCCTTGCGGCCGGCTTCGCGCACATGGCGCTCGGTGACCTGCGCGTCTTCCTCCTCCTCGGGCAGGTACACGATCGCGACGTCGGCGCCCTCCCGGGCGAAGGCGATCGCGACCGCACGGCCGATCCCGGAGTCGCCTCCCGTGATCAGGGCTTTCCGGCCGACGAGGCGCTCCCGGCCCTGCCAGCTGGTCTCGCCGTGGTCGGGCTGCGGGTCCATCTCGCTCGTGAGCCCCGGCTGGGTGGGCTGCTCCTGCTCGGGGAACTCGCCCGAGGGCTCGCGCGGGTCGGACTGGTTCAGGGTGTCGGTCAAGGCAGCCTCCTTCGCGTGGTCGATGTCGCGTGCCACGCTACGGAGATGCGGCCGACCGCCCCAGGGACTTGACGTCCGCGGGGGAGTGGCCTACCGGGTGAACCGGCGCGTCAGTTTCCGTACCCCTCCTCGCCAAGCTCGGCGAGGATGCGGTTCAGGTCCTGGATCGTCGCGAAGTCGATCTTGATCTGACCCTTGCGCGAGGTCAGGTCGATCTTGACCTTGGTGTTGAGGCGGTCTCCCAGGCGCTCCGCCACGTCGTTTAGGAACGCCCGCCGCGCGCCCGGCTGCGGTTTGGGTGCTCGCGAACCCGGCTCCTCGGCGGCGATCGTCTTCGCGGCGGCCTCCGCGCCACGCACCGAGAGATCCTCGTTCACGATCTTCTCGGACAGTCGCTGCATCGCCTCGGCGTCCTCGAGCGACAGGATGGCCCGCGCGTGCCCCGCGCTCAGCACGCCCGCCGCCACGCGCTGCTGCACGGGAACCGGCAGCCGCAGCAGTCGGATCGTGTTGCTGATCTGCGGACGCGAGCGCCCGATCCGCTTGGCCAGCTCGTCCTGCGTGATGCCGAAGTCCTCGAGCAGCTGCTGGTAGGCCGAGGCCTCCTCCAGGGGGTTCAGCTGCGAGCGGTGCAGGTTCTCGAGCAGCGCGTCGCGCAGCAGCGCGTCGTCGGACGTGTCGCGGATGATCGCGGGGATCTCCGTGAGCCCCGCCTCGCGAGAGGCCCGCGTGCGCCGCTCGCCCATGATGAGCTCGTAGGTCCCGTCGCCCTTGTCGCGCACCACGACCGGCTGCAGCACTCCGAACTCGCGCACGCTGTGCACCAGCTCGGCGAGGTCCTCGGGGTCGAAGTGCGTACGCGGCTGACGCGGGTTGGGAACGATGCTGTGAGGGTCGATGTGCACCAGGCGGGCGCCGGGCACCGCCACGAGGTCCTCTTCCGGCTCGCGCTCGGCGACCGCCGTGGCCGTCGCGGCCTGCGCGGCGACCTGCTCCGCCGCCTCGTCGGCCTTCTTGAGCGACCCCCCGGGGAAGAACACGTCGACGGGGCGCGCCTCGCTCGACTCGGCCGTGGGGATCAGGGCGCCGATCCCGCGTCCCAGACCTGTCCGCTTCGCCATCAGGACTCCTTCTTCTCGGCGATACCGTCGCCGCGTCGCACGATCTCCACGGCGGCCTCGCGGTACGCGATCGCGCCCGCCGAGTTGCCGTCATAGGCGATCACTGTCTGACCGAAGCTCGGAGCCTCGGAAATCCGCACTGACCTGGGAATTAGTGTCCCCAGAACCTCGTCGGGGAAGTGGGAGCGCACCTCGTCGGCGACCTGCTGCGACAGCTTGGTGCGCGCGTCGTACATGGTCAGCAGGATCGTCGAGAGTCGCAGGCCGCGGTTGAGGTGCTTCTGGATCATGGTGATGTTGCCCAGCAGCTGGCTCAGGCCCTCCAGCGCGTAGTACTCACACTGGATCGGCAGGAAGACCTCTTCGGCCGCGGTGAACGCGTTGATCGTCAGCAGACCCAGCGAAGGCGGGCAATCGATCAGGATGAAGTCCAGCGGGGTGTCCAGATCTCGGAGGTACTCGTCGATCGCGGTCTTCAGCCTCTGCTCGCGTGCGACCTGTGTCACGAGCTCGATCTCGGCGCCGGCCAGGTGGATGTTGCTGGGGGCGCAGAACAGGGTGTCGGACTCCGGGCTCTTCTGCACCACGTCCGAGATGGGGAACCCGTCGATCAGGACGTCATAGATGCTCGGGATGTCCGCGCTGTGGGGGATGCCGAGCGCCGTGGAGGCGTTGCCCTGCGGGTCCAGGTCGATGACGAGCACACGCCCACCGAGCGACGCCAGGGCCGCGGCGATGTTGACCGTGGTCGTCGTCTTGCCGACTCCGCCCTTCTGGTTCGAGATCGTCATGATCCGGGTGCGCCCCGGGAACTCGACCTGGACGTCCGCCAGCGCGCGCCGACGAGCCGAGAGATCGGCCAGTTCGCGAGCCAGGGGAGTGTCGTCGGGGAGTGCGAACGACGCCGCCTTCTCGGACTGTTTCACGTGAAACACTCTTCCCTTCGCGAGCCGGCCGGTCTCTCCACCCTAACCTCTCCGACGGACACGTCTCGGCGTGTCGCCCGATGTTTCCAGACCGGGAACAGATGAGCCCGGCCGGTCATGACGCACGCCTCGATGGAGAGAGTTTCACGTGAAACATCACCCCAGCAGACGCAGGACGCCGGGGCACAGCTCCACACGCACGGGAAGCGTGCCGATCAGCTCACCGTCACGGAAGACCGCCGGCCACGAGTCCCGAGCGCCGGTTGCCGCGATCTCGACCGTGCGGCCCGGCGTCGCCGTGAGGTGCGCCGACCGCAGGTGCTGGCCCATCAGCATGGCGGGGAAGATGCGCGCGGCAGTGAGCCGACCGACGTCGGCCGCGAGGATGACGTCGAGGATTCCGTCGTCGACGCGGGCGGACGGAGCCACCGCGATTCCTCCGCCGATTCGCGGTGCGTTCGCCACGGTGACGAGCGCCCCGTCGCTCCGCCACTCCAGCTGCACCGCGCCGCGCTCGTCGAACACCGTCACGTCGTAGCCCCAGGCGCGGTACACCAGGATCTCCGCGACAGCGGCGAACACATAGCGCGACGAGCCGCGAGGCCACCGCAGACGGTTGGCACGGGCGTTCACAGCGCCGTCCAGCCCTGCCGACACCGCACCAGCGACCCAGCGCTCGCCCCCGGTCACGCCTGGGCCGCTCACCCGCAGCAGATCGACAGCTCTCGTCGACGTCCCCGCGAGCACCCCCGCGCGCACGGCCTCGATCGCACTGTCGGTGGATCGGGGGAGGCCGGCAGACGCCGCGAAGTCGTTTCCCGACCCCACGGGGACGATACCGAGGGGGAGAGCGGTCTCCGCCAGCGCTTGGATGCCCAGATGCACCATGCCGTCGCCCCCGACGACCACGAGCGCGTCGATCTGGCCCTCGGCGACCGCGCGGCGCACGCTCGCCAGCGCCTCGACTGCATCGAGGGCCGAGAGCGAGACGGCCTCCGCGCCCGCGTCCATGAGCGCCCTGGCTGCTGCGGATCCGACCCGGCGTCCCCGCCCGCTCCCCGCCGTGGGGTTCACCACGAGCCCGACCCGCCGGATCATGATCCTCACGCTACCGTCCCGGGATGTTTCACGTGAAACACCGCCAACCTCGCCGGGTCGTTGAGCGGAGCGACCAAGGAGCGGAGACGAAACGCATCTATCCCGCCCCACAGCCCCGCCACTGAGTCGTGCTGCTCGGAAGCCGTCCTCGCGGTCGGCGAACCTCGCCGAGCCTGATGTTTCACGCGAAACGCCACCGAAGCGAGTTTGGACGCGTTTCGGCTCCGCTCAACAGCCAAGGAAGCGTCACCGCAGCTGCCTTGTCAGGTCGTTGAGCGGAGCGACGAAGGAGCGGAGACGAAACGCACCTGTCCCGCCCCCCGGCGTCGCCACTGCGTCGTACTGCTCGGAAGCCGTCCTCGCGGTCAGCTCCCCTCGCGGAAGCGCAGGTTTCACATGAAACACCGCCGGCGCAAGCTTGGACCCGTTTCGCCTCCGCTTCGCTCCGCTCAACGACCGGGGGTGAACCCAAGGGAGGGGGACGATACAGCATCAGAAGGCGATTGCTGGCGTCTCAACTCCGCTTCGCTTCGCTCAAGGACCAAGCAAGCGGCACCGAGGCAGCCCCGTGAGTTCCTTGAGCAGAGCGAGGAGAGAGCACGTACTCACCCCACGGCGTTGCGACCGAGGTTCGGCGCACTCATGGTCGTTGAGCGACGAGCGCCAGCGAGGAGACGAAACGCCCTGAAGCTCCCTCACGGTCGACACCCCACCGCCCGAGCCCGGATGTTTCACGTGAAACGGCACCCGCGCAGCATTGTGAGGTCGTTGAGCGGAGCGACGAAGGAGCGGAGACGAAAAGTGCTCCACCCACCCCACAGTCTTGGAGCTCGGGGTCTGGCGTACTCATGGTCGTTGAGCGACGAGCGCCAGCGAGGAGTCGAAACGCCCTCAAACTCCCCTCACAGTCTGCATCTATCGCCGAGGCACGGGGATGTTTCACGTGAAACGTGCGCTTAGTTCGAAGGAGGCGACGTTTCGACTCCGCTTCTCTCCGCTCAACGAGCGGCGGGACGTGAGCACGCCGCAGCCTCACGTGTGTTTCACGTGAAACGGCGAGGGATCAGGCGCGGACGAGAGCCCGTACGACGCGGGTCTCCTCGGCGAGAACTCCCTCGCCGAGCACCTCCACGCGGACGTCCGACAGCTTGAACTTCCGGATCTGCTTCTGAGCCGCCTCGATCTCGGCCGGCGCGTTGTGGCCCTTGAGCAGGATGAGCTCGCCGCCGTCGCGGGCCAGGGGAGCGGTCCAGGGGATGAGCGTCCGCAGGGCGCTCACCGCACGGGCGGTCACGGCGTCCAGCACGCCCTCGTAGCGACCGGCCTCCTCGGCGCGGGCACGCTCGACATCCACGTTCTCCAGCCCCAGGGCCCCGACCTGCTCCTCGAGCCAGGCCACGCGGCGCTCCATGGGCTCGATCAGCACCCAGCGCACGTCGGGCCGCGCGATCGCCAGCACCAGGCCCGGGAGCCCGGCGCCCGACCCCACATCGCCGGCGATGCCGCCGGCGGGGAACAGGGGAGCGGCGATCGCACTGTTCAGGATGTGCCGCGTCCACAACCGCGGCAGCTCGAGCGGGCCGATCAGGCCGCGCTTCTCACCGTGCTGCGCGAGCGCAGCGGTGTAGGCGCGCGCGAGCTCGACGCGGTCGCCGAAGAGCTCCGCGGCGACCGCGGGTTCGGGCTCGAGCACGCCGGTCATCAGCCGCGGCGGATGACCGTGTGACGGTCGGCGCCCTCGCCGTACGACTCCGACGTCAGGCCGCGCTCTGACACGATGTCGTGCACGAGCTTGCGCTCGTAGCTCGACATCGCCGGGAGCGACGCCTGCGAGGCACCCTCGTCCAGGCGCGCGACCGCGGCGTCGACCAGCTTCTCGAGCTGTCGGCGACGGGCATCCCGCGAGCCGCCGATGTCGAGGATGAGCCGCGAGAACCGACCGGTCTTCGCCTGCACGGCGAGCCGGGTCAGCTCCTGGAGCGCCTGCACCGTGTCGGGGTGAGACAGCACGGACAGCGACTCGTCATCCGACTCGACCGAGACGTACGCACGACCCTGCTTCACATCGAGCGTGAGATCGCCGTCGATGTCGGCGATGTCCAGCAGGCCCTCGACGTAGTCTGCGGCGATGTCGCCCTCGGCCTCGAGCTCGGCGTTGCTGGGCGCGTCGCCGGTCACGGAAGTGCTGCTCATGTGGTCATCCTCGATGGTCGGGAAGGAAATTGCCTGATCAGAAGGGGATTACGACTTGGCGGGAAGGCCAGCGGCGCCCTCATCCGGGTCCTCCGGCGATGCGGCGTCACCCGGGTTGCTCGAACCCCCCGGCTTCGGCGCCTGCTTCTTCTTCGCGCGCTGCTTGCCCATGGGCTGCTGACGCTTGTGCTGCTGCGCCTTGCGCTGCTCCGCCTCCTCGAGCAGGCGGCGCTGCTCCTCCTCGTACTCGGCCATCGAGACGACCTTGCCCTTGGAGTTGAGCGCCTTGCCGCGGCGCGCCAGGCGCTCCTCGCGGGCCTTCGCGGCCTCCGAGCCGGGCGTGGGGAGCTCGCGGATGACGACGAACTGCTGGCCCATCGTCCACAGGTTGCTGAAGAACCAGTAGAGCACCAGGCCGAGGGGGAAGAAGACGCCCGAGAAGATCATCGCGAACGGAATGACCCAGAGCATGATCTTCTGCATCTGGTACGCCTGGCCGGTCTTGGCCTCGGGGGACAGGTTCTTCGAGATGATCTGCAGCTGCGTGATGAACTGCGTCGCGATCATCAGGACCACGAGGACGAGCAGGATGACGATCGTCGCGACCGCGCCCTGGTCCCACGCCTCGCCGAGCGTCTGGTGGAACGGGGCGAGCTCGAACAGCTTGGCGTCGTTGAACTGGCGCGTCAGCTCGGCGTTGAGCAGGCCCACGCCGCCCGTGCCCGCCTGGGCGTGCAGCTTGACGTCGGACAGCGTGTAGTACAGCGAGAAGAAGATCGGCATCTGCACGAGCAGCGGCCAGCAGCCGCTGAGCGGGCTGGAGCCGTGCTTCTTGTACAGATCCATCGTCTCTCGGCTCATCGCCTCACGAGACAGCTGGTCGCGCTTTCCGCGGTACCGGTCCTGGATCTTCCGGATCTCCGGAGCGAGCTCCATCATCGCCCGCTGGCTCTTGATCTGCCGCACGAACAGCGGGATCAGGGCCGCACGGACGACCAGCACCACGCCGAGGATCGACAGCATCCAGGTGATGCCGCCGGCGGCAGGCAGGCCGATCGCGGTGAACAGCCAGTGCCAGGCGACCAGGATGAGCTCGACCACCCACTTGAGCGGGAAGAGGATGATTCCGAAGAAATCCACGAGGGATCAGTCCTTTCGACGGGGCACGACGAAGCCGTGTGGAGTCAGGTCAAAGCGGAAGGCCGGGTGCGGGCGCACGTCATCCTGTCCGCCGGCCGCCCAGGGATGGCAGCGGACGATGCGCGCTCCCGCGAGCACCGATCCTTTCACGAGTCCGTGCTGCTGCACGGCGGTCACCGCGTACGCCGAGCACGAGGGGTAGTAGCGGCACACGTCGCCGTAGATCGGCGAGATGACCGCGCGGTAGCCGTGGAGCAGCGCGATCCCGGCGTTCCGGGGGAGCAGCGCGACCGCCGCCACCGCGCCCGAGGCGTCCAGCCCGGATACGCGAAGACGCGCAGTCCCGCGCGCCGATGCAGGCAGCACGCTCAACGTGCGCCCCTGCGGGCGAGACAGCGCGTCACTTCGCTGCGGAGATCCTGGTACGAGGCCGTGGCCGAGGAGGGCAGGGCGCGGATGACCACGTCGGCGCCCTCGCGGACGTCGGGCAGCGCCTCGGCGCACACGGCCTTGAGGCGCCGCCGCACGGTGTTGCGCGTCACGGCGTTGCCCACGGCCTTGCTCACGATGAAGCCGAATCGCGCGGGGCGCGGCTCGGCCGTCAGCACGACGTGCGTCACCGTGTGGGCGCCCGCGCACCGAGCCCCCCGACGGACGACGAACCGGTAGTCGTCCCCGCGGGTCAGGCGTCTCGGCCTCGCGAGCACGGCCAGGATCGAGGTGGCGGTGGTGTTACGCCGACAGCTCGGCGCGGCCCTTGCCGCGGCGCGCAGCCAGGATGGCGCGGCCGGCGCGGGTGCGCATGCGGGCGCGGAAGCCGTGCTTCTTGGCGCGGCGGCGGTTGTTGGGCTGGAACGTGCGCTTGCTCATGGAATCACTCCGGAGAAGGTGTCACCGGATGAATGCTGCCGGAGACGTGGATGTGTACGGGAATGCCGCGAGGGCATAAGTCAACCGACCTAGAGTACGTCCGGTCCTGTGATTCGCGCAAACCAGGCGACAACCTGACAGTATCTCCACAGCGCCCCTCCGCGCCCGGCAGGGACACGCGCTCCCCGCTCCGCGCAGCCGGCCGACACATTTGCCGTCGGGCCGTCCGGTGACTAGCGTTGCAGAAGTTATCCACAGGCTGCGCGCACACCGTCGCGCCGCGACATCCCGCCCGGAAGGATGCCCCTGTGGATCGTGCAGGACTCATGAGGGGGGCCATGTCCATGCAAGACGTTCCGCCCGGACAGCGGATCCCGGATGTCCCGGTCTGGCGTGCCGTGCTCGTCGAGCTCGAGGGCGACGATCGCGTCACGCCGCAGATGAAGGGCTTCCTGAGCCTGGTCGTGCCCGAGGGAGTGATGGGGGGAACGCTCTACCTCGCCGTTCCGAACGACCTGACGGCCGCCCAGATCACCAAGCGCCTGCGCGACCCGATCATGGAGGCGCTCGCCCGCCTCGGCGACGACGCCCAGAGCTTCCGCGTCACGGTGAACCCCGAGCTCTCGGAGGCGCAGTTCCCGCCCGCGCTCGGTTCGACCACGCTGGGCGCTCCCGAGCCCGCGCAGCCGCAGCGGCCCGTCGCCGAGAACCCGACCGAGTCCCAGACGCCCAGCCGCAACGACACGCGCCTGAACCCGAAGTACACGTTCGACAACTTCGTCATCGGCCAGTCCAACCGCTTCGCGCACGCGGCCGCGGTCGCGGTGGCCGAGGCGCCGGCCAAGGCGTACAACCCGCTCTTCATCTACGGCGACTCGGGGCTCGGCAAGACGCACCTCCTGCACGCCATCGGCGACTACGCGCAGAGCCTGTTCGCCGGCGTGCGCGTGCGGTACGTGTCGAGCGAGGAGTTCACGAACGACTTCATCAACTCGATCGCGAACAACCGCGGCGCGGCCTTCAACGCGCGGTACCGCGACGTCGACATCCTGCTGATCGACGACATCCAGTTCCTGCAGGGGAAGGCCGAGACGCAGGAGGCCTTCTTCCACACGTTCAACACGCTGCACGACCACGACAAGCAGGTCGTGATCACGAGCGACGTGGCACCGAAGCACCTCACGGGCTTCGAGGACCGGATGCGCAGCCGCTTCGAGTGGGGTCTGATCACCGACGTGCAGGCGCCCGACCTCGAGACCCGCATCGCGATCCTGCGCAAGAAGGCACAGTCCGAGCGGCTGTACATCCCCGACGACGTCGTGGAGTACATCGCGACCGTGGTGTCCACCAACATCCGGGAGCTCGAGGGCGCCCTCATCCGCGTCTCGGCGTTCGCGAGCCTGAACCGGTCGGACGTCGACATCCAGCTCGCCCAGAACGTGCTGCGCGACATCGTGGAGCAGACCGAGGACAACGTGGTGTCCGAGAGCGACATCATCACGGCGACCGCGGCCTACTTCAAGCTCACCGTCGACGACCTGTACGGCTCGAGCCGGTCGCAGGCCGTCGCGCAGGCCCGGCAGATCGCGATGTACCTGTGCCGCGAGCGCACCAGCCTGTCGCTGCCGAAGATCGGGCAGCTCTTCGGCGGCCGCGACCACACCACGGTCATGTACGCCTACAAGAAGATCAGCGAGCTCATGAAGGAGCGCCGCTCGATCTACAACCAGGTCACCGAGATCACCACGCAGCTCGGCCGCCGCTGACCCGCTCCCACGCATGCCCTCCCTGACGCTGCTCGACGACTATCAGGGGGTCGCGCTCGGCTGCGCGCCCTGGCATGAGCTGGACGGGTGGGACGTGCGGGCGCTGCGCGATCCGCATCCGGATGAGGATGCGCTGGTCGCGGCGCTCGCGCACGACACGGCCGTGGTCGCGATGCGCGAGCGGACGGCCTTCCCGGCGCGCGTGCTGGAGCGCCTCCCAGGCCTGAGGCTGCTGATCACGACGGGCCCCGCGAACGCGTCGATCGACACCGCGGCGGCGGCCCGGCTCGGCATCACGGTGTGCGGCACGCGGGCGTCGGCGGCGGCCGCCCCTGAGCTCTCCTGGGCCCTGCTGATGAGCGCCGTCCGCGACATCCCCGGCCAGCAGCGGGCCCTGCGCGACGGCCGCTGGCAGACCGGCGTGGGGTCCGAGCTGGCGGGGCGCACCCTCGGCATCGTCGGGCTGGGGAAGATCGGCACGCGGATGGCACGGTACGCCCGCGCGTTCGACATGCGGGTGCTGGCCTGGAGCGAGAACCTCACGCATGAGCGCGCGGCGGAGGCCGGCGCCGAGCTCGTCTCGAAGGCCGACCTGTTCGAGCGGTCCGACATCGCCACGCTGCATCTGCGGATGTCCGACCGCACGCGGCACATCGTCGGCGAGCCCGAGCTGGCCGCGCTCGGACCGGACGGGCTGCTGGTCAACACGGCACGTGCCGGGCTGGTCGACACCGATGCCCTGATCGCGGCCCTCGCGTCCGGAGCACTCGGGGGAGCGGCGCTCGACGTGTTCGACGACGAGCCGCTCCCGCCCGGGCACCCGCTCCTGAGGGCCCCGCGCACGCTCCTGACGCCGCACATCGGCTATGTGACGCGAGAGCAGTACGCCCTCTATTACTCGGATGCGCTCGAGGACGTGCGGGCCTGGGAGCGGAGCGCTCCCATCCGGGTGATCGCCGCACCCGCCGGCTGACCCGGCGCCGCCAACCGGACAGCATCCGGACGGCCCGCGCCGGCCGTCCGGCATACCGCTTCGGGCACGCTCCCCGTATGACGACGTATGCCCCGATCCGTCCTTGACAGCCGTTCCGGGCACCCTCTATAAGGGTTCTCCCCAGTGTGGAAAACTTGTGGATAACTGTTCAGACACGCCCTGAGCCATGTGAACGACACGCGGACCGGATGTGGAATCGCGGTGTGCGGTGATCGTCCGGCCGGCGACGTCGTCCCCCGCCCGTCCGCAGCCGATCCACATCTCACATGCGTGTAGTTCCCTACGCGCGAGCGGGATCCACAGACTTATCCACATTTTCCACAGCTGTTAACACGACTACAGAGATCTCTTCTCTCCGGGGTCATGCGATGACCTTCTCGGGCCGGAACGGGGAAAACACAAGGATCCGGCGTGGGCACTAGCATGGGAGGCCCACGGTCCGTGGGGTGTGCAGTCATCGAGGGAGCGCTAAGTGAAGTTCCACGTCAACCGTGACGTCTTCAGTGAGGCAGTGTCGTTCGTCGTCAAGCTGCTTCCTCAGCGCAATCCCCAGCCGATCCTGGCCGGTGTGCTGATCGAGGCGACCGAGGACGGCGCCCTCGCGCTGTCGGCCTTCGACTACGAGGCCTCGGCGCGCACCACGATCGAGGCGACGGTCGACGAGCCCGGCACGATCCTCGTGCACGGCCGGCTGCTGTCCGACATCGCGAGCCGCCTGCCGAACGCGCCCATCCAGATGACCACCGAGGACGACGGCAACATCGCCCTCACCTGCGGCTCGGCGCGCTTCGCACTCGCCTCGATGCCCGTCGAGGAATACCCCGCGATCCCCGAGGTCACGGGCGAGTCCGGGCTCGTGCCGGCCGACGACTTCGCCACCGCGATCTCGCAGGTCGCGTTCGCCGCCTCGCGCGACGACGTCACCCCGGTCCTCACCGGCGTGCAGCTCGAGGTCAGCGGCCAGCAGCTCAGCCTCGTCGCCACCGACCGCTACCGCGTGGCGCTGCGCGACATCGACTGGGACGGCGGGCAGCAGGAGGCCCACGCGCTCGTCCCGGCCCGCACGCTCCAGGAGGTCGGCAAAACCTTCTCGCATGGCGGCAACATCTCGATCGCGTTCTCGGGATCGGGCGACCGCGAGATCATCGCGTTCACGGCCGGCAACAAGACCGTGACGTCGCTGCTCATCAAGGGCAACTTCCCGCCGGTCCGCCGCCTGTTCCCCGAGCAGACCGAGCACTACGCGGTCGTCAGCACGAGCGAGCTGACCGAGGCCGTGCGCCGCGTCGCGCTCGTGCTCGACCGCTCGGCGCCGCTGCGCTTCACGTTCACCACGTCGTCCGTCACGATGGACGCGTCCGGCGGCGACCAGGCGCGAGCCTCGGAGTCGGTCGACGCGCACCTGCAGGGCGAGGACGTCACGCTCGGCCTCAACCCCCAGTACCTGCTCGAGTCGCTCGCCGCCGTGCGCAGCGAGTTCGTGCGCATCACGTTCACGTCGAGCGACAACGCCAACAAGCTCAGCCCCGTGCTGATCACGAGCCAGACCTCGGTCGACCAGGCCGGCAGCGACAGCTTCAAGTACCTCCTCCAGCCGAACCTTCTTCTGCGCTGATCTTCTTCCCGCTTCGCGGGGTAGTGCACGGAGACTGCGCGATCGCTCGCCCGACGCTCCGCGCCGGGACTCGCGATCGCGGGCTGTCGCTTCGCTCCATCCGGGGCGGACGTCGCGTTCTGGAGGTGGTCGGCAGTCGCTTCGCTCCACGCTCGCTTCGCTCGCACGACGGTAGAGCCCGTGGGCGGGGCGCATTCCCGGTCGTTGAGCGAGGCGAAGCCGAGTCGAAACGGATTGAGCGAGCGAAGCGAGTCGAAATCGGGCAGCGGCCTCCCCAGACCTCTGTCGGATCACGTCGTTAGGGTCGAACAATGCACGTGGAGCACTTGAGCCTGAAGGACTTCCGCAACTATGCGGAAGCCGAGCTCGAGCTCCGGCCCGGGGCGAATGTGCTCGTCGGGCGCAACGGGCAGGGGAAGACGAACCTGGCCGAGGCGATCGCGTACCTCGCGACGCTCGGCTCGCACCGGGTGTCCGCCGACGCGCCGCTCGTGCGGGAGGGTTTCGACGCCGCGTTCGTGCGGGCTCGGCTCGCGCACGGCGAGCGCCGTGTGACGCTCGAGCTCCAGCTCAACAAGCAGGGCTCGAACAAGGCGCGGATCGGCGGATCGCCCGTGCGGACGAACGAGCTGCCGCGCTACGCGCAGGTCGTGCTGTTCGCGCCCGAGGACCTCCAGATCGTGCGCGGCGACCCGTCGTCGCGCCGGCGCTTCGCGGACCAGCTGCTCGTGCAGCGCACCCCGCGGATGTCGGCCGTGCTCGCCGACTACGACCGGACCCTGCGGCAGCGCACCGCGCTGCTGAAGTCCGCCCGGGCCCGCGGGCTGCGCAGCGCGCAGCTGCCGACGCTCGACGTGTGGGACGACAAGCTCGTCGCCCTCGGCTCGG
This sequence comes from Microbacterium sp. Root53, assembly GCF_001426925.1. Lineage (GTDB taxonomy): Bacteria > Actinomycetota > Actinomycetes > Actinomycetales > Microbacteriaceae > Microbacterium. Next base: position 35,416 of record NZ_LMFR01000006.1, read on the forward strand.
AGATCATCGACGCGCGCATCCGGCTCGCGCAGGACCTCGCGGCTCCCGTCGCGGAGGCGTACGCGGCGATCGCGGGAGAGGATCACCGCCCGCAGCTGGAATGGGCGCTGTCGGTGCGGGGCGGGGACCCCGAGGAGGGAGAGTCCGTCGACGAGCCGACCGCCGGCGCGACCGCCGAGCTGTTCCGCGCGGCGCTGCAGGCGAAGCGCGCCGCCGAGCTCGACCGCGGTCTCACGCTCGTGGGCCCGCACCGGGACGACCTCATCCTGCGGGTGCGCGGGCTGCCCGTGAAGGGGTACGCGTCGCATGGGGAGTCGTGGTCGGTCGCCCTCGCGCTCCGGCTGGCGTCCGCCGAGCTGCTGCGGGCCGAGTCGCCCGGCGGCGACCCCGTGCTGATCCTCGACGACGTGTTCGCCGAGCTCGACGCCGATCGCCGCGCGCGCCTCGCCGGCGTCGTCGCAGGGTACGAGCAGGTCGTCGTCACGGCGGCCGTCGCGGGCGATGTGCCCGAGGCGCTGCGCGCCAACGCGGTCCGCATCGAGGCCGGCCGCGTCCTGGGCCCGCTCAGCGAGCATCCGCTCGAGGCTCCCGTGGAGGGACGATGAGCGACGAACTGCCCGAGACCCTCGCGACCTACCTGCGGCTGCGCGGGATGGAGCCGAGCAAGCGGGCGCAGTGGCGCAAGCGCCGGCGCCGCGGCTCCGAGGACGACGAGAACCAGCCGTTCACGCCCGGGCGGGATCCCGGATCCATCGGCGACGCGCTCGACGGGCTCACCAAAGCGAACGGATGGGCCCCGCAGCTGGCCCGCGAGGACTTGGTGCGCCAGTGGGAGGACGTCGCCGGCGCGGAGACCGCGCAGCACTCCAGCCCGGTCTCGCTGGAGGGGGGCATGCTCACCATCCAGTGCGACTCGACGGCCTGGGCCAAGAACCTGTCGTACATGCGGGCGCACATCCTGACCCAGATCGTCACGAGGTATCCGGAGGCCGGTGTCGACTCCGTGCGTTTCGTGGGGCCCGACGTCCCCACCTGGAAATGGGGTCGCAGATCGATTCCAGGGCGTGGTCCGCGCGATACCTACGGGTGAGACACCTCCCGGGGTGTCCGGGTGGTTTTTCTCGCGTCTGAGGGCCCGTCAAGGCCGGTCGGAGGGGTCCCGCTTGGTAGGATGGCAGGGCACCCGGAACAGATGTGGAGCGCCACCTAGATGACGACCGACAACCCTCAGGACGAGACGCCTCAGAACGAGACGGGCGCACCGACGGATCCCGCAGGATCGACCGGCTCCGCCCAGATCGACGGCAAGAAGGTCGGAGGGGAGTACGGCGCAGACGCCATCCAGGTCCTCGAGGGTCTCGAGGCCGTGCGCAAGCGCCCCGGCATGTACATCGGCTCGACCGGGCCGCGCGGTCTGCACCACCTGGTGTACGAGATCGTCGACAACTCGGTCGACGAGCACCTCGCCGGACACTGCGACACGATCATCGTCACGCTGCTGGAGGACGGCGGCCTGCGCGTCGTCGACAACGGCCGCGGCATCCCCGTCGACATGCACAAGACCGAGGGCAAGTCCACGCTCGAGGTCGTGCTCACGGTGCTGCACGCCGGCGGCAAGTTCGGCGGCGGCGGCTACGCCGTCTCGGGCGGTCTGCACGGCGTCGGCTCGTCCGTCGTGAACGCGCTGTCCACGCGCCTCGACGCGGTCGTGAAGCGCCAGGGTCACGTGTGGCGCCAGTCGTTCCAGAACGGCGGCGTGCCGCTCGCCCCGATCGACAAGGGCGAGGCGACCGACGAGACCGGCACCACGATCACCTTCTGGCCGGACCCCGCGATCTTCACCGAGACCGTCGACTTCGACTACGAGACGCTGCGCACGCGCTTCCAGCAGACCGCGTTCCTCAACAAGGGCCTGCGCATCGAGCTGTACGACGAGCGCGCAGACTCCGAGGAGGAGGTCGCGCGCGAGGACGGCTCGACCGAGATGGTCAAGCGCCACAACGTCTTCCACTACGAGCGCGGCCTGGTCGACTACGTCGAGTACCTCAACAAGGTGCGCAAGGCCGAGCGCGTGAACGAGGACATCATCGTCCTCGAGCAGGAGCAGGCCGACGGCCGGATGTCGGTCGAGGTCGCGATGCAGTGGACCACCTCGTACAGCGAGAACGTGTTCACGTACGCGAACATGATCAACACCCACGAGGGCGGCACGCACGAGGAGGGCTTCCGCGCGGCGCTGACGACGCTCGTCAACAAGTACGCGCGCGCCAACAACCTCCTCAAGGAGAAGGAGGACAACCTCACGGGCGACGACGTGCGCGAGGGCCTGACCGCCGTCATCTCCGTGAAGCTGTCGGAGCCGCAGTTCGAGGGTCAGACGAAGACCAAGCTCGGCAACACGGAGGCCAAGGCGTTCGTGCAGAAGGTCGTGGGCGATCAGCTGGGCGACTGGTTCGAGCGCAACCCCGCGCAGGCGAAGAACATCGTGCGCAAGGCGATCGACGCCGCGACCGCGCGCCTCGCCGCGCGCAAGGCGCGCGAGACCGCGCGCCGCAAGAGCGTGTTCGAGTCGGCCGCAATGCCCGACAAGCTCAAGGACTGCACGTCCAAGGACCCGTCGATCAGCGAGATCTTCCTCGTCGAGGGCGACTCGGCCGGCGGCTCCGCCGTCGGCGGCCGCGACCCGCACACGCAGGCGATCCTCGCGCTGCGCGGCAAGATCCTGAACGTCGAGCGCGCGCGCATCGACAAGGCGCTGGGCAACAAGGAAGTCCAGGCGATGATCCAGGCCTTCGGCACGGGCATCGGGCCGGAGTTCGACATCGAGAAGGCGCGCTACCACAAGATCGTGCTGATGACCGATGCCGACGTCGACGGCCAGCACATCACGACGCTGCTGCTGACGCTGCTGTTCCGCTACATGCGCGGCCTGGTCGAGGCCGGTTTCGTGTACCTCGCGATGCCGCCGCTGTACCGCCTGAAGTGGTCGAACGCGCCGCACGAGTACGTCTACAGCGACCGCGAGCGCGACGCGCTCCTGAAGGAGGGCGCGGCCGCCGGCAAGCGCATCCCCAAGGAGGCCGGCATCCAGCGCTACAAGGGTCTCGGCGAGATGAACGACCACGAGCTGTGGGACACCACGATGAACCCCGAGACGCGCACGCTGCGCCAGGTGACGATCGACGACGCCGCCGCGGCCGACGAGATCTTCTCCGTGCTCATGGGCGAGGACGTCGAGTCCCGCCGCTCGTTCATCCAGCGCAACGCGAAGGACGTCCGCTTCCTCGACATCTGATCCGCGCCCCGCGCATCCGGATCATCGAGAGCTGAATCGAAAGACACATGGCAGACAACGAAGAGCGCCCCGACATCACCGCCGCGCACAACCACGGCCGCATCGACCAGGTCGACCTCCAGTCGGAGATGCAGCGCAGCTACCTCGACTACGCGATGAGCGTCATCGTCGGGCGCGCGCTGCCCGACGTGCGCGACGGCCTGAAGCCCGTGCACCGCCGCGTCGTGTACGCGATGTACGACGGCGGCTACCGCCCCGACAAGAAGTTCTCCAAGTGCGCCCGCGTCGTCGGCGAGGTCATGGGTCAGTACCACCCGCACGGCGACTCGGCGATCTACGACGCCCTCGTCCGCCTCGTGCAGCCGTGGTCGCTGCGCTACCCGCTCGCGCAGGGCCAGGGCAACTTCGGCTCGCCCGGCAACCAGGGCGCCGCCGCCCCGCGGTACACCGAGACCAAGATGGCCGCGCTCGCGCTCGAGATGGTGCGCGACATCGAGCAGGACACGGTCGACTTCCACGACAACTACGACGGCGAGACGCAGGAGCCGGCGGTCCTGCCGGCGCGCTTCCCCAACCTGCTGGTCAACGGCTCGGTCGGCATCGCGGTCGGCATGGCCACGAACATCCCGCCGCACAACCTCCGCGAGGTCGCCGACGGCGCGCTGTTCGCGCTCGCCAACCCGGAGCTGCCGCGCGAGGAGCTGCTCGAGGGCCTGATGCAGCGCATCCCGGGCCCCGACTTCCCGACCGGCGCGCAGATCCTGGGCACCAAGGGCATCCACGAGGCGTACCGGACCGGCCGCGGCTCGATCACGATGCGCGCCGTCGTGGAGATCGAGGAGATCCAGGGCCGCACGTGCCTCGTGATCACCGAGCTGCCGTATCAGGTCAACCCCGACAACCTCGCGGTCAAGATCGGCGAGCTCGCGCGCGAGGGCAAGGTCACCGGCATCGCGGACATCCGCGACGAGACGTCGGGCCGCACCGGCCAGCGCCTCGTGGTCGTGCTCAAGCGCGACGCGGTCGCGAAGGTCGTGCTCAACAACCTCTACAAGCACACCGAGCTGCAGACCAACTTCGGCGCGAACATGCTGGCGATCGTCGACGGCGTGCCGCGCACGCTGTCGCTCGACGGCTTCATCCAGTACTGGATCGCGCACCAGCTCGACGTCATCGTCCGGCGCACGCAGTACCGCCTGCGCGAGGCCGAGAAGCGCATGCACATCCTGCGCGGCTACCTCGCGGCGCTCGACGCGCTCGACGAGGTCATCGCGCTCATCCGCCGTTCGCCCACCGTAGACGAGGCGCGCGCGGGCCTGATGGACCTGCTCAGCATCGACGAGATCCAGGCCGACGCGATCCTGTCGATGCAGCTGCGCCGCCTCGCGGCCCTCGAGCGGCAGAAGATCATCGACGAGGCCGCGGAGCTCGAGGCGAAGATCGCCGACTTCAAGGCGATCATCGCCGACGAGATGCGCCAGCGCGAGCTGATCCGCGCGGAGCTGACCGAGATCGTCGACCGCTTCGGCGACGAGCGTCGCACGCACATCCTGCACGGCTTCGACGGCGACGTGTCCATGGAGGACCTCATCGCCGAAGAGGACATGGTCGTCACGGTCACGCGCGAGGGCTATGTCAAGCGCACGCGCAGCGACAACTACCGCTCCCAGCGCCGCGGCGGCAAGGGCGTGCGGGGTGCGCAGCTGCGCGCCGACGACGTGGTCGAGCACTTCTTCGTCACCACGACCCACCACTGGCTGCTGTTCTTCACGACCAAGGGTCGCGTCTACCGCACCAAGACGTACGAGCTGCCCGAGGCCGGCCGCGACGCGAAGGGCATGCACGTCGCGAACCTGCTTGCGCTGCAGCCGGACGAGCAGATCGCGCAGATCATCGAGCTCAAGGACTACGCGGCCGCCGAGTACCTCGTGCTCGCCACGCGCAGCGGCCTCGTCAAGAAGACGCGCCTGACCGAGTACGACACCAACCGCCAGGGCGGCATCATCGCGATCAAGCTGCGCGAGGACGACGAGCTGGTCAGTGCGCTGCTGGTGGACTCGACCGACGACATCCTGATGATCAGCCGTCGCGGAATGTCGCTGCGGTTCTCGGCGACGGACGACGCGCTGCGCCCCATGGGCCGCTCGACCAGCGGCGTGAAGGGCATGTCGTTCCGCGGGGACGACTCGCTGCTGTCGGCGTCGGTCGTCCGCGACGAGGGCTTCGTGTTCGTCGTGACCGAGGGCGGCTACGCCAAGCGCACGCACGTCGGCGAGTACCGTGTCCAGGGCCGCGGCGGCCTCGGCATCAAGGTCGCGAAGCTGTCGGACGAGCGGGGCGGTCTGGCCGGCGGCCTGATCGTTTCGGAGGACGACGAGGTGCTCGTGGTCCTCGCCAAGGGCAAGGTGGTACGCTCGGCCGTTGCCGAGGTCCCCGCCAAGGGCCGCGACACCATGGGCGTGCTGTTCGCGCGTCCGGACAAGGACGACCGCATCCTCGCCATCGCCCGCAACAGCGAGCGCGGCGTGGCGGCCGAGGACGAGACCGAGATCGAGGACTCGTCCGCAGCCCAGACGACCGGAGACGACACAGACGCATGAGCACGGTAGCCGACAAGCTCGCCAAGAAGTCCACGCACAAGACGAACGCCAAGCAGGTGCGCCTGCGGCTGGTCTACGTCGACTTCTGGTCGGCCGTGAAGCTGTCGTTCCTGGCGGCCGTGGCCCTCGCGATCGTGACGATCGTGTCGTTCTTCCTGATCTACATGGTCGTGCAGACGACGGGCCTCATCGCCCAGATGGACGAGTTCTTCCAGAGCTTCACGGACGGCAGCCTGTCGATCACCCAGTTCATCGGCCTGCCGCAGGTGATGGCGTTCGCGACGATCGTCGCGATCCTGAACCTGGTCGTCGTCACGGTGCTCGGCGCCGTGATCGCCGGCATCTACAACCTGGCCGTGAAGGTCACGGGCGGGCTGCTCGTCGGGTTCACCTCGAACTGACACGCGCGGGACCGGCCCCGATTGGCGCTCGCCGCGCGGATCGGGTAACCTCTCTGAGGCTGAGGACGCGAGTCCGACGTCCAACTGGGGGTATAGCTCAGGCGGTTAGAGCGCTTCACTGATAATGAAGAGGTCCCAGGTTCAAGTCCTGGTACCCCCACCATCGAGAGCCTTCGCAGACGCGGAGGCTCTTCTCGTTCCCGGGTGTCAGCGGCCGCGCGGCAGGGTTGTCAGGTGGACGCCGACCGCGTCGAACACCTCGAGCACGCCGTCCCAGACGCGCGCCTCGTAGGGGACGCGGGTCCACTCCCTGGCCTCGGGGGGACAGGCCGCCTCGGTGTACGACAGCTCGGCGGGGAAGCGGTACACGTCGCCTTTGGCGGGTCCGTCCGTCCCGGCGAACCAGCTGCAGCCGTCGTACCCCTCCACCGAGCCGTCGGCGTGCAACCTGATCCACGGTCCGTCCCCGTCCGCGCGCCACTCGCCGAGCACGCTGACGCGGAGCGGCGGGACGGAGCGGCTCAGGCGGGCGATCACGACGTCGTCCTCGTCATAGAGGACGAGCTCCCCGTCCTCCACGGCGAGCGACGAGGGGATCGAACGCAGGACGTCCGGGTCGTTCACGCAGGCTCTCAGGGTCTGCCCCCAGGCGCGATCCGTCATCAGCCGATCGCCCTCGAGCCGGGTCACGTCGGTCCAGATGCCGTTGCAGCCGTCTGAGCCGCTCACGCTCCCGCCGCCCGAGATGGTCAGATGCGGGGTGCCCCAGCCGCCACCCCACCGCGCGAGGAACGGCATGAGGTCGCCCCCGTCGTCGGCCTCCGCGCTCGCGCCGACGGTTCGCGTCGCGAAGCCCATCGCGACGACGGCGATCACGACCGCCCCGATGCGGCGTCTGTACATGAGCGGATCATCCCACCCCGCAACGTCCCGGACAACGGGAGCGCCGGGCGCCGGTTCCTGACAGCCGGCCGCGAGGGGCGCGATCCTCGGCCCTGTAGACTCGTCGAGGACATTCCCCCGGGGGCCTTAGCTCAGTTGGTAGAGCGCCTGCTTTGCAAGCAGGATGTCAGGAGTTCGAATCTCCTAGGCTCCACAGTCGACGAGCGATCGGATGATCGCCTCCTTCACTGCGTGATCGGCTCGCTCCGGTAGCCGAGTCGTGAATACCAATCGCGCACAACCTGCTTCTGGGTGTCATCGCACGTGTGACGGTACCCGACGCTGACGTCCCAGTACGAGGTCGACGAGACCCAGATCCGGTGGTCCAGGGTCCAGCCGTCGAGATACGTCAGGGCGAAGCAGTCCGCCATGATCTCGCTGTCGCCGCCGAACGCGGCGAGGGCGGATTCCGACTGCTCGGGGTTCGTGAGCTGAAGGACGTGCGCGAACTCGTGGTACGCGACGCCGGTCTTCAGCCAATCGGTCATGAACGGCCGCGTCGAGTCGACGACATCGATGTGCACCTCACGCGGCTCCGCGACCGCGACGCAACCCCACACGTCGGCCTGGCACAGCTCGTCGGCCGCGTCGATCGACGTCGTGACGAACCCGCCGCCGAGCTCGTCGAGCACGCGCTCGTAGACGCTCCCGGTCGCGTTGACGGCGGCGAGCGCCCGCGCATCCTCGAGCTGGGCCCCCAACGACGCGGTCAACGCGTTCGCCTCTGCGATATCCGTCTCGAGAAGCTCGGCGTCATGGCGATGCCGCCACGCCGAATGCGCGAGGGACCGAAGACCGCCGTGGGGAACGAGCTGGCCGACCCGCATGCCCTCGAACTGCCGGGCCGTCTCCAGGAGCCCCTCCATCGCGGCACCGAACGTCTCCTTCCGGTCGATCAGGCCCTCCTGCTCCTTCACCGTCTTCTGCAGCTCCGAGATCCGCTCGTCCTGCTGATCGAGCCGCGCGTCCGCCGCCTGCAGCTTCACCAGCAGCAGGGTCGACGCGACGGCCAGCGCGACCACGGCGGCGGCGAGGAGCACGACCGTGATGATCCAGCCCCTGCGACGCGCTCGCCGCGGGGCGGGATCGGGGCCCGAGACCGCGGCGGTCTCTGCGGTGCTCGCGGGCGCCTCGCCGGCGTCCGGTCCGATGACTGCGCCGTCGTCCAATTGTGTGATGGCGATACCTCCTCGTCGCGGTACCTGCGTCTCTGACATCACCGTAGTGGGCGGGAGACCTCGATCCGCGCTCCGCCGCGATCGCAATGAGACCGCAGGATCCCGACGAGACCGGCGTCGGCGGAGACGGTGTCGACCGCGGATTGCGGTCTCGCCGGTCGGATGCGGTCTCACGAAGCTCCCCGGCGCGATCGGGGAGGATGGAGGCATGGTTCGCGAGCACGGCCGTCGGGTGATCGAGAGCGTTCGAAGGGCGATCCACAGCGATGCGGCGCAGAGCGCACGCACTGAGGCGCTGCCGATCATCGATGACGCGACCGTGCTGCGCGTGATCGACCTGGCGATGCGGGTCGCCGAGGTCATGCTGTCTGTGGGCGCCTCCGCCAAGGAGGTCGTGCTCGCGGCGCTGCGCATCACGCAGGCGTACGGGCTCCGCAACGTCCACGTCGACGTCACGTTCAACTCGATCACCGTGTCCGACCACCGCCACGGCGGCGAATGGCCCGTGACGATCATGCGGGTGGTGCGCTCGGCGGTGCCCGATCACGCCAAGCTGCAGCGGCTGCAGGCGCTCGTCCGGGCCATCGAGAGCGGCCTGGACCTGGAGGACGCCCGCACCCGGTTCCACGAGATCCGGCGCTCGCCGTTCCGCTACCGTCCCTCGGTCGTCATCCTGTCGCAGGCCCTGCTCGCCGTCGGCGTGGGCGCCATGTTCGGCGCGTCGTGGTCGATCCTGCTGGTCACGCTGCTCGCCGCACTGGGCGTCGCGCTGACCCAGGCCGGTCTTGCGCGGCTGCAGGTGCCGCTCTTCTTCAGCCAGATCGCCGGGGCGTTCGTCCTGACAGCGCTCACGGTGCTGACGGCGCTTCTCGCGCGCCTCGGGATCGAGCCGTTCGTCGACGTGCGGCCGACCATCGTCGTGTCATCCGGAATCGTGCTGATGCTCGCGGGTCTGGCGGTGGTCGGGGCGGCGCAGGACGCGATCGACGGGTTCTCGCTCACGGCGGGCGGGCGCATCCTGGAGCTGACCGTGCAGACGCTCGGCGTCGTGCTCGGCATCCTCGTCGGGCTCGAGCTGGCCCGCGCTCTGGGCGTGGGCATGGAGCCCCCGAGCGCCCCGCTGCCGCTCGGCCCGCTCGCCGCGCAGTTCGCCGGCGCCGTGCTGGTCGCGATCGCGGTGGCGGTGTTCAACGGCGCGGGCGCGCGGATCATCGTGGTCAGCGCGCTGCTCGGGGTCATCGCCTGGGCGGCCTTCGCCCTCGTGAGCGCCACGGGTCTCGACCAGGCGCCCGCGAGCTTCGTCGGCGCCCTCGTGGCGAGCGTGATCGGCGCGCTGTTGGCGCACCGCCTGCACGTGCCCTCCGTCGCGGTCACGACGGCGGCCATCCTGCCGCTCGTGCCGGGTGCCGCGGTCTTCCGCGGCCTTCTCGGTCTCGTGGAGGCGGGCGGCGTCACCGAGCATCTGCTGTTCGCGACGTCGTCGCTCATCACGGCCGGCATGGTCGGCATCGCGCTCGCGGCCGGTGCCACACTCGGCCTCTTCATCGGCTCGCCGCTCGCCCGAACGCTGGGCGGCTTCACCGCCGCGCGGCGAGCCGTGGCCCGGCCGACCGCGGGCGGGGCGAACGTCGTGCTGCGGGTTCCGACCGAGCACTAGCGCAAGATCGCGCGATCCGCGACCCCCATGATGGATCCCGCGCGCCCTCCTATCGTGGCTACCCCGGGCACCACCCGGACCACGACGAAAGGAGCCACCATGGGACTCGACGACAAGATCGAGCACGGCGCTGAGGACCTCAAGGGCAAGGCGAAGGAGGCCGCCGGCAAGGCGACCGACAACGAGCGCCTTCAGGCCGAGGGCGAGGCTGACCAGACGAAGGCCAACCTCAAGAAGGCCGGCGAGAACGTCAAGGACGCCTTCAAGTAGGCCGCCCGGCTCGACCGCGATGCCCCTGCGCCCCCGGGCGTGGGGGCATCCTCGCGCCGCGGCACGGATCTCGCGCGAGGGCGCATCGCTAGGCTGAGCCCATGGACATGCGCGTCGCCGCCTACTGCGTGATCGTCGACGACGAGGACCGGGTGCTGCTGTCGCGCTGGATCGAGGGTCGCGTCCCGGCGTGGTCCATGCCGGGCGGCGGTCTTGAGCCGGGCGAGGACCCGGCCGACGCCGCGCGCCGCGAGGTGTGGGAGGAGACCGGCTACGAGGTGCGTCTCGACGCGCTGCTCGGCATCGATTCGCATGTCATCCCCGCGAAGAAGCGCCTCAACCGGGAGGCGAGCGGGCCGCTGCACGCGCTGCGCATCGTCTACCGCGCGACCGTCGTGGGCGGCACGCTCACCCACGAGGTCGACGGCTCGAGCGACATGGCCGAATGGGTGCCGCTGTCGAAGGTGCGAGGGATCGAGCGCGTCAGCCTCGTCGACAAGGCCCTCGACATGGCCGGCATCCACCACTGAACGATCGGAGCACGACCGTGACCACCCGCCTGCTGCTCGTCAACGGCCCGAACCTCAACCTGCTCGGCACGCGCGAGCCCGAGGTGTACGGCGCCGAGACGCTCGACGACGTCGTCGACCGCGCCATGGCGGTCGCGGAGGAGCTCGGCCTCGAGCTCCGCGCGGTCCAGAGCAACCACGAGGGCGTGCTGATCGACGCGATCCACGAGGCGAAGGCCGACTGCGCCGGCGTCGTGATCAACCCCGGTGCGTTCACCCACACGTCGGTCGCCCTGCGCGACGCGCTCACGGGTGTGGCGCTGCCGTTCGCCGAGGTGCACATCTCGAACGTGCACGCGCGCGAGCCCTTCCGCCACCACTCGTACCTGTCGGACGTCGCGAGCTGCGTGATCGTCGGCGCGGGCGTGCAGGGCTACGAGTTCGCCATCCGCCGCCTCGCCACGCTGCTCGGCTGAGCGGGTGGACGGCGGTTTCGACTCGCTTCGCTCGCTCGACCCGTTTCGTCTCCGCTTCGCTCCGCTCAACGACCGGGATGTGACTAGCGGATCGTCTCGATGGGGTCGCTGATGTCGGCGACCGTCGCGTCGTAGGACGCGATGAGGGCGTCCGCGTCGACGAACAGCGTCCAGCCGTGCGCGCCCGCGCCCATGGAGACGCGGCGTCCGGTCATCCGCTCGTCCGCGTAGACAGGCCAGTCGCGGGTGCTGCCGAGTGGCGTGATGGTGCCGCGCTCGTAGCCCGTGGCCTCCAGAGCCAGCTCGGGCTCCGGCAGCCGCAGCCTGTTCACGCCGAGCAGCGCACGCAGCTTCGGCCACGAGATGGAGCGGTCGCCGGGGATCAGCGCGAACAGGTACTGGTCGCCCCGGCCCTTCACGACGAGCGTCTTGACGATGTCGGCGGGTGTGATGCCGCGCAGCGCGGCCGCCTCCTCGAGGGAAGACGCCCGCGGCGACTCGCGGATCTCGATCTCGAGACCACGAGCCGCCGCGGCAGTTCGAACGCGATCGACCGACACTACGCGTCGGGCGAGGCCAGCGGGTCGTCCGCGACCCAGAGCTCGTCGTCGGCGCGCAGCGTCTGCCACGCGGCGTACAGCACCGCGGCGGCCGCCGCGACGCCCAGAGCGATCGCGACGATCGGTCCCGCGCTGCGCTTCTTCGGCTCCACGAGCGGGATGCCCGCGCGCTTCTTCGCGTACTTCACGCGCGCGTCGTTCGCCGCGTCGAGGGCCGACAGCGCCTTGCCGACGGCGCCGCCCACGACCGGGGCGACCTTGCTGTCCAGGAAGCGCTTCGAGGCCTTCCGGCTCGAGTCCACGTACGGGGACACGCGGTCCACGACCGGCTCGACATAGTGGTGGTACTTCTCGTCGATCACCGGGGCGACGTGCTCGCGGTTGTAGTTGCCGAGCTGACGGCCGGCCTCGCGGGCGACCTGCGCCGCGTCAGAGACCAGCACCTGCTGCGCCTCCCACAGCTGGACGGCGGAATCCTGGAGCTTGCGGAGCTCCTTCTTGCGCTTCTTGCTGAGGCTCACGGGTGGCCCTCCCTGTCCCTGGGGATGTGGTGTCCCCCCATCCTGCCAGATGACCTGGTCAGGGGCAGAGGGTTGCCCAGCTCTGAGAGAATGTGTAGATGCCTCAGCACACTGCCGTTGCCACCCTGCACACCAACCACGGCGACATCGTCGTCAACCTCTTCGGGGACCACGCGCCCAAGACGGTCCAGAACTTCGTCGGCCTCGCCGACGGCTCCGGATCGTGGACCGACCCCGCCACGGGCAAGCCCGGCGACGGCCCGCTGTACAAGGACGTCATCTTCCACCGCATCATCCCCGGCTTCATGATCCAGGGCGGCGATCCGCTCGGTCAGGGCATCGGCGGCCCCGGCTACACGTTCGACGACGAGATCAACCCCGAGCTCGACTTCAACACGCCCTACAAGCTCGCGATGGCGAACGCGGGCAAGCGCCCCAACGCCATCACCGGCAAGCTGAGCGGCACCAACGGCTCGCAGTTCTTCATCACGACCGACCCCACGCCGTGGCTGATGGGCAAGCACACCATCTTCGGCGAGGTCGCGGATGACGCCTCGAAGGCCGTCGTCGACGCGATCGCACAGGTGCCGACCGGCGCGCAGGACCGCCCGCTCGAGCCGGTCGTGCTGCACTCCGTCGAGATCACCGCGGCCTGACGACCTCTCGGCCGTTGCCGTGACCACCACCGACCCGCGCCCCCGCAACCCCGCCGACTTCTGCTACCGGCACCCCGACCGGATGAGCTTCGCGCTCTGCCAGCGCTGCCAGCGCACGGTCTGCCCGGAGTGCCAGACGCCGGCGGCCGTCGGGGTGATCTGCCCCGAGTGCCTGCGCGCGCAGCAGCGCAGCCGCACTCCGGCGCAGAAGCGCGCGGAGCGCCGGTGGGGTCGCGGCGGCGCGGTCGCGGCCGCGGGCGCCGCCCCCGTGACCAACTGGATCCTCGGCGTCACGGGCGCGTTCTTCCTGCTCGACCTGCTGCTCTCTCCGTTCGGCGTCAGCCTGCAGGGCATGCTGGCCTTCTGGGCGCCGCGGATCTATCCACAGTTCGGCTGGTTCGAGCCGTGGCGCCTGCTGACCGTCCTGCTGGTCCACAGCGGCTTCCTGCACGTGGCGCTGAACCTGCTCTCGATCTGGATGATCGGGCGCCTGCTCGAGCCCATGCTCGGGCGGTGGCGCTACCTCGCGCTCTACCTGATCTCCGGCCTCGGCGGATCCGTCGCGGTCGCGCTGCTCGCGTTCGACACGCCCGTCGTCGGGGCGTCGGGTGCGCTCTTCGGAATGCTCGGCGCCCTCGTCGTCATCGGGCGTCACCTGGGCGGCAACGTCACGGGCATCCTCATCATCCTGGGCGTCAACCTCGTGGTCGGCTTCTCGTTCGGCGGCATCTCGTGGCAGGCCCACGTGGGCGGTCTGATCGCCGGGCTCGCTGTGGGCCTCGTGATCGCGACCACCCAGCGCCCGGCCCAGCATCGGCTGCAGATCGCGCTCCTCGCCGGCATCGTCGCCGTGCTGCTGGCGCTGCTGGCGCTGCCCCCGGCGCTCATTCTCTGACCCGAGTTATCCACAGGTTTATCCCCCGCTGGGGATGAATCACACCGGTGTAATTCCTGTCACGGCATCGCGGCCGCGAGCCCGTCGCCGGAGACGACGAGACGCCCGACGGATATCCGTCGGGCGTCTCGGGAAGCGGATGCGGCTACCTCCAGCGCGTGGTCATCAGGAAGCCGATGAAGGCGATCCCGAACCCGATGACGAGGTTCCAGGCCTGGATGCCCGGGATCGGGAACTGCATGCCCGAGAGGTAGAACACCAGGATCCACACGAGCCCGATCAGCATGAAGCCCACCATCACGGGCTTGAACCACACCGGGTTGGGCGCCGGCTCTCCGGGGGCGCGGTCGATCGCGTCGTCGTCGCGTCCGGCGGGGCGCTTGTCTGCTCGTGCCATGGGACACATCCTATCGGTCCGGATAGGCTCGGACCGTGACGGCAGTGCCGGAGACGGGGGCGACGCGGCGTCGCGACGAGCGGCCCAGGAGCCGCGCGACGTTCGCGAGCGTGCTCGGCGAGCTCCTGATCACGGTGGGCGCGATCATCCTGCTCTACGTGGTCTGGCAGCTGTGGATCGGCGACGTCATCTACGGCTCCTCGCACGCCGCGAAGGCCGAGGAGCTCTCGCGCGAGTGGGCGGAGATCCCGGCGGCAGAGCTGCCTCCGCTGCCCGAGCCGGCCGAGGACGGCGGATACGAGCCCGTCGTGCTGCCGCAGCCGGCGGACCGCGAGGTCTTCGGCGCGCTGTACGTGCCGCGATGGGGAGACGACTACCGGGTGTCCATCGCCGGGGGCGTCACGCGCGCCGGGACGCTCGACACGATCGGCGTCGGCCACTATCTCGACACGGAGATGCCCGGCGACGTCGGCAACTTCGGGCTCGCCGCGCACCGGACCACCTTCGGCAAGCCGTTCGCCGACCTGCAGAACCTGAGGATCGGCGATCCGATCGTGATCGAGACGGAGGCGGGCTGGTACACCTACCGGTTCCGCACGCTCGAGTACGTGCAGCCCCACGAATACGACGTGCTCGCCGACGTGCCGCAGGCACCCGAGGTGCCGGCGGGGGAGCGGTACATCACCATGACGAGCTGCTCGCCCCGGTTCTCGCTCGCGGAGCGGATCGTGGCGTACGGCGTGTTCGACTCGTTCCTGCCGCGCGGCGCCGGCGGGACGCCCCCGGCCCTGACCGAGGAGCTGATCTGATGTACGCCGCCCTCTGGCGCCTGCTTCCCGGCCCGTGGTGGGTGCGCGTGATCATCCTGCTGGCGCTCGCGGCCGCGGTCCTCTACGGGCTCTTCGTGTACGTGTACCCGTGGATCGCGATGACGTTCGTGCCCGACGAGGTCACGGTTGGCGCCGGCTGATCCCGGGGCCGAGGTTCACTCGCCGGCGGGCTCGCCCGTGCAGTGCCGGAGCGTGATGGTCGAGTGCACGGGCACGTCGCCCACGCTCGACTGGTAGCTCACGATCTGCGAGTCGGATGCCGGGCAGCCCGCGTCCTCCTCGATCTCGACCGTGAGGCCGAGCGCCTCGAGCTGCGCCTTGGCGAACTCCACGGTCACGGTCTCGGTGTAGTCGTTGATCGTCACGCGACCCGAGGCGACCGTCAGATCGATCGTCGCGCCCGCGGGCAGCTCATCGCCCTCGGCGA
Organism: Microbacterium sp. Root53; assembly: GCF_001426925.1. Lineage (GTDB taxonomy): Bacteria > Actinomycetota > Actinomycetes > Actinomycetales > Microbacteriaceae > Microbacterium. Next base: position 51,030 of record NZ_LMFR01000006.1, read on the forward strand.
CCGGCTCGCCGTCCGCGTGGGCGGAGATCACGGTGCCCTGCTCGAGCTCGGGGTCGTTCTGCGGCGTGATCGAGCCCATCGCGAGGCCGGCGCGCTGGATGGCGGTGCGCGCGTCCTCCTCCTTGAGCCCCTCGAGCTTCGGCACGGCCGCCCGCTCCACGCCCTCGGACACGATGATCTCGATGCTCGTCTCGGGGGAAACGGACGTGCCGGCCTCCGGATCCGTGCCGATCACGATGCCCTCGTCGACCGTGGCGCTCGGCTCGGTCGTGACGGACGACGCGAGCTCCTCGGCCTCCAGCTCGGCGGTGGCGCGCTCGAGAGTCATGCCCGAGACGTCCGGGATGATGCGGGTGTTGGCCGGGACGCCCGTGACCGGGCGCATGGTGACGACCCAGAACAGCACGGACACGACGAGCACGGCGATCAGCGCGACGCCGGCCCAGATCCACGCGACGGGAGGGCCGGACTGCGTCCGCGCCATGGTCGTGTCGGTCGACAGCTGGCGCAGGGAGCGCGCGGTCTCGGCGGCCTCGCGGGGGTTCGGGCCGTACAGCTCGCTGGTCAGGGCGCCGAGCTCGCGCTTCGACGGCGCCTTGCCGTCGGAGGCGGCGTCGAGCGCGCGGCGGAACGAGGCGGCGTCCGGGAAGCGCTGGTACGGGTCCTTCGCGAGCGCTCGCAGCACGACCGGGTCGAACGCCTTGGGCGCGGTCTCGTTGACCTGCGACGGCGTCACGGGCGTCTCGCTCACGTGCTGGTACGCGACCGCCACGGGGGAGTCACCGCGGAACGGCGGGCGGCCGGTGAGCAGCTCGTAGAGCACCACGCCGGTCGAGTACACGTCGGCGCGCGCGTCGACGGGCTCGCCCTTGGCCTGCTCGGGAGAGAAGTACGCGGCCGTGCCCAGGATCGTCGTCGTCTCGGCGACCGTGGACGACGTGTCGGACACCGCGCGGGCGATGCCGAAGTCCATCACCTTCACCTGGCCGGCGTCGGTGATCATGACGTTGCCCGGCTTGATGTCGCGGTGCACGACCCCGGCGCGGTGCGAGTACTCGAGCGCCTCGAGGATGCCGTCGACGTAGCGCACGGCGTCCGCAGCGGGCACCGGCCCGCGCGCGATGATGTCCTTCAGCAGCGTGCCGTGCACGAGCTCCATGACGATGTACGGGATGGGCTGCTCGCCGTTCGCGTCGGCCGCGACGTCCTCGCCGGCGTCGAAGACGCGGACGATCGCCTGGTTCGCCATGCGCGACGCGGCCTGGGCCTCGAGGCGGAAGCGGGTGCGGAAGCCGTGGTCGCCCGCGAGGTCGCGCTTCAGGATCTTGATGGCGACCTCGCGCCCGAGGGTCTGGTCGTACCCCCGGTACACGCTGGCCATGCCGCCGCGGCCGATGAGCTCGCCGACGCGGTAGCGGCCGCCGAGCACGCGGTGGTCCACCGCGCGGTCGTCCTGGCGGCGCTCCTCTTCGGTGCGCTGGTCGTCGGTCACGGGTGATCCCCCCACAGATCCGTCTCTGCCTCTCGCTGTGCGGGAACCCCGTCCCGCTCGGCTCAGCCCTCGGTCTCCGAGCCCGCCGCCGGCGGCGGCGTAGCCGTGTCGTGCGGCGCCGGAGTCTGCTGCGGCGGAGCGTCGATCGTCGCCTGGGCCTGAGGCGACTCGTCCGAAGAGCGGGCCTCGCCGCTCGCGTTCGTGCAGGTCGCGGTGTAGACCGCGGTGACGATCTGGCCGGGCGTCTCGAACACGTGGAAGTCCGCCTGCGTCGTCCCGGCCGGGAACTCGGCGGTCGGCTGCCCGTTCGACTGGAACGCGCCGTTCGTGAGCGTCACGGTGTAGCCCGTCAGGTCGCCCGTGCCGCTCGGGCACGAGAAGCTCGCCCAGTTCACCGTCGCGATCGACCCCGCGACGAGCCGGTCGGCGACCACGCCGCCCGACGTGAAGTTCGGCGCGGACGACGGCGCGCCGACGGCGGCCTGATCCGCGTAGTGCGTGCCGCGGATGGTCGTGCCCTCGGACACGAAGCCGCTGGGGCTGACCTGGTAGATCGTCCCGACCGTGTCGGCGGTCTCGGCGGGGGTCCCCGCCACGCACTCCCAGCCGAACTCGCCCTTGAGGTCCCTGATGACGGCTTCAGCCTCGTCGCACGTCATGCCCTCGAGGCCGAGCGAGTCGATGTCGACGCGCGTGGCGGTCTGGCTCGGGGTGGGCGTGTTCGACGGCGCGGCGCTCGTGCGCGGCGGCGTCGAGGTCGGCGTCTCCTCCGGGGCGGCCGTGTTCTGGAACAACAGCGCCCAGATCGTGCCGCCGAGCACCAGCAGCAGGATGAGGATGAGCGCGACGAGCGGCCACGTCCACGGGCTGCGCTTGCGCTCCCGCTTCTCCTCCTCGAGCGGCGCCCCGTCGATCGGCACGGGCGTGGTGCGCGGCAGCAGCTGGGTCGCGGCGCCCGTGCCGGGCGAGAGCAGCTGGGTGAAGGCGTCCGAGCCGGCACCGGCGGCCAGGGCCGCGCCGGTCGCGATCGCCGGGACCGCGGCGGCCGCGGCCGCGACGTCGCCGCGGCGCAGCGCGTTGGCCGCGCGCGCCACCACGGCCGCAGAGGCGGGCCGGTCGTCCGGCTTCTTCGCGATCATCGCGAGCACGAGGTTGCGCACCGGCTCGGGGATCTCGTCGGAGAGCGGCGGCGGCTGCTCGTTGATCTGCGCCATCGCGATCGCGACCTGCGACTCGCCCGTGAACGGACGGCGGCCGGCCAGCGCCTCGTAGGCGACGATGCCGAGCGAGTAGATGTCGGTCGCGGGCGACGCGGGGTGACCCGACGCCTGCTCGGGCGACAGGTACTGGACCGTGCCCATGACCTGGCCCGTGGCGGTCAGCGGCACCTGGTCGGCGATGCGCGCGATGCCGAAGTCGGTGATCTTGACGCGGCCGTCGGGCGTGATGAGCAGGTTGCCGGGCTTGATGTCGCGGTGCACGAGACCCGCCGCGTGCGCGGCCTGCAGGGCCGACGCGGTCTGGGCCACGATGTCGAGCGTGCGCTCGGCGGGAAGCTTGTTCTCGCGCTCCAGGATGGTCGACAGCGCCTCGCCGGGGACGAGCTCCATGACGAGGAACGCGGAGCCGTTCTCCTCGCCGTAGTCGAACACGCTGGCGATGCCCTCGTGGTTCACGAGCGCGGCGTGACGGGCCTCGGCGCGGAAGCGCTCGAGGAAGCCCGGGTCGCCCATGTACTCGTCTTTGAGGATCTTGATCGCGACCGTGCGGCCGATGACGTGGTCGGTGGCCTCCCACACCTCGCCCATGCCGCCGATCGCGATCCGCGAGATCAGCTCGTAGCGACCGCCGAAGGACACGCCCTGTGTTGGCCTCATCTGCTCAGCACCGCCTCCATGACCTGTTTCGCGATCGGAGCCGCGATCGTGTTCCCGCTGCCCGACTGTCCCTGTCCGCCGCCGTCCTCGACCACCACGGCAACGGCGATCTCAGGATCGTCGGCCGGCGCGAAACCGGTGAACCAGAGCGTGTACGGCTCGTCGCCATCGTTCTCGGCGGTGCCCGTCTTCCCGGCCACATCGACGCCGTCTATTCTTGCACCCGACGCGACGCCATCCTGGACATTCGCCACCATCATCGACGTCAGCAGATCGGCCACCTCGCCGTCGACGGCCTCGCCGAACTCGCTCGGCTGGAAGCTCTGCTGGACCGACAGGTCGTTGCCCACGATCTCGTCCACCATGTACGGGTTCATCACGGTGCCGCCGTTCGCGATCCCCGCCGAGACCATCGCGATCTGCAGGGGCGTCGCGACGACCTGACCCTGGCCGTAGCCGGTCAGGCCGGTCTGCGGGGCGTCGAGGCCGTTCGTCGGGTAGGTGGAGACCGTGGCCGCGAGGGGCGTCGCGAACTCGTGGTTGAAGCCGAACTGCTCCGCCATGTCCTGGATGGCCTGGTCGCCGAGCTCGATCGCGAGCTCGGCGAACGGCACGTTGCAGCTGAGGCGCAGGGCGGTGGCGATCGTCACGGTCTCGCCGCCGCCGCACGTGCCGCCGTTGGCGTTGTGGACGACGTGCGACGACTGGGGCAGGCGGTACGTCGCGGGGTTCGGCAGCTCCGACTCCTCGTCGTAGTCGCCCGACGCGAGCGCCGCGGCGGCGACCACGAGTTTGAACGTGGAACCGGGAGGGTTGAGGTCGCCGGCGATCGCGCGGTTCTGGAGCGGCCGGAGCTCGTCGCGCATGAGCGCGTCGTAGGCGGCGTTGGTTGCCTCCGGGTCGTGCGACGCCAGCTGGTTCGCGTCGTAGCCGGGCGTCGACACCATCGCGAGGATGCGGCCGGTGTCCGGCTCGAGCGCCAGCACCGCGCCGGTCAGGCCGCCCAGCGCCTCGTACGCCGCGCGCTGCGCGACGGGGTCGAGGCTCAGCATGACGTTCGAGCCGCGGGGCGGCTGGCCCGTGACGATCTGGTCGATGCGCGAGAAGAAGGCCGAGCCGGCGGTGCCGGAGAGCTCCTGGCCCATCACCTGCTCGATGCCGGTCGCCGACACCAGCACCGGGTTGAGGTAACCGGTCACGTGCGACCACATGGGGGAGTCGACGTACTGGCGCTGCCAGGCGTACACGTCGTCGCTGGGCACCGACGTGGCGATCTCCTGGCCGCCCGCGATGATCGCGCCGCGCTGGGTCTCGTAGCTGTCGAACAGCGTCCGCCGGTTCTGCGGCATGTCGGCCAGCTCGTCGGCCTGGAAGACCTGGATGAGGCTGGTCGAGGCGAACAGCGCCAGGAACATGAACAGCACGATGATGCTGAGGCGGCGGAGCTCTTTCGTCATCCGATCACCGCCCTGGGCTGCTGGCGCACGGCATCGCTGATGCGCAGGATGATCGCCACGATGAGCCAGTTCGCGAGCAGCGACGATCCGCCCGCCGCGAGGAACGGGGTCGTGAGGCCCGTGAGCGGGATGAGCCGCGTCACGCCGCCGACCATGATGAACACCTGCAGCGCGAGCGTGAAGGACAGCGCCACGGCGAGCAGCTTGCCGAAGTCGTCCTGCCCGGCCACGCCGATCCGGAGCCCGCGCGCGACGAACACCATGTACAGGCAGAGGATCGCGAAGACGCCGATCAGGCCGAGCTCCTCGCCGAGGCTCGGGATGATGTAGTCGCTCTGCGACACGGGCGTCAGGTACGGGCGGCCGAGGCCCAGGCCCGTGCCGAGCATCCCGCCGTGCGCGAGGCCGAAGATGCCGTTGACCAGCTGAAAGCTGCCGCCCTCCGCCTCGTACAGCTCCGGGTCGAACGCGCCGAGCCACGCGTCGAAGCGGCCGCGCACGTACGGCAGCACGAACGAGGCCGCGACGGCCCCGCCGACCGCCAGGACGACGCCGATCAGGACCCAGCCGGTCTTGCCGGTGGCGACGTACAGCGTCGCGACGAACATCCCGAAGATCAGCAGACCGGTGCCGAGGTCGCGCTGCGCCACGATGATCACCATCGAGATGAACCAGATCACGAGCAGCGGGCCGAACTCGCGCGCGCGCGGGAACGTGAAGCCCAGGAACTTCGTGCCGGTCGACGTCAGGCTCTCGCGGGTGCGCACCAGGTAGCCCGCGAAGAAGATCGCGAGGCAGATCTTGGCGATCTCGCCGGGCTGGAAGTAGAAGCCGGCGATCTGGATCCACACGGTCGCGTTGCCGCCGCCGTTGATGAACGGGATGAACGGCAGGATCAGCAGCACGACGCCCGTGAGGCCGAAGATGTAGGTGTACCGGAACAGCAGGCGGTAGTTGCCGAGCGCCCACACGAGCGCGCCCGCAGCCACGACGGAGAGAGCCGTGTAGATCATCTGACTCGTGCCGGCGTTGGGGTTCGCGCCATCCGCCCCCGAGAGCCCGATGCGGTAGATCATCGCGATCCCGAGCCCCGTGAGCAGGGTCGCGATCGGCACGACGAACGGGTCGGCCTGCGGCGCGCGCAAGCGCAGCACCACGTGCAGGGCCAGCACGAGCACGCCCAGCAGGCCCTCGGCGATCAGCACGCCGGTGTCCAGGCGGCCGAGCTCGCCGAGCTGCGACAGGGCGGTGGCGCCGAGCATGAGGGCGATCGCGAACAGCAGAAGCCCCAGTTCGCGGTTGCGCTGCGGCTGCGGCTGGCGCACGCGGCGCAGCGCCTTGATCACGGCGGTGTCGGGGGCGACGGCGGTCATCCTGCGGCTCCCGTCGGAGTCGGGGTGGGCGTCGGGGTCGGCGTCGGCTCGGGCTCGTTCGGATCGGGCAGCACGATGCCGCTCAGGCGCGACACGATGGCCTCGGCATCGGCGAGCGAGCGGGCCGGGATCGTCCGCTCGACCTGACCGCGGTAGTACGGCGGCAGGTCCGCGAGCAGGATGCCCGTGTCCTCGTGCACCGAGGAGAACTGGATCGGGCCGACCGACTGCTGGATTCCCTGGTAGATCACGACGCTGTCGTCGTCCGCGCCCAGGAAGTAGCGGGTCTGCGTCCAGTTGTAGAAGGCGGCGAAGCCGGTCGCGACGACGACCCCGATGAGGACCAGGAATGCGATCCAGCCCACGCGGCGGCGCCGCGCCCGTCGGCGGTCCTCCTCGATGAGCTCCTCAAGGTACTCGGGCTCGGGCTCGAAGTGCGTGGGCTCGTTGGCCGCCTGGCGCGCGGGGTGCAGCCACCCGGTCGGCAGCAGCGGGCCGCGGCCGGTCATGGCGGGCACCTTGATGCCCTGCGGGTTCGAGGCCGAGCCGACGATCGTGGCCGTGCCGCTCACGAGCGGGTGCTGGCCGCCCACGTCCACCATCACGATCGTGACGTTGTCGGGCGCGCCGGCGTCGAGGGCGTACTTGAGCAGGATGTCCGCGGTGCGACCCGGGGGCAGGCCCAGCTTCAGCGCCTTCTGGATGTGCGCCTCGTCGACCACGCCGCTCAGGCCGTCGGAGCACAGCAGCCAGCGGTCGCCGGGGCGCGTCGGCATGATGAAGGTGTCGATCTCGGGATCGGGATCCATGTCGCCGAGCACGCGCATGAGCACCGACCGGCGCGGGTGGTAGCGCGCCTCCTCGGGCGTGATGCGGCCCGAGTCGACCAGCCGCTGCACGAACGTGTGATCCGTCGTGATCTGGGTGAGCGCGCCGTCGCGATAGAGATAGATGCGCGAGTCGCCGATGTGGGCGATCACGGCGTAGTCATCGACCATCGCGACGGCGCTCACGGTCGTGCCGAGGCCGGCGAGCTCGGGGCGGCGCGCCACGAGCTGGATCAGGTCGCCGGCGGTGGACGCGATGGTCTCGCGGAGCGTCGCCTCGGCGTCCTCCGGGGACGGGTAGACGTGGTCGAGCTCCTGCAGCGTGTTGACCGCGACGCTCGAGGCCACGTCGCCGCCCGCGTGGCCGCCCATGCCGTCGGCCACGACGAACAGGTTCGAGCCGGCGTAGCCCGAATCCTGGTTGTTCGACCGCACCTTCCCGGTATGGGAGATGGCGGCACTCGATCCCACGAACATGTCGGCGGGGGCTTACTTCCGCAGCTCGAAGGTCGTGGCGCCGACCTTGATCGGGGTCGACGTCTGCACCGGCACGGGCGAGTTCGGCGAGACGCGCTCGCCGCCGTGGAAGGTGCCGTTGGTCGACTCGAGGTCCTGCAGCATCCACTGGTCGCCCCACAGGACGAGGCGCGCGTGCTGGCTCGAGGTGTAGTCGTCGCGGATGACCAGGCCCGCCTCGCTCGAGCGGCCGATCGTGAGCGGATCGGTGCCGAGCGGCAGCTCCAGGCCGGCCTTCGGGCCGGTCGTGATCACGATGCGGGACGCGGTCGCGGTCGTCGCCGGGACCGAGGGGCCCGCGTTCGGCGCGGGGGCCGGGCGGGCCGCGGCGGCCGGCGCGGGGCGGGCCGGTGCGCGGGCGGGCGCCGCCGCCTCGGGCATGCGCCGCACGCGGACGCCGAACACGTCGGAGCGCAGCGCGAACACGACCGCGAACACGAACAGCCACAGCAGCAGGAGGAAGCCCACCTGCAGGATGAGCAGGGTCAGTTCGCTCACGGCCGGTCCCCGTTCTTCGGAAGGATCCGGGTCGCGGTGGTCCGCGGCTCCCGGGCGGGCGGCGCGGCCAGTGGCACGACGTGGAACACGATCTCGGTGCGTCCGATCGTGATGGTCTGGCCGTCGGCGAGCCCCGACTGCTTGGCGGGACGCCCGTCGAGCTTGGTCCCGTTGGTCGATCCCAGGTCGCGCATCATGGCGCGCTCGCCGTCCCACAGCACCTCGACGTGCGCGCGGCTCGTGCCGGGGTCGTCGACCGTGATGTCGGCGTCGCTGCCGCGGCCGATGACCGTGCGCGCCTTGGCGAGCGGGTAGCGGCGCCCGGCGACGTCCAGGACCGCGCGCCACTCCACGCTGCCCTCGGCCGCGCCGGACTCGACGGCGACCGTGCCGGTCGTGATGGAGTCGTCGCCGCGCAGCGCGATGCGCAGCGGCCCGGCGAAGCTGTAGCCCTGTGCGGAGGCGTGCTTGCGGAGCATGCCGTCGAGCTCGGTCACGAGGGCGCCGCCCAGCGAGCGCATCCGCTCGTCGTCGGCCGGGCTCAGGAGGACCGTCAGCTCATTCGGCACGAGGATGCGGTCGCGGGCGACGACGGCCGCCTTCGTGTCGAGCTCGCGGCGCAGCGCTGAGGCGATCTCGACCGGCTGAATGCCGCTGCGGAAGGTCTTCGCGAACGCGCGATTGACGGCGCGCTCGAGACCTTGCTCGAAGCTGTCCAGTAGTCCCACGGGTCTCCTCAGTCCGGCCGACCGGTAGGCACATCGTAGCCAGGCCACCTGGACGGCACCCCTTTCACCCCGCCCTGGGCCCGTTCGGGGCTTGCGGATCCTTCGGATGGCGCGGGTTTCGCGAGGCCCCCGATAGCGTGATATCCTCGGAAAGTTGAGTCCGGAGCGATCCGGATTCGCGCGAGTGGCGGAATAGGCAGACGCGCTGGCTTCAGGTGCCAGTGCCCGAAAGGGCGTGGGGGTTCAACTCCCCCCTCGCGCACAGGGGTGATTGATGAAATCACCGCGGTGTGTTTGACGAAATGAACGAGCGGCGGCTCGTCTCGACCAAGTCGGGGCGGCCGCCGCTTCGTTTTGCTCGCCGGCGTGTCCCCGGGGCGCTGTCCCGGCGCGCTACGCCGACATTCGAACGTGCGTACCAACGACGAGTAGCCCCTTGCGGGCTCAAGTTCGTGAGATGTTCAGTTCCGAAAGCGTGCGCTCAATCGAAGCTGGGTGGGCTGGTTACGCCGACGACCGTGCCAGCGCCCATCGGTCGCGGCTGGAGCTGGCCATCCGGGTGACGCGGGTTGCGCGTGCGCGGTGGTCTTCCCTGGGATCGGCGCGAAGCGCGGTCACGATGCGGCGGATGTTCGATGCGACGACCGCGACGGCCGCAGCGAGGAACTGGATGGCGTAGCCGAGCTCGGACAAAGAAAAGACCCGCCCTCACGAAGGATGGCGGGTTGGTAGAAGAAGGCTATCACCAGGTCGCAGGCCTTGCAATGCCTGCGACAGGGTTGGGCAGTTGCGCTGCGAGGATGTCGGCAGTCGTGAGGGTGCCCCACCAGTGGCCGCCGACACCGTCGTTCGGGGAGCCCTTCAGCGCACCGGCCACCGCGTTCGTGCCCGGGTTGAGCACGCCCACCGGAACGTGTGCCCGTGCCATTTTGATGGGCAGTCCGAGGTCCGAGTCGTTCGAGATGACGATGGCCGCCTGCACGGCGCCCGTCAGTACGTCGTTGAGCAGGTGGGCTGCCACGTTGACGTCCGAGCCCTTCTCTTCGCGCTTCCGAACCGTTGCGAGCAGGACTCCATCGGCGGAGGTTCGGCGAATGTGCAGGCCGCCGGACCAGGTCTCGTTCTTCATCTGGTCGCGGAGGAGAGTCGGGTTCCGGGTGCCGGGACCCTCGACCGTCATCGCTGACTCCTTCGCCCAAGAGTTGAAGTATCCGAGCTCGATGAGGTCCACGGCTCCGCTCTGGGCGAGGGCGGCGAGGTAGTGCTGCTGGCGCTGCGTTTGCGCCTGGTCGTCAGGGTCGTTCACCTTCGCGGTGCAGTAGACGACGCGGCTCACAACGGAGCCCGGCCAGCCTGCCCGTGCCGTTGCGACCGCACGCAAGTCAATCCACTTCCATCCGCGAGTGACCGGTCCGAACTGGCGTGTGAGGCCGTAATAGAGGTTGAAGCCGTCGATGTACACGCCCACGTTCATGGGCCGAGCGTACTGGCCGGTACCGACGCTGGGGCGCGGAGGCTCCGAACGGCACCTCTAGGTGTACTGCCCAGGGACGTTGTTTGATCTGGCTTCCCTGATGTGACGAGAACCTCCCGGCAGAGTGGAGCTGCTACCGCATCCGCTCTGAACCAGGGAG
>NZ_LMFR01000007.1 GCF_001426925.1 Microbacterium sp. Root53
CGCCCTGGCTCGAGCACTACAACTACGCTCGACCACACACCGCCTGCGGCGGCCGACCCCCGATCAGCCGGGTGTCACCAACCTCATGACCGAGTACACCTAGAACCCCAGGCGGCCCAGCTGCTTGGGGTCGCGCTGCCACTCCTTGGCGACGCGCACGTGGAGCTTCAGGAAGACCCGGGTCCCCACGAGCGGCTCGATCTGCGCGCGGGCGCGCGCGCCGACGTCGCGGAGGCGCGAACCCTTGTGCCCGATGATGATCGCCTTCTGGCTGTCGCGCTCGACCACGACGCTCGCGTGCACGTCGGTCAGGTCGCCGTCCTCGCGCCGCGAGATCTCGTCGACGGTCACCGCGATCGAGTGCGGCAGCTCGTCGCGCACGCCCTCGAGCGCCGCCTCGCGGATGATCTCCGCCACGCGGTCCTCGGTCGACTCGTCGGTCACGACGCCCTCGGGATACAGCGGCGGGCCCTCGGGCATGAGCTGCAGCAGCTCGTCGGTCAGGACGTCGAGCTGGTCGCCCGTGAGCGAGGACAGCGGGATGACAGCGGCCCAGTCCTCGCGCAGCGCGTCCACCTCGATGAGGCGCTCCATGATGTCATCGCGCGAGGCGGCATCCGTCTTCGTCACGATCGCGACCTTCTTGGCGCGCGGGTACCCGTCGAGCGACTCGGCGATGCGGCGGTCGCCCGGTCCCACCTTCTCGGTCGCAGGCGCGCAGAACGCGATCACGTCGACGTCGCCCAGCACCTGCTCCACCAGGTCGTTCAGGCGCTGGCCGAGCAGCGTGCGCGGCTTGTGGATGCCCGGCGTGTCCACGACGACCAGCTGGCCGGTCGGGCGGTTCAGGATGCCGCGGATCGCGCGCCGCGTGGTCTGCGGCTTCTCGCTCGTGATCGCGACCTTCTCGCCGACCAGGGCGTTCATCAGCGTCGACTTGCCGACGTTCGGCCGTCCCACGAACGTCACGAATCCGGACCGGGTCGCGTCAGCCATCGTTGTCTCTCTCCCTGTACTCCTCCATGGCCCGCAGCGCCTCGCCGCGTTCCACGAAGACCGTGTTGATGCCGCGGCCGCGCCCCCGCGACGTGCCGCCCGTGAGCACGATGCCCGCGACCTCGGCGACGTCGCCGGGCTGCGGCACGCGTCCGAGCGCCTTGCCGAGCAGGCCGCCGATCGAGTCCACGTCCTCGTCCTCGAGCTCGACGTCGAACAGGTCGCCGACCTCGTCGAGCGACAGCCGCGAGCTGACGCGGTAGCGACCGGGCGCCACCTCGACGACCTCCTTCGACGGGGCGTCGTACTCGTCTGCGATCTCGCCCACGAGCTCCTCGATGAGGTCCTCGAGCGTGACGAGCCCCGCGATGCCGCCGTACTCGTCCACGACGAGGCACACGTGCACGGCGTCCCGCTTCATCTGCTGCAGCAGGGTCTCGGCGCGCATCTGCTCGGGCACGAACACGGCCGGGCGGGCGATCGCCCGGATGCCGGACTCGCGCCACGCGCCCGAGTCGGGCAGGCCCGCGGCGTCGCGGAAGCCGAACTGCACGACGTCCTTCAGGTACAGCACGCCGATGATGTCGTCGACCTCGCCGTCGACGACCGGCATGCGCGAGATGCCGCGATCGAGGAAGATCCGCATGGCGTCGCGGATCGTGGCGTCCGCCTCGACCGTGACCATCTCGGTGCGCGGCACCATGACGGCGCGCACGACCTGGTCCGTGAAGTCGAACACCGAGTGGATGAGCGCGCGGTCGTCGGCCTCGATGACGTCCTGCGACGCGGCCTCGTCGACGATGCTGAGGAGCTGCTCCTCGGACTCGAAGCTGCGGCGCCCGCCGCCGGGCGTGACGCGGCTGCCGAACGCCGCGAGGGCGGTCGAGATCGGGCCCAGCACGATCATGGCCCCGCGGACGAGGGGCGCCAGGAGCGGGAGCAGCGTGGACGCGTACCGGCGCCCGAACGACGCGGGGCTCGAGGACACCGCGACGTAGGAGACCCCCGTCATGATGAGCGCCGCGACCAGCAGCGCCCACCAGATGCTGTCGAGGAGCAGTGCGAAGGCGGCGGTGACGAGCACCGCCGCGGCCGTCTCGGCGAACACCCGCACGAACACGACGACGCCGGCGTGGCGATCCGGATCCGCCGCGATGCGCCCGAGGGCCCGGGCGTTCCGTCCCTCCGCCGCGAGGTCGACGAGGTCGCCGCGGGACGTCACCCCGAGCGCCGCGTCGACGGCCGACATCACGCCCGCCAGCAGGATGAGCAGGAACGCGGCGCCGATCAGCAGCGCGGCGAGCAGGCCGACGAGATCGGGACTGAGTGCGTCGGTCATTCGGGCGCGTCGGTCACTTCGCGCCGCGGCGGCGCTCGGAGGCGGCGAACGCCGCGATGAGCTCGCGCTGCAGGCCGAACATCTCGCGCTCCTCGTCCGGCTCGGCATGGTCGTAGCCGAGAAGGTGGAGCAGGCCGTGCGTGGTGAGCAGGATCAGCTCGTCCATCGTCGAGTGGCCGGCGGTCTCGGCCTGCGCCTCCGCGACCTGCGGGCACAGCACGATGTCGCCGAGCAGCCCGGGCGGCGTGGGCTGGTCCTCGGTGCCCGGCCGCAGCTCGTCCATCGGGAAGCTCAGCACGTCGGTCGGGCCCGGCTCGTCCATCCACTGCAGGTGCAGCTGCTCCATGGCGCCCTCGTCCACCAGGACGATCGCGACGTCCGCGTCGGGCGACACGTGCAGCGCGGCCAGGTTCTCCTGCGTGAGGCGCAGCAGCACCGACTCGTCGATCTCGACGGCGGACTCGTTGTTGATGTCGATCACGATCGTCCTCGCTTGGGCATGCGGTCTCGGGGGCCGGTCGCCCGCGAGGCCTTCGGGAAGTTCGCGGCGCGTCGCTCGGCCCGGTTGGCGAACTCCGCGGCCTCGTCGCGCTCGTGACGCGCGGCGAGGCGGCGCTCGTCGTACTCGCTGTACGCGTCCACGATGCGGCCCACCAGCGAGTGCCGCACCACGTCGTCGCTCGTCAGGCGCGCGAAGTGGATGTCGTCGATCCCCTCCAGCACGCGCGTCACGAGGCGCAGGCCCGACGCGCCCTGCGGCAGGTCGACCTGGGTGATGTCGCCGGTGACGACCATCTTGGTGCCGAAGCCGAGACGCGTCAGGAACATCTTCATCTGCTCGGGCGTGGTGTTCTGCGCCTCGTCGAGCACGACGAACGAGTTGTTGAGCGTGCGGCCGCGCATGTACGCGAGCGGCGCGACCTCGATCGTGCCCGTCGCCATGAGCTTGGGCACGAGCTCGGGGTCCATCATCTCGTTGAGCGCGTCGTACAGCGGGCGCAGGTACGGGTCGATCTTGTCGGTGAGGGTGCCGGGCAGGAAGCCGAGCCGCTCGCCCGCCTCGACCGCCGGGCGGGTCAGGATGATCCGGTCGACCTCGCGCCGCTGCAGCGCCTGCACGGCCTTCGCCATCGCCAGGTAGGTCTTGCCCGTTCCGGCGGGGCCGATCCCGAACACGATCGTGTTCTGATCGATCGCGTCGATGTAGTCCTTCTGCCCCACGGTCTTGGGCCGGATGGTCTTGCCGCGGCTCGACAGGATCGCCTCGCCCATGACCTCGCTCGGCCGCGGGCCGGACTCGTCGCGCATCATGCGCGCCGAGCTCGCCACGTCGGCCTCGCCGAGCGCATGCCCGGCCTTGGTCATCTGGAGCAGCTCGTCGACCAGCGCGCGCGCCGCGCGCACGTCGCCCTCCGCCCCGCGCAGCGTGATCTCATTGCCGCGCACGTGGACGTCGACATCCGGGTGCGCGCTCTCGACCATCCGGAGCAGGCGGTCCTGCGGGCCGAGCAGCTGCACCATCGCGACTCCGTCGGCGGTCACGGTCTCCGTGTGAAGCTCACTCACCGACGAGGCTTCTCTCTCCCAGGCCGCCCGCGAGCACGTGCGCATGGACGTGGAACACGGTCTGGCCCGCGCCCGATCCGGAGTTGAACAGCAGACGGAAGTCGCCGTCGGCGTGCTCGGATGCGAGGCCCTTCGCCACGGACACCATCTCGGCCAGCAGCTCGGGGTCCCCCGCGGCGAGCTCCGCGACGTCGCGGTACTCCTGCGTCTTCGGGATCACCAGCAGGTGCAGCGGCGCCTGCGGCGCGATGTCCTTGATGGCGAAGACCCGCTCGGTCTCGGCCACGATCTCGCCGGGGATGTCGCCCTGCAGGATGCGGGTGAAGATCGAGGGATCGCTCATGGACCTCAGTCTATGCGCGCGCCCCTCACCCGACCCGGGGGCTTGACCCGCGTCGCGGGTCACCAGCGGCCCAGGCGCGCGTTCACGAGCGCGAGCGCCGCGGGCCCGGCGGTGGACGTGCGCAGCACCGTGTCGCCGAGCCGGACGCGCACGGCGCCGGCGGTCCCCAGGCGGTCCAGCTCCTCCGGGGAGATGCCGCCCTCGGGACCGACCACGAGCACGATGGATGCGGCGTCTCCGAGATCCACCGCCGTCAGAGGGGTCTCGGCGGTGGGCTCGAGGACCAGGACGCGCTCGCCGGCCGCGCGCGCCGCGAGGGCCGCGGTCGTCGCGACCGGCACGACCTCCGGCAGCCACGCGCGGTGGGCCTGCTTGGCCGCCTCGCGCACGATGGCGGCCCAGCGGACGCGCCCCTTCTCGGCCTTGGGCCCCTCCCAGCGCGACACGCTGCGGGCGGCCTGCCACGGCACGATCTCGTCGGCGCCCAGCTCGGTCGCGGCCTGGACCGCGAGCTCGTCGCGGTCCCCCTTCGCCAGGGCCTGCGCCAGCACGAGGCGCGGCCGCGGCGCGTCCTCGTCGCGGCGGGCGGTGATCCGGACGACGACCTCCCGCGGCTCGACGCTCTCGGCCTCGCCCTCGAGCCACGCGCCCCGGCCGTCCGTCACGGTGACCGCCTCGCCGACGCGCACGCGGCGCACGGCGGCGGCGTGATGCGCCTCGGCGCCCGTCAGCGTGACCGCGTCGCCGACGCGGGCGGCCCCGGCTGTCTCGTCTATGAAGTGCAGGGCCACGCGTCAGCCCCGGAACCGGTCGCGCAGCTTGGAGAACAGGCCCTGCTGGAACTCCGCCAGGCGCGGCTTCGGCGCCTTGGTGCGCTTCGCGAGCTCCTCCACCAGCGCCCGCTCCTTGGCGTCCAGTCGCGTCGGCGTGACGACGTGGATGCCGACCCGCAGGTCGCCGCGCTGCGAGGACCGGAGCCCAGTGATGCCGCGGTTCTTGACCGTCAGCACCTCGCCGGCCTGGATGCCGGGCCGCAGCTCGAGGTCGACCGGGCCGTCCAGCGCCTCGATCGTCGTGGTGGTGCCCAGGATGGCGTCGGTCATCGACACCTCGAGCGTCGCCAGCAGGTCGTCGCCGTCGCGGCTGAAGACCGGGTGCGGCGACACCTGGACCTCGATGTAGAGGTCGCCGTTGGGGCCGCCCGCCGGGCCGACCTCGCCCGAGCCGGGCAGCTGCAGGCGCAGGCCGGTCTCGACGCCGGCCGGGATGTCGACCGACACGGTGCGGCGCGAGCGCACCCGGCCCTGGCCGTGGCAGGTCGTGCACGGGTCGGGGATGGTCGTGCCGTAGCCCTGGCACGCGCCGCACGGCTGCTGCGTCACGACGTTGCCGAGGAGGCTGCGCACCTGGCGCTGGATGAAGCCCGAGCCGCCGCAGATCTCGCAGCGCGCCAGGCCCGTGCCCGGCTGGCAGCACGAGCCCTGGCACGTCTCGCACAGCACGGCCGTGTCGACCTCGAGGTCCCGGTGCGCGCCGAAGACGACGTCGCCGAGATCGAGCGTGACGCGCACGAGCGCGTCCTGGCCGCGCTCGCGGCGCGACCGGGGGCGTCCCGCGCGGCCGCCGCCGGCGCCCGCGCCGAAGAACGTCTCGAAGATGTCGCTGAAGCCGCCGAACCCGCCCGCGCCTCCGAACGGGCTCTCGTCGCCGCCCATGTCGTAGCGGCGGCGCTTCTCGTCGTCGCTCAGCACCTCGTACGCGTGCGTCACGAGCTTGAAGCGCTCCGCGGCGTCCTCGCTGGGGTTGACGTCGGGATGCAGCTGGCGCGCCAGCTTGCGATACGCCTTCCTGATCTCGTCGGACGTCGCCTCGCGCGACACCCCGAGCACCTCGTAGTGGTCAGCCACACTCGCCTTTCATGGTCGCGCGCCGTCTGCCGCGCGCTCCCGCGTGATGAAATCGGCGCCGCCTAGCGGCGGCCCTCGTCCTCGTCCAGCAGCCGCGACAGGTACCGCGCCACCGCGCGGGCCGCCGACAGGTTGCTGGGGTAGTCCATGCGCGTCGGGCCCATCAGCCCCACGCGCGCGCGGCCCACGCCCGCGTCGTAGTCGCTCGCGATGATCGACGCCTCGGGCAGCCCGAACTCGTCGTTCTCGCGGCCGATGCTCGCCGACAGGCCGTGCTCGTCCGCGACCATCTCCGACATCAGCCGCAGCAGCGTGACCTGCTCCTCGATCGCCTCGAGCAGCGGGTGGATGCTGCCGCGGAAGTCCTGCTCGCGCTTGGCGAGGGTCGCCGCCCCGGCCATCACGAGTCGGTTCTGGCGGAACTCGTCGAGCTCCTCGCCCACGACGGCCGCGAGCGACAGCAGCGCGTCGTCGCGGCGGCCGCGGTCCGCCGGCGCCGCGGCCCGCAGCGCCTCGATCCGCTCGGACGCGTCGCGCACCGAGCGCCCCGTGACGAGCGACGCGAGCTGCGCGCGCAGCACCGCGACGTCGTCCTCGTGCACACCGCCCGGCGTCGCCGTGAGGCGCTGCGAGACCCGGCCCGTGTCGGTCACGATGATCACGAGCATCCGGATGTCGCCGAGCCGCACCAGCTCCACGTGCGTGACGTTCGCGGACGCGAAGGACGGGTACTGCACGAGCGCGACCTGACCCGTCAGCTGCGTGAGCACGCGCACGGTGCGCGACAGCAGGTCGTCCAGGTCCGAGGGGTCGGCCAGGAACGTCGAGATGGCCGAGCGCTGCGCCTGGGACAGCGGCCGCAGCTCGGCCAGGTGGTCGACGAAGACGCGGTAGCCCTTGTCGGTCGGCACGCGGCCCGACGAGGTGTGGGGAGCGGTGATCAGCTCCTCGTCCTCGAGCAGCGCCATGTCGTTGCGGATGGTGGCCGCGGAGACGCCGAACGCGTGGCGCTCGACGATCGACTTGCTGCCCACCGGCTCGTGCGTGTCGACGTAGTCCTGCACGATGGCGCGGAGCACCTTCAGCCCACGTTCCGTGACCATGCCGCACCTCCCCGACGTCTCCTGGCACTCGCTCGTTCTGAGTGCCAATTCTAGCGAGGATCCACCCGGATGACGCCGAAGGCGCTGCGAGCGCCGCGCGTCTCCGGCGCACACGGCGGGTATCAGCGGGGCGCGGCGCGGGCTCCTCAGAGCATGAACACCACGCTGAACGGCATCACCGGCAATCCCACCGTCAAGCTCGTGCTCACGATCGCGGGCTACATCCTGGGCGTCGCGGCGGGCGTCACCGCCGTCGTCGTCGGGATCATGCGCTCCGAGGCCGGCTTCATCGTCATCGGCGTCGCCTTCCTCGCCGCCGTCGCGGTCGCCTTCATCGCGGGCGCCACCGCGACGCCGCACGCGTCGCTCCAGCCCTCGTACGGCGGAAAGTTCGTGCCGCCCGACTGGGCCTGGTACGTCGCGGCGGGCATCCTCGTCGTCGGCCTCGTGGCCGGCGGCATCCTGCTGGCACTCTGAGAGACCGCGCGGCGCCCCGTGGACAGCCTGCGCAGGTGGGCGCTGTGGGTCGCCGTCGCGGCGATCCTGCTGGCGGTGCTCGCCTGCGTCGGCGCGGGGGTCGTCGTGTCGCCGCCACCCCTGGGCGAGCGCATCGCGGCGCTCGCCCAGCCGGGCGCGTCGCTGCCCGAGGGGGTGGACGCGGGCGACGTCGCGGCCATCGCCGAGGACGGCGCGTTCGGAGCGGAGGCCGAGGACCCGCCGGGCCTCGGCATCCCGTTCCTGGCGCTGCCGCTCGCGCTGACGCTGCTGATGGTGGGGATCATGGCCCTGCCGCTGCTGATCGGGCACCGCGCGGGCGCGCTCGTGAACGGCATCGCGAGCCTCGTGGGCGGCCTCGGCGCCGCGGTCGCCGGCGTGCTGCTGGCCCTGCTCGCCTTCGCCGCCCTCACCACGATGGTGGCGCTGTTCCTGGCGGCCCCCTTCGGCACGCTCGCCTACCTCGCGGTGTTCGGGTTCTTCGATGTCGGCGCGTCGGCGGCGATCCTGGGGGCGGCCCTGGTACTGCAGCTCGCCGCCGTCGCATTCCTCATCGTGGCGCAGCCGCGCATGCTCGGCAGCAAGCGGATGGTGTTCTTCCTGCTGCTGGTCCTTCTCCTCACGCTCCTGACGATGGTGCTGCACTCGGTCGTCCCGGGGATCGTGGTGAGCATCGCCGACGCGCTCGCCGCGCTCATCACCGCGGTGGTCGGCGCCGTGTGGGGGTTCCTCGTGCTCATCGGCGGCGTCGTCGCCGTCCTGAAGCAGCTGAGCCTGGGCCGCCAGGGCGGCGGGGCCCTGCGCGAGCGCGACGCGGGGACCGCCACGGTTCCCACCGCCGGCGCGTGATGCAGAGCGCGGTCACCCGGCATCCTCGGGCGGGAGCACCCGCACCACGCATTCGCCCGCCACGGCGGTGCACACGAGCATGAGCGTGCTCTCGTCGTCGTACACGGGGACGGCGACCGGCCTCGCGCACGACAGGTCGGCGGCGTCGACCTCCTGCTCCGGGTAGTCGGCGCCCCTCGTCCTCACGATCACGTCGCCGGGCGTCTCGGTGCAGAGCAGGATCCGCGCCGGGTCGGGCACCGCCGCACTGCAGGCGCTCGCCGCCGGCACGACGAGCGCCTCCAGATCCGCGCGGGCGCACGGCGCGTCCGCGACGTCCTCGAACGACAGGGGCCGGCTCAGGTCGAGCCAGCCGAGCGATCCCTCCACGCCGCCGCGCGCGTCGTCGGGCGATGCCGGGGGTTTCAGCGCGCCGTAGAACAGCACGAGCCCGGCCGCCACGACCAGGGCGACCAGCACCACGACGAGCGCCTTCACGTTCATCCCGGCGGCTCCCCCGCCGCGGGCGGCTCGGCGCCGGGGAGCAAGGGCTCCGGCGACGAGGGCGGCGCGCCGACGGGCAGCGTCGGCGGTGCCTCGGGGGCCGCGGGCTCGTCACCCGGCTCCGGATGGGCGTCGGCAGAGCCCGGACCGGGGTCCGCGAACACGAGCTCGACCGTGACGTGCGCCGGCTTCTCCTGCGCCACGATCCGCCGCGCGAGCGCCAGGTGCGGGGCCGCCTCTCGCGGCAGGACGACCCGCGCGTGGAACAGCCGGGGCGCACCGGACTCGTCGGCCGCGGCCTCGTCTACGCGGACGCCCGAGACGCCGAGCGCCCACTCGAGCGCCTCCCGCAGCCCCTCCGCGGTCCCGCGCCGTCGCGACAGGCGCGGCGCCGCGGCGATCACCTGCCGGAGGCGCCCGACGCCCGTGTCGAACTCGCCCGAGGCGTCGTCGATCCAGCGCGCGAGGTCGACCCAGTGCGCCAGGAACGGCACGAACCGGTCGGGTGCGCGCTGCGGGTCGAAGTGCGACGGCAGGTCGGCGAGCACGTCCTCGACGGGCGCGTGCAGCTCGGCCATCACGTCGACGAGGGCCGCGATCGGCGTGCCCGGCACGATCGTGCGCCGGTGGACCTCGGGAAGGAGCCGCCCGATCCTCTCAGCCCGCATCGCCGTACCCCACGTCGATCTCGTGCGCGCCGGGGGCGAAAAGCCAGTTCGGCGGCAGGGCGACCTCGTCGGACAGCTCTGCCGGCGCGGCCGGTCGCCAGGTGCGGCCGTCGGAGCTTCGGAACAGGCCTGCGGGGCCGCCCGTCAGCACGAGCGGCGGCACCGCGTCCCCTGCGGCCACGCTGCGCAGCGCCTGGAACGCGCCGGTCTCGCGGAGCGGCAGGCCGCAGTCGCGCGTCGGGGTTCTCCAGACGCCGTTCGCCTGCCGCGGGTTCGCGACCGTCACGCCGGCGCGCTCGGTGGCGGCCAGGACGGTGTCGCCGATGAACGCGACGTCCCGGCAGCTGCCGCCCGTCCAGTTCGCCCCCACGGGGCCCCAGCCCTGCGCGTCGAGCTCGGTGCCGTGCAGCTCGACGCGGAACACGCCTGCGCCCTCCTCGTCGCCGGTCGCGTACGCGCCGGCCACGAGCACGCGCCGGTTGGAGAGCTCCAGCGTGCGCAGCACGCGGATGTCCTGCCCCGTCAGACCGGTCTGCGTGAACGTCCCCGGACGCCCCTCGTCGAACGACAGGTACACGCCCTTGAGCTCCTGCGCGGCCGCCGCGACCCGCAGCTCGCCGGAGGGATCGACGACGGTCGTCACCGCGTAGAAGCCCAGGCCCGCGTCCTCCCCGACGACGAGCAGGCGGTCGCCCACCGCGCCCTCGCGCAGCGGCTGCCGGAACAGGCCGGCGTCCGTGGCGAGGAACGTATGCGGCGCGCCGTCGATCAGCGCGAGCGCGACGTCCTCCACATGGAACTCGAACTGGGCGATCCGGCTCCAGGTCTCGCCGTAGTCGGCCGAGGCGTGGACCACGCTGGACTCGGTGTCCCCGACCCGCGTGCAGGCCACGACCCACCCGGGTGCCTCGCGCAGCACGCCGATCCGCTCGACGACCTCTCCCTCGATGCGCGCCACCGCGACCCAGCCGCGCGCGTCGTCCACCGTGCGGAACACGCGCGCGCCGCCGCCCGCGTACCAGGTGCGCGGATGATTCGGATCGCGCACGGTCGCCGACACGGCGTCGGGCACCTCGTCGACGACCAGCCGGACGTCGGACACGTAGCGCACGCCCCGCTCGCCCTGCAGCGCGTCGTAGACCCGCGCGACCCGCAGGTGCTCGCCGAAGGGCCATCCGCCCGCACCGTCGAGCGGCACGGGCGAGAGCATCCGGTCGAGCCGGTCGCGGAGCCGGCGCTCGACCGCGACGCGGTCCTCGGCGCGGTGCACCACCACGGAGGCCCGCACCCGGATGGGCATGAGACCCGCCCATCGCACGCGCACGCGCGTGCCGATCGGCTGACGGGCGTGCAGCGCCTCCTCCAGCCGCTCCAGCACCTGCGCGCTCATCCGCGCCTCCAGCACGTCGGGGGCGAAGGAGCCGCCCTCGAGGCCCGGCACCACGTACACCTGGACCTCGCCGGGCGGGGCGCCCGTCCACGCCTCGGCGCGCGTCACGGCGCGAGCGCGCGACACGCCGCCGTGCGCGGCCACGGCGAACTGCTCGTAGTCGCGCCCCGTCACGACGCGGTCCAGCGTGTGCAGCGACTGGGGTCCGCGGATCATCGCGTTCTCGAGCGTCTCGCGGTCCCGTCCGCCGGTGGCGCCTCTGGGGTTGGTGACCGACACCCCCGGCATCGCGTCCTTGAGGACGGTCAGAGTGCCGGCGGCGACGTTGCCGTTCGCGCCCCCGCCGCGGCGGTACCAGGCGACGATGCGGCGGCCAGCGGCGGGCACCGCCGCCAGGGCCACGGGCTGCGCGGCGAGGCCGCCGCCGGGATCGGCGTGCGCCGCGGGCGCGAACGCGATCACGCCCTCGGCGCGGTCGACCACGTAGAGGTGGCGCTCGTCGTCCGGTCCCGGGGGCGCGCCGAAGTGCTCGGTCTCGGTCCAGATCCGATAGGTGACGCCGCCGGATTCGCGGGCCGGCTCCCGGTTGCCGAGCTCGTCCGGCTCGGCCTCGACCCCCACGACCAGGTCGAGCACGTCGCCGGTCGCGAGCGAGATCGGCGGGCGCGCCACCCGTGCGGACTGCCCAGGGCGGCCGTTCCCCACGCCGAGCGGCTCGGCCTCGACGATCTCGCCGGCGTGCGCGCGCACCATGGCCGTCCGCGACCCGGCCGCGATGCGCGCGTCCTCGGCGGTCGCGAAGACCGGCGAGTCCGCGCCGGAGCGCGCGGTCGTCACGCGGCTGCCGCGCGGGATCACCACGTCCGTCGCCGCGGCGGCCGCGAGTGAGAACTCCAGGTCCACGCTCGCCGCGGCCGGCGGCATGACCTTGACGCCGATGAGGTCGAGGAACTGCACGAAGGCCTTCTCCGGGAGGCGGTTGACGCGATAGATCAGCGTGTCGGTGAGGTAGGCGAACACCTCGAGCAGGGTGACGCCGGGATCGCCGGGCGACAGATCCGTCCACTCGGGGCTGCGCGCCTCGATCAGCGCCTTGGCGTCGGCGAGGAGCCGGGCGAAGTCCCGGTCGTCCAGGTTCGGAATGGGAAGAGCCATGTCACTCAGCCCCCTGCAGCGGGATCGAGGCGACCAGCCGGCCGGCCGGGCCGCCGAGCCTCGGGCGGTAGTCGAGCACGACCTCCAGGCGGTCGGGTGCGTCCGGCGCCGGGCCGGCGTCGAGACCGAGCACGACGACGCGGGGCTCGAAGCGCTCGACCGCGCGCCGCACGTAGTGGATCGCCAGGCCCGCCGTGGTGTCGTCGTTCGGCCAGAACACAAGCCGCGCCAGCTCGCACCCGTAGTCCGGGCGCATGACGCGCTCGCCGGGCACGGTGGAGAGCAGCAGGATGAGCGACTGCCGGACGGCGTCCGCGCCCCGCACGAGCTCCACCCTGCCGGTGTCGGCGATCGTCAGCCCGCCCGGACCGCGACCGGAGTCGGGATGGGCGAAGCGCCATCCGGTCGTGACGGGCGGCGTCCGCCTGACGGGGGCCCGGGTGCTCATGGCATCTCCGACACCAGGAGCTGCCCGGGATGCTCGACCCGGTACCGCACCCCACCCTGCGGGGTGCCGTCGGTCGTGCCCGCGAGATCCGCCCGGATGACCGGCCGCCCCGCGATGGTGACGAACCCGGACCGGCCGGTCTGCACATCGAACGTCGTGGTGCACGGCTTGATGCCGACGTTCACGTTCGGGCATCCGCCGATCGGCCGCCGCAACGGCTCGTCGCCCGTCACCACGGGCCGGGCCCCGACGAACACGAAGTCCTCGCCGGCGATCATCGCCACACGGCCGAGCTTGTGGTCGCACCTCACATCGGCATCCGCCGTCACCCAGAACCACATGTCATCCCCCGCTCACGCCCGCTCCAGCTCGATCCGTCCGGCGCGCAGTCGCAGCAGCCGGCCGGGCGCCTCCAGGACGAGGTCGCCGGCGGCATGGACGACCACGCCCGTGTCGGTGAGGGCGACGCGGCTGCCTGCGGCGTTCGCGAGCGCGAGCGCGTCCCCGTCCGCGCTCAGGCGCAGCGACTGGCCGGACGGCAGCCGCATCCCGTACGCGCCGACGGCTCCGCCGACGACGCCGACGCCCGGCTCGCCGCCGTCGCTCGTGCGCAGCCCTCCGAGGACGACGCCCCTGCCCGGGTCGCCCGCCTCGTGCGCGACGAGCACGCTGTCGCCCACGTCCGGCTGCAGCGCCAGGCCCTTCCCCTCGCCCGCGCCCAGTGCGAGCACCGGCAGCCATTCGGATTCGAGGCCGTCGAACGCCGGCAGCGTCACCCGCACGCGGCCCCGCGCCTCGGGATCGTCGACGCGCAGCACCTGAGCCGCGGTCAGCGTCATGGCGCCGCGCGGCGGCCGCCCGCCGGCGGGTCCGAGGGCCCGCAGGTGCGCGGGCGGCTCCGACGTGACCGTGCACGTGTACCCGCCCGACGCGTCGATCACGTGGTCCGCGGCCAGCAGCACGAAGTCCCCGGTAGCGCCGGGCGTGAGTCCCGCGAGGCGCAGCACGCTGCCCGGGCCGAGCTCTGGATGACCCTCGACGACCGCACGCACGACGCGCGCCGATGCGCCGTCCTCGGCGGCGAGTCCCCGGGCGAGCGCCTCGAGCTCGTCGGCCCCGGATGCCACGGCGCCGCCCCGCACGGCGTCGCGAGCGTCGGGGTCGTCGACGCCCGAGTCGGCCGAGCCGTCCGACACCTCCCCCGTGACCGGATCCCACCCCACCACGCGCCAGCCGGAGCGATGCGCGAGCGCGCTGTCGGTGACCACCGCCTCGATCAGCCCGTCGCCGTACGCAGCGCGCGCCTCGTGCCCGATCCCGGATCCGTCGAACAGGCGCAGGGTGCCGCCCGCGGCGTCCACCTGCCACCACAGCCCCGCCTCGCGCGTCAGTCGCGTGAGCATCTCCAGCGCGGACCGCCCGTCGCGCAGCAGCCGCGGCAGGCGCGGGCCCTGCGCGTCGGCGGCGACGGACAGGCCCGCGGGCTCAGCGAGCTCGCGCACGAGCTCGGCGAGGGACACGTCGACGTGCGCGCGCAGCTGCGAGTCGCCGCGCAGCCGGTGGGCGGCGTCCTGGCAGCGGGCGGTCATCGCCACGGTGCCGTCCGCGCGGAACGCGCGATCCAGCACGACGACGTCGCCGGTGAACAGCGGGACGGCGTGCCCCTCGACCGCAACGTCGAGGCCGGCACCAGGCGTCAGAGCCGATTCGAGCGCGGCGGGGTCCACCGGGTCCTCGAACACGAGCGCGCACGCGGCCGGCGCGCTCGCCTCGCGCCGGACGCGCACCGAGGTCAGCCGGGCGACCCGGTCGACGTCGAGCTCCGCGCCGTCCACGCGCACGCGCACGCCCGGGATGACCGCCGGGGCGGGCGCGACGAGGTCGATCGTGTCGGTCATGGCCGCTCCCCCGTCGAGACCTGCTCCGGCGCGGGCGGGACGATGAGCTCCCTGCCCGGCTCGGGCCACACCACGTCGTCGAGGCCGTTCACGTCGGCGATCCAGCGCCACAGCGCGGCCCGGCCCCCGAACCAGCGCGCCGCCAGCTCGGCGAGCGTCTCGCCGCCGCTCGGGGCGCCGTCGTCGCCCGGCCCGGCTCCGATGACCGTGTGGACCGCGGCGGGCGCGGCGGCCGCGACAGCAGCGGCCGCCGCATCGGGGATGTCCGCGGCGGGAGGCGTCTCGGGAGCCGGCGGATTCGGATCCGGCACGCGCACGAGCCGCAGGCTCATCCACGAGCGTCCCGGCGTGCCGTTGCGGTCGAACCTCTCGAACCGCTCGGCCACGGCCTCGACGACGGCGAGGACGTTCCAGCTCTTGCCGAGCACCATGCGCACGTGCGGCACGCCGCGCCCGGAGGGATCGCTGTTCTCCGCGAGCTGCCAGAGCGCGCGGGTGTAGTCCCGCACGTCCGCGCGCACGGCGGCCGGTGGCGGCGCACCGCCGTCCGCCCCGGAGGCGGCGGGAGCCGGCGGCGCGAGCGGAGGGGGCACCAGGTCGACGTCGAACAGCAGCTGCAGGTCGAGCTCGGTCCGCCCGCCGCCGGTGTGCAGCAGCGGGGAGTCGCTGAGGGCGGCACCGGACACGACCCCCGAGCCGCCGCGCCGCGGGGCGAGGCCGGCGACGCGCCGCTGCACGACGTGCTCCGGGTTGAGCATGCACGTCACGCGTGCGCCGGTCTGCTCGTCGATGAACGCCACGCGCTCCATCACGTCCTCCGCTGCTCGGCCACGAGCGGGTCGGCGGACGCATCGCCTGCCCAGCCCCATTGCGCCGCCCACCCGGCGGCGTGGTCGGCGAGGGCGCCGTCCCGCGGCGACCGGTCGGCGGGGCGCGGCGGCAGCTCCGGCCACGGCGCGGCGCCCACGCCCGCGTATGCCCCGCGCCCGCGCGCCCCGGCCTCGGGGCCGGAGTCAGGCCGGTCCGCCCGCCGCGGGAGCGCGCGGGGCGCGGACGACGCGCCGGGTGCGGCATCGAGCACCGGGAACGGGTGCCGCTCCGGCGCCGGCGACGGAGACGTCGCCGGCTCCCCCGGGCGCTGCCCGCGCGACCGCGTCTCCAGCGGCGTCGGCCGGGGGCTCGCGGGCGTCATCCTGTCGTCGCTCGCGCGCTGCGGGGTCTCCGGCCCATCCTGCGGCACGGCGGGAACAGGCGCGGGGCCGCTGAGGACGCGGTTCGTCGCACCCGGCTCGGGGAACGGCACGGTGCTCGGCTCCCGGCGTACGCGCTGCTCCACGCGGACCCCCGCCGGCCGCGCGGCCGCCGGCGAGGAGGGGGCGTGCTCGGGTGCCGAGGGCGGGTGTGCCGCGGTCGGCGTCGCCGCGCGGAACGCCACGTGAGGCGCGCCGGAGGGTTCCGCGGGGGACTCCCCGGCCGCCTCCGCCGTCGCGGGCGCGGGAGCCGCCGGGGCGCCGGGTGCCCTCGGCCGCGCGGGCGGATCGACGTGCGTCACAGCGACCCTTCCGTGAGCCTCCGTGCGCTCCGTCTCGCCGCGCACGCGGGCGCCGGGGCCGGGGCCGGGGCCGGGGCCGGCAGCGGGTTCCGCCGCCGCCGGATCCCCGGCCTCGAACGCGAACCACTCGGGATCGCGCGCCGCGACGTACGCGGCGATGTCGGGATCCGCCCCCGCGAGGTGCGGGTCGTCCGGCGGCGCGCCCCGAGGGGCGGCCGGCCGCGGACCGGCGCCCAGTCGGGCGGGCGGGTCGCGGCGGACGAGCGCGCGCCACACGCCGGCGAGCGCCTGCCGCACCCGCCGCAGCACGCCCGCGGCGCCCCGACGCGCGGGGCCGTGCCGGTCAGCCATCGCGCGAGCCCACCCTCTCGATCGACTCGTACTTCAGCCCGAACTCCTGGATGTAGACCTCGCGGGCGGTCGCCCGGAGGTCGGCGCCCAGGAACCGCACGGGCAGGGCCTGGTCCAGGTCCAGCTGCATGACCGGCGTCGTGCCCCGAGAGTCGAGGAGGATGATCGACACCGGCAGGCGCCGGATCTCCCCCGCGACCGTCGCCATGAACCAGTCCCACAGCTCGGTCGACCGGGTGAGGCCCTGGCGCAGCGTGATCTCGCCGTACGTCGTGATGGTCGGGATGTGGTGCACGACCTGCGCCTGCCCCGCCTCCCGGTACTCGACCGTGTCGATGGTCACCTGAGGCCCGGAGCACTCGGTGAAGTGCCCGACCGCCATCCCGCTGATCATGAGCTTGAAGTTGTAGGCGCCGAACGGGTCGGTCCACTGGGTCTTCGCGGACGCCGAGGGCGCCGCCGTCGCATCGCTCACTGTGCTTCCTCTCCTCCGGCGGCCGCGTACTGGCTCACCTTGAACACGATGAATTCGGCGGGTTTGACCGGCGCCATCCCGATGAGGGCGGTGACGATGCCGGCGTCGATGTTCTCCTGCGGGTTGGTCTCGGCGTCGCACTTGACGAAGAACGCCTCGCGCTCGGTCGCGCCCAGCAGCGCGCCGTCGCGCCACAGCCGGCGCAGGAAGGCCCGGATGTCACGCCGGATCGCGTTCCACAGGACCTGGTCGTTGGGCTCGAACACCACCCATCCGGTGCCCTGCTGGATCGACTCCTCGGCGAAGGCGAACAGCCGGCGCACCGGCAGGTACCGCCACTCGCTCGAGCCGCCGGCGAGGGTGCGCGCGCCCCAGATCCGGATGCTCCCCAGGATGCTGCGGATCGCGTTGACGCCCGCGCTGTTGAGCAGCCCCTGCTCGCTCGGGGTGAGCGCCCGCGTCAGGTCGAGCGCGCCGCGCACGGTCTCGTTCGCGGGCGCCTTGTGCACCCCGCGGCTGCCGTCGGTGCGCGCCCACACGCCGGCCACGTGGCCGGACGGCGGGGCGTCGACGAGCGCGCCCGTGAGCGGATCCAGGACGCGGATCCACGGGAAGTAGACGGCACCCCACTCGGACTGGCGCGGCGCGGCCCCGTCGCCCGACGCCCGAGGCTTCGGCGGCGACGCGGCCTCGCCCGAGTCGGCGTCACCCGCCTCCGCGTCCGACGCCGAGCCGCCCGACGCGGAGGCACCGGGCGAGCGCGGCTTCGCCGGACGGGTCAGCGCGTTCAGGTCGGCGACGTCCGCCGGGGCGTCCAGCACCGCCACGCGGTCGCGCATGAGCTCGCAGTGACTGAGGACCGCGTCGAACGACCCGGCGTCCGTCATCCCCGGAGCCGCCACGATCGCGATCTCGTCGATGTGCTCCAGCGCCGAGATCCCGGGGCTGTCGGCGGTGCCGCCCACGGTGCCGTCGGGCCCGACGTTGAGCACGTAGCAGCGGTCCCCGCCGTTCAGGAAGAACCCGTGGACCGCGAGCGTGAGCGCGCTGCTGGGCCCGTCCCCGCCGAACACGCTGGTGTACTGGGTCCAGTTGTTCACGGCGGTGGGGACGCCCACCGGCGCATCCGGGTCCGTGACGAACCCGACGAAGGCGGCCACCTGGGTGCCCACCCCCTCGATGGGGCGTGCACCGCCCATGATCTCCTCGACGTAGACGCCCGGAGTGAGGTACTGGGGCATGACGGTCCTTTCTCGGCACTATCCGACGGGCGCCGTGCCCGAGCGGAGTGGGGCCTCCCGGCCCCGGGGATCGGCCGGCATCGGCACGAGGTCGGCATGCAGCGGCTCGCGCACGGGCGGCGCGGCGGCGCGTTCGATCAGGCGTCGCACGGGCACCTGCAGGATGAAGGCCGGCTGCGGCGGGCGCCCGAGGGCCCGCCACAGACCCGGGTCGACCGGACCGGGCTCGAGCCGCCACGGGACGTCGGTCTGGGCCGCGAGGGCGAGGGCGACGGCGGCTCGCGCGGAGTCGTAGGCGTTCCGGCCGACGACGGTGACGAGCACGTCGAGAGTCACCTCGGCGCTCGAGATGTGCCGGAGCACCGGCCCGGTCGCGGGTGCGAGCGCGATCGAGAGCGGACGCAGCAGCACGGCTCCGCCCGCCGCGGCGTCGCCCTCGTCGAACACCACCGGCAGGCCGGTCGCCTCCGCCGCCCAGCGCTCGACCGGTTCGAGCGCGGCGACCAGGTCCGCGCCGAGCTGCTCGCTCGCGCTCATGCCCGCCCCCCTTCGGCACCGCACGGCGGGTCGCCGCGCACCCTGAAGGAGGCGCACCCGCCGACGGAGATACCGTCCTGCGGGAGAAACGCCTACTCGCCGCGGGCCCACACGGTGGCCGCGATCACGTGCACGCTGCTGCCCGCCTCGGTCGGGCGGACCTCCAGGAGCGCGCGGCGCTGCTGATCCGTCAGGTCGACGCAGACATAGGTGGTCTCGTCCGCCGGGATGGGCAGCGGCTGGCCCTGGGTGTAGTCCGTGGCCGCCTCGCAGGCCTCGAAGGTCGGGTCGGGCACGACGGCCAGCCGGGCGGAGAAGTACCCCACCGCGTTCAGGAAGCCCGAGCTGTGGAACTCACCGGAGAACGACAGATCGGCACCGGTCACGTCCACGGCCGCGTCCACGCTCCGTCCGGCGTCCAGATCGTACGAGAGACCTCCGTACGCCTCGAACTCATACGCGGCGAACACCTCGTGCTCGATCACGGGAGGGCCCGTGGTCGCCGCGGGCGTCGGCTCCGGCGCGGGCTCCTCGCGCGTGAGCCACCAGATCAGCGCTGCGCCCGCCGCGAGCAGCGCCGCCGCCACGACGACGATCCACCACGGGAACCGGCGGCGGGCTCGCTCGGGCACGGTGAAAGCCACGGTGGGGCCGGACACCACCTGATCCGGCGACTCCTCCAGGGCCGCGCCGATCGTGAAGGTCCCGGGCCCGGCAGGCGCGTCATCCGGGACGGCCACGGTCACGTCGACCGTCGTGGTCCCGGCGGTCGGCAGCGCCCGCTCGGCCTCCCCGACGATCGAGAACCAGCGCTCCTCCGTGCCGGCCCCGGCGCGCACGATCAGACGCGCCTTCACGGGGCGCCTCGTGACGTTCGACACGGTGAAGGATCCCGTTCCGCGCCGGGCGGCGTCGATCGCCACCTGCGTCGGACCCGCGACCGAGAACGGCGGCGCGGATGACGGCGCGGGCCCGTCGGGGCCGAAGTCTCCCGGTCCCGGAGTCGGAGCATCGGACATTCCGCTCCTCACTCCCACACCGTGACCGCGATCTCGCGCGGCTCGCCGGCGCCCGTCGGTCCCACCTCGAGCACGGCGGCGTGGCCGCCGGTCGTGAACGTGCACACGTAGCTGGTCGGCCAGCCGTCCTGGATCTCGACGGAGTCCCGGAGCATCACGTCGCGGCACAGGTCGAATCGCGGCTCCCCGATGAACTCGACGCCGCGCATCAGCCCGTAGACGAACGTGGGGTGAGAGAAGGCGAGGAACGAGAAGTCGTTGTCGGTGAGCAGGATGTCCGGCTCGCCGTCCTCGTCGAGGTCGGCGTACACCGGCGTGGTGTCCTGCACCACGGTCGTCTGGAGGATCACGGCCGGCCCGGTCGGCACGGGCGTCGGGGTCGGGGTCTCGCTCGGGCTCGGGGTCGGCGAGGGGCCGGGACCGACGGCCTCCGGGCGCGTCAGCATCCAGATCAGGATGCCGCCGCCCGCGAGCACGACGAGCGCCACCGCCGCGACGATCACGATCCACCAGGGGAAGCGCCGCCTGCCTGCCGGTGCGACGGCGAGCGCGACCGTGGGCCCCGGCACCACCTGATCGGGCGACTCCTCGAGCGCGGCGCCGAGCGTGAACGCGCGGGCGCCCTCGGGGGCGTCCGCCGGCACGGCCACGTCGACGTCGACCGTGGTGGTGCCGGCCAGCGGCAGGGAGCGCTCCGCGTCGCCCGCGATCGTGAACCAGCCCGCGGCCGCGTCGGGCCCGGGCGTCACGATCAGGCGGGCCCGGACGGGACGTCCCGACACGTTCGAGACCGTGAACGAGGCCCTGCCGCGGCGTCCGCCGTCGAGGGCCAGCTGCGTGGGACCCGCCACGACGAACGGGGGCGTCGCGCCGGCCGCGGGGGCGGTGGGGCCGAAGCCGTCGTCGGGCGTCATGGTGTCCCCCTTCGCGGCGGCATGGCCGCCGCCGCCTCTGCAGAAGGGAGCCGCGGCCGCACCGCGTGATACACCCGGGCGCTTCAGGCGGTCAGCGCGCGCACGACGGCGTCCGCCAGGAGGCGCCCCTGGAGCGTCAGGACGACACGCCCCCGCACGGCCGCCGCTCCGTCGACCAGGCCGTCGGCTACCAGGCCGGCGACGGCCCGCCGCGCGTCGTCTCCGAGCGCCGCGATCGGGAGCCCCTCGCGGATGCGGCTCTCGAGCAGCACGCGCTCGAGCGCGCGGGCGTCGGCATCCGGCGTCTCGCGTCCCGCCGCGGGCGACTCGCCGAGCGCGAGGCGCTGCGCGTAGGCGGCGGGGTGCTTCACGTTCCACCACCGCATGCCGCCGACATGGCTGTGGGCGCCGGGACCGAAGCCCCACCAGTCGGTGCCACGCCAGTAGGCGAGGTTGTGACGGGAGCGGTGCTCCTCGCCGCGCGACCAGTTGCTGATCTCGTACCACTCGAAGCCGGCGGCGGCGAGCCGCGCATCCGCCAGCTCGTACATGTCGGCCTGCAGGTCGTCGTCGGGCGCCGGGACCTCGCCGCGCCGGATCTGGCGCGCCAGCTTGGTGCCGTCCTCGATGATCAGGGCGTACGCCGAGAGGTGATCGGACTCGAGGGCGAGCGCCGCGTCGAGCGAGGCCTCCCAGTCGGCGAGCGACTCGCCGGGCGCGCCGTAGATCAGGTCGACGCTCACGTCGAGGCCGGCGTCGCGCGCCGCGTCGACCGCCGTGCGGACGTTGGACGGCGTGTGGGTGCGATCGAGCGCGGCGAGGACGTGCGGCACGGCGGACTGCATGCCGACGGACATCCGGGTCACGCCTGCGTCGGCGAGCTCCCGGGCGACGTCCGGCGTGACCGTGTCGGGATTCGCCTCCACCGTCACCTCCGCGTCCTCCGCGATCCCGAACGCGTCGCGCACGCCGTCGAGCATTCGGGCGAGGTCGCCGGCGGGAAGCAGCGTGGGCGTGCCGCCGCCGAAGAACACCGTGCGCGCGGGCCGCAGCCCGCCCGCCTCGAGGAGCACGTCGCGGCTCAGCGCGACCTCGCGCAGCAGCGTGTCGGCGTACTCGTCCTGGCGGGCGCCGCGCAGCTCGCCCGACGTGTAGGTGTTGAAGTCGCAGTACCCGCACCGCACGCGGCAGAACGGCACGTGCAGGTAGACACCGAAGTCGACGTCCGGGTCGGCGCGGACGCCCTCGGGAAGGCGCCCGTCGGCGGGAGCCGGGTCGCCGAGCGGCAGCGGACCGGCCATCAGGATCGGCCCATCAGGAGCCGGGCGTGGCGAACAGCGGCGAGATGGCGCGGAGGTACCCCGCGAACAGCACGCGGCGGCGACGGCGCACGAACCCGCGGAACATCCGGTAGAGCAGACCCACGGGGCGGTCGAACGCCTTGACCGTGAACCACACCTCGTCGTTGTCGCGCCACTCGATCATGAACGACTCCTCGCCGCTGACCATCGAGCCGCCGACCGTGCCGAGCGCGAACCCGATGCGGCGCGGCTCCTCGATCACGAAGATGACCCGCAGCTCGGCGTCGGCGCGCATGCCCTCGACCCGTCCGTGCACGCGCAGCGTGGTGCCCGGTCCGGCCCACGGCGTGCCTTCGGCGTCGTAGCGCTGGTCGGCCTCGAGCTTCGAGGGCGTCACGGGGTTGCCCTCGCCGTCGAAGCTGACGCCGGAGTACGCGGGGCCGGGCGCCGGGCGGACGTCCGTGACCTTCAGGCCCGCCCCCTTGAGCGCGCCCCACGACAGCAGCGCCTCGCCGGCGGTGCGGAAGCGGTCCTCGCCGCTGCCGATGCGCCACGAATCGGCCGCCGGGATGCTGTGCTCCGGCGGGTACTGCAGCAGGTCCTGCGCCTGCGTGGCGCCGACCGCCGCATAGTCGACCGTCTCGTCGTCCTGGAACGTTCCGCGACGCATGCGGGTCAGCCTACTTCCTTCGCCTGGGTCCCCCTGGGGAACCGGTGCCCTTCGGCTTACTTGGCCTTGGTCTCGACGTCGCCCGAGAGCGCCGCGATGAAGGCCTCCTGGGGGACCTCCACGCGTCCGACCATCTTCATGCGCTTCTTGCCCTCCTTCTGCTTCTCGAGGAGCTTGCGCTTGCGGCTGATGTCGCCGCCG
The DNA here is from genome assembly GCF_001426925.1 of Microbacterium sp. Root53. Taxonomy (GTDB): domain Bacteria; phylum Actinomycetota; class Actinomycetes; order Actinomycetales; family Microbacteriaceae; genus Microbacterium. The sequence goes on from NZ_LMFR01000007.1 coordinate 22,902, forward strand.
TAGCACTTGGCGAGCACGTCCTTGCGCATGGCGCGGATGTTCTCGCGGGCGATCACGCGCGCGCCGATGGCGGCCTGGATGGGGACCTCGAACTGCTGACGCGGGATGAGCTTGCGCAGCCGCTCCGTCATGGTCGTGCCGTAGGAGTAGGCCTTCTCGCGGTGCACGATCGCGCTGAACGCGTCGACGCGGTCGCCCTGCAGGAGGATGTCGACCTTCACGAGGTCCGCCTCCTGGCGGCCGGCGGGCTCGTAGTCGAAGCTCGCGTAGCCCTGCGTGCGCGACTTCAGCTGATCGAAGAAGTCGAAGACGATCTCGCCCAGCGGCATCGTGTACTTCAGCTCGACGCGCTCCTCGGACAGGTAGTCCATGCCGAGCATGGTGCCGCGGCGCGACTGGCAGAGATCCATGACCGTGCCGACGTAGTCCTTCGGTGTCAGGATCGACGCGCGCACGATCGGCTCCGACACCGAACCGATCTTGCCGTCGGGATACTCGCTCGGGTTGGTCACGACGATCGTCTCGCCGGTCTCGGTCGTGACCTCGTAGATCACGCTGGGCGCGGTCGTGATGAGGTCGAGCCCGAACTCGCGCGACAGGCGCTCCGTGACGATCTCGAGGTGCAGCAGGCCCAGGAAGCCGCAGCGGAAGCCGAAGCCCAGCGCGACCGACGTCTCGGGCTCGTACGCGAGCGAGGCGTCCGACAGCTTCAGCTTGTCGAGCGCGTCGCGCAGGTCGGGGTAGTCGCTCGCGTCGATCGGGTACAGGCCCGAGTAGACCATCGGCTTGGGGTCCACGTAGCCGGCCAGCGCCTGGGTCGCGGGGTTCCGCGCCGTGGTCACGGTGTCGCCGACCTTGGACTGGCGCACGTCCTTCACGCCCGTGATCAGGTAGCCCACCTCGCCGACGCCGAGGCCCTTGGACGGGACCGGCTCCGGCGCGGACACGCCGATCTCCAGGAGCTCGTGCGTCGCCCTGGTCGACATCATCTGGATGCGCTCACGCGGCGTGAGCGTGCCGTCGATCATTCGGACGTAGGTGACGACGCCCCGGTAGGCGTCGTAGACCGAGTCGAAGATCATCGCGCGGGCCGGCGCGTCGGCGTCGCCCTTCGGCGCGGGGATCTCGGCGACCAGGCGGTCCAGCAGCTCCTCCACGCCCTGTCCCGTCTTGCCCGACACGCGCAGCACGTCCTCGGGACGGCCGCCGATCAGGTCGGCCAGCTCCTTCGCGAAGCGCTCCGGGTCGGCCGCCGGGAGGTCGATCTTGTTGAGCACGGGGATGATCGTGAGGTCGTTCTCGAGCGCCAGATACAGGTTCGCGAGCGTCTGGGCCTCGATGCCCTGCGCGGCGTCGACCAGCAGGATCGCGCCCTCGCACGCGGCGAGCGAGCGCGACACCTCGTACGTGAAGTCCACGTGCCCGGGGGTGTCGATCATGTTCAGCGCGAACGTCTGACCGTCCTGCTCCCACGGCATGCGCACGGCCTGCGACTTGATCGTGATGCCGCGCTCGCGCTCGATGTCCATCCGGTCGAGGTACTGCGCGCGCATGTCGCGGTCGGCGACCACGCCGGTGATCTGCAGCATGCGGTCGGCCAGCGTGGACTTGCCGTGGTCGATGTGGGCGATGATGCAGAAATTGCGGATGCGCTCGGGGGGCGTCGCGGCAGGCTCGAGCGGCGTAGAGGCACGGGGTGACATGTCCGTTCGATTCTACGGTGCGCGGTCCGCTCCGCCCGCCGCGCGCGGGAGCGCTCACATCGTGCGCCCCGCGGCCGTGCGCTCGCGCGTGCACTATGCAGGTTGCGCGGTCGTCACCCGCATGTTGCGCGCTTTTCACGACGAGAGCACAGATCGGTAACGCTTTTCGCCCATCCGTGTCTCGTCATGGTGATATTGCGGCTCGACGGTAGAGTCGCCGACAACGTCGTCAGAAAGAGTTCCACGCCTTGATCCGATTCCTGCTGCGCCGCACTGCGGGCTGGCTGTTGATGATCGTGGCGGTGACCAATCTCACGTATTTCCTGGCCTGGGGCTACCTCGACCCCCGCGCCAACTACGTCGGCCGCCGTCCGCCCCTGTCCGAGCAGGAGATCGTGAATCTCCTCGAGCCGCGCAACCTGAGCGACACCGTGCCGCTCGTGACGCGCTGGTGGAACTGGATCAGCGGCATCGTGCTGCGCTGGGACTGGGGCGTGAGCCCGGTCGGGCAGTCGGTCAACGAGCAGGTCGCGTACCGCATGTGGGTCTCGGCGGAGCTGATGCTCGGCGCGACCATCCTCCTCACGCTGCTCGGCGTCGGCCTCGGCGTGTACACGGCGTCGCGGCAGTACAAGACGGCCGACCGCGTGTGGCAGGGCATCTCGATCGTGACCATGAACATCCCCGTCGTGGTCGCCGCGCTCGGCATCGTTTTGCTGGCGATCGCGCTGAACAACGCGGTCGGCGAGCGCATCTTCTTCGTCACCGGCGCTTCATCACCGGGCGTCGAGGGCCTCTTCCCCGTGCTCGTCGACAAGCTGCAGCACCTCGTGTTGCCGACCCTGTCGCTCGTCCTGATCGGCTACGCCACGTACCACTTCCTGCAGCGCTCGCTGCTGCTGGACAACATCAAGACCGACTACGTGCGGATGGCGCGCGCCAAGGGCCTCACGAAGCAGCAGGCGATCCGCCGCCACGCGCTGCGGACGTCGCTCATCCCCGTCGCCACGCAGGTGGCCTTCTCCATCCCCGGCATCTTCACGGGCGCGATCCTCACCGAGCGGATCTTCGCCTGGGAGGGCATGGGCAAGTACTTCCTCGACACGATCACGCTGAACGACATCCACGGCGTCGTCGCGATCGCGGCGTTCAGCGCCGTGCTCACGGCCATCGGCGCCGTGCTCGCCGACATCGCCGTCGTGATCCTCGACCCCCGAGTGCGGGTGAGCTGAACATGAGCATCGCAGACCAGCTGATCGACCCGCTCGAGCACGGCGACAACCCGCCGCCCTCCGAGCCCGAGCTGCGCGCCGGCCGCAAGCGCATGTCGAAGTGGGAGCTCTACTCCCGCCGCTTCGCGCGCAACCGCCCCGCGCTCGCGGGCCTCGCGATCTTCGCGCTGCTCGTCGTCTTCGCCGTGGTGGGGCCGCTGTTCCAGAAGTACGACCACATCGAGCTGGACTTCCTCGCCCTCAGCGACCCGCCGAACGCGGACCACTGGTTCGGCACCAACAACGCCGGCAACGACCTCTATGCGATGGTCGTCGTCGGCCTGCAGCGGTCGCTCATGATCGCGGTCGTCGTCTCGACCGGGTCGACGATCATCTCGGCGGTCGTGGGCGCGGCCGCGGCGTACTTCGGCGGATGGATCGAGAAGGTCAGCCTGTTCGTCATCCACTTCCTGATGCTGACGCCGACGTTCCTGCTGCTGTCGATGATCTCGAACGACTCGGGCGGCGACTGGCGCGTGATCGCGCTCGTGCTGATCTTCGTCAGCTGGTTCTTCGCGGCCCGCACGATCTGGACCCTGTCCCTCTCGCTGCGCGAGCGCGAGTACATCCACGCCGCGCGCTACATGGGCGTGCCCGGCATCACGATCGTGCTGCGTCACATGCTGCCCAACATCGGCTCGCTGCTCGTGATCAACTTCACGCTCGGCGTCGTGAACGCCGTCGTGGCCGAGACCGGCCTGTCGTTCATCGGCTTCGGCGTCAAGCTGCCCGACGTGTCGCTGGGCTCGCTCATCGGCATCGGCGCCAGCACGGTGTCGAGCGCGCCGTGGCTGTTCTACTTCCCCGCCGCCGTCCTCACGCTGCTGACCGTCTCGATGGCGCTCGTCGCCGACGGTCTGCGCGACGCCCTCGACCCGACCTCGGCGGCGGGAGGCCGCGCATGAGCCCCGCCACCAGCCCCGTCCTCTCCGTCCGCGACCTCACCGTCAGCTTCGCCTCCGAGGCCGGCCGGGTCGACGCCGTGCGCGGCGTCTCGTTCGACCTCATGCCCGGGCGCACGCTCGGCATCGTGGGCGAGTCGGGCTCGGGCAAGTCGGTCACCTCTCTCGCGGTCATGGGCCTGCTCGACGACAACGCCCGCGTGGGCGGATCCATCGTGTTCGACGGCCAGGAGCTGCTGGGCCGCACGGACGCGCAGCTGTCCAAGCTGCGCGGCAACGGCATCGCGATGATCTTCCAGGACCCGCTGACGTCGCTCACCCCGGTGTTCACGATCGGCGACCAGATCATCGAGGCGCTCACGGTCCACAACGGCCGGATGTCGCGTCAGGCAGCGACCGAGCGCGCGATCGAGCTGCTGCGCCTCGTGGGCATCCCGAACCCCGAGAAGCGGCTCAAGTCGTTCCCGCACGAGTTCTCGGGCGGCATGCGCCAGCGCGTCGTGATCGCGATCGCGATGGCCAACGATCCGAAGCTGATCATCGCGGACGAGCCGACCACCGCGCTCGACGTGACGATCCAGGCGCAGATCCTCGAGCTGATCAAGACCGCGCAGCGCGAGACCGGCGCGGCCGTGATCATGATCACGCACGACATGGGCGTCGTCGCGAACATCGCGGACGACGTGCTCGTGATGTACGCGGGCAAGCCGATCGAGCAGGCGCCGGTCGACGAGCTGTTCGGCGACACGCGCATGCCGTACTCGATCGGCCTGCTGGGCGCGATCCCGCGCGTGGACAAGGCCGAGAAGCAGCCGCTGGTGCCGATCAAGGGCAACCCTCCCCTGCTGATCGATCTGCCGGACGCGTGCCCGTTCGCCGACCGCTGCCCCATCGTCGTCGACGCGTGCCGCCGCAAGGAGCCCGAGCTGCTGCCGGTCGGGGGCAAGGCCGACCACCGCGCGGCCTGCATCCGCGCCGAGGAGATCCGCAGCGGCCGGATCGACGGCGCGCCCGTCTACCCCGTGCCGGTCATCCCGACCTCCGACCTGGTGCGCACCCCGCGCGAGGAGCGGCTCGTCACGCTGCAGGTCGAGAACCTCACGAAGACGTTCCCGCTCACCAAGGGCGCGTTCCTGAAGCGCAAGATCGGCGAGGTGCACGCCGTCAAGGGCGTCACGTTCGACGTGCGCGAGGGCGAGACCATGGCGATCGTGGGCGAGTCCGGCTCGGGCAAGACCACGACCCTGCTGCAGATCATGGACTTCGTCCCGCAGGACGACGGCGACATCCGGATCGTGGGCACGAGCGTCGGCGACGTGAAGGGCGGCCGCGACGAGCGGCGCCTGCGCCGCGACATCCAGATCGTGTTCCAGGACCCGATGGGCGCGCTCGACCCCCGCATGACGGTGTTCGACATCATCGCCGAGCCGCTGCGCACGATCCGCGAGCCGCGGGAGCGCGTCGAGGCGCGCGTCGACGAGCTCATGGACCTCGTGGGCCTCAACCCGGCGCACAGCGACCGCTTCCCGACCGCGTTCTCGGGCGGCCAGCGCCAGCGCATCGGCATCGCGCGCGCCCTGGCGACCAACCCGAAGGTGGTCGTGCTCGACGAGCCCGTCTCGGCGCTCGACGTGTCGATCCAGGCGGGCGTCATCAATCTCCTCGACGAGCTCAAGGTCAAGCTGGGGCTCTCGTACCTGTTCGTCGCGCACGACCTCTCGGTCGTGCGTCACATCGCCGACCGCGTGGCGGTGATGTACCTCGGAAGCTTCGTCGAGCACGGCGACGTGGACGAGGTGTTCGACAATCCGCAGCATCCGTACACGCAGGCGCTGCTGTCGGCGATCCCCGTGCCCGATCCAGTGAAGGAACGGACCCGTGAGCGCATCGTGCTCTCGGGGGATCTCCCCAGCCCGACCGAGAAGCCCAAGGGCTGCCCGTTCGTGAGCCGGTGCCCGCTGTACCGGACGCTCGGTGACGCGGAGCGCACCCGCTGCGAGTCGGAGACACCGGCTCTCACGGGGCGCGAGGGGGTCCACGTGAACGCCTGTCATTACCGCTGATGTCCGACGGCCGGCGGCCCTCGGCCGCCGACTCACGCAATCCAACTGAACAGTCCCCACCATCCCAAGGGCGCCCACCAGGCGCCGAAAGGAGCACCAAGATGAAGCTGCAGCACAAGCTGCTGGGCGTGGTCGCCGCAGGCGGCGCGCTCGCTCTCACCCTCGCCGGCTGCGCCGGCGGCGGCAACGGCGGAGGCACGACCGAGGAGACGCCGGCCGAGACGATCGAGGGCGCGGACTACAACCCGCAGCCCCGCGAGAACCTCGAGCAGGGCGGCGAGGTCGTCTTCCCCATCACCGAGATCACGCCGCAGATGAACGTGAACCACTCGGACGGCTCGGTCGACACCGCGACCATCTGGGAGTGGTACAACCCGCAGACGATCCTGATGTCGCCGGAGGGCGAGGCGTCGGCCAACCCGAACTACCTCACGGGCTGGGAGGCCGAGGAGGTCGACGGCAAGACGGTCGTCACCTTCACGATCAACCCCGAGGCGACCTTCAACGACGGCACGCCGTTCACGTGGGAGTCGTACAAGGTCACGTGGGAGGCGAACCGCTCGAGCGAGGAGGGCTACAACCCGAACTCGACCGACGGCTACTCGCTGATCGAGTCGGTCGAGCAGGGCGAGGACGAGTTCCAGGCCGTGGTCACCTTCTCGCAGGTGTACCCCTGGTGGCAGGGCCTGTTCTGGCACCCGCTGCACCCGGCCGTGAACAGCCCGGAGATCTTCAACGAGGGCTACCTCGAGGAGCCGAACGCCGACTGGGGCGCCGGTCCGTACAAGGACGAGTTCGACAAGAACGGCGGCACCATCTCGTTCGTGCCGAATGAGAACTGGTGGGGCGACGAGCCGCTGCTCGACAAGGTCACGTTCCGCGTGCTCGAGCCGGTCGCGGCGGTCAACGCCTTCCAGAACGGCGAGATCGACTACGTCGACAACCTGTCGGCCGACAACCTCGAGCAGCTCAAGGACGTCGAGGGCGCCGTCACGTACCGCGCGCAGCGCACCGCGACGAACCTGCTCCAGATCAACGCCGAGCGCCCGCAGTTCGCCGACCTCGAGGTCCGCGAGGCGATGTTCAAGGCGATCGACCGCGAGCAGATCAAGCAGGTCATGTGGGACGGCCTCGGCTACACCGAGGAGCCCGTCGGCTCGCTCAACCTGTTCCCCTTCCAGGAGGGCTACGTCGACGCCCTGTCCGAGGCGGGCTGGGAGTTCAACGTCGAGGACGCGAACGCGATCCTCGACGAGGCCGGCTGGACGCTGAACGGCGATGTCCGCGAGAAGGACGGCGTCGCGCTCGAGGGTCGCCTCCCGATCTTCGGCGACGACCCGCTCACGCAGGCCCGCGCCCAGGTCGTGCAGTCGCAGCTCGCCGAGATCGGCGTCAAGGTCGAGATCGACGCCCGCCCCGCGAGCGACTTCTCGACCGTCCTGACGACGAAGGACTGGGACCTCGTGATGCTGGGCTTCTCGTCGAGCGACCCGTATGGCGTGGCCTACATGTGCCAGCTGTACTGCTCGGACAGCGGCCTGAACCTGTCGGCCACCGGCACGCCGGAGATCGACGAGCGCATCAAGAACGAGGTGTCGGCTCTGCCCACGGCCGAGGAGCAGACCGAGGCCGGTCTGAAGCTCGAGGCCGAGATCATCGCCGAGACCTGGGGCATCCTGCCGCTGTACATGGGTCCGTGGATCTCGATGGCGACCGAGGGTCTCGCGAACCTCACGCCCGAGACCTACACGGGTCTGGACCTCTTCGGCCTGCAGCCGGTCGAGAACGTCGGCTGGGAGAAGTCGGAGTGATCCGTCGCTGATCTGACGATCCGCACGTCGGGGTCGGTGGTTCGTCCACCGGCCCCGACGTCGTCCCCGGGCCCGTCACCGGGCCTAGGGTGAGGGGCATGCCGGTGCAGGTCGTGCTCGTCCACGGGATCCGGACGTCCGCGACCATGTGGCGCGCGCAGGTCGCCCACCTCGAGCGGCGCGGCGTCGCGGCCCACACGATCGACCTGCCCGGCCACGGCACGCGGATGGCCGAGACGTTCACGCTCGAGGGCGCATTCTCGGCGATCGACGCCGCGGTGCGCTCGGCCGCCGCCGCCGGGCCCGTGCTGCTCGTGGGCCACTCGATGGGCGGTCTCCTCGCCACCGAGTACGTCGGGGCCGAGGATCCGCCGCCGGTGGCGGGACTGGTCGCGGTATCGAGCACGTCCATCCCCCGCGGCCTCGGGCTGCGCGCGTACCGCACGCTCATGGGCGGCTTCAACGCGCTGCCGGGTCGCGGCGTGGTCTTCACGAAGGCGATGCTGCGCGCCACCCTGCCGGACGAGACCCGCCGCGACTTCGGCGCCGGCGGGTACGCCTTCGGGGCGCAGGACGCGGCCCTCCGCAGCCTCTCGGTCCTGGACCTGATGGCCGCGCTGCGACGCATCCGGGTGCCCGTGTGGTTCGTGAACGGGCAGTGGGATCAGCTGCGGCTGCACGAGAGGCGGTTCGCGGCCGCGGTGCCCGGGGCGGAGCTGATCGTCGTGCCGCGCACGACCCACCTCGTCACGGCCATGCGACCGGACGTGTTCAACGCCGTGCTCGACCTGGCGATCGCCGTGATCGAGAGCCGCGAACGCCGGGAGGATGCGCGCTGACCTGGTAGAGTAGGTCCTTGGCTTGCGTGTGGGTCCCACCCCGCACCCGTCGTGCGACGCCCCTCTACCGTCAAGCGACATCGTCCGAACAACCTCTGAACGAAAGTCCTCTGACACGTGGCAAACATCAAGTCGCAGATCAAGCGCAACAAGACCAACGAGAAGGCCCGCGAGCGCAACAAGGCCGTGAAGAGCGAGCTGAAGTCGGTCGTCCGCCGCACCCGCGAGGCCATCGCCGCCGGCGACAAGGCCGCCGCCGAGGCCGCCCTGCTCAAGGCCGCCAAGAAGCTCGACAAGGCCGCCAGCAAGGGCGTCATCCACAAGAACCAGGCCGCCAACCGCAAGTCGGCGATCGCCAAGAAGGTCGCCGCTCTCTGAGCCGCCCCTTCTGAAGAGAGCCCGTCCCCGTCGGGGGCGGGCTCTTCTCTTACTCTCCGAAGGGGCGGCGGGTCGCGATGACCGCGACCATGCGCTCGAGCGCGAACACCGGGTCGCGCGAGGCGCCCTTGACCTCGGCGTCCGCACGCGCGGCGGCCTGGATCGCGAGGCCGAGCGTCGACTGCGTCCAGCCGGCCTGCAGGTCGCGACGCGCGCGATCCACCTGCCAGTCCTTCATCCCCAGCCGCGCGGCCAGCGCACGGGCGGGCTCGCGGGATCCCGCGACCTTCGCCATGGTGCGCAGCTTCATCGCGAACGCGGCCACGATCGGCACGGGGTCGGCGCCCGACGCCAGCGCGTGGCGCAGGCCGATGAGCGCCTCGCCGTAGCGGCCCGCGATCGCCGTGTCGGCCACCGCGAACGCGTTGGTCTCGACGCGGCCGCCGTAGTAGCGCGTCACGATGTCCTCGGTCACGTCGCCGTCGACGTCGGCGATCAGCTGCTGGCAGGCCGCCGCGAGCTCGGTGAGGTCGTCGCTGAAGGCAGACAGCAGTGCCTGCAGCGCCCGGGGCGCGATGCGTCGACCCGCGGCCTTGAACTCGCCGGCGGCGAAATCATGACGCTCGGCGTCGCGCTTGATCGCGGGGCACGGCACCTCGACTCCCCCACCGACACCCGCGCGGATCGCGTCGAGCAGCTTCTTGCCGCGCACGCTGGCGCCCGTGTGGCGCAGCACGACGGTCGCGCCCTCCTGCGGCTGGTCGATATAGGCCAGCGCCTCGGTCAGGAACGCATCCGAGCACTTCTCCACGCCCGACACGCGCACGAGGCGCGGCTCGCCGAACAGCGAGGGCGCAGACACGGCCAGCAACGTGCCCGCCGTGTAGTCGTCGGCCCGGATGTCGCTGATCTCGACGGCCGGATCCTCGGCCTTCAGGTAGTCGCGCACGCCTGCGATCGCGCGCTCGGCGCAGACCTCCTCGGGGCCGGACACCAGCACGATCGGAGCCGGGCGCGGCGCACGCCACGACAGCTGCGGGATCAAGGACTTCGCACCGCGCGCCGGGGACTTCGAAGCGGGTGCGGGTGCCATGACCTCAGCCTACCGGCGGGCGCAGACACCGCCCGCGCTCACGGCGGCCGCTCGCGCCAGACGGTCACGCCGTCCGGCGAGGGCGAGACGAGCACGAGGCCGGATCGATCCGTGCGCGCGACGGAGGCTCCGAGCGCCGCGAGCGTGGTGAGGATCTCCTCGCGCGGGTGACCGTAGTCGTTGTCCGCGCCGACCGTGACGAGGGCGACCGACGGGCCGATCTCGCCGTAGAGCTCGGGCAGCTGGTCGGCGCTGCCGTGGTGGGCGACCTTCACCACGGGGTACGGTCCCGCGAGCAGTCCGGTCCCGAGGAGCGCCGCCTGCGCGGAGGCGGACAGGTCGCCGAGGAGGATCGACCGCGGCACGTCGGGGCCCGCGATCTCGATCACCACGCTCGCGTCGTTGCCCGCGGGGAAGGCGGCGGATGCCGCCCGCGGCCACAGCACGCGCCATCGCGCGGAGCCGAGCATCCCCGTCGCGCCCGCCGCGACCTGGATCCGCTGCGCCGCGCCCAGCTCGTCGAGCGCGCGCGCATCCGCCGCTTCGCCGAGCGGGCCGTGCAGCACCGTGCCGACCCGGTCGCGCAGCGCCGCCGCACCACCGGCGTGATCGACGTCGAAGTGCGTGAGCACGAGCAGGTCGACGCGGGCGACCCCGAGCCTGGCGAGGCAGGAGCTCAGCGGCTCGGGCTCGGGACCCGTGTCGATCACGGCGACGGATCCCGCGGAGCGCACCACGAGCGCATCCCCCTGGCCGACGTCACAGGCGGCGATCGCCCAGTCGCGCGGAGCGGCGAGCGGCCCGGCGACGCCCGTCAGGGCGGTCGCGCCGACCGCAGCCCCCGTGCCGAGCGCCAATCCCGCCGCCCCGACGCGACGGGCCCACACGTCCCACGCGCCGATGCGCCCTGCGCGCGCGATCAGGACGCCCGCGGCCGCTCCGGCCAGCGCGAGGAGGACGGCGCCGCCCAGCCCGGGCGGCCACAGCACGCGCGCTCCGGGCAGGGCCGACACCGTCTGCGCGGTCGCGGCGATCCACGCGGACGGCACCCACGCCACGGCGGCGAGGCCGTCCGCGAGCACCGGCAGCGGCGCGGCCAGGCACGCCGCGAGCCCGACGATCGTCACGAGCGGCGCCGCCGGCGCGGCCAGGAGGTTCGCGACGACGCCGTACGCGGGAACCTCCGGCGCCAGCAGGACGAGCACGGGCCCGCACGCGAGCTGGGCCGCGAGCGGCACGCTGAGCGCAAGCGCGAGCGGCGAGGGCATCCAGCGGGAGAGCCCCGCCGCAAGAGGCCGGGCGAGGAGGAGGAGCGAGCCCGTCGCGACCACCGACAGCACGAATCCGTACGACGCCGACAGCCACGGATCGGCGATCACCAGCACGGTCGTCGCCAGGGCGAGCACCGAGACCCCCGCGCCCACCCGTCCCAGCACGAGCGCGAGCAGCGCGATCGACGCCATGGTGGCCGCGCGGACGACGCTGGGCTCCGGCGTCACGAGCACCACGAACCCCGCCAGCGCCGCCGGCGCGACGGCCACGCGCACGCCGCGCGCGGCGCCGAGCAGCGCGGCGGCGCCGAAGGCGATCCCGACGACGAGCGCGCAGTTGGCCCCCGACACGGCGGTGAGGTGGCTCAGCGACGCCGCCTTCATCGCCGCATCCAGGTCTTCGGACACCGCGCGCGTGTCCCCCACCGCGAGGCCGGGCAGCAGCATCGCGCCCGGCGCAGGAAGGGCGGAGGCCCGCTCCACCAGTCCGTCCCGCAGCTCCGCGGCGAGATCGAGCCCGGCCGGCGGGGTCGAGGTCACCTGCACCTCGCGGGCGAACACGACCAGCGCCGCGCGCTCCCCCGCGTCACCCGGCTGCGCGCTGCCCCGCGCCACCGCCGTCGAACCGAGATCCAGCCCGGCACCGCTCACGGCGTCCTGCGGGACGCTGACGGTCACCGGCACCGCGCCGAGCAGAGAGTCCGCGTCCCGCCGCACCGCCGCGGCCTCGGCGTCGAACCACAGCGCATCGCCGTGGCGCTCCACCTTCGAGGCGACCACGACCTCGACCTCGATGGCGCGGCCGCCGCCGGTCGCGAAAGCGACGGCCGCCTCGCGCGCCGGATGGGCAAGCGCCACGTGCCCCGATACGGCACCCGCGGCGGCACACGCCAGAACGGCCACCGCGCACGCGGTGCGCGCCCCGACCCACCGCCACGCGAGCACGCCGCCCAGGGCGAGAAGCCACGCGGCGATCGACACCGCACCGGCCGAGGCCGGGACCGCGACCGCCCACAGGGCCACCGCCCACGCGGCGATCGCGACCGGCACCAGCCGCATGTCGCGCGCGCCCACTCGGTCGACGGCATGGACGACGCGGCGCGACCGCGGCTCGATCCGCTCGACGGGATGCCCCTCGATGACCGACACGGGCCCACGCTAGGGAGGCAGAGCGTCGCGCCGGAGCGACGCCTGCGCTCTCGTGGAGCACCCGCGGCACCGCACCGCCTGGGGACGAACGACCGGCTCGCGGCGGTCAGCTCATGGCGCGCTGCGCGACCTCCGGAAGGTCGCCGTCGATCCCGTGCAGTTCGCGCACGACGCGCTCCGCGGCGTCGGCGTCGCCCTCCGCGATCGCCCGGCGCAGTCGGTCGAGCATCGGGCGCACGACGTGCATGATCCCGTCGAACGACACGTTCCTCGTCACGTAGTCCACGGTGTAGACCAGGTCGCTGACGAGCAGGAAGCTGCGGTTGCCGCACGACGCGAGAATGTGCCGGTTGTACGCGCGTCCCGCCTGGAAGTACGCGTTTCTGTCGGTGCCCGCCGCGATGATGGCGTCGAGCAGCGCGAGCGCCTCGGTGCGCTGCGCGTCGTCCATGCGTCGCGTCGCCATGCGGGTCGCCGCGCCGTACAGGTACCCGGCGTGCTCGACGATCTCGAGCGTGCGCTCCGGCGTGATCTCGATCACCCGGGTGTACCGGCTGGCCGACGTCTCGACCAGTCCGGCGCGCTCCAGCCGCAGCAGCGCCTCGCGCACCGGCATCCGCGAGACCCCCAGCCGCTCGGCGAGGCCCTGATCACGCAGGTTCTCTCCCGGGAGGATCTGTCCGTGGACGATCGCTTCGGCGAGGCGATCGAACACCATGTCCGACAGCCGAGGAGCCTGCGGAGGGCGCAACGGCGCGCCGAAGTCGAGGGGCATGCACGATCCAATCCGACCGGGGGTCGTCAGATAAGGGGTCGGGTGAACACCCCTTCGGCTCAGGATTGTGCATTCCCCGTATTTTGTCGGGTCCCCATGACGCAATTCCGGAAGCCGTTGCCGCCGCCTCACCCGACCCGCACATGCGGTCGCAGGGTCTCGAGCATGCGGTCGCCGATGCCCGGGACCGCGAGCAGGTCCTCGACGCTCGTGAAGCGGCCGTTGGCGTGGCGCCACTCGATGATCCGCTGCGCCAGCGCGGGACCGATGCGCGGCAGCTCCTCCAGCGCGGCCGCGTCGGCCGCATTGAGGTCGATCAGCGCGTCGCCCTCCGGCGCGGCCCCGCCCGCAGCCGCGACCGGCGCCTCGCCCACGGCCGGCACGACCAGCTGCTCGCCGTCGCTCACGACGCGCGCAAGGTTCACGGCCCCTCGGTCGGCGCCGTCGCCGAACCCGCCCGCGGCGGCGAGGGCGTCGACGACCCGCGCGCCGGCGGGAAGCACGTACAGCCCGGGTGCGCGCACCTCGCCCGCCACGTGCACGTAGATCCGCCCCGCGGCGACCGTCGCGCCGGCCGACGGCATGGGGCCCGTCACATGCTCGACGGGAGCGGTCGCGCCGCGCCACATCCCGATGCCGATCGTCACGGCGAGGGCGGCAAGCGCCAGGACGATCACCGCGCCGAGCCCGAGTCTCACGCGCCGCGGCGGCGGCGCGATCTGCTCGATGGGACTCCCCTCGATGCCCGGCACCCGCCCACGCTAGGTCGGGCGCGAACGCCGGCGGGCGGGCATCCGGCCCTCCGTGGAGAGCCCGCGACGCCCGCCCGCCTGGGGACGAGAGCCCTCAGCGCGTCGAGAAGCTGACGACCTTCGGGGCGCGCACGATCGCGCGCACGATCTCCTTGCCGCCGAGCGCGCGGATGACGCGCTCGTCGCGGCGGGCCATGTTCTCCAGCGTGTCGGGGTCGACCTTGGCCGCGACCTCGAGCGTCGCGCGCACCTTGCCGTCGATCTGCACGACCGCGGTGACCGACTCCTCGACCAGCAGGGCAGGATCGGCGCTGCGCCACGACACGAGCCCGATCGAGCCCTCGTAGCCCAGCAGCTGCCACATCTCCTCGGCGGTGTGCGGCGCGAACAGGTCCAGGATCATCGCGGTCGCCTCGACCGCCTCGCGCACGGCGGGGTCGGCCGGGCCCGCGGCGCCGTCGACGGCCTTGCGGATCGCGTTGACCAGCTCCATCAGGCGCGCGACGACCACGTTGAACTTCGTCTGCTCGATCAGCACGGGCGCGTCGGCCAGCAGGCGGTGCGTCACGCGGCGCAGGCCGGCGTCGCCCTCGGCCCACACGACGTCGGGCTCGCTCGCGACCTCCTGCGCCAGGCGCAGCGCGCGCGCCAGGAACTTCTGGGCGCCCGTGGTCGAGACGTCCTTCCAGTCCTTGTCGTCCTCCACGGGGCCCGCGAAGGCGAGCGCGACGCGCAGCGCGTCCGCGCCGTGACGCTCGAGCTCCTCCTTGAACAGCACCAGGTTGCCCTTGGACTTGGACATCTTGGCGCCGTCCAGGATCACCATGCCCTGGTTGATCAGGCTCGAGAACGGCTCGGTGAAGTCCACCAGGCCCATGTCGAAGAGGACCTTCGTGATGAAGCGCGCGTACAGCAGGTGCAGGATGGCGTGCTCCACGCCGCCGATGTACGCGTCCACGGGCGCCCAGCGGTCGGCGTCCTTCGGGTCGAAGGCGGCCTGGTCATTGCCCGGCGACAGGAAGCGCAGGAAGTACCAGGAGCTGTCGACGAACGTGTCCATCGTGTCGGGGTCGCGCAGCGCGGGCTCGCCCGTGCGGGGATCCGTCGTCTCGACCCAGCCGGCGGCGGCGCCGAGCGGCGACTGGCCCTTCGGCTTCAGGTCCAGGCCGGCGGCCTCCGGCAGGCGCACCGGCAGTTGGTCGGCCGGGACCGGCACGATCTCGCCGTCCTGCGTGTGGATCATCGGGATCGGCGTCCCCCAGAACCGCTGGCGCGAGATCAGCCAGTCGCGCAGGCGGTACTGCTTGGCGGCGCGGCCGAGGCCCTTCTCCTCCAGCTCCTCGATCACGCGGGCGATCGCGTTGCGCTTGGACAGCCCGTCGAGGCTGCCCGAGTTGATCATCCGGCCCTCGCCGGTCAGCGCCTCGCCCGTGTGACGCGGGTCGAGCTCGCTCAGCTGCGGGTCGATCGGCACGCCGTCCTCGTCCACCTCGATCACGGGGATGGCGCCCGTGATCGGCGCCGTGGTGTCGACCACGACGCGGACGGGCAGGTCGAACGCGCGGGCGAAGTCCAGGTCGCGCTGGTCGTGCGCGGGCACGGCCATGACCGCGCCGTGACCGTAGTCGGCCAGCACGTAGTCCGCGGCCCAGATCGGCAGGCGCTCGCCGTTGATGGGGTTGATCGCGTAGCGCTCCAGGAACACGCCCGTCTTGGGACGGTCCGTGGCCTGGCGCTCGATCTCGGTCTCCTTCTGCGTCTGCTCCAGGTACTCCTGGAAGCGGGCGCGCGCCTCGGGCGACGCGGTGGAGACGAGCTCGGCGGCCAGGTCGCTGTCGGGCGCGACGACCATGAACGTCGCGCCATGCAGGGTGTCGGGGCGGGTCGAGAAGACCGTGATCTTCTCGGCGCGGCCCTCGATCTCGAAGTCGATGTCGGCGCCGACCGAGCGGCCGATCCAGTTGCGCTGCATCTGCAGCACCTTCTGGGGCCAGAAGCCCTCCAGCTGGTTCAGGTCGTCCAGCAGGCGGTCGGCGTAGTCGGTGATCTTGAAGTACCACTGGGTCAGCTTCTTCTTGACCACGGTGGCGCCGCAGCGCTCGCACGCGCCGTCGACGACCTGCTCGTTCGCGAGCACGGTCTGGTCGTTCGGGCACCAGTTGACCGGGCTCTCCTTGCGGTAGGCCAGGCCGCGCTCGTGCAGCTGCTGGAACAGCCACTGGTTCCAGCGGTAGTAGTCGTCGTCGCTCGTGTGCAGCACGCGGCTCCAGTCGAACGAGACGCCGTACGCCTTCAGGCTCTCGCGCTGCTGCGCGATGTTCGCGTACGTCCACTCGCGCGGGTCCGCGCCGCGCTGGATGGCGGCGTTCTCGGCGGGCAGGCCGAACGAGTCCCAGCCGATCGGGTTGAGCACGTTGTAGCCGCGGTGGCGCCAGAAGCGGGCGACGATGTCGCTGTAGAGGTAGTTCTCGGCGTGACCCATGTGCAGGTCGCCCGACGGGTACGGGAACATCGCCAGCACGTACTTGCGGGGCCGGGTGTCCTCCTCGCCGCCCGCGAGGAACGTCTCGTTCTGCTCCCAGTACGCCTGCCACTTGGCCTGCAGGGCGTGGACGTCGAACGCGCCGTCGACGGGCGCGGTGGTGGGTGCGGGAGGAGTCTGCGACACGGGAGTGATGAGCCAATCGGTTCGTGAGCACGCCGAAACAGCGCGTTGATGCGAGATTCCAGGTTAGCGCCCGGTGAGCGCCCATATGCTCGTGGCGTGAACGAGGCGCTCAACTGGCTGCTCGGCGCGGTCCAGTCCGTGGATCCCGTGCTGCGGACGGTCATCGCGGGCCTGGCGATCATGCTGGAGACGAGCGTGCTGATCGGCCTCGTGGTGCCCGGCGACACGGTCCTGATGGTCGCGGCCACGGGCGTCGGCAGCCTGACCGAGGGGCTCGTGCTCGGTGCCGTGGTCGTCGTGGGGGCGCTGGTCGGCGAGTCCATCGGCTTCGCGCTCGGGCGCTGGCTCGGGCCGCACATCCGCGCGTCCTGGGTCGGGCGCAGGATCGGCGAGCACAACTGGGAGCGGTCGGAGCGCTACCTGCGGCGGCGCGGCGGGATCGCGATCTTCCTGTCCCGCTTCCTTCCCGTGCTGCACTCCCTGGTCCCGCTGACGGTCGGGATGAGCGGCTACTCGTACCGCCGCTTCCTCGCGTGGACGCTGCCCGCGTGCCTGCTCTGGACCACGCTGTACGTCTCGATCGCGGCCGGCGCCGCCCACGGGTACCGCGAGGCGTCGGGCACCGCGCACTACGCGGGGTACCTGTTCGTGGGCGCGATCGTGCTGTTCATCCTGATCGTGTTCGCGGTGAAGAAGATCATCGCCCGCATCGAGCACCGTCACATGCACGACTGATCGGGTCCTTCGGGCGTGTGCCGGGCGCACGGCGCATGAAAGACTGTGCGGGATGTCCTCTGCCACGCCCCGCGACAGGATCCACTGGATCGCCCGGCTCGAGCGCCGCATCCACGCGTGGCGCGAGCGACGCGCCCGACGGCGCGGACGCAAGCCGACCGTGCTCGTGTTCCCCGGCTACGGCGGCGACGGGTGGGTGCGCGTCCTCGGCCGCGTGCTGATCGTGCCGCCGACCAAGCGGGACGCGAACGGGCAGCTCGCGCGCGTTCGCGGCTGGCGGAGCTTCCTCGGGATCCCGGTCGGCTATGCGACCGTCCGGATCACGATCGGCGACGAGGTGCACGAGGTCGTGGCCGACCGCGGCGGCGTGATCGACGCGCGGATCGAGGCCCACCTCGAGCCCGGCTGGCAGATCGTGCGGATGTCGGTCGAGAACGGCGAGCCCGGCGAGTCGCCCGTTCAGATCGTCGGGCCCGACGTCCGCACGGGCGTCGTGTGCGACATCGACGACACCGTGATGGTCACCGCCCTGCCGCGCCCGCTGCTGGCGGCCTGGAACTCGTTCGTGGTCGCCGAGCACGCGCGCCAGCCCGTGCCAGGCATGGCCGTGCTGCTCGGCCGCCTCACGCGACAGGAGCCGGGCATGCCCATGATCTACCTGTCGACGGGAGCCTGGAACGTCGCGCCGACGCTCACCCGCTTCCTGCAGCGGCACCTCTACCCGCCCGGATCGCTGCTGCTGACGGACTGGGGCCCCACGCACGACCGCTGGTTCCGCAGCGGCTCGGAGCACAAGGCGACCAACCTGCGCCGGCTCGCCGAGGAGTTCCCGGATGTGCGCTGGCTGCTGATCGGCGACGACGGTCAGCACGACGACGAGATCTACACCCGCTTCACGAGCGAGTACCCGTCGTCGGTCGCGGGCGTGGCGATCCGCCGCCTGTCCCCCGCCGAGGCCGTGCTCGCGGGTGGCCGCACGGCCGTCAACGACCACTCGGCCGCGGCCGTGCCGTGGGTCACCGCCGATGACGGCGCCGGCCTCGCCGAGCGCCTCGAGGCCGTCGGCCTGCTCGCGCACGACAGGTAGCACCCGCTTGCACCCATCCGGTCTTCGGGACGGGTGCCGGCGGCCCGGCATAGTCTGACGGCATGTGCGGACGGTTCGTGGTGGCGAAGGCGGGGAACGAGCTCGTGGGCGAGCTGCGCGTGGACCTGGTGGCCGACGAGCTGCCGCCGCCGTCGTACAACGTCGCGCCGACGGATCCGGTCGCGATCGTGCTCGACTCGGCCAAGACCGAGCCGCCCACGCGCCGCCTCGAGGTGGCACGCTGGGGCCTGATCCCCTCGTGGGCGAAGGACGTCAAGATCGGCGCCCGCGCCTTCAACGCGCGCTCGGAGGAGCTCGAGGAGAAGCGGATGTTCCAGAACGCGCTGCAGAAGCGGCGCGCGATCATCCCCTCCAGCGGCTACTACGAGTGGAAGCTCATCGGCGGCGAGAAGGTGCCCCACTTCATCCACCCGGAGGACGGCTCGCCCCTGCTGTTCGCGGGCCTGTACGAGTGGTGGAAGGACCCGGCGAAGGCGGACGACGACCCGGACCGGTGGGTGCTGAGCTTCACGATCCTGACCCGCTACGCGATCGGCGCTCTCGGCTCGATCCACGACCGGATGCCCGTGTTCCTCGACGCGGACCACGCCGACGCCTGGCTCGACCCGACGGTCGACTACCCGCGCGACGTGCTCGACGCGGCCGTCGACGCGGCGCCGTACGTCGCCGAGACCCTCGTCTACCACCCGGTGGCCAAGGAGGTCGGCAACGTCCGCAACAACGGCCCGGAGCTCATCGAGCCGCGCCCGGCGGCCTGACCCCGGGCGCCCGGGCCGTCACGGCCCCGGGCGATAATGGGACGATGATCGCCGACCGAGTTCCCGCAGATGCCCGTGACCACATCGAGGACCTCGCCGCGTTCGTGACGGCGTCGCCGTCGTCCTATCACGCCGCCGCCGAGGCGGCATCGCGCGCCGAGGCCGCGGGCTACGAGCGACTCGACGAGGCCGACGCCTGGTCGATCGAGCCCGGCGGCCGCTACGTCGTGCTCCGCGACGGCTCGGTCATCGCCTTCGCGCTGCCCGAGGACGCCGGCGCCATCACGCCGTTCACCATCATCGGCGCGCACACCGACTCCCCCGGCTTCAAGCTCAAGCCGAAGCCGACCATGCAGGGCGCGGGCGGCTGGTGGCAGCTGGGCCTGGAGGTCTACGGCGGACCGCTGCTGAACTCGTGGCTCGACCGCGAGCTCGAGCTCGCGGGCCGGATCGTCACGCTCGACGGCACGGAGCACCTCGTGCGCACCGGCTCGCTGCTGCGCATCCCGCAGCTCGCTGTGCACCTCGACCGCGGCGTGAACACGGAGGGCCTCAAGCTCGACAAGCAGCGCCACACCCAGCCCGTCTGGGGACTCGGCGACGCCGAGAGCGCCGACATCCTGCAGGCGCTCGCGGCGCGCGCCGGGGTCGACGCGGCCGAGATCGGCGGCTACGACATCGTCGCGGCCGACACGCAGGAGCCGCGCACGTTCGGTCACGCGCAGGAGCTGTTCGCCTCGGCGCGCCTCGACAACCTCCTTTCCGCGCACGCCGCGCTCGTCGCGCAGCTCGCGACCGCGCCGCAGGGCTCCATCGCGATGTACGCCGCGTTCGACCACGAGGAGATCGGCAGCGCGTCGCGCTCGGGAGCCGCCGGCCCGTTCCTCGAGGACGTGCTCGCGCGCATCTCGGCCGCGCTGGACGCGGGGCCCGAGGAGCGGGCGCAGGCGTTCGCCGCGTCGCTGCACATCTCGAGCGACGTGGGCCACGCCGTGCACCCGAACTACCCCGAGAAGCACGATCCCGCGAACCGCCCCGAGGCGGGCGGCGGCCCCATCCTGAAGATCAACGCGAACCAGCGCTACGCCACCGATGCGCACGGCGCGGCGGCGTGGAACGCCGCGTGCGAGTCGGCCGACGTGCCGACCCAGGAGTTCGTGTCGAACAACGCGGTGCCGTGCGGATCGACCATCGGCCCGATCGCCGCGACGCGCCTGGGCATCCGCACGGTCGACGTGGGCGTGCCGATCCTGTCGATGCACTCCGCGCGCGAGCTGACGGCGGTCGTCGACCCGTGGTACCTGTCCCGCGCGATGGCGGCGGTGCTCGCCCGCTGAGCATGTCGGCCGCCCTCGACACCGCCACCGTCACGCGCCTCGCGCGCGACGAGTGGCGTGCGCGCGAGGCGGCGCACGAGGCGCGGGCCGACGCGCTCACGGCGGAGCACCGCGAGCGCGCCGCGCGCGGCGAGAAGCACCCGGTGTGGGACTTCCTGTTCACGTACTCCCGATAGGTACAATGGGCCGCATGCCGCCCACCGCCCCGCGCCGCGCCGCCGTCTACCTCCGCATCTCCCTCGACGCCTCGGGCGACGGCCTAGCGGTCGAGCGCCAGCGCGAGGACGCTCTCGCCCTCATCGAGGCCCGCGGCTGGCATCTCGTCGGCGAGTACGTCGACAACTCGGTCAGCGCCTCCAAGCGCGACGTCGTCCGCCCGGCGTACTCCCGCATGGTCGCCGACTACGAGCGCGGCCTCTTCGACGCCATCGTGTGCTACGACCTCGACCGCCTCACCCGCCAGCCCCGCCAACTGGAGGACTGGATCGATGCCGCCGAGCGGGGCGCGCTCGTCATCGTGACGGCCAACGGCGACGCCGACCTCGGCACGGATGCGGGGCGCCTCTTCGCCCGCGTGAAGGCCGCCGTGGCCCGCTCCGAGATTGAGCGCAAGGGCGCCCGCCAGCGCCGCGCGAACGAGCAGCGCATCGCGCAGGGCCGACCCCTCCCGACGCGCCGCCGTTACGGCTACGAGGCCGACGGCGTCACCGTCCGCGAGGACGAGGCCGCGGTCGTGCGCGACATCTTCGAGCGCGTCGCGCGCGGCGACCACCTCCGCGCCATCGTGCGCGACCTCCTCGACCGCAGGGTCGACCCGGCGACCGGCCGGACGTGGTCGACCGGGCGCCTCCGTCAGATGCTCCGCAACCCGGCCTACGCGGGCGAGCTCCGCGCGCACGGCGTCACGCACGACTCCGACGCCATCGAGCCCATCGTCTCGCGCGAGCTGGCCGCCGAGGTGCGCGCGATCCTGGCCGACACCTCGCGACGCACGGACACCCGCGGCCCCGGCCGACGCTACCTCGCCTCCGGGCTCGTCGCGTGCGGCGGCCCCGAGTGCGAGCGCGCGCTCACGAGCCGCGGCGCCTACTACGTCTGCCGCTCGACGGCGGAGGAGGACAAGCCCCGCGACGCGGACGGCCGCCTCATCCGGCGCGAGGGCCACGTCGGCATCGCGCGCGACCTCCTCGACCGCCACCTCCGCGAGGAGATGGCCCTCGCCCTCCTCACGACGCGCCCCGAGGTCCTCGCTGGCGAAGCCGCCCCCATGGCGCCCCTCGTCGCCCGCCTGGACCGCATCGAGGCCGCGACGCTGGCGATCATCACCGACCGCGACGAGGGCCTCGTAACGCCCGCTGCAGCCCGCGCACGGCTCGTAACCCTCCGGGAGGAGCGCGAGGCCGTCGAGGCCGCCCCGAGACCTTCGAGCGGCTCGCCAACCGGTTCGACCTCATCGTGAACACGGTCAGCGCGCCCCTCGACGTCGACCGCTACCTGTCGCTGCTCGCGCTCGACGGCACCATGGTGAACGTGGGCGCCCCGCCGGAGCCGCTGCCCGTCACCCTCTTCACGCTGTTCGCGAACCGCCGCTCGTTCTCCGGCTCGACGATCGGGTCGATCGCCGAGACGCAGCAGATGCTCGACTTCTGCGCGGAGCACGGGATCGCGCCCGAGATCGAGCTCATCGAGGCGACGCAGATCAACGACGCGTATGAGCGCGTGCTCTCGAGCGACGTCCGCTACCGCTTCGTGATCGACGCCGCGACCCTGTAGGCCCTGCGCGCGGCGCGATCGACGGCCCCGTCGGCCGGCCGATCGCGCCACCGCTCACGGCGTCAGGTCACGGAGGATCTCCGCCGCAGGCGCTTCCCTGGCGTCCCGCCAGCCCTCCCCCGCCCACAGGTGCACCCCTCCGCTGTCGCCGCGCGCCGCGGCGTCCGCCCGCATCGCCCGGGTCAGGTGGTGGATCGCAGGATAGCCCGAGGGCGCGTGCGCCGAGTGGGCCTCGACGAATCGGTTCACGAGCGCCCGCGCGGGCCGCCCCGTGAACGCGCGGGTGAGCTCGGTGCGCGCGAACGCGGGATCCGCGAGGGCGGACCGGTGCACGCTCGACGTGCCGCTCTCGCGCGCCCGGAGCAGCGCCGTGCCCACCGCCACGGCGTCAGCGCCCCCATCGAGCAGTTCGGCGACCTGATCGCGGCGCGACACCGCTCCTGTCGCGACGATGGGAGCGGCCACGGCCTCCCGGATGCCCCGCACGAGGTCGACAAGCGGGACCGCTGCCGGGAGCACCCCGGCCTCCCACACGCCGGAGTGGCCGCCGGCCCCGTATCCCTGGACGACGAGCACATCGATGCGGGCGTCGATCGCGCTCCGCGCCTCGGCGGCCGACGTGACGGTCTGCAGGACCAGCGTGCCGGCGTCGCGGAAGGCGTCGATCACCGTGCGCTCGGGAAGGCCGAATGTGAAGCTGACGGCGGGCACGGGGTCGGCCAGCAGCAGCTCGACCTTCGCGCCCCAGGCGTCGTCGTCCTCGGTCTTCGCGGGCATCGACGTCCCGCTCGGCGCGATGCGCTCCCAGTAGCGGGCGTACGCCGCGTCGTCGATGCGATGGATGTTCGGCACGAAGAGGTTCACGCCGAACAGGTCGACTCCCGCCTCGCGCACCGCCCCGATGTCCGTGCGCAGCGCGTCGACGGCCTTGTATCCGGCGGCGAGCTGCGCGAAGTGGCCGGCGCGCGCCGCCGCGATCACCAGCGCCGGCGTGCTCGGGCCGCCCGCCATCGGGGCGGCGAACACCGGCTTGCTGCGCGACAGCGGCTCGGGGAGGCTCATGCGTCCATCCTGCCCGCCGCGCTCCCGGCGATGTCCGATGTGCGCAGTAGCGTGCCGCCATGACGGAGATCGACGGCGAACCCGTTCTCGACCGCCCGTCGGTGGCCGACGTGGAGGCGTTCTTGGAGCAGGCCGGGCCCGAGACCCGGGTCGGGTGGCTCCGGCTGACGCGGAAGGGCGTCGTGCCCGCCTCGCTCAGCTCGGACGAGCTGGTGGACGTGGGGCTCTGCTTCGGATGGGTCTCCGCCGTCCGCCGCGGCGGCGACGAGGAGACCTACCTGCAGCGATACGCGCGGCGGCGCCCGGCGTCGAAGTGGTCCCGCCTCAACATCTCAAAGGTCGAGCGGCTGATCGCCGAGGGCCGGATGCGCCCCGGCGGGCTCGCCGAGGTCGCGGCGGCGCAGGCGGACGGACGGTGGGACCACCCGTGGACGTGACGGCGACGGGTGGCGGTCAGGCGCCCGAGCGCCCGCCGGCACTGGGTGCTGACGCTCGGCACTCAGCCGCCCCGCACGTCAGAAGGGTGGTGCGCCGCCACCGACGTACTCGATGCGGTAAGGGGTGTCGTAGTACTCGTACCCGGCCGGGGACCGGTACCGCAGGATCCCCCTCCCGACCTGGTCGACGTCCCAGGGCGAGTAGTGCTTCATCATGTGATGCGGCTCGCACAGGTGCGCCAGGTTGTCCACGCTGGTGGGCCCGTCCTTGGACCACGGGATCGTGTGGTCGATGTCGCAGTGCTTCGCCTTCGTGGCGCACCCCGGGACCCGGCACGTCCCATCCCGCGCCAGCAGGTACCGCCGCTGCGCCGCCGTCGGGGTGCGGTGATCGACCGTGAGGAGGGCCCCGGTGTCGGGGTGCAGGACAGCCGCTCCCACCCCACCGCACCCGCCGCCAGCCGGCGGGCG
>NZ_LMFR01000008.1 GCF_001426925.1 Microbacterium sp. Root53
GGGCGAGCCGTGGACCGACGACGAACCCGTCGACGACCCCCGCACCCCCGCCCAGAAACGCCACGACGTGCTCGTCGCCGCCCTCCACGCCGCCACCCGCTCCCTCGAGACCCCCACCCTCGGCGGCGACGCCCCCACCCTCCTCGTGCACGTCGCCCTCGAAGACCTCCAGTCCCCCACCGGCGTCGCCACCATCGACGGCATCGACGTGCCCGTCCCCGCCGACCTCGCCCACCGCATCGCCTGCACCGACGCCGTCCAGAAAGTCGTGTTCGACCGCAACGGACGCATCGTCCGCCTCGGCACCAAAGAACGCCTGTTCAACCACCACCAGCGCAAAGCCATCACCGCCCGCGACGACGGCTGCATCATCCCCGGATGCACCATCCCCGCCGCCTGGTGCGAGATCCACCACGTCCAAGACCACGCCAAAGGCGGCCCCACCCACACCGACAACGGCGTGCTCCTCTGCTGGTGGCACCACCACAACCTCGAACGATCCGGCTGGGACATCCGGATGCGCAACGGCGTCCCCGAAGTCAAAGCCCCGCCGTGGATCGACAGCCGCGGCACCCACCGGCCCGCGCCCTGCGCGATGACGAGGCGCAGAGCACGCGGCAGAGCACGACCACCCCTGGGGGCCCGGACCTGAGTCCGAACCCGGACCGGCTCAGCGCACGCGCTGACCCTCCAGCACGCCCGCGTGCGCGGGGTTGTCGGCGAACCAGTCCGCCACGTACCAGCACACCGGCAGCACGGTGCGGTCGCCTGCGCGCTCGATCTCCTCGACGGCGCGCTCGGTGATCACGGCGGCGTACCCATGGCCGCGGTAGGTCGGGATGGTGAACGCCCGCGTGAGCGCGATCGTCCGGCCGTTGTCGCGGTAGTCGAGCACGCTCACCAGCTCGTCGCCCCGCCGCAGCTCATAGCGGGAGGCGCTCTTGTCGTTCGTGAACGTCAACTCAGTCACGCCCACAGGCTACGTCCGTCCACAGGCACCGGGATCGCGCCCCGCTGACCTTCTGCTGTGGACGGCGCCCCACGCGGCTCGCGCCGTCCCTAACGTCGGCCCTGGCCGGCTGCGTCCACACCCCGAGCGAGGAGGAGCGTCTCTTCGCGGCCTACGTCGCCGCGCGCGACGACTTCCTCGCACAGCGCAATGCCGCGGAGGCGTCCGTGGTGCTCGCGGGGATCACCATCCCCGAGCAGCGGTTCATCCTCGTCGACCGCATCGTGGGGCTCCTCGACAGCGGCTTCGTCCAGTCGGGTCGGCAGCGTCTGGTGAGCTTCCGCATGGTCGACGCCGCGGGCAACGAGATCGAGACGTTCGCCGGCACGAGCATCCCCGCCACGGCCGTCGCCGAGGCGTGCCTCGACCGGTCGGACGTGACCATGACCCACCCGGACGGCACGGTCGAGCACCCGCAGCGCGACCTCGAGCCCCCGGAGGTCGTCTACCAGGAGATCGACGGAGAGCTCCTGATCGCCGAGGTCAACGACGCCGGCCCCCACGTCTGCGCGCGGTGAGCTCAGGGCTCACCGCGCCCGAGCCTCGACGGCCACCAGATCGCACGCCCGATGTCGGTCGCAAGGGCGGGCACGAGGAGCGACCGCACGACGAACGTGTCGAGCAGCACGCCGAACGCCACGATGAACGCGATCTGCACCAGGAACAGCACCGGGATCACCGACAGGGCCGTGAACGTCGCCGCGAGCACGAGTCCCGCCGACGTGATGATCCCGCCCGTCAGCCGAAGCCCGCGCTGCACTCCCTCGCGCGTGCCGTGCACGAGCGACTCCTCGCGCACACGCGACATCAGGAAGATGTTGTAGTCGATCCCCAGCGCCACGAGGAACACGAACCCGAACAGCGGCACCGCGGGATCCGCACCGGGCATCCGCAGCACGTGCTGGAACACCACGCCCGCGACGCCCATCGCCGTGCCGAACGACAGCACGGTCGTCGCCACGAGCAGCACGGGCGCGAGCACCGACCTGAGCAGCAGCATCAGGATGACCAGGATCACCGCGAGCACGAGCGGCACGATCAGGGTGCGGTCCCGGATCGACGCGTCGTTCGTGTCCACGTCGGTCGCCGTGACACCACCCACGAGGGCGTCGGGCACGGCGTTCGCGAACGAGGCGCGGAGCGAGCGCACCGTGTCCTCCGCGGCGGCGGAGTCCGCGGCATCCGCCAGCGTGGCCTGCAGCAGCACCCGGCCGTCGGCCACCACGGGCTCCGGGGCCGGGGTGCCCGGCGGGCCGAACGCCTGGATGCCGTCCTCCGTGACGGGCGCGGTCCTGCCGGCCCGGTCGATGACGACCGAGACCTCCTCCACGCCGTCCTCGGCGAGCAGCACCTCGGCCGCGTCCTGCAGCTCGTCCTCGGGCGCGATCACCGACGCCGGGCTGCCGGATCCCGCCGGGAAGTGCTCGCCCAGCACCCGCTGACCGTCGCGCGCCTCCGAGGCGCCGAGCACGAGCTCAGACTGCGGCACGCCCGAGGCCTGCAGCTGCGTCACGCCCACGCATCCGATCGCGAGCACGGCGGCCGTCACGATCCAGATCGTCCGCGGCCGCCGGGCGATCCATCCGCCCACCCTCGCCCACAGCCCGCCGCCCTCCCCCGGCTCCGGCGCCCGCGGGTCGTAGGCCGGGCGGCGCGGCCAGAACGCGGCGCGGCCCAACGCCAGCAGCACGGCGGGCAGCAACGTGAGCGCCGCCAGCACGGCGAACGCGATGCCGATCGCGGCCACGGGGCCGAGCGCGCTGTTGGAGCGCAGGTCGCTCAGCAGCAGGCACAGCAGCCCCGCGATCACGGTGCCACCCGACGCGACGATCGGCTCGAGCGATCCCCGCAGCGCGCGCAGGGTCGCGGTCCATTTCCGCGGCGTGCGCACGAGCTCGTCGCGGTA
The DNA here is from genome assembly GCF_001426925.1 of Microbacterium sp. Root53. Taxonomy (GTDB): domain Bacteria; phylum Actinomycetota; class Actinomycetes; order Actinomycetales; family Microbacteriaceae; genus Microbacterium. The sequence continues at coordinate 2,916 of NZ_LMFR01000008.1, forward strand.
CCGCGCCACGTAGAGAAGCGCGTAGTCGGTCGCGGCGCCGATCACGAGGATGAACAGGATGCCCTGCGTCTGCCCGCTCAGCAGCAGCACGCCCGCCTTCGCGAGCCACCACACCACCAGCAGCGCGACGCACAGCGCGAACATGCTCGTGGTCAGCACGGCCAGCGGCAGCAGGATCGACCGGTAGACGATCACGAGGATCACCAGCACCGCAGCGAGCGCGACCCCGAGCAGCAGCCCGTCGATGCCGGCGAACGCGCCGACCAGATCGCTCGTGAAGCCCGCCGGTCCGGTCACGTACAGCTCGACGCCGTCCGGCAGGCCCTCGGCGAGCGCCTCCCGGAGCTCGGCTGTCGCGTCGCCCAGGTCGGCGGCGCCGTCGAGCGGCACGAACGCCTGCACCGCCTCGCCGTCCTCGGACGGCAGGGCGGGCGACGGCTCGCCGCCGACCACGTCGAGGCGGGCGGCCGCGTCCAGCCGCTCCTGGATGGCGGCCACGTCATCCGGGGTCAGCTCGCGATCCGCGGCGAACACGACCACGGCGGGGATGGCGTCGCCCTCGGTGAAGCCCTCGAGCCGCTCCTGGACCTCGGTGGCCTCCGCGGTCTCGGGCAGGTAGGCCGTGCGGTCGTTCGACGACACCTCGTCGACGCGTCCGAAGTACGGCCCGCCCACGGCGGCCGCCGCCAGCCACACCAGGATCAGCACGGCGGGCAGTGCGACGCGGAGCCGGCGCGGCACGCGGGCGGCCGCGCCCGCCCCGCGCGCGGCTGCGGCCCGTCGCGATCGGCGGGGATGCTCGTCCATGCATGTCTCCAGTGGTCAGACGGCGCGCTCCCACGGCGCGACGTCGCCGGGGACCACGAAGAACAGCGGATGGGGATCGGGCGCGTCCGCGAGCGCACGCGCGTGCGCGTCGGGCGAACGGACCGCGAGCTTGGCGATCAGGTGCCGCCACTCGAGCTCGAGCTGGCCCGACGTCACGGCGATCCGTTCGACCGGCCCGTCCGGAACCCGCGCGATGCGGGACGCGTCGAAGCGGTATCCGCGGCGCGCGGCCTCGTCGCGCACGCCGTCGAGGTAGGCGCCGATCGCGGCGACCGGATCCGCGGTGGCGCGGAAGCGCTCGAGCTGCGGGTGCGCCGTGTAGCCGCGCGTGCGGCCGAGCAGCACGGCCTGGGCGAGCAGCGCCTCGCGCCAACACGCCGTGAGCCCCTGACGGTCGAGCAGCCGGGGATGAAGCGACCAGAGCCTCACGGCAGCTCCCCGTCGAAAGGGGAGGGGGTCAGGTCGCGGCGCACCCCTCCATCCTGCGCGAGAGAGGGCCCGCGTGGCGACCTCTTGACGGCATCCGTCCGACGTGTCGCAAGCCCCGACGATCCGCGTCGTCTCCGAGATGTGCGCCCCGATGGCACGCCCGGGTTGTCACATTGCGTTATGCAAGCCGTCACAGGCCGAAACGGTTTGACATGTCGCGACACGCCCGGTCACAATCGGAGCATGTCTGTCAACGCACACCTTCTGTCCGCCTCGGAGGCGAACGGGACTGCCGGGATCATGATGCCCGGTCGCGTTGGCATGTGCTGTCGAATGTGCCGCTGAGTCGACAACCTCTCCTCGCTGCACCAGGCTCGCCCTCCGCACAACCGCGGCTGCGATGCCGAGTGTCCGGATCACCCGGATCCTCACCCGCCGATAGGTGCCACCCGCACCGCCGGCACCGGCCAGACGTCATCTGAGCACGAACGGCCGACCGACGCACACCCGCACCACCGGTGCACCCCCGAAGGACTTCCCCGATGTCGAACATCACCGCCCTCGCCGATCGCTCGAACTCCGCCGCGCCCCGCCCCGGCCACCTGCGCCCGCTGCCCCCGCTCGTTCCCGCGCAGCCGGCCCCCGAGGCCAAGTCGACCGCCGCGCCCCGCGGCTTCGCCCTGTACGTCGGCCTGGACGAGCTGAAGGCCGCCGCCGACGGCGTCAGCCTCCCCGCCGTGGTCGAGGCCCTGCGCCGCACGCTCGCCGAGCTCGCCCCGAGCGCCGAGACCTACGCCGCCGTCGCCCTCGCCCCGCAGCAGGCCGGCGGCCGCGACGTCGACGTCGTGCGCCTCGCGCTGCACGAGCCCGGCGCCGTCGCCCGCACCAAGGCCCAGGCCGAGGAGCAGGAGGAGGCCGCCCGCGGCGTCGTGGTCGACATCTCCCGCAAGCGCGTCGTCATCGACGGCGAGACCGCCGCTCTGACGTTCAAGGAGTTCGAGCTGCTGCAGTACCTCGTCCTCCGCGAGGGCCGCACGATCGAGCGCGCCGAGCTCGTCGGCTCGCTCTGGGACGCGAACGACGCGGACGCCCCCGGCGAGCGCACGATCGACGTGCACGTCCGCCGCCTGCGCTCCAAGCTCGGCGCCTTCCAGGACATCGTCCGCACCGTGCGCGGCGTGGGCTACCGCTTCGACCGCCACGCGGACGTCGCCGTGCGCTACGGCACCGGCGCTCCCTCGCCCGACCGCTTCTGACAGGGCCCCGCGGGCGGCTTCAGTCGTTTCGTCTCCGCTTCGCTCCGCTCAACGACCGGGCAGTTTCGGCCGCCGGCGGCTTCAGGACGTTTCGACTCCGCTTCGCTCCGCTCAACGACCACAAGGGGGCGGCCCACTGATGAGACGGATGTCGGAGCGACCGCGTAGCGTGGCGGCATGATCTCCACGGCCGTGACGCGCACGCGCGATCCGCGGCCCGATCCGGGTCCGCGACTCGAGACCGCGTACCGGCCCCGGGGTGCCCTGAGCCTGGGCGCCACCGTCGGGGTGTTCCAGCGGGGTCCGGGCGACCCGGCGCAGACCCGCGACGGCGCCGTGCTCTGGCGGGCGACCCGCACTCCCCTCGGCGTCGCGACCGTGGCGCTGCGCCAGCAGGCCGACGGCGCGGTCCGCGCCGCGGCGTGGGGCCCCGGGCGCGAATGGGCCATCGCGCAGGTGCCCGCACTCTGCGGCGCCGAGGATGACCCGACCGGCTTCGACCCGTCGCTGCATCCGCTGATCGCCGACTCGCACCACCGCCACCCGGGCCTGCGTCTCGGCCGCTCCGACCTCGTCTTCGACGCGCTCGTGCAGTCGATCACCGAGCAGAAGGTGACCGCGATCCAGGCCTTCGCCGCCTGGCGCGGCCTTGTCACCTGGTTCGGCGAGCGCGCCCCCGGCCCCACGCCGAAGCCGATGTTCGCTCCCCCGTCGATCGACGGATGGCGCCGCATCCCGTCGTGGGCGTGGCACCGCGCGGGCCTCGAGCCGCCGCAGAGCCGCACGATCGTCCAGGCCGCCCGCCGCGGCACCTCGCTGGTCGCCGCGGTCGAGCGCGCGACCGACGGCCCCGCGCGCGACGCCGTGCTGACCTCCCTGCCCGGCATCGGCCCCTGGACCGCCGCCGAGACCCGCATCCGCGCCCTCGGCGATCCGGATGCCGTCAGCGTCGGCGACTTCCACCTGGCGCACCAGGTCGGCTACGCCCTCACGGGCCGCCGCGTCGAGGACGACGGCATGCTCGAGCTGCTCGCCCCGTGGGCGGGCCAGCGTCAGCGCGCAATCCGGCTCATCCTCGCGTCGGGCGTGAGCGAGCCCCGGCGCGCGCCCCGCCTGCACCCCATGGACCACCGCGACCGCTGATCGCCTGCCGCGTAGCCTGGGCGGCATGTGGCTCCTCCTGCGCACCGCGGGGATCCTGATCGCGGGCGCGATCATCGGGTCGACCTACCTCGGCAGCGTGTGGCTCGGCCTGCTGCTGGGGCTCCTGCTGTCGCTCGGGCTGTTCATGGCGTTCGAGGCGCGCAAGGGCGGCGGCCCCGGCCACGACGAGGACGACGACGGCGCACGGCTCTAGGCCGCAGGGGGCTTGGACCGTTTCGACTCGGTCGCTGGCGCTCCCTCGCTCAACGAGCACCAGGGGAATCCACCTCAGTAGTAGACGGCGAGCGGGCCGTGCGGCCCCTGCACCACCTGGACGGGGGTGTCGAACACGCGGGTCAGCACCTCGTCCGTGAAGATCGCGTCGGGCGTGCCGAACTCCACGACCTTCCCGTCCTTCACGGCGCAGATGTGGTCGGCGTAGTGCCCCGCGAAGTTGATGTCGTGCAGCACGATCACGATCGTGCGCCCGAGCTCGGCCGCGGCCCGGCGCAGGTGCTGCATCATCTGCACCGAATGCCGCATGTCGAGGTTGTTGAGCGGCTCGTCCAGCAGCACGTAGTCGGTGTCCTGCGCGAGCACCATCGCCACATAGGCGCGCTGCCGCTGCCCGCCCGACAGCTCGTCGAGGTACCGGCCCTCGAGCGCGGTCAGATCGAGGAAGTCGATCGCGCGGCTCACGATCTCCTCGTCGGCCCGCGTCAGCCGCCCCTTCGAGTACGGGAACCGCCCGAACCCGACGAGCTGGCGCACGGTCAGCCGCGTGATGAAGTGGTTCTCCTGGCGCAGGATCGACACGATCCTCGCGAGATCCTTCGACGCCGTCCGGGCCACGTCGTAGCCGGCGATCTCGATCGCACCCGCGTCGATCCCGAGCAGGCGGCCGATCATGGTCAGCAGCGTCGACTTGCCGGCCCCGTTCGGTCCGACGAGCGCCGTGATGCCTCCGGCGGGGATCTGCAGATCCACCGGCCCGATGGCGACCTCGTCGCTGTAGCTCTTGCGCACCTCGCGCAGCGTGATCACAGGCGGCCCTTTCGCAGCAGGAAGATGAGGAACACGGTGCCGCCGACCAGCTCGATGATGATCGACACGACGCCCTGCGCATAGAACACGTGCTTCATCACGAAGTACGCGCCCGTCAGCACGACGAACCCGGTCAGCACCGCCACCGGCAGCACGAGCCGGTGATCGAACGTGTCGGCCAGCTGGTACGACAGCGTCGCGACCAGGAAGCCGAGGAACGTCAGCGGCCCGATGAGCGCGGTCGACACCGCCATGAGCACCGACACCAGCAGCAGGATGAGGATCAGCTCGCGCCGGTGGTTCAGGCCGAGCCCCATCGCGGCGTCGCGCCCGAGCGCCATCGCGTTCAGGGTGCGGGCGCGCAGGAGCAGCAGCGTCGCCGCCACCGCGACGAGCGGGATCGCGAGCGGGAAGTAGCCCGCGTCGGCGTTGGCCATCGAGCCGAACAGCCGCGCCGACAGCACGTCGAACTCGCTCGGCGTGAGCAGGCGCTGCATGAACGCGGACACGGATCCGAGCCCGCCGCCGATCACGATGCCGATCAGCAGCATGACCTGCAGGTTCGCGTACCGGCCCGACAGCAGCCACGTGTAGAGCGCGAGGGCGAGCCCGACCATGAGCGCGATCCGCAGCGCGAACTGCCCGAGCCCCTGGATGGAGACCAGCCCGGCCACGCCGAGAAAGTACACGGCCGAGGTCTGCACCGCCACGTACAGCGCCTCGAACCCCATGATCGAGGGCGTGATGATGCGGTTGTTCGTCACGGTCTGGAAGCTCACGGTCGCGACCGCCTGGCACACCGCGACGATCGCCATGGTGACCAGCGCCGTGCCGCGCAGCTGCGCGATCTTCCAGAACCCGTCGGATCCGACCGGCATGGGGTTGTCCCAGGCCAGCAGCCCGAACGCGAACACGGCCGCGAGCAGGATGAGCGAGCCCAGCACGATCGCGTAGCGGCGGCGCGCCCGCGGCGTGGGCAGCGCCCCGGAGTGGCGCGACGCGAGAGCCGGCGCGACGGCGGTCATCGTGTCAGCCACGGCGGCGCCCCCTCAGCAGCAGGACGACGAACACGACCGCCCCGACGACGCCCAGGATGAGCGACACAGGCACCTCGAACGGCATGATGATCGTCCGGCCGATCAGGTCGCACACCGTGACGATCGCGATCCCGAGCAGGCACACCCACGGCAGGTTGCTGCGCAGGTCGTCGCCCCGGATCATCGACACCACGTTGGGCACGATCAGCCCGAGGAACGGCAGACTGCCCACCACGACCGTGACCACGCCCGTCGCGACCGCGATCAGGCCCGTGCCGATCAGGATCATCCGGTCGTAGTCCAGCCCGACGCTCGTGGCGACCTCCTCGCCGAGGCCGGCGAGGGTGAACCGATCCGCCGCGATGAACACCGCGACGACCACGGCGAGGACCACCCACAGCACCTCGTACTGCCCCCGCAGCACCGAGGTGAAGCTGCCCGCGAACCACACGCCGAGGTTCTGCAGCATGTTCGTCTGCAGCGCCAGGAACGTCGACGCGGCCCCGACGACCGAGCCCAGCATGATGCCGACGATCGGCACGATCAGCGACGACCGCAGCGACACCCGGCGCAGGAACAGGAAGAAGACCATGGTCCCGGCGAACGCAGCGATCACGGCCCCGATCATCCGGGGCACGATGCCGGCGGTCGGCGCGACGATCATGACCGCGAGCAGGCCGAGGCCCGCCCATTCGGTCGTGCCGGTCGTGGTCGGCTCGACGAAGCGATTCTGCGTGAGCAGCTGCATCACGAGCCCCGACATCGCCATGGCGGCGCCCGCGAGCACGAGCGCGACCGTGCGCGGGACGCGCGTGATCTGGAACATCTCGCCGCCGTCTTCGGCGCCCACGACGTCGTAGACGCCCGTGAACAGCGACAGGACGAGCAGCCCGGCCACGACGAGCACCCCGACCGCCAGCCAGGGGTCGAGCAGGGGGGAGCGGGGCCGCGGCCCCGCTCCCGTCACTGCCGTCACCTGCCCTCGAACGCGTCCGCGAGCGCGTCGAAGAACTCCGTGTAGGTCTGGATGCCCTCGTTCGTGTAGGTGTCGGCGGGCATGTAGAGGATGTTGCCCTCCTTGACCGCGGTCACGTCGGCGAGCGCCTCGGAGTTCTCCAGGATGTCCGCGGCGGGCTCGTACGCCGGGTCGTCCGCGGCGACGGCCGCGTCGCGGTCCATCACGAGGATCCAGTCGGGGTTCGAGTCCGCGATCGCCTCGACCGAGATGTCGTCGCCCTGGTGGTCGTCGCTCGCGCCCTCGACCTCGAGCGCGGGGGTCAGGCCCAGGATGTCGAACACGGGGCCGAGCGTGCGGCCCAGCCCGGGGGCGATGTAGCCGATCTCGCCGCCCGAGGTGGTGACCGCCATCACGGTCTGGTCGGCGTCGTACGCCGCGGCCGCGCGCTCGATCGCGGCCTCGAGGTCGGCGACGAGCTGCGCGGCCTCGTCCTGCTTGCCGAAGATCTCGCCCAGCACGGTGGTCTGGCGCGCGAGCTCGGCGTCGAGCGGCTCGCCCTCGCGCGGGTCGAGCTCGAGCACCGTGGCGTCGGGGGCGAGCGCGACGAAGTCGTCGTGGAACTGGGCGAAGCGCTGCCCGTTGATGATCAGGTCGGGCTCGACCGCCACGACGGCCTCGAGGTCGGGCTCGCGGTGCGTGCCGAGGTCGATGATCGACGCGTCGTCCTTGTACGCGACGGTCGACGGCATGAGCGAGACCGCGGCGGCCGTGAGCTCCACACCCCAGTCCGCGAGAGTCTCGAACGTCCGGTTGTCGGTCGCGACGACCGACGTGGGAGGCAGCTCGATCGTGTGCGTGCCGGTGTTGTCCTCGACCTCGACCGAGGTGGCCTCGGCCGCGGCGCTCGGCTCGACCTCGGCCTCGGCGGCGGGCGCGGCGCAGCCGGCGAGGGCGACGGCGGACGCCGCGAACATCGACAGCGCGGCGACCGGACGGGTCACGGACGGACGGGGCACGGACATGGCGGGGCTCCTGTTCCAGAGCGCGGTATCAGCCGCGGTCTTCTCGGTGCGGGGATCGGCGGGGCGCGGATCGCGTCCCGGTCCGGACAGGACCGTCCGTCCCGCCGTTGGGTAGGCTAACCTAACTTCCATGATCTCGTCGACCGCCGATGCCCCGCTCGCCTTCACGCTGGAGCGGCAGGGACTCGACCTGCGATTCCGCTTCGCCCGCCTCGTCGCGCGCGAGTGGCTCGCGGCCGACTACGTGCGCATCCGGCTCGAGGGCGAGGACCTCGCGGGCTTCGGCACGCCGGGTCACGATGACCACATCCGCATGTTCTTCGCGCAGGGCCCGGCCGACACGGTCGAGCAGATGCGGGCCTTCCCCAGCCGCGAGTTCACGCCGCTGGCCTGGGGCGCGAACGGGGACGGCACCGGATGGCTCGACCTCGAGTTCGCGGTGCACGGCGAGGAGGGCGTGGCCGGACCGTGGGCCGCGGGCGCTCCCCTGGGCTCGCTCGCCGGCGTCGGCGGCCCGCGCGGCTCGCTGTCGATCTCCGGAGCACCCGACGGCTGGATCCTGGCGGGCGACGAGACCGCCGTGCCGCAGATCCGCCGCTACGCGGCCCTGATCCCGGACGGCGCTCCCGCGACGATCCTCGTCGAGGTCGCCGACGCCGAGCACGAGATGCCGATCGACGCGCCCGTCGCGGTCGAGTACGTCCACCGCGGCGACGCTCCGGCGAGCTCGGCGCTCGCCGCGCGGCTCGACGCGATCACCGCCGCGGAGCGCCCGGCCGGCGACGTGTTCGGCTTCGTCGCCGCCGAGCAGGCGATCGTCAAGCCCGCCCGCGCGCTGCTGGTCGACCGCTGGGCGCTCGCGCCCGACGGGATCGTTGTGAAGGGCTACTGGAAGCGCGGCGAGGACGGCGCGCACCACCACGCGCCACACTAGAAGCCAGGCTCCCCCACTGCTCTGGAGGCATCATGACCGCGAAGAAGACCGTGTCCCCGCCCGCCAAGCTCGCGCTCGGGATCGTGGGACTGCTCCAGATCGCGCTCGCGCTCGCGGCGTTCTCGGACCTGTGGGCGCGCCGCGACAGCGAGATCCGGATGACCAAGCCCGCGTGGATCCCGATCATCCTGATCAACTGGATCGGCCCGCTCGCGTACTTCATCGGCGGCGTCAAGCGCTGAGGCGCTGAGCCCCGCCGGCGGCTTCGACCGTTTCGACTCCGCTTCGCTCCGCTCAACGACCGGCGACGAACCCCGGTCGTTGAGCGGAGCGAGCGCCAGCGAGCGGAGTCGAAACGCCTGAAACCTCGCCGGACGTGTGAGGCTGGGGGCATGCGCATCGCAGTCACGGGGTCGTCGGGAAAGCTCGGGTCGGTCGTCGCGCGGGAGCTCCGCGCCGCCGGCCACCACGTCATCGGGATGGATCGGGTCGGCACGCGCGACCGCGACTTCGTCCAGGTCGACCTGACCGACTACGGCCAGGTCGTCGACGCGCTCACGGCCGTGGGCGACACGCACGACGGCATCGACGCGCTCGTGCACCTCGCGGCCATCCCGGCGCCCGGGCTCGCGCCCGACGTGGCGACGTTCCACAACAACATGGCCACCACGTTCAACGTGTTCTGGGCCGCGACCCGGATCGGGATCGACCGGATCGTGTACGCGTCGAGCGAGACCGTGCTGGGCCTGCCGTTCGACGTGCCGCCGCCGTACATCCCGGTCGACGAGGAGTACCCGGCCCGGCCCGAGTCGGTGTACTCGCTCGTGAAGCACCTCGAGGAGCAGCTCGCGATCGAGCTCGTGCGCTGGAACCCGACCCTGTCGATCACGGCGCTGCGCTTCTCGAACGTGATGTGGCCCGAGGACTACGCCCGCTTCCCGTACGACGCAGACCCGCGCGAGCGCAAGTGGAACCTGTGGGGCTACATCGACGCCCGTGACGGCGCGCACGCGGTCGAGCGCGCGCTCGAGGTCGCCCCTCCGGGCTTCGACCGGTTCATCATCGCCGCCGCCGACACCGTGACCACGCGGCCGAACGCCGAGCTGGTCGCCGAGGTGTTCCCGGATGTGCCGCTGAAGGGCGACCTCGGCGAGCACGACACCATGCTGTCGATCGACAAGGCCCGGCGCCTGCTCGGCTACGCGCCGAAGCACAGCTGGCGCGACGCCGAGACCGCCCTCGAGTAGTCCTCGCGCGGACCCGCGACTAGGCTGTCCTCCCGTGCCCGCACCCTCCGGCGCGCGGCCCGGCCGCGAACGAGGAGAGATCCATGAGCCTGTTCCGCACGAAGTCGATCGAGCAGAGCATCGCCGACACGGAGGAGCCCGAGCACCAGCTCAAGAAGAACCTGGGCGTCTTCGACCTCATCCTGTTCGGCATCGGCGTCTGCGTCGGCGCCGGCATCTTCGTGCTGACGGGTCACGCGGCCGCGACGAACGCAGGCCCCGCGATCGCCATCTCGTTCCTGATCGCGGGCGTCGCGTGCGCGCTCGCGGCGCTCTGCTACGCCGAGTTCGCGTCGACCGTGCCCGTCGCGGGCAGCGCCTACACGTTCACGTACGCGACCCTCGGCGAGCTGCTCGCGTGGATCATCGGCTGGGATCTCGTCCTGGAGTTCACGGTCGGCGCCGCGGCGCTCGCGACGTCGTTCAGCCAGTACCTCGCGGTCGTGCTCGACGGCACGTGGTTCGAGATCCCCGCGGCGATCGCGACGGTCGAGGACGGCTTCGTGAACCTGCCGGCCGGCCTCCTCATCCTCGGCCTGACCGCCGTGACGGTCGGCGGCATCAAGCTCTCGAGCCGGATCAACCAGATCGTCACGGGCCTGAAGGTGCTCGTGGTGCTCGCGGTCGTGGTCGTCGGCGCGTTCCTCGTGAAGATCTCGAACTGGGTGCCGTTCGTCCCGCCGGCCGAGGCTCCGGCCGGAGCGGACGGCGGTGACGTCTTCCACCTGCCGATCGTGCAGGGCATCTTCGGCCTCGAGCCGAGCGTGTACGGCATCGGCGGCGTGTTCGCCGCGGCGGCCATGGTGTTCTTCGCGTTCATCGGCTTCGACGTCGTCGCCACGACGGCCGAGGAGACGCGCAACCCGCAGCGCGACCTGCCGCGCGGCATCCTGGGCGCGCTCGCGATCGTGACGGTGCTGTACATGGCCGTGTCGCTCGTCATCACGGGCATGCAGAACTACCGCGACATCGACCCCGAGGACGGCGCCCCGCTCGCGACCGCGTTCGACGCCGCGGGCCTGCCGATCATGGGCGACCTGATCGCGATCGGCGCGTGCATCGGCCTGATCGTGGTGTCGATGATCCTGCTCATGGGCCAGACCCGCGTGGCGTTCGCGATGGCGCGCGACGGCCTGCTGCCCGTGAGCCTGTCGAAGACCCACCCGCGGTTCCGCACGCCGTACCGGATCACGATCATCACCGGCGTGGTCGTGGCGATCCTGGCGGCGTTCGTGCCGCTGTCGACGCTCGCCGAGCTGGTGAACATCGGCACGCTCGCGGCCTTCGTGCTGGTCTCGATCGGCGTGATCGTGCTGCGCCGCACGCGCCCCGACCTGCCCCGCGCGTTCCGCGTGCCGTGGGTGCCGGTACTGCCGATCATCTCGGCGGTGATCTGCTTCTACCTGATGCTGAACCTGACGCTCGACACGTGGATCCGGTTCGTCGTGTGGCTCGCGATCGGCGTGGTCGTGTACTTCGCGTACTCGCGCCGGCACAGCCGCCTGGGCGAGCGCGAGCGCCTGAGCGCGGGCGTCAGCCGCGGCGCGTGATCGCCATCCGGCCCTCGGGGTCGAGCCGCGCCAGCACCGCGGCGGTGATCTCGCGCAGCTGAGCGCGCTGCTCGGGCGTGAGCGCATCCAGGATCATGGCGCGCACGTTCTCGACGTGCCCGGGCGTCGCCCCGACCACCTTGCGGCGCCCCTCCGCGGTGATCACGACGTCGGTCGCGCGCGCGTCGTCGGCGGCGCGCTCGCGCCGCACGTAGCCGCGCTTCTCGAGCCGCGTGATGACGTGCGAGAGGCGCGGCAGGGTCGCGTTCGTGTGCGACGCGAGCTCGGTCATCCGCATCCGGTGCGCGGGCTCCAGCGCGAGCACCGAGAGCGCGAAGTAGTCGAAGTGGGTGAGCCCCTCGTCGGCCAGGAGCTGGGCGTCGAGCTGCCGCGGCATGAGCTCGAGCATGGCCGCGACGGGCGCCCACGTGTCCCGCTCCTCAGAGGTGAACGACCGGCCTCTTCCCATGCCCGGATCCTACGGGAATAGTTGTAGCCACAACCGGGTTGGGCTCATTACTTGTAGGTACAAGCATCACGAAGGAGAACGGCAATGACGGACATCACCATCATCGGCACCGGCAACATGGGTCAGGCGATCGCGGGCGTGCTCGCCCGGGGCGGCGCCTCCATCCAGCAGCTCGGCCACGGCGACACCGCCGCGGTGACCGGCGACATCGTCATCCTGGCCGTGCCCTACGGCGCGCTGGCCGAGATCGCGCAGACGCGCGGCGCCGAGCTCGAGGGCCGCACGGTGGTCGACATCACGAACCCCGTGGACTTCGAGACGTTCGACTCGCTCGTGGTGCCGGCCGACTCGTCGGCCGCCGCCGAGCTGCAGAAGCAGCTGCCGGGCGCGAAGGTCCTGAAGGCCTTCAACACGACCTTCGCCGGCACGCTGAACTCGGGCCAGGTCGGCGCGCAGTCGACCACGGTGCTCGTCGCGGGCGACGACGCCGAGGCGAAGGCGGCGCTGATCTCTGCCATCGAGGCCGGCTCGCTCGCCGCCGTCGACGCCGGCTCGCTGGCGCGCGCCCGCGAGCTCGAGGCCCTCGGGTTCCTGCAGCTCACGCTCGCCGCGCGCGAGCAGATCGCCTGGACCGCCGGGTTCGCGCTGGTCCGGTGAGGATGACCGACCGGCTCGCCGCCGACACCGCGATGGGGGCGGTCACGCTGCGCGTGGCCGCTCTCGACGCGATGATCCGCTACTACACGCAGGCCGTGCCGCTGACGGTCCTGCGGCACGACGGCCCCCGCGCGGTGCTCGGGCGCGGCGGCACGCCGGTGCTGGTGCTCGAGCACGCGCCCGAGCTGCGCCACGCCGGCCCCCGCGAGGCGGGTCTGTTCCACACCGCGATCCTGTTCGAGACCCAGGAGGCCCTCGCCGCCGCGGTCCACTCGGTCTCGCGCCACGCCCCGGGCACGTTCACGGGCAGCTCGGACCACCTCGTGAGCCGGGCGTTCTACTTCACCGACCCCGAGGGCAACGGCGTCGAGCTGTACTGGGACCGCGACCGGTCGCTGTGGAGCTGGACCCACGGCCGCGTCGAGATGGACACGCTGTACCTGGACCCGAACGCCTTCCTGCGCGAGCACCTCACCGACGCCGCGATCGAGGATCCGGTGATCGGCGGTGCGCGCGTGGGTCACGTGCACCTGAGCGTCGGCGACGTCGCGACCGCACGCGAGTTCTACGTCGACCGGCTCGGGTTCGACACCACGTCGACGCTCGGCGACTCAGCGCTGTTCGTCAGCGCGGGCGGCTACCACCACCACATGGCGATGAACACGTGGCGCAGCCGCGGGGCCGGCCGGCGCCGGATGACCCTCGGCCTGGGACTCGTCGACATCGCCGTCCCGACGGCGGACGACCTCGGCGCGCTGGACGATCGGCTGCGGCACTTCGGCGTGCCGACCGCGCACGACGGACGGATGCTGTCGTTCGACGACCCGTGGGGCAACGCCGTGCGCGTTCTGCCTCCGGACGCCGCCGCCGAGGCGCCGCCCGCCGCCGCCCGCTGACCCGGACACGCCGCGCGCAGACCCTTGCCACGCGCGGCGCGGGGCGGCGAGACTGATCGCGACCCCGCCCGCCAGACACGTCAGGAGTCCGCCGTGCCCGTGCTCAACCCGTATCTCCACTTCCACGACACCGCGCGCGAGGCGATGGAGTTCTACCAGTCGGTGTTCGGTGGCGAGCTCGAGATCGAGACGTTCGGCGAGAGCGAGATCGACCACCACCCGGACGACGCCGATCTCGTGCTGCACGCCGTGCTCGAGACGCCCGACGGCATGGTGCTGATGGCGAGCGACACCCCGCAGGGCGTGCCCTACGACGGCGCGGGCGGCCACTCGATCTCGATCAGCGGCGACGAGGAGGAGGACCTCACCGAGTGGTGGGAGGCCCTCTCGGAGGGCGGAACCATCGTGCTGCCGCTGTCCGAGCCCGACTGGGGCGGGCTGTTCGGCATGCTCACCGACCGCTTCGGCGTGAAGTGGATGATCTCGATCCTCGACGAGGAGGACTTCGAGGAGGACGAGGAGGACGACGACGAGGACTTCGAGGACCTCGAGGACGAGGAGCAGTAGCGGCCGTCGCCCGAACGGATGAGGCGCCCCCGCGGGGGCGCCTCATCCGTTCTCAGAACTCCTCGTGCGTGAGCGGGTCGCCGTCCCAGAGGCGTCCGCGCTCGAGGGCCGAGATCGCCTCGACGTGCTCGTCGTCGAGCGTGAAGTCGAACACGTCGGCGTTCTCGCGCTGGCGGTCCGGATCCGCCGACTTCGGGATGGGCGTCGAGCCGAGCTGCACGTGCCAGCGCAGCACGACCTGCGTCGGGCTCACCTGATACACCTCGGCGAGGTCGGTGATGAGCTGCTCGGTCAGCAGCTCGCTGCGCCGCGCGAGCGGGCTCCAGCTCTCGGTGCGGATGCCGTGCTCGGCGTGGAACGCGCGCAGCGCGGTCTGCGGGAAGTACGGGTGCAGCTCGACCTGGTTCACGGCCGGGACGACGCCGGTCTCGTCGATCAGGCGCTGCAGCATCTCCTCGGTGAAGTTCGAGACGCCGACCGAGCGCACGAGCCCCTCGTCGCGCAGCGCGATCATGCCCTTGAACGTGTCGACGTACTTGTCGACGCTCGGGTTGGGCCAGTGGATGAGCAGCAGGTCGATGCGGCCGAGGCCGATCGTGGCGTTGGACTCGCGGCCGCTCGCGATCGCCTCGTCGTAGCCGTGGTGGCGGCCGGGGATCTTCGTGGTGACGACGATCTCGTCGCGGTCGATCCCGCTGCGGCGCACGGCCTCGCCGACCTCGTGCTCGTTGCCGTAGTTGACCGCGGTGTCCAGCACGCGGTAGCCGGTCTGGATGCCGGCCTCGATGGCCGCGATGCCCTCCTCGCCGGTCAGCTTGTAGGTGCCGAGGCCGAGCTCGGCGAACGCGGTGCCGTCGTTGAGCGTGATCCGGGGGATGTCGATGGTCGCCATGCCCCGAGCCTAACGGCGGGGACGGGCCGCACGCCCAGGTCGGCGACCAGCCAGCGCGCGATCGCGGTGTGGCCCGCGTCGGCGCCCTGACCCCCGTCGATCTCGGCGACCCAGTCCTCCCAGCCGCGGCCGGTGTTCGTGCGGGCCGTGGCGTCGTCCACCAGCGGCTGGTGGACCCATTCGGTGATCATGCGCACGAGCCTACTGAGCGGGCGCCGGCGCCCCGCGGACCGCCAGGATCGCGTCGAGCAGCGCGTCGGCGACCTCGCGCTTGCTGCCGCTCGCGGTCGCGACGGGCGCGTCGTCCGGGCCGATGACCGTGACCGTGTTGTCGGCGCGCTCGAAGCCCGCCTCCCAGCCGACCTCGTTGACCGCGAGCAGGTCGGCGCCCTTGCGGCGGCGCTTGCGGATGCCGCGCTCGAGCACGGTCTCGTCGGCGGTCGGCATCTCGGCCGCGAAGCCCACGACGGTCTGGCCCGGACGGCGCGCGGCCGCGAGCCCGCTGAGGATGTCGGCGTTCTCGACCAGCTCGAGCGTGGGCTTGCCGTCCTCCTTGGCCAGCTTGTGGTCGGCCACGTCGGCGACGCGATAGTCGGCCACCGCGGCGGTCATCACGATCACGTCCGCGTCGCCGGCGAGGGCGGTCATCCGCTCCCCCAGCTCGGCGGCCGTGCCGGCCCGCTCGATCCGGATGCCCGGATGCGCGACCGCGGGCGCCGCGACCGACTCGTCGACGTGCGCGGCGACCAGCGTGACCTCGGCGCCGCGATCCGCGGCGGCGAGCGCGATGGCGACACCCTGCCGGCCGCTCGACCGGTTGCCGAGGAAGCGGACGGGATCGATGGGCTCGCGCGTGCCGCCCGTCGAGACCACGAAGCGCAGGCCCGCGAGATCGCGCCGCGACTGCAGGATCCGGCCGATCTCGGCGTGGATGGCCTCGGGCTCGCTCATCCGGCCGGGGCCGACGTCGTCGCCCGTCAGCTGCCCGCTGTCGGGACCGATCATCCGGATGCCGCGCGCGGCGAGCGTCGCGATGTTCGCCTGCGTGGCCGCGTGCTGCCACATCTCGGTGTGCATCGCGGGAGCGATCAGCACGGGCGCGCGCGTGGCGAGCAGCGTCGTGCCGAGCAGGTCGCCCGCCAGGCCCGCGGCCATCTTCGCGATCGTGTTCGCCGAGGCAGGGGCGACGACCACGAGGTCGGCGTTCTGGCCGAGCGCGACGTGCCGCACCTGCGCCACGTCGTCGTGCACCGACGTCGTCACGGGGTGGCGGCTGATCGCCTCCCACGTCGGCTGACCGACGAAGCGCAGCGCATCGTCGGTCGGCACGACGTGCACCTCGTGCCCGTCCTTCACCAGCAGCCGCACGAGCTGCACGGTCTTGTACGCGGCGATGCCGCCGGTCACGCCCACGACGATGTTCACGCCTTCATTGTGGCTCACGCGCCTCGACGCCCCGCGGCATCACCCTGTGGTCGTCGAGCGGAGCGAAGAAGGAGCGGAGTCGAAACGGGTTGAGCGAGCGCAGCGAGTCGAAGCCGAGCCCCGTCCCGGGCCCGAGAATGGATCCATGTGCACCGTGATCGTCCGCGTCCCGGAGTCGTCGGCGGAGCCCGTGCGCCTGCTCGCGGTGCGGGACGAGGATCCGAACCGGCCGTGGAACCCGCTCGGCGCGTGGTGGCCGGACCGGCCCGGGCTCGTGGGCGTGCAGGACCGGCTCGCGGGCGGCGCCTGGCTCGCCGCCGAGGGCGGCCGGCTGGCGGTGCTCCTGAACCGGGCGGGGTACCCCGAGGGACTGGATGCCGCCGAGCTCGAGTCGCGCGGCGGGATCGTGCTGGCCTCGGTCGCCGGGTCGTCGCCCGAGGGCGCGCCGCGCACGCTCGGGTTCAACCTGGTCGAGGTCGACGGCGCCGAGGTGCGGGTGACGTCCTGGGACGGTGCCGAGCTGCGCCGCGAGACCCTCGCCCCGGGCACGCACATGCTGGCGCACGACGGCGTCGACGACCCCGCGACCCCGCGCATCGCGGCGTGGCATGAGGCCTTCGAGCAGGCCCCGACCGACGGGGACGCCGCCTGGTGGCGCCCGTGGCTCGACGTGCTGGGCCGCACGGCCGAGCTGCCGCCGACCGATGACCGCGCGATCGTGCGCGACAACCATCCGCACGGCTACCCGACCGTGTCGCTGCTCGCGTGCGTCGCGTCGATCCAGGACGGCCGCGCGGATGTGCGCTACGCGCCGCTGGACCGTCCCGGTCTCTGGAACCCGCTCGCCTTCGACTGACGCACGGCCCGATTTGCGCCGACTCCCGGCGCTCGTGATACACATGTCCTGACCACACGGGGGCCTCGGAAGAGGCTGAGACCGGGCTGACACCGCCCGAGACCGTCGAACCTGATCCGGCTCGTACCGGCGTAGGAAGTGAGGACAGCCCATGGTGGCGCGCACTCTCCCGACATCCATCCCTCCCGTCGATCCCGCCGCTCCCGGCGACGCATCCGCTGAAGAGCACGGGACCGAACAGCACCCCTCCCACTCGCTCGCGTGGGTCGAGGACGCCGCGCACGGCATCCGCGTCCCCGTGACCGAGATCGCGCTCGAGGACTCACCCGACGGCACGCCCAACCCGCCGCTGCGCGTGTACCGCACGGCAGGTCCCGGCAGCGTGCCCGAGCGCGGCCTGCCGCCGCAGCGTGCCGAGTGGATCGCCGCGCGCGACGACACCGAGCCGTACGAGGCGCGCGGGCACCGGCTGAGCGACGACGGCCGCGCGGCGGTGCGCCGCGGCGCGCCCTCGCAGCGCTGGGCGGGCGCGAAGCCCGAGCCGCGCCGTGCCAAGCCGGGCCGCACCGTGACGCAGATGCACTACGCCCGCCGCGGGATCATCACCCCCGAGATGCGGTACGTGGCGCTGCGCGAGCAGTGCGACGTCGAGCTCGTGCGCAGCGAGGTCGCGGCCGGGCGGGCGATCATCCCCAGCAACATCAACCACCCCGAGTCCGAGCCGATGATCATCGGCAAGGCCTTCCTCGTGAAGATCAACGCGAACATCGGCAACTCGGCCGTGACGAGCTCGATCGCCGAGGAGGTGTCGAAGCTGCAGTGGGCGACCAAGTGGGGCGCCGACACGCTCATGGACCTGTCGACCGGCAACGACATCCACACGACGCGCGAGTGGATCATCCGGAACTCGCCGATCCCGATCGGGACGGTTCCGATCTACCAGGCGCTCGAGAAGGTCGACGGCGACGCGAGCGCGCTGACGTGGGAGATCTACCGCGACACCGTGATCGAGCAGTGCGAGCAGGGCGTCGACTACATGACCGTGCACGCCGGCGTGCTGCTGCGCTACGTGCCGCTGACGGCCGACCGCGTGACGGGCATCGTGTCGCGCGGCGGATCGATCATGGCCGGATGGTGCCTGGCGCACCACCGCGAGAACTTCCTGTACGAGCACTTCGACGAGCTGTGCGAGATCTTCGCGCAGTACGACGTCGCGTTCTCGCTGGGCGACGGCCTGCGCCCCGGATCGATCGCGGACGCGAACGACGCCGCCCAGTTCGCCGAGCTCGACACGCTCGCGGAGCTGACCCGCCGCGCGTGGGCGCACGACGTGCAGGTCATGGTCGAGGGCCCCGGCCACGTGCCGCTGCACCTCGTGCGCGAGAACGTCGAGCGCCAGCAGGAGCTGTGCGACGGCGCCCCGTTCTACACGCTGGGCCCGCTGGTCACCGACATCGCGCCCGGCTACGACCACATCACGTCGGCGATCGGCGCGACCGAGATCGCCCGCTACGGCACCGCCATGCTCTGCTACGTCACCCCGAAGGAGCACCTCGGCCTGCCCGACCGCGACGACGTCAAGACCGGCGTCATCACCTACAAGATCGCCGCCCACGCGGCCGACCTGGCCAAGGGCCACCCGGGCGCGATCGCGCGCGACGACGCGCTGTCGAAGGCGCGGTTCGAGTTCCGCTGGCGCGACCAGTTCGCGCTGGGCCTCGACCCGGTCACGGCGCAGGAGTTCCACGACGAGACGCTGCCGGCCGAGCCCGCCAAGACCGCGCACTTCTGCTCGATGTGCGGCCCGAAGTTCTGCTCGATGCGCATCTCGCAGGACATCCGCGACACGTACGGCGACGCCGCGGCGCAGGCCGCGGTCGCCGGCATGGCCGAGAAGAGCGCCGAGTTCGCCGCCTCCGGCGGACAGGTCTACCTTCCGGCTCCCGCGCTGCGTGCGGAGGCGGCCCGATGAGGGCGGCCGGTGCCGTCGCGCTGGCGGCGCTCGCTCTGACCCTCGCCGGATGCGCCGCGGCGCCCGCGGCGGGCGATCCCGCGGCGGGGTCGGGCGAGCCGGTGGTCGTGCGGGTCAACGACCCGGGCAACCAGGGCCCGCTGGCCGTCGCGAAGAAGACCGGCGAGCTCGCCGAGGCGTTCGCGGAGGTCGGCGCCGAGCTCGAATGGGTCGACGGCGAGTACGCGTTCACGGCCAACGTGCCGCTGTTCAACGCGGGGCAGCTGGATGTCGCGAACGCCGCGTTCGCGCCGATCGCGGGCGCGACCGCCAAGGGCCTGCCCGTGAAGATCGTGTCGGTGCAGCGCCGCGAGGTGCTGACCGAGAACGCGGGCATCGTGGCGGCCCCCGGATCCGGCATCGAGACGATCGAGGACCTGGTGGGCCGCCGTGTCGCCGTCAACGCCGGCGGCAAGGGCGAGTACCTGCTGCTCGACGCGCTCGAGCAGGTGGGGATCCCGTTCGACGCGGTGGAGCGCGTCGCGCTGCAGCCGTCGGACGGCGTCGCGGCGTTCGCGTCCGGGCAGATCGACGCGTGGAGCACGTTCAGCGACTACTTCGCGCAGGCGGCCCGCACCGGCACGGTGCTCGCGACCGAGCGCTCGCTCGACGCGGTCGACGACAACGTGTACGCGTTCCGGTCCGAGCTGATCGACGCGCATCCCGAGATCGGCGTCGCGTTCGTCGAGACGCTGCAGGAGCTGCTCGACCGCCAGCACGAGGACCCCGAGGCCTTCCTCAACGTGTTCGAGAAATCCGGCCCCACCGCGCTCGTGGGCGACGCGTACGAGAACGAGCTGCGCGAGCTGCAGGGGCGCTACGAGGTGCACGTCCCCGGGCCGGCCGACGCGGAGCGGCTCCAGCGCGTGCTGGACCTGTTCCGCCGGGCGGGGGTCATCCAGACCGACCTCGACCCGTGGGACCTGCTGGCCGACCTCGACGGCTGACCCGCGATGACGACGCTCGTCGCTCCGCGCCCGCTCGCGGCCGCCGCGCCGGCACGGTCCGGGTGGCGCCCCGTGCGCCGCGCGGCCGTGCCGGTGGGCCTGGTGGCGGCGTGGGCGCTCGTGTCGGCGGCAGGATGGGCGCCCGCCGCCGTGCTCCCCGGCCCCGGCGCGGTGGTCGCCGCCGCGGCCGAGATCGCCGGATCCGGCATGCTCGGCACGTACCTGCAGGCGTCGCTGCTGCGCATCGCGGCGGGCGTCGGGGTCGGCGCCGGTGCGGGACTCGTGCTCGGGCTCCTCGCCGGGGTCTCGACGCTCGGCGAGGAGCTCGTCGACTCGACCCTGCAGATCCTGCGCGCCGTGCCGTTCCTCGCGATGATCCCGCTGTTCATCGCGTGGTTCGGCATCGACGAGCCGTTCAAGGTCGCGGTGATCGCGTTCGCGGTCGTGGTGCCGATGTACACCTACACGTTCCTCGCCGTGCGGGCGATCGACGCGAAGGTCCTCGAGGCCGCGCGCTGCTTCGGCGTGACCGGCGCGCGGCTCGTGGCGGGCGTCGTCCTGCCCCAGGCGCTGCCGGGCATCCTGATGGCGGTGCGCGTGTGCCTCGCGGTCGCCGTCACCGCCCTCGTCGCGGCCGAGAACGTCGGCACGCGCGAGGGCATCGGCTACCTGGTCGCGATGGCGCGCGAGTACAACCGCGTCGACCACCTGTTCGTGTGCCTCGTGCTGTACGCGCTGCTCGGGGTCGCGTTCGACGCGCTCGTGCGGGTAGCGGAGGCGGCGCTGCTGCCGTGGCGGCCGCGGGTGGCGCGGTGAGCGCGGGCGCGGCGGTGTCGACCGTCGCGATGGAGACCGCCGCGGCATGCATCACGGGGCTGCGCAAGCAGTACGCCGGGCGTGCCGTGCTCGACGGCCTCGACCTGACGCTCCGGCGCCGCGAGTTCACGGTGCTGCTCGGGCCGAGCGGCACCGGCAAGTCGACGCTGCTGCGCATCCTGCAGGGGCTGGAGGCGCCCGACGCCGGCGCGGTGCGCGTGCCGCCGAGGGTGACGAGTGTGTTCCAGGAGCCGCGGCTCGTGCTGTCGCTGCGCGTGCTCGGCAACGTGACGCTCGGCCTCCCGCGCACGGCGCCCCACCGCGCGGCGGCGCGCGAGGCGCTCGCCGAAGTGGGCCTCGCCGGCCGCGAGCGGGACTGGCCCGCGACTCTGTCGGGCGGCGAGGCGCAGCGCGTGGCGCTCGCCCGGGCGCTGGTGCGGGATCCCGAGCTGCTGCTGCTCGACGAGCCGTTCGCCGCGCTCGACGCCCTGACGCGCCGCCGGATGCACGGCACGGTCGCCGAGCTGGTCGCCCGCCACGCGCCGGCCGTGCTCATGGTCACGCACGACGTCGACGAGGCGATCGCCCTCGCCGACCGGATCCTGGTGCTGCGGGACGGCCGGCTGGTCGCCGACGAGGCCGTCGACGAGGCAGGGGACGCGGGCGCCCTGCGCCGTCGCATCCTCGGCCTGCTCGGCGCGGACCCCGCCCCCGGCGAGCCGACGTAGCCTGGAGGGGTGGGCGATCGGCCGGATCCGCGTCAGGAGGCGGCCCGCTACCTCGCGGAGCGGGACCTGCCGCCGGAGCAGCGCGGCCAGAGCGAGGAGCGCACGCCGACCTGGTCGACGCCCGAGGAGCGCGCGGCCGTCGTCGAGCAGGCGATCCAGCAGGCCATCCGCCGCGGCGACTTCGACGACCTCCCCGGCGCCGGCAAGCCCCTGACGGGCCTCGGCCAGAGCCACGACCCGGACTGGTGGATCCGGCAGAAGATCGAGCGCGAGAACCTGCGCGGGCTCGCGCCGCCCGCCCTCGCCCTGCGGGTCGAGGACGCCGAGCTCACCGAGCGGCTCGACGGAATGCACCGCGAGAGCGACGTGCGCGAGACGCTCGAGGACTTCAACCGGCGCGTGAAGTACGCGCGGCTGCAGCTGCTCGGCGGCCCGCCGGTCGTGACCGCGCTGCGCGACGTCGACGCCGAGGTCGCCGCGTGGCACGAGCGCCGCGAGGCCCGCGCCTGCGCCGCGCGCGAGGCCGCCGCCCGCGCCGAGGCCGAGGCGCCCCGCCGCCGCGGCTTCTGGCGCCGCCGCGCGCGCTGAGCCGGCTCGAGTACACGAAGTCTGGTGTGTATTCGGCGGCCGCCCCGCCCGCGAGGAGAAACAGCTTATCTTTCTTCCGGCGCGCCGAGACGCGTCGCCAGCATGAGTCCTGTCGGCCCGCCGGGGGCCGGGAAAGAGGACTCCTGTGAAGATCATGAAGCGACTCGCGGCCCTGGCCGCCGCGCTGCTCGTCGGCCTCTCGGTGCTCATGGCGAGCCCCGCGACCGCCGCGCAGCCCGCCACCCCGACGACCGCCGCCGCGTCGCTCACCGGCGCCGGCGCGGTCGCCGCGATCGGATCGCGCATCCTCCCGATGGAGGCCGGCGAGGGCCACGTCTCGATCCCCGCCCGCTACGTCTACAACCCGAACACGACCTACCAGCGCACGCTGCACGACTACTGCACCAAGTCCCCCGACGCGTTCGGCTCGGCCGACTTCCGCGGCCCGTGCGCCCGCCACGACCTCTGCATCATGGACCGCGACGTCTCGCGCGCCACGTGCGACAGCCGCTTCCTCTCGAACCTCCGACAGGAGTGCAACCACGCGTACGACCGCTGGTGGGAGAGCGGCACGCGCGCGACGTGCAACGCCACGGCCTACACCTATTACGGCGTGGTGCGCGCGTCGACCTGGTTCTAGGGCGTCCGCCGTCAGACCAGGACGGCCCCGGATGTCGCCTCGCGCGGCGCCGGGGCCGTCTCGCGTGCCGGATCCGCATCCCGCGGCACCGCGCACGGATCCGGCTCCATGAACGTCGTCATGAGCGCGCGCACCGCGACCGCGAACAGGGTCCATCGCCCCGACGGCAGCGCCTGCCCGTCCGCGATCTCGACGACCGGGTGCTCCAGGCCCTCGAGGGCATGGATCGCGAACCCCTCGCCCAGCGCCGCCATGGCCGCCGTGAAGTCGTGCAGCGTGAACGGCGCGCGCATCCGGTAGCCGTACGCGTCCATGAGCCGTCCGTAGAAGCCCGCGAACTCGGCGATCGACTCCTGGTGGCGCTGCCAGCTGGCCTCGCGCAGCTCCGGCCACGTCGTGGCGGTCGCGCGCAGTGCGAGTACGATCAGGAACGCCTGGGAGTCACGCGCGCACCGGTCCTCCGCCGCCCGCGTCGCACCGGCCACGTGGGTCTCGGCCGCGGCGCGGATCACGTCGTCGAGCGGGGCCCGACGGGCAACCAGCTCGCCGACCGCCGACGCGGCGCCCTCGACCGGCGACGCGAGACGCAGGCGAACCATCGCGACCGCGAGATCCCCCTGGTAGTCGGTCTGGTCGGCCCAGAGCCGGTAGGCCGCTCCGGTCGTCAGGCCCGCGCGGCGGAGCACATCCTGCAGCCGGATGTGCTGCACGCCGGCGGCGGCGCCCCGCTCGAACAGCATCTGGAGGCCGACCTTCAGCAGCAGGGCCCGGGTCTCGTCACCGGTTCGACGTCTCACGCGCCCATCCTGTCAACCGGCGCACGGACGGGGCGAGGGCAGGACGGCCCGGGCGGCTCTGCCCGGTGTGTTCTGCCCGTCCGGCGGCGCGATAGTGTCGGGCCTCGAACGAAGGGACGACCATGGACACCGCACAGCACGTCGAGGTCCTCGTGATCGGCGAGGCGCTCATCGACATCGTCGAGTCGGAGACCGGCACCGTGGAGCACGTCGGCGGCAGTCCTGCCAACGTCGCGCTCGGGCTCGGGCGGCGCGGAGTCGACGTCGCCCTCCTCACGCAGCTCGGCGACGACGAGCGCGGGCGCGCGATCACGCAGCGCCTCACCGAGTCCGGGGCGCGCGTGCTGCCGGAGTCGACCATCGGGCACCCGACCTCGACGGCCCGCGCCCGCCTCGCGGCCGACGGCAGCGCCGAGTACGAGTTCGACATCGCATGGGATGCCCTGCCGCCCGTCGCGCTCGTGCCGCGCCTCGTGCACACCGGCTCTATCGCGGCGTTCCTCGAGCCCGGGGCGTCCTCGATCCGCGACCTGCTCGCCCGGACAGGGGCGGCAGACGTGACGTTCGACCCGAACATCCGCGCCGATCTGCTGGGCGCCCACGACGAGGCGTTCGCGGCCTTCGAGGCGGTCTCGCGGCTCTCGACGGTCGTCAAGATGAGCGACGAGGACGCCGCCTGGCTGTTCCCGGGGCGGGCGATCGACGAGGTCCTCGGCGCCGTCCTCGCGCTCGGACCACGCGTGGTCGCCATCACGCAGGGCGCGGCCGGCGCGACGCTCGCGACGGCCGACGATCGCGTGCACGTGCCCCCGGTCCGGGTGCGCGCGGTCGACACGATCGGCGCGGGCGACACGTTCATGGCGTCGCTCATCCACTCGACGCTCGCCCGCGGCGGGACGACGCCCGACCGCGCCGCGCTCGAGCGGATGGGCGCGGATGCGGTCCGCGCGGCCGCCATCACGGTCTCGCGCGCGGGCGCCGACCTCCCCTGGGCGAACGAGCTCGACTGACAGTTGACTTTCCGACGGACGTGGCCGTACGCTGATCCTCGTTATACGATTAACCCCCACGACGAGGTGAAGGCAGGTGAACGCGATGGCGCGGAGGTCGCAGGCGGTGACGATGTCACAGGTAGCCGCGCAGGCGGGCGTCTCCCAGGCCACCGTGTCCCTCGTCCTCAACAACGTCGACGGCGGCCGCGTCGCCGACGAGACCCGTGACCGCGTGATGCTCGCGGTCGAGCAGCTCGGGTACCGCACGAACGCGTTCGCCAAGTCGCTGCGCAGCGGGCGCTCGGGCATGATCGGCTTCATCTCCGACGAGGTCGCGAGCTCCCCCTTTGCGGGACGCCTCCTCAAGGGCGCGCAGATGCTCGCATGGGAGACCGGCAACGTGATCCTCTCGGTCGACACGTTCGACGACCCCGATCTCCAGGCCGCCGCGGTCGACATGATGCTGTCGTACCGGGTCGCCGGCGTCGTCTACGCCTCGATGTACCACCGCAACCTCGAGCTGCCCCCCGGCCTCGAGGGCGTGCCGACCGTCGTCGTCAACGCGCAGGACAGGAACCGCCGCTTCGCCAGCGTGTTCCCGGACGAGGAAGGCGGCGGATACGCGGCCACCCGCCACCTGATCGAGGCGGGCCACGAGCGCATCGCGATGATCAACATCCAGCCGCCCGTGAGCGACCTGCCGGCCGGCATCGGCCGCCTCGCCGGCTACCACCGTGCGCTCGCCGAGGCCGGCATCGAGGCCGACCCGGAGCTGGTGCTCTACGGCACCGGCATCGTGGAGGACGGCCTCGCCCTGACGACCCGCCTGATGACGCGGGACGCGCCGCCCACGGCGATCTTCTGCGGCAACGACCGCACGGCGTGGGGCGCGTACCGCGCACTCGAGGCGCTCGGACTGCGCCCGGCCGAGGACTGCTCGATCGTGGGCTTCGACAACCACGAGACCCTCGCCCCCTACCTGGACCCCGGATTGACCACCGTCGAGCTGCCCTACGAGCGGATGGCCCGCCGGGCGCTCGAGATCCTGCTGGACGGCACCACGTCCGACCCGCAGCGGATCCCCATCGAGTGCGCGCTGATCGCGCGCGACTCCGTCTCCACCCCCTCGACCGCGACTGCAAAGGTGCATCGATGACCCTCACCCGAGACCGCGCCCCGGAGGCGCCGACCCGCATCCCGCCGCACCGGCGTGCCGCGTCGGCCGCGCGGCGCGCCCTGCGCTCCTGGCAGTTATACGTATTACTGGCCCCGGCGCTGATCTACGTCGTCGTCTTCAAGTACTGGCCGATGTACGGCGCGCAGATCGCCTTCCGCGACTACAACCCCGCGCTCGGCTTCACCGGCAGCCCCTGGGTCGGGCTCGAGCACTTCGTGCGCTTCATGCAGTCGTTCCAGTTCGAGCGGCTCATGGTGAACACGCTCACGATCAACGGGCTCGGCCTCCTGATCGCCTTCCCGGTGCCGATCGTCCTGGCCCTCATCGTCAACCAGCTGCAGAGCCGGCGCTTCAAGCGGTTCACGCAGACCGTGCTGTACTCGCCGTCGTTCATCTCCGTCGTCGTGGTCGTCGGGATGATCTTCCTGCTGTTCTCGCCGCGCTCCGGCATCGTGAACAACGCGATCGTCCTGCTGGGCGGCGACCCCGTGTTCTTCATGGGCTCCGTCGAGTGGTTCCGGCCGCTCTACATCGGCTCGGACATCTGGCAGAACGCCGGCTTCTCGATGGTCGTGTACCTCGCCGCCCTCACCGCGATCGATCCGGCGCTGCACGAGGCCGCCCGCGTGGACGGCGCCAACAAGTGGCAGCGAATCCGGCACATCGACATCCCCGGGATCATGCCGGTCGTGACGATCCTGTTCATCCTCGCGATCGGCAACCTGTTCAACCTCGGGTTCGAGAAGGTGCTGCTGATGCAGACCGACCTGAACCTCCCGGCGTCCGAGGTCATCCAGACCTACGTGTACAAGGCGGGGCTGCAGCAGGCGCAGTTCAGCTACTCCGCCGCGATCGGCCTGTTCAACTCCCTCATCAACCTCGTTCTGCTGCTGACCTTCAACGGGGTCGCGAAGCGCGCCGGACAATCGACCCTCTGGTGACGAAGCCATGACCCTGACACAGACCCAGGCACTGATCGCCCCGGACGCGCCCGTCGCGCGCGGCCCCCGCACCCCTCGTCGCGCCTCGTGGCGCGAGCGCGCGGCGGATCCGATCTTCAACGCGATCGCGATCGGCACGCTCCTCGTCGCGATCGCCGCGATCCTCTACCCGATGTACTTCATCGTGATCGCGTCGGTCAGCGAGCCGGCCGAGATCCTCAACGGCAACGTGTGGCTCTGGCCCAAGGGCTTCACGCTCGAGGGCTACACGCGGATCTTCTCCGACCCCACGATCGTGCGCGGCTTCGCCAACTCCGTGCTCTACACGGTCGTCGGCACGGCGATCAGCGTGGTCACCATCCTGTTCGGCGCGTACGCGCTCTCGCGTCGCGACCTGTTCGGACGCCGCGTCCTGATGCTCGTCTTCCTCATCACGATGTTCATCGACGGCGGTCTGATCGCCCGCTACCTGGTCGTGCGCGACCTGGGCATGCTCGACACGATCTGGGCGATCGTGCTGCCGGGCGCCGTCGGCGTCTGGAACCTGATCATCGCGCGGGCGTTCTTCGAGAACAACGTGCCGAACGAGCTGCGCGAGGCCGCGCAGCTGGACGGGGCCGACGACTTCCGGTTCTTCTTCACGATCGTGCTGCCGCTGTCAAAGCCGCTCATCTTCCTGATGATCATGATCCACCTGGTCGCCAACTGGAACGCGTTCTTCGACGCGCTCATCTACCTCAGCGACGAGGCCAAGTACCCGCTGCAGCTCGTGCTGCGCAACGTGCTCATCCAGTCCGAGGTCACCGCCGCGGGCGGCTCCGGAGCGCTCGACTCGTACGCCGCCGCCCAGCGCCTGGGCGAGCTCATCAAGTACGGGATGATCGTCATCTCGACGGTCCCCCTGCTCATCGTCCTTCCGTTCATGCAGAAGCACTTCGCCCAGGGGGCTCTCCTCGGCGCGGTGAAGAGCTGAGCGGTCCACCCCAGACCCCCACCACCACCCACAGAAGGAACCGTCAATGAGACACCGTCGTTTCACCGTCACCGCCGCCGGGCTGACCGCCGCCGGCATCGCCCTGGCCGGCTGCGCCGCCGCAGGCCCCACCGAGATCGAGGACAAGTCCGCCGACTACGGCTTCAACGCGGAGGGCCTTCCCATCGTGGACGAGACGCTCACGCTGACGTTCGGCGGCACCAAGTCGGCGCTCGCCCCCGAGTACGGCGACATGGAGCTCGTGCAGCAGTGGCAGAGCGACACCAACATCGCCATCGAGTGGGAGAACCTCGTCGACCAGGTGTACGCCGAGAAGAAGAACCTCATGCTGGCGAGCCAGGATCTGCCCGACGTGCTCTACAACACGGGGCTCAGCGACGCCGAGATCGTGGAGTACGGCAGCAACGGCACGCTCCTCCCGCTCGAGGACCTCATCGCCGAGCACGCGCCGATCCTGTCGGGCATCCTCGAGAAGCGTCCCGACATCCGCGCCGCGATCACGTCATCCGACGGCCACATCTACTCGCTGCCGAGCGTCGAGGAGCTCGGGATCCTCGCGTTCCCCAACTTCCTGTACATCAACAAGGCGTGGCTCGACACCCTCGGGCTCCCGATGCCCACCACGATCGACGAATACCACGACGCACTGGCGGCCTTCGCCACCCAGGATCCCAACGGCAACGGCCTGAAGGACGAGATCCCGCTCTCCTTCCGGACGGACTCGTTCTGCGCGAACCCGCACGACCTGATCGCGGCGCTGGGCGGTCAGCCGGAGAACAACGACCACCGCATCGTGCGCGACGGCACGGTCGAGTTCACGGCCGACACCGAGGAGTACCGCGCCGGCGTGAGCGCGCTGGCCGACTGGTACGCCGAGGGCCTGATCGACCCAGAGTCGTTCTCGCAGGATGACGTCGCCTACCTCGCGAAAGGCAAGTCCGAGACGCCGGTCCTGGGCTCGTTCTTCTGGTGGGAGCTGAAGGAGTTCGTCGGCGAGGACCGCATGGACGACTACGCGCTGGTGGGCGTCCTGGAGGGCGTCGACGGCGAGCGTCTCGCGAGCGTCGCGAACAACCAGGAGATCGGGCGCGGCGCCATGGCGATCACGCGCGCCAACGAATACCCCGCCGCCACCATCCGCTGGGCCGACCGCCTGTTCGACCCGGTGATGTCGGCGCAGGTCGCGTGGGGCCCGATCGGCGTGACGCTCGAGGAGGACGAGACCGGCATGCTCGTGCAGATCCCGGCCGCCGCCGGCGAGTCCGAGGGCGAGCGCCGCCAGCGCGTCGCTCCCGGCGGGCCGCGCATCACGACCGCCGAGGACTTCGCGACCGTCGTCGCACCCGAGCCCCGCGCGGCGGAGCGGCAGCAGCTCGTCCAGGAGTTCTACGAGCCGCACCGCGCGAACGAGGGCTACCCGCCCGTCATGCTCTCGAACGAGGAGCTCGACCAGATCTCGCTGACCGTCCCCGAGATCAACGCGCTCGTCAAGGAGAAGTTCGCCTCGTGGGTCGTGAAGGGCGGAATCGACAGCGAGTGGGACGGCTACGTGTCGCAGCTGCAGACCATGGGCGTCGACGACGTCATCGGGGTCTATCAGCAGGCGTACGACCGCTTCCAGCAGGGCGGCGAGTGATCCGGGGTCGGGGCGTCCCTCGCGGCGCCCCGGCCTTCCCCCCCCTCCCCGTCGTCCTCTGCTGAATTCCTCCCCTGCATCGGCGTCCTCGCCCGGCCCCATCGGACCGCATTCGAATCCCAGGAGACCCTTTCGTGACCTCGACCGCCACCAGCCCGGCGACCACCTCGATCCGCCCGTCCGCGCACTTCACCGCGCGGCGGAGCTGGCTCAACGACCCGAACGGCCTGCTCTTCCACGACGGCGTGTATCACCTGTTCTTCCAGACGAACCCGTCGGGCAGCACGTGGGGGAACATCTCGTGGGGCCATGCGACGTCCACCGACCTGGTGACGTGGACAGAGCGCGACATCGCGATCCCTCACACCGAGGACGAGATGGCGTTCTCGGGCAGCGCGGTGGTCGATGCTCACAACACCGCCGGCTTCGCCGGACCGGGCGAGACCGCGCTCGTGGCGATCTACACGGCCGCGGCGCACCCCGGATCGGGCCGCACGACGCAGGCGCAGTCGCTCGCCTTCAGCGTCGACGCAGGCGAGACGTGGACCCGCTACGCGGGGAACCCCGTCCTCGACATCGGATCCAGCGAGTTCCGGGATCCCAAGGTGTTCTGGTACGGCGGCGACGACGGGCACTGGGTCATGGCGGTCGTCGCGGCCACGGAGCACCGGGTGCTCTTCTACACGTCGCCCGACCTCATCTCGTGGACGAAGACGTCGCAGTTCGGCCCCGCCCACGCCACGGGAGGCGTGTGGGAGTGCCCCGACCTCTTCCCCCTGACGGTCGCGGAGACGGGCGAGACCCGCTGGGTCCTGATCGTCAGCCTCAACCCCGGCGGCATCGCGGGGGGCTCGGGCACGCAGTACTTCCTGGGCGACTTCGACGGCACGACGTTCACCCCCGAGCGGATCGTCGAATCCGACGACCTCGCAGACTTCGACTGGGTGGACTACGGGCACGACTACTACGCGGCCGTGTCCTTCGCGAACGTGCCCGACGGGCGCCGCCTGATGGTCGGATGGGCCAGCAACTGGCTGTACGCCGAAGAGACGCCGACGGGCCCGTGGCGTTCGGCGATGTCGCTGGTGCGCGAGATGTCGCTCGTGCGTCGGGCCGACGGAAGGCTCGCGCTCGCGCAGGCTCCGGTGCTTCCGGCCGCTCCGTCGATGCTTCGCGCGCACAGGTTCTCGGCCCCGCGGGGCGGGGGCCGCACCACCGCGTCGCTGTCGAACGCGTCGGGCGAGGAGTTCGTCGTCACGGTAGATGCCGACGCGCGCGTCATCGCGTGCGACCGCGGAGCGTCGGGCGACACCGGCTTCCACGCGGAGTTCCGCGCCGTGGCCCGCGCTCCGCTCCCCGCCGGCGTCGGCGACGTGGAGCTGCTCATCGTCGCGGACGGCACCGTGGTCGAGGTGTTCGCCGCCGGCGGCACGGTCTGCCTGACCGAGCAGGTGTTCCCCTCGGCGCCCTACAACCGCTTCGAGGTCCGGCACACCGCCGAGTGACGCGCCGGACATCCGCACCGTGGCGCTGCGCCGCGATGCGTCTCCTCCGCGTCTCCCGCACGTCGCCGCCTGCTCTCCGCGCGTTCACCCGCCGCCACCACAGTGAGCGAGGGTCGCGCCTCTCCTCCCCGGTGTCCGGTCGCGCCCGCACGATCCCCCGACGCAGAGGAAGGACGGCGCGCAGATGCAGCCGATCACACCACGCCCCGCGGACGCCCGCGGCGCAACCGGCCGGACCCGAGGCGCGGTCGCCGCCGCGGTCGCGGCGACGGCGGTCATCCTGCCGCTGGCGATCGCCCCCGCGGCGCACGCCGCGCCGGCCGCGCCGGGCACCGCGGCGGTCAGCGCGCGCAGTTCGTCGAGCGGGATCATGCTGAACGGCATGAAGCAGGTGTGCGCCCGTGCGAGGTCGAGGGCCAGGCGCAGCTCGTCCGCCGCGCCGGCGCCGTCCCCCGCGCGCTGCGCGAGCGCGGCCCGCACCAGGTGCGCCTCGATGACCAGCCGCAGGCGGCCGGTCTCGGCCGCGATCACCGACGACGCCTCGCTCTCGGCGCGGACCGCGTCGTCGACGAGCAGGTAGGAGATCGCGCGGCGCGCTGCGGCGAACGGTCCCGTGGAGTGGTCGCCCTCCGTGAACATCCGGATCGCGGCGGCCGCGTTCCCCCGCATCAGCAGCGCCTCCGAGCGGATGATCCGGTTGTGCTGCGCCAGGAAAGGGACCGCGTCGAGATGCGGAGGCAGCGCGCTGAGCACGGTGTCGAACTCGCTGAGCAGGGCCGCCGTGCAGGCTACGTCGAGGCGCGAGCGCACCATGAGCCGGCCCCCGGCCAGGAACGGGATGCGCTCGCCGGCCTCGCGCAGCCGGATGGCCCCGATGAGTTCGTCCGCCAGCGGCAGGTCCACGCGGTCCCACGCCCGGATGGACCGCGCGATCGCGCCGGAGACGTGGACGGCGGTCACGTCCGGATGCTCCGCTCGCAGCCGCTCGTGGCGAGCGAGCCACGCGTCCGCGTCGACGCCGCGACCGCCCAGCGCGAACAGCCAGGCGAGCTCGCCCGACGCGTTGATCTGCGTGCGGCTGTTGCCCGTCGCCTCCGCGCCCGCGTACGCCTCTGCCAGCAGCCCGATCGCCGTCGGGGCGTCGTCGGCGAGCAGGTGGGACAGGGCCCACTGGAACTGCAGGTTCGGGAGCACCTGCTCGAGCTCTCCGCCCGCCGCCGCGGCCGCGGCGCGGGCTCGGGCCACGTAGTCCAGCGCCGCCGGCAGGTCGCCGCCCGTGCGGGCGCCGCCGGCCCGGCTCGTCCAGAGGATGGCGGCGACGCGCGCGGAGTCCGCGGGATCCGGTTCGGGCGCGAGATCCGCGTAGACCAGCGGCCGCACGCTCGCGTCCAGCCGCAGGTGCCGGGCGTAGGAGCGCGCCACGATCCACTCCGGGTGCTCGTCGAACGCCTCGGCCGGCATGGCGTCCGCCACGGCCTCGATCACCGTCGCGTCGCGCGCGATGAGCGCCGCCCAGTCCTCGGCGACCAGACGCGCGGCGACGCGCCAGTCGTCCCGCGCGAGCGCGTCGAACACGGCTCTCGCGTGCTCTCCGCGCTCCGGAGTCTCAGCCCCCACTTCTCCCTTTCGACCGCCCCATCCTGACGTGCCGGCCCGGCTCAGCCGAGTCGGCGCAGATCCCGGAGCGCGGCCTCGGCGGCCGCCGCGTCACGGGCTTCGACCGCGGCGCGCAGATCCTCGACCGCGCCGAGGTCGGCGAGCTCCTCGAGCGGCCGACGGAGCGCCCGGACGTTCCGGCCCACGGCCGGCACCGTGTCGGCGAGCATCCGCGCGGCGAACTGACGGGGATCGATCCCGATCAGGAACGACAGCAGCTCCTCGAGCGCGAAGGCCAACGCCGCGACGTCGGCGGCGACGGCGAGCGCGCGCACGCGCATCCGCAGCGTGGCGTGATCGGCCGGGGACAGGTCGGGCAGCAGCATCCGCAGCAGCATCCCGCCCGTGTACCCCGCGAACGCAAGCGACTCCTGCGCGAGCTTCTCCGTCACGTGCGTCACGCGCGTGAACCGGCTCGGCTCGACGTCGATCAGTCCGATGCGCTCGAGTCGCAGCAGCGCCTCCCGCACCGGCATCCGCGACACTCCGAGCCGCGCGGCGAGCTCCGAGTCGCGCAGGATCTCTCCCTCGTCGAGCCGTCCCTCGCGGAACGCCTCGACCAGGACCTCGAAGACCCGCGCGCTCAGCCGCGGCGTCTCCGGTCGCTCCAGTCTGGGCATGATATCGACCATCCGGGATCCCCCTCCCCTGGTGAGCGTACGGCCAGCGGAGGGCGCCGGGATCCAACTCAATCCACCGTTTCACCCGGTTTGACGTGCAGTCTGCTAACGATTCGCCCACACAGGTCCTGTTCGGATGCGCAGATCGACCAGCCTGTGCGCGCTCCGGCCAGACGGTGCGTGCCGCCCCGCGAGGGAGTTCCGAGCGCGCCCGGCGCGGCTGAGCCGGTTGCCGCGAGCTGCCGCTTCGAAGCGGCAGCTCGGGGCGACGACCTCACGGGATGTGCCAGAACTCCGTGCCCAGGCCGTACATGCACCAGATCCACCACCACTGGCCCGCGAGGCACGCGGCGAGCACGCCGAGCCGCCATGCGAGGCTCCGCGGCTGGGCGACCGCACCCCACAGCGGCGCCAGCGGGAACAGCAGGCGGAACACGCTCGACTGCGGCAGGAAGACCGCCAGCAGGTACAGCAGGTAGCTCGCGGCCCACAGCCGCGCCTCCACGCCGAGGCGCGGCACCCGCGGGTCAAGGGCGAGGACCAGCCCCACGCCCACGACGGCGACGACGAGCCCCGCGAGGCCCCATGCAGGGTCGAGACCCCACTGGCCGAACCAGTAGTCGATGGCGAGTAGCCAGCCCTCGAACGGCACGAACGGACCGGTGTCGCCCACCCACAGCCGGCGCCACGAGAGCTCCGTCTCGAGGTAGGCGTCCATCCGCCCGGTCACGGCTCCCGCGATCAGCTGCCATCCGAACCCGAGACCGACCGCGAGCGCGGCCGCTCCCGCCAGCCGGATGAGCTCGCCGCGCGCGAGCGGTTCGCGCCGGCGGCAGAGCCAGCGCCACGCGCCGAACAGCCCGAGCAGCAGCGCGAACGCCAGCACGCCCGGCCGCGTGAACGCCATGACCGGGACGATCGCGAACAGCCACGCGTACTCGCGCCGCTGCAGACACCGGATGCCGAGCAGGATCAGCAGCAGGAAGGGCGCCTCGGCATACCCCACCTGGAACATCGCGGCGAGCGGCGCCGCCGCGAAGAACGCCACGGCCCACATCGCGGCCCGCTCCCCGATCCGTTCGACAAGCATCCGCCGCAGCACGAGGCAGCAGAGGTACCCCGACACGAGCGCGATCACCCCGGCGCCGGCGCCCCAGCCGCCGAGCACGGCGCCCAGAGCGCCCGCGGCCCAGGCGAACAGCGGCATGAACGCCCACGCGTTCTGCGCGACCTCGCCGTCGTCCGTCAGCGGCAGGACGACCGGATACCCCTCGATCGCGATGCGGCGGTAGTACTGCGCGTCCCACGCCTGGAGGTAGGTGCCGAGGTCCGCACCGGGGCCGAAGCGCGAATCGGCCGGCGCCATCGCGCTCCCGAGCAGGAAGAACGCGGTCGTGATCACGCGCGCCGCGACGTAGATCGCCGCGATCCGGACGGCGGGCGCATCGCGCAGCCGCGCGGCGGCGCCGCACCGAGGGAGGCCGACCGCGACCTGCTTCACGCGCGCAGTATCGCACCGCGCCGTGAACCGCGGCCGTCCGGCCGCCGCGGCCCTCGAACCTGTGTGCCCGCACATGTTCCGGGCGTACCGTCAGGACATGAATGCACAACTGAAGATCGCGGGGCAGAGCCCCGAACCGCTGGGTCTGGGGTCCGTCCTCATCGGCTCGCTTCCGGACACGCTCCTGACCGAGCGCGCACCTGACCGGTACACCGTCGAGGCGGTGTTCACGCGCCGCACGGATCACGACGAGGTCGTCGCGATCCAGAGCGCGGCCACGCGCTCCTTCCTGTCCGCCAACGGCTTCCCGACGGTCGAGCTGCGCGTCGCCGACCGGCGCCTGGAGATCGCGAACACCAATCTCGAGGAGCTTCGCGACGGCCTCGCCGCGGTCCTCGCCGAGCGGCTCGCGGACATCAGCTCCTCGCTCCTGGCCGAGCGCCACGAGCGCGAGCACCGCGTGCAGGACGCGTCCGACCGGGAGCAGGTCCGCGCCGCATCCGTCGCAGCGCTGGCCGAGTCGATCGGGTTCACCCGACGTCACGGCGCGGCGGCGGCCGACGACGACTCGCGCATCCAGGACTGGGCCGAGGAGGGCGGGGCCCATTCGACTGCCCGCTGATCGCCGCACGCCGGGAGCTGTGACGCGGCTGACACGATGGCACGGCAGATCGTCCGCGCGGGTGCCGCGCCACAGCCTCCGGATGTCCCTTCTCACTGCAGTTGACACAGCGTGAGACGCGCGACCCGCAGAATAACGCGGGCGCAGAGCTTCCCGAGGCACGCGATCCGTCTCCCGGAAGTTGTCAGTGACTGCCTCCTGCGCTTGGACAGGCTCGCCTGAACGCGAATGCCCGGCGGCTGAGGCCACCCGACATCTCCGCGGTAGACAACCGGGTCGTTGTTCGCAAACGATGAGACACATAGCCAGCGCCGCTGTCGGCTATCCGTTCAACGCCCCCGTACGCGTGTCCGCCAGCCGCCGATCGCGCGCTGTGCCCGTGGTTGCGGAATGCGAGACTCCGCCCGCCTCGATGCTCCGATTCACATACGAGCGCGCTGCCGATCGCTATGCCGCCCAAGGTCACGGCGCGAAGACCAAAAGCCATGCTTCGCGCGCCGGACCTCCGGCGAGGTTCGTCCCCGCGTAACCTCGACGTGGTGAACCCCAATGCGCTCGTACCACCGCGGATGCGGGTGATCCTCTCTAGTGCGCTCATTGATATAGGCAGACCCTTGATGCCGACGGTCCGGGCTGCGGGAGCGGTGTGGGTGCTGAACCCGGAACCCTGGGATATCTGAGACTGCGAAGCGGACGACGCCCGAGCGTGTGTCGTGTTGGTCGCGACAGGGACTCGCCCAGGCCGGCTTCGCAGTCCGGTCGCCTCGGGATGTCCTTGGCGTCCTCTAGCATCGCGGGCATGAATGCCTCGGTCCATGCAGAGCCCGGTGCCGGCGCGCCTGCCCTTCGGAGCCTCGCGCCAGCGTTCGACGAGGCACAGCATGATGTCTATTTCCGTGCAGTTATGCGCGCTGTCACCGAGCAGGACGATGTCCGGAACATCGCACTGACGGGACCGTACGGGACGGGCAAGAGCAGCATCCTGGAGCATCTCGCCGAGTCGGAGCAGCTGCACGACCGGGTGCTGCAGCTGTCGCTCTCCACGGTCGGGGACAACCCAGCGCGCCGCAATGCCGACGGGGACGATGGGGATGACGGGGTTGATGAGCCGGCGGTCGAGTCGACGACGAATCTGATCCAGAAGGAGATCGTCAAGCAGATCCTGTACCGGGACGAGCCCGGCCGCACCCGCGGGTCCCGGTTCCGCCGGATCTCCCGGTTCCGATGGCCGCGGGAGATCGGCCTGGCGGTCGCGGCTGGGGCGCTGATCGCCGCGGTGATGTATTTGCTGCGGCTGCTGCAGCCGGTCGTGGAGGTGCTACAGCAGCAGCCGCTAGCGCTGACCCCGGAGGCGGCGTACGCGGCGGTCGTGCTGGTCGTCGCCTCGACCGTGGCCGCGTTGCGGTGGGTGAGTCACAATCGGATCTTCCTGGAGCGGCTGAGCGCGGGACCGGCGACGGTCGCCCTGTCGGATCAGTCCTCCAGTTATTTCGACAAGTACATGGACGAGATCGTGTACTACTTCGAGCAGAGCGGCCGCGACATCGTGGTGTTCGAGGACATCGATCGGTTCGAGAACGTCGAGATCTTCGAGGCGCTGCGCGCCTTGAACGGACTGCTGAACGGCTCGGAGCAGGTCCGCAACCGCCGCCGCCCGGGCCGGACGTGGTTTGATCGCGAACCGGCGCCGGATGTGAAGTTCATCTATGCCTTGCGGGACAGCGTGTTCGAACAGCTCGGCAGCGAGGTGGACGGCGAGGACGCCGCCGACGACGAGGTCAAGCGCGCCAACCGGACGAAGTTCTTTGACCTGGTGATCCCCGTGGTGCCGTTCATCACGCACCGCAACGCGCGCGATCTGATGGCACGTGAGTTGACCGGCACCGGGGTCTCCGCCCCGCTGGTGAACCTCGCCGCGCAGCACGTCGCGGACATGCGGCTGATCAAGAGCATGCGCAACGAGTACGACGTGTACGCGTCGCGTCTCCTGGACACCCCGAGCCGGATGCCGGGGCTGGATCCTGACCGTCTGTTCGCGATGATCCTGTACAAGAGCGTGCACATGGGGGACTTCGAGCGGATCCGGTTCGGGAAGAGCCGGCTCGATCAGCTTCACGCCGCGTGGCGCGAGATCGTGAACACGTCCCTCGCTGCGGCCCGGAAGCGGGAACGGGACGCCGCCGACCTGCTCGCCCGCCACGGTATCTCCGCCACCCGTGCAGCTCAGCTCGGCGCCCGGCTCGAGAACGTTGTGCGCGCCATCGTTGAGCCGACCTATCGGGACCACTGGTACATCCAGATCGAGCAGAACCAGTACCGGGCGGAAGAGGTACGGCAGGCGTCGTTCTGGACGAAAGCGAGGACCCCTGACACGAGGATCATCGTGGCCTCGACGCATGGAGGCGGGTCCACGGTGTGGACGCCGGCCCGTCTCGAGACGCTGATGGGGTACAAGATCGACCCGGTCGCTCTGTCGGATGCGGAGCGGCCCGTGCAGACTCGGCGGCTCGCTTCCGCCCGAGACGACATCCGCTTCCTGCGGCATCACACGTGGCAGGAGATCCACGCACGCACCGACTTCACACATGCCGCCGCCGAAGGCGAGGCGGAGTCGTTCGCGGCCGCCACGCATCGGCTGCTGCAGTCGCGGCTGGCACGCGCCCTGGTCGCCGGCGGCTACATCAACGACTACTTCGCGCTGTACATCTCGCAGTACTACGGTGATCACCTGCGCCGCGACGCGCAGAACTACATCGTCCACGCCCTGGACCGGGGCGCACCGGACATCAACTATCCGCTCGAGCCCGACGACGTCGAAGCGATCATCACCGACAAGGGCCCGGACATCCTCGGCGACCGCGCCGCCTACAACATCGCCATCCTCGATCACCTCCTCGTGAGCCGGCCGGGAGAGGCCGCGCTGATGGTGGCCCAAATCGCCGCCTGGGAAGACGATGATCGCGCGTTCCTGGAGCAGTACCTGCAAGCGGGGGCTGCGCCGGTCCGCCTGATCGAGATGCTCACCCCGAGGGCCGCCGATCTGCTGCGGTGGCTCATCCAAGACGCGCCGCTGTCGGGTGAGCAGCTTGCCCCGCTCGTGGAAGCCGTCCTGGCTTCGACCGATGACGATGTCGAGTACGCGGTGCCGTTGGAGCTGGACGATGTCGTACGCGCGTATGCCGCCGACTTCACCAGCCTTCGCACGGACACGCCGGAGGAACCCCTGACGACGGTGCGCGCGACGAGAGTTGTGGATTCCCTCGCCCGGTTCGGGTGCCGGCTGCCGGACACGTCGTTCCTCAGCGACACGGCCCGTGAGGCCGTGATCCGGCACGGCGGATACGACCTGACGGCAAGGAACCTGCGGGATCTGACGTCCCGCGATTCGCTGGCGCTGGACTCGCTCGTGGCGTCCGACACGCGCATCGCCGGCACCGCGCTGAAGCGGATCGGCGAGTACCTGGACATGCTCGCCACCGAAACCGGCTCGACCTCCGTGGATGATGCCGACCAGTTCGCACGGATCCTGGCTTCGGTCGACGCGGCGACCGGGAAGGACACCGTCCGGGTGTCGGAGGTGGTGCGGCGCGCCGCCGCGTCCTGCGCGGTGCCGGTCCTGGCGGATGCCCCGGAGTCGGCGTGGGCGTCGCTGGCGGCGTCGAAACGTACCGATCCGTCGGCGCGGAACCTGCTGACGTACCTCGATGAGTTCGATGAGATCGACGAGAACGTCGCCGCTCTCATCGAACCAGGCTTCCGTGCCGCTGACGCGGACGACCTCGATGACGCGGAACGGACTCGGTTGGCCACACATGTCCTCAACGCGGAGATTTCGATTCCTCGGCCGGCGGATCGGGTGTCGGTCGCGACGAGCCTTCACCCGCCGACACCCCTGCCGCCGGCATCGTTCACCCCGGAGAGCGGGGAACGCGCCGGGCTGATGCTCGCCGCCGGCCTGATCGCCGATGACGCATCGTCGTTCCTCCCACCGGTGACCCAGGACTGGGAGACATGGGCGTTCGCAGCCGCGAAGTCCCGCCGGATCATCGAGTTCCTCACGCCGCAGATCCTGCCGTCGCCCGCGGTGCGGAACCTATTCGACAGCGCCGTCGTACCGGACGCGGTCAAGACGCATGTGCTTGCCCGGCTCGACTCGTTCGCCGCTGGGGCGGCGCGAGCCGACATCCGATCCGCGGTCTCGTACGCGGTCGCCTCGGGTGCCACCGTGCAGCCGGGGATGCTGGAGTTCCTGCGCGCGGGCGGTGCCGAGGCGGACGACATGGTGCGGCTCGTGGCACGCCTGGTCGATCTGCCGCTCGGGGATCTTCGCGCCTTCCTGCGGCGGCTGCCGCCCCCGTACGTCGTGCTCGCCGACCCGGGGACTGAACGCCCGCTGGTTCCTGACGAGGCCGAGATTGTTGCCGTGCTGGACC
The DNA here is from genome assembly GCF_001426925.1 of Microbacterium sp. Root53. Taxonomy (GTDB): domain Bacteria; phylum Actinomycetota; class Actinomycetes; order Actinomycetales; family Microbacteriaceae; genus Microbacterium. The sequence goes on from NZ_LMFR01000008.1 coordinate 42,769, forward strand.
GGTTGGCGACTGCCGGCGTGGTCAGCAGTCACCGTGCCGACGGCGGTCGACGTCGTGTTGCGCTCCGGCATCCGGCCTAGATGTACTGCCCAGGGACGTTGTTTGATCTGGCTTCCCTGATGTGACGAGAACCTCCCGGCAGAGTGGAGCTGCTACCGCATCCGCTCTGAACCAGGGAG
>NZ_LMFR01000009.1 GCF_001426925.1 Microbacterium sp. Root53
CCAGGGCGTTGTCATACGAATCGCCGACCGTTCCGATCGAGGGTGTCGCGCCGATCTCCGCGAGGCGTTCACCGTAGCGAATCGACGTGAACTGAGAGCCCGCGTCGCTGTGACAGCGCAGATCGGCGTGGTGGCGTCCGCGGGACCAGCGGGCCATCTCGATCGCGTCGAGGACCATCTCGGTGCGCATGTGGGACGCGACCCGCCAGCCCACAATCATCCTGCTGAACGCGTCGACGATGAAGCACACGTAAGCGACGCCGGCCCAGGTGGGCACGAACGTCAGCGTCACCCAGAGCCGGTTTGGTGCGGTCGCGGTGAACTCGCGCTTGACGAGGTCCGGSTGCCGCGCCGACGCCGGATCCGGGCGGGTGGTCTTCACCCGCTTCGACCGTCGGGCGCCCTCGATCCCCGCGACCCGCATCAGCCGGGCGGTCTGATCCCGACCGATCACGATCCTCGCTCGTCGGGCCGCCTTCCACAGCTTGCRGACCCCGTAGACGCGGTAGTTCATCTCCCACAGCTCGACCAGCCGCGGGATCAGCTCCTCGTCCCGCAGCGCGCGAGCCGAGGGGGCGCGGGTCTTCGCGGCGTAGTAGCTGCTCGGAGCCACCTGCAGCAGTCTGCAGATGAGCTCGACTCCGAGCCGGCGACCGTCGACCAGGTCGTCCTTGTTCGCGTCGATGAACGCGACTACTTCCGGTAGTGGCGGTCGAGCTCCGCCCCGAAGAAAGACGCCGCACGCTTGAGCACCTCGTTGGCGCGGCGAAGCYYCCGGTTCTCCTGCTCAAGCTCCCGCACCCGCTGCGCTTCGGCGCTGCTCACGCCCGGGGTGACGCCGTCGTCGATGTCGGCCTGCTTGACCCACATCCGCACGGACTCGACCCCGTAACCCAGCTGCGTCGCGACCCGCTGCACCGTCCCCTGCGTGACGCCGAGCTCAGCGCGCAGCGTCCTCACCATCCGCACCGCAGCGGCCTTCTCCTCGCTCGAGTAGCGACGCGTCGTCGGCTTCCCANAACGAGGACATGGTGATCGAGGAGGACGAGACCGAGACCCTCATCCAGGCGCTCGAGGCCGAGCTGCTGCGGCGCCGCTTCGGCCCGCCGATCCGCCTCGAGGTCACCGAGGATGCACCGTCCCCTGCGTGACGCCGAGCTCAGCGCGCAGCGTCCTCACCATCCGCACCGCAGCGGCCTTCTCCTCGCTCGAGTAGCGACGCGTCGTCGGCTTCCCAYTCGCCAGTTCCTTCGGCATGACTCCATCCTCGTTTCCAAGGTCAGGAGCCTCCAACAAACTCAGGGCGCTTCAGACTCGCCAGCCGCTGTGAAATCGAGCAATCGCGTAGCGAACGCGGTCGTCGCCTTCCGGGGGCGTCTCAGCATCGAGTCACGCCACGAGTCGAACGACGCGCGGCGCTGGGGGCAGGCGGCGACCGAGGTAGGAGAGAAGGTGTTCGCGTCGGCGTCCGAGGGTGCCGCGGTAGCCGCGCGGGTCGGAGCCTCCACGCTCGATCGGGCCACCGAAGCGTTCCGCGCGGTCGACCTCGATGGCGACGGTGTCCCAGACAGGCCTCGCGCGGCGGTTGCCGCTGAGGAAGCGCGTGCGGCTCTCAAGGGTGCGGCTGCCGGAGTCGCTGGGGCCCTCGGCACACTGTTCACGCGCAGGGAGTCCGTGGTGCCAGAGACGACCGAAGATGAGACGCGGCAGTGAGCGCGCCGGCGACGCCGGAGATGCCCAGCCTGGGTGACCTGCTGCTCGACGCGATGCTGCAGGTGCCGGGGCAGCTCTGGGCGGCGGTGCAGTTGAATCCCGGTCCTTGGGCACTCGTCGGTGCCATGTTCGCCGGCCTCGTGCTTCTCAAGTGGCTCGCCGGGCGTAAGCGACCGGGAGCGCCCCGCCGACGCTGATCCAGCCCCAGCACACGGGAGCGGCGGGGTCTGCCCGGCCCGCCGCTCCCGTGTGGGTCTCTCAGCGGCCTCAGCCGAGCTTGTCGAGCGCGACCTCGAGGGCGGCCGCGGCCAGGCGGGTGCGGGTCGCGCCGGTCGCGTGGACGTCTCGCAGCGCGGCGCCGATCGTGGCCGACACGTCGCCGAAGATGGCCTCGTCGGTGAGCGGCCCGGTGCCCTCCATGAGGTACGCGAACACGCGGGCCATGCCGGCGTTCGCGATGAAGTCCGGGATGACCGCGAGGCGCTCGTCCGCGTACGCGTAGGTCGCGCCGTAGAAGATCTCCGGATCGGCGAAGGGCACGTTCGCGCCGCTCGCGATCACCTGGACGCCGGCCGCGACGAGCCGGTCGATCTGCTCCCGGGTGACCAGGCGCGACGCCGCGCACGGCACGAACACGTCGGCGGGCGTGTCCCAGATGCGGGCATCGACCTCGTCGAACGGCAGCAGGTCGTCGGCGGCCAGCGCGTTGCCCTGCTTGCGCAGGTACAGCTCGCGCACCTCCTCGCGCTCCATCCCGTCGGGGCGGATGACGCCGCCCGCCCGGTCGATCACGCCCACGATGCGCGCGCCCGCGTCGGCCAGGAACCATCCGGCGGCCGAGGCGACGTTGCCCCAGCCCTGCACGAGCACGCGCTTGCCCGCGAGGTCCTCGCCGGTGAGCGCGCAGTGGTGGCGCACCGACTCGGCCACGCCCCATCCGGTCACGAGGTCGGCGACCGTGTAGCGGCGCTCCGGCGACGGCGTGAAGCGGGGATCGGCGACCACGCGCGAGACCCCGTCGCGGAGGCGGCCGATGCGGCGCACGCGGTGCGCGTCCTCGCCGGTCGCGCCGCCGTAGTGGCCGTTCGCGACGCCCTCGAGCGGGTGCCACACTCCGAGCGGCTCGGTCGCCGGCACGACGTCGGCGAGCTCGTCGACGTTGAGGTCGCCGCCCGTGCCGTAGTAGGTCTTCAGCAGCGGCGCGACCGCGCGGAACCAGCGGTCCAGCACCTCGCGGCGCCGCGGGTCGCGCGGGTCGAAGTCGATGCCCGACTTGGCGCCGCCGGTCGCCGGGCCCGACACCGTGAACTTGACCTCCATGGTCTTCGCCAGCGACACCACCTCGTCGCGGTCGAGACCGGCGCGCATCCGCGTGCCGCCGCCCGCGGCGCCGCCGCGCAGCGAGTTGATCACCAGCCAGCCCCGCGCCGGGGTCTCGGCGTCCTTCCACTCGAAGACGATCTCGGGGTGCTTCCCCTCGAAGGCCTTCAGTCGCTCCAGGACCGTGACGCCGCCATCGCCGTCGCTCATCACCCGTGCACACCTCTCCATCGATCGCGCCCCCTCGTCGGGGCGCCGAACACGAACACGGATGATGATCCGTGCCGCCGAAGGGCTTTGCAACTGTGCTTCGGATCGCTGCTCAGTCTGTACAGGATGTCGACTGACCGCGGACCACAGCTATGCAGACTGTCTAGCGTGCACCCGCGCGCGCGGGGGTGCGGCGGCCGTCCGTCCGGCTCGGCTCGACACCCGCCGCCAGTGCGAGCAGCGGCAGGGTCTTGCCCTCGAAGCACGTCGTCAGGATGAGCTCGCTGCGCGTGCGCTGCACGACCGGGATCGCCGCGATCCGGTCGATCACGTCCTGCAGGTCGGCGTTGCTGCGCACCACGATCCGGGCCAGGATGTCCGCCTCGCCCGCCGTCGTGTACGCGTCGATGATCTCGGGGATCGCCTCGAGCGTCGCGTGCAGCGCCTCGCGCCCGGCGCCCTGCTCGATCTGGATCTCGCACATCGCCATCACCCCGAACCCGAACGCGGCGGGGTCGAGCTGCGGCGCGTCGGATCGGATGACGCCCGCCGCGTGCAGCTTGTCGAGCCGGGCCTGCACGGTCGCGCGGGCGACGCCGAGGCGGCGCGAGACCTGCACGATGCTGATGCCGGGGTCGCTGCTGAGCAGGCTGACGATGTCATGATCGAGCGGATCGAGCTTCATGGCGCCGACCATACAACCTGACTAGTTCCGGTGATAGAGCGCCGGTGATCCTGTGCAGTCTGCTCGTTCATCCGGATGCTGATTGTCATGCGATCCGCGGATCCGTATCGTTGCCGCCGCAATGGCGCAGACGCTCCTCCCGCATCGCCGCAGGAGGGCCACAGGAGGCAACACACCCATGAACGCACGCATCGTCCCGGCCGCGCTCGCGGCCCTCGGGCTGCTCACTCTCACCGCATGCGGATCCGGCGGCGGCGCCCCGGAGGGCGCGCCCGGCGCGCTCCGCATCGGCATCTCGCAGATCGTCCAGCACCCCGCGCTCGACGCGGCGCGCGAGGGCTTCAAGCAGGCGCTCGAGGACGCCGGCATCGAGGCGGTCTACGACGAGCAGAACGCGCAGGGCGAGCAGGCGACCGCGACGACCATCGCGACCACCTTCGCCACAGAGGGCGTCGACCTCGTGCTCGCGATCGCGACCCCCACGGCGCAGGCCGCTGCGCAGTCGATCGCCGACATCCCCGTGCTGTTCACGGCGGTCACCGACCCGGTCGAGGCCGGACTGGTCGCCAGCTTCGACGCCCCGGGCGCGAACCTCACCGGCACGAGCGACATGAACCCCGTGGCCGAGCAGATGGACCTGATCGCCGAGGTTCTGCCCGACGCCGAGCGCGTGGGCATCGTGTACAGCTCGGGCGAGGTCAACTCCGAGATCCAGGTCGGCCTGGCCAAGGAGGCCGCCGAGGAGCTCGGCCTCGAGATCGCCGAGGCCACCGTGACGAACTCGAGCGAGGTCGGCCAGGCCGTCGCGTCGCTCGGCGACGTCGACGCGATCTACGTCCCGACCGACAACCGCGTGGTCGAGGGCCTCGAGGCCGTGGTGCAGCACGCCGAGGCGAACGGAATCGCGCTGTTCGGCTCCGAGATGAGCCAGGTCGAGCGCGGCGCGATCGCGACCTACGGCATCGACTACACGGCGCTCGGCTACCAGACCGGCGAGATGGCCGTCCGCGTGCTGACCGACGGCGCGGACCCCGCCGAGATGCCCGTCGAGACGCTCGCGAAGTACACCCTGGTGATCAACGAGGCCGCAGCCGAGCGCCAGGGCGTCGAGCTGCCGGCCGCGGTCGTCGAGCGCGCCGACGAGATCGTGGAGTGACGCGGCCATGTCCGGCACGCTCGAACTCGGGCTCCTGTTCGCGATCACCGCGCTCGGGGTCTACCTCACCTTCCGGGTGCTGAACTTCCCCGACCTGACGGTCGACGGCAGCTTCACGACCGGCGCCGCCGTCGCGGCCTCGCTCATCGTCGGAGGCGTGCCCGCTCCGCTCGCCACCCTCGCCGGCACGGCGTCGGGCGCGGTCGCGGGCGCCGTGACCGGCCTGCTCTACACGAAGGGCCGGATCGACGGCCTGCTCGCCGGCATCCTGACGATGATCGCGCTGTGGTCGATCAACCTGCGGATCATGGGCAAGTCCAACGTGCCGCTGCTGCGCGAGGACACGGTCATGACCCCGCTGCGCGAGGGCGGCCTGCTCGGCTCACCCGTCGCGATCCTGCTGTTCGCGGTCGGGGTGTTCCTGCTCAAGGCCCTGATCGACTGGTTCCTGCACACCGACCTCGGCCTCGCGATCCAGGCGACCGGCAACAACGAGCAGATGATCCGCAGCTTCGGCGTGAACACCCACGGCACGACCATCCTGACGCTCGCGCTGTCGAACGCGCTCGTCGCGCTGAGCGGCGCGCTGATCGCCCAGTACCAGGGCTTCGCCGATGTCAGCATGGGCATCGGCCTGATCCTGGTCGGCCTCGCGTCGGTCATCATCGGTCAGGCGATCTTCGGCACGCGGACGGTCATCCTCGCGACGCTCGGCGTGATCGCGGGCGCCGTGCTCTACCGACTCGTGATCTTCTTCGCACTCGCCGCGGGGCTCAACCCGAACGACATGAAGCTCATCTCGGCCGTTCTCGTGGTGGCGGCGCTGCTGCTGCCGCGATGGGGCTTCCTCAAGCGGCTGCCGAAGCTTCGCTTCGCCGCCGCCCGCGGATACGGAAAGGCCGCCTGATGCTGCGCATCCACGACGTCACGAAGACGTTCTTCCCCGGCACGGTCAACGAGCGCGTCGCGCTCGACGGGCTGTCGCTCACGCTCGAGGCCGGCGACTTCGTCACCGTGATCGGCAGCAACGGCGCCGGCAAGTCCACGCTCATGAACGCGATCTCGGGCCGGATCCCCGCCGACACGGGCACGATCGAGATCGACGGCCGCAGCGTCGGGCGCCTGCCCGATCACCGCCGCGCGAGCTTCGTCGGCCGGGTGTTCCAGGACCCGATGGCCGGCACCGCCCCCGACCTCACGATCGAGCAGAACCTCGCACTCGCCCTGCGGCGGGGGCGCGGCCGCGGCCTCGCGATGGGCGTCACTCGCGGGCGCCGCGAGCTGTTCCGCGACGAGCTGCGCGCGCTCGAGCTCGGCCTCGAGAACCGCCTCAAGGCGCGCGTGGGCCTGCTCTCCGGTGGTCAGCGCCAGGCGCTGTCGCTGCTCATGGCGAGCTTCACCAAGCCGGACATCCTGCTGCTCGACGAGCACACCGCGGCGCTCGACCCGCAGCGCGCCCAGCTCGTGACTCAGCTGACGAAGAGCATCGTCGAGCGCGACGGCCTGACGACGCTCATGGTCACGCACAACATGGAGCAGGCGCTGCAGCTCGGCAATCGGCTCGTGATGATGCACGAGGGCCGGATCATCCTGGAGCTCGACGCGCGGCAGAAGCGCGAGGCGACGGTCGAGTCGCTGCTGGGCGAGTTCGCCAAGATCAAGGGCGCCGTGGTCGACGACCGGACCCTGCTCGGCTGAGGCCCGTGCCCTGCGAGACCCCCTCCGCGTGAGGGGGTCTCGTGCATCCGGGTTCCCGTAGGCTCGACGCTCATGGCCCTCGGCGCGACGATGCACACCTTCGACGTCCAGCTCGCGGATGTGGACCGCGGCGTCTACGACGAGCTCTCGCTCCGGGTGGCGCGGCATCCGTCCGAGACCGACGCCTTCATGGTGACACGCCTGCTCGCGTACTGCCTCGAGCACCAGGAGGGCATCGCGTTCAGCGAGGGCCTCTCGCAGACGGATGAGCCCGCGGTCGTCGTGCGCGATCTCACGGGCGCGCTCGTCGCGTGGATCGAGGTGGGCGCGCCGGATGCCGAGCGGCTGCACTTCGGCAGCAAGGCCGCCGAGCGCGTCGCGGTCTACACGCACCGCGACCCGGAGAAGGTGCTCGCGCAGTGGGCGGGCAAGCGCATCCACCGTTCCGAGCACCTCGTGCTGCGCAACTTCGACGCCGGGTTCGTCGACGGCGCGGTGGCCGCGCTCGCGCGCCGCAACGCCATGACGCTGTCGGTGACCGAGGGGCAGCTCTACCTCGACCTCAACGGCACCTCGCTGACCTCCGGCCTGCACGAGCACCGGATGGAGTGACGCCCGCGCATCGCGTGTGAACCGGTGCCGTCCGGCCCGTTTGGGCGTGGATAAGGGCCGAAGCGCACCGGAACCCTGCGGGTCGGGCGCCGTGTCCCCGCCCGGGTGCATGATGGGCGCATGCGGCTGAGCGCACTGGTCGAGGCGACCGACGCGGCGGCGGCGACGTCGTCGCGGCTCGCGAAGATCGCCGCGCTCGCCGCCGTGCTGCGGGAGCTCGAGCCCGACGAGATCGGGCCCGCGATCGGGTTCCTCACCGCGAGCCCGCGGCAGGGGCGGATCGGCGTCGGATGGCGCGGGCTGGCGAGTCTGGCGGTCGAACACGCGGATGCGCCGACCCTGACCGTGCTCGACGTCGACGCGGCGCTCGACCGGCTCGCCGCGGCCGAGGGGCGCGGCTCGGTGGACGCGCGGCGGCGCGAGCTCGAGGGCCTCGCCGGGCGCGCGACGGCGCCGGAATGGGACTTCGTGTCGCGGGTCATCCTGGGCGAGCTGCGCACCGGCGCGCTCGAGGGCGTGCTGCTGGATGCGATCGCGAAGGCGGCGGAGCGGGAGGCCCCGAGCGTGCGGCGGGCCGCGATGCTGTCGGGCGACCTCGGCGAGACCGCGCGCATCGCGCTGACCGGCGCGGCCGAGGAACTCGAGGCGGTGGGGCTCCGGGTCGGCCGGCCCGTGATGCCGATGCTCGCGTCGACCGCGGGCTCCACGGCCGAGGCGCTCGCGACGCTGGGCCGCGAGGCGTCGGTCGAGTACAAGCTCGACGGCGCGCGCATCCAGGTGCATCGCGACGGCGACGACGTCCGGATCTACACGCGCAGCCTCGCCGACGTGACGCACCGCGTGCCCGAGATCGTCGAGGCGGTCCGTGCGCTGCCGGCCGAGCGGGTCATCCTCGACGGCGAGACGCTGTCGCTCGACGAGGACGGCGGGCCCCGCCCGTTCCAGGAGACGATGTCGCGCTTCGGGTCGGAGGCCGCCGCGGCCGTCGCGCTGCGGCCGTGGTTCTTCGACATCCTGCACCTGGACGGGCGCGACCTGATCGACGAGCCGCTGTCGACGCGGCTCGAGGTGCTGGAGAGCGTGGTCGGCGCATCGCGGATGCCCGGGATCGTCACGGATGACCCGGATCGCGCCGAGGAGTTCTCGCGGCAGGCGCTCGCCGCGGGCCACGAGGGCGTCATGGTGAAGGCGCTCGACTCGCCCTACGCCGCCGGGCGGCGCGGCAAGAGCTGGCTCAAGGTCAAGCCGGTGCTCACGTTCGACCTCGTCGTGCTCGCCGTCGAGTGGGGGTCGGGGCGTCGCCGCGGCCAGCTGTCGAACCTCCACCTCGGCGCGCGGGACCCCGAGGGCCGGTTCGGCGAGCCGGGCGGCTTCGTGATGGTGGGCAAGACCTTCAAGGGGCTGACGGACGCGACGCTGCGCTGGCAGACAGAGCACTTCCCCACGATCGAGACGCACCGCACCGCCTACGCCGTGCACGTGCGCCCTGAGACCGTGGTCGAGATCGCGATCGACGGCGTCCAGCGCTCCAGCCGCTACCCCGGCGGCATCGCGCTCCGCTTCGCCCGCGTGAAGGGCTACCGCCCCGACAAGCGCCCCGCCGAGGCCGACACGATCGAGTCGCTCCGCGCGCTGCTGCGCGGGTGATCCGGGGCCCCGGCGCGTCCACGGGAGGGGATCCCGGCTTCTCAGGGCCTGGATGCGCAGCATGGCCCTGAGAAGCCGGGATCCCCTGATGAAGCGGGTGCGATCCGGACCTTACCGCGCGGAATAGGGGCCGGATCGCACCGGAACGGCGGCGGCCGTCTCACGGGCAGTCGACGCGCGGGTTCCAGTCCTCGAACATGCCGTCGGGGTTGTGCTTCCAGAGCCACACGTGCAGCTCGTAGAACGCGGGCAGCCCGTAGCGGTTCTGCGCCGCGGGCTCGTTCGGACCGGGCATCCGGTGCAGCGTCTGCCCGAACAGCTCCGGCACGACGCCGCCGAGCATGGACTCGAAGGCGACGTACTCCACCGCGACGAGGTGGAGGCGGCCGTGCCTGTCGGGCTCGTACACCAGCACCTCGGGCATCGCGGGATCCAGCGCCGGGTCGAGCACCAGGTCGACGTCGACGTAGTGGATGCCCATCCCGCCCGCGGGCGAGTCGATGCACGCGATGCCGGCGGCGTCGACGAGCTCGCCGTAGCCGGCGGCGATGGCGGCGTCGACATCGGCGAAGCGGGCGGTCGCGGCCCGCACCTCGGCGAGCTCGGACTGGGACGTGAGGTCGCCGGAGCCATGCGCGTGGGCGGCCGGAGCCGCGCCGGCGAGCAGCAGCGCCGCGGCGAGCAGCGCTCCCGCGAGGCGCATCCGCGCGCGCATCACGCACCTTCCTTCACGGGGAAGATCTCGTCGGCGACGAGCCCGTGCGCCTCGCGGTGCACGCGGTTGGCGGCCTCGGCGTCGGGGGCGTCGACCAGGCAGAAGATCCTGCCCGCGCCCTCGTCCACCCAGTACCGCAGGTACTGCACGTCGTGCGCGGCCTGCGTCTGCAGGTCGGCGGCATGCGCCTTGGCGACGTCGTCCATGCTCACGGCCGAGCCGAGCGTGTGGACGTCCATGTAGAGAGGCATTCCGTGCTCCTTTCCGAGCGGTCGATCCGATGCCTCCAGCACAGCCCGCACGCGCGCGCGGCGGATCGGCGACCGGTGCCCGGTTTCCGGATCGCGGTTGCCCGGTTTTCGACGACGGATTCAGCCGGCGACGGTTCAGCCCGCGACGGGGACCAGACCCGTGCGGCGCGCGGCCTCCGCGGCCTCGGCGCGCGAGGCGACACCGAGCTTCGCGAGGATCGCCGACACGTGGTGGTCGACCGTGCGCACCGACAGCACGAGGCGGCGGGCGATCTCCTCGTTGCTGAGGTGCTCGCACAGCAGCGCCAGCACATCCTGCTCGCGGCGCGTCAGGTGCGCCGGGTGCGCCCGGGTGGCGGATCGGGATCCGGCGGGGATCGCGCGCAGGCCGAGCTCCCGCATCCGGCGCCGCACGGCCCGCACAGCGGCGGTCGCGCCGAGCCGGTCGAACCGCGCGATCGCGTCGCGCAGGTCGGCCTCGTCGTCGGAGAACGCGAGCACGAGGGCGGCGTGGTTCACGTATCCGATGCGCTCCCACGCGGCCACGGCCTCGCGGCGCCTGCCCGCGAGCTCGTGGCGCGGCGCGTCCCAGACGTCGGCGGCGTCGATGTCGCGGGCGGCCGGGCCCAGCAGCCGGTGCGCCCATTCGAGCACCGAGTCGCGGATGCATCCCACGGTCCCGGGTGCGAGGTCGAGCGCGCGGGCGGCCTCGCGTCGCGCGGCGTCGAGGTCGCCGGCCAGCCAGTGCGCCTCGACGAGGTTCAGCGCCGACTGCACCTCGTACTGCGGCTGGCCCGAGCCGCGTGCGATCGCATCGGCCTCGCGCAGCAGCTCCATGCCTCGCGGCTCCCCGCGCCGGGACCGGATGCGCCCGGCCACCGACAGGCACGTGTACCGGTTGAGGGGCGTGAGCGGCATGCCCGCGGTGCCCTCCGCCATGTCCAGCGCCTCGTCCCAGTCGCCGCGCCATTCCACGATCTCGGCGTGCTCCATCCGCAGGCACCATCCGAAGCTGAGCGCGTCGTGGGCCTCGCAGAACGCCCAGCCCTCCTCGTACACGGCGATGGCCTCGTCGATCCGCTGCTCGGAGCCGAGCGCCCAGTGCAGGTTGTTGAACGCGCGCCCGGCCTGGTCGGCGACGCCGCCCTCGAGCGCGAGGCGCAGCGCCTCGCGCATCGGCGGCTCCCAGTCCCCGCCCGTCACGGCGAGCGAGCACGCCAGGGTGTCCAGCGCGTCGGCCTGCACCCCCGGAAGGCCGAGCCTCTCGCCCAGCGCCTGGGCCCGGCGCGCGAGCACGACGGCGTCGTCGTCGCGACCGTTGAGCATCCGGTCGCCGGCCAGCTGCGCCAGCGCCGCCGCGTACTCGCGGGTGTCGCCGTGCGCCTGGAGCAGCTCGAGCGCGCGCTCCGCGGTCGCCGTCGCGCCGGTGCCGTCCGCGACGCGGAGCTGCGCGCGGGCGAGACCGCGCAGGCTGTCGCCCTCGCGCACGGTGTCGCCGAGCCCGCGCCACAGCTCGCTCGCCTGACGCCGCGCATCCAGGGCTCGCTCTCCCTGGTCGACCACGGCGGCCTCGGCAGCGAGCGCGTCGAGGAGCTCCGCCCGTTCGCGCTCCGGCAGCCCGTCGGCGTGACGCAGGGCACGCTCGAACTGGACGAGCGCCTCCCGGTGCGCGCCCAGGGCGGCCGCCTCGCGACCGGCGCGGCGCGCGTGCGCCACGGCGCGCGCGGCGTCGCCCGCGCCCTCGGCGTGGAACGCGAGCCGTGCCGGATGCGCGACCTCGAGCTCTTCCAGCGCGGTGAGGATCGCGCGGTGCAGCGCCTGTCGCCTGTGGGGCGGGATCGCCTCGTCGACCGCCCGGCGCGCCAGCTCGTGCCGGAAGGCGAACGCGTCGGTCGTGGCGCGGATGACGCCGCAGGTCAGCATCTCGTCGACGTCGCGCGGCGCCGCCGAGCCGACCCGGCCGAGCAGCGCGGGCGGCACCGTGAGGCCGATCAGGGCGGCCGCGTCGAGCGCCTCGCGCGCGGGAGGCGAGAGGCGTGCCGCGCGGGCGAGTACCAGCTCCCGGATGGACGACGGCATGCCGTCGCCGGGCCCGGATCGCAGCAGCTCGCTCACGAAGAACGGGTTGCCGCCGGTCGCGCGGAACAGCTCGCCGCCGTCGACGCCCCGCCCGGCGGCGAGCGCGTCGACCGCGTGCGCCGACAGCGGAGGCAGGTCGATGCGCCGGGTGGTGCGCATCGCGCCGAGCTGGGCGAGCACCTCGAGCAGACGTGGCCGCGGCTCGTCGTCGCGGAACGTCGCGATCAGCAGCACCGGCAGGTCGCGCACCCGGCGCCCGAGGAAGCGCAGCAGGTCGAGCGTGGCGTCGTCGGCCCAGTGCACGTCCTCGAACACCGCGCAGGTCGGGGCACCGCCGCCCGCGAGCGCCTCCCGCGCCGCGTCGAAGAGGCGCTCGCGCGGGGCGCCGTCGCGGCACATCCGGTCGAGCTCCGGATCGAGCTGCGGCGCGAGATCGACCAGTGCCCCGAGGGGTCGCGGCGTCGTCAGCGGATCGCACGCACCCCAGGCCCAGCGGGCGCCGGGCACTCTCCGCTCGAGCGCCTCGACCAGCGTCGACTTGCCCACGCCGGCCTCGCCCGCGACGAGCACGAGGCGCCCGGCGCCGGCGGCCGCCTCGGCCGCGTACTCCTGCAGGGCCCCGAGCTGCGCGTCGCGCTCGAGCAGATCCATGCGCGAAGGCTACTCCCGAGCGCTCGTCACGGATACGGGCCGGCCACGCCACGGGATCCCCGGTTCTCAGGGCCGGATGCGCCGGATGGACCTGAGAAGCCGGGGTCCCCGGACGAGGACTCTGCAATAATCTGCGTATGAATGCAGATAAGCGGACATGCGGGCGGCTGCCGGACAGCTCGTTCGTCGAGCTCGCGGTCGAGGTGTTCGGGATGCTCGCGGACCCGACGCGCGTGCGGCTCATCCTGGCGCTCAAGGAGCACGGCGAGCTGTCGGTGAACCACCTCGCCGACATCGTCGACAAGAGCCCCGCCGCGGTCTCGCAGCACCTCGCGAAGCTGCGCCTGGCGCGCATGGTCGCGACGCGGAAGGACGGCACGCGCATCTTCTATCGCCTCGTGGACGAGCACGCCGCGAAGCTCGTGACCGAGGCGATCTTCCAGGCCGAGCACGCGCTCGGCACGCCGCACCACCACCGCGCCGAGGCGGCGACGCCGTGACCGCGCACGCCCACGAGCACCCGCACGACCACGATCACGGCGACCACAGCCACGGCCACGCTCACCCGCGCGGCATCCGGGGCTTCCTGCACGAGCTGTTCGTGCCGCACACGCACGACCCGGCCGACTCGGTCGACGACGCGCTCGAGGCGAGCGCGCAGGGCATCCGCGCGCTCCAGGTGAGCCTGGTCGCGCTGCTGCTGACGACCGTGCTGCAGCTGGTCGTCGTGCTGATCAGCGGATCCGTCGCGCTGCTCGCCGACACCGTGCACAACTTCTCGGACGCGCTCACGGCCGTGCCGCTGTGGATCGCGTTCCTGCTCGGCCGCCGCGCGGCGACCCGGCGCTATCCGTACGGCTACGGCCGCGCGGAGGACCTCGCGGGCCTGTTCATCGTGTTCGTCGTCGCGCTGTCCGCCGTCGTGGCGGCGTGGCAGTCGATCGACCGGATCGTCCACCCGCAGCCGCTCGAGAACCTCGGCTGGGTGATCGCGGCCGGGGTGATCGGCTTCCTCGGCAACGAGGCCGTCGCGATCTACCGGATCCGGGTCGGCCGGCGCATCGGATCGGCCGCGCTCGTCGCCGACGGCGTGCACGCCCGCACCGACGGGTTCACCTCGCTCGCGGTCGTGCTGGGCGCGCTCGGCGTGATGGCGGGCTTCCCGCTCGCCGACCCGATCGTCGGCATCCTGATCTCGCTCGCGATCGTCGTGCTTCTGTGGGGGACGGTGCGCAGCGTCGGGCGCCGCATCCTCGACGGCGTGGAGCCCGAGCTGCTGGACCGCGCCGAGCACGCCCTCGCCCACGTCGACGGGATCGACCGCGTCGAGCAGGTGCGCCTGCGCTGGGTCGGCCATCGCCTGCGCGGGGACGCGCTGATCGCGCTGACGGATGTGCCGCTCGCCGAGGCCGAACGGATCGCGGCCGAGGCCGAGCGGCAGGTGCACGCGCACATCCGCGGTGTCGACGAGTTCCGCATCACGCCCGTGACGGCGTAGGCGTCAGTAGTTCCCCATCACCGCCACGCACACGCCGAAGAGCACGATCGGCGCGATGGCGATGCTGCACAGCATGCCGGTGCCGATCGCCCGACCGGGTCGCCAGACCAGCAGCCCGATGCCGCCGAGCGCGATCACGGCGAGCAGGCCGCTGCCCACGAAGAATCGCCACTGCTCCCCGCCGCTCAGCCAGACGAGCACGGCGACGACCTCCAGCACCACCCCGGCGCCGAAGCCCGCCAGCACGCCCCAGCCGAACGAGAGCCCGAACAGCCCGCGCGGCTCGGGTGGCGGAGCGTAGCCGTACGGCGCGCCCGGCGGGGCGTACCCCGGCGCGTAGGACTGCGGGTGGGGCGGGGAGCCCGGATGGCCCGGCTGGCCTCCATACGGCGCGGCGGCGTCGGCGGGCGCGGCGGCGGGTGCCCCGGGCGCCCCCGGCGGCACCTCCGGCGGATGCGCGCCGGGTGGGATGGGCGGCTTCGGCGGCGGCGGCTGCGGCGACGGAGGGACCGGCGGGGGCGGCCCCGGCTGGGGCGCGACGGGCGGATGCTCCGGCGGGGCGGGAGGAATCGGGGTTCCCGGCGCGTGCGGGACCGGCGAGCCGGGCTGATCCGGCTCTGTGGGGTGGTCAGGCGTGCTGTTCACTCGTCGCCGTCCTCTCTGACGTGGCGGATGCGGGGATGGCCTCGGGGCCGAGCCCCGATGCGGTCGGTGCGGTGCGGAAGCGCCCGGTGCGGATCATCCACGCGATCCGGGCGAACAGGAGGGGCATGGTCGCCAGCAGGAACAGCTGCGGCCGGGTGAGGCCGAGCCACGCGATGTCGTTGCCGCGCACGAACTCCACGGCGAAGCGGAAGACCCCGTACGCCGCGATGTACAGCGTGAGCGTCTCGCCCGGCGCGATCGACCGGTGCCGGAGCCAGAACCACAGCAGCGCGAACGCCACGGCGTGGAACGCGATCTCGTACACGAAACTCGGGTGCAGCGGCACGCCGGCGACCGACCCCGTGTACGCGGCGGCATCGGCGTCGAGGACGACGCCCCACGAGGCCCCGGTGGGCGTGCCCGGCTCCTCCGTGAGCAGGCAGCCGATCCGCCCCACGGCCATCGCGAGCGCCACGGCGGGCGCGAACAGGTCGCCCGTGCGGTGCGGGTAGCGGACGATGCGCTTGGCCACGTGCACCCCGAGCCACGCGCCGACCAGCGCCGAGAGCATCGAGGCGTTGCCGTACGCGAGCTGGTCGACCAGGCTCAGGTTCTTCGCCGGGTCGAGGTTCTGGGCCCACGTGCCCAGCCGCGCGAGCACGGACGCCCCCACCAGCGCGCCGAGCACGAGGTACCAGATGCGGTGGTCCGACACCCGGCGGCGCCGCTTCTCGGTCACGAAGATCAGGCCCGCAGCGAGCATCCCGAGCGCGACGAACGCCGAGTGGTTGTCGACGCGCGGCAGCCAGCCGGCGAGGTCCTGCAGCGTCGGGAACATCGCGTCACCCCAGCAGGCGCATCCAGAGCCCCACCCACAGCGGGATGGCGGCGGCCGACAGGAGCGCGATCACCCACAGGTACAGCAGCACCAGGCGGGTGTCGCCGAGCTTGCAGCGCGAGCGCAGCAGCCCCGCGCGGCGGGCGCGGGTGTAGCCGGCGATCGCGATGCCCGCGAAGGCCAGCACCGCGAGCGGGCCGAGCAGACACGCGAGCAGCGCGACGGTCGTGTACACGCAGAGCCGCAGCGGATCGAACGACGGCACCGGATCGCCGACGGTCGCGTCGTACTGGTTCAGCCCGTGCACGCTCATGTGGCCACCACCGGAAGCTCGCGGCGCGTCTCGCGCACCGGGGTCAGCGTCTCGGCCCGGTCCCGCGATCCGGTCGCGGTCGACAGGCGCGTGCGGCCCAGCGGCGCCCACGCCTGCACGGCGCAGAACGGCGCGCACTGGTGCGCATCCGTGGTCTCGTTCACGGTCGCCACGTGCACGCAGCACTGCGTGAGCCGCTCCTCGATCATCGTGTGGATGTCCATGAACGGCTTGATCGTGATCCGCTTGACGCGCTCGCCCATCATCCGGCGCAGGCGCTCGTGCTGACCCGGCAGGCGCGAGGCGGCGAGAGTCGCGAGGGTTCCGATGCCCAGGTCGCACGCCTGGCAGATGTCGCGCCAGATGTCGGTCATGGACGGGTGCGACAGCGACGACTGCTCGCTCAGCAGGTCGAGCAGCGACGTCTTGACGACCTCGCGGATGCGCCTGTTGACCTGCGAGTCGGCGATCCGGTTGGCGATCAGGTCGGGCTCGAGATCGAGGAACTGCTTGAGCCGGTCGTGGCCGATCAGCCCGACGAGCGACTTCCACTCGCCCGCGTCGTCCTTCAGCAGATACCCGACCGAGCAGCAGTGCGGATGGCTGCACGGCAGCGCCGTGAGGTCGCGCCACGTCACGAGGTCGTCGGTCTGCGGCCCCAGCCGCGCGAGCACGCCCGTGTGGGTGAGGCGGTCATCCGGATCGATCCCCGCCGAGCGCCCCGAGCCGAACACGGGCTGGATCGTGACGCCGCCCACGAACGGGGTGTCGAGCGCGCGGCGGATCACGGCGCCGATCTCGCCGTCGTTCACCCCGAGCGCGGCCGTCATCGTCAGGGTCGTGAAGACGCCCGCCGCCGACAGCCGCTCGAGCGCGCGCTCCTTGAACCGCCGGATGTCCGCACCGCGGTGGTACGCCGACGCCTCCTTGGACTCACCGTCGTACTGCAGGTAGATCTCGATCCGCTGCCGGTGCTTCCTGAGCACCTCGACGAACGCGTCGTCCTGCGCGATCCGGAGCCCGTTCGAGTTGATCAGGATGCGCACCACCGGGCGCGCGACCAGGTGCTCGAGAAGCTGCTCGAGCCACGGGTACAGCGTCGGCTCGCCGCCCGAGAGCATCAGCACATCGATGCGGCCGTTCTCCTTGGCCAGGCGCGCGTCCACCGACGCGAGCACCTCGGCGAGGGGAGCGACCGCGCTCGCCGCGGGGCTCGACTCGGCGAAGCAGGTGGGGCAGCGCAGGTTGCAGTGATCGGTGATGTCCTCGAGCAGGATGCACGTGTGCTGCGTCTGCATCTGCGGCAGGCCGTCCTCATACGCCGACGGGACCGGCTTGAAGTTGCCGATGAGATCGGGCGCGTGCACCTTGGTCGGCGCGGTCCACTGCTCGAGGTACGTGAGGATCTCGGCCGACTCGTCGTACATCGTGCGGATCAGCCCGTGATCGGGGCATCCCCGCTCGAGCCAGATGCGTCCGTCCCGGTTCGCGAGCCACCCCGACAGCCGCCGCACCTCCGAGAGCGGGCGATCCGGATCCTCCTCGTGGCAGCGCGGGCAGAACGCGTTGACGTACCGGTGGATGCGGTAGTCCCGCAGCGGCATCCCGGCGCTGGGCTGGCTCATGCGATCACCCTAGGCCCGGGCGTCCCGCCGCGTCTGTCCTCCGTTCGGCGGCGCGCGGGTCGGGCGGGCGTTTCGTCTCCGCTCCTTCGTCGCTCCGCTCAACGACCGGGCGCTCTCGGTCGTTGAGCGGAGCGAGCGCCAGCGAGCGGAGACGAAACGCGTCGAAGCATCCCGCGGCAGGAGTAGCGTCGAGGACGTGACGGGCTCGATGGAACGGACGACGCCGTGACCACGCTGGTGCTGGTGCGGCACGCGAAGTCGGACTGGGGCGATCCGCGGCTCGACGACCACGACCGCCCGCTGAACGACCGGGGCCGAAGGGATGCGCCGCGCATGGCGCGCCGGCTGGCCGAGACGGGCTTCCGCCCCGACGCGATCCTGTCGAGCACCGCGCTGCGCGCACGGACCACAGCCGAGGCGTTCGCCGCCGAGCTCGGCGTGCCGGTGGCCCTGGATCCCGGCCTGTACGGCGCGCCCGCCCGCGCGCTGCTCGCCGCCGCGGCGGCCACGGGGCTGCCCGCCGTGATGGTGGTCGCGCACGACCCGGGGATGACCGCGCTCGCCGAGGAGCTGTCCGACGGCGCCATCGGCCACATGCCGACCTGCGCGGTCGCGACCTTCACCTGGGACGAGGACGACTGGGACGTGGCGACCGCGATCGAGCCGTCGTCCTGGACGTTCGACTCGCCGCGATCCTGACGAGCTGTCAGCGCGCGCGGGCGCGGCGCTCGAGGTACTGCATCGACTGCGCCGACGAGGAGACGAGCGCGCGCAGCGAGCCGCCCGGCAGCGCGCGCGGGTGGCCGGCCGGCAGGTAGGCGCGCAGCAGCGCATCCGAGATGCGGTGCGCGGTCTCCTGCAGCAGCGCCGCGAGGCGCCGGGGCGACGCGCCGTCGTTCGGGACGACCGCCCCGAGCGCGCCCACCACCACGTCCTCCGACCCGCGCACCGGCACGGCCAGCCCGCGCGAGGCCGGGTGGATCCAGCCCTCCGCGTCGGCGTACCCGTGCGCGCGCGTCGCGTCGACCGCCGCGCGCAGCTGCTCGGCGGTCTGCGGCCCGGCGGACGTCATCGGCCGGATGCCGCCCTCCAGCACCGCGTCGAGCAGGCCCGGCTCGCCGAAGGCCAGGAACACCAGGCCGCTCGACGACAGCTGGATCGGGATGCGCCCGCCCACGATCGACCCGTTGATCACCGCATCCGGGGCGGAGATCCGCTCGATGATCAGCACGTCGGTGTCGATCCGCACCGCCAGCTGCACGTGCTGCCCGACCTCGTCGTGCAGGCGGCGCAGGTAGGGCTCCGCGATCTCGCGCAGGCCGAGGGCGCCGGGCGTCTTGCTGCCGATCTCCCACAGCCGGTTGCCCAGCCGGTACGTGCGTCCGGCGACGGGCTCGAGCAGGCCGTGCGCCACGAGCTCCGTCACGATGCGATGCACCGACGACAGGGGGATGCGCGAGCGCCGGTGGATCTGCGTGAGCGTGAGGAACGGCGCGTCGGCCGCGAACGCGTCGAGCACCGCCAGCACGCGCGTGAGCGCGGAGGCTCCGTCGGACGATCTCGCCATCCGGACCTCCTGGGATGCTTCGGCGGTTTCGACTCGGTCGCTGGCGCTCCCTCGCTCAACCAGCATGGGGAACGCTTCCGTTGAAAGGAAGAGGCGATTCCGATCGCGGTGCGCGGTTCCTAGGCTGACCGGCGACATCCTGACCCGCATCGATCGAAGGAGATCGACATGTCCGAGACACTCGCACAGGGGCTCGCCCGCGTCGGGGATCCGGTCGAGCTGCTGCGCAACGTGGACTACCCGGCGTTCACGTTCCCGGTGCATCCGGAGTTCAGCAACTGGCGCTCCGAGTCGCGGTCGTGGAACGAGACCGTCGCGCTCATGGACCAGTCGCACCACATGACCCAGCTGTTCCTCACGGGCGATGACATCGCCGAGGTGCTGAGCCCGATCGCGGTGAACACGTTCACGAACTTCCGGCCCGGCGTCGCCAAGCAGCTCATCTCGGTGGATCACGAAGGTCACGTGATCGGCGACGGCATCCTGTTCAACCTGAACCACGCGACCGCGCAGGGCGAGACGGTCGTGCTGATCGGCCACCACGTGCTGATCGACTGGGTGCGATTCCACGTCGAGCGTTCGGGCAAGGACGTCCGGTACCGCCTCGAGGGCAACTCGAACATGCGCGAGGGTGACCCGACGTTCTACCGCTACGAGCTGCAGGGCCCGCGCGCGCACGACGTGCTCGAGAAGCTGCTGGGC
Organism: Microbacterium sp. Root53; assembly: GCF_001426925.1. GTDB lineage: Bacteria > Actinomycetota > Actinomycetes > Actinomycetales > Microbacteriaceae > Microbacterium. Next base: position 19,926 of record NZ_LMFR01000009.1, read on the forward strand.
GGCCCCGTGCCCGAGGTGAGGTTCTTCCACATCCACGACTTCGCGTTCGCGGGCACGACGGTCCAGGGGCTCCGGCACGGCATGGCCGGGCAGCCCGGCTTCGAGTTCTTCGGCCCGTACGCCGAGGGCGAGACGGTGCGGCAGGCGCTGCTCGATGCGGGCGCGGAGTTCGGCATCGTGCGGATCGGCGCCAAGGCGTACTCGGTCACGCCGCTCGAGTCGGGCTGGGTGCCGACGCCGTTCCCGGCGATCTTCGGCGACGACCCGCTGTTCGTCGAGTACCGCGAGTGGCTGCCGCTGGCCCGCACCGGATCGATCGGCGGATCGCTGCACGCGCCGGTCGAGGACTTCTACCTGACCCCGTACGACCTGGGCCTCGGCCGCTCGGTGAAGTTCGACCACGACTTCATCGGCCGCGAGGCGCTGGAGCGGATCGCCGAGTCGCCCGCGCGCCGCAAGGTCACGCTGATCTGGGACGCCGCGGACGTCGCGGAGGTCGTCGAGTCGCAGCTCACGCCCGGCACGCCGGCCAAGTACCTCGAGTTCCCCAAGGCGCGCTACGGGTTCTACCAGTTCGACGAGGTGCGGCAGGACGGCCGCCGCGTCGGCGTCTCGACCGACGCGGGGTACGTCGCGTACGACCAGCTCTACCTGTCGCTCGCGTCGGTCGACGTGGACGTGCCCGACGGCGCGCGCGTCGAGGTCGTGTGGGGCGAGGAGCCGAACTCCCGCAAGAGCAACGTCGAGCCGCACGTGCAGGCCCGCATCGGCGCCACGGTCGCCCCCGCGCCGTACCACCACTACGCGCGCACGACCTACCGCGACCTGTGACACCCGGCCGTGGCCCCGACCTGCCGCATCGTTCCGGCAGGTCGGGGCCACGAGCGCCGGTCAGGCGGTGGCGTCGTCCTCGCCCTCGGCCTGCGAGGGGTGGCCCTCCGGGCGGAGCGTGTCCGCGTCGTGCGGGTCGTCGGGGTCCTCGCCCTCGGCCTGCGAGGGGTGCTGGCCGCCGCCGTAGCTGTACTCGTGGTGGCCGCCCACCTCGCCGCCGCCCAGGGTCGCGCCGCCCTGGTTGGCGTCCTCGACGCCGAGGTCCGCGCCTCCGCCGGCCGGCGGGACGTCCGTCGGCGGGTCGGCCATGCCGGGCTCGTCGTCCAGCTCGGCGGGACCGTCCTCGATCACCGGGTCCTCACCCGTCGAGAGATCCGGATCCTCGCTGACGAGGTCGTCCTCCGGGCCGCGGTGCTCGTTCGGGTCGGTCGTGTTCTCGCTCATGTGGCACCTCCATTCGGTGCCGCCAGCGTCGCGCGGCGCGCCGCGCCCGCGCCAGGGGATTGACACGGCACGCGGCCGGCATCCGGAGACGGGAGACGTGGATGCCGGCCGCGCGTGTGGTGCCCGGACATGACGCGGCGCGCGGGCGTCCGTGCTCCGCGCGCCGCGACCGAACCGGGCGGTTCAGGGGATCAGAAGTCCTCGCCCTCGGCCTGCGAGGGGTGCCTGTCGAACCAGTAGGGGCGGCCGAGGTGGAGGAGGGCGTCGGTGTCGAACTCGTGCTTCATGGGTGTTCTCCGTTTCGTGAGCGGCGGATGGGGTGACGGTCAGTACGCCTGGGCGCGCTGACCGACGATCAGGTGGATGAGGGCGAAGCGGCCCTCGCGCTGGGCCTTGAGCGCCGCGGCGACGGCGGCGGGCACGTCGGCGTCGCGCTCCACGCGCACGCCGAAGCCGCCGAAGGCGACCGCCATGGCGGCGAAGTCGGGGTTCACGAGCTGGGTGCCCGAGATGCGGCCCGGGTGGTGGCGCTCCTGGTGCGTGCGGATGGTGCCGTACTCCTGGTTGTCCATCACGACGACCAGGGGAGCGGCGCCGTACTGCCGCGCGGTCGCGAGCTCCTGGCCGTTCATGAGGAACTCGCCGTCGCCCGCGATCGTGACGATCTGGCGGCCGGGGAAGCGCAGCGACGCGGTGACGGCCGAGGGGATCGAGTACCCCATCGAGCCGTTGCCCGCGCTCACCATGGCCGGATACTGACGGACCGGGAAGTAGCGGTGCGCCCAGTTCGTGTGCTCGCCCGCGCCCAGCGTGACGAGCGCGTCGTCCTGCAGCTGCGGCACGAGGTGCGCCATGAGCGTGTCCATGCGGGCGGGCGCCTCGGCGTCGGTGCGCGCGGGCGGAAGGGCCGCGAACTCCTCCTGCTGGCCGCGCATCCGCGCTGTCCACTCGGCCCACTCGGGCTTGGTGGGCACGTCCAGCGCCTGCAGGTCGCGGACGAACGCGCTCGGCTTGGCGACGATCTGGTGCGACACGGCGCCCGAGCGCCCGCGCAGCGAGGCGTCCATCGTGATCAGGAAGTTGCGGCGGTGCCAGCCCTGGCGGGCGATGTAGCCGCTGGTCAGCACGTCGCCGGGGACCGTGCCGACGAAGACCAGCAGGTCGGTCTCCTCGAACAGGTCGTAGGTGGGCTTGGGGCGGCCGTACCCGATGGGGCCGACGTAGCTCGGCGAGTCGAAGCCCACGACGCCCTCCGTGCGCCACTCGGCGGCCGCGGCGATGCCGTGCTTCTCGAGCCACGCGGTCAGCTGCGCCGACGCCTCGGGGGTCCAGTCGCTGCCGCCCGTGACGAACAGGGGCTTCTCGGCCTCGCGCAGCGCCTCGGTGAGCGCGGCCGCGTCGGAGATCGAGACGCCGCCGGCGGCGACCGGGATCGGCGGATGCACCGTGACGGGCACCTCGCGCCGGATGACGTCCTCGGGCAGGCCGACGACCACCGGGCCGGGGCGGCCGGAGCGGGCCGCGAAGATCGCCTCGGCGACGGTCTCGGAGGCGCGCTCGGCCGAGTCCAGCACCAGCACGCGCTTGGCGCCCTTGTCGAACCAGCCGTGGATGTCGAACTCCTGGAACGCCTCGCGGCCGCGGTGGTCCATCGGGATGAGCCCGACGAACAGCACGAGCGGGGTGGAGTCCTGCCAGGCCGTGTGGAGCCCCACCAGAGCGTTCGCCGCGCCGGGGCCGCGCGTCACCATGACGATGCCGGGCAGGTCGCTGAGCTTGCCCTCGGCCTCGGCCATGTATGCGGCGCCGCCCTCCTGGCGGCACACGATCGTCTCGATCGACGAGGCGTGCAGGCCGTCGAGCACCTCGAGGTAGCTCTCGCCCGGTACGACGTACGCGCGCGGGATGCCGTGCTCCTCGAGCGTGCGGACGATCGCGTGGCCGGCGGTCTCCGTGGTCGGCAGGGCGGGGGCCGTCGTGGCCGGGGTCTCCAGAATGCTCGTCATCGTCGCTCCGGGATGTCGGTGGGGTGGAACCAGATTCCCACCGCGCACAACGGTTCTTGCCCGTCCGATGCCCCGAAAGATCATGCGATCTTTCGCGATCGATGAAGTATCGGCCCCCGCTCGTCGCGGATCAGGACCACCGGGCGATCAGCGCGCCCAGCAGCGCGACCCCCGCGGCCGCGATCGCGACCGCGCCGTAGCCGCCCGCGGCGGTCGCCGCGACGGGGCCGAGCGTCGGGCCGAGCGCCGCGACGATCGTGATGGGCGTGGCGAACACGCCGTTGATCGCGCCGTAGTCGCGCGTCCCCCAGCGCTCGGCCACCGCGGAGCCCTGCACGAGCGTCTGCGCGCCGCGCAGTCGCGCAGGCCGCGGATGCCCGCGTCGTCCCAGCTCTCCGGGTCGGGGAACACCCACTCGACCAGCTCGCCCCGCACCGGGCCGGGCAGCTGCAGGCCCGGCTTCATCGTGACGACCACGTCGGCCGTGGCGAGGTCCTCGGTCGTGACCGCGTGCGGGAGCGGGGGTGCGACGGCGGGTTCGGGTTCTCGGCGTCGCGTCGGGGGGGGTCAGTGGGCCGTCGCGGGCGCGATCTCGGCGATCAGGGCCTCGACGCGGGCCTTGATCTCGTCGCGGATGGGGCGCACGGCCTCGATGCCCTGGCCGGCCGGGTCGTCGAGCTGCCAGTCCTCGTAGCGCTTGCCGGGGAAGATCGGGCAGGCGTCGCCGCAGCCCATCGTGATGACGACGTCGGACTCCTTGACGGCCTCGACGGTCAGCACCTTGGGGGTGTTGCCGGCGATGTCGACGCCCTCCTCGGCCATGGCCTGCACCGCGACGGGGTTGATCTCGTCCTTGGGCGCCGAGCCGGCCGAGAGGACCTCGACCCGGTCGCCCGCGAGCGCCTGCAGCCATCCGGCGGCCATCTGCGAGCGCCCGGCGTTGTGGACGCACACGAACAGGACGGTGGGCTTGGTGGCGGTCATGGGCGCTCTCCTCGATCGGCGGGGTGTGCCTAAAGCATAGATCACGATCTATGTGTTGCGCCAGACCGGGATCGCCCCGCCGCGAAGGTGGGGTCAGTGCTCGCCACCGAGCCCTCCCGAGAGGCGGCCGTGGATGCCCGCGGTGGCCTCGTTCATCCCGACGATCTCGACCTCGGCGCCGTGGCGCTCGTACTTCGTGACGATCGCGTCGAGCGCGGCGACCGACGAGGCGTCCCACACGTGCGAGCGCGACATGTCGATCACGACGCGAGCCGGGTCGTCGACGTACTCGAACTGCGTGGTGAGGTCGTTCGACGACGCGAAGAACAGCTCGCCGTCGACCGTGTAGCGCGCCTCCGAGCCATCGGGTGCCACGGCGCGCTCGACCGTCGTGAAGTGCGCGACGCGGCGCGCGAACAGCACGGCCGCGACGATCACGCCGACGATCACGCCGATCGCGAGGTTGTGCGTGATGACCGTCAGCGCCACGGTCGTGACCATCACCGCGGTCTCGCTCTTCGGCATCCGCGAGAGGGTCGACGGCAGGATGCTGTGCCAGTCGAAGGTGAGCGCCGACACCATGATCATGACCGCCACGAGCGCCGCCATCGGGATGATCGCGACCACATCGCCGAGCGCCACGACCAGGATCAGCAGGAACACGCCCGCGAGGAAGGTCGAGATGCGGGTCCGGGCTCCCGACGCCTTGACGTTGATCATGGTCTGGCCGATCATCGCGCAGCCGCCCATGCCGCCGAACAGGCCGGAGAGCACGTTCGCGACGCCCTGGCCCCACGACTCCCGCGTCTTCGACGAGCGGGTGTCGGTGATGTCGTCCACGAGCTTCGCCGTCATGAGCGACTCGAGCAGGCCGACCGCCGCCATCGCGAGCGCGTACGGCCCGATGATCCCGAGCGTCTCGAGCGTGAGCGGCACGTTCGGGATGAGCAGGAACGGCAGGCTCTCGGGCAGCGCGCCCTGATCGCCCACGGTCGGCACGTCGATCGCGAACACCACGACGACGGCGGTGAGCAGCACGATCGCCACCAGCGGTGCGGGCACGGCGCGGGTCAGCTTCGGGAACAGCCACAGGAGCAGCAGGCCCGCGGCGACGAGCGGGTACACCATCCAGGGCACGTCGACGAGCTGCTCGAGCTGCGACAGGAAGATCAGGATGGCGAGCGCGTTCACGAAGCCGACCATCACGCTGCGCGGGATGAACCGCATCAGCTTCGCGACCCCGAGCAGGCCGAGCGCGACCTGGATGACGCCGGCCAGGATCACGGTGGCGAGCAGGTGGTCGAGGCCGTGGTCGCGCATCACGGGTGCGATCACGAGCGCCACCGCGCCGGTCGCCGCCGAGATCATGGCCGGGCGTCCGCCGAGGAACGCGATGGCGACCGCCATGACGAACGACGAGAACAGGCCGACCCGCGGGTCGACGCCCGCGATGATCGAGAACGCGATCGCCTCGGGGATCAGCGCCAGCGCCACCACGAGCCCGGCGAGCACCTCGCGCGTGAGCAGTCGCGGCGAGCGCAGCGCATCGCGCACGGAGGTCGCGAACCGGCCGTCGGCCGACGTCAGGACAGGGGGCATGGATCCTCCAGGGCGTGGGCAGGCGCGCGGGACGCAGGGGAGACCGCCGGATAATGGATGACTGCGCCGCGCGAGAGCCGCGGGCGCGCTCAACCCTACCGTAACGTGAGGGTTGAGCTCCGGGAGGGGGCCGCGTGCTGGATGACGACGCCGTGCGAAGCGGGACCATGCACATCGGCGAGCTCGCCGAGCGCGCAGAGCTGTCGCTGCGCACCATCCGGCACTACGACGAGATCGGCCTGCTCAAGCCCTCGGCGCGCACCGACGGCGGCTTCCGGCTCTACACGGAGCGCGACCTCGCACGCCTGCTGCTGATCCGCCGCATGAAGCCGCTCGGATACTCGCTCGAGCAGATGGCCGAGCTGCTGCGCATCGCCGACGGTCTCGATGCCGACCCGGAGCACGCGGTCGCGAGGGAGCGTCTGGCGCGCCTGATCGCCGACGCGGAGGAGCGCCGCGAGAAGGCGCGCGCCCAGCTCGCGATGGCCGACGAGTTCATCGAGCTGCTGCGCCGCCGCTGAGCGGCGCCGGGGTGCGAAGGTATGCGAAACGCACCTTCCGACGCCGCACCGCATGCATTTCGCATACCTTCCGGGCGTCGCCGGCGTCAGAGCAGCTCGTCCAGCAGAGCGCGGACGCGGCGCTCGACGTCGTCGCGGATGGGGCGCACGCCCTCGAGCGGCAGGCCCGCGGGATCCGCGAGATCCCAGTCCAGATAGCGGATGCCGGGGTACACCGGGCAGACGTCGCCGCAGCCCATCGTGACTACGACGTCCGCCGCGCGCACGGCCTCGTCGGTCAGGGGCTTCGGGAACTCCCCGCCGACCGTCACGCCGATCTCGTCGAGCGCGAGCGCGATGGTCGAGCGCATGTCGGGCGCCGGAAGCGACCCGGCGGTGCGCACGCGCACGCGATCCCCCGCGAGGTGCCGCAGGATGCCCGCCGCCAGCTGCGAGCGGCCCGCGTTCTGCACGCAGACGAACAGCACCTCGGGGCGGTCGCGGTGGGAGCGGTCCGCGCGCGCGAGGGCCTCGAGCCGTCCGGCGGCGAAGGCCGCCGTGCGCGAGGCGAGGTGCCGGGGCGGCTCGTCGCCGCGGGCGAGCAGGTCGCGGCTCTCGCGCACGTACGCCGCGACGGTCTCGGGACTGAAGACCCCGCGGAAGCGCAGCGCCAGGTCGGCCGCGATGCGGTCGAGGTCGGGTTCGGCGCCGCGCGGGGCGGCGCCCACGAGCTCGGCGACCGCGTCGACGCGATCGGGCGCGACCGAGAACCAGGCCCGGCGGCCGTCCTGCTCGCGCGTCACCAGACCCTCGGCGAGCAGCGCCTTCATGTGGTGGCTCACGGTCGGCTGGCGCAGCTCCAGGCGCTCGGCGAGCTCGCCGACGCGAGCGCGCCCGTCCGGTGCGTCGAGGATCAGCCGCAGGATGCGCGCGCGCGTCGGATCCGCGAGCGTCGCGAGCGAGCGTGCGGCATCCATAGATGCAAGTCTATGTGCGGTGGGAGCCGCCGGCGGCGCTCGGGGTGCTCGTTGGGCGACCGAGCGCCAGCGAGGGAGACGAAACGGTCGAAGCGTGCCGGCGGGTTCGACGCCGTTTCGACTCGCTTCGCTCGCTCAACGACCACGGGGGCGTCCTCGCTCAGTCGGGGCGGCGGCGTTCCAGCAGGATCGTGTCGAGCCACTCGCCCGTGTGCGGGCCCGCCTGGGCCTGCGCGATCCGCTCCCGGCGGCCGACCTCGCGGAAGCCCTCCGCGAGGTGCAGGCGGAAGCTCGCGGAGTTCTGCGGGAAGACCGACGACTGGATGGTCCAGTACCCAGCGGCGTCGGCCGCCGCGACGAAGGCCCGCAGCAGCGCGCGCCCGACGCCGCGCCCGCGCGCGGCCGACGCGATGTAGATCGAGTGCTCGATCACGCCGCGGTACACCGGCCGCGCCGAGACGGGCGAGGCGGCCGCCCAGCCGAGCACCGCGCCGGTCTCGTCGACGGCCACGAGCCGCGGCGCGGCGACCTTGCCCGCGTCGAACGCCTCCCACGACGGGGTCGCGGTCTCGAACGTGGCGACGCCCGTGTCGATGCCCTCCCGGTAGATGCGCTCGACCGCGGGCCAGTCCTCGGGCGTCAGGTCGCGGATCGAGATCACGGATCCATTCTCGGCCGTCAGCAGCATCCGCCCGCGGACGTCGAGCACACCCCGGTCGCGGGAAGCGTCAGCTCGACGCGCCCCGCCGACGCGGCGTCGCCCGCGAGCCACGCGACGACCGAGCGAACCTGCTCGTACCCGGTCTTGAGCAGGAACGTCGGCGCCCGGCCGTAGCTCTTCATGCCCACGATGAAGAAGCCCTGCTCGGGGTGCGCCAGCTCGCGGTACCCGTGCGGCGACACCGTGCCGCACGAGTGCACGTTGGGGTCGATGAGGGGCGCGAGGCGACGCGGCGCCTCGACGATGTCGTCGAGCTCGAGCCGCAGCTCGCGCAGCATGCCGAGGTCCGGCCGGAAGCCCGTCGCGGCCACCACCAGGTCGGTGTCGTGCGCCGCTGCCTCGCCCGCGCGCCGGCCGTGCAGGCGCACGCCGTCGCCGGCGGGCTCGGCGCGCAGGATCTCGAACCGGTCGAGCACCTCCACGCGGCCGTCCGCCACGAGACGTTCGAGCCGGGCGCCGAGCGCTCCGCGCCCCTCGAGCTCGTCGCCGCCGGTCGAGATCCGGGCGGCCGCCGCGTTGCGGATGAGCCACGTCACGCGGGTGCCCGGCTCGTCGCGCGCGAGCGACGCGAGGGCGATGAGCGTGTTCGCGGCGGAGTGCCCGGCGCCCACGACGGTCGTGTGGCGGCCGGCGAAGCGCTCCCGGTCGGCGCCGAGCACGTCGGGGAGGGCCGGAGCGACCCGGTCGGCGACCGCGTCCCAGCCGAGCGGGGCGAGCCCGCCCGACCCCAGCGGGTTCGCCTGTCCCCAGGTGCCCGAGGCGTCGATCACGGCGCTCGCGGTCTCGTCGACGATCGTGCCGTCCGCCAGCCGCAGGCGCAGGGCGAACGGCGCCCGGGAGCGACCCGCGGTGCGCGTCCGGTCCATGCCCTCGCGCGTCACGGCCAGCACCTCGACGCCCGTGCGCAGGTGCGGGGCGATCGCCGGATGTGCCGAGAGCGGCGCGACGTACTCGTCCACCAGTTCGCGACCGGAGGGGGCGCGCCCCGCGGCGGGCGCCTGCCATCCGGAGGCGCCGAGCAGTCGCACGGCGGCGTCGTCGACCAGGTGCTCCCACGGCGAGAACAGGCGCGTGTGGCCCCACTCGCGGATCGCGGCGCCGGCCGACTCGCCCTTCTCGAGCACGACGAACGGGATGTCGCGCTCGGTCAGGCGAGCGGCCGCGGCGAGCCCGATGGGCCCCGCGCCGATGATGGCGACGGGAAGCGCGTTCGCCCGCGCCGTCGCGGCGGGAGCGGGGGTGAGGTCGATGAGGGTCATGTGCGGCTCCTGGACAGGATATCGATGGCTGTCGATGTTCGAGTCTGCACCGCTCTATCGATGGATGTCAATATCGACTATGATCGATGCATGCCCGGTCCCGCACTCGACGTCATCCAGCCCGCCGGCGCGTGCTGCGCGCCGCTGCAGCGCGAGCCGCTCGCGGCCGCCGAGGCCGAGGACCTCGCGCGCACGATGAAGGCCCTCGCCGATCCGGCGAGGCTGCGACTGCTGTCCATCGTGGCGGCGAGCGAGGGTCAGGAGGCCTGCGTGTGCGACCTGATCGACCCGGTCGGGCTCGCGCAGCCGACGGTGTCGCATCACCTCCGGGTGCTGACCGAGGCGGGGTTCCTGGCGCGCAGCAAGCGCGGGACATGGGCCTACTACGCGCTGGTGCCCGGGGCGCTCGACCGCATCGCCGACGTCCTGCGGGGCTGATTCGCGCGGATTCCTCTCGATTCATAGGCGACTGTCTATGAATTAGCAGGTCGCGGCCGCCCGTCCCAGCGCTCCCCCCGCTCCGCGCGCGGTCTCGCCGCGCGAGCTCGCCGGCGAGTTCCTCGGATCGGCGCTGCTCGCCTCGGTCGTGATCGGCTCGGGGATCATGGCGGCCCGCCTGTCGCCCGCCGACGTGGGGCTCCAGCTGCGCGGGCATCGCGCCGAGCTCCGCACCGGCCTACATTGCGGCGCAGCTCGTCGGCGGTGCGATCGGCATCGCACTCGCCGCGTGGCTGATCCCGGCGCACAAGTCAACCCGTTGAGTGCGACCCCCGCGCGTCCTACCGTCGGAGCAGGACGACCGAAGGGGGCGCCATGCACACCGAACTGCCGCCGATCCACACCTGGTGGCCCGAGCTGCCGATCGACGGGAAGCACCTGCTCCTGGCCAACCTGGACGCGCAGCTGCCGCCGCCCCTGATCGCCGCGATCTCCGAGATCACGGGGAAGGACGTCGGGCAGGGCGCGCGCCTGACGGACGACGACCGCGCCTACATCGAGACGCAGTCGGAGCAGGTCGACTGAGGGTGACGCCCCCCGGCTCGCTGCCGAAGCTCGGCTCGCTCGCCGAGCTGGCGGAGTTCGTGCGCGGGCGCGACGCGTCGTACATCCGCTATTCGGAGGGCCCCGAGCACGACGCGGCCGAGCAGAGCCGCGACACCGAGAGCGGGCTCGATCTGCCCGGCCTGTCGGTCAACCCGCTGCATCCCGAGTCGTGGTGGACGCGTCCGCTCGAGGACTGGCTCGCCCGACAGGTGCGCCAGTACGCCGAGCTCGCCGAGAAGAACCCGGACCGGTTCGCGTGGGTGCTCGACGGCCGCACGGTCGGCCGCGGGCCCGACTGCGAGCCGCTGCTGGCCGACATCCGGCCCCTCGCCACGCTGACGCCCGAGCTGCTCGACGAGGCCGCCGAGCGCTACGAGCGCGCGTTCGACGCGCGCCGCGGCCCCGAGGACTGAGCGCCCGAACAGACGCCCGCGTCAGCCCTTCACGCCGCCGGCCGTCACGCCCTCGATGATGTGCTTCTGGCCGACGAAGAACAGCACGATCATGGGGATGGTCGTGATCACGCTCGCGGTCACGAGGATCTCCCAGTGCTACTCGCCGCCGAAGCCGAAGTTGTCGACGAGCGCCTTGAGTCCCCGCGGCACCGTGAAGTTGGCCGAGTCCCGCAGGTAGATCAGCGATCGCATCAGGTCGGTCCACACCGCCTGCACCTCGAACACGAGCGTCACCGCGATCGCGGGGCGGCTGAGCGGCAGCCCGATCCGCCAGAACACCTGCCACGGGTTGGCGCCGTCGACCCGGGCCGCGTCGAACAGGTCGCGCGGCAGCGACAGCATGAACTGGCGCAGCAGGAAGATGTAGAACGCGCTGCCGAACAGGTTGTGCGCCCACATCGGGATCAGCGTGTTCACCGTTCCGAGCGAGTTCCAGATCAGGAACGTGGGGATCATCGTGACGGCCCCCGGCAGCATCATCGACCCCAGCACGAGCGCGAACAGCGGCCCGCGCCCCCTGAACCGGTAGTACGCGAAGGCCCACGCGACCATCGCGCTGGAGAGCGTCACGGTGGTCGCCGCGAGGACCGTGACCAGCAGCGTGTTGGTGAGCCAGAGCGCGAGCGGCGCCTCCTGCCAGACCTGCACGTAGTTGTCGAGGATGAAGGTCTCGGGGATCAGCCGGTTGTCGAACACCTCGCCGCGCGGCTTGAACGAGGCGCTCACCAGCCACACGAACGGGTACAGGAAGACGACGCCCACCGCGGTCAGCGCGATCACGGTCAGGACGCGCCCCGCCCGCGTCTGTCGGCGCCGCGACGGGAGGCGCTTCCGGTGCACCGCGGGCTCGTCCTGCGCGTCGGCCGTCACCGGGGCGGCGACGAGGGCCTCGGCCTGACCGAGCGGCCCGGGCTTCCCCAGCGATCCGGACAGCGTGCTCATCGCGCGGTCCCTCCCTCGTAGTGGACCAGGCGCCGCGAGACGACCGCCTGGATCGCCGTGACGACCATGATCACCAGGAAGAGGAGCCACGCCATGGCGGCCGCGTACCCCATGTTGAGGAACTGGAACGCCTGCTGGAACAGGTAGATCACATAGAACAGGGCGGCGTCGTTGCCGTAGGTGGTGTTGCCGGCGCCGAAGAACGCGGTGTAGGCCTCGTCGAAGGTCTGCAGGCCCGCGATCGTGTTCACGACGACGATGAAGAACACGGCCGGGCTGATCATGGGCAGCGTCACGCTGAGGAACTGCCGCCACCATCCGGCGCCGTCGATGCGCGCCGACTCGTGCAGCTCATCCGGCACACCGCGCAGTGCGGCGAGCAGGATGAGGACGGACGCGCCGACCGTCCACAGGCTCATGATCACCAGACCCGGCTTCACCCAGGCCGGGTCGGTGGTCCAGGACGGCCCGTCGATCCCGACCGTGCCGAGCGCCGTGTTGAACAGGCCGTTCTGTCCGTTGAACAGCAGCAGGAACAGGATGCCCACCGCCACCGGCGGGGTCATCTTGGGCAGGAAGAACACGGTCCGGAAGAACCCGGACGCGCGTCCCGCTCGCGCCAGCAGCAGGGCCAGCGCGAGCGAGACGATCACGTACAGCGGCACCTGCACGACCGTGAAGAACAGGGTGTTCGACAGGGCCAGGGCCACCTTGGGGTCGGAGAACAGCTCCGCGTAGTTGTCGAAGCCGACGAACGTCGGATCGTTGATCACGTCGTAGTCGGTCAGCGACAGGTAGGCGCTGTAGATGAGGGGCCACGCGGTGAAGACCGCGAACCCGATCAGCCACGGCGACAGGAAGAGCAGCGCGGCGCGGTTCTCGCGCCGGGTCATCCCTCCTCCTGCGACTGCTCCATCTCGGCCCAGGCGTCGTCGGGCGCCTTCTGCGCGGTCTGCTGCGCCTCCGCCAGAGCGTCGGCGGGCTCAGCCTCGCCCGAGAGCACCGAGTTCACCGCATCCTGCATCGCCGACTCGAACTCCGCGTCGGCCGGGCTGGCGGGCAGCGCGAACGTGTGCTCGTTCGCCTCGTAGGTCGACGCGACCGCGGTGTCCCACGGCTCGCCGCCCGAGGTGACCATGCCCCGGATGAGCTCGTCGGCCTCGGCGTTGCCCGTCAGCAGGCCGGTGAAGGGCTTGCCCTCCTCCTCGCGCAGGTCCACGCGGGCCTGCGCGGCGGCCTCCCACGAGTCGACCGCGGTCATCACGCGCGCCCAGCGGCACGCGGCCTCCGGGTTGGCGGCGCCGGCCGGGATGGCCCACGCCGAGCCAGAGGAGAACGCGATCGGCTCGCCCTGACGGTCCTTGACCGTCGTGAACGCCATCGGCGCATCCGGCGAGACGTCGCCCAGCACGTTGATGTACCACTGCTCCATGGGCATCGCGCCGAGGAGGTCGGTCGCGAACTGGTTGCCCTCGCCGAAGAAGTCGGCCGAGTCGCGGTACGCCTTCACGTCGCCGAACCCGCCCTGCGCGTCGTAGATCGACACCGCCCACTCGAGCGCCTCGATCGCGCCCGGGTCGTCGAGGTTCGCCTCGCGGCCGTCGGCGCTGAGCAGGTCGACGCCGTTCGCCTTGGCCCACAGCGGGAAGAACTCGGGCAGCTTGCTGTCGTACCCGATCACGCTCAGCTTGCCCCCGTCCGAGCTCGTCAGCGCCTCGTTCGCCGCGCTCACGGCCTCCCAGTCGGACCCGTCGACGTCCGACAGCTCGAGGCTCGCCTGCTCGAGCAGGTCGGCGTTGGCCATCGTGACCTGCACGACGTTGAACTCCGGGATGCCGTAGACCTGGCCGTCGAGCGTGACCTGCTCGATCGCCGACTCCACGAACATCCCGGTGTCGATGCCCTCGCCCTCGATGCAGCGCTCGAGCGGGACGATCGCGCCGCGCGCCGCGAGCGATCCGATCTGGTCGCGGTTGGCGTAGATGAGGTCCGGCGGGTCGCCCGTCGCGGCCGCCGAGAGGAACTGCTGCAGGTCGAGCTCGCCCTCGGCGACCGAGACCTCGACCTCGCCGAGCGCCTCCTTCGCCAGGTCCATGCGGGTGGTCGCGACCTCGTCCACGCCGCCGAAGCCCATGACGCTGAGCTCGCCGGTGAGCTCGGCCTCCGAGTCGTACTCGGCGCCGGAGTCGTCGGCACCTCCCGTGCCGACCGCGCACGCGGTCGTGAGGACGAGGATCCCGCCCGCCATCAGCGCCGAGGCGGCCATTCGATTGCTTCTCATGTGATCCAGTCCCGTCGTCGCTCCCCCTGGAGCGACGCTAGGAGCGGTTCCCGGAGGCAAGAAGCGGCTTGACAGAAGCGCGCCTCGGCCGTACCCCCGCCCAGCGGGCGTGCGTAGCGGCGTATGCGGCCGGGCGCAATCCCCTGACGACGGCACGGCCGGCATGCCTACGGTCGACGACGTGCCGGCCGACCGCCGGCGACCGCAGACGCAAGGAGGACCACATGAGCCAGACCCACCTGGAGACCCCGGAGGACCTGCTGCGCTTCCAGCTGCGCACCGCCATGACGATGGAGGAGGACTCGCTCGCGGCGCTCGGCGAGCTCGCCGAGGCCGCGAAGTCGGCCGACATCAAGAAGCTCTTCACGCACCACGCGGAGGAGACCCGCGAGCAGATCGCGAACCTGCAGCAGGTCTTCACGCTCCTCGAGGTGCCCGAGTCGACCGCCGCGTCGCCCAGCACGAAGGGCATCGGCAAGCAGGCCGAGGCGCTCATCGCGCGCACGGCGCCCGAGCTGCGCGACCAGGTCACGCTCTCGGCGGCCCTCGGCAACGAGCACTACGAGATGGCGGCGTACGAGGCGCTCATCCTGCCGGTCCAGGTGCTCGGTGCGACCGACGCCCTCGCACTCCTGAAGGCCAACGCCGAGCAGGAGATCCACACGAGCCAGGAGCTGTCGAACCGGCTCAAGCAGCTGCTCCGCCCCTCTCCGCGTGCGGGCCTACTCCGACTCGAGCGCCGCGGTGCCGTTCGGGGTTCCGACGGGCTTGGACTCGGCCGAGCCGCGCTGGCGCAGGTAGATCGAGAAGGCGACCATGCAGCCGACCGCGAGGAACTCGGACTGCCAGTTCTGCAGCGTCCGGTTCCAGAACTCGGGACTCGCGACGTAGGACAGCCACGTCATCGGCAGCTCGCCGTGGTCCATCGCCTCCTGGTTCGCGACGACGAGCCCGCCGAGCGACTGCGCCCACCATGACAGCAGGAAGATCGTGCCCATCACGAGCAGCATCGAGTTCGCGAGCAGCCAGCGGCGCCACCCGTCCGCCCGCGCCCACGGCGGCGAGTCGGGGCGGGCGTGGCGTCCCACCATCTGGTCCTCGTCGGTGCCGAGCCCCTCGTCACCGGGCTTCTTCGACTCGGGCGACCCGCGCTGCACGAGCCACACCGTGGCGAGGATGAACAGGAAGAACTGCAGGAACTCCGACTGCCAGTTCTCCGACACGTCGACCAGGAACTCGGACGACGTCACGAACTCGCCCAGCGAGACGGGGGCCTGGTCGTGCCGGATGAGCTCCTCGTTCTCGTTCGCGTGGCCGACGAGCGCCTGTCCCAGCACCGTGAGCGCGAAGAGGGCCAGGAAGAACAGGCTCAGGGCGTTGTCCTTGACGGCGCGCATGCTCACCTCCCGGCCAGCGGCAGCACGATCATGACGGCGAGGCCCGCGATCACGATCGCCATCCAGCTCCAGAAGGCGAACCGCATGCCGGCGGTCTCCTCGACGGTCTCGTCGCTGTTCGTGTCTGACATGCCTGCACGCTACGAGCGCCGGGCGGCGGGTCGCCACGGGGTTGACAATCGGCGCCGCGGGCGAGAAGTGCTCCCGCTCAGTGAGCCGGAGGGGGGAAGGCGGGCGGGTTCTAATGACCGCTCCTGCCTACGTCAACCCCGTTCATGCCCGCGCGCGACGTGCCTAGCGTCGACTGCACAACGTGAGTGACCGAGCAATGGAGGCATGACATGACCACCACCCTGACCGCCGAGATCGACGTCGACGCCCCGGTCGACGTCGTCTACAACCAGTGGACCCAGTTCGAGTCGTTCCCGGAGTTCCTGGGCGCGGTGAAGGAGGTGCGGCAGATCGACGACGTGCGCACGCACTGGACGGTCAGCATCGCCGGCAAGGAGGAGGACTTCTACGCCGACATCGTGGACCAGGTGCCCGACTCGCACGTCGCGTGGCAGAGCACGGACGGGACCTTCCACGCCGGCCGCGTCGACTTCCAGCCGCACGGCAACGAGACGCGCGTGAAGCTGCGCATGGAGTGGGAGCCGGAGGGCTTCATCGAGAAGGTGGGCGCGGCCCTCAACATCGACGACGCGCAGGCTCAGCTCGATCTGCAGAGGTTCAAGAAGTTCATCGAGAGCCGCGGCGCCGAGACCGGCGGATGGCGCGGCGAGGTCCACGGACGACAGGAGACCAGTCCCGACCAGTGAAGCGGATGAGGGTCCCCGGCTCGTATACCGGTATCGATACCTTCGTTTAGGGTCACGAAGCGTCGTTCCGCGGGCCGCGGGACTGTCGCGCGCTCGCAAGGTGAGTATTGTCGCGACTATGGGGCGATTCATCTACGGAGCAGGCGGCGATTCGGTCGAGGTCGACGACCGGACCCTCGCGCATCTGCGCATCGTCGTCATGAACAAGCTGCGCCGAGGCGAGCCGTTCATGTACGACACCAAGCTGGGCGACGGGATCGGGCGGCGGAGCTTCTGGCTGCACCCGTCCGTGCCGCTCCAGTTCCACTTCTCGGGCGGCAGGGCGCCGCGCATCAATCGCGCGTGGCTCGACGAGATGATGAAGGCCGCGAGCGGGCCCAACGGGCTGACCGTCATGCCCGAGCCGCCGGACCCGGCGGACATCGGCTCCCCGGAGGAGTGACCCGAGAACCGCGAAGTCCCCGCCACGGCATCAGCCGGGCGGGGACTTCGCTTCGGGGGGAGGGCGGGTCTGAAGGGGTCAGGCCGCGGGCGTCGCGGCGGGAGCCGCCGGCTGGAGCGACGGTGAGGCCTCGCCGTGGACGTGCTCGGACACCAGGGTGATGCCGCCGAGCGCGTTGGCCGACTGCGCCAGCTCCTCGAGCCACTCGCGGTTCAGCTCGGGAGCCACGGCCGCGTCGAACTGGAAGCGCACGGGGATCGAGGGGTTCAGCCAGATGGTGCTGCGACCCGCACCGTCCTCCTCGGGGTGCTGCCACGACACCGGGAAGCTCTCCTGGCGACGGAGCTTGCTGACGACGACCACTTTGAGATGCGCCAGCGCTCGATCGTCGATGTGGATCGGCGTCGAGTCCGTGCCGTAGTGAAGGATGCCCATGTGGACCAGGATACGGGAAATCGTTGGGACCCTAACGGTCCTTCCTGGCGAGTGACGCAACGTGCGCGTGGGCCCGCGGAAACACGCGGGAGAGGTTCGGCTGCCTCCCGGCTCCCAGCCCACTCGTAGACCCGGCTCCTAGCGTGACGGGCATGACGTCCCTCCCGGTCGACGACGACCTGATCGAGCACGTCCGCGGGCTGCGCGACGAGATGACCCGGTTCCTCGCGGAGTACCGCTTCGGCATGCGTGAGATCGAGACGAAGATGTCGATCCTGCGCGAGGACTTCGAGCACGCCCACGCGTACAACCCGGTCGAGAACGTCAGCTGCCGGCTGAAGTCGCCGGACTCGATAGCCGAGAAGGTCGCCCGCAAGGGCATCGAGCCGGACCTCGAGTCCATCCGGGCTCAGATCACGGACATCGCCGGAGTGCGGGTCACATGCAGCTTCGTGCGTGACGTGTACCGGCTCTTCGAACTGCTGGTGTCCCAGGACGACGTCACGGTCCGCGAGGTGAAGGACTACATCGCGAACCCCAAGCCGAACGGCTACAAGAGCCTGCACGCGATCGTCGAGGTCCCGGTGTTCCTGTCCACCGGGACGGTGCACGTGCCCGTCGAGGTGCAGTTCCGGACGATCGCCATGGACTTCTGGGCGAGCCTCGAGCACAAGATCTACTACAAGTACGACAAGCAGGTGCCGACCCGGCTCACCGACAGCCTGCGAGAGGCCGCGATCACGGCCGCGGAGCTCGACGCGCGCATGGAGAGCCTCCATCGCGAGATCCACGGCGAGCACGCGGCGCCGGTCGCTCCGCTGCGCACGCTGCCGTCGGGCCGCGCATCCCACGCCTGAGGCGGCGTCACGCTTCCCCCGGGCGCGGCGCCGTCGCGTGCGCTGAGATGATCGACGAGACCGATCGGAGGCGGCATGTCGACGCAGACCACCCCGCGGGCACTGGTGGCCGTCGGAACCGGGCGCTATGCCGACCCGTGGCATCCGTTCGCGCGCACGGGCGCCGCGGTCGCGGACATCCTGCGCGGCGACGGCTTCGACGTCGACGTGGTGCCGGATGTCGACCGGGCGCTCGCCGCGCTCGTCGGCGTCGACCTGCTCGTGGTCGCGGCCGGGGATCCCTGGTGGGAGGGGGAGAGGATCGCGCCGCCGGCGGCCTCCGTCGACGGCCTCGCCGCCGCGCTCGCCCGCGGAATCGGGGTGCTCGCCCTGCACAGCGCAGTCGCGAGCCTCCGCGACCATCCGGAGTGGGCGCCGGCCGTGGGGGCGGTCTGGCTGCCGGGCACGTCGTTCCACCCGGCCGCCGGGGTCACGCGGATCCGGACCGAGGCGGACTGGGGCGAGGACTTCGACGTGCAGGACGAGCGGTACTGCCGCCTGCAGCCGATCGGCCGGTCGACGCCGGTCGCCTGGCACGAGGGGGACGAGGCGGGCACGGGCCCCGAGCCGGCCGCCTGGGTGCGCGAGCATGGCGCCGCGCGCATCGCGGTCGACGTGCTGGGACACGACGAGCGCTCGTACGAGCCGGAGGGGCACCGCGCCCTGGTCCGGCGGCTCGCGCGGTGGACGGTGGAGCGGGGCGCATCGTGAGGGACGACGTCTCGCGGCTGTTCGACGACGCCCGCGGCCGCCTCGCGGGGCTGCCGCGCGAGGCGCTCGGCGAGATCCGGGAGCCGGGACGCGTGCGCGCGGTGCTGGGCGCCGGACCGCGGATGACGCGGGTCGGCGACGCGTGGCGCGTGGGCGCGCTGCTGATCGGCGACACCGAGGTGCTCGAGGCCGACGAGGTGCTGCGCGCGCAGGATCCGGGGCGGCGCGGTTACGCGGCGGAGTCCGCGCGGCGGCGCGCCGAGCTGCGCGCCCTGGCGCTGCGCGGCGGGTTCGCGGCGGGCGAGACGGTGAACCTGGGCTGGCGCGCGATCGACCTGCCCGCCGTGGCCGCGGGCGGATCCGACGGCCCGCTCACCTGGGACGGCGACCGGGCGATGATCCGCTGGGCGGCGTCCGGTGCGCTGATGCCCCTCGCCTCCTACCTCGCGGAGCGCATCGACCTGCTGCGCGACCCTCCCGGCGGGGCCTAGCCGCGCGACGAGTTGGATGTGCGGCCGCGCACGATCCCCACGAAGGCGTCCACGTCGGGCGTGGTGCGGTCGGCGTGCCACGCGAGCGCCACGGACGAGACCGGCCCGCCGCGCAGCGGGCGGTACGTCACGTCGCGCCGGTGATGCAGGCGCGCGAGCGACATCGGCACGATCACGACGCCGACCCCGGCGGCCACGGTCGCGATCGCGTCGGCCGTGGTCTCGGGCGCCTCGAAGCGCGGCGGCTCCGTGCCGGGCAGCTCGAGCGTTCCGAGCACGTCGTCGCGCGGGGTGATCACGACCTCGCCCGCCAGATCCTCGGGGTCGAGCTCGTCCGCCGCGGTGAGCGCCGAGTCGACGGACGCGACCACGACCGGCTCCTCGTCGTACAGCGCGATCACGTGCAGGTCCTCGTGGTCGATGGGCAGCCGCACGATCGCCGCGTCCACGTCGCCGGCGAGGATGGACGTGCGTTGCTCCTCGGCGGCGAGCGGCACCAGCTCGAGCGCGACGTGCGGCATCCGCTCGCGCCAGCGGTCGATCCACTTGCCGGGCGTCGCGCCGGCCACCGCGCCCAGCCGGAAGGTGCGGGGCTCCTCCGGGGCGGGCCGCGGTGCGGGCCCGGGCTGCGGGCTCGGGACGCGCCGCTGAGGGGTGCGTGCGCGCGCCGTGCGCGCGGGAGCGCCGCGTCGCCTGCCGCCCCGTCCCGTCTGCGCCATTCCGCCAGATTACGCGGTGCCGCCTGGGGAGGCCTCCCCGCCGCCGCAGTCCCACACAGTGGGGGTGCGACCGCTACCCTGGCGCAGGGAGCGCGAGCGCGCTCCCGCAGATTCGGGAGGGAATCACCATGGGTTTCACGGAGTGGGCCAAGTCGGTCTTCGGCGGCGCCGAGCAGGCCGCGACCGAGGCGACCGCCAACGTCAAGGAGTTCGCCGCCGAGGCGACCGAGAACGTCAAGGAGTTCGCGACGGAGGCCACGGAGAACGTCAAGGAGTTCGCCGCCGAGGCGACCGAGAAGGTCAAGGACGTCTCGGAGGACGTCGTCGCCAAGGTGCAGGACGTCGCCGGCGACGCGACCGAGAAGGTCAAGGACGTCTTCGACGGCGACCAGCCCGCTGCGGGCCAGACCCAGACGCCCGGCGCCTGAGCCGAACCGCGAACGGGCCGATCCGTGCTGCGGGCGGCCCCGTTCCGTGCGCGGAGCTCGGATCGCGCGCGGGTACGGTTGATTCCGAGTTCTTTCACGCGGATCCGCACAGAATGCCAGGTCCCGCGTCGACGCACAGCCAAGGAGACCCCGTGACCGATCGCGACGACATCCCCGACCGGCCCCGCATCTCGGTCGTGACCGATGACGACGGGTCCGGAATGGTGACCGTCGACGGCTCCACCCGTCCGGTCAGCGCCCCGGACGCCGCGGGCGCCCGCAAGGCGGTGCTCGCGATGGTCGTCGAGGTCGCGCAGCAGTACGGCCGCCCGGTGCGGGTCGCGGCGAGCGGCAGCGACGGGCTGCGCACGCTGATCGTCGCTCCGGACGGCGCCGTCGAGGAGGCGATCGAGTCGCCCGCGCCCGCCGTCGTCTCCGGTCCGTCCGTGCTCGCGCCCGAGATCGTGACGAGCGTGCCGCGGTCCGCGCCGGCCGTCGCTGCCGCCGAGAGCCCCGCGCAGCCGGAGCCCGCGCCCGCCGGGCCCGCCCCGGTGTCGGCCGCGGCCGCCCCCGTCGACACCGAGTCGGTCGTGCCCGACGACGCGGGCGCGGAGCCGCTCACCCGACGTTCGGCCCGCCTGCTCACGGCCCGTGACTTCGCCGAGACCGCGGCGCCGACCAAGCCCATCCCCGCGACCGAGGGCTGGCGCGGATCCTTCAACCGCATGGGCTTCCGCCTCAAGCCGGGCAAGGAGGAGCAGGCGCGCCGCGACCGCCGCGAGACCATCCAGCGCGCGTTCTCGGGCCGCAAGACCATCGCGGTCATCGGCGAGAAGGGCGGCGTCGGCAAGACCACCACGACCTACCTGCTCGGCGCGACCCTCGGTCGCGTGCGCGGCGGCAGCGTGCTCGCGTGGGACAACAACGAGTACAAGGGCACGCTCGGCATCCGAGCCCTGCGCTCGCCCGACCACGACCACACCGCGATCGACCTGCTCAACCACGTGCAGCAGACGGATGCGCCGCTCAGCGCCGCCGACCTCATCGACTTCGTGCGCGCCCAGGGCGAGAACAAGTTCGACGTGCTCGCGTCGCAGAGCCTCGACGGCGACAGCGACGTGATCGACGAGGAGGCGTTCGGCCTGCTCCACGACACGCTCGCCCGCTCCTACCGCGTCATCATCGTCGACACCGGAAACAACTCGAAGGCCGGCACGTGGCAGTCCGCCGTCGCGGCCGCCGACGTGCTCGTGCTCACCACCATCGTCAAGGAGGACAGCGCCCGCACGCTCGCCTCGATGGCCGACACGCTCGTCGCGCACGGCCACGAGGAGAAGCTGCGCAACGCCGTCACCGTGATGAGCCACCCGTCGCCCACCAGCTACCCGGACCTCGAGCGCCGCCTGCTGCGGCACATGGGCGAGCTGACGCGCGAGGTCGTGTCCGTGCCGTTCGACCCCGCGCTCGACCGCGGCGACGTGATCGACTACGACGCGCTCAGCGACGAGTCGCGGGAGGCCTGGCTGGAGGTCACGGCGGCTGTCGCGGCGGGGCTGCGGTAGGTTCCGCTCCGGCTTCAGGGCCGCTTCGGCTCCGGGGTTCAGACCGCTCCGGCTCCGGGGGATCCGGTCGCGAACTTGGGGCCCGGGTCGCTTCGCTCCCCCCTAGTTCGCGACCGGACCCCCTTGCGCCTGCGCTCTGCCGCGGGGTGGTGCGCTGTGCCGCGGGGTGGTGCGCTGTGCCGCGGGGCGGGCGACAGCGGTCGAGGTGACGGGGGAGGGATGAGGGCCGGGATGCGGCGGGGACTGAGCGTGGTGGCGGCTGTTGTGGTCGTGGTCGGGGCCGCATTGGTGTGGTGGTCGGGCCTGCGGCCTGGGACCGGGACGCCTTCGGGAGGGGTGCCGGAGGGGGCCGAGCGGTGGGTCGTCGAGTATGTGCATGACGGCGACACGCTGAGCCTGGAGCGGGCCGACGGGGGTGTCGAGCGGGTGCGGCTGATCGGGGTGGATACGCCCGAGGGGCCGGGGGCGTCCGGGTCGGATGAGCCCGAGTGCGGGGCCGACGAGGCGCGCGAGGCGCTGCGGCGGATGGCGCCGGTGGGCGCGCCCGTGTGGGCGGCGGCGGACATCGAGGAGCGCGATCGGTACGGTCGTGCGCTGCTCTACGTGTGGACCCAGGACGGGACCTTCGTCAACCGGGAGCTGGTGGCATCCGGAGCGGGCGAGGCGATCCGGGTGGGGCGCAACGACGCGCACTACGCGGCGCTGCTCGCCGCACAGCACGATGCCCAGGCCGAGGGCCTGGGCATCTGGGGCATGTGCCCCGAGTTCTCGGGTGGTGAGCGCTAGGTGTACTGCCCAGGGACGTTGTTTGATCTGGCTTCCCTGATGTGACGAGAACCTCCCGGCAGAGTGGAGCTGCTACCGCATCCGCTCTGAACCAGGGAG
>NZ_LMFR01000010.1 GCF_001426925.1 Microbacterium sp. Root53
ACTGCGACATCGACCACACGATCCCGTGGTCCAAGGACGGGCCCACCAGCGTGGACAACCTGGCGCACCTGTGCGAGCCGCATCACATGATGAAGCACCACTCGCCCTGGGACGTCGACCAGGTCGGCCGCGGCATCCTCCGGTACCGCAGCCCGGCCGGGTACGAGTACTTCGACAGCCCGTACCGCATCGAATACGCCGGCGGCGGCGCACCACCCTTCTGACCTTCGGCGCGGCTCGACGAGAATGGCGTCATGGGTGAACCGACGGTGCGCCGCGCGCGACAGGCGGATGTCGACGCGGTCGTGGCGCTGCGTGCGGAGATGTTCGAGGCGATGGGCATCGCAGCGGGCGACGCCGCGTGGCGAGACCATGCCCGCGTGTGGTTCGAGGCCCGGATCGACGATCCGCGGTACTGCGTCGCCGTCGTCGAGGTGGACGGAGTCGTCGTGTCGTGCGCGCTGGGATCCCTCCGCGACGCGGCGCCGTCGCCGCATGCTCCCGAGGGCGGAGACGTGCTGGTCAGCAACGTCTGCACGCTGCCGGCGGCGCGTGGCCAGGGGTATGCGCGCGCCGCGCTCGAGCACGTCATGAGGTGGGCACGCTCCACCGGCGCCCGGCGCGCCGAGCTGTTCGCGACCGCGGCCGGGAGGGGGATGTACACCGCGGTCGGGTTCACGGAGACGCAGCAGTCCGCCATGCGGGCGCGCCTGCGCGAGTCAGGCTAGTCGTCGCCGTCTTCCTCGGCGTCCTTCTTGGCCTCCTCCTCGGCCTTCTTCTGCGCTTCCTCGGCCTTCTTGGCGGCCTCTTCATCGGCCTTCTTCTGGGCCTCTTCCGCCTTCTTCTGCTCCTCCTCGGCCTTCTTCTGCTCCTCCTCGGCCTTCTTCTGCTCCTCCTCCGTGAGGGGCTCGACGGGGGCCACGGGAACCTCGGTGGGCGTCTCGCTGGGCGTGACGACCGTGCGCTCGACCACGGCGGAGCGCTCCGGCGTCGGGGCGTCGGCCCCGCCGGCGGCCCAGATGCCCGCCGCGGCCAGGCCGGCGGCGACGGCCGCTCCGCCGATCAGCAGCGCCGCGGGGCGCACACGGCGCCGTGAGGGCGCGTCGGTGAACCGGCCGGCCGAGCTCGCGGCGGCCGGCACAGCGTCCGCGGGCGGCAGCACCGCGGTCGCGGCGTCGTCGCCGGAAGGCATCCGCATGGTCGCGGCGTCCGCTCCGGCAGCGAGGGGAACGGTCGCTGCGGTCCCGGTGTCGCCGGCCGCGATGAGCGGCGGCGCCGCCAATGCGGCGGCGACCGGGGGAGCGAGGCCCGGCTCGCGGGCGAGGGCCGCCGCGGAGCGCGCCACCTCGATCGCGGTGGGTCGCTCGGCCGGGTCGAGGGCGGTCATCCGGGTCAGCAGGCCCGCCCAGGGGGCCGGGACCGAATCGGGGATGACCGGGGGTGTCGACTGTCGGGCGGCGAGCGCCTCGACCGGGGTGGACCGCGGGAACGCGCGCTGCCCGGTGAGCGCCTCGAGGAGCACCAGTCCCAGCGAGTACACGTCCGACGCGGGCGTGGGGTCCGCGCCCCGCGCCTGCTCGGGGGACAGGTAGGCGGCGGTGCCGACCACCATCCCGGGCTTGGTCAGGCGGGCGCCGTCGAGCAGGTACGCGATGCCGAAGTCGGCGAGCTTCGCGCGGAACGCGCGGCCGGGCACGTTCGTCTGCGCCAGCAGGACGTTGGACGGCTTCACGTCGCGATGCACGATCCCCGCCGCGTGCACGACGTGCAGCGCCTCCGCGAGCTCGGCCGCCAGCTGGGTCGCGTCGACGGGGGACAGCGGCCCGTGCTCGAGTCGCGCGCTCAGCGTCGGGCCCTCGACGAACTCCATCACGAGGTAGTCCTGCCGCCCGGGCGCCAGCTGCGCGTCGAACAGCGTCACGAGCGACGGGTGGCTCAGCGAGGCGAGCACCGCGACCTCGCCGCGCGCGCGATCGATGGCCGAGGCGTCCTCGACGTCGGGGTGCACCATCTTGATCGCGACGGTCCGGCCCAGCGCGATGTCCTCCGCGCGGTACACGCGGCCCATCCCGCCGGTGCCGACGCACTCGCCCAGCCGGTAGCGGCCGTCGAGCAGCTGCTCGGTCGGGGTCTCGTCGGGGGTCTCGGTCACGGGGATTCCTCCTCGCCGCACGTCGGGCCATGCGGCTTGCGGCCGAATCTACCCGCTCGAACCTGGACGGTCGTCCGCCTTGACAGCCGTCTCCACGCCGCCCGCGTCCTCGTCCGGCACCCATCGCAGCAGGTCGCCGGGCTGGCAGTCGAGCACCTGGCACAGCGCGTCGAGCGTCGTGAACCGCACGGCCTTGGCGCGGCCGTTCTTCAACACCGCGAGATTGGCGGGCGTGATCCCGACGCGCTCGGCGAGCGTGCCGACCGCCATCTTGCGGCGAGCGAGCATGACGTCGACGTCGACGATGATCGGCATCAGATCACCTCGTCCAGCTCCGACCGGAGCGCCCGCGCCTCGGCATCGCGGTCGATCGCCTGCTGCAGCAGCTGCCGCATCACCACGACCAGCAGCGCCACGCCTCCCGTGACGAGCGCCGCGCCGCACACCAGCGCGACGACGCCCGGCGCGACGTCGCCGGGCGCGAGCAGCACGGCGAGGACGAACGTGATCACCGCGTCGAACGCGATCGCGGCGATGATCACATCGACCCAGCGGAACGCGCGGCGCGAGAACACCGAGCCGCGGCGCACCATGCCGAGCAGTCGCCATACGCACACGGCGCACACCTGCAGGCCGAGGATCCACAGGGCGGCGATCGTCACGAGCGCGATCCGCCCCCACAGCGCCTCGCCCTCCAAGTCGATCCACACGAGGGGCAGGATCACGGTCTGCACCACGAGCGACCCCGCGAGCGACAGCGCGATCACGAACTGCGACGCCAGCACCACGTACCTGCCCATGCGGGCCTCCTTCATCGAACGACGAGAGAAATCTATCGTTTTTCGATAAGAGAGGCAAGTGGGTCGCTCAGATGAACGAGGGCACGTCGCGCCACGCGTCGGGGGCCTCGGCGACGCCGTCGCGCACGACGGTGCCCTCGATCAGCCCGTATGGCCGGTCGTCGGCGATGAACACCTCGTTGCGGTTCTCGAGCCCGAACCGCGCCAGATCGTACGCGAAGTGGTGCTTGTTCGGCATGGCGAAGCGGATCTCCGCCAGCGCCGGGCAGGCCACGATGGCGGCCCGCCCCATCTCGAACAGCGTCTGCTGCAGCGCGAGCGAATGCACCTCGGCGAACTGCTCCAGCAGCGCCTGCACGACCGCCACGTACACCGCGTCGTAGTCGACGCCGTCGGCCACGGCCTCGGGCAGGTAGCGCCAGCGCGCCGTCACGGACGTCGCCATGATCCGGTCGTCGGTCTCGGGCAGCGTCGTGTACTCGGTGCGCGGGTATCCGCGGAACTCGGACCCCGTCGACTTGAGCACCACGAGGTCCTTCACGCCGCCCGTGATGTGCGTGGCGCCGTCCGCGACCTGCACGGTGGCCAGGCGCGTGCCCTGGCCCTTGCGCACGAACGAGTGGTCGTGCGCCCGGCCGGCGACCGCGATGCGCTCCCACTCGTGCTGCTCGGCCTGCCACAGGCCGCCCTCGATCCAGTCGAACGAGCCGGTGAAGTGCTCGGCCAGCAGGGTGAGGAAGCGCTCGGGCGATCCGACCCCGTGCTTCTTGGCGAGGGCGAAGATCGTGTTCTTCTGGGTGTCGGTGGCGACGATCTTCGAGTTGTCGCCCGTCAGGAACGACCCGGCGAGGGCCTCGCCGCGCAGCTGCGACGTGACGGTCAGGTCCTCGATCTCGTGGCGGTCGGTGTCCCGGGTGATGCGCACCAGCCGGTTCTCGGCCTTGCCGTACTTGTTGGCGCCCAGGTGCACCGAGACATCCGGCGCGGCGGCTGCGGCGACGTCGGTCACGGTCAGCTCCCTCGGTAGGTGGAGTAGGCGAACGGGCTGAGCAGGATCGGCACGTGCAGGTGCCGCTGGTCGGCGACCGTGAACGCCACGGTGACGTGCGGGTAGAAGGTCTCGACGCCCGCTGCGGCGAAGTGCTCCCCGGTCTCGAAGCGCAGGGCGTATTCGCCGGGCTCGAGCACCTCGGGGCCGAGCCCCGCCCGGCCGTCCGCGTCGGTCTCCCCGGTCGCGATCACCTCGCCCGCGAGGCTCAGGGTGAGCCCCACGCCGGCGGCGGGGAGCCCGGATGTGGCGTCGAGAACGTGCGTGGTGAGCTGCGGCATCATGCCTCCTCGGCGAGGGCGGGGGTCCGGGCATCGGGCGGCGCCGGGTCGTCGAACGCACCGCGCAGGCGCAGCAGCGCGATCTGGGCGAGCTGCCCGGCGGCCTCGCGCCATTCGGTCTCGGGATCGTTGGTGAGGCGCCGCTCCAGCTCGGCGAGCATCTCCTCCGCAGCGCGGCCCGCGGCACGGATCAGGAACACGCGCCCGAATCGGCGCTCGTATTCCGCGTTGCCGGCCCGCAGGCGCTCGGCGACGTCCGCGCCAGCATGGGCCATGGCCGCCTGCTCGCGGCGCGAGTGGCGTGCGTCCGCGCCGGATCCGGCCGGCCGCTCGCCGATCCGGGGGTGGTGCGCGAGCGCCGCGTCCAGGTCCTCCTCGCTCCAGCCGGCGGCCAGCTCGGTCGCGCGCGCGGCGAGCGCGTCGACGGAGGAGTAGGGCCGCCCGGCGACGATCGCGGCGATCCAACGGGGCACGTCGGCCCACACACGCACGACGCCGGCGGCCTCATCGGCGGGGAGGCGGTCGAAGCGGGCAACGAGCACGGGGCCAGGCTAGCGCGGCGCGTGTTTCGCGACCGTTACGCCGTGAAGTCGGAGCTTCACCCGTCGCCGTGGGTGGTTCAGCGGGCCGGATGGACGATGAGCCAGCGCGCGACGGCCGGCGCCGATCCCGTGTTGTGCAGTCGATGCGGCACGTCGCACGGGTAGCTGATGGTGTCGCCCGGGCGCAGCACCACGATCTCGTCGGTGAAGTCGATCGTGAGCTCGCCGGTCAGCACCTCGCCGACCTCGTAGCCCTCGTGGCGGAACAGCCGGTCCTTGCCGGTCGCGGTGCTGCCCGGCGGGTACACGGACTCGAAGTAGTCGATGCCGGGGCTGTCTCCGGGCGCGAGCCGGCGGAACGTGACTCCGCCTCCCAGCGGCAGGGGAGCGGCGTCCTCGGCTCGCGTGAGCGTGTAGCCGTGCGGCGCGTCGTCGTCGCCGTCGTCGGCCGGCCCGGGGCCGAACACGGTGGCGAGAGGCACGCCGAGCGCGTCGGTGATCGCGATGAGCCGCGACACGCTGGGCTGCATCACGCCCCGCTCGATCTGCGAGACGGCGCTCGTGGAGATCCCCAGGCGCCGCGCGAGCTCGGACACCGAGACGCCCGTGCGCGACCGCACGTCGCGCAGGCGACGGCCGACGTGACCCCGGGCGTCCTCGTCGCCGCGTCCGGATGCGGGCGCGGCATGCGGGTCGGTGACGGTCACGCGGCCATGCTAACCGCCGCCCCCGCGCGGGACCGGCCGACGATTTACGAGCCCGTAACAGGACGGACTCAGGGCGAAAAGTGTGAAGCGATAACTTCACACTCATCCCTCGTCCGGAGAGAGCACCCCGCTCCGGAGCTCCGACCCCACCGATCTCCCCCGATCCGGAAAGGCTCCACCGTGACTCAGACCACACCGGCCGCCTCCGCGGCCCCCCTCACCAAACCGCAGGACGTCGTCGAGGCCGCCGGTCTCCCCACCGGCTCCGGCAACATGCGCCCGGGCTACGACCCGCGCCTCGCCAACGAGGACCTCGCGCCGCTGCGCAAGCAGAAGTGGACCTCGTACAACATCTTCGCGTTCTGGATGAGCGACGTGCACTCGGTCGGCGGCTACGTGACCGCCGGCTCGCTGTTCGCCCTCGGGATCGCCAGCTGGCAGGTGCTCGTGGCCCTGCTCGTGGGCATCGTGATCGTGCAGGTGTTCACCAACCTCGTGGCCAAGCCCAGCCAGCGCACGGGCGTGCCGTACCCCGTCGTGAACCGCTTCCTGTTCGGCATCAAGGGCGCCAACGTGCCCGCGATCATCCGCGGCGTCATCGCGATCGCCTGGTACGGCGTGCAGACCTACCTCGCGGCCGAGTCGCTCAACATCATCTTCCTCAAGTTCATCCCCGGCAGCGCCGCGCTGCTCGAGCCGAGCTTCCTGGGGCTGCACGCGCTGGGCTGGATCTCGTACGCCATCCTGTGGGTCGCGCAGGCCGCCGTGTTCTGGAACGGCATGGAGGCCATCCGGCGGTTCATCGACTGGGCGGGCCCCGCCGTGTACGTCGTGATGATCGTGCTCGCCATCTACCTCGTCTCGCAGGCCGGATGGGAGAACATCAGCCTCGACCTGTCGAGCGGCGAGCCCCTCGACTTCTGGGCGTCGATCCCCGTCATGCTCACGGCCATCGCCATCGTGGTGTCGTACTTCTCGGGCCCGATGCTGAACTTCGGCGACTTCGCGCGGTACGGCAAGTCGTTCCAGGCCGTCAAGCGCGGCAACATGTGGGGCCTGCCGGTCAACTTCCTGTTCTTCTCGATCCTGACCGTCATCACGGCCTCGGCCACCGTGCCGGTCTTCGGCGAGCTCATCACCGACCCGATCCACACGGTCGAGCGCATCGACCACTGGTTCGCGATCCTGCTGGGCGGCCTGACGTTCGTCACCGCGACGGTCGGCATCAACATCGTCGCCAACTTCATCTCGCCCGCGTTCGACTTCTCGAACGTCGCGCCCCATCGCATCAGCTGGCGGATGGGCGGCATGATCGCCGCGGTCGGCTCGGTCATCCTGACCCCGTGGAACTGGTACGGCAACGACCAGGCGATCCACTACTCGCTCGGCATCCTGGCCGCGCTGATCGGCCCGCTGTTCGGCATCCTGATCGCCGGCTACTACGTGATCGCGCGGCAGCGCATCCACGTGGACGACATGTACACGATGGACGAGGGCGCGCGGTACTGGTACCGCGGCGGCTACAACCCCAACGCCATGTGGGCCATCGTCGCGGCGGGCGTGCCGACCATCGCGGTGGCGATCGTGCCGAAGTCGCTCGTGTTCGCCGGCGTGATCGACGCGGGCTGGGGCTCGATCAGCGACTTCAGCTGGTTCGTCGGGTGCGGCCTGGGCTTCGCGTTCCTGGTGCTGTTCGAGCGCCTGCACCCGCGCGTGCCGACGCTCGAGGGCGAGACCCGGGGCGTGTCGGACGGCACCGCTCCCGACGTGCTCGAGGGCTACCCCGACACCGCGACCGCCGCGATCGCCGTCGCCGAGGCGCAGGCCGCCGCAGCCGCGGGCGAGAGCGCCGCCGAGACCGATGCGGCCCAGGCCGCCGACCCCGTGCCCGCCGCCGCGGGCGCGAAGGAGTGACACCCGCAGCATGCGCATCACGCTGATCAACCCCAACACCTCCCGGGCGATGACCGACAAGATCGCGGTCGCCGCCCGGGAGGTGGCGGGCCCCGACGTCGACATCGTCGCGGTCTGCCCCGAGCCCGGCCGCGGCCCCGCCGCCGTGGAGAGCCACGTCGACGAGATCCTGGCCGGTGCGGCGGTCGTCGACGCCGTGCGCGCCGACCTCGCCGCCGGCGGCTCGGACGGCTACGTCGTGGCCTGCTTCGGGGATCCGGGGCTCGACGCGGCGCGCGAGCTCGTGGACGTGCCGGTGATCGGCATCGCCGAGGCCGCCATGCACGTCGCGGCCCTGACCGGCCGCACGTTCGCGGTGGTCACGACCCTGTCGCGCACGCTCGGCCGGGCCCAGGACCTGCTCGCGCGCTACGGGTTCGAGCGCGCGTGCGTCGCGGCGTACGGGACGGGCATCCCGGTCCTGGAGCTCGAGGACACGGGTTCGGCGGCGTTCGAGGAGATCCTCGGATGGTGCGAGCGCGCCGTGCGCGAGGACGGCGCCGACGCGATCGTGCTCGGCTGCGCCGGCATGGCCGACCTGTGCCGCACGCTGCAGCACCGGCTCGGCGTGCCCGTGGTCGACGGGGTCGCGGCCGCTGTCGGGCTCGCCACGGCCATGGCCCGGATGGGCGTCGGCGTGAGCAAGCGCGACGAGTACGCGCCCCCGCCCGTGCGATCCGCGGACGTGGGTGTCGACATCCGCGCGGCATCCGCGCTCGGTAGCGTGGGCGCGTGAGCGTCGCATCGAGCGACCGCGTGGAGTCGATCGCCGCGCGGCGCGTCTACCTTGACGGGGCGTTCGCGCCCGCGACCGTGCGCCTGCGCGACGGCCTCATCGCCGCGGTCGAGCCGTTCGACCCGTCGGCGGACGTGGTGCTGGATGACGCCCGCGTGCTGCTGCCCGGGCTGGTCGACAGCCACGTGCACCTGAACGAGCCGGGCCGCACGGACTGGGAGGGATTCGCGACCGGCACGGCCGCCGCGGCGGCGGGCGGGATCACGACCGTGGTCGAGATGCCGCTCAACAGCATCCCTGTCACGATCGATCCGTCGGCGCTCGCCGCCAAGCGCGCCGCGGCGCGCGGAAAGCTCGCGGTGGACGTCGCGTACTGGGGCGGCGCCGTGCCCGAGAACCTCGGATCGCTCGGAGCCCTGCTCGACGCGGGCGTCGTCGGCGTGAAGTGCTTCATGGCGCCCAGCGGGATCGACGAGTTCGGGCACCTGGACGCGGACGGCGTCGAGCGCGCGCTGGCCGAGCTCGCGCCGCGCGACGGGCTGCTGATCGCGCACGCCGAGCTCGACGAGCACCTGTCCGAGGCGCACGGCCCCGGGTTCCGCGACTTCGTCGCCACGCGGCCGCCCGAGGGCGAGGTCGCGGCCATCCGGATCGTGATCGAGGCCGCGCGCCGCACCGGCGCGCGCGCCCACATCGTCCACGTGGCCGCCGCCGACGCGCTCGACGACGTGCGCGCCGCGCGGGCCGCCGGCGTCCGGATCACGGTCGAGACGTGCCCGCATTACCTGACGCTGCGGGCCGAGGAGGTGCCCGACGGCGCGGGCACATTCAAGTGCTGCCCGCCCATCCGCGACGGCGCCAACCAGGACCGGCTCTGGGACGGCGTGCTCGACGGCACGATCGCCGCGATCGTGAGCGACCACTCGCCCGCCACGGCGGACCTCAAGCTGAAGCCGGATCTGGGCGAGGCGTGGGGCGGCATCGCGGGCGTGCAGACCGGGCTCGCCGCCGTGTGGACCGAGGCGCGGCGCCGCGGCATCGCGCTCGAGCGCATCCTGCCGCTGTTCACGACCGGGCCCGCGGACCTCGTGCGGCTCGCGGACCGCGGCAGGATCGCCCCCGGCGCGCCCGCGCACCTGGCCGTGTTCGACCCCGAGGCCGAGTTCGAGGTCGACGCCGCGCGGCTGGAGTACCGCAACAAGCTCTCGCCGTGGCACGGCGCGCGGCTGCGTGGCGTCGTGGCCGAGACGTGGCTGCACGGCGAGGTCGTGTACCGGCACGGCGAGGGCGTGCTCGCGCGGTCCGGGCGGGATGTGCTGGCGGGAGGAGCGGAGTGAACGAAGAGATCGAGCGGAACCGGTTCGGCGTCGGGGCGGACGCCCCGGCGTTCGCGGACGTGGCGATCCTGCAGCCGGGGGAGGGCGTGCCGGACGGCGCGGTCTACCTGCCGGCCACACCGGAG
Organism: Microbacterium sp. Root53; assembly: GCF_001426925.1. GTDB lineage: Bacteria > Actinomycetota > Actinomycetes > Actinomycetales > Microbacteriaceae > Microbacterium. Next base: position 9,682 of record NZ_LMFR01000010.1, read on the forward strand.
ACCGTGCTGTGGGGCCGGCTGCCGTGCGCGGTCGATGCGCCGGTGCTCACCGTGCGGTCCGGCGACGTCGTGGTGATCGACACCGTCAGCCACGAGGGGATCCTCCCCGACCAGGGCTCCGATCCGCGGGCCTTCTTCGCGGGCCACGGCGTTCCCGAGCGGGCCGTGCTGCGCGACGCGATCGACATCGCGGCGCGCGTCGCGCGCGATCCGGAGCACGACGGCCCGCATGTCGTCACCGGCCCCATCCGGGTCGAGGGCGCCCGGCCCGGCGATCTGCTGCGGATCACGGTGGAGCGGCTCGAGCCCCGCGTGCCGTACGGCGTGATCTCCAACCGCCACGGCCGCGGCGCGCTCCCGCTCGAGCTGCCGCGCGACGGCCGCACCGTGAGCGTGTTCGCGGCGGTCGAGGAGCGCGACGGCCGGCTCGCGGGCACGATGCCGGCGGTCGAGGGCGGACCCCGCGCGATCGCGTTCCCGCTGGCGCCGTTCCTCGGCACCATGGGCGTCGCGCCCGCGACGGACGAGCGGCCGCACTCCGTGCCGCCCGGGCCGCACGGGGGCAACATCGACGTGAACCTCCTGGTCGAGGGCACGGCCCTGCACCTCCCGGTGCAGGTCGACGGTGCGCTGGCGTACGTGGGCGATCCGCACTTCGCACAGGGCGACGGCGAGGTCGCGCTGACCGCGCTCGAGGCCTCGCTGCGCGCCACGCTGCGCTTCGACGTCCTGCCGCGGGCGGTCGCGCTCGCCGAGTTCGGCGAGGTGACCGGACCGCTCATCCGCACCCCCGAGCACCTGGTTCCGACGGGCCTGGACCGCGACCTCGGCGAGGCGATGCGCGCGTGCGTGCGCGCCGCGCTGTCGCTGCTGCGGGCGCGATGGGGCATGGACGAGCACCTCGCGTACGCGTACCTCTCGGCCGCGACGGACTTCGACGTCTCGCAGGTGGTCGACGTCGTCACGGGCGTGCACGCGCGCATCCGGCTGTCGGATCTCGCCGACGTGCCGCTCGCGGGCGCGGGAGGAGACTGACCTCATGGACACGACGATCCCCGGCGCGGCCGAGGTCCCCGCCGATCTGCTCGAGGCGTTCCTCTCGTACGAGCGGGCCATCCTGGCGAACGACCTCGACGCGCTGGACGGCTGGTTCGCGGCCGGCGACGACACGATGCGCGGCGACGACGCGGGGCTGCTCGTCGGCCACGAGGCGATCAGCGCCTTCCGGTCGCTGCGCGGCGGCGTCGGGCCGCGCGTGATCGAGCGGATGGAGCACCGCGCGCTGGGCGACGGCGTCGCGCTGATCGTGTCGGTCTCGCGCTTCGACGCCGGCGGCCGCGGATTGCAGACCCAGGTGTGGACCCGCACCGACGCCGGATGGCGCATCACGGCGGCGCACGTGTCGCCCCGCCCCAAGGCGTTCGACCGCGCGATCTGGCGCACCGTCGGGGACCCGCTGTTCCAGGGCGCGTGGGACGGTGCGCTGGCCGGACTGACGTTCGCGGTCAAGGACCTGTTCGCGATCAAGGGCTACCGGATCGGCGCGGGAAACCCTGCGTACCTCGACTCCGTCAGGCCAGAGCAGAGCACGGCGCCCGCGGTGGCCGACCTGCTGCGCGGGGGCGCCTCGCTGCGCGGGATCGCGCGCACGGACGAGTTCGCGTACTCGATCGCGGGCGACAACGCGCACTACGGCACGCCGCCCAACGGCGCGGTCCCAGGGGCCCTGCCCGGAGGATCGTCGAGCGGGCCCGCGTCGGCCGTCGCCACCGGCCAGGCCGACATCGGCCTCGCGACCGACACGGCCGGCTCCATCCGCGTGCCCGCGTCGTATCAGGGGCTCTGGGGGCTGCGGACCACGCACGGGCTCGTGCCCCGTCAGGGCCTCCTGCCGCTCGCGCAGTCCTTCGACACGGTGGGCTGGCTCACGCGCGACGGCGAGACGCTGCAGCGCGTGGTCGACTGGTGCCTGAGCTACGACGGATCCGAGTCGACCGAGAACGTCTACGGCGAGTCGGGGACGGACCTGCCGTCGCGGTTCGCGGTGCCCGAGGAGGTGCTCGACGCCGTCGAGCCCGCCACGCGCGAGGCGTTCGAGGCGCTGCTCGCCGGGATGGGCGCCGACGTCGAGCGCATCCGCATCGGCGACCTCGCCGGATACCAGGAGCCGTTCCGCGTGGTGCAGGGCGCGGAGGCGTGGCGCAACGACGGCGACTGGCTGCGCGAGCATCCCGGCGCGGTCGGCGCCGCGGTCGCCGAGCGCTTCCGCGCGGCCGCCGCGATCACGCCCGAGCAGGAGAGCGCGGCGCGCGCCGCGCTCGGGCCGCTCAAGGAGCGCATCGACGCGATCGTCGGCGACGCCGTCCTGATCATGCCCACGGTGCCCGGGCCGGCACCCATGCGCACCGCCGACGGCGGCCGCGTCGACGCCGTGCGCACCGCCACCCTGCGGATGACCACGCCCGTCGCGATCGCCGGCATCCCGGCCGTCTCCGTTCCGCTGCTGACGGTGCCCGCCCGGCTCGGGCCGGCGCCGGTCGGCGTGTGCCTGGCCTCGCGCGCCGGCACCGACATCGCCCTCGTCCGACTCGCCCGCGGCCTTGCCGCACAGCCGAAGGATCCCGCATGACCCCCGACCGTCCGTCCGCTCCCGTCGCGCCGCTCGACCCGCCCGCCCGCCTGCTGATGGGGCCGGGGCCGATCTCGGCGTACCCGAGCGTGCTGCGGGCCATGTCCGCGCCGCTCGTGGGCCAGTACGACCCGTTCATGACGGCCGCGATGAGCGACACCCAGGAGCTGTACCGCCAGGTGTGGGCCACGCGGAACGACGCGACCCTGCTGATCGACGGCACGTCGCGCGCGGGCATCGAGGCGGCCCTGGTCTCGCTCGTGCGGCCGGGCGACCGCGTGCTGGTCCCCGTGTTCGGCCGCTTCGGCCACCTGCTCGCCGAGATCGCCGAGCGGGCGCTCGCCGAGGTGCACACGATCGAGGTCGAGTGGGGGCAGGTCGTGCCGGTGTCGGCGATCGAGGAGGCCATCCTGCGCGTGAAGCCGCACGTGCTCGCGCTCGTGCAGGGCGACACCTCGACGACCATGAACCAGCCGCTCGACGAGGTCGGCGAGCTCTGCGCCCGCCACGGCGTGCTGTTCTACACCGACGCGACTGCGTCGCTCGGCGGCAACCCGTTCGAGGCCGACGCGTGGGGTGTGGACGCCGCGACGGCCGGTCTGCAGAAGTGCCTGGGCGGCCCCAGCGGCTCGGCGCCGATCACCCTCTCGGAGCGCGCGGTCGAGGTGATCCGCTCCCGCGGCCGCGTCGAGGCGGGCATCCGGGAGGCCGGCGACGAGAGCGCGACGGACTTCGTCCGCTCCAACTACTTCGACCTCGGGATGATCCTCGACTACTGGGGGCCGCGCCGCCTGAACCACCACACCGAGGCCACCTCGATGCTGTACGCGGCGCGCGAGTGCGCGCGCGTGCTGCTCGCCGAGGGGCGCGGGGCCGTGATCGAGCGGCACCGGGTCGCCGGCGCGGCGATGCTCGCGGGCGTCGAGGGGCTGGGGCTGACGGTGTTCGGCGACGTCGCGCACAAGATGAACAACGTCGTGGCGGTCGAGATCCCCGAGGGCGTGCCCGGCGACGCCGCGCGCGCCGCGCTGCTCGAGGACTTCGGCATCGAGATCGGCACGTCCTTCGGCCCCCTGCACGGCCGCGTGTGGCGCATCGGCACCATGGGGTACAACGCCCGGCGCGACACCGTGCTGACCACGCTCGCGGCGCTGGAGGCCGTGCTGCGCCGCTTCGGCGCGCGCGTGCCCGCCGGCGGCGGGGTCGACGCCGCGCTCGACGCGTTCGCGGGGGCGCCCGCGGCACCGGGCGCCGCATCCGGGGCCGCCGGATGACCACGACCCGGCTGCCAGAGCTCTCGCCCGAGACCGTGGCCTCGGCCGCGCGGCGCGTGATGGCGCGCTGCGACGAGCTCGCGCGGGTCACGGCCGACGACGGCGCGATCACGAGAGTGCACCTGTCGCCCGAGCACGCGCGCGTGAACCGGCTCGCGGCCGAGTGGATGCGCGAGGCGGGAATGACGCCGCGCCAGGACGCCGCGGGCAACCAGCTCGGCCTGCTCCCCGCGGACGACCCGGACGCGCCCGTGCTCATGCTCGGATCGCACCTCGACACCGTGATCGACGCCGGGCGGTTCGACGGCATCCTGGGCGTGCTGATGGCCATCGAGGTCGTGCGGCTGCTGCGCCGGGTCGACGACGAGGGCCGCTCGCGGTCGCCGTTCCCCTTCGGGCTCGAGGTGGCGGCGTTCAGCGACGAGGAGGGCACCCGCTTCGGCAAGGCCCTGCTCGGCTCGTCGGCCATGGCGGGGACGTGGGACGACGCGTGGTGGGACCTCGCGGACGCCGACGGCACGACCCTGCGCGAGGCGTACCGAGAGTTCGGCCTGGACCCCGGACGCATCGGCGAGGCCGCGCGCCGGCCCGAGCAGCTCGTGGGCTACCTCGAGGCCCACATCGAGCAGGGGCCCGAGCTGGACCGTCGCGGCGAGGCGCTCGCCGTGGTGTCGTCGATCGCGAGCGCGCGGCGCTTCCAGCTGCTGGTCGAGGGCGAGGCCCGGCACGCGGGCGGCACGCCGTACGACATGCGCCGCGACGCGCTGCTGGGCGCGAGCGAGGCCGCGCTCGCGGTCGAGCGGATCTGCCGCGGCGAGCACCACATCATCGGCACGGTGGGTCAGCTCGAGGCGTTCCCCGGGGCCGTGAACGTCGTCCCGGGCGAGGCCCGGTTCAGCCTGGACCTCCGCGGCGAGTTCGACGCGGACCGCGACCGCGTGTGGCGGGCGATCTCGCTCGAGCTCGACGACATCATGGGGCGCCGCGGCTTGCGCTGGCGCGCCCGCGAGGTGCACAGCGCGCCGGCCGTGTTCTGCGCGCCGCTGCTGCAGGACGTCGTGCGCGAGGGCATCCGGCACTCGGTCGGCGCCGCCGCGGAGCCGGCGACGCTGTTCAGCCCCGCGGGCCACGACGGCATGGCGCTGGGCGCCGTCGCGCCGGTGGGCATGCTGTTCCTCCGCAACCCCGACGGCATCAGCCACCACCCCGACGAGTCGGTCTCCGCGCCGGACGTCGCGCTGGGCATCCGCGCCCTCGCCGAGGCGGTCGCGCACGTCGGCGCCGAGCCCCGCTGAGCCGGCGCGGCAGGCGCGGTCAGGCGACCGCGGCGGTGCGCTCGTGGACGAGCTCAGAGATCTCGCGCTTGAGGGCGTTGAACGCGGGGGCCGTGACATCGCGGTCGTCGCCGAGCGGGACCGGGACGACCGCGCGGATGTGCCCCGGCACGCCGTGCGAGGCGCCGCCGGTCATCACGACGACCCGGTCGGCGAGGTACACGGCCTCCTCGATCGAGTGCGTGATGAACACGACCGTGCGGCCCTCCGAGCGCTGGATGCGCCGCAGCTGCACCTGCAGGTCGCTGCGGGTGAGGGCGTCGAGCGCGCCGAACGGCTCGTCCATCAGCATCACGGCCGGGTCGTTCGCCAGCACGCGCGCAATGGCGACGCGCTGCTGCATGCCGCCGGACAGCTCGCCGGGGAAGCGCTGCGCGAAGCGCGTCAGCCCCACGGTCTCGAGGTGCGCGTCGGCCGTGGCCCGCGCGGCCGCGCGCGACATCCCGCGGCGCGAGGGGCCGTACGCGACGTTCTCGCGTACGGTCAGCCATGGGAACAGGCCGTAGTCCTGGAACACGACCCCGCGGTCGGGCCCCGGGCCCGAGATCGGCGCCCCCGCGACCGTGACCTCGCCGCCGCTGGGCTCCTCGAAGCCGGCCAGGATGCGCAGCAGCGTGCTCTTGCCGCATCCGCTGGCCCCCACGACCGCGACGAACTCGCCCGCCGCGACGTCGAGCGACACGTCCGCCACGGCCAGGACGTCGCCCGACGCGGTCGCGAACCGCTTCTCGAGCCCCGCGATGTGGATCTCCGCGCTCATCCGCGCGCCCCCTTCTGGAACACCGGGCGCCGCCCGACCAGCAGCCGCAGCACGAGGCTGAGCAGCCGGTCCGACAGGAACCCGGACAGGCCGATGACGATCATCCCGGCCACGATCAGGTCGGTGCGCACGATGTCGCGCGCGAGCGTGATGGTGGCGCCCAGGCCCTCGTTCACGCCCGTGGACTCGCCGAGCACGAGGATCACCCACGCCAGCCCCAGCCCCACGCGCAGCCCGTTGACGATCGCGGGCGCCGCGGCGGGCACCATGACCCGCCACAGCACGGCGGCCCGCGTGGTCCCGAGCATGCGCGCAGCCTCCACCAGCCGCTCGGGCACCTGCCGGGTGCCGCTCGCGGCGCCCAGCACGATCGGGAAGAACGCCGACAGCGTGATCAGGAAGATCGTGGCCTGGTCGCCGATGCCGATCAGCAGCGCGACGAGCGGCACCCACGCGGTCGCGGGGATGGGGCGGATCAGGTTGATGAACGGATCGAACAGCGAGTCCATGACGTAGAAGCGCCCCATCAGCACCCCGACAGGCACGGCGATCAGCGTCGCCAGGCCGAATCCGGCGCCGACCCGCAGCGCGCTCGCGCCGAGGTGCTGCCACAGGGTCGTGCTGAACGCGTCGTCCCGCAGGCCGCCGAAGGCGAAGTCCCACAGCGTCACGGCCACGTCCGCGGGGTACGGCAGGTACCCCATCCGGATGCCGAACGGCAGCTCGAGCTGCAGCTCGCGACCGAGGTGCCAGAACGCGACGAACAGGACGGGGACGACGAGCCCCAGGGCGATCCGGGCGGGCAGGGACCGGATGCCGCGCCCGCGCCGACGCCCGGAGAAGCCCGGCGCGACCGGCCGCGTGGCGGGCGGAGCGAGAGTCGCGGTGGCGGTCATGCTCACTCCACGAACGACGTGTCGACGACGTCCTCGATCGCGGGCGCCTCCTCGACGAAGCCCAGCTCGCCCATCTCGGTCGCGAGCGCCTCGAGCTGGCCGAGGTACTCCTCCGAGAGGTCGGAGCGCATCCAGAAGTTCGCGATCGCGGTGTCGAAGATCGCCTGGTCGCCGCCGAACATGCTGACCATCTCGGACAGCCATTCGTCCTCGTTGCCGGTCATCCAGTCGGTCGCGGCCACGTGTGTGTCGACCACCTGCTGCACGAGCTCGGGGTCCTCCGCGATCAGCGCACCCGTCGTGACGAGGCCGAGGTTGACCTTTCCGATCGGCGTCGCGTACGGGTCGGCGAACTCGTGGCCGCCCTGCTCGAGCGCGATCGAGGCGCCGATCTCGACGCCGAAGAACGCGTCGATCGACCCGGACCCGAGCTGCCCGGCCATCTCGGGCGCCAGCACCGTGACGAGCTCGATGTCGTCGGGATCGACGCCGGCCTCCTCGAGCGTGAGGCGCATGGCGACCTCCTGCGCGGTCGTCTGCATGTAGCCGACCTTCTTGCCGACCAGGTCGTCCAGCGTCTGGATGGAGTCGTTGCCGATGAACCCGGATCCGCCGTCGGCGGCGGACGCGACGATCCTGAGGTCGCGGCCCTGCGCGACCGAGGCGATCGTGGGGGTGACGCCGCTGATCGCGAAGTCGATCGTGCCGGCGACGAGCGCGTCGCTGAGGGCGGGCGTGGTGTCGAGCGTGATGACCTCGAACCGGACGCCCTCGGCCGCGAAGTCCTCGTAGAGGAACGGCGCGTAGAAGTGCGGCTGGCCGCGCAGGGTGCCGATCTTGACGGTCGCGGTCTCGCCGGCGGCGCCCGATGCGGCGTCGGAGGACGACGAGCAGCCGGACAGGACCAGCGCCGCGGCGGCGCTCGCGGCGATCGGGATGAGCAGTCGACGGAGGTGCATGGCGGCGCCTTTCGGACGGGGGATTCGGTGGGGATCCGCGGCGCTCGTGCGCCTGCTCCGCAGTCAATCGGCCGCGGCGGTCGAGGCCGTTTCCCGGTCATTTCGCTCACGTAAAACCGTGAAGCGATCACTTCATCCGCCGGGCCCGTCGGGGGATCGCGGTCTCGCGCTCAGGCGCCCTGCGCGAGCCGCCACACGCGCTCGCGCGTGAACGGCTGCTCGAACGGGCGGGCGCCCAGCGCCCGGGCGATCGCGTTGCCGATCGCGGGCGCGACGGGGTTGTACGGCGACTCGCTCATCGACTTCGCGCCGAACGGACCGAGATCGTCGCTCGTCGTCGCGAACAGCACCTCGACGTCGGGGATGTCGGCCGACTGCGGCACGCGGTAGGTGCGGAACGCGGGGTTCTGCACGCGGCCGTCCGCGACGACCACCTCCTCGTACAGCGCCCCGCCGATGCCCTGGGCGACGCCGCCCTCGATCTGCCCGCGGCACTGGGCGGGGTTCATCACGAAGCCCGCGTCGGCCGCGTGCACGTTCCGCAGGATGCGCACGGCGCCGGTCTCGGGATCGACCGCGACCCGCACGGCGTGCACGTTGAACGCGAGCGATCGCAGCTCGCCGTGCTCCTCGCCCGAGGCGGTCAGCCCGCCCGCGCCCGCGATCTCCGCGAGCGGCACGACGCCGGCGGGCGTCCGCACGCCGTCGGGCCCGTACGCGCACTCTGCCGCCGGTGCGCCCACGCGCGCCGCGGCCTCCTCGACGATCCGGTCGCGCAGCGCAAGGCACGCGCCGTGCAGCGCCTTGCCCGCGATCGTCGTGCCGGCCGATGCGAACGCGCCCGTGTCGAACGCGACGGCGTCGGTGTCGGCGTGCGCGAGCCGGATCCGATCGGCGCCCACCCCGAAGACGCTCGCGGCGATCTGGCGCTGGACGGTCGTCGTGCCGTTGCCGAACTCGGCCGTGCCCGTCCGCAGCTCGAACGCGCCGCCGGGCAGGAGCGTGGCGGTCGCGTGGGCGCGGTGGCCGCGCGGCGCGAGCGTGGCGATCATCGCGGCGGCCATGCCCTCGCCGACCAGCCACCCCGCGGGCGGGTCCTCCCCGGGCTCGGCGAGCGCGGCCTGCGCGAGGTCGAGGCACTGGTCCAGGCCGTAGCTTCCCCAGACCAGGTCGGCCTCGATCTCGCCGTCCGCCCGGCGGAGCGCGTCGCCCTCCCGCACGGCGTTGATGCGCCGGATGTCGAACGGGTCCATCCCGATGCGCTCGGCGAGCATGTCGAGCGCAGACTCGATCCCGAGCGTGACCTGGCCCAGTCCGTAGCCGCGGAAGGCGCCCGACGGCACGTTGTTGGTGTAGACCGCCTCGGCGTCCACCCGCGCGACGGGCGCGCGGTACAGCGTGACCGACTCGGCGCACCCGTGGAACAGCACCCCGATCGCGTGGTTGCCGTACGCGCCGGTGTCGCTCAGCACGTCGAGCTTGATCGCCGTCAGTCGGCCGTCGGGCTCGGCGCCCAGCGTCACCGACACCCGCATCGGATGCCGCATGGACGAGCGCCAGAACTGCTCGGCGCGCGTGAACTCGTACGCCACGGGGCGGCCGGTGCGCAGCACGGCGAACGCGACGAGGTCCTCCGTGAACATCTCCTGCTTGCCGCCGAAGCCGCCGCCCACGCGGGGCGCGTACACCCGCACGCGGTCGCGCGGCAGGTCGAACAGCGTGCACAGCTCGTCGCGCGTCAGGAACGGCACCTGCGTCGACGAGCGGATGACCAGCCGTCCCTCCTCGTCCAGCCAGCCGACGGATCCGTGCGTCTCGAGCTGAGCGTGGATCGAGCGCCCCGTGCGCCACGTGCCGCTCACCGTGACGGGGCTCGCAGCGAGCGCCGCGTCGACGTCGCCGCCGTAGCCCGCGTGCAGCGCCGCGACGACGTTGCGCCCCGCATCGGCGACGCGGTCCTCGGGCGTGCGCTCCGGATGCACGAGCGGCGCGCCGGGCGTCCGCGCCTCCTCGGGATCGAACACGGCGGGCAGCGGCTCGTAGTCGACGCGGATCAGTGCGCACGCCCGCTCGGCGGCCGCCGCGGTCTCGGCCACGACCGCGGCGACCCGCTGCCCCACGTGGCGCACGACGTCGTCGAGCATGCGGGTGTCGTCGGGGTCGTCCTGCCGATGCTCGTGGCGCGCGGTCGAGTACCGGGCCGCGGGCGCGTCCTCGTGCGTGTACACCGCCACGACCCCCGGCACCGCGCGCGCGGCGGCGGCGTCGATCGCGCGGATGCGGGCGTGCGGATGCGGCGAGCCGAGCACGCGCAGGATGAGCGCGCCCGCCGGGACGTCGTCGAACGCGTACGGCTCGAGGCCCTGCACCACCCGCTGCGCCGGCTCGGGCACGGCCGAGACTCCGACACCATCGCCGGGGTCCGGGCCGGTCTCCCGGACCGGTCCGAGCACGGCCGCGCGTACGGCCTCGCGGATCGGCCGGTACCCGGTGCAGCGGCACAGGCTCCCCTTGAGGCGGCGGTCGAGATCCGGGAGGTCCTCCTCGCCGAGGCACGATGCCGTAACGCTCATGCCGGGCGTGCAGAACCCGCACTGGAACCCGAAGCCGTTCGCGAGCGCGTCCTGCACCGGATGCAGCGCGTCGCCGGGGGCGAGGCCCGCGGCGGTCGTGACCGCCCGGTCCTCGGCGCGCACCGCCGGCACGACGCACGAGTGCACGGGCTCGCCGTCCAGCAGCACGGCGCACGCCCCGCAGTCGCCGGAATCGCAGCCGCGCTTGACAGACAGGGCGCCGTGCTCGCGCAGCAGCGTGCGCAGGCACTGTCCCGGCCGCGGGTCGGCCTCGACCGCGGCGCCGTCGATCTCGAGCCTCACGCGCGCGTCTCCCCGGCCAGCTCCGCGCGGGCGCGCTCGGCGAGCACGACCGACACGGCCCGCCGCCAGTCGGCCGCGCCCAGCGGATCCGAGAAGTAGCCCGGCGCGGACCGCACCGCCTCGGCCAGCTCGGTCGCCGAGGGCGCCGCGGGGAACCGCAGCACGACCGGGCGCTCGGTGGCCGCGGTCACGACGAACACGGCCGCGCCGTCCTCGTCGGCCCGGCCCGTCACGACCGCCGCGGACCTGCCGAGCTCGGCGAGCGCGATCCGGTGCAGCGTGAAGCGCGAGCGCAGCGTGCGCGCGGGCAGGTCGATCGCGCGGATGACCTCGCCCAGCCGCAGCGTGCTGACCCCGTCCCGCGCGGGGATCTCGGCGACGGGCAGCGTGCGCTCGCCGCCGTCGGGGGTCCACACCTCGGCGGTGCCGTCGAGCCCGGTGGCGAGCGACACCATCGCCGCGGCCGCGAACGCTCGGGCGATGTTGCCGCCGACCGTCGCGGTGTTCCAGATCTTGAACGACGCGAGCAGCGCGTCCGCGGCGACCGGGAACATCCGGGTCGCGGCCCACTCCGCGGGCGCCTCGCCGTCGCGCGCGAACCGGACGAGTCGCGCGATGGAGCACGTGGCGCCGATCCGCAGCCCGGCGGGGGAGACCTCCAGGTCTGGCCACCCCATCGCCGTGAGGTCGACGAGCCCCGTGACCTCGGGCTGAGGCTCCCCGAACAGCCACGTGCCGCCGGCGAGCACGGTCTCGCCCGGCGCCAGCGCGAGGTCGCCGGGGCCGCGCGCGCGGCGGAAGGACGTGACGGTGCTCAGGTCCACGCGGGCCGCCCCTCGCCGAGCGCGCAGGCGGCGTCCGGGCCGGCGGGCGCGGTGCCGAGGGTGCCGTGCAGGGGGCCCTGGCCGTCGCGCAGTGGTCGTCCCGTTCCGCCGTGGCGCGACTGGACGATCTCGGCCAGCGCCGAGAGCGCCACCTCGTCGGGCGAGGCCCCTCCGAGGTCGAGGCCCAGGGGGGAGTGCAGCCGGGCGAGGTCCGCGTCCTCCACGCCCGCGGCGCGCAGCAGCTCGGCGCGCCGCGCGATCGTGCGGCGGGCGCCGAGCGCTCCCACGAACCCGACGGGCAGGGCGAGCGCGGTCGCGATCGCGGGGACGTCGAGGCGCGTGTCATGCGTGAGGACGCACACGGCCGTGCGGGCGTCGACCCGATCCCCGGCCTCGCCCCGCAGGTACTCGGCCGGGTCGCCCACGACCCGCTCGGCCGCGTCGGGGAAGCGCTCCGGGGTGATGAGCGTCTCCCACACGTCGCACACCGTCACGGCGAAGCCCGCCGCCGCGCCGACCCGGCACAGCGCGGCTGCGTGCTCGCCGGCGCCGAGCAGGATGAGGCGCGGCCGCGGTGCGTGCGCGAGAGCCAGGACCGCCGGGCCGTCCGGAACCGGCAGGATGCGCCCCGCGGCGTCGCCCTGCAGCACGAGCCCGACAGCGACGGGCCGGTCCGCCGCGGCCCGCTCGAGCGCCGCGCGGGCCACGTCGTCGCCGGCCCGGACCTCGTACGCGAGCACGTCGATCCGCCCGCCGCACGCCAGGCCCGCCGCGAACGCGGCCTCGTCGTCGAAGCCGAACCCCGCCGCCTGTGCCCGCCCGGTCGCGAGCACCGTGCGGGCGAGGACGATCGCGTCGCCCTCCACGCAGCCGCCCGAGATCGAGCCGATCACCTCGCCGTCGTCGGCCACCGCCATGGATGAGCCGACGCCCCGCGGGGCGCTGCGCGCGACGCCGGTGACCGTGACCACCGCGATCCGCCGCCCGGCGCGCAGCCGGTCGAGGATCACGGCGGCGAGTTCGAGCATGGCGCCACCGTAGTCATGCCGTGTTACCGGACTGCTACACGCCACGCCCGGCGCGTCACGCGCCCGACCCCGCGCCGTGACCTGCGGGTCCTAGACTGCGGCGATGGACCCCGCCCGCGTGCGCCTGTGCGGCCTCGTGCTCGCCGCCGGAGCGGGTCGCCGGTTCGGCGGCCCGAAGGCGCTCGCGCGCGGCGCCGACGGGACGCCGTGGGTGGCGCGCGCGGTCGACGCGCTGGTCAAGGGCGGGTGCGACCGGGTCGTCGTGGCGCTGTCGCCGGCCTCCGCGGCGGCCGCCGCCCTGGTGCCGACGCCCGCGACGTCGGTCGTCATCGGCGACGCGGCGCGCGGACTGGCCGCCACGCTGCGCGGCGCGCTCGCCGCGGCGGTCCCGGCCGACGGCGTCGTCATCCTGCCGGTCGACACGCCCGATGTGGTCCCCGGCGCGGTTCGCCGCGTGATCGCCGAGGGCGGGCGGCCGCTGCGTCAGGCGCTGGCTCAGGCCGTGTACCGCGGCCGCCCGGGCCATCCGGTCCTGGTCGGCGCGGATCACGTCGCGGCGCTGCGGGCAACGCTCCGCGGAGACGAGGGCGCCCGGGCGTATCTGCGGGCGGCCGCCGCCCGGCAGGTGGAGTGCGGGGACCTGTGGTCGGGGGACGACATCGACGAGCGCGGCGGCGCCCACCTGGGGTCGTAGGCTTGAGGGAGTGAGCACCCCGGACCAGCCGTCGCCGTCACGCCGCGCCCGGGGCCTCGCCCCGGTGGCGGGAGCCATCGCGGTCGGCGTGCTGACGGCCATCCAGTCGCGGCTGAACGGCGGGCTCGGCGCCGCGCTCGACGACGCGATCGTGGCCGCCGTCATCTCGTTCGGATCGGGCCTGGCCATCATGGTCGCGCTCGCCGCGGCGCTGCCGGCGGGCCGGGCCGGCGTCGCGCGGCTCGTGCGCGGCGTCCGCGCGCGCGACATCCCGTGGTGGATCCTGATCGGCGGCGCGGCCGGAGCGCTCACGGTGGGCTCGCAGGGCGCCGTGGTCGGGGTGATCGGCACGGCGCTGTTCACGGTGGGCGTCGTGGCGGGGCAGACGCTCAGCGGACTGATCCTGGACCGCGTCGGGTACAGTCCGGCCGGCGTGACGGCGGTGACCGTGCCGCGGGTGGTCGGCGTGGCGCTCGCGCTCGCGGCCGTGACCGTCTCGCTCACGGGCGGCACGGTCGCGCAGGCGCCGCTGTGGATGCTGCTGCTTCCGCTCCTGGTCGGCGCCGGCCTCGCGTGGCAGCAGGCCACCAACGGCCGGCTGCAGCGGGCCACCGCGTCGGCGATGACCGCGACGCTCGTCAACTTCGCCGGTGGCACGGTCGTGCTCGGGGCGATCGCGCTGGTGCGGGCGCCGCTCGCCGGCGTCGCGCCGCTTCCGGCCGACCCGTGGCTGTACCTGGGCGGCGCGATCGGCGTCGCCTACATCGCGCTGTCGGCGGCGCTCGCGCCGCGGATCGGCGTGCTGCTGCTCTCGCTCGGATCCGTGCTCGGGATGCTCGTGGGCTCGCTCGCGCTCGACCTGCTGTGGCCGCCCGCGGTGCCGCCGTCGCCGGTCCGCTCCGCCATCACGGTCGCGGTCGCGTGCGTGGGAGTCACGATCGCCGCGGTCGGCCGGCGTTCCGCCCGCTGAGGCGCGCGGGCCGAGGTCGTCAGGCCTTCTTCTTGGCCTTCTTGCCCGCGGGGAGAGCGGAGAGGAACTTGGCGCCGTCGACGGCCTTGCGGCGCAGCGGGCGCGACCGGGTGGGCTTTCCGCCGACATAGAGCCAGCCGAGCAGGACCTCGTCCTTCGTGAGGCCGTGCGCCTTGGCGACCGCGGGGTGCCGCGTGCAGCCGCCCGTGCGCCAGAAGACGCCGTAGCCCGCCTCGTCCAGCAGCAGGCTGAGCGCATGGGCGACGCCGGAGGCGACGGCCTCCTGCTCCCAGACCGGCACCTTGCCGCGCCGCACCGACGCGACGATCGCGATCAGCAGCGGCGCGCGGAGGGGCTTGGAGTACACGCCCTTCTTGCCCTCGGCCTTCGCGATCGCGCGGCCGAGCGCTACGCGGTCGTCGCCGCGGATCTCGATCAGCCGCCAGGGTTTGAGCTCCTTGTGGTCGGCGACGCGGCCCGCGGCCGACACCAGCTCGACGAGCTCGTCGTGCGTGGGCGCGTCGTCCGTGACCTTCGACAGCGAGCGGCGCGCGAGCATCGCGGCCCGCGCGCCCCCGACGGCCGCCGCGGTCATCAGGCCGAGGCGTCCTGCTCGTCGCTCTCCTCCGGAGTGAAGTTCAGCGACAGCGAGTTCATGCAGTAGCGGTCGCCCGTGGGCGTGCCGAAGCCGTCCGGGAAGACGTGACCCAGGTGCGAGCCGCAGTTGGCGCAGCGCACCTCGGTGCGCTCCATGCCGTGGCTGTTGTCCTCGAGCAGCTCGACCGCGTCGGGGCGGATGGACTCGTAGAAGCTGGGCCAGCCGCAGTGCGAGTCGAACTTGGTGCCGCTCTTGAACAGCTCCGAACCGCACGCCGCGCACGTGTACAGGCCCGCGCGCTCCTCGTCCAGCAGCTCGCCCGTCCAGGGGCGCTCGGTGCCGGCCTCGCGCAGCACCGCGTACTGCTCGGGGGTGAGCTCCTGGCGCCACTCATCCTCGGACTTGCTCACGTTGTACGACATGGGTTCCTCCCGTTGATCGCCTTACAGACTACGTCCGCGGGAGGGTGCGCGGACCGGACGTGTCGTAACGTTCGCGGCCCGGGAGAATGAGGGGATGAGCGCCCCGACGACCGACCACGACCCGGCCGCCGTCGCGGACCGGTTCGCCCGCTTCGCACGCGACGAGGCGCCGGGCCGCTCGGACGTCTATCTCGCGTGGGCCGAGGGCGTCGCGGTCGATCCCGGGATGTGCGAGATCCTCGCCCGCATCCCCGCCACGCGCCGGCAGCCGCCGCTCGTGTTCGCCGTCACGCGGATGCTGGGCGCCCCGCTGGACGGCGGCTACGACGCCTGGGCGGCGTTCGTGCGCGCGCACGCCGCCACGGTGGTCGCCGAGTGCGCGGCGCGCACGCTCCAGACGAACGAGCCGCTGCGCTGCGCCGCGCTCCTTCCCGCCCTCGCGCGCCTGCAGGGCCCGATCGCGCTGCTCGAGCTCGGCGCCTCGGGCGGGCTGTGCCTGTACCCGGATCGCTACGCGTACCGCTTCCGTGCGGGCGACGACGTCGTCGCGGTGGATCCGGGCGGGGGAGCGGCCGTCGTGCTCGAGGCCGAGCTGCGCGGAGCCGTGCCGGACCTCCGCCTGCCGGACGTCGTGTGGCGCGCGGGCATCGACCTGCAGCCGCTGGACGCCGGCGACCCCGCCGACCGGGCCTGGCTCGAGGGGCTCGTGTGGCCCGAGGAGACGGCCAGGGCCCGGCGGATCGCCGCCGCGATCGACGTCGCCGCCGCCGACCCGCCGCGCCTCGTCGCGGGGGATGCCGCGGATCTCGGGCTCGTGCGCCGCCTCGCGGCCGAGGCGCCGCGCGATGCCGCGCTCGTGATCACGACCCCCGGTGTGCTGCCGTACGTGCCGCGCGGCCGGCGCGACGCGCTGATCGCGGCGCTGCGGGCACCGGGCGGCATCCGCCCCGAGCCCGTGCACTGGATCACGCTCGACCAGCCCGCGCTGCACGACGCCTGGACCCCGCCCATCGACCCCGGGACGTGGGGCCCGGGATTCGCGCTCGCGCTCGACGGCGAGGTGCTCGCGGCCGCCGACCCTCTGGGCGCCTGGATCGACTGGCGCGCCTGACCGGCGCGCGCCGCAGCGCCGCCTACCGTGGGGACGTGCCCCTCTCCGACCGCGACCGCGCCATCCTCGCCTTCGAGGCCGAGTGGCGCCGCCACGGCGGCGCGAAGGAGGAGGCCATCCGGTCCCAGCTCGAGATGGCGCCGGCGCGCTACTACCAGCTGCTGGGCCGGCTGATCGACTCGGCCGACGCGCTCGCCGAGGACCCGCTGCTCGTGGGCCGGCTGCGCCGCCTGCGCGACGCGCGCCGCGCGGACCGCTCCCGCATCGCCGGCTGACCGGAGCCGCGCCTGAGGCGTCGCCCCAGGGGCGTCCGGGTAGCATCGGGGTCGTGCCGACCACCTACCCCCGGGACCGCTTCGACGACGTCCCGCGCCAGTCCGCCAGGGTCGGCGCCCATCGTGCCGAGCAGCCCCGCGCACCCCGCCGCGTCGTGCTGCTGTGGGCCGCGCTCGCGACGGTCCTGCTCACGATCGCGGGCATCCTCGCGTTCCTCGTCCTGTCGCAGCGCGTCGACATCGTGCCGGGACAGCAGTCCCCGGTGCCGCAGTCCACGGTGTCGCCGATCTTCGACCCCACCTACACGGTGCTCGTGCTCAACGGCACGGGCTCGCAGGGCGTGGCCGAGGAGGTCGCCGCCGAACTTGTGGCGGCCGGATGGTCGGACGACATGGTCCTGCCGAGCGAGTCGTCCGCGACGGACTTCCCCGCCACGACCGTGTACTACGCGTCTCCCGAGGAGGAGGCCGTCGCGCTGGGCATCGCGCAGGCCATCGGCGGCGCGCGCGTCGCGCTGAGCGACCAGTACCAGAGCCCGCCGGATCCGGCGCTCAAGGAGATCACGGTGGTCGCCGGTCTCGACCGTGTTTCGGCCGGGTAAACAGTTCGATTCGGGCGTGTTCATTCTCGCCCTCTCGGCGTTCTGGCGCGGAACGGCGCGGATACCATTCCCGATATCCGCCCCCAGCACCAGGAGAGTTTTCGCATGACCCAGGGCACCGTGAAGTGGTTCAACGCCGAGAAGGGCTACGGGTTCATCACCGTGGCAGACGGCAGCCAGGACGTCTTCGTCCACTACTCGAACATCGAGATGAGCGGCTTCCGCGTCCTGGAGGAGGGGCAGTCCGTCGAGTTCACCGTCGGCTCGGGCCAGAAGGGCCCGCAGGCGGAGGCCGTCCGCCCCGTCTGACCCGGCGTCCACGCAGAGCGCCCCGCGGCCCGGACCGCGGGGCGCTCTCGCGCGTCCGGGCGTCGCCCGCCCACGGGCGCGCCCGCCGGACGCGGCTTGCACTCGATGGGGGAGAGTGCCAGAATCGTCCTAGCACTCGTGCAAGAGGAGTGCTAAAGACCACACGCCTACGTCCGGGAGGGACGACACCAACATGGCAAAGATGATCGCTTTCGACGAGGAGGCCCGTCGTGGCCTCGAGCGCGGCCTCAACACGCTGGCCGACGCCGTCAAGGTGACGCTCGGCCCGCGCGGTCGCAACGTCGTGCTCGAGAAGAAGTGGGGCGCCCCCACCATCACGAACGACGGCGTCTCGATCGCCAAGGAGATCGAGCTCGACGACCCGTACGAGAAGATCGGCGCCGAGCTGGTCAAGGAGGTCGCCAAGAAGACCGACGACGTCGCGGGTGACGGCACCACGACCGCCACGGTCCTCGCCCAGGCGCTGGTCCGCGAGGGCCTCCGCAACGTCGCCGCCGGCGCCGACCCCATCAGCCTGAAGCGCGGCATCGAGAAGGCCGTCAAGGCGCTCTCGGACGAGCTGCTCGCGCAGGCCAAGGAGGTCGAGTCGAAGGAGCAGATCGCCGCGACCGCGTCGATCTCGGCCGCCGACCCCGCGATCGGCGAGCTCATCGCCGAGGCCATCGACAAGGTGGGCAAGGAGGGCGTCGTCACGGTCGAGGAGTCGAACACGTTCGGCACCGAGCTCGAGCTCACCGAGGGCATGCGCTTCGACAAGGGCTACCTGAACCCCTACTTCGTCACGGACCCGGAGCGCCAGGAGGCGGTCTTCGAGGACCCGTACATCCTGATCGCGAACCAGAAGATCTCGAACATCAAGGACCTTCTGCCGGTCGTCGACAAGGTCATCCAGGCGGGCAAGGAGCTCGTCATCATCGCCGAGGATGTCGAGGGCGAGGCCCTCGCGACGCTCGTGCTGAACAAGATCCGCGGGATCTTCAAGTCGGTCGCCGTCAAGGCCCCCGGCTTCGGCGACCGCCGCAAGGCCCAGCTGCAGGACATCGCGATCCTCACGGGCGGCCAGGTCATCACCGAGGAGGTCGGCCTCAAGCTCGAGAACACCGACCTCGAGCTCCTCGGCCGCGCCCGCAAGGTCATCGTCACCAAGGACGAGACCACGATCGTCGAGGGCGCCGGCGACGCGTCGCAGATCGAGGGCCGCGTGACCCAGATCCGTCGCGAGATCGAGAACACCGACAGCGACTACGACCGCGAGAAGCTGCAGGAGCGCCTCGCCAAGCTCGCCGGCGGCGTCGCCGTCATCAAGGCGGGCGCGGCCACCGAGGTCGAGCTCAAGGAGCGCAAGCACCGCATCGAGGACGCCGTGCGCAACGCGAAGGCCGCCGTCGAGGAGGGCATCGTCGCCGGTGGTGGCGTGGCCCTCATCCAGGCCGGCAAGACCGCGTTCGACGGCCTGGACCTCGTCGGCGACGAGGCGACCGGCGCGAACATCGTCAAGGTCGCGATCGAGGCTCCGCTGAAGCAGATCGCCCTCAACGCCGGCCTCGAGCCGGGCGTCGTGGCCAACAAGGTCGCCGACCTCCCGGTCGGCCACGGTCTGAACGCCGCCACGGGCGAGTACGGCGACCTGTTCGCGCAGGGCATCATCGACCCCGCCAAGGTGACGCGCTCGGCGCTGCAGAACGCCGCGTCGATCGC
Organism: Microbacterium sp. Root53; assembly: GCF_001426925.1. Lineage (GTDB taxonomy): Bacteria > Actinomycetota > Actinomycetes > Actinomycetales > Microbacteriaceae > Microbacterium. Next base: position 28,962 of record NZ_LMFR01000010.1, read on the forward strand.
CGGCCTCTTCCTCACCACCGAGGCCGTCGTCGCCGACAAGCCCGAGAAGGCGGCCGCTCCGGCGGGCGCCGAGGGTGCGGGCATGGACTTCTGATCCACGCCTGATCTCCTCTCGGACGGCCCCTTCCCCTCGCGGGGGAGGGGCCGTCCCGCGTCTCCGGGGCGTGGATGACACAGGGCGTAACAGCCGCTTGGAGCACGGTAGGGTGCGTCGCCATACTTGCGTGACCCGATCCGAACACCCGAAGGATTCCCATGACCGTCATCGACACCGAGGTCTCGCCCGTCGCCGACCTCGAGACGCCCCTGAAGTTCGCCTACTGGGTGCCGAACGTCTCCGGCGGCCTCGTCGTCTCCACCATCGAGCAGCGCACCAGCTGGGACTTCGACTACAACAAGAAGCTCGCCCGCATCGCCGAGGACGCCGGCTTCGAGTACGCGCTGTCGCAGACGCGCTACGCCGCGAGCTACGGCGCCGACAAGCAGCACGAGGCCACGTCGTTCACGCTGGGCCTGCTGGGCGCGACCGAGCGACTCAAGATCATCGCCGCCGTCCACCCGGGCATGTGGCACCCCGGGGTGCTCGCCAAGTGGCTCATCACGGCCGACCACATCTCGAACGGCCGCGCCGCCGTCAACATCGTGTCGGGGTGGCTCAAGGACGAGTTCGTGAAGTTCGGCCTGCCCTGGCTCGAGCACGACGAGCGCTACGTGCGCACCGAGGAGTTCATCTCGATCCTGCGCGGCCTGCTGACCGAGGACGGCTACTCGTTCGACGGCAAGCACTACCAGATCTCGGACTTCACGCTCTCGCCGAAGCCGCTCGACGTGCCCGGCCGCGCGCACCCCGAGATCTTCTTCGGCGGCAACTCGACCGCGGCGCAGGCCGCGGCCGGCCGCACCGCGGACTGGTACTTCTCGAACGGCCGCTCGCTGGAGGGCTTCCAGGAGAACATCGCGGGCGTCGTCGCGGCCGCCGAGTCGGGCGGGCGCACCGCGCCGCAGAAGCCGCGCTTCGGCATCAACGGCTTCGTGATCGCGCGCGACACCGAGAACGAGGCGGTCGAGACCCTGCGCGAGATCATCGCGAAGGCCCACCGCCCCGCCGTCGAGGGCTTCGCCGCGGCGGTCAAGGAGGCCGGCCAGTCGACCAAGGACGGCAAGGGCATGTGGGAGGACTCGACCTTCGAGGACCTCGTGCAGTACAACGACGGCTTCCGCACCGGCCTGATCGGCACCCCGGAGCAGATCGCCGAGCGCATCATCGCGTTCAAGAAGATCGGCGTGAACCTGGTCCTGACCGCCTACCTGCACTTCCAGGAGGAGGTCGAGGCCTTCGGCCGCGACGTCCTGCCGATCGTCCGCGAGCTCGAGGCCGACCTGGCACGCGCCAACGGCACCGAGCTGAACACCGAGCTGCTGCCGCAGGTCGCCGCGCCCGCGGCCGTCTGACCCGGCGCACGAACGGCACCCGGAGGGGGTGGGGCATCGCGCCCCACCCCCTCCGCGCGTCAGCGGAACATGCCGGCCGCCGTGCGCTCGGTGTCGGCGTACTGCGCCCCGGCCGCGCCGAGCAGCCGGCCGATGCCGTCGAGCGTGTCCTCGACCGCGCGCTGGGTCGCCTTCCACTGATCGAGCGTGCCCTGGAACGCGACCGCCGCCGAGCCCGTCCAGGCCGATTGCAGGTCCAGCAGCTGGGCGCTGAGCGCGGCCGTCTCGGCCCGCAGGCGCTCGGCGGTCGCGAGGGCCTGCCCGTTCGCGGTGAGGATCGCGTCGCTGTCGACACTGAACACGGCCATGAGGTGCTCCCTGGGTCATCGGATGGGTGACACCCACGCTAGGGACGCGTGGCGCGGCCCGTCGGCCCGTGCCCGGCGGCCTCGAACAGCCCGCCGCGTCGGCGAGGCTGGGGACGAACGGCCGCTCAGCCCGAGGGCGTCTCGGCGCCGCGGATGCGCGGCATCGGCCGGGTCGCGGCCAGCGCGAGCTCCTCGTCGGTGCGCGGCGCGAGCGGGAAGGCCACGCGGAACGTCGCGCCGCCGCCCGGGGTGTCGCGCACCTCGACGGAGCCGTGCAGCGCCTCGACGATCGAGGCGACGATGGCCAGGCCCAGGCCGCTGCCGCCGGTCTCCCGCGCGCGCGACGTGTCGGCCCGCCAGAACCGCTCGAAGATCTGCTCGCGGATCGCCTCCGGCACGCCCTCGCCGTGGTCGACCACGGCGATCCAGCCCATGCCCGCGCCCACGTCGACCCCGACCTCGATCTCGATCGGGGAGCCCTCCGGGCTGAAGCGGCGCGCGTTGCCGAGCAGGTTCGCGATCACCTGGCGCACGCGGTGCTCCTCACCGAGCACGATCGGCGGAACGGCCACGGGCCGCAGGGCCTGCGGCACCGAGAAGTCGAGCCGCGGCACGGCGGTCTCGGCCTCGCCGGTGTCGGCCGCCGGCTCGCCCGCGGCGCGCGGGCGCCGGCGCAGCAGGGCCGTGAGGGCGTTCGCGGCGACCGGGCGCGCGCGGCGACGCGGGGCCTCGTCCGCGCCGCCGCCCGCCTCGGCCGGCAGCTCCTCGTCCGGCCGCGAGATCGTGATGGGGCCGGTCAGCGCCTCGATCGTGGTGTCGATCACGGTCACCGTGCGCGACGGCTCGGCCGCGCGCACGTCGAGCGCGGCGTCGCGTGCCAGCGGGCGCAGGTCGAGCGGCTGGATGTCGAGCTCGCGCTTCTCGTCCAGGCGCGCGAGGGCGAGGAGGTCCTCGACGAGGACGCCCATCCGGATGGCCTCCTTCTCGATCCGCTCCATCGCGCGGGCCGTGTCCTCGTCGCCCTGGATGGCGCCCATCCGGTACAGCTCGGCGTAGCCGCGCACGCTGACCAGCGGCGTGCGCAGCTCGTGGCTCGCGTCGCCCACGAAGCGTCGCATCTGCCGGACGGTCGCGTCGCGCTCGGCGATCGCGTCGTCGATCCGGTCCAGCATGGTGTTGATCGCGGCTTTGAGCCGGCCGATCTCGGTGCTGGGCTCGATGTCGGTCAGGCGCTGGCTGAAGTCGCCCGCCGCGATCGACATCGCGGTGGCCTCGACCTGCCCGAACCGGCGGAACGTGAGCGTCACGGCCCAGCGGGTCAGCAGCGCCCCGCCGATGATCGTGACGAGCGCGACCAGGAAGAAGATCCCGAAGTAGGTGCCGACGACCTTCTCGACCTCGTCGAGCGGCAGGGCGACCAGCTGCGTGTAGATGTTGTTGCTGCCGGGGAACTGCACGACCGCGAACGCCGCGTGGTAGCCGGGGCCCTCGCCCGTCGTGTTGTCGAGCAGGATGATGCTGCCCTGGTGCGAGTACGCGTAGTCCGTGCCGAACTTGGCGGGGAAGTCGGGGCGGCTCTGCCGCGGATCCTGCCCGCCCGCGCTGGCCATCAGGTCGCCGTCGGGGCCGTAGATCGCGACGTAGTACTCGGTGCGCGGCGCGCCCGCCTTGGCCGTGAACGTCGGGCCGGCGTCGCCGCTCGACGAGATGTTGAACAGCTGCTCTCCGACCGCGCCCGCCGCGAGCTGCGTGAGCGACGAGTCGACGTTGCTCAGCATCGCGTTGCGCAGGATGGGCACGGTCCCGACGCCCGCCGCCATCAGGCCGAGCGCGAGCACCGTCACCGTGACGCCCGTGACCTTGGCCCGCAGGCTGATGCGGCGCCACCATCGCGTCAGCGCATCGGTCTTGTCAGCCAGGGCGTCGCCTCTTTCGAACGGGAGCGCCGCCGCGGGGATGCGGCGGCGCGGGCGGGGATCAGCCCGCCTTGTCCACCTTCAGCATGTAGCCGAAGCCGCGCTTGGTCTGGATGAGCGACTCCGACGCGTGCGGGTCGATCTTGCGACGCAGGTACGAGATGTAGGACTCGACGATGCCCGCGTCGCCGTTGAAGTCGTACTCCCACACGTGGTCGAGGATCTGCGCCTTCGACAGCACCCGGTTCGGGTTGAGCATCAGGTAGCGCAGCAGCTTGAACTCGGTGGGGCTGAGGTCGATCGCGGTGTCGCCGACGTACACGTCGTGCGTGTCCTGATCCATGGTCAGCTCGCCGGCGCGGATGACCTGCTCCTCCTCGTCGTTCTGCATCGTGCGGCGCAGGATCGCCTGGATCCGCGCCACGATCTCGTCGAGGCTGAACGGCTTGGTGACGTAGTCGTCGCCGCCGACGTTGAGGCCCTTGATCTTGTCCTCGGTCTCGTCCTTGGCGGTGAGGAACAGGATCGGGGCGGTGTAGCCCGCGTCGCGCAGGCGCTTGGTGACGCTGAACCCGTTCATGTCGGGCAGCATCACGTCGAGCACGATCAGGTCGGGCTCCTCCTCGAGGACGGCCGAGATCGTCTGTGCGCCGTTCGCGACGGTCTTCACCTGGAAGCCCGCGAACCGCAGGCTCTGCGAGAGCAGGTCTCGGATGTTGGGCTCGTCGTCGACGACCAGGATGCGCGGTGCGGTCATGCGCCCATTATGTCGGTGCTGTTCATGATCCGGCTGGATATCGCGCCGGATCGGCCGAAAGCGAACAGCGGCCCGCTGTCCGGGTCACGCCTCGGTGAGGCGACTTCAAGCGGCGAGGCCCTGGGGCGCCCCGCCTCACTCGTGCACCCAGACCTCGGTGCCGATCTGGGCGAAGCGGTACACGTGCTCGGCGGCCGCGACGGTCATGTTGACGCAGCCGTGGCTCATGCGGGCGCCCGCGCCGAAGTTGCCGTGCCAGTACGTGCCGTGGAAGCCCTGGTCGCCGTTGAAGTACGACACCCACGGCACGTTCGGCTGGCAGTAGGCGAACCGGCCGCCCGGGATGTGGTTCCCCCGTGCGTCGCACGAGCCCATGTGCTGTCCCGCGAGCTGCGACGTCACGGTGAAGCGGCCCGTCTGCGTCTCGGTCTGGACGCCGTCGCGCACGCCGCCCGTGCCGATCGCCACGGGATAGGACGCGACGAGCGCGCCGTTCTCGTAGAGGTGCGTCCTGCCGGCGCTCTTGTCGACCTCGATGCTCCGGAAGAGCGTCTGCGCGCCGTGCGGGATGATCTGCCCCTGCAGCTCGAACGTCAGGTCGCCCTTCTCCACCGAGGCGGCGACCTTCTCGGCGAGCCCCGCGGTGGAGGCCAGGCCGTAGCCGTCCTGTCCCGCCTGGATGGCGCGCAGGTGCCGGCCGGCCGAGTCCGTCACCACGAGCGAGTCCGCCGGCGCGCGGTTCAGCTTCTGCGGCAGCCCCGCCACGACCTCGCCGATGGCCGGGACGTCGGCCGAGATCGTGAATCCTCCCGCGGCCGGATCCGGGGCGATGTCGATCCACGACGCGACGGTCGCCAGGCCGATCGGGAGCGAGCCGGCCCCGTCCAGGTGGAAGCCCGCCTCGTCGGCCTGTCCGTTGAGCCGCGACGCGAGCTCCTCGGCGGCGCCGGTCTCGATGGCCGGCTCCTGCTCGGTCGGCCGCGGCTCCGCGGCGAGGGCGCCGCCCGCGGTCAGCGCGTCGCGCAGGTCGGTCTCGAGCGCGGCCAGGTCGACGCCCCGTCCGGGACGGGCGGGATCCGCGGCGAACCTCCCGGCCTCCTCGTCGAAGACCACCCGGGCGTCGACCGGGTCGGCGAACAGGTCGGGGAGGTGCTGGCGCAGCGTAGCGGCCGCCGTGGCGGCGTCGAGCGCGAGCCCCGTCGGGAGCGGCCCGGGGTCCCACGCCGTCACGTTCCAGAGGGGATGCGCCCCCAGCGCCCGCGCGGCGAGCGCCTCGGCGTCGACCGAGACGCCCAGGCCCGCGGAGGTCAGCGCAGCGCCCGCGACGTGCACCTCGGCGCCCGACACGCGGTCGCGGATGGCGTCGGCGGCCGCGTCGGCGGTCATCCAGCCGATGTCCGCGCCGGCCACGGTGACGCCCGGCGCGATCAGCTGGGTGGAGGCGACGGCCGCCGCCGCGCCGGCCAGGAGCAGGGGGAGCCCGAGCCACAGCGCGACGCGGGCGCCGCGCGCGCGGGGTCGCGACGGCGGCGCGGGCTCGACGGCGGCGTCGGGGAGGACGATCGGCTCGGTGACGGTGCTCACACCAGGTATTGCCCGGTGGAGCCCGTTCCCTTCACGCGGATGCGGTCAGGCGGCCTCGAGGCGCTCGGCATCCAGGATCGTGTAGCTGTAGCCCTGCTCGGCGAGGAACCGCTGACGGTTCTGCGCGAAGTCCTGGTCCACGGTGTCACGGGCGATCAGCGTGTAGAAGCTGGCCGTGTGGTTCGACTGCTTGGGCCGCAGCAGGCGGCCCAGGCGCTGGGCCTCCTCCTGGCGCGAGCCGAACGAGCCCGACACCTGGATCGCGACCGAGGCCTCCGGCAGGTCGACGGAGAAGTTCGCGACCTTCGACACCACGAGCAGGTTGATCGTGCCCTCGCGGAAGGCCTGGAACAGCCTCTCCCGCTCGTCCACCGGCGTGGATCCGGTGATCTTCGGGGCGTCGAGCGCCTCGGACAGCTCGTCCAGCTGCTCGAGGTACTGCCCGATCACGAGGATCTGCTCGTCGGGGTGCTTGGCGATCAGGCTCTTGACGACGTCGATCTTCGCCGGCGCCGTGGCCGCGAGGCGGTAGCGGTCCTCGTCGGCGCTCGCCGCGTACTCGAGGCGCTCGCTCGGGGGCAGGTCGACCCGCACCTCGTAGCAGGCGGCGGGGGAGATGAAGCCCTGGGCCTCGATCTCCTTCCACGGGGCGTCGAAGCGCTTGGGCCCGATCAGGCTGAACACGTCGCCCTCGCGGCCGTCCTCGCGCACGAGCGTCGCGGTCAGGCCGAGACGCCGGCGCGCCTGCAGGTCGGCCGTCAGCTTGAACACGGGCGCGGGCAGCAGGTGCACCTCGTCGTACACGATCAGGCCCCAGTCCAGCGCGTCGAGCAGCGCGAGGTGCGGGTACTCGCCCCTCCGGCGCGCCGTCAGGATCTGATACGTCGCGATCGTGACGGGCTTGATCTCCTTGGTCTGGCCGGAGTACTCGCCGATCTCCTCGGGCGTGAGCGACGTGCGCTTGAGCAGCTCGTCGCGCCACTGGCGCGCCGAAACCGTGTTGGTGACGAGGATGAGCGTGGTCGTGCGGGTGACGGCCATCGCGCCCGCGCCGACCAGCGTCTTGCCGGCGCCGCACGGCAGCACCACGACGCCCGACCCGCCCTCGCTGAACTTCTCGACCGCCTCGGCCTGGTAGGGGCGCAGCGCCCAGCCGTCCTCGTCCAGGTCGATGGGGTGCGGAGTGCCCGGCGTGTAGCCGGCGAGATCCTCCGCGGGCCAGCCGATCTTCAGCAGCTCCTGCTTGATGTGACCCCGTGCCCAGGCGTCGACCACGTAGGTCTCGGGGCTCGGCTGCGCGATCAGCAGCGGCTGGATGCGCTTGTTGCGCGACACCTCGGCGAGCACGGCGCGGTCCGTGGAGGTGAGCAGCAGCTCGCCCTCGTCGCCCCGGCGGATCGACAGGCGGCCGTACCGCTCGACGGTCTCGCGGATGTCGACCGACACCGACGGCGGCACCGGGAACCGCGACCACCGGTCGAGGGTCTGCAGCATGTCGTCGGCGGTGTGGCCCGCGGCGCGCGCGTTCCACAGGCCCAGCCGGGTGATCCGGTAGGTGTGGATGTGCTCGGGCGCGCGCTCGAGCTCGGCGAAGATCGCGAGCTCGTGACGCGCGGTCTCCGCGTCGGGATGCGCGACCTCCAGCAGCACGGTGCGGTCGCTCTGGACGATCAGGGGGCCATCAGCCATAGCGGACCAGTCTACCGGCGCACCGGATGGCGGGGTCCGCTCAGCGGGCGCGGACCGCGATGATGCTCTTGATCGGCAGCGTGCGCTCGACGTCGGCGCCCCGGTCGCGGCCCCGCAGGCGCCCGCCGCCGAGACCGGTCGCCTCCAGCGTGAAGGTGCGGCTCGAGCCGTCGGGCAGCGCCACGTCGACCTCGAGCACGGCCTTCGTGCGCACGGCCGTCTCGAGCTCGCGCTCGAGCCACGCGGCATCGGCATCGGCGCCGTGGGCTCCGCGCAGCCGCTCGATCAGCGGGCCGTACCGCTTCGCGGAGCCGTCGTCGGCCGCGCGCGGGGCGACGCGGCGGCGGTCGAGCGCCTGCGCCTCGCCCTGCTCGTCGAGGGCGACGACGGGGTACCGGGCGTCGGCGAGCGCCCAGTACACGGCATCCCGGGCCGCGCGGGTGCGGAGCATCCGGCCGTCCTGGACCAGCCCGAGCGCCCGCAGCGACTGGTCGACCGCGATCGTCTCGAGCAGCGCGTGGTCCCGGCTCGACACGATCGTCTGGCGCGTCGACGGATCCAGCGTCACGCGCACGAGGCCGTGGCGCTCGGCGGTCCGCTGCACGAGGTACTCGAGCGGCTGCGGCACGCCCGTGAGCGACAGCTGCGACAGGAACGCCAGGATGCCCTCGGCGGTCTCGCCGGCCGACAGCGCGCCCGCGATCGTCGCCTCCGTGAAGCGGTAGGTCGAGGCCTGCGCGTGCGACTCGCGCGCCGCGATGCCCTGGAGCCGCACATCGAGCGCGGGGGCCAGCGGGCCGGGCGAGATGGCGGTGAGGTCGTTCTGCAGGAACACCTGGTCCACCTCGTGCGGCAGCAGCTCGATGAGCGCGGCGACGTCCGGCGCGCGCCCCTCGCGCAGCGGCGCGGCCCAGGGCGGCTCGGCGTCCCACGGGGCCCGGGCACCCTCGGTCACGAGGCCCGCGAGCCGCATCAGCCCGCGCCATCTCGCCGCGCGCGGCGGCCACGACTCGTCGAGCGGGTAGGCGTCGTCCCACAGCGCGGGGTCGATCCATCCGCCCTCTGCGGTGCGGACGCCCTCGGGGAGCGCGTCGCGCAGCGACGTCACCAGGCGGCTCCAGCGCTCGCCGGTGGACTCGCGCACCCATGCGGCCCCCGCCGGGCTGACGAGCCACTGCCGGTCCGCGACCGACAGCAGGCCGCCAGCCTCGCCGAGCGCGACCAGCTCGTCGGCGTCATCCGGATCACGCACGATCTCGTCCTGCGCCATCCGGCGGCGGTCGGCGGCGCCGACGGCCCCCGTCCCGACGCGGGAGAGCGGGGCGCGCAGGGTGAGGAGCACGAGGTCGGCGAGCGCCGAGGTCGTGGTGAACGCGCGCTCCGCCGCATGCGCCGTGGCGAGCTCGTCCGCCGGGGCCGGCGCGCCGGCCGGCGTGCGCGTCGGAGCGACGTCGCCGAGCGCCGCGCGCACCTCGGCGTACGGCGCGCCCTGCGCGTCCGTCAGGCCCAGGCGCTCGGGACCCGCCCCGGCCGCGAGGTCGGCGAGCACGTCGCGCGGCAGCGCCGACACGGCGCGGGCGACGGCGTCGGGGGCGAGCAGCGCCTCCGCGGCGTCGAAGAAGTCATGCCATCCGACGGAGGCCGGGATCCGGCGCCGCCCCAGCAGGGCAGCGATGTCCTCGTCGGAGGCCGCGGCCAGTCGTTCGGCCAGGGCGCGGGAATCAGCGGTGTTCACGGCGCTCAGACGTCACGGGGAGGCGGCGGTCAGGCCCGACCGTTCGCCTTGCCCCTCCGCACGAAGCTCATGATGAGGAGCACGAGGATCAGGGCGAACGCGATCGGCAGTCCGAACAGCGGGATGGCGGCGACCACCGGCCAGATCCCCGTGGCGTAGTCCGCGTGCTGCATCCCGGCGGCCGTCGAGATCATGATCGCGAAGAAGCACAGGACCGACAGCACCGCGATGCCGAGCGCCATGAACGCGAGGACGCGGTCGATACGGCGCACGGGGAGATCGTCGGGGCGGTTCGTGCTCATCCTCCTCAGACTAGCCGCACGCGCGGGCGCGATAGGCTGGAGGGGCGGGATCGGACGGTCTCGCGTTTCGTCTTTCCCCAGCGCATCGAGGTTGTGTCATGCCCACCGGCAAGGTCAGGTTCTACGACGAGGAGAAGGGCTTCGGCTTCATCAGCTCGGAGGACGGCCAGGACGTGTTCCTGCACGCCAGCGCGCTGCCCGCCGGCACGACCCTGAAGCCGGGTGCGCGCCTGGAGTTCGGCATCGCCGACGGCCGCAAGGGCCCGCAGGCGCTGTCGGTGCGCGTGCTCGAGGCGCCGCCCAGCCTGGCGAAGGCCAAGCGCAAGCCGGCCGACGACATGGCGGTCATCGTCGAGGACCTCGTGAAGCTGCTCGACGGCGTGGGCGAGGACCTCCGCCGCGGGCACTACCCGTCGTCCGGTCACGCCCGCAAGGTCGCCGCCGTGCTGCGCAAGGTCGCGGACGAGCTCGATGTCTGACGCCCCCGCGGACGGCGCGGAGGGCGCCGAGCTGCCCGAGCCGGTGGAGGCCGGGACGGAGCTCGAGGTGCCCGCGTCGGCCGTCGCCGAGGCCGAGGTGGCGGACGCGGAGCCCGTGGCCGAGCCCGAGGAGCTGCCCGAGCCGGACCGTCGCCTGCTCGAGGCGCACGACCTTGCCCTGGCCGCCCTGCACGAGATCACGCCGCCGTCGACCGTGGGCGCGCCCGCGGGTCACACGGTCGAGCGCGACGGGGTCGTCTCCCTGCGATTCGAGAACACGCTGCTCGGCTATCCGGGCTGGTTCTGGACCGTGTCCCTCGCGGTCGTCGAGGGATCCGAGCCCACCGTGCTGGAGGCCGAGCTGCTGCCCGGCGACGACGCGCTGCTCGCCCCCGAGTGGGTGCCGTGGGCCGTGCGCCTCAAGGAGTACCAGGCCGCCCAGGCCGCCGCAGCGGCCGAGGCGGCGGCGGCCGCCGAGGGCGAGGACGGCGAGGACGGCGACGACTTCGAGGACGAGGGCGAGGAGGACTTCGACGAGGACGGCTCGCCGATCCTGCACGCCGGCGACGTCGACGGCGTCGACATCGACACGCTCGACCCGGACGAGGAAGCGCCGGACGACGACGAGGACGAGTCGGACGAGGACGACGACGAGGACTTCGACGAGCAGGACGACGAGGACGACGACTCGGAGGAGTGACCCTCCGGCCCGCCCTCCGGTCGTTGAGCGGAGGCGCGCCAGCGCCGGCCCGCCCTCCGGTCGTTGAGCGGAGGCGCGCCACTCGTCCACAGGATGCACCCGCGACGACTTGTCCACAGATTCGGTTTAGATACCTGATCGGCCCTTTCCGGGCGTCGGAATGTCGGTGGCCCCTGGGAGAATCGGGGCATGACGACGCGGCCGCATTCGACCGGGTGGACTCCCACCCTGGGTGAGCTGGCGCGCACGTCGGAGCTGGTCGAGGGGTTCTTGGAGGACCAGGCGGTGATCGCGAGGGCGCAGGCGCGCCAGGCCAAGCGGCTCGCCGAGGCCCGTGCGATCGCCGAGGCGCAGATGCGCCGCGCCGGCATCGGGTCGGAGTTCGAGCACCCGGTCCGATCGATGGCTGCCGAGTTCGGAGTGGCCGCCCGGATCTCGGACCGCACGATCCGGGCCCGGATGGAATGGTCCGTCGACCTGGTTGACGGGTTCCCGGCGACGTTCGCGGTGTTCGAGGAAGGGCGCATCTCGGAGGCCCACGTCCGGGCGATCGTCGACGCCGGCAGTCGTCTGGAGGATGAGGACGCGCGGGCGGAGTTCGAGCGGATCATCCTGCCACGGGCGGTGAAGCTCACCGCCGGGCAGCTCGGGTCGGTCGCACGGGATGAGGACGCGCGGGCGGAGTTCGAGCGGATCATCCTGCCACGGGCGGTGAAGCTCACCGCCGGGCAGCTCGGGTCGGTCGCACGGAAGCTCGCCGATGACATCGAGCCGCTACCACTGGAGGAGCGGCACGAGGAGGCGATGGCCGACCGCTCCGTGAGCGTGGCTCCGCTTCCGGACGGGATGGGCGAGCTCACCTACATCGGTCCGGCCGTGACGGTGTACGCGATGCACGACCGGGCCACCCAGATGGCCCGCACGATCTACCGCACCAAGGGCGAGGGTGATGGGCGGACGTTGGATCAGATCCGGGCGGACGTGTTCGCCGAGATCACCCTCGCCGGGCTCCCCACGGCGGATTTGATCGACCAGCACGGCGGCGACGCCCTCACCAAGATCAAGGCCACCGTGCAGGTCACCGTCCCGTGGCAGACCCTGACCGGGATCGGTGACGAGTCCGCGTTCCTCGCCGGATACGGCCCGATCCCCGCCGACGCCGCGCGCCGCCTGGCCGGCGAGGCCGCGACGTGGATCCGTTTGTTCCAGGATCCCGACACCGGGTGCCTGAGAACGGTCGACACCTACACGCCCACCAAAGCGCAGCGCAGGTTCCTGATCGCCCGCGACGAGCACTGTCGCTTCCCCGGCTGCCGGCAACCCGCGATCCGCTGCGAAGACGACCACACCATCCCGTACTCCGACGGTGGCCCCACAGCCGTCGGGAACCTCGCCAACCTCTGCCGGGCCCACCACGTGTTGAAACACAACTCCGCCTGGGACTTCCGACACGGGCCCGGCGGCGTCATCGAGGTCATCAGCCCCACCGGCCGGGTCGTGAAACACAAACCCACACCGGTGGTCCGGTTCGAGGCGTCCTCGGAGATCGCGCGCGCCGACTTCGGCGCCGGCCCGCCGCCGTTCTAGGACGCCGGAGCGTCAGCGGGCGGTGTTCTCGATGACGAAGTCGATGCTGCGGATGAGCTGACGGACGTCCTCGGGGTCGATCGAGACGAACGTCGCCACACGCAGCTGGTTGCGCCCGAGCTTGCGGTAGGGCTCGGTGTCGACGATGCCGTTGGCGCGCAGCGTCTTGGCGATCGCGGCGGCGTCGATCGACTCGTCGAAGTCGATGGTGGCGACCACGGGGGAGCGGTGCTCGGGGTCCGCGACGAACGGCGTCGCGACCTCCGACGCCTCGGCCCACGCGTACAGCGCGCCCGACGACTCGGCGGTGCGGGCGGCCGCCCACTCGAGACCGCCGTTGTCGAGGATCCAGCCGAGCTGGCTGTCCAGCAGGTGCAGCGTCGCGAGCGCGGGGGTGTTCAGCGTCTGCTGCAGCCGCGAGTTCGCCACGGCCTGCGAGAGGCTCAGGAACTCCGGGATGTACCGGTCCGAGGCCGCGATGCGCTCGATGCGCTCGATCGCCGCCGGCGACATGGCGGCGAACCACAGGCCGCCGTCCGACCCGAGGTTCTTCTGCGGCGCGAAGTAGTAGACGTCGGTCTCGATCACGTCGAAGTCGATGCCGCCGGCGGCGCTCGTCGCGTCGATCACGGTGAGCGCGCCCTCGTCGCCCTGCACGCGGGCGATCGGCGCGGCGACGCCGGTCGAGGTCTCGTTGTGCGGCCACGCGTACACGTCGACGCCGGCCACGGCCTCGGCCGCGACGCGCGAGCCGGCGGGGGCCTCGCGCACATCGGGCGCCTCGAGCCAGGGGGCCTTGGCCGCCTTGGCGAACTTGGACCCGAACTCGCCGAACGTGAGGTTCTGGCTGCGGCGCTCGATCAGGCCGAAGGCGGCCGCGTCCCAGAACGCGGTCGAGCCGCCGTTGCCCAGCACGATCTCGTAGCCCTCCGGCAGGCGGAACAGCGTCGAGAGCCGCTCGCGGACGCTCCCGACGAGGTTCTTGACCGGCGCCTGCCGGTGCGACGTCCCCAGCAGCGACGAGCCGATCGCCGCGAGGGCCTGCACCTGCTCGGGGCGCACCTTCGAGGGGCCGCATCCGAAGCGTCCGTCGGCGGGAAGGAGGTCGGCGGGGATCGTGAGCGTCATGGCCCGACTTTATCGCTCCGCGCGGGCCGCCGGTGCCAGGTGACGGCTGGTTAGGATGGCCTGAGTATCGCGACACCGCTGCCAGCTGACGGGGCTCCCATGACCGACCTGATCGACACCACCGAGATGTATCTCCGCACGATCCTCGAGCTCGAGGAGGAGAACATCGTGCCGCTGCGGGCGCGCATCTCGGAGCGACTGGGTCACTCGGGCCCCACGGTCTCGCAGACCGTCGGCCGGATGGAGCGCGACGGCCTGGTCGTCGTGGGCGAGGACCGCCGCCTCGAGCTGACCGACGCCGGGCGGCAGAAGGCCGTGGACGTGATGCGCAAGCACCGCCTCGCGGAGCGCCTGCTGTCCGACGTGATCGGACTGGACTGGGCGTACGTCCACGAGGAGGCCTGCCGCTGGGAGCACGTCATGAGCGAGCAGGTGGAGCGCCGCCTGGTCGAGCTGCTCGGCCACCCCACGGAGTCGCCGTACGGCAACCCCATCCCCGGCCTGGATCAGCTCGGCGGCCCCGCCGCGCACACGTTCGAGGAAGGCGTGGTCGGCCTCGTCAAGCGCCTCGACGCGGAGGGCGGCCCCATCCGCGGCACGGTGCGCCGCCTGGCGGAGCCGGCGCAGGTCGATCCCGACCTGCTGCAGCAGCTGCGCGAGGCCGGCGTGGTCCCCGGGGCCGAGGGCCAGTACCGGTACAGCGAGGGCTACGTGCTCGTCCACATGGGCGACCGCGAAGAGGGGCTCGAGCTGCCGGTCGAGGTGGCCTCCCACATCTTCCTCGTGGACGACCGCGTCTCCGCGTGATTCCGGGGGCGTCAAGCCCCTTCGCCCCACTCTCCGGGGATCCACAGGGTCGGATGTCGATCCGAGCGTGACAATTCCGTTACTTTCCCGTATGGTCGGGGGATACCCAAGGCACCCTCCTTGGGTTGCTCCGTGGGAAATCGCCTCAACGGCTCGTCGTTTCCACGGATCGCACACTGTGTGCCCCGACAAACCAGTGCTGACGAGCCGGCGGACCCGAACCGCGAGGTGATGGAGGAACAGATTTGTCCGAGACCCGTTCGTCTGCCGTCGTGCCCGTGGCCGACTCCGACGCCCCCACCTCTCTCGTCCCGTCCCGTCCCGCAAGCGCCCGCTCCGTGCGATCGACCATCCGTCGCGCCGAGCGCGAGGCGCGTCGCGCCGGCAAGCCCCGCGTCCGTCCCCTGCGGGCCATCGGCACCGTCGCCGCGGTCGGCGCCCTGATCGCCGGCGTGGCCTTCCCGGCCTACGCGGCGATCCAGTCCGACACCGAGGCCGTCACCATCCACGACGTCGCCGCCGGCGAGGCCCAGTCGCTCGTCGTCGCCTCCGAGGTCGAGTCGCCCGAGCTGACCGGCTCGAGCTACGCCGCTACGACCCCCGAGGAGATCGCCAAGGCCGAGGCCGAGCGCGCCGCGGCCGAGCGGGCCAAGGAGCAGGCGGAGGCCGCCAAGGCCGCCGCTGCCGCCGCCGCGAAGGCCCAGTCCTCGAGCGCCTCGGTCGCCTCGGCCCCGTCGGTCGCCAGCGCGGCCGCCCCGGTCTTCAACGGCAGCTTCGGCTCGCCCCTGCCCGGCGGCTCGTACTACATCAGCCGCTCGGTGGGCGGCGCCCACCAGGGCACCGACATGGTGAGCCCCGCCGGCACCCCGATCTACGCGGTCGCCTCCGGCAGCGTCGTGACGGCCGGCTACTCGGGCGCCTACGGCAACCTGGTCACGTTCGTCGGAAACGTCAACGGCTCGTCCGTGGAGGTCCGCAACGCCCACATGAGCTCGATCGCCGTGAGCCCCGGCCAGACGGTCTCGGCCGGCCAGATCATCGGCTACGTCGGCACCACCGGCCGCTCGACCGCCAACCACCTCCACATCGAGGTGCGCATCAACGGCGGCCTGGTCGACCCGGTCAACGTCCTCCCCATCTGACCGGATCCCCGCGTCCTCGAGAGCCCCGGCATCCGCCGGGGCTCTCGTCGTCTGCGCGACACGCAGGAATTCACCGTGCGTTCGGCGCACGGCTCACCCGCGTGGGCTACCCTGATCCCGTCGCCGAGAGGGACGAAGGGAGAAGCCGATGGAGCGAATACCTCGCATCCGCACCATGGATGCGCTCGGGCGTTACGTCCTTCGGCATCGTGTGCACACGGGCCGCGGTCACACCGCGGTGGAGAAGGCGCTGTCTGCGTGACAGCGCCTTTTTTCGTCTCTGCACATCCCTGAGCCCCGCGATGCGGCAGATGTTCGAGAGCCCGGAAGCCGTCCGGGACCCATCGAGAGGATGCAGATGCGCACGCTGGTGCTGAACGCGGGCTACGAGCCCCTCGCCGTGGTGTCGTTCAAGCGGGCCCTGGTGCTCGTGATGAACGAGAAGGCGACCGTCATCGAACACGACGCGGAGGAGCCCGTCTGGGGCACCCGAGCCTCGTACGACCGCCCCGCGGTGATCGTGCTGACCCGCTACGTCCGGGTGCCGGTCTCGCGGCGCGTCCCGGTGACCCGTCGCGGCGTGCTGCGCCGCGACTCCTACCGGTGCGCGTACTGCGCCAAGCCGGCGTCGACCATCGACCACATCCTGCCCCGCTCGCGCGGCGGCGCCGATTCGTGGGAGAACCTCGCCGCCTGCTGCCTGCGCTGCAACAACATCAAGAGCGACCGCACGCCGCAGGAGATGGGGTGGGAGCTGCGCATCACGCCTCGTCCACCGCACGGCACGGCCTGGAGCGTGCGGGGCGCGGAGCGCGCCGATCCGCGCTGGGAGCCGTACCTCGCCCTCGCGGCCTGAGGGCCGCCGGACGCGCCGCGTGATTCCGCGGCCGTTCTCCTGTCGTTTCCCGGTGGCCGGTAGACTCTGCGGCCGCGCACGGCGCGCGATCCTCGGGACCTGAGAGGGAGGGGCCGATCGTGGCGAAGAAGACCAAGGCCGAGAAGGCGGCGGGGTCGGCGGTCGCGGCCGCCGCCGACGCCGCGAAGGGCGCGAAGAAGCTCAGCAGGACGCTGCCGAAGAAGGACGCGAAGAAGCTGCGCTCGGTCGTCGAGGAGGCCGCCGCCGCGGCCGACGTCTCGAAGAAGAAGGTCGCGCGCAAGCCGCGCAAGGTCGAGAAGGCGGCGACGGCCGCCCTGGCCGCGCTCGTGAAGGCGACCGGCAAGGTCGAGGCGAGGCTCGCCGCGCGCAGGGCCGCCGAGAAGGCTGCGGAGAAGAAGGCGGCGGCGAAGCTCGTCGAGAAGGCCCGCAGGCGCGCGGAGGCGCGCGAGGCGCGACCGGTGCATGAGGAGCCGCCCGCGGTCGAGGTCTCGTCGGCCGCGGCCGCCGAGGCCACCGCGGCCCCCGAGGTGCCCGAGGTGCCGGTGGAGGAGGCGCCGCCGGCCGACGTCGAGGACCTCGCCACGATCGGCGCCCCCGCCCCGGCGGTGGCGAACGAGCCCGCGCCGCGGAGGCGGGCGCCGAAGGCGGCCGTGGCGCCGTTCGACGCGTCCGACCTCTCGTCGCTCACGGTCGCCGAGCTGCGCGCGAAGGCGCGCGCGGAGCAGCGCACCGGGTACTCGCGCCTGACGAAGGCGCAGCTCGTCGAACTGCTCTCCTGACGCGCGCGTGCTCACCGCAGAGGCCACCGGTCCGCTGAACCGGAGCGGCGCGACGCCGCCCGCCCGGACGCTGATCGACATCCTGCGCGAGACCGCGCAGCGCCACCCCGAGGCCTCGGTGCTCGAGGACGAGGCCGGAGCGCTCAGCTACCGCGAGCTGCTCGCGCTGGTCTGGCGCACGGCCGCGCGCCTGCACGAGCACGGCGTGCGGCGTGGCGACCGCGTCGGGGTGCGGATGCCCTCCGGCGACCGCGAGCTCTACATCGCGATCCTCGGCGTCATGGCGGCGGGCGCCGCCTACGTGCCCGTCGACGCCGACGACCCGCAGGAGTGGATCTGGTCCGAGCGGTCCGGGGGCCCGGATGCGCACCGGCTCGCGCTCGGCCACCACGCGCAGCTGGCGCACGAGCCGCAGGACCTCGTGCTGTCGGACCCCGGCGCGGACCGGATGTTCGACGACCGCGTCTACAAGCGCGGCGCCCTCGCGCTGCACGCGCTGCGGCTGACCGTGGGCGACGACGCGTTCTTCGGCATCCTGCGGGCGTGGACGGCCGCGCACCGGGACGGCACGGCCAAGACCGCCGACTTCCTGCGGCCTGTGCGAGGAGACGGCCGGACCCGCGGTCGTGGAGTTGCTCCGGGCCTGGCTGGACGAGGAGGAGCTGCCGCGGCTGCCCAAGGGGGCGCCGGGCGCCACGCCCGCGCCGGTCAGCCCGTCGCTGCCGGCCGGGGGAGCACGACCGCCACGCTGACGACGCAGCCGGCCGGCGCGGGGCCCGCCCCGACCTCGATCGGCTCGGCGCGCCCCGCGACCCGCGCCATGAGCGACCCCGGCAGGACGCTCCCCGGGATTTCTGTCACGCGCACGTCGCCCGGAGGGACGCGCAGCCCGCGTCCGTCGGCTTTCAGCACCGCCTCCAGCCGCGTCCATCCACGCAGATCCGGCGGCGGATGCGGCGCGAAGAGGGGAGCGAGGCCCTCGAGCAGGGTCTCCGCGTCGCCCCGCTCGACGTCCACGCCGACCGAGGCCGCCTCCCGCGCGTGCGCGGCGGCCGCGACGACCGTCGTGCCGGCATACGCGACGCTGAGCGCGACCGGGGCCGCGAGCGGCCGGGGCGCGCCGTGGTCGTCCCCGTCGCACCGGGCGCAGCGGCGGCCGACGCGCTCATCCGCGCCGGGCGCGAGGCGACCGATCGGGTGCCCGAGCAGCCTGCCTGCGGCGCGCGAGCGGTCTTCCGCGTGACCGATGTCCTCCCACGCGATCAGCACGGGCCCGAGCTGCCGGATGTCGGACATGCGCGCTCCCGGGATGGGCGGTGCCGACGGCACTCGCGGCGATCGCTGGTGCCCCTGGAGGGACTCGAACCCCCAACCGTTTCCTTAGGACGGAACTGCTCTTCCATTGAGCTACAGAGGCTGGCCCGCCCAGTCTACGGGGTGCCGTCCGCCGCGCCCTGTTCGGGGAGTGGATTGGAATCAGCCCTTGACACCATCAGTTACCCATTCTACTGTCAACAATCAACCGTCAGATCAACTGCAAGGGAGCAGGGTGAACCTTCACGCGCTGTTGACGCGTCGCGTCGACGAAGCAGGGCCGGTCCGCGTCGGCGTCATCGGGGCAGGCAAGTTCGCGTCGATGTTCCTCACACAGGCGGCAGTATCACCCGCACTCCATGTCATCGGGGTCGCCGATCTCGACGTCCCAAAGGCCCGGGCGGCGATGGCGCGGACGGGTTGGGCGCAGGAACGCTGCGACGCCCGGAGTCTCGATGAGGCCGCTCGGACGGGGCGCACGGCCGTCATCGACGACTCCCGCGCGCTGCTCGCACACCCGGCGGTCGAGGTCGTGCTCGAGATCACCGGCAACCCGCTTGCCGGCACGGCGCACGCGATCGCCGCGATCGACGAGGGCAAGCACGTCGTCATGGTCAACGTCGAGGCCGACTGCATGGTCGGGCCGCTTTTGCAGCGCCGCGCGCAGCAGGCCGGCGTCGTGTACTCGATGGCGTACGGTGACCAGCCGGCGCTCATCTGCGAGCTCGTCGACTGGTGCCGCACGGTCGGGTTCGAGGTCGTCGCGGCGGGGAAGGGCACCAAGTATCTCCCCGAGTACCACCGCTCGACGCCCGACACCGTGTGGGACCACTACGGCTTCACGGACGAGCAGCTCGCGACGGGCGACTTCAACCCGAAGATGTTCAACTCGTTCCTCGACGGCACGAAGTCCGCGATCGAGATGGCGGCCGTCGCCAACGGCACCGGCCTCGAGCCGCAGGCGCACGGCCTGTCGTTCCCGCCCGCCGGCGTCGACGACCTCCCCGACGTGTTCCGCCCGGCCTCGGCCGGCGGCACGCTGAGCCGCAGCGGCACGGTCGAGATCGCGTCGAGCCTGCATCGTGACGGCACCGAGGTCGAGCGCGACCTGCGGTGGGGCGTGTACGTCACGTTCGAGGCCCAGACCGACTACGCGGCGCAGTGCTTCGCCGAGTACGGTGTCCGGACGGATGAGAGCGGCCGCTACGCGTCGCTCTACCGGCCGTACCACATGATCGGCCTCGAGCTCGGAGTCAGCATCGCGAGCGCGGTGCTCCGCGGCGAGCCCACGGGCGCGCCGACGCAGTTCCGCGGCGACGTCGTGACCGTGGCGAAGCGCGCCTTGACGAGCGGGACGACACTCGACGGCGAAGGCGGGTACACCGTCTACGGCACGCTGCGTCCCGCGGCCGACTCGCTCGCGGAGGGGGCACTGCCCCTGGGGCTCGCGCACAGCGCGGTGCTGCGCAGCGACGTCGCCGAGGGTGCGGTGGTCCGCTGGGAGGACGTGGACGTCGACGAGTCCGTTCTCGCGGTCCGCGTCCGCAGGGAGCTCGAGGCCGAGTTCCGCCCCGTCGTCAGCCCGAACTGATCCCGCCCGGACCTCTCCCGGCGTCGCAAAGGAGCGAACAATGAACGGCACCCTGATCGACAGACTCATGGGAGGGCTCGACCGCGTCGTGCAGGCGCTGTGCGTCGTGTGCCTCGCCGTGGTGCTCTTCGCCGTGACCTGGCAGGTGCTCGCGCGCTATGTCACACGCGCCTCGTCCTCGTGGACCGTCGACCTCGCGGCGCTCGCGTTCGTCTGGCTGTCCATGCTCGCGATCGCCCTGGGCGTCCGCCAGGGCCGGCACATGGTGCTGGACATCTGGGAGTTCCTCCCGAGCCGTCGCTGGATCGCGATCCTCGTCACGACCGTGGCGAGCGTGCTCGTGCTGGTCGCGATCGTCGCGCTCATCCTGTACGGCGCCCAGGCCCTGCCGAGCGCGATGCGACGCTCGCTGCCCGGCCTCGGCGTGCCGTTCGGGCTCCTCTCCCTCGCGGTGCCGGTCGGGTGCGCGCTCGCGGCGGTGTTCGCGGTCGAGGCGTGGTTCCGCACGGTGTTCAACCGCGATCCGGATTCGGACCCGCTTCCGTCTCGGATCCTCTGCCAGCCCGAGGACGAGCTCGTCGTGAAGGGAGAGATCTGATCATGGGGCCCATGCTCCTGGGGAATTTCCTCTTCGCGATGCTGCTGCGCGTGCCCGTCGGCTGGGCCCTTGCGCTGGCGTCCTTCGTGGCGCTGATGATCATGACCGACACGCCCCTGGCAATCGGCGCGCAGCGCATCGTGGCCGGGATCACGCCGTTCGCGCTGCTCGCGATCCCGCTGTTCATCCTCGCGGGCGGGATCATGAACGCCGGCGGCATCACGCGCCGGCTGCTCACACTCGCGGACTCGATCGTGGGCGGGTGGCGTGGCGGGCTCGCGCAGACGAACGTGCTCTCGGCGCTGTTCTTCGGCGGCATCTCGGGCTCGGCCGTCGCCGACATCTCGAGCCTGGGGCGGATCCTGATCGAGGCCATGAAACAGCGCAATTACAGCGCCGCCTACTCAGCTGCGGTCACCGCCGCGGCGCCGATCGTCGCGCCGATCATGCCGCCGAGCATCACGATGATCGTGTACGGCGTCGTCACGGGCACCTCGATCGGTCACCTGTTCTTCGCCGGCATCGTCCCCGCGATCCTCTACATCGCCATGCTGATGGTCACCGTGCACCTCACGGTGCGCAGCCGTGGCTTCACTCCCGAGGCCGTTGCGAACACGGACCCCGCACTGATCGGCAAGACCCCGCCGGCCGAGCGTCCGAGGTTCTGGCCTTCGCTGCTTCCGGCGCTTCCGGCGCTGCTCCTGCCGCTCGTGATCCTCGCGGGCATCCGCTTCGGCTGGTTCACGGCGACCGAAGCCGCGGCCGTGGCGGTCGTCTACGCGCTCCTGGTGGGCCTCTTCATCTACCGCGAGCTGACGTGGAAGAAGCTCGTGCACGCCTTCGCGGAGTCGTCGATCATGGTGGGGCTCATCATGCTGGTGCTCGCGGCGGCTCAGCTGTACTCGTGGGCGCTGACGTCCGGGCGCGTGCCCCAGACGGTCGCCGAGGCGCTGTTCTCGGTCACCGAGAACCCGCTCGTGCTGCTGATGATGGTGAACCTCATGCTCATCGTCGCGGGCATGTTCATCGAGGCGAACGCGGCGCTGATCATCATCACGCCCATTCTTTTCCCGGTGCTCACCGCCGCCGGCGTCGACCCGGTGCACCTCGGCATCATCATCGTCGTCAACCTCGGCATCGGCCTCATCACACCGCCCGTCGGCATCGCGCTGATGCTGTCCAGCGAGATCGCCAAGGTCTCGTTCGTGAGCGCGATCAAGGCCGCCTGGCCGTTCATCCTGACCGGGCTCATCTACCTGATGCTCATCACCTACATCCCCCAGATATCGCTCTTCCTGCCGTCCCTCCTCGAGGCGTCCTGAATCACGTCCCCACCCGAAAGGAAAGTCACATGCGAAACACCAAGCTCCTCGCCTCCCTCGCGGGGGTCGCGGCGACCGGCCTGCTGCTGACCGGCTGCTCCGGAACGTCCGAGACCGGCGACGGCGCCGCGTCGGGCGCCGGCGACGAGGCCTACAACCTCGTCCTGGGCCACGCGGGCTCCACCACCGATCCCCGCCAGTGGGCGTCGGAGGAGTTCGCGAAGCGCGTCGAAGAGGCCTCCGACGGCCGGGTCACGGTCGAGATCCACTCCGACTCCACGCTCGGCACGTGGGAGGAGATGATCGACGGGCTGCAGTTGGGCAGCACCGACATCGTGATCGAGTCCATCCTGTCGCTCGAGGCATACACCGAGCTCGCCGCAGTCGAGACCGCGCCGTTCCTCTACGAGAGCAGCGACCAGTTCTTCGAGGTCTGGGACGGCGAGCTGGGCGATGAGATCAAGCAGTCGATCACGGACGCCTCCGGCTACGCCATGCTCGGCAACATGTTCCGGGGCTCGCGCGAGCTCACCACCAAGGAGCCCGTGACCGAGCTCGCCGACGTGCAGGGCCTGACCATCCGCACACCCAGCGCCCAGACCATGCTGGACACCTGGAACGCGCTCGGCGCCCGCGCCGAGGCGCTGCCGTTCAACGAGGTCTACTCGGCGCTCGAGTCGGGCGTGCTGGACGGTCAGGAGAACCCGCTCGACGCGATCTACTTCAACTCGATCCACGAGGTCGCGCCGCACATCGGCATGACGTCGCACATGTACGCGAACTACCACTTCCTGATGTGGAACGACACCCTGCAGGGCTACCCCGAGGACATCCGCACCATCATCGAGGAGACCGCGGCCGAGGTCGGCGCGGAGTACAGCGAGCGCACGCTGGCCAACGAGGAGCAGTACAGGGCCGACCTCGAGGCCGCCGGCGCCGAGTTCCATGAGATCACCGACCGCGAGGCATGGGTGGAGGCGGTCCAGCCCGTCGTCGACGCACTGCCCGAGCAGGTCCAGACCTGGATCGACCAGATCCGCGAACTGGGATGAGTCGCGTCGGGGCCCGCGCCGCGGGCCCCGACGTCTGTCCCCGCACGCACACATCCCCGAGGAGCGAAGAAGAGTGAACCTGCACGAACTGCTGCGCGAGCGCGAAGCCGCCGGCGAACCCATCCGAGTCGGGCTGATCGGCTCCGGCCGCTTCGGCACCATGTACCTGTCCCAGGCGCGCAACATCCCCGGCGTGCGCGTCGTGGGCGTCGCCGACATCAACGTCGCGCGCGCCCGGGAGTCGTTCGAGCGCGTGGGATGGCCCGCTGAGGACATCGTCGACTCCGTGGCCGACCTGGCCGAGGGCAAGACCGCTGTCGTCGCCGACGCCATGGAGCTGATCGCCGCCGACCTCGACGTCATCGTCGAGGCCACCGGCAACCCCGTCGTAGGCATCACGCACGCGCTCGCCGCGATCGAGTCGGGCAAGCACGTCATGATGGTCACGGTCGAGGCCGACGCGCTGGCCGGGCCCGCGCTGGCCCGGCGCGCGAAGGACGCGGGCGTCGTGTACGCCCTTGCGTACGGCGACCAGCCGGCGCTCATCATCGAGCTGGTCGACTGGGCGCGCACCAGCGGCTTCGACGTCGTGTGCGCGGGCAAGGGGGCCAAGTACCTGCCCGGCTACCACCAGATGAACCCGGACAACGTCTGGGACCACTGGGAGTTCTCGGACGAGCTCAAGGCCTCCGGCCAGCTGAACCCCTACATGCACACGTCGTTCCGCGATGGCACGAAGGCTGCGATCGAGATGGCCGCCGTCGCGAACGCCGCGCAGCTGCGGCCGGGGGAGAACGGTCTCACCTTCTCGCCGGGCGACCTCGAGGAGATCGCCACGGTGTGCCGTCCGCAGGCGGCCGGCGGCGCGCTCGAGCACGAGGGGACGGTCGACGTCATGTCGAGCTACACGCGCGAGGGCGACTGGATCCCCCACAACACCCAGGAGGGCGTGTTCGTGGTCGTGAAGGCCACGAACGAGTACGTGTCGTCGTGCTTCACGGAGTACCCGTGGCACCCGGACCCCAGCGGCCAGTACGCCGCGCTGTATCGCCCGTACCACTACGTCGGCCTGGAGCTGAACATGTCGATCGCCAACGCCGTGCTGCGCGGCGTCGCGACCGGCGCCGCGACCGGCTTCTACGCGGACGTCGTCGCGACGGCGAAGAAGGACCTCGCGGCCGGTGAGGTGCTGGACGGCGAGGGCGGCTTCGCCGTGTACGGCAAGCTCGTCCCCGCGCAGACGTCGGTCGACAAGGGGTACCTCCCGGTGGCGCTCGCGCACCACGTGCCCCTGAAGAACGCGGTGGCCCAGGGCCAGAGCGTGCGCTGGGACGACGTGGAGATCGACGACAGCCTGGCGCAGGCGCTCGAGCTGCGGCGCGAGACCGAGGCGCTCGTCGCCGGCTCCTGAACCGGACGGCGCTCATGCGGGATGCAGCGGAAGTCGCGGACGGCGGCGCACCGCCGACGGTGAGTCTCATCGGCCTCGGCGCCATGGGGCTGCCGATGGCGCGGAACCTCGCGGCGGCGGGGCCGCTCACGGTGTGGAACCGGTCGCCTCGGTCCTCCGCCGAGGTCGGCGGTGCGCGGGTCGCCCAGACCCTTCCGGATGCGGTCGCGGACGTCGTCGTGACCGTGCTGCCGGACATCGCCGACGTGCGCGACGTCCTGTTCGGAACCGGGTCCGGCGAGGGTCTCCTCGCCGGACTCGGCCGCAGGGCGCGGCGCCCGATCGTCCTGGTTTGCGGCACGGTCTCGCCGGTCGCGCTGCGGGGGCTGGCCGCTGAGATGGACGAGAGGGGGGTCACGATCGCCGACGCCCCGCTCTCGGGCGGCGTCCTGGGCGCGGCCGAGGGGCGGCTCAGCATCATGGTCGGCGCGTCCGAGCCCGACTTCGCGGTCATCGGCCGCGTGCTCGCCCCATGCGCCAAGAGCGTGGTGCGAATGGGTGACGTCGGCGCCGGGGCGACCGCGAAGCTGTGCAATCAGCTGGTGGTCGCCGAGTCGGTCGCCGCCCTGTCCGAGGCGTTCGCCTTGGCGCGCGCTGCGGGGATCGATCCGGAGACCCTCGCGGACGCGCTCGGCGCGGGCCTGGCGGAGAGCGAGGTGCTGAGGCAGAAGCGGCACCACTGGGTCGAGGAGTCCTTCGAGCCGGGCGGCACGGTCGCCTATCAGGTCAAGGACCTCCGCTACGCACTCGAGGTCGCCGCCGCGCACGGGCTGGAGCTCGACGGGGCGCGCACGGCGCTCTCGCTCTTCGAGCGGTCCGTGGCCGCCGGTGACGGCGGGCTGGACCACACGGGCGTGTACCGCGTGATCGCGCGCTGACACCCTCTCCACGCACAGAGCGGCTCCTCCCGGATCGGGAGGAGCCGCTCTGCGGGTTGCGGAGGTCAGCTGGCGCCGGCCGTCAGATTCGCGACGATGCGGGCCCGCGCGACGTCGTTGTGCTCGCGCAGCACGGCGGTCGCCTCCGCTGCATCGCCCGACACGATCGCGTCGAGGATGGGCGCGTGCCGCGCCGCCGACATGTTCTCGCGGGCGGTCTCGCGGCCGGCGGCCGTGATGGTCGCGCGCGCCAGACCGCTCACGCGGCGCCACGAGTCGACGAGCGTGCGGTTTCCGCTCGCGACGCAGATGGCCTCGTGGAACGCGAGGTCTGCCGCCACCTGGGCGTCCAGCGTGTCCATCTCGCTCTGCTGCAGCTTGGCCAGGGCCGCGCTCAGGGTCTTGCCGATGGCGGGGAGGTCCTCGCGCTCGCAGACGAGGGCGATCGCGAGGGATTCCAAGGCGTAGCGCACCGCGAAGATCTCGCCGACCTCGTCGGGAGAGACCACGCGCACCGAAAGGCGTCCGCGCGAGTCCTTGGAGAGCAGGCCCTCCTCCTGCAGGTGCCGCAGCGCCTCGCGCAGCGTGCCGCGGGAGACCCCGAGCTGGGCGCTCAGCTCGGCCTCGCCGAGATGCGTGCCCGGCGGGATCTGCCCGGACGTCACCGCGGCCCGCAGGCGATCGAGGATCAGCTCGCGACGCGTCGTGCGAGTGATCGACCCGAGGACCTGGAAATGTCCGTCTGTTGACATGAGATCAGTATCCATCAGTGCATGTGGCTTCCGCCGTTGATATCGATATTGCTTCCCTGCAGGTAGGACGCGTCCTCCGAGGTCAGGAATGCGATCACGGCGGCGATCTCGGCCGTGCTCGCCGTGCGGCCGAGCGGGATGTCGGCCGCGATGCGCGCCTCGAGCTCCGGCGTGGTGCCCACGCGGATGTTCGTGTCCACCGCGCCCGGGGTGATGGAGTTCACGGTCACACCCGTGTCGGCCACCTCTCGGGCGAGGGCCTTGGTGAAGCCGAGGATGGCGGCCTTCGCGGCCGAGTAGGGGACCTTGCCGAACACGCCCCCGCCGCGCTGAGCCGACACGGACGACATGTTGACGATGCGACCCCAGCCCGCGTCGATCATTGCCGGGAGGAACGCCTTGGTCACGAGGTAGGTGCCCGTCGCGTTGACGGCCATCACGGTGTTCCACAGCGCGAGGTCGGTCTCCAGGAAGGGCACCGGCGAGGTGATCCCCGCGATGTTGATGACCGCGCCGATCTGCGGCAGCCGGCCCTCGGCCACCTCCGTCGCGACCGCGTCGCGCGCCGCGAGGACCGAGGCCTCGTCGGTCACGTCGATCGCCGTGCCGAACGCCGGCACGCCATGCTCGGCGCCGATGCGGGCGGCCACGTCGGCGGAGCGTGCGGCGTCGAGGTCGAGGACGACCACCGCCCACCCGTCGTGGGCGAGGCGTTCCGCGGTGGCCATGCCGATGCCGCGGTCGGAGGTGGCGCCGGTGATGACGGCCGTGCGCTGGGTCATGGGTGCTCCTTGGATGGGATGGTGGAGGACGGAGGTCCGGAGGTGAGCAGCGGGCTCACGTGGTCGGCGGCGCGCGCGATCAGCGCGGCCTTCTCACGCCGCGCGGCGTCGTCGAGGGCTCCGGTGGCGTCGGCGCTGTACGCCGCGGACGGGAGCTCGAGGGCGTACAGGCCGCCGTACCCGGCAGCGTCCAGCGCGGCGACCGCCGCCGCGAAGTCGACGTCGCCCGTGAGGAACGGCCGGTTGAAGTCGCCCGCCGACGCGTCGCGCACGTGGACGTGGGCGATCCGGTCGCCCCAGGAGGCGATGACGTCGGCGAGGTCGTCGCCCGCCGCCACGACGTGCGCGAGATCCAGGACGGGGCGCACGTCCGCGTCCCGCAGGCGGGAGTGCAGGGCCTCGGCCCGCTCGCGGCTCCAGCACAGCCGGAGGTGGTGCAGCGATTCGACCCACACGGCCACGCCGTGCGCGGCGGCTCGGTCGGCCGCGCGTGCCAGCTCCGCCGCGACCCGGTCGAGGTCCTCGTCGAGACTCGAGATGGGGCCTTGCTGGAGCGCGCCGCACGGGAGGACCAGGGCGGGCGCGCCGATCCGCGCCGTGAGCGCGAGCAGCCGGTCGAGGTGATGGTCGCGCGCCGCGCGGTCCGGGTGGGGATCGTTCAGGTCGCCGATGTCGCCGTTGACGCTGCGGACCCGGACGCCCGAACTGGCGATGGTCGCGGCGATCGCCTCAACCTCGTCGTCATCGAGGTCCTCGGGCACGTGGTCGCACACTCCCGGCAGCGCGCCGAGGTCGATGTGCTCGAAGCCGAGCCGGACGATCTCCGCGAGCGCGTCCGCGAGCGGCAGGTGCTGCAGCGAGATGGTGGAGCACGCGAGTCGGGGCGAAGGCTTCATGGCGCGAGGTGCTTTGATCGGGGTCAGACTGCGAGGAGGGCGCCCTTGGACGCCTGGCCGACGGGGATGGCGGTCAGGCGGGTGACCGTCACGGGCTCCGCGAGGTGTCCTTCGAGCTCCGCGTTCAGATCGGCGACGGCCGGGCCTGCTCCGTGCGCGTCGAGCAGCTCGGCCGAATCCCAGTGCTCGATCATCAGGATCGTGCCGTCGGGTGCCTCCTGGACGCAGTAGAGGTTGCAGCCGGGCTCCTCGTGCACGCGAGGAATGGCGCGGGACAGCGCCGCGAGCACGCTCTCGCGATGCCCCGCGGCGGGGTGGAAGGATGCGGTGACGACGACGGGGGTGGCGCTCATGGTGTTCCTGTTCTCGGTGGGTGGGGCGTGGGCTGTGCCCGGGCTCAGCGTCCGCGGCGGAGGTGGGCGGCGTGTGCGGTGTAGGTGTCGATGACCCGCGAGTCGTCGCGGGCACCCCAGCCGGCGTCCGCGGCCGAGAGATAGCGGGCGCGCGCGGCGTCCAGCACGGGCGTCTCGGCGCCGACCGCCTGGGCGGCCTGGGCGACGAGGCCCGAGTCCTTGACGAAGATGTCGATCCGGCTGGTGGGCTCGACGTCGGGATCGCCCAGCATGCGCCGCCCTCGGTCGGACAGCATCCACGATCCGGCCGCACCGCTCTCGAGCAGGGGCAGCACGGCATCCGGCTCGAGGCCGAGCTGCCGCGTCAGCGCGAGCGCTTCGGCGGCGGCCGCCAGATGGACCGAGCAGAGGTGCTGGTTCACGACTTTGACGGCCTGGCCCGCGCCCGGTTCGCGTCCGACCCGGTGCACGGCGCCGAGCAGTGACAGTGCGGGGCGGATCTCGTCCAGTGCCACGTCCTCGCCGGCAGCGAAGATCGCGAGCTCGCCCGTGCGCGCGCGGGCGACACCGCCCGTCACGGGGGCGTCGACGACGACGGCCCCGGCGGCCGCGAGCTCGGCCGACGCGGAGGCGACGGCCTCCGTGCCCACCGTGGACATGACGACCCAGGTCTGTCCGGAGCCGATGCCGGCGGCAGCGGCATCCGCGGCCAGCCGCTGCAGCTGCGCCGGCGTGGCCACCATCACGATGACGGCCTGGGCGTCGCCCGCCGCGGCGATGGTTTCCGCGACCGCGATGTCCGCCTCTCGACCCCGCGCGCGAGCCTCGGGGGACGGGTCGATGCCGAGCACCCGGTGCCCGCCCGCGCGAAGCCTCGCCGCCATGGGCGAGCCGATCGCGCCGAGTCCGACGAACGCGATCGTCGCATCGGTGCCTGTCACGTGATCCTCCATCGGACGTGTGCGCGGGCGACGGCGCATGTCCTCGCCATCGCTGGGACTACCGTAGGGGCATCGTCAGATAACTGTCAACAGTGCAATGTTGACAAGTAGATCGAGACGCGAAAAAGCGGCGCCGCCCGGACGGATCCGGACGGCGCCGCGTCTGCGCGTCTGTCGGCGCGCTACTGCTGCAGTGCGAGGGCGAAGCGGACGCCCTCCTGGGTGACCTGCGCGTCGAGCACCTTGTCGTCCAGCTCGTTCGCGGCGACCGGCTCGAGGAACACGCGGGCCTCGCCGTTCTCGATGACGGTGTCACCCTGCTCGGGCGACGGCGCGAGCGTCAGGGCGTAGCCCTCGGCCGACGCGCTCGTGCCCTGGATGCGCAGGCCGGCGGTCGAGGCGTCCGGCGTCTGCGACACGATCGTGCGAACCGCGTCCGCGGCGTTCTCGGTGAGCGTGAGCATCTGGCTCTCCTTCCCTCGGGACCGGCCACGATTCCGAGAATGGGAGCCGATTGCAAGGCTGACGCCCGACGTCCAGGCGATACACACCTGTATGCGACGTCGGGCGTCAGCGGGACAAAAGGAAATGAGGCGTGCGGTCAGTTCGCCGCTTCGTATGCCTCGATGATGTTGGCGGGAACGCGGCCGCGCTCCGAGATCGAGTATCCGTTTTTCTTGGCCCACTCACGAATAGGGGCGTAATCAGTCTGACCGCCTCGACGACGTCCGCGCGCGGGAGCCGGGCTCGACGACGAACCGGACGACATGCGGCGCGCGGCCGAAATGTATTTCGCGAAATCGTCGCGCAGAGCCTGGGCGTTGTCTGCGGTGAGGTCGATCTCGTAGCTCTTGCCGTCGAGCGAGAACAGGACGGTCTCGCCTTCTCCGGGCTCGAGGACGGTGCCGTCGATGTCATCGACGAGCTGGTGAACGATTTTTCGGGCCATGCCCGAGATGATAATGCTCGCGATGGGCATTTCACACCGGAGAGAAGTACCCATCAGGGGGGGATGTGGATATTCCGCCGCGAAAGGCGGAATCTGCTAAGGAAGCAGGCCCCATTTCCGTGCTCGCGCGACCGCGGCATGGCGCGTCGAGGCATCGAGTTTCGCCATCGCCGCGCCCAGATATGCCTTGACGGTTCCCTCGCGCAGGCCGAGAAGCGCGCCGATCTGCGCATTCGTCTCGCCCAGCGCGGCGCGCGCGAGCACGTCCACCTCGCGCGGCGACAGGCGCACCTCGGGAACGGACTCGAGTCGCGTCGTGTGGGCGTCGCCGGAGAGCGCGGCGAGCCGGCGCTCCACGTCGGCGAGCCGGGCCCGGATGGCGGGGTCGTCGATCGCGGAGGCGATCGCCCGCAGCTCGGCGTAGCTCTCGCGCAGCTCCTCCCGCTGCTGCGGCGCCAGCGCGCCGGGGTGATCCGCCGCGGTCCCGTCGGTCGCGGGTCGTCGGGTCTCGTCGCGCCGGCTCAGCTCCGCGGCGACCTCCTCGGCGACGCGCACGGCCGGCGCGGCCGCCACTCCTCCGATGTTCCAGTCGCCCCACGCGCCTCCGTAGAGCACGCCGCGCGCGCGACCGTCGACCACGATCGGCGCCGCCATCAGGGTGCGGATCCCCTCGCCCAGGATGTAGCCGTCGTAATCGTGCGTGATCTGGCGCGCCGTGCGGTAGTCGCCGGTCATGCGCGGGCGCAGCTCGATCATGGCGCGTCCGCCGAGGCCGCGCTCCAGCTGGACGGCGAGCCCCTCGAGGGAATCGGTGTGGGTGCCGTGGAAGGCGGTCATGCGCGCGACGCCGCCCTCGACCAGGCCCCCGAAGGCGACGGGGAAGCGGGTGCGGCGGGACAGCTCGACCACGGCGTCCGCGACCAGTCGGCGGTCGTCGGCGAGCTGCTGTGGCAAGGTCAACCGGCTACCTACTTTCGGGGGTGACGGGCCCTTCCCCGTCTTTCGTAGCGTCGAACCTATCACCGGCTCCGCGTGCGCGCAGGGCCGTTCGCGGCGCGACGCAGCGCCGCGGTTCTCGACATGTGGCAAGGAGGCCTCGTGACAGAAACGCCCACCGGTGCGCCCGCGAAGGGACGCATCGATTACATCGCGGTGGAGGATTCGCCCCGATTCCGGGAGCTGAAGCGCGCACACCGCGGCTTCGTGTTCCCGCTCGCAGCGTTCTTCCTGATCTGGTACTTCGTGTACGTCCTGCTGGCCGGCTGGGCGCCCGGATTCATGGCGCAGAAGCTGTTCGGCGACGTCAACGTGGGTCTGCTGATCGGACTCGGGCAGTTCGTCACCACGTTCGCGATCACGATGGCGTACGTGTCCTTCGCGAACAAGCGGCTCGACCCGCAGTCGTCGGCCATCCGTGAGGACCTCGAGAAGCAGGAGGCGGGCGCATGAACGCGGTCTTTGCGGCGGCCGCACCGGCCGCGGAGAACAATCCCGTCCTGAACATCTCGATCTTCGGGGCATTCGTCGCGGTGACGCTGTTCATCGTCATCCGCGCGTCGCGCAACAACAAGTCGGCGGCGGACTTCTACGCGGGCGGGCGCTCGTTCTCGGGGCCGCAGAACGGCTTCGCGATCGCCGGTGACTATCTGTCGGCGGCGTCCTTCCTCGGCATCGTCGGCGCGATCGCCGTGAACGGATACGACGGATTCCTGTATTCGATCGGCTTCCTCGTGGCCTGGCTCGTCGCCCTTCTGCTCGTCGCGGAGCTGATGCGCAACACCGGCAAGTTCACGATGGCCGACGTGCTCTCCTTCCGGCTCAAGCAGCGCCCCGTGCGCATGGCGGCCGCCATCAGCACCCTCACGGTGTGCTTCTTCTACCTGCTCGCTCAGATGGCGGGCGCGGGCGGGCTGGTGTCGCTGCTCCTCGGCGTCAGCGACAAGGTCGGCACCGCGGCGGTCGTCACGGTGGTCGGCGTCCTGATGGTGGGCTACGTGCTCATCGGCGGCATGAAGGGCACCACCTGGGTGCAGATCGTGAAGGCCTTCCTGCTGATCGGCGGCGCCGTCATCATGACGCTGTGGGTGCTGGTCATCCACGGGTTCGACTTCAACACGCTGCTCGGCGCGGCCGTGCAGGCCTCGCCCGACGGCGAGGCGACCCTGGCTCCCGGCCTGCAGTACAAGAACCCGATCGACTTCCTGTCGCTCGGTCTGGCGCTCGTGCTGGGCACGGCGGGCCTGCCGCACGTCCTGATGCGCTTCTACACCGTGCCGACGGCCAAGGAAGCGCGCCGCTCGGTCGTATGGGCGATCTGGCTGATCGGCCTGTTCTACCTGCTGACCCTCGTGCTCGGCTACGGCGCCGGCGCGCTCGTCGGCGAGGAGACGATCCTCGCGGCGCCCGGCGGCGTGAACTCGGCGGCGCCTCTGCTCGCGCAGGCGCTCGGCGGTGCGGTGCTCATGGGCATCATCTCGGCCGTCGCGTTCGCCACGATCCTGGCGGTGGTCGCCGGCCTGACCATCACGGCCGCCGCGTCGTTCTCGCACGACATCTACAACGGCGTGATCAAGCGCGGCACCGCCACGGAGGGTCAGGAGCGCAAGGTCGCGAACGTGACGATCCTGGTGATCGGCGCCCTCGCGATCATCGGCGGCATCGCGGTGCTGGGTCAGAACGTGGCCTTCCTCGTGGCGCTCGCGTTCGCGATCGCCGCGTCGGCCAACCTGCCGACCATCCTGTACTCGCTGTTCTGGCGCGGCTTCACCACGCGCGGAGCCGTGTGGAGCATGTACGGCGGTCTGGCGGCCGCGATCATCCTGATCGCGCTCTCGCCCGTGTTCTGGGGCACGCCCACGAGCGTGTTCGGCGAGACCGGCGTCGCGATCTGGCCGCTGAGCAACCCCGGCATCGTCTCGATCCCGGTCGGGTTCCTGCTCGGCTGGCTCGGGTCGATCACGACGCCCAAGGGCGCGGAGGACCCGCGGCTCGCGGCCGAGATGGAGGTGCGATCGCTCACCGGCCACGGCGCCGAGAAGGCGGTGCACCACTAGAAGCGGAGGGGGAGCCGAGCGCCGGCTCGGGGCGGCCTACACGCCCCGGGTCGGCGCTCGGTGGTCTCCGGCCCCGTCGTCAGGTCCACACGCCGCTGGTGCCGCGGCGGTGGCTGCCCACGAGATGCGTGTCGACGATGCCCACGGCCTCCATCAGCGCGAACATCGTGGTCGGCCCCACGAACCGGAAGCCGCGGCGCTTGAGCTCCTTGGACAGCGCGACCGACTCGGGCGACGACGAGGGGATCTCGGCGTAGCTGCGCGGCGCCGGGGTCTGCGCGGGGCGGAAGCTCCACACCAGGTCCGCCAGGCCGCCGTCGGACCGCAGCGCCACGGTCGCGCGGGCGTTGCCGATCGTCGCGAGGATCTTCGCGCGGTTGCGCACGATGCCGGCGTCGGCCATGAGGCGCTCGACGTCGGCCTCGCCGAACGCGGCCACCGCATCCGGATCGAATCCCGCGAACGCCGCCCGGAAGGCGGGCCGCTTGCGGAGGATGGTCGCCCACGACAGCCCGGACTGGAAGCCCTCCAGGCTGAGGCGCTCGAACAGGCCCTGCTCGTCCCGGATCGGCATGCCCCATTCGGTGTCGTAGTACGCCTGCATGAGCGGATCGCGGGCGGCCCACAGCGGCCGGGTCAGCCCGTCCGCCCCCGTGACGAGGTCGTCGGTCTGCGAGGCGGCCGATGCGCATGCGGGCGGCGGAGCGGTGTCGGTCATGGGCGTCGGCTCCTCAGGGCGGGGGCGGGTGGGATGACGGCGGACGCGGCGCCGCTCGCACGGCGCTCGAGGTCGACCAGGAAGCGCTTGGCGCCGGGATCCGATCCGTACTCGCCGAGCGAGCCGTCGGCGCGCACGACGCGGTGCACGGGCACGACGAGCGAGAAGGGCGTGGTCCGGCACGCGGTGCCGACCGCCCGATGCGCGCCGGGGCGGCCCGCGCGCGCGGCGACCTCGCCGTAGCTCGCGGTCTCGCCGTAGGGGATGTCGCACACGGCCTGCAGGGCCTCGCGGGCGAAGCCGCGCGTCAGGCCCCAGTCGAGATCGACGTCGAAGGCCATGCGCTCGCCGTCGAAGTACTCCTCGAGCTGCGCGCGGAGCGGATCGGCGGAGCCGGGGGCCCGATCGGGGACGGCCCCCTGCTCGCGCGCGAGCATCTCGAGCGCCCAGCGGGTGTCGTCGCTCGTGACCCGCAGCGCGAGAAGGCCCGCGTCGGACAGCACGGCGATCGCGGTGCCGACGGGGGTCGGGATCAGGTCGTAGCGGAGGGTCACGCTCCCATCCTTGCCGGGTCCGGCGACACCGGCGGCCCCTCGTGGCCGCTGTGAGACGGACGGGGCAGAAGTGACGCATGTGGACGAGCGCAACGCCGCCCACCGGGAGGCCCGGCCCAATCCGGCGAAACTCCGCGGCACGCCGCGTCGATCCCTCCGCGCGCGCCTACCCTGGCTCACGTGTGGCGAGCAGAAGGCAGCGCCGCGGTCGACGACACCGTGGCAGACACGGGCGCGATCGTGACGCCCATGGACCTCGGCGTGGCCGAGCCCGGGGCGGTGATCGCGCACGTGGCGGACCCCGAGCGCGAGCGCATGCGGATCGTCGCGGGCGACCTGGGTGGGCCCTCGCCGCTGCTGCACTACCCGCTGGGCGGAGACGCCGAGGCGGGCATCGACATCACGCGCGCGCACCCCGGGAGCCTCCCGCAGTTCATCACGGGCAAGTCGACGCTGCTGTCGAACCTGTTCCGCGACGAGGTCGCGCTGCGCACCGCGCGCATCGCCGCCGAGCGCATCACGACGAAGCACCTCGAGCTGCGCACCGTGCGCGGCATCGACGCCGTGCGCCTGGCGGTCGGCATGGCCGTGTGGAGCATCGGCGGCGAGGAGTTCGCCGCTCCGGTGCTGCTGCGTCCGCTCGCCATCCGGCGCCACCACTCCGACTTCGAGCTGAAGCTGCACGGCCGCTTCCACGTGAACCCCGAGCTGGTCCGCGCCGCGCGCGACCACTTCGGCATCGAGCTCGATGGCGAGGCGCTCGCGGCGCTCGCGTACGGCGAGGGCGTCTTCAAGCCGCAGCCCGTGATCGACCGGCTCCGGGCGGCCGCCGCCCACGTCGACACCTTCACGGTCAAGCCCCGCCTGGTCGTCTCGACCTTCGCCGACGTCGGCGGCGCGATGGCGCGCGACCTGAGGCGCCTGGACCACCCGCTGCTGAACGCGCTCGCGGGGCACTCCGAGGACCTCGCGGCGCTGGAGGCCGACGCGGCCGCCCCGGTCGTGACGAGTCCCGACGAGCGGGCGCCCGCGGCCGACACGCTGCTGCTCGACGCCGACGCGGAGCAGGAGGCCGTGCTCGCGCGCATCGCGGCCGGCCAGTCCCTCGTGGTCCACACGCTGCCCGGCACGGGCGGCACCCAGACCGTGATCAACGCGATCGGCTCGCTCGTGCGCGCCGGCAAGCGCGTCCTCGTCGTCAGCGCGCGCCGTTCGACACTGGACGGCGTGCGTCACCGCCTGTCGGGCATCGGGCTGGACGGGCTGGCGGTCTCGCCCGCGGATCTGCGGCGCGACCTCATCCGCGCGATCGGCCGCAACGAGAAGGCCACGCAGCCCAAGGTCGCCGAGATCGACGACGCGCTCGTGCGGCTGCGCAACGTGCTGCGCGACTACCGCCGCGCGCTGACCCGCACGCACGACCGCCTCGGCGTCTCGGTGCTGGACGCCACGCGCGCGCTCACCAAGCTCGCGAACCTGCCCGAGCCGCCGTCGACCTCCGCGCGGCTCGGGATCCGCGCGCTGGAGTCGCTCGCTGGGGACCGCAGGCAGGCCGCATCGACGCTCGCGCTCGCGGCGCGGCTGGGCGAGTTCAAGATCGGTCCCGACGACTCGCCCTGGTACGGCGTGACCTTCGCCACGACCGAGGAGGCGCGGCGCGCGCACGAGCTCGCGGGCAAGCTGCACCGCAAGAGCGTCCCCGCCCTGCTCGAGCGCGGCTACGAGCTCATCGCGCAGACGCACATGCGCCCGTTCACGACGATCGACGAGCTCGGCGAGTTCCTGCGTCTGCTGCACGGCATCCGCGACTCGCTCGACCGCTTCAGCCCGACCGTGTTCGAGCGCCCGCTCGCCGACATGATCCGCGCGTACGGCCCCCGCCGCGAGTCGCAGAACATGACCGGCGCCGCGCGCCGCCGGCTCAAGCGCCTGGCCAAGGAGTACCTGCGCCCGGGCGTCCACATCGCCGACATGCACGACGCGCTCGTGCGCATCCAGCACCAGCGCGCGCAGTGGCAGAAGCTCGTCGACGTCGGCACGATCCCCGACATCCCCCTGGGACTGGCAGACGTGCAGGTGGAGTGGCAGCGGGTCGAGGCCGAGCTGACCGATCTCGACGGCGCGCTGGGTCGGGGCACGCGGCTGGCCGCGATGCCCGTGCAGCGCCTCGTGCGCACGATCGCGGGCCTGGCCGCCGAGTCCGACGTCTTCGACAACATCGTCGAGCGCGCGGAGCTGCGCACGGAGCTCGCGCGCCTGGGCCTCGAGCCCCTTCTCACGGAGCTGTCGGTGCGCCACGTGGACGAGGCGCGCGTGGGCGACGAGCTCGAGTTCGCCTGGTGGCAGTCGGTGCTCGAGCACCTCCTGCAGAACGACCGCGCGCTGCTGGGTGCCAACACGTCGGTCGTCGACCGTCTCGAGCGCGACTTCCGGCTCGTGGACGAGGCGCACGCGGCGGCCTCCGGCCCTCTCCTGGCCTGGCAGCTGGCCGCGCAGTGGCGGATCGGCATCGTCGACGAGCCCGAGGAGTCGGCGGCCCTGCGCCGCGCCCTGACCCAGGGCGAGATCACGCCGGCCGGCCTCGCGGCGGCCGCCCCGACCCTGGCGCGCACGCTCGCACCCGTGTGGATCGCCTCGCCGTACGACGTGCCGTCGATCCCGGATGAGCCCGCCTTCGACGTCGTGCTCGTCGCGGACGCCGGGGCGATCGGCCTCACGGAGGCGGTTCCGGCCATCCGCCGCGCCCGTCAGGTGGTCGCGTTCGGCGACCCCGTGACGCAGCGCCCGACGCCGTTCGTCGTGGCGGCGACGGGGGAGCCGGCCGAGGACGTGGCGGTCGACCACGACAGCCTGTTCGAGACGCTCGCCGAGGTGCTTCCGGTCGAGACGCTCACCCGCAGCTACCGGGCGGGCGGTGAGGACCTCGCCGAGCTCGTGAACGACGCGTTCTACGGGGGCGAGATCGTCTCCCTGCCGTGGGCCGGCTCCTACCTCGGGCGCGGCAGCCTGTCGGTGGACTACGTCGAGGGCGGCTCCGGCACGCCGGACCCGGTCACCGGCTCGGTCGAGAGCCCGGATGCCGAGGTCGCGCGCGTGGTGACGCTCGTCGTGGAGCACGCGATCAACCGGCCCACGGAGTCGCTCATGGTCGTCACCGCGAGCCGCCGCCACGCGGAGCGCGTGCGCGCCGCCGTCATGGAGGCGTTCGCCGGCCGCGCGGACGTGGCCGACTTCGTCGCCAGGGAGACCGCCGAGCCGCTCGCGGTGCTGACCCTCGAGGAGGCCACGGCCGAGAGTCGTGACCGCGTGATCTTCTCGCTCGGCTACGGCCTCACGAAGCACGGCCGCGTGCTCAGCGACTTCGGCGACCTCTCGACCCCCGACGGCGAGCGCCTGCTCACGGTCGGCATGACCCGCGCGCGCCGCTCGATGGTGATCGTGTCGTCGATCCGGCCCTCGGCTTTCGACGAGGGGCGTCTGGAGCACGGCGCCGCGACGCTCATGGGCATCCTCGGCGGCATCGCCGCCCGCGGTCGCGAGGCGCGTCTCGAGGACCTCGCCGACCCGCTCACGCTGGCCCTCGCCCGCGAGCTGCGCCGTCTCGGCGTCGCGGTCGACGTGGACTACCGGGGCCTGCTGCCGCTGGTCGCGCAGCACGCCGGCAAGGCGGTCGTGGTCGAGTCCGACCCGGAGTCGCGCGGCGAGTCCCTGCGCGAGTCGCTGCGCCTGCGGCCGCACGTGCTGCGGCGCCTCGGGTGGCACTACGTGCGCGTGCACGCGTTCGACCTGTACAGCGACCCGGCGGCCGTGGCCGAGCGGATCGCCGCGGTGCTGGGCGTCTCGCCCGAGGCGCAGCGCGCGGACGGCGACACGCAGCCGCTCGACACCCAGCCGTGACCGGCGGATCGGACGAGGAGCCGCGGCAGCGGATCGTGCGCGTGCGCGGCGCGCGGCGCGCCAGACTCACGCCGGTCGAGGGCACGCTCAGCGACTCCGAGGCCGAGGCGACGCTGCGCGGGGAGGAGCCGGCGCCCGCGAAGCCCGCGGAGGAGGGCCGCGGCCCGAACGACGAGCGCCTCCGCCGCGACGTCCCGCCGCACTACGGGCCTCTCGTGAGCGGTCTGAGCGGATCAGGCCTGGTTGCGGGCGGCGAGCAGGTCGCGGATCTCGGCGAGCAGCTCCTCCTGGGTCGGAGCGGCGGGCTCCGGCTCCTCCTGCACGCCCAGGCGGGCGGCGCGGCGCTCGGCCATCTTGTTCATCGGGACGATGAGCAGGAAGTACACGACGGCCGCCACGGCGAGGAAGTTGATGATCGCCGAGATGATCGCGCCGATGCCGAAGTTGGCCGTGGCGAAGATGCCGGGGATCGGGATGACCCACTCGGCGAGGTTGCCGGACGGCACGAGCGCGCCGATCAGCGGGTTGACGAGGTTGTCGACGACAGCGGTCACGATGGCGGTGAACGCCGCGCCGATGATCACGGCGACCGCGAGGTCGATCACGTTGCCGCGAGTGATGAAGTCCTTGAAGCCCTGGATCATGTGGTCCACCTTATGTGCCGGTCGTTCCGGCGTCATGGTCTCGGAGTCACGCGCCCGATGCGGGCGTCGTCTCCGGCTTAGATGATGCCGCAGGGGCAGGGGAAGTGCCAGCACCGCCCGAGGAGGCGCCCTGCGTGTCGCGCGAGCCCGAGTTCCGCGAATCGGTGCGGTAGAAGCCGCCGCCGTTGAACGTCACTCCGATGGATCCGTACTGCTTGCGCAGCGCGCCGCCGCACTCGGGGCACTCGGTCAGCGACGGCTCGCTGAAGGACTGGACGGCGTCGAAACGGTGCCCGCACGACTTGCAGGCATAGGCATAGGTGGGCATGCGACCTCGGATGGCGATCGGTGGTGGGTGTCTGGGTGCGCGTGACCCGCTCGCCGGGGGCGAGGCGGATCAGCGGTCGGCCGGCAGATCCAGGGTGCGCGTCGGGGTGACGACCCCGGAGACCGGCTGGTCGTGCACGTCCCGCGGCACGCTGTCGACCAGTTCCGAATCATAGATGACCGCGTAGACCGGCGGGCGCCGGTCCATCGAGCCCAGCGTCTTGTCGAAGTACCCGCGACCCCATCCCATCCGCATCCCGGTCCGATCGACGGCCGCGGCCGGGATGAGCATGACGTCCACGTCGTTCACCGCGATCGGGCCGAGCAGATCGCCGACGGCCTCCGGCACGCCGAGCGGGGTCTCGACCTCCTCGCCGCCGGGGGAGGCGACCGTCCAGTCGAGCAGGCCGTCCTCGCGCATCACGGGGAGCAGCACGCGGATGCCCCGCGACATGGCCCAGCGGATGAACCCCCGCGTGCCGGGCTCGGTGGGGGAGGAGAGGAAGCACGACACGCTGTGCGCCCCCAGGCGCGCGATCAGGGCCTCCAGCTGTGCCCGGATCCCCTCGTCCGCCGCCTCGCGCTGCGCGTCGGAGAGGAGCTGACGTCGCTCGCGGAGTTCGGCGCGGAGCGCGCGCTTGGCCTGATCCAGCGTGTCCGTCATGCCGCGATCATACGGGGAGTGCCCCGGGATCACGGGCGGATAACGGCTCGTCGCATACGATGAGGGAATGCATCCCCCGCAGATCAAGGCAGTCATCCCCGCGGCCGGACTGGGCACGCGCTTCCTCCCGGCGACCAAGGCCACTCCCAAGGAGATGCTGCCGGTCGTCGACAAGCCGGCCATCCAGTACGTCGTCGAGGAGGCGGTGGCCGCCGGCATCCGCGATGTGCTCATGATCATCGGGCGCAACAAGAACGCGCTCGCCAACCACTTCGACTCGGTGCCCGAGCTCGAGACCAAGCTGATGGACAAGGGCGACCAGGCTCGCCTGGAGCGCGTGCAGGCGTCGAGCGACCTCGCCGACATCCACTTCGTCCGCCAGGGCGAGCCCAAGGGCCTGGGGCACGCGGTGCTGCGCGCCCAGGCGCACGTCGGCAGCGCGCCGTTCGCGGTCATGCTCGGCGACGACCTGATCGACGAGCGGGACGAGCTGCTCACGACGATGATCGACGAGCAGGCCAAGCGCGGCGCCATGGTCATCGCCCTCATGGAGGTCGACCCCGACAGCATCCACATGTACGGCTGCGCCGACGTCGAGGCCACCGACACCGACGACGTCGTGAAGGTGAAGGGCCTGGTCGAGAAGCCCGCGAAGGAGGACGCGCCGTCCAACCTCGCCATCATCGGCCGCTATGTGCTCACCCCGGAGATCTT
This sequence comes from Microbacterium sp. Root53, assembly GCF_001426925.1. Classification (GTDB taxonomy): domain Bacteria; phylum Actinomycetota; class Actinomycetes; order Actinomycetales; family Microbacteriaceae; genus Microbacterium. The sequence goes on from NZ_LMFR01000010.1 coordinate 69,692, forward strand.
CCCGGTCCTGGAGCGCACGCAGCCCGGCAAGGGCGGCGAGATCCAGCTCACGGACGCGCTGCAGGAGGTCGCGGCCGACCCCGAGGGCCCCGGCGTCTACGGCGTCGTGTTCCGCGGTCGTCGCTACGACACGGGCGACCGCGTCGACTACATCAAGGCCATCATGCGCCTCGCCGCCGACCGGGCCGACCTCGGCCCCGAGCTGCGCCCGTGGTTCAAGGAGTTCGCGGCGTCGCTCTGAGCGTGCCCGCCGTTTCGACCACGAGGAGCCGGATGGACGGTCTCGCCCCGCGCCAGCACGGGCCGATCTCCATCCGGCTCGTCCGTTCCCGGGACGCCCGCGTGCTGCAGCACGAGCTCGTGACGAACCGCTCATGGCTGCGGCCCTGGGAGGCGACGAGCCCCGGCGGCCCGGCGCCGCTCGACATGCGCGGCAGCATCCGCCGACTGCTGCAGCAGTACCGCGACGGCCAGGGCGTGCCCTTCGTGATGGAGTACGACGGCGAGATCGCCGGTCAGCTCAACGTGTGGGGGATCGCGCGCGGATCGCTGTCGTCGGCCACGATCGGCTACTGGGTCAGCGAGCGGTTCGCCGGGCGCGGCGTCACGCCGACCGCGGTCGCGCTCGCGACCGACGTGTGCTTCACCGAGCTGCAGCTGCACCGGATGGAGATCTGCATCCGTCCCGAGAACGCCGCGAGCCTGCGCGTCGTGCAGAAGCTCGGCTTCCGGTACGAGGGCCTGCGCCGTCGGTACATCCACATCGACGGCGACTGGCGTGACCACTATGCCTTCGCGCTCACGGCCGAGGAGGTGCCGGAGGGCGTGCTGCAGCGCTGGCTCGCCGGACGCGCGCCCCAGCATGCGGCGGACATCTCTTAGCTCACGCCCCGTCGATCGGCTCGGGCACCGCAAGCGGTGCCGCTCGCCGCTCGACCACTGTCGCTGACGCTCCAGTGAGGCGTGAGGGCGCGCTTCGCGCGCGGGCCGCATCCGCGGCACGCTCGCCTGCGGCTCGCACGACGGTCGGCGTACCGCCCCGGTCATTGAGTGGCGGGGGACACCCTCCGGTCGTTGAGCGGAGCGAAGCGGAGACGAAACGGCGGGCGGGTGCGCGGCGGGACACGCCGGTGGGTGACCGGACACGCCCGCGGCCTGCGGGGCGGGCGGCGGCGCGTCCCCTACCGTGGGTCGCATGGATGGGCAGCTGCTGGGCGGAGGCGTGGTCGTCGCCGTCGCCGTGCTGCTCTGGCTCGTGTACCTGCTGCCCACCTGGCAGAGCCGCATGCAGTACAACGCGGCCGAGCGCAATGCCGTGCGGCTGAACCAGGCCCTGCGGGTGCTGGCCGAGACGAGCGAGACGCCCGAGGAGGTGCGCGTCGAGCTGAACGCGCGCGAGGCCGCCGCCAAGCAGAAGCTCGCCCGCCGGCTCCAGGCCGAGCGCACGCGGCTGAGCGTGGAGCAGGCGCGCCTGCAGGCCGAGAAGGATCTCGTCGCGCTCGAGCGGCAGCGGATGGAGCTCGCCCGGCAGCGGTCCGCACCCGCGGTCCGTCAGGCGAAGGCCCGGCGCCGCGTGCGCCTCGTCGCGACGGCGCTCTCCGTCGTGGGGCTCGCCGGCACCGGCTTCGGCGTCTGGGCGCTCCTGGCCGGATGGGGAGCGCTGTGGCTGTCGCTCGGCGCCGGCGCCGCGGTGGTCGGGGCGCTCGTGCTGCAGCGGATGGCGGCCGTGCAGGCCCGCGCGGCCCGTCGCGCCGTCGCTCGGCCGGTCGTGCAGTCCGTTCGACGCTCGGCGCCCGGCACGCTCATCGACGAGGCGGATCGGGGATGGGTCCCGCGTCCGCTTCCCGCGCCGCTGTCGACCACGAGCGGATCCCGCGCGCAGGCGGCCCGCGCCGAGCGTGACGCGCGCGAGGCGCTGCGCCGCGCGGCGCAGGAGGAGGCGCTGCGCGCCCGCGCCGAGCAGCTGCGCCCCGCGCCCGTCCCCATCGAGACCGCCCGTCCCGCCGCGGCGGCATCGCCGTTCGCGCGGATGGGGTACGTCGACGACGCCGAGATCGAGGCGCACGTGCGCGAGCTGCTCGCGCGCCGCGCCACGGCCTGACGCCCGTCGCGGCGCGCCCGGCGGTTCCGGCCGATGTGCGGGAGCGCCCGCCGGGTCTGGTAATGTAGTCCGAGGTTCACGGGCCCATGGCGCAGTTGGTAGCGCGTCTCGTTCGCAATGAGAAGGTCGGGGGTTCGAATCCCCCTGGGTCCACCGGAACACAGAAGGCCCCGCCGCATGGCGGGGCCTTCTGTCATTCCCGACGGGACTACGCGCCCAGTCGGCTGAGAAGCGCGCGGGCGACCGAGGCGGACGACTGCGGGTTCTGCCCCGACACGAGCGCACCGTCCTCGACGAGGTGGTCCGCCCAGGGCTCGGCCGCCTCGACCCGCACGCCCTGCGCGCGCAGCGTGCTCTCGAGAAGCCAGGGTGCCTTGTCGGCGAGCCCGCCCTGACGCTCCTCCTCGTCGGTGAAGGCCGCGACCTTCCGGCCCTCCGCGGTGAGGGAGCCGTCCTCACGCCGCGCGGCAAGCAGGGCGGCGAGCCCGTGGCACACGAGGGCGAGGGGCTTGTCGGTCTCGAGCGCCTCGGCGAGGAGCGCCCCCGACGTCGGATCCGACGCGAGGTCCTCCATGGGGCCGTGGCCACCGGGGTAGAACACCGCGTCGAACGCGGCCAGGTCGATGTCGTCGAGCCGGCGCGGCGCCTGCAGGCCCTCGATCGCCGCGAGCGCGTCCCGGGCATCCTCGTCTGCGGCGAGCGAGCCCTCGTCGGCGACCGGCGCCACGCCGCCCGGCGTCGCGAAGACGACGTCGTGGCCCGCGTCGGTCAGCAGGCGGTAGGGCGTCAGGAGCTCCTCGGCCCAGTAGCCGGTGGGGTGCGAGGTGCCGTCGGACAGCGTCCAGGAGCGGGCGCCGGTGACGACGAAAAGGACGGTGGACATGTCTCTCCTCCAACGTGGGATGCGACGTCCGGGCGGGCGCCGCATCCGTCACAACGCCCCACGGCTCGCACTCTTCCGATAGCTTCGCGATATGGGTCATAGATCTGCTGATGGGCTGGATCGCCTCCCGGTGTGGCGGACCTTCCTGGCCGTGCACGCCTCCGGATCGCTGTCCGGTGCGGCGCGCACGCTCGGTGTCACACAGCCGGCCGTGACCGCACAGCTCAGGTCGCTCGAGGAGGTCCTGGGCGAGCGGCTGTTCGAGCGGAGCGCGCGAGGCGTCACACCCACGCCCCGCGCCGACGAGCTCGCGGCACGCCTCGCCGGTCCGTTCGCGGCGGTCGCCGAGGCGATCGGCGGCGCCGGCGCGGGTGACGACGGGCCGCATCCACCGGTGCGGCTCGGGGGAGCGGCGGATCTCCTGGCCGAGGTCGTCGTCCCGGCGCTCGCGCCCCTGGTCGCCGCGGGGGTGCGGCTGCAGGTCGTCCCGGGGTCGAGCGGCGCCCTGGTCGACAGCCTGCGCGCGGGGGTGCTCGACCTCGTGGTGGCCTCCGAGCGACCGCGCGGACGCTCGGTGCTCGCGACGCCCCTCACGGACGAGACGTTCATCCTCGTGGCCGCGCCCGGGGTGGCGCCGGCGCCGGTCGCGTCCCCGGACGATCTCGGAGCGGTGCCGCTGCTGGCCTACGCACACGACGTGCCCATCCTGCGCCGGTACTGGCGCCACGTCTTCGGCGCGCGCCTCGAGCGAGAGCCGGCGCTCACGTTCCCCGACCTGCGCGCGCTGCGCGAGGCCGCGCTCGCGGGCGCCGGCGCCACGGCGCTTCCGCTGCACGCCTGCCGCGAGGTCCTGGCGAGCGGACGGCTGGTCGACCTGCACCCGAGCGACGACCCGCCGATCAACACCCTGTTCCTGGTCCGCCGGTCGGGAGCACCCGCCCCGCACGTGGAACGCGTGCGGGCGGCCGTGACGCGTGCGGTGATCGACGCCCTGAGCTAGACCGGTCAGCCGGGCCTCTGCAGCCAGCCGCGCGCCGTGAGATACCGCAGGAACTCGTACTTCTCCCGAATGAGCCCGGCGAACTGGTTGCGGGTGTCGGGGATGAACCAGAAGGTCGCTCGGGACCGGCGGAGCGTCCATCCCATGAGGTGCTGGGCGACGTAGCTGAGCCAGACGTCCTCGACGAGCCGGAACCGGTCCGGGCACTCGAACACGCGGTCGTCGAGGAAGACCGACGTGTCGATGATCATCCCGCAGGTGCCGAGGTACTGCGCCCGCCGGCCGCGTCGCACGGGCACCCGGAGCCAGTAGTGCGGTGGGAACAGGAAGCGGTACGCCCACCATCCCGTCGCGGTGCGCGGCCGCGCCTCGCCGACCAGCGTGCGGATCGTGCGCGGGCCGAACAGCTGGTCGTCGTCGATGAACACGACGTGCGGATGGGACGGGGCGAGCTCGCGGGCCAAGTGGAAGCGGCCGAAGCCCCCGATGTTCTCGGGGCTGTGGAAGCGCACGGGGAGCGGGCCCTCGGCGGCGGCAGCCTCCAGCTGCTCGGAGATGGCGGGGTTGTTGTTCCACACGTGGAGCTCGACGGACACGTCGGACTGCGCCGCCAGGGCGCGCAGGGTGCGGCGGAAGTACTTCGGCCGCCGCCAGGTGCACATCACGACCGGGATCCTCGCGGGCGCATCGCTCACGGAGCGACCGTAACGCGGTGCGGTCCCGCCGCCGAGGGGCTTCCGAGGGGTGCGAGCCGTCGCTACAGTCACGCCCTACGGGCCCCTCGGCGGCCTGACCGCATCGCCGCTGCGGGGCGCGGGAGAGCCTGAGAGCCGGGGCGGGGACGGTGCGACACGCCCGGGGGATGGCCGGGTTTGCCCCGCCCCTCGGATCCACGTAATGTATTCCCTTGTCGCCGCCAAGCGGTGAGGTTGAGCCGGAAGGCTCCCACCCCAGGTCGACGACGAACTCCACGACAGGACC
>NZ_LMFR01000011.1 GCF_001426925.1 Microbacterium sp. Root53
GGCCTCGCCACCCGCTACGACAAGCTCGCCGTCGTCTACCGCGCCGCCGTGATCCTCAACGCCGTCATCGCCTGGACCCGACAATTGTCAGACACGCCCTAAGTGACAGGGGCCACGGCCGCCACGCCGGGGGATTGGTCGACGTCATCACCCGGGGTTACAGTCGTCCACTGAACAAATCTTCGAAGCTCGCACGGAGGGGCTCGTGGGCCAGAATCGCCGGCATCCGCACAACGCGGGGCGTCTCGCCGAGCAGCGTGAGCTACGCGAGGCCCGGGCGAACGGACCGCTGCGCAGGCTGAGCTCCGAGCAGCTGGGGCAGCGCGTGGTGTCGATCGTCCCGGACAGCATGCAGCTGTGGGGCCTGGCGTGGCTGCGCTTCGGCGACGTCGACGTGCGCGCGACCGTGCGTGTGCGCCGCTGGACCGACGATGCAGTGGGCGTCGAGGTCGACGTCGACGGCGAACGCCTGCGCTGCTGGGTCTGGCAGGGCGCCTGTCAGCGCATCGCCGACCAGCGCGCCGGCTGGTGAAGGCGATCTTCTTGGCTCGCAGTCACCATGCAAGAACAGCCTGGCGAGATCCGCGCGCTCCGGTTCACCATTGTTCGCGGGTGCGGCTCGACAGCTGCTGCAGACTTTGCGAGCCTGGTAAGCATGGAGTCGGCGAAAGGATCAGCCACGGCTGGCTGGTTGTCGTTCATCAGTGCTGCGCTGATGATGCTCATGAGTGGCTGCTCCGCGGCCCCAGCCGAGCCCCCTGGGGATCCGGGTGAGCCAGCCGATCCTGGAACGAGACTTGAGGTCCGCGGCTACGAGGATGAGCCGAACTCACCGGCGTCGGTGCGTGCTTATGCGTCCGACGAGTCGCTGGTAGTGATCACGTCCGGCTCTTCGAGCTGCCCTTCGATCCCGGAGATCCTGGCGGTCGAGTCGGAGAAGCAGGTGGTCGAGATTGCCCTCACGGCGTGGCCGGCAGACGTCTGCACCGCCGATTTGGCTCCCCGTACGTTCACGCTCGACGCCGCCCGTGACCTCACGGGCTTCACAGTCGAGGTCACGGACGGCGCCGGCGGTGCTGACTAGGGGATGTAGTTGAGGCCGTACCCCGCGGTCATTAGTTCTGCGATGGGCGCGTACAGCCCGGTGGCACTGCATTTGCGTCCGCCCGTGGCGGATGATCCGGGTTCTCCGGTACAGGTAGCTGTTCCGTTGGACATGCCGCTGATGATGCCGGTGGCGTAGATGCCGCTCGATGTGGAGTAGACCGGGCCGCCGCTGTCGCCGTTTCCGAGCGCGGGGATACCCGTGGCCTGTTGCGTGCGCACGATGTTGTTGTAGCAAGGCAGCCCGGTGTAACAGACGGTCAGCCCCGTGGCCATGATCGTGTTCGAGCACACCGTGCCGCTGAAGCTCCCGGAGTAGCAGACGTTCGCGCCGACGACGCTGTGGATCGCACCCTTAATCGAGTAGACACCGGACCCGGAAACGGTGTGGTCGCCGATGAAGATGCCCGGGAGCATGTGGTCGGCCATTGGGCCCTTCCAGACCGAGACGTCGCCGTTGGACAGCCCGGCGCCGTAGGCGCTGTACGCCTTTGCGACGGGGTATCCGTCCACGGTGGTGTACTTCCAGCTTTGTCCTTCGACTCCGGCGTGGCAGTGATGTGCGGATCCCATGACCGGGACGTTCCCGGACGTCTGCGTCATTCGGTACCCGGTGGTGCAAGCGCTGTTCGCGCCGACGCGCGTCATGACAGCGCCGCTGTAGGTCGAGGGGTTGGCCGCGTGGTTGCGCAGCGCCGGCTGTGCCGCGGCCCCGTACTCGACCGTCACCGTGACGCCTTTGCCCTTGCCCTTGGCCTTCGCCTTCGCGCTGATTTCAGAGCGCGCATCGGCGCTGATTGTGCGGCCGCGGTTGCTCTCATCGAGGACCACACGCACTTCGCTGCCGTCGAGGGAGGGCTCGACCTCGACCACCCGATCTCCGGAGCCGAGTTTGCCGTTGGTGCCCACGATGTCGTTAGCGAGCTCCGCCTTGCCGATCGCATCCAGGACGGCTGGGCGGTGCTCGACAGCGCCGTCGAGCTTGGCTTCGCTCATGGCAGCGGCGAAGGTTGCCTCGTCTGCGGTTGCGTAAACCGCGAGCTTTCCGGTCTCCGGCAGCCACTCGACGGCGGAGATCCCGAGGTCGGGAGACGTGAGCGATGCCTCAAGCAGGGCCTGCGTCACATCCGCCGAAGGATTGCCGTCGGTCCGGAGCTCCGCTCGTGCGGCGGCCGGGCATCGTGGGCGCCGGGGGAGTTCGCCGACACCCGGGGGTGGCAGATGATGGGGATCATCACGGTGGAGCAGATCGTGTCGGTCGACGGGTTCGCCGCGGAGCCGGACGGCGGGCTGTCGTTCTTCGAGGCGGCGCCGTTCGAGGACGACGACCGCACGGACTCGGCCCAGATGCGCTGGCTGGAGACCGTCGACGCCATCCTGCTCGGCCGCCGCACGTACGAGATGTTCGCCGCGTACTGGCCCGAGGCGGATCCGGCGACCGAGGCCGTCGCCGTCCCGATCGCGCGACTGCCCAAGCACGTCGTGTCGCGCACGCTCGACCGCGCGCCGTGGGGCGACGGCGAGATCGACGTGGTCCCGGGGCTCGACGAGGCCGCCGCTCTGCGCGAGCGGTTCTCGTCGATCGCAGTGTGGGGCAGCCTCGAGCTCACGCGCGGCCTGTTCGACGCCGGTCTCGTCGACGTGCTGCGCCTGCGCGTGGTGCCCGTGCTGATCGGCTCGGGATGGGGCTTCGCCCCGCCCGACCTGCCGCAGACTGCGCTGCGGCTCGAGCACGCCGAGACCGCGCCGACGGGGCACGTGCTGCTGCAGTACCGCGTCACCCGCTGACCGAGGGGGCGCGCCGCGCCCGACTACCCTGGAACCCATGCTCAACATGGCCGCCGGTGTCGCGCGCCTCGGCGACCTCGCGGCCTCGCCGGTGGTCGCGACGCTCGCCCGCGCGTTCGCCGACGCCGGACACGACCTCGCGATCGTCGGCGGTCCGGTGCGCGACGCGCTGCTCGGCCGCACCACGCACGACCTCGACTTCACGACCGACGCGCGGCCCGACGACATCCTGCGGATCGTCACGCCCATCTCCACGGCCCAGTGGGACATCGGCCGGGCGTTCGGCACGATCGGCGCCCGCGTCCAGGGAGAGCAGGTCGAGATCACGACCTATCGCGCCGACAGCTACGACGGCGTGACCCGCAAGCCCACCGTGGAGTTCGGGGACACGCTCGAGGCCGACCTCGTGCGCCGCGACTTCACGGTCAACGCCATGGCGCTGCGCGTCACGGAGGTCAAGCTCGTGGACCCGACCGGCGGGGTCGAGGATCTGCTCGCCGGCGTCCTGCGCACGCCGATCGATCCGCGCATCAGCTTCGGCGACGACCCGCTCCGGATGCTGCGCGCCGCCCGGTTCTCCTCCCAGCTCGGGTTCGGGGTCGAGGACGGCACGCTCGCCGCCATCCGGGACCTGCGCGAGACGCTCTCGATCGTGAGCCCCGAGCGGATCCAGGGCGAGCTCAGCCGCCTGCTCGCGACCGAGGACCCCGTCCGCGGCATCCGCGTGCTGGTCGAGACGGGCCTGATCGACGAGTTCCTGCCCGAGGTGTCGGCGCTCAAACTCGAGGTCGACGAGCATCACCACCACAAGGACGTCTACGAGCACTCGCTGACCGTGCTCGCGCAGGCGATCGAGCACGAGCAGGCGCGCTTCCCGGATCAGGAGCCGGATGTCGCCCTGCGCCTGGCCGCGCTGCTGCACGACATCGGCAAGCCCCGCACGCGCAAGCTCGAGCCGGGCGGAGCCGTGTCGTTCCACCACCACGACCTGGTCGGCGCGCGGATGGCCCGCAAGCGCCTGCAGGCCCTGCGCTACGACGGCGACACGATCGACGCGGTCTCGAAGCTGATCGAGCTGCACCTGCGGTTCTTCGGCTACGCCGAGGGCGCGTGGACGGACTCGGCCGTGCGCCGCTACGTGCGCGACGCGGGCGACCAGCTGGAGCGCCTGCACATCCTGACCCGCGCCGACGTCACCACGCGCAACAAGCGCAAGGCCACGCGCCTCGCGCGCGCCTACGACGACATCGAGGCGCGCATCGCGTCGCTGCGCGAGCAGGAGGAGATCGACGCGATCCGCCCCGAGCTCGACGGCAACCGCATCCAGGAGGTGCTCGGCATCTCCCCCGGCCCCGCCGTCGGCAAGGCCTACCGGTTCCTGCTCGACCTGCGCCTCGACGAGGGCGTGCTGGGCGAGGAGGAGGCCGAGCGCCGGCTCACCGAGTGGTGGGCCGCGCAGGCCTGACCGCGGGCGGCGCCATCGCCGCACGGCGGCACGGCGCCCGGGTTCGCGCGGGGGCGTCGGATAGGCTCGGACCTCGTATTCCCTCGCCGTCACGGACCCGGTCCGTGGCGCACCGGCTCCGCCGCGTGAGCCCAGCCGCCCCTGACAGAAGCACGAGGCCGCACGTGACAACCTCCCCCTCCGGCGACACCGCCCGCCGGCCGCTGCGAATCCTGATCGGATGCGACACGTTCGCCCCCGACATCAACGGTGCGGCGCGGTTCGCGGAGCGCCTGGCAGCGGGTCTCGTGCAGCGCGGCCACGACGTCCACGTCGTGGCGCCCAACACCGTGTACAGGCTCGAGGACCCTCGCACCGAGACGATCGAGGGCGAGCAGATGACGCTGCACCGCCTGCCGTCGACCAAGCTCTGGTGGCACGAGTGGCTGCGCTTCGTGTGGCCGTGGCGCTCGAAGCACCACGCGCGGCGCGTGCTCGACGCGGTCAAGCCCGACGTCGTGCACATCCAGTCGCACATCGTGATCGGACGCGGCCTCGCGCGCGAGGCGCGCAAGCGGGGCATCCCGATCATCGCGACCAACCATGTGATGCCGGAGAACATCCTGGATCACACGCGCCTTCCCGAGTGGGCCAACCGGCTGTTCTTGAAGCTGGCGTGGGATGACGCGAAGCGCACGTTCGCGCTGACCGAGGCGGTCACGACGCCGACGCGCCGCGCCGCGGACTTCCTCGAGGCGCAGATCGACATCAGCGGCGTGATCCCGATCAGCTGCGGCATCGACCGCACGCAGTACACGGCCGACCTCGCACCGCGCACGGAGAACCGCATCGTCTTCGTCGGCCGCATGACGGCCGAGAAGCAGGTCGACGTCATCCTGCGCGCCCTCGCGAAGCTGGATCCGGCGCTCGACGCGAGGCTCGACCTCGTGGGCGGCGGCGACCAGGAGCACGCGCTGCAGGCGCTCGCCGCGGAGCTGGGGATCGAGGACCGCGTGGTGTTCCACGGGCGGGTGCCGGACGAGGAGCTGCGCGCCGCCCTCACGCGCGCGAGCGTGTTCGCGATCGCGTCGATCGCCGAGCTGCAGTCCATCGCGACCATGGAGGCCATGGCCTCGGGCCTCCCCGTGGTCGCGGCCGACGCCGTCGCGCTGCCGCACCTCGTGCACGACGGCGAGAACGGCTACCTGTTCCGCCCGGGCGACGCGGACGACCTGGCGGCCAAGCTCACGACCGTGCTCACGGCGGACGCCGACGAGCGCCGCCGCATGCAGCAGGCCTCGCTCGACGGCGTGGTGGTGCACGACATCAACCGCACGCTGGACACGTTCGAGGCGCTGTACCGCGGCGAGAACATCCCCGTCTGACGGCCGGAACGGATCCACGCCGTGCACATCGTGATGTTCGCGGACCAGCACGTCGAGACGCTCGGCGGCGCCCAGGTCTCGATGCGGCTGCAGCGACGCTTCCTGGAGCGCGCCGGTCACACCGTGACGGTCGTCGCGCCGCGCCGGCACGGGGCGCGCGCCGCGATCAACCCGGATGATCCCGGTTACCTGGACGTGCCGTCCATCCCCGTCACGGCCGACCGCGAGTACGGCTTCTCGTGGCCGGGCCGCCGGGCCGACGCTCTGATCGATCGCGGGATGCAGGCGCGCCCCGCGGTCGACCTCGTGCACGTGCAGGCGGACTTCTGGGCCGGATTCCTCGGCTACCGCTTCGCGGCCCGGCATGGGCTCCCGGCTGTACACACGATGCACAACCACGTCGACGCCGGGCTGGCCGCCAACACCCCGACGCCCGGTGCGGTGCTGTGGGCGCTCAACGCGTGGCGACGCGTGGCCCTGCGGGGTCTGCCGGGCGGAGCCGTCCGCGGCTGGGACGCGTGGGCGCACCTGCGGGGGCTCGCGATCGGGGCCGCGGCCGTGACCGCGCCCTCGTCGCACTTCGCGCGCCGCCTCGAGCGGCATGGTGTGTTCGACCCGGTCGACGTGGTCTGGAACGGCATCGACGACGAGCTGCTCGACGCGGTGCTGGCCGACGTCCCGGCCGAGCGCCGCCCCGGCCCGCCGCGGTTCGTGTGGCTGGGCCGGATGAGCCCCGAGAAGCGGCTGCTGCCGTTCCTGGAGGCCGTGGCCGAGGCGGGCGTGACGTGCGAGGTCGAGGTGATCGGCGGCGGCGCGCAGCTCGCGCCCGCGCGCCGGCTGGTCGCCCGCCGCGGGCTCGAGCGCACCGTGCGCTTCGCCGGCCGGATGCCCTACGAGCAGGTGCTGCACCGTCTCGCGGACGCCGACGCGCTCGTGCAGACGTCGATCGGCTTCGAGACGCAGGGCATGACGCCGTTCGAGGCGGCGTCGCTGGGCACGCCGTCCGTCGTGAGCGACCCGGACATCGCCGCCGAGCTCGGCGCCGGCGTGTGGCGCGCGGACTCCCCCGCGGACGAGCCGGGACGCGTGCGCGGCCTCGCGGCCGCGCTGCGACGGGCCGCGGCCGACATCGAGGCCGGCACCGCTCCCCTGCCGGACCCGGGCATCGGCGCGGAGTTCCGGCAGTCGTCGCGCACGGCGGCGATGCTCGCGATCTACGACCGCGTGGTCTCCCCCGCTCGTTGAGCGGAGCTCCGCTCGACGGCCGGCGTCAGGGAAGGCGGGAGGGGTCGGTGCGGACCCGGCCGTAGCCGTCGACGCGCACCTCGTGCACGGTGGCGGCGACGCCGAGCAGCCCGAGAGCTGTGACGAGGATCAGGATCATCATGGCAGTCATCCTGCGCTTGCAAAGATCCTGCCAACAAGCGCCTGCGCCGCGAGGTGGCCGAGCTGCGGAAAGCGAATGAGATCCTCAAAGCCGCGAGCTTCGCGCCCGCGTCGACCTCCCGACGACGATGCCACACCCGCAGCGTCTCCGCGCTCATGCCGAGGAGACCGGCCACATGCCGCACCGCAGACATCCTCGCGCATCTCGGGAGAGTACTTCCGGTTCATCGCGTTCCATCCTTGCTTCAAGAACGGAACGAAACCCAGGCCGATTCACACACAGCTCGCCGTGCCCGGCGAACTGGCGCAGGTCGTTGGGCCACAACGGGGCTTCCAGTACGACCCGGCCCATCGGGGCAGCGTGCCGGTCAGGCCGCAGCTGGCAGGCCTCCGATTGTCCGACCATCATTCTCACCGCCTATCCGGGCAGTCGCCGGGGACCGCGTACACGCGGGCTCCCCAGTCATCGATCGGATGCCACGAACCGCTTGCGCTGACGGTCTGGTCGATCACGGTGCGGGCGTCCCAGAACGGGCCGCCCTCCACGATCAGGCAGTGCCCGGCCTCCACCCGGACTTCGTTGACGGTCCCGCCCAGCAGTACCCGCTCCCCCGCCGCTACTACCATCTCGGTGTCCGATTGGTCGGTGACCGCGCGGACCGTCACCGGGGTGTCGCCGGCGTTGCGGAGGCTCCCACATCCGGGGACGGGTCCGCCGCAGGGGTCGCCCAGTCCGGTGGTCCATGCGACGGTGAGGACCCCGGTTACCGCGAGCAGCGGCAACACGAACACGGCCAGTGTTGAGCCTCGACGGCCCCTCCTCACACGCTGGGGTTCGGGGGCCAGGGCCGCCGAGGGGCTTGTGTGCGCCATCTCAGGACTCCTTCCTGGACGCCGCGGCCACCTTGCTGCGGCGACGGAACACCGGTTCGGCGGCGGCCAGCTCCTCTTCGGTGGCGATCCGGAACGCGCCGGCCGCCTCGGTCTGCACCTCGCGGCGCCCCTGTCCGCGGGTGGCGCGGAGGCTCGCGACGATCGAGACCGTGATGATGGTCGCGACGACGGCGAGGCTGATGGTGGTGGGGATGTAGAGCACGTCCAGCAGCAGCATCTTGATACCCACCCAGATCAGCACGAATGCGAGTCCGATCTTGAGGTAGATGAACCGGTGGATCAGGTCAGCGAGGAGGAAGTACATCGCCCGCAGCCCGAGGATCGCAAACGCGTTGGCGGTGAAGACCAGGAACGGTTCGCTGGTGACGGCGAAGATGGCGGGGATGGAGTCGACGGCGAAGATGATGTCGGTGATCTCCACCAGCACCAGCACCGCCAGTAGCGGGGTGGCCACGAGGATCCCGGCCTTGCGGATCAGGAACTTCTGGCCGTGATACGCGTCGGTCATCGGCACGAACCGGCGGAACACCTTCAGGATCTTCGACTTCTCGGGGTGCACGTGGTCGTTGCGGGAGCGGAACATCCGCCACCCGGTGTAGATCAGGAACGCGGCGAACACGTACAGGACCCAGGAGAAGTTCTCGATCAGCGCGGCGCCGGCGGCGATGAAGATGCCCCGGAAGATCAGCGCCCCCAGGACGCCGAGGAACAACACCCGGTGCTGGTACTCACGGGGCACCGCGAACGCGGCGAAGATGATCGCCCACACGAACACGTTGTCCACTGCGAGGGATTTCTCGATGAGGTACCCGGCGAAGTACTGCTGCCCGAACTCCGCCCCCCACAGCGACCACACCAACACACCGAACGCGACACCCAGGGTGACCCACACGATCGACCAGACCGCGGCTTCCCGCACACCGATCACGTGCGCTTTGCGGTGCGCGACCAGGTCGACGGCGAGCATCACCAGGATCACACCCAGGACAGCGAACCAGGCCCACAACGGGACATTCATGACAAAGACCTCCACGAGTCATTCGTGAAGGTCTCATCGGCCCTTGGGCCCTTCCGCACCGGATCCCGCACGGGGGAACGTATTGACGATACGGAAGCGGGATTACTCCCCTTCGAGGACTATGAAACAGCAGAAGTACACTTCACGTCAAGTCCTGCTCAAGAACCCGTCCGCAGCCCAATAGTCGACAGCCCGGGCGGGAGAGCGCCGGTTCGGCCGGACGGTTACGCTGGGCCGCGCGTGTCGGTTGGAGAAGAAGGGGGTTGGGGTGATGGCAGCTGGCGGGTTCGATCTGGATGCCGGACTGCGGCGGTACCCGTGGGTGTCGCGGGCGTTGAACGCGGAAGCCGTGTACGGCACCGTGCTGACGGCCGGGCTGATCTCGGCGTTCTCGCTCTACAACCCAGGCCTGCCCACCCTGATCGCCCGCACGGTCGGGACCGTGCTGGTGTTCTGGGGCGCGCACGTGTATGCCGAGATCGTTGGCAACCGCGACCTCACCTGGCGGGAGGCTGTCCGCGAGGCACTGCAGAGATCCGCGGGGCTGCTCTGGGCGCTGATCGTCCCGGTGGGATGCCTGGCTGTCGCCGCCGCGCTCCAATTGTCGCTGGGTACCGCGGTGGACATCGCGCTGTGGGGAGCCGTGGTCACCCTTGCACTCCTGGGCTGGTGGGCAGCCCGCCAACGCCGAACCTCGACCCTCATCAAGGTTCTCACGGCCTCTGGCACCGCCGGCCTCGGGCTCGCCCTGATCGCCCTCAAGGCTCTCGTCCACTGACCCTTCCCCGCCCTGGAACGCTAGATAAGCGAGCGAGTCGCTCCGCGTGCTACGCCAGAGTCGCCGTGGATGCCGTGGGCGGGATCAGGTCACATCCAGCAGGGCGCGAATCAGGTCATCGACAGTGTGGGTGGCGTTGGACGGGTGACGCAGCGGACGGTCCGGGTGCAACACATAGTGGTTGCGGCGGCCACGCTTCTCCCGCTCCAGATACCCCGCCGACTCCAGATCGTTCAGGATCGTCAACGCCGACCGTGGCGTCACCCCCACCACCTCCGCGATATCCCGCACGGCGGCGTCGTTGTTCTGCGCGACCGCGAGCAGCACGTGCGCGTGATGGGTCAGGAACGTCCACTCTGCCATTCCCCCATCCTCCCAAACCCGCGCGTCATTTGGTGAACCAAACTTCCGCTATCCTCTGGAAGGCAGAAGTCTGCTTCACCAATCGTGATGGGGGACCCTTGTTCGACGCAGCCCTGACCAACCTCCTCTCACCCCCAGTGCTCGCCTTCGGACTGGGGGTGCTCGCGGCCGCCATCAAGTCCGACCTGAAGGTCCCGGACGCGATGATGCGGGCGCTGTCGATCTACCTGCTGCTGGCCATCGGCCTGAAGGGCGGGGTGGCGCTGCGCGGCGAAACCGCCACCGCCGTGCTCGGCCCGGTCGCCCTCGCCCTGGCCCTCGGAGTGATCATCCCCGCCGCCGCGTACGGCGCCCTCAAACTGATGACCCGGCTGGGCCGGATCGACCGCGGCGCGATCGCCGCGCACTACGGCTCCACCTCACTGGTCACCTTCACCGCCGCTCTGGTGTTCCTCGACAACGCCGGCATCTCCTACCCCGGATACTCGGCCACTCTGCTGGCCGTGCTCGAGGTCCCCGGCATCCTGATCGGCATCCTCCTCGCGCGCCGACACCTCGCCAAAACCGCCGGGTGGGGACCCACCCTCCACGAAGTCCTCACCGGCAAATCGGTGCTCCTCCTGATCGGGGGGTTGGCCATCGGATTCATCGCAGGCCCTGCCGGGTACGCCCCGATCGCGCCCGTGTTCACCGACGCCTTCCGCGGACTGCTGGTGCTGTTCCTGCTCGCCCTCGGCCTTGAAGTCGGACACCGGCTCGGCACCATCCGAGAAGGCGGACCCGGGCTGATCGCCTTCGCCCTCCTCTTCCCCCTCGCCGCGGGTACCCTCGGCGTCGCGACCGGAACCCTCATCGGGATTAACGTCGGCGGAGCGGTCGTCCTGGGCGTCCTCTGCGCCAGTGCGTCCTACATCGCCGCGCCCGCCGCTGTCCGCCTCGCGTTGCCTGACGCCAACACCGCCCTGTCCCTCACTGCCAGCATCGGCATCACCTTCCCCCTCAACCTCGTCCTCGGGATCCCTCTCCTAGCCTGGCTCGCCGAGCAGCTCGCAGGCAGATGATTAACCGGGACGGTCGGGGTTGCTGGGCATGGTGCGGGCGATGACGTATTCGATACTGTCCCGCTGCGAGAACTGCGCCCACCTGCTCGCGGTTTGAGGAGTCAGACCCGTCTGCGTGGCCACTACCGCAGCGGGGAGGTCGCTGGCGAGAGCCAGCATGGCGGTGTTGCGGGTAACTTGGGGGCGGATCCCGGCTTGAGCAAGCTTTCTCGGCTCATCGCGAATGAGAGTGTAGGAGCGGTCTGAATCCGCCGGCTTCGAGGAGCGATCTGGCGACGTAGTGCGTGAGGTTCCGGAAGCCGAGGGCGGAACCGCGAAGGTGCTCGAGCCGGCCGTTGATGGCCTCCGTTGGGCCGTTGCTCGTTCCGGGGCGGTCGAAGAACGCGAGGATGTCCGCGGCGCGCTGCTTCAGCGTGCGGCCGAGGCGACGGACCTCTTTGAGCAGCGCGGGGACGCCGTTGCTGACAGAGTCGATCACCGCCCGCATCATCTCCTTCGCCTTGTTCTTGTCGGGTTCGCGGTAGGCGGCGACGATGCGCTGGTAGATGCCCCAGGTCGCTTCGACCTCGACGTGCTCCTCGGCGGCGAACACCGCGTCGAGCCGCGCGGTCTGCTTCTCGGTGAGGAAGCTCGCGCCGGTGTGGAGGGTGCGGCGGACCCCGTAGAGCGGGTCGCCGGCGTGACCGCGGTGCCCGAGGGTGTCTTGCTGGACGCGCTGCCGGGTCCGGTCGAGCGCGTCGCCGGCGAGGCGGACGACGTGGAACGGGTCCATCACCGGGACCGCGTCGGGGAGCTCTTCGGCCGCGGCGGTCTTGAACCCGGAGAACCCGTCCATCGCGACCACCTCGATCCGGCTCGACCACTCCGCAGGCCGGGCGGCGAGCCACTCCTTGAACACCTGCTTCGAGCGGCCCTCGACCATGTCCAGCAGCCTGGCCGGGCCCGTCTTGTTCCTCGCGGGGGTGAGGTCGATGATCACGGTCACGTACTTCTCGCCAAACCGTGTGTGACGCCAGACGTGCTCGTCGACACCGATCGTGGTGACCCCGTCGAACCTCGCCGGGTCGTCGATCAGGCGACGCTTGCCTTCGGCGATGATCGCGGTGTTCGCGGTATGCCACGACACCCCGAGCCCTGCTGCGGCGCGGGAGACGGTGAGGTGGTCGACCACGATCGCCGTGAGTGCCCACCCGATCCCGCCGCGGGAGATCTTCGCCCTCGGCGCCGCCGCCTTCGACGTGTCCTGCCGCCAGGTCCGGCGGCAGTGCGTGCACCGGTAGCGGCGCACCCGGACCAGCAGCGTCGTCGGCCGATGCCCGAACGGCTCATGCGCCAGCGGCCGCGTCACCGTGTCACCCGGCACGCCCTCCGCGCCGCACTTCCGACACCACGGGTCGTCCTCGACGACGCGGCACTCCAGCACCGCCCGATCAGGCTCGAGCAGCTGCCCGACGGCTTGAAAACCGAGCTCGTCAAGACGGCAGAACGTGGTCAGGTCAGGGGTCGCGAACGTAGGGTGGTGCAAGTCGAGGTCTTCCGGCAGATGGTGAGCGTGAGAACTTCCATCCTGGAAGACCTCGACGCCTATCCGCGAACCAGCCGGCGGTCCCGGGCTACACCCTCAACTGCGAAGAGCCGCTTTCTCCCGAGCGTGGTGGGATGGATGGGCTCGTGTGGTCTGCGTGGAGAAGCGAATAGGTAGCTGGCTTCACCTGTCCGTGTCCGCGCGGGCAGAGACTGCTGTGCCGTGGACCTGAGACGATCGACGATCTCAGCCACAACTGGCGCGATCTCGATGTGATCCGTCGCGATCGCCAGGTACGTGCGCCCTTCCGTCGTGCGGAGATCAGCGGTGGTGAGCTGGTGGATGCGTTCGACCCGGGCGCCGTACAACAGGATGCACACCGGCTCCGAGTGGGTTCGGTTACGACTGCCAGTGGCAGGATCGACACAACTCGCAGTAATACTGCCAACAAGGAGGCCGGTGTGAGGACCGTCGCATGCATCGTGCAGGAGGGCTTCGCGCCCTTCGAGTTCGGCGTCGCGTGCGAGGCCTTCGGCCTCGACCGCTCGGACGACGGGATCGAGTCGTTCGACTTCCGCATCGTGACGCCCGATCCGGGGCCCGTCACCTCGAACCTCGGCTTCTCGATCAACGTCGCCGACGACCTGACCTTCGCCGAGACCGCCGACATCGTGGTCGTCTCCACCCAGCCGCGATCGGCGTGGGGCCGGATCGACACGCGCGTGGCCGCGGTCATCCGGTCGGCGGTCGAGCGCGACGCGTGGCTGCTCAGCGTCTGCAGCGGCGCGTTCGTGCTGGCCGCGGCCGGCGTGCTCGACGGGCGACGAGCGACCACGCACTGGATGTACTCCGACGCCATGGCACGCATGTATCCGCGGATCGACGTCGATCCCGACGTCCTCTACGTGCAGGACGGCCACATCATCACGAGCGCCGGGACGGCGGCGGGGCTCGACGCGTGCCTGCACCTGCTGCGCCAGGAGCTGGGCGCCGAGGCGACCAATCGCATCGCGCGCCGGATGGTCGTCGCGCCGCAGCGCGACGGCGGCCAGGCGCAGTTCATCGACCGGCCCCTTCCGGAGTCCGCGGGCCTCTCGCTCGCGCCGGTGGCCGACTGGGCGCTCGAGAACTTGGACCGCGAGCTGACGGTGGAGCTGCTCGCCGCGCGGGCGCACATGTCGCCGCGCACGTTCGCTCGTCGCTTCAAGGCCGACTACGGCACGACGCCGGCGGCGTGGCTCGCGCGGCAGCGGATCATCCAGGCCCAGCGCCTGCTGGAGCGCACAGAGTGGGGCCTCGATCGGATCGCCGACGAGTGCGGCTTCGGATCGGCGGCCGTGCTGCGGCAGAACTTCGCGCGCGTCCTGGGCATCACGCCGACCGCGTACCGCGCGCGCTTCGCGTGCTCGACCGCTCCGATGGCCGACACCGCCGCCTGAGGCCGGCCGTCACAGCAGCAGGATGCCGAGCGTGGCGCTGCTCACCAGGCCGGTGAGCAGCGCGACGAGCGAGGCGCGCCGCGCCGTGGGGAAGCACGCGCCGATCGCGCCGAGCACCGCGGCGGCCGCGCCCGCCGGCACGCCGATCCCGAGGCTGAACGCGGGCGGCTCGGCGGCGCGACCAGGCATCATGACGCCCACGGTGACTGCGAGGACGATCACGGCGACGGCGGCGCCCACGAGCGCGAGCGCGGCGATCGTCCGGTGCGCCGCCGCGGCGGCCCGGGTCGGGGTCGCGGCACGGTGGGACGGGGCCTGGCCGGAGGACATCCCTCCCAGCCTGCCGGGGCGGGGCGCCCGCGTCTGTCGCCCATTCGGGTGACAAGCGGGGTGAGGTCGCATTCCAGGTCGGTCTACCCGCGGCGGCCCGGCCGCTGATAAACTTCAGCGCAGACGACTCAACTTTGTCGACGAGCTTCGGGAGGCGACATGGCAGACCAGCCGCAGGAGGACCAGCGCAGCGCGCTCGAGCAGTTCGGCATCGACCTGACCGAGCGCGCCCGGCAGGGCAAGCTCGACCCCGTGATCGGGCGGGACAGCGAGATCCGGCGCGTGAGCCAGGTGCTCACGCGCCGCACCAAGAACAACCCGGTGCTGATCGGCGAGCCCGGCGTCGGCAAGACCGCCGTCGTCGAGGGCCTCGCGCAGCGCATCGTGGCGGGCGACGTCGCCGAGAGCCTCAAGGACAAGCGCCTGGTCAGCCTCGACATGTCGGCGCTCGTGGCCGGTGCCATGTACCGCGGCCAGTTCGAGGAGCGCCTCAAGAACGTCCTGAAGGAGATCACCGAGTCCGAGGGCCGGATCATCACCTTCATCGACGAGCTGCACGTGCTGATGGGCGCGGGCGGCGGCGAGGGCTCGGTCGCGGCGTCGAACATGCTGAAGCCCATGCTGGCCCGCGGCGAGCTGCGCCTGATCGGCGCGACCACGCTCAACGAGTACCGCGAGTTCATCGAGAAGGACGCCGCGCTGGAGCGCCGCTTCCAGCAGGTGTACGTGGGCGAGCCGAGCGTCGAGGACACCGTCGCGATCCTGCGCGGACTGAAGGGCCGCTACGAGGCGCACCACGGCGTCACCATCAGCGACAGCGCGCTCGTGGCAGCCGCCGCGCTGAGCAACCGGTACATCCCGAGCCGGCAGCTGCCCGACAAGGCGATCGACCTGATCGACGAGGCCATGAGCCGCCTCAAGATGGAGATCGACTCCTCCCCCGTCGAGATCGACCAGCTCAAGCGCCAGGTCGACCGCATGCGCCTCGAGGAGCTGGCGCTGAAGAAGGAGAAGGACGCCGCCTCGAAGGAGCGCCTCGGCAGGCTGCGCGAGCAGATGGCCGAGGCCGAGGCGGAGCTGGCCGAGCTGGAGGCGCGCTGGGCGCGCGAGCGCGGCGGCCTGAACCTCGTCGGCGACCTCAAGAAGCGCCTCGACGAGGCCGTCACCGAGCGCGACCGCGCGCTGCGCGAGGCGGACTACGCCAAGGCGTCGAAGCTGCAGTACGAGACCATCAAGCAGCTGGAGGCGCAGCTCGCCGAGGCCGAGCAGCAGGCCGAGGCGGCCAAGGACGAGCCCCGGATGGTGAACGAGCAGGTCACGGAGGACGACATCGCGGCCGTGATCTCGGCCTGGACGGGCATCCCGGTCGGGCGCCTGCTGCAGGGCGAGACCGAGAAGCTGCTGCACCTCGAGTCGGAGCTCGGCCGCCGCCTGATCGGGCAGAAGGAGGCCGTGAAGGCCGTGTCGGATGCCGTCCGCCGCTCGCGCGCCGGCATCAGCGACCCCAACCGGCCGACCGGATCGTTCCTGTTCCTGGGCCCGACCGGCGTCGGCAAGACCGAGCTCGCGAAGGCGCTCGCGGAGTTCCTGTTCGACGACGAGCACGCCATGGTGCGCATCGACATGTCGGAGTATGGCGAGAAGCACACCGTCAGCCGCCTGGTCGGCGCCCCTCCGGGCTACATCGGGTACGAGCAGGGCGGTCAGCTGACGGAGGCGGTGCGCCGGCGTCCGTACAGCGTCGTGCTGCTCGACGAGGTCGAGAAGGCGCACCCGGAGGTGTTCGACGTCCTGCTGCAGGTGATGGACGACGGTCGCCTGACCGACGGGCAGGGCCGCACGGTCGACTTCAAGAACGTCATCCTGATCCTGACGTCGAACCTGGGCTCGTCCATCCTGATCGACCCGACGATCTCCGCCGAGGACAAGCGCGACCAGGTGCTGCAGCTGGTGCGTCAGGCGTTCAAGCCGGAGTTCGTGAACCGCCTCGACGACATCGTGATGTTCCAGGCGCTCACGCAGGACGACCTGGCGCAGATCGTCGAGCTGCAGGTCGACCTGCTGCAGCGGCGCCTGTCGGACCGCCGGCTCACGCTGGCCGTCACCCCGGATGCGCGGGCGTGGCTGGCCGAGCGCGGGTACGACCCGATCTACGGCGCCCGTCCCCTGCGACGGCTCATCCAGACCGAGATTCAGGATCGGCTCGCGATGGCGATCCTGTCGGGCGGCGTGCGCGACGGCGACACGGTGCGCGTCGACGTGGCGGCCGACGGCTCGCAGCTGGCGGTGCTCAGCGCCAGTTCGTCGCCCGAGCCGGAGGCCGACGAGGACGTGATCGACGCCGAGATCGTGGAGGACTGACTCTGCATGCCGTGAACGGCATGTGGCGACGAGAAAGGGCCGACGGGATGATCCCGTCGGCCCTTTTCGCGCTTCTGATCAGGCGTTGACGATCAGCGACTCCGCGATCGGGCGACGCGTGCGCGGGGCGAGCTCGCGCTCGCGCAACGGCTCGGGCAGGGCGTCCAGGTCGCCGAACTCGCCCAGGGCGATCACCGAGAACGGGCGCTCGTTCTCGGGCAGCTCGAACGTCGCGGCGACGGCGGCCGGGTCGAAGCCGGTCATCTGGTGCACGACGAGGCCGTCGTGGTGCGCCTGCACGGAGAGGTGCGCGGCGGCCTGGCCGAGGTCGTAGATCGCGGTCGGGATCTCGTTGCCCTCCGCGTCGCGGACGATCGCCACCGTGACGATCAGCACGGCGGCGGCGGGCGCCCAGGCCTGGTTGAAGCCCATGAGGGTCTCGGCGATCGCGGCGTGCTCGGCCGTGCCGCGGCGCGCGACGATGAACTTCCACGGCTGCAGGTTCATGGCCGACGGCGTCCAACGCGCGGCCTCGAGGGCGCTCGACAGCTTGCGCTCGTCGATCGGCGTCACCGGGTCGTAGGCCCGGGGGCTCCAGCGCTCGGCGAGGACGTCGAGGACGGGGTGGTCGGTGTTCGCGGTGCGGTCGAGCGTGGCAGCGCCCATGAGGGTCTCCTCGGATTCGGTGACGGTGGTCCGGGGCGCCGTTGCCCTCCGCGGGGGTGAAACCCCGCCCGGGCGATCTTATTCCCGTGAATCGATCCGGGGGGGATTCCGGGTCAGCCGGCCAGGGCCTCGCGGAGCCTCACGCGGCCGCCGGTGCGCAGCAGCGAGTTCTCGTAGATGCGCGCCCCGAGCGCGATCACGGCCGCGCACGTGGCGAGCATGATGCCCAGCGACAGCAGCGGCTCCCACCACTGCGCCTCGCCGAAGAACAGGCGCACCGGCATCCCGACCGGCGCGGAGAACGGCACGTACGACATCACCGTCATGACGACCGGGTTGTCGTTGAAGAAGACCACGATCAGGTACGGGGCCATGACCAGATACGTGACCGGGCCCGTGGTCGAGCCGATGTCCTCCTGCCGCGACACCATCGCTCCCGTCGCCGCGAACAGGGCCGCGGTGAGGATGAACCCGAAGAGGAAGAACACCGCGAACCACACCACCGGCGCCCCGAGCCCGGCCAGCAGCTCGGTCTGCCCCGTGATCACGAGGCCGAGCACCGCCACGGTGACGAGCGACAGGATCTGGCCCATGGCCAGCGCCGTGTTGCCGAGCACCTTGCCCGCCAGGAGGACGCGGGTCGGGATGGCCGAGATCAGGATCTCCACCACGCGCGTCTGCTTCTCCTCCACCACGCTCGCCGCGATCGTGGCGCCGAAGGTCATGGCGGCCAGGAAGAACACGATCCCGAAGCCGAACGCCACGAAGTACCGGATAAGGGGGTTCATGGCATCCGGGTCCAGCAGCTCCACCTCGGGCTGCACCGCGAGCGCCTGCTGCAGGCCCGCGGGCACCTCGCTGTCGGCCACGATCGTGAGGCCCACGGGCGAGCCCGGGTCCACGACGACGGCCGCCTCGACCTCGCCGTCGCGCACGAGCCGCTCCGCCGCGGCGCGGTCGGCGACGTCGACCACCTCGACACCCGGCACCTCCTGCAGCTGTGCGGCGGCGTCGGCCGGCGCGGCGACCTCGGTCGCTTCTTCGCGACCGGCGGAGAACCCGCCCCAGAGCACGGCGGCCAGGGCGATCAGCACCAGCAGAATCGACGACACGACGAACGTGCGGCTGCGCAGCTTCGAGCCGATCTCGCGCTCGGCGACGAGCCAGGTGGCCTGCGTGGGGGACACCTCGACGGAGCGGCGGCGGGGCGCGGTGGCGCTCACTGGATGACCTCCTTGAAGATCTGGGCGAGCGACGGATGCTGCGGCGCGAAGCTCGCGACGTCCCCCTGATCGACCGCGCGTCGCAGCACGCGCTGCGCGGCCTCCTCGCTCTCGGCGTCGAACACGGCGTATCCGCCGTCGAAGCGGACGACCTCGATCCCGGGCAGCTCGCGCACCCAGCCGGCGTCGCCCGCCGAGACGAGCTCGTACCGACGGCTCGCATGCGCGGCTCGCAGGGCATCGCGCGATCCGTTCGCCCGGATGGTCCCGCCCGCGATGATCACGAGGTCGTCGCACAGCCGCTCGACGACGTCGAGCTGGTGCGAGGAGAACAGCACCGCCGCACCCTGCGCCGCCCGCTCCTGCAGCACGCCGGAGACGACGTCCACGGCGAGGGGATCGAGGCCCGAGAACGGCTCGTCGAGGATCAGCACCTCGGGGTCGTGCACGAGAGCGGCCGCGATCTGGGCGCGCTGCTGGTTGCCCAGGGAGAGCGCCTCGACGTTGTCCCGGAGCCGCTCCCCCAGCCCCAGCCGCCCCAGCAGCGCCGTCGCCCGGGCGGTGGCCTCGTCCCGCGGGAACCCGTGGAGGCGGGCGAGGTAGACGATGTGCTCGAGGACCTTCATCTTCGGATACAGCCCGCGCTCCTCCGGCATGTACCCGAAGTCGCGGCGGTCCGCGGCGGTCAGCGCCCGGCCGTCGAGCGACACCTCCCCGGCGTCGGGCGTGAGCAGGCCCAGCACGATGCGCATGGTCGTGGTCTTGCCGGCGCCGTTGCCGCCCACGAAGCCGGTCAGGCGCCCGGGCGCGACGTCGAAGGACACGTCGTCGAGCGCGCGCCTGTCGCCGTAGGTCTTGACGATCCCTCGCAGCCTGAGCATCGCGATCCCCTCTCTCGGTGGATCACACATTACGGACGCGCGCCGCCCGGCGGATCCCCCGCCGGACGGATCCGCCCTCTCCCCCGCGCCGCCGACATCACACGCCTCCCGCGAGATCACACCCGTCCGGATGTGACGTCGCGTGTGACGTCGCGGACCGGATGTGACCTCGGCGGGGGAGGTGATCTCGGCGCCGGAGCCCGGCGCTCAGAGACCTCGGAGCCCGGCGCTCAGAGACCTCGGAGCCAGGCCTCGGCCTCCCGCCGACTGCCGAGCTGGTCGGGGAGCGATGGGCCCTGCTCATCGTCCGCGACCTGCTCGTCGGCCCGCGCCGCTACACCGACCTGAAGCAGGGCTCCCGAGGATCCCCACCAACATCCTCAGCACCCGGCTCAAGGAGCTGCAGGAGGGCGGCGTGATCCGGCGCGTGCCGATCCCGCGGTGCGGCCTCGTGTACGAGCTGACCGACTACGGGCGCGGCCTCGAGCCCATCGTGCTCGCGCTCGGGCGCTGGGGATTCCAGCGCATGGGGGAGCCCGGCGCGGACGACGTCGTGACGCCGGACTCGCTCACGATGGCGCTGCGCACGGCGTTCGACGCCCGCGCCGTCGCTGACATGCCGCCCACGACATACGAGGTCGCGATCGGGTCTGTGGTGCTCGGCGCGCGGGTCGCCGTCGGGGAGCTCGCGGTGTGGCAGATCGCCCCTCCGGCCCCGCCGGTGGGTGGCGCGCTCCCCGCTTTCGAACCGGACCTGCACTGCTCGAGCGGTTCGCCCTGACCTTCCATATCGATTCGGGCATGTACCGCGTCGCCTGACGCGGTCAGCCGAAGATCATCGGCACGTCGTCCTCGTCGGCCGGCTCGAGGTCGAGGTCGACGACCACCGGGACGTGGTCGCTGGGCGCGTCGCCCTTGCGCTCGTCGCGATGGATGGCCGCGCCGGTGACGGCGTCCGCGAGAGCGCGCGAACCGAGGATGAAGTCGATCCGGAGGCCCTGGTTGCGCGGGAAGCGCAGCTGCTTGTAGTCCCAGTACGTGTACCCGGTGGGAACGAGCGGGCGCACCACGTCGGTCACGCCCGCCGCCTCGATCGCCCCGAACGCCTCGCGCTCAGCGGGGGAGACGTGGGTCGTGACGCCCTCGATCACGGCGGGATCGCCGTTGTCCGCGTCGGTCGGCGCGATGTTGAAGTCCCCCACGAGCGCGAGCGGCAGGTCCGGATGGGCCGCAAGGGTCGCACGCGTGTGCTCCTCGAGCGCCCGCAGCCAGTGGAGCTTGTACTGGTAGTGCGGGTCCTGCAGCGACCGGCCGTTGGGCACGTACAGGCTCCAGATGCGGACGCCGCTCACCGTGGCGCCCATCGCGCGCGCCTCGAGCGGCAGATCCGGGCCGTCGTGGTCCTTGAGGAACCCTGGCATGCCCGGGAAGGAATACTCCACGTCCTCGATGGGCTCGCGGCTGGCGATCGCCACGCCGTTCCACTGGTTCAGCCCGTGGGCCTCCACGTGGTAGCCGGCGGCCTCGAACTCGGCGTACGGGAACTGCTCGGGCTTGCACTTGATCTCCTGCATCGCCAGCACGTCGATGTGCTCGCGCTCGGCGAAGGCGACGATGCGCCCCACGCGGGCGCGGATCGAGTTGACGTTCCAGGTGGCGAGCCGCATGGGATCCAGCCTAGGACGGGGCGCGGACGCTCCTAGACTTGCCGTCATGGCCGCATCCACGCCCGAGCTCGAGAACGACCGCCAGGCGCTCATCCGCCTCATCCAGGACGAGGCGGTGTTCCACGGCGACTTCACGCTCTCCAGCGGCAAGAAGGCCACGTACTACGTGGACATGCGCAAGCTCACGCTGGACCACCGCGCGGCCCCCGCGATCGGCCGCATCATGCTCGACCTGATCTCGGACATCCCCGACGTGGTGGCGGTCGGCGGCCTGACGCTGGGCGCCGACCCGATCGCGAACGCGATCATGCACGAGTCGGCCCGCACGGACCGCCCGCTCGACGCGTTCGTGGTGCGCAAGGAGCCCAAGGACCACGGCCGCGGCCGCCAGATCGAGGGCGCCGACGTCGAGGGCAGGCGGGTCGTGGTCGTCGAGGACACCTCCACGACCGGCCAGTCCGCGCTGAAGGCGGTCGAGGCGCTGCGCAAGGCGGGCGCCGAGGTCGTCGCCGTCGCCGTGATCGTCGACCGCTCCACCGGCGCGCAGGCGGCGATCGAGGCCGAGGGCCTCGAGTGGCGCGCCGCCATCGGCCTGGCCGATCTCGGCCTCGACCCCCAGTGACGGGACCGGCGCGATGACCGATCGGATCGCGCTCGCCCTCGACCTGGGCGGCACCAAGCTCGAGGCGGCCCTCGTCGACGCGTCCGGAACGGTGCTCGCCGCGAGCCGCAGCCGTCGCCCCACGGGCCGCGCCGCGACCCCCGCCGATCTGGACGCGGCCATCGCGGAGACGACCGCGCACGCGCTCGCGCACCTGCCCGCGGAGGCGGAGTTCGCCGGCGTGGGCATCGGCAGCGCGGGCCCGATCGACCGCGAGACCGGCCGGATCCGGCCCGTCAACATGCCGAACCTGCACGGCTACGACCTGATCTCCGTCGCCTCGCGCGAGGCGTCCGCCGTGCTCGGACGCGACGACTTCCCGACCCGCCGGGGGCACGACGGAGGCTGCCTGGCGCTCGCGGAGTCGTGGATCGGCGCCGCGGCGGGATCGCGCGCGTCTCTCTCGATCGTGGTGTCCACGGGTGTGGGCGGCGGGATCGTGATCGACGGGCGGCTGATCGGCGGTGCGTCCGGCAACGCGGGCCACCTGGGCCAGACCGTGATCGGCGACCTGACGCTCGAGGAGATCGCGTCGGGGCCGGCCAGCGCCGCGTGGGCGCGCCGGCAAGGCTGGAGCGGCGAGACGGGGGAGGACCTGGCGCGCGACGCGGCCGCCGGCGACGCCACGGCCCGGGCCGCGATCGTCCGCTCGGCCGAGACCGTCGGCCTGGGCCTCGCGAACGCCGCGACGCTGCTCGACCTCGACGTCATCGCCATCAGCGGCGGGTTCTCGCGGGTCTCGGACGACTACGTGGACCTGGTCGCCGCGGCCCTGCGCGACACGGCCGTGCTGTCGTACGCGCAGGAGACCGCGGTCGTGCGCAGCGCGCTCGGCGACGGCGGCCCGCTCGCGGGCGCCGCCGCGCTCGTCCTGCGCTGACGTCGCGAACCGGCCTCGTGCGGCCGCGGGACGAGTTCGTGTACGACTGGTTCCCCGTCGCGGGGGACGGCGACGACCGCTGCGCCGCGACGGCGTTCGCGCTCGAGCTCGTCTTCGACGACGGATCGACGTCTGCCCGGGGGAGCGGTCGACCAGCACGGCACCCCGCTGGACGCGGGCGCGCAGGCGGCGGCCAAGACCCACTGGGTGGATCAGTGGAACCGCCGGATCGTCGACCTCGGCCCGTTCGCCGGACGCACGATCGAGACCGTGACGGCCGTGCTGCACGGCGGCCGCGGCTTCCTGGACTCGGTCGCCGTCCGCTCCGCGGGGCCGCGCCCCGCGACGCTCCTGGGCTGGATCGACACGCGCCGCGGCACGCACGCGTCCGACCGGTTCTCACGCGGCAACAACGCGCCGCTCGTGACGGTGCCGCACGGCGGCGTGTTCGGCATCCCGATGACGGACGCCTCGGCCGGCAACTGGCCGTATCGGTACCACGCCGACCGCGGCGACGACGCGCGCCTGGCCCTGCAGGCGTTCGCGACCAGCCACATCCCGAGCCCGTGGATCGGCGACCGCGGCGTGTTCCAGCTGATGCCAAGCCCCCTGCGCGAGCCGGATCCGGGCCGCGCGGCGCGCGCCCTTCCGTTCGACCGCGAGAGCGAGGAGGCCGGCCCGCACCGGTACGCCGTGACGCTCGACGCCGGAGCCTCGCGGATCGACGCGCTGCTCACGGCGTCCGACTTCGCGCTCGGGATGCGGTTCGCGGCCTCGGACGCACCGCTCTCGGTGATCGACGACCACCTGGGGGAGGTGCGGGCCGCGACCTGGACGAGCGATGCGGACGGCGTGCGCATCGACGCGCTGCTGTTCGACCACGAGGAGCGTCCCGAGCACCACGTGCACGTGCTGCTGCCGCCGGGCGAGCCGCACCTGTCCCTCGAGGGCGGGCGCCTCACGGGCTGGGTCGCGTTCGACGCCGCGACCGTGGATGCCCGCATCGGCATATCGACGATCGACGCCGCCCAGGCCCGCGCGAACCTCGAGCGGGCCGGATCCGTCGACGACATGCTCGCGGCGGCGGTCCGTCGCGGACGGGCGGGTCGGCCGCAAGGGGCTGCGTCCGGGCATCTTCCGCGGCTGGATCGACACGGCCACGCACGAGGGCATGTCCTGGACGCTCGACAACGCGATCAACGACGCGTCGGCCGCCCGGATGGCGCGCATCCTGGCGCAGCGCGAGACGGATCCGGCGGTGCGCGAGCGCCTCGAGACCGAGGCCGACTACCTCGCCCGGCGCGGGCTCGGGTACCGCGCGGTCTTCCATCCCGAACTGGGGTTCTTCCTCGCCCGCGGTGCCGACGGCGCGTGGCGCGTGCCCGCGGCGGAGTTCGATCCGGCCGAGTGGGGGCACGACTACACCGAGACGAACGCGTGGGGCACGGCGTTCACGGCGCCGCACGACGGGGCGGGGCTCGCGGCCCTGCACGGCGGAGAGGCCGCGCTGGCGGGGAAGCTCGACGCGTTCTTCGCGACGCCCGAGACGGCGGATCCGTCGCTCGTCGGGTCGTACGGCTTCGTGATCCACGAGATGGACGAGGCCCGCGCCGTGCGCATGGGCATGCTGGGCCTGTCGAACCAGCCCGCCCATCACATCCCCCTGATGTACTGCTTCGCCGGCCGGCACGACGACGCGCACCGCATCGTGACCGAGGCGCGCGACCGCCTGTTCGTGGGCTCCGAGCTCGGGCAGGGGTATCCGGGCGACGAGGACAACGGCGAGATGTCGGCGTGGTACCTGTTCGCGGTGCTCGGGCTCTACCCGCTCGTGCCGGCGTCGGGCGAGGCCGAGAACCCCGGCGCGCCGTACATCGCGCGCGTCGAGATCGACGGCGCCGAGTGGACGTCCGTCACGGTGCCGCGCGCGGTCCTCGCGACGGCCTCGCGGCTGCACTTCGTGCTCGGCGACGAGCCGCGGGGCTGGGCGGCCGACACCCGCCCGCCGTCGGCGAGCACCGTGTTCGGCGTCGACGATCCGCTGCGCGACCTGCTCGCGACGGTGCCGGGATCGCCGGCGGACGACGTGGGGGAGACCCCGATCGCACTCGCCCCGGGAGAGTCGATCGACCTGCCGCTCGCCGAGCCCGCGCCCATCGGCATGTACACCGTGACGCTCGCGGGGGGAGCCCGCTCCGCGGGTCGCGCTCGCCGCGGTGCGGCTCACGGCCGTGGCCCCGCTCGAGCTCGCGCAGCTCGAGGCCTTCGCGTGACGGCTCAGGCGTGCGGGGGCTTGGTGCTCGAGCGCAGCGACAGCACCGGGGCGGCCGCGGCGACCGAGGCGACTGGGGCGTCCGAGGCCAGCTGGGCCATGAGGGTGCGCGCCGCCAGCTCCCCGAGCGCGAAGGTGTCGCGCGTGAGCGCCGTGATCGATGGCCGCACCAGGCGGGCCATGACCGAGTCGTCGAAGCTGGCGATGGACACGTCCTTCGGCACGCGCACGCCGAGCTCCTGCGCGGCGCCGAGACCCGCGACCGCCATGACGTCGTTGTCGTAGACGATCGCGGTCGGGGGGATGGGGGATCCGAGCAGCTCGCGCGTGGCCTCCTCCGCGCGCTCGGCGGAGTAGTCGGTCGGGATGGACCGGATGGGCTCCGCTCCAAGCCGCTCGGCGCACTCCCGCAGCGCCGAGATGCGCAGCATGGTGTGCTCGAACTCCTCGGGCCCCGCGACGTGCGCGATGCGGCGGTGCCCCAGCTCGTGCAGCGCCGTGAACAGCGTCCGGCTCACCTCCGCGTCGTCGATCCAGACGCTGGGGATCGAGCCGTCAGGGGACGGGCGGCTGCCGATCTGCACCGCGGGCATCCCGAGCTCGAGCAGCAGGCGGATGCGCGGGTCGTCGTCGCGCGGATCGATCAGGATCACGCCGTCGACGCGATGCGCGCCCTGCCACGCGGCATACGCGTCGAGCTCCTCCTCGAGCGACGACACTATCTGCATCTGCAGTCCGGTGTGCGTGGGGGAGAGGCCGGCCTGGATGCCCGAGATGAGGTCGGCGAAGAAGGCCTCGGTGCCGAGCGCCCGCGCGGGCCGGTTCAGCGCCAGCCCGATGACGTCCACGCGCGAGCGGCCCAGTGCCAGCGCGGCGGAGTGCGGCCGGTACTGGAGCTCGGCGGCGATGGCCAGGATGCGCTCGCGCAGCGCCTCGCTCACGCCGGGCCGGCCGTTGAGGGCGAACGACACGGCGGACTTGGACACCCCGGCCGTCCGTGCGATGTCGGCGAGCGTGGCCCGCCGGGCGTGTGTGCGCATCCCGCTCCTTCACGAGTCCGCGTGCGGCTTCGAATCGATCGTCCCGCGTGGGGCGAGCATAACTCAATCGGTTCAGTTGGTGACTGAACCGGTTCAGTGTCTCAGGATCGACTGCGGCACGCGGCGTCGGTCGCCGGCCTGTGGGGCATCACCTGGTGGTGCTCGCACGACGTGTCGCGCTCGCTCCTGGACTTCCCCGAGGTCGAGTACGACCTGGGCCTGTTCACGTCGGACCGCGAGCTCAAGCCCACGGGCCGCCGCTTCGGCGAGCTCGCTGCCGAGCTGCGCGGCGCGCCGGCGCCCGAGCCGGTCGCCGAGGCGCTCGTGCTCGACGACGTCGACGCGACGGGCGCCGTGCCGCACCGCGAGGCGTGCGGGCCCGGCGGCGCGTTCTTCGAGGCGTGGATGCGCCACGCCGAGCGCGTCGGCCGCGGTCCGCAGATCGTCCTGCGATCCTCGAGCCAGGATGCCGCGCTGCTCGCCGCGCGGGGCATCCGGCACGTGGTCGAGGTCGCCGCCGTCTGACGCACCGGCACCTGGTCCGTCTCCGTCCCTCCCTGCTGTCCCCGTCCCGTTCCGATCGAAGGCTCCTCCTCCATGCATGACGACATCCCGCTGACCGTCGGCCGCGCGACCCGCGTGCTGAGCGAGCGGATCCGCCCGGCCGTGCACGCGCACCGCGTGCCGCTCGAGGTCTCGTTCCACGAGCTGCCCGGCGAGCCGATCGCGCCCGCCGACGGCCTGGCGCTCGCCTACGAGCCTTTCGAGGTGGGATCCGTGTGGGGCGCGGCATGGGGCACGACGTGGTTCCGTGTGCGCGGCGAGGTGCCGGCGGAGTGGGCCGGACGCCGCGTGGAGGCGGTCGTGGACCTGGGCTTCGACATCAACATGCCGGGGTTCCAGTGCGAGGGACTGGTATACCTGCCCGACGGCACGCCCGTGAAGTCGCTCAACCCCCGCAACCAGTGGGTGCGGATCGCGGACTCCGCCGCGGGCGGGGAGCAGGTCGAGTTCCTGGTGGAGGCCGCGTCGAACCCGGTGCTGCTCGACTACCACCCCTTCCTGCCGACGCAGGAGGGCGACATCCGCACGTCGTCGCCGCGCGGGCTCTACACGACGCGGCACTTCGACCTCGCGGTGTTCGAGCCCGAGGTGTTCGAGCTGTCGCTCGACATCGAGGTGCTGCTGGAGCTGCAGGCCGAGCTGCCCGAGTCGTCGCCGCGCCGGATGCGGGTGCTCCAGGCGCTGGACGACGCGCTCGACGTGCTCGACCTGCAGGACATCCCGGGCACGGCTGCGGCCTCCCGCGCGGCGCTCGCACCCGCGCTCGAGTCGCCCGCGGAGGCCAGCGCGCATGAGATCTCGGCGATCGGCCACGCGCACATCGACTCGGCCTGGCTGTGGCCCGTGCGCGAGACGATCCGCAAGGTCGCGCGCACGTCGTCGTCGATGACCGACCTCATCGGCGAGACGGATGACTTCCTGTACGGCATGTCCAGCGCGCAGCAGTACGCGTGGATCAAGGATCACCGGCCCGAGGTCTACGAGAAGGTGCGCGCGGCCGTGGCGGACGGGCGGTTCCTGCCCCTCGGCGGCATGTGGGTCGAGTCCGACACCGTGATGCCGACGGGCGAGTCGATCGCGCGGCAGTTCCTGTACGGCCAGCGCTTCTTCGAGCAGGAGTTCGGCATTCGGTCGAAGGGCGTGTGGCTGCCGGACTCGTTCGGCTACTCGCCCGCCCTGCCGCAGCTGATCCGCCGCGCGGGCTTCGAGTGGTTCTTCACGCAGAAGATCTCGTGGAACCAGGTGAACCGGTTCCCGCATCACACGTTCGCGTGGGAGGGCATCGACGGGTCGCGCATCTTCAGCCACTTCCCGTCCATGGACACCTATAACTCGCAGCTGTCGGGATCCGAGGTGGCCCGGGCGGCGCGGCAGTTCCGCGAGGCGCGCAAGGCGAACGGCTCGATCGCGCCCGTCGGCTGGGGCGACGGCGGCGGCGGCACGACCCGCGAGATGACCGGCAAGGCGCGGCGGCTCGCGGATCTCGAGGGGTCGGCGAAGGTGCGGTGGGAGCATCCGGACGCGTTCTTCGAGCGCGCCAAGGAGCAGCTGCCGCAGCCGCCCGTGTGGGTCGGCGAGCTCTACCTCGAGCTGCACCGCGCCACGCTCACCAGCCAGCACAAGACCAAGCAGGGCAACCGGCTGACCGAGCACCTGCTGATCGAGGCCGAGCTGTGGTCCGCGTCGGCCGCCTTCTGGACCGGTGCCGACTATCCCTACGACGAGCTCGACGCGCTGTGGCAGCAGGTGCTGCTGCAGCAGTTCCACGACATCCTGCCCGGCACGTCGATCGCGTGGGTGCACCGCGAGGCGGTGGAGCAGTACGCCCGCGTGGCCGCGGCCGCGACGGAGATCATCGAGCGGGCGCAGGCCGCGCTCGCCGGGGACGGCGATGCCGACGAGAGTGCGGGGACCGTCGTCTTCAACCCCGCCCCGATCCCGCAGGCGGGGGTCCCCGCGCTGGGGGCGGCGCCGGCGGCGGCCGTGACGTCCGCCGAGGTCACGGTGACCGAGGCGGACGGCGGCTGGGTGCTCGAGAACGAGCTGGTGCGCGTCGTGATCACGGGCGAGGGGCTGATCGCCTCGGCCGTCGACGTCGCGACCGGCCGGGAGGCCATCCCCGCCGGCGCGGAGGCGAACCTGCTGCAGCTGCACCAGGACTTCCCCAACATGTGGGACGCGTGGGACGTCGACCGCTACTACCGCAACCGCGTGGACGACCTGCGCGACGCGGAGTCGATCTCGCTCACGCGGGCGGACGGCGCGGCCACGGTGACGGTGTCGCGCCGGTTCTCGCAGTCGGCGCTGACCCAGACGCTCACGCTGCGTCCCGGATCGCGCGCGCTCGAGATCGCGCAGACGACCGACTGGCACGAGACGGAGAAGTTCCTCAAGGTGGCGTTCCCCCTGGCGATCCAGGCGGAGCACACGGCCGCCGAGACGCAGTTCGGCTACGCCAAGCGCGTCACGCACACGAACACGAGCTGGGAGGCCGCGAAGTTCGAGACCTCGATGCACCGGTTCGTGCACGTGGAGGAGCCGGGCTTCGGCGTCGCGCTCGCGACCGACTCGACCTACGGGTACGACGTGACGCGCGACTCGACGCCCGAGCAGGGCGTGACCACGACCGTGCGGCTCTCGCTGCTGCGCGCGCCGCGGTTCCCCGACCCCGAGACGGACCAGGGCGAGCATACGCACCGCTACGCGTTCGTGATCGGCGCCGGGGTGGAGGACGCGACCGCGGCCGGGCTGGCGCTGAACCTGCCGGTGCGCGCGGTGCGCGGCGGGGCGGTCGAGCCGGTCGTGACGGCGACGGCGGGCGTGCTGATCTCGGCCGTCAAGCTGGCGGCCGACCGCTCGGGCGATCTGATCGTGCGCGTGTACGAGCCGTACGGCCGGCGCGCGAACGCGACGCTCCGGTTCGGGCGCGAGGTGTCGGCGGTGTCGACGGTCTCGCTCATCGAGGACGCGGACGCGTCGCTCGCGCCGGTGGAGCTGGTCGACGGGCGCGAGGTGGCGGTCACGCTCACGCCGTTCGAGGTGCGCACGCTGCGCGTCGCGCTGCAGCCCTCGCGGGGCGATCAGCGCAGGGCGGAGGTGCGGGGGCCGAGGCCGAGGCCCGCGGCGGCGCGGAGCTGATCCGCGGTGTCGACGTCGCGACGCAGCGTCGACGCCGCGGGCACGTGGAGCTCGGCGAAGCCGGCCACCCGGTGGCGCGCAGCGGAGCCGTCGCCGAACGCGGGTTCGAGCTTCACGCCCGGCCGGGCCGTGACGAGCGTCGTGCCCGTGCCCTCCGCGTCGGGCACCATCGACCGGGGGCGCGACGCGGCGGCGTCGAGCGCCGCATCGAGATCCCGCGGATCGAGGGCCGGCAGGTCGCCGAGCAGCACCGCACGTGGACGGGTGGCGTCGGCCGCCGCGATCCCGGCGGCGATGGCGGCGTTCAGCCCCGCACCGGGATCCGGGATCACGCGCACCGGAACTGTGGTCGTCGAGCGAGCGAAGCCCGTCGAAACGTCATCGCGCCATCCCTCGACCTCTGCCGCCACGTGGGCATCCGAGGTCACCACCACGACCTCCGCGACGCGCTCCGCGCGGCTCACCGCCTCGATCGTGTCGAGCGCGATCGCGCGCGCGAGCTCGGCGCGGTCCGGATGCTCTAGGCGCGACTTGCCGGTCGCCCCCTTCACGGGGACGACGACGATCCATTCCCTCAACGGAATCTCTCGCGCAGGCGGGGGAGCACCTGCTCGCCGTAGAGGCGCAGGAACGCCTCCTGGTCGTGGCCCGGGTCGTGGAACACGAGGTGGCGGAAGCCGAGGTCGACGTAGGTCGCGATCGCCTCGATGTGCTGCTCGACGTCGTCCGACACGATGAAGCGGGAGGCCGCGCGTTCGATCGGGAGCTCCTCGGCGCGGCGCTGCATCTCGATCGGGTCGTGGATCCCGGTCTTCTCCTCGGGCTTCAGGGCGAGCGGCGCCCAGAAGCGCGTGTTCTCCTTCGCCTTCTCGAGGTCGGGCCGGAACGACACCTTCACCTCGATGAGCGTGTCGACGTCGGCGCCCTCGCGCCCGCCCTTCTGGATGCCCTCCTCGAACGCGGGCAGCAGGGTGTCGGTGTAGAGCGCCGGGTCCTTGCCGCTCGTGGTGATCCATCCGTCGGCCATGCGGCCCGCCAGGCGGGTCGCGGCCGGGCCGGACGCCCCGATGTAGATCGGCACCTGCGTCTCGGGACGGTCGTAGATCGTGGCGTTGCTGGTCGAGTAGTACGTTCCCTCGAACGTCACGCGCTCCTCGGTCCACAGCCGGCGGATGAGCGTGATCGCCTCCTTCATGCGCTGGAAGCGCTCGGGAGACTCGGGCCAGTCGAGGCCGAGCGTGACCTCGTTGAGCGCCTCGCCCGTGCCGACGCCCAGGATCATGCGGCCCGGGTGCATGGCGCCGAGCGTGCCGAACGCCTGCGCGACGACGCCCGGGTGGTAACGGAACGTCGGGGTCAGGACCGAGGTGCCGAGCAGCACGCGGCTCGTGCGCTCGCCCGCCGCGCCGAGCCACGGGAGCGCCGCGGGCGCGTGTCCGCCGTCGTGCATCCACGGCTGCAGGTGGTCGGAGAGGAACACCGAGTCGAAGCCCATCTCCTCGGCGAGAACCGCGTAGTCCAGGAGATCGCGCGGACCGAACTGCTCGGACGAGGCCTTGTAGCCGAAGCGCATCGGGATGGTCATGAGACTCCTTCGTCAGGGGATTAGGGCGGGATCGTTCAGCGCCGCGCGCACGCGGTCGAGGCGGGCGCGGAAGTCGGCCACGGTGCCGGGCCACAGCAGGGTCAGGCGGCCCGATCGGGCGTCCGTATACCAATTGCGGCATCCACCGTCGAGCCACGGGGTCCCGGCGGCGCGGGCGGCGATCTCGGCGGTGTGTGCCGCCTCCGCCTCGGCGCTGACCCGCACCTCGCGCCCCGCGGCGATGAGCTCCGCGGCGAAGCGCGCCTGCTCCTCCATGATCAGCACGGCGGAGTTGTGGCCGAGCGACGCGTTGGGGCCGTTGAGCACGAACAGGTTCGGGAAGCCGGTCACCAGGGTCGAGCCCACCGCGGTCATCCCGCCCGACCAGTGCTGGTCGAGCGTCAGGCCGCTCTCGCCGGTGACGCGATGGGCGTACGGCTGCCGCGCCGCCTCGAAGCCCGTGGCGAGCACGAGCACGTCGGCCTCGTACCGGGCGCCGCTCGCCGCGACGAGCGTGCCGCGGTCGACGCGGGTCAGCGCCGACGGCTCGAGCGTCACGGACCCCGAGGCGAGCGCGGGGTAGAAGTCGTCGCTCAGCAGCACGCGCTTGCAGCCGAACGCGTAGTCCGGGGTGAGAGCGGCCCGCAGCGCGGGATCCGGCACCTGCGCCGCGAGGTGGGCGAGCGCCTGCTCACGCGCGGCCGCCGCCGCGGTCGCGTCTCCGGAGCGGGAGGCGAACCGCGCCTCGCCCTCGGCGTGGAGCTGTGCGCGCAGCGAGCCGAGCGCCGCCGGATCGCCGGCCCAGCGGTCGCGCTCGTCCTCCCCGTACGGGCGGTCGCCGCGGGGCACGATCCAGGCCGGGGTGCGCTGGAACAGCGTCACCCGCGCGCCGCGGCGCGCGAGCTGGGGAACCAGCTGGATCGCGCTCGCGCCGGTGCCCACCACGGCGACGCGCGCGCCCTCGATGGGCGCGGCATCGTCCCAACGCGCCGAGTGGAACGCCGGCCCGGGGAAGGACCCGAGCCCCGGCACGTCCGGCAGCGCGGGCTCGGTGAGCCGCCCGCACGCGAGGATCAGGTGCTCGCAGGAGAGCTGTTCGTTGAGCGAGGGAGCTTGCGACCGAGTCGAAACGGAGGAAACCGCCTGAGGCAGGTTGCTCCGTTTCGACTCGCTTCGCTCGCTCGACGAACGAGTGAGCGAGACCATCCACCCCGCTCCGTCCCAGTGGGCGGCCGTGAGCTCTGCGCCCAGGCGGAGGTGGCGGTCGAGGCCCTCCGCGCGGACCACGTGCTCGAGGTAGGCGCGGATCTCGCCGCCCGGTGCGAAGGTGCGCGACCAGTGCGGCCAGGGGTGGCTGCTCAGCCCGTACAGGTGCGCGGGCACGTCGCACGCGACGCCCGGGTACGTGTTGTCGCGCCATGTGCCGCCGACGGCATGCGCTCGCTCGAGGATGACGAAGTCGGTGACCCCGGCGGAGCGCAGCGCGAGCGCCGCGGCGATCCCGGCGAATCCGGCGCCGACGATGACGGTCCCGACGCGCTCCGTCACGGCCGCGCCCCCACGTCGCCGTAGGTCGTGGACCGCTGCCGGAACGGCCGGAACAGCCCGGCGGCGATGCGGCGCGCCTCGGCGAGCGGCAGCTCGAGACCGCGCTCCACGCCCGCCCCGGGCAGCACGCGCCCGTCGAGCAGCGTGCCGCCGAGGTCGTCGCCGCCCGAGCGCAGCAGCTCGATCGACATCGGGACGCCGTGACGCGTCCACGGGATCTGGATGTGCGGGATCGCGCCCGACAGCAGCAGGCGCGAGACGGCCGCCATCGCGCGGTGCTCGTCCAGCGGGCGCCGACCCGGTACGAGCGGCACGCCGCCGCCCAGGGGCTCGGGGAGCGGGATCGGCACGAACTCAGTGAAGCCGCGCGTGCGCGACTGGATGTCCGCCAGCTCGCGCAGGTGGGCGATGCGCTCGGCTGCGGTCTCGACGTGCCCGTAGAACAGGACCGAGGTGGAGCGGAAGCCCGCCTCGTGCGCCGCCACGATGTTCTCGCGCCACCGGTCGATCTCCAGGTCCCCGGGCGCGACCAGCCGGCGGACCCGCTCGCTGAGCACCTTGACTCCCGTTCCGGGAACGGTGTCCACGCCGCTCTCGCGCATCGCCGCGAGGGCGCCGGCGAGGCCCCGTCCGGAGCGGTCCGCGAGGTCCGCGACGTCCTGCGGGCGGTACGCGTGCAGGTGCATGCCCGGAGCGGCATGCTTGATCGTCCGGGCGATGTCGAGATACGACTCGGCGTCCTCGCTCGGGGCGACGAGGCCCTGGACGCAGATCTCGGTCAGGCCCAGGTCCGCGGCGTCGCGCGCGATCTCGGCGAGGGCGTCCAGGTCGTACGTGTCGGGCTCGCCGGTCCGGCGCCGGCGGAAGCCCGTGGAGGCGACGTTGCGGTTCGCCACGATGGTCAGCGCCTCGCCGACCGTGTACCGCCGCACGTCATCGGCGGTCGCGGCGAGGGCGTCGGCGTCGGCCCCCTCGGCTCGGAGCAGCGCCTCCCATTCCGCGTCGTCCAGCGTGGACGGCTCGGAGGCGGCGCGGTTCAGCAGGGTCTCGAACGCGCGCGCGGCGCTTCGCGCCGACGCGTCGACCATGGCCCGCGGCTCCGGACGGACCACGCCGCCGTCGGCGCCCACGCGCGCGAGGCCGTCCGGGCCCGCGAGCGCGTAGGTGGCGGGGCGGATGGCGGGGTCTAGCCACTCGTCCGCGACATACGGCGGGTGGGCCGTGAGGCGCTCGCGCAGCGTGAAGCCCGACTCCGCCGTGGCGGCCGCGAGGTCGTCGAGATGCGGCCAGGGGCGCTCCGGGTTGACGTGGTCGGCCGTGAGCGGCGAGACGCCGCCCCAGTCGTCGGCGCCCGCGCGCACCAGGAGGTCGAGCTCCTGCGGGTCGGAGAGGTTCGGCGGCACCTGGATGCGCATGCCGGGCCCCATCACCAGCCGGGCGACCGCCACGGCGGCCACGTACTCGCGCAGGTCGGCGTCGGGCGCACCCTGCATGGCCGTGCGGGGCTTCGCGCGGAAGTTCTGCACGATGATCTCC
Organism: Microbacterium sp. Root53; assembly: GCF_001426925.1. Taxonomy (GTDB): domain Bacteria; phylum Actinomycetota; class Actinomycetes; order Actinomycetales; family Microbacteriaceae; genus Microbacterium. The sequence continues at coordinate 34,538 of NZ_LMFR01000011.1, forward strand.
TGCAGATGGCCGTGGCGCGCGTGCGCGTCCCGCAGGGCCACGAGGGACTCCGCGCGGTCGCGCAGGGTCTCGCCGATGCCGACCAGGATCCCGCTCGTGAACGGGATGCGCGCCGCTCCGGCGTCGTCCAGCAGCCGCAGCCGCACGTCCGGGTCCTTGTCCGGCGACCCGTAGTGCACCTGCCCGGGCTCCTCGTAGAGCCGGCGGGAGGTCGTCTCGAGCATCACGCCCATGGACGGCGCGACGGGACGCAGCATCGCCAGCTCGTCCGGCGTCATGATGCCGGGGTTCAGGTGGGGGAGCAGGCCGGTCTCGGCGGTGATGGCCCGCGCCATGTCGGCGACGTACTCGAGCGTGGATCCGTAGCCGTTCCGGTCCAGCCACGCGCGCGCCTCGGGCCAGCGCTCCTCGGGGCGGTCGCCGAGCGTGAGCAGCGCCTCCTTGCAGCCGAGGGCCTGCCCCTGCCGGGCGACGGCGAGCACCTGCTCGCGCGACATGTACTCGGGCTTGCGCTGCCGCAGCAGCTGACCGGGGGTGTCGACGAACACGCAGTAGTGGCAGCGGTCGCGGCACAGGGTGGTGAGCGGGATGAAGACCTTGCGCGAGTACGTCATGACGCCCGGCCGCCCGATCCGCTCCAGGCCGGCGTCGCGCACGCGCGCCGCGGCGGCCAGCAGGCGGTCCAGGGCCTCGTCCGTCGCCCCGAGCAGCGCCTCGGCGTCGGCGGCGTCGATCCGCGCGCTGTGCTCGGCGCGACCGAGCGCGGCCGCGAGTGCGGAGGCGTCCGAGCCGGCGACGGGTGGGGGATCGAGCAGCGTCACCGCTTCAGTCTCGCACCGCGTGCGAGGGCCGGGGCTGGGATGCCGATCGTCATCATCCTGTGAGGCGCGGCGCCTGGAGGCGGGCGGCGCGCCTGGCAGGATGGAGCCATGGTGACCCTGCTGCTCGACCAGGCGCAGCTGGAGATCGTGCTCACGCGCACGGAGCGCGTGCTCGCCGCCCAGCGTGAAGACATCCGGATCGACCGCGCGTCGATCGCGAAGCTGCAGCTCACGGACGAGCCGACGACGTGGATCCGCGGCGTGCGCGCCCCCGGCACCCACCTGCCGCGGCTGCTGTCGATCGGCACGTGGCGCTCGGCGCAGGGCAGGGACTTCGTGGCGGTGCGCCACGGCCGTCCAGGCGTGGTCATCGACCTCGAGGGCGACGAGCGCTTCTCGCGCCTGATCCTCTCGACCCGTCACGGTCTCAAGCTCGCGCAGGCCCTTCAGCTGGACGACGGCGCCGAGGCGTAGCCCCGGCGCGCCCCGACCGGGGCTCAGCCGTGGTGCTCGTGGTGCGGGTGCTCGTGGTCCTCGTGCGAGTGCTCGTGGTGCTCGCTCTCGCCCTGGTCCTCGCCGCCCTCCGAGGCGGCCGCCTCGGCCTCGGCCGCCTCGGCGCGGATCGCGGCGATGACGTCGTACGCCTGGGTGGGCGTGTCATAGGGCGCGGGGGAGTCCGACTCGGTCGCGGCGATCGACTCGAGCACGTCCTGCGTCTCGGCGCCGGCCGACGCGTCGTCCTGGTCGTCCGCGTCGCCCTCGCGGCGGAAGGCCGCGAGGAAGGAGTCGAACACGTCGCCGGGCACGTCCTCGCGCTCGGCGGGGGCGCCCGTGCCGTAGAGTTCGTCCTCGGCCGTCTGCGCCTCGTCGCCGGGCGCCAGCAGGCTGTCGAAGTCCTGGTCGTCCGGCAGGTCGATGACCGTGTCGGCGGTCTCGATGGGGTCCGGGTCGTCCGCGTCCTCCGCGGCGGGGTGCGGGATCTCGTCCTCCGACGGCGTCGGGAGCCAGCCGGGCGTCGGCTGCTCGCCGGGCAGGGAGGCGGCGATCAGCTCGGCCTCGCCGGCCACGACGTCCTTCTCGACCTCGGGGAGCGGCAGGCGCAGGAACGCCAGCGGGTCGCCATGCAGGGCAGATGCGGCGGGAGCGGCGTCGGCGGGCGCGCCCTCGGCTTCGTTGTCCTCGTCCGTGAGCGGCTGCTCGTCGACCGCGACCTCCGAGTCGGCCGTGGCGGGGGCGAACAGCTCGTCCACGGGCTCGACCTGTGCTCCCGCCTCGTCGACGGCGGGCGGCTCGGCCGCGGGCGCCGGGGCGACCGGAGCCTCCGCGGCGTCCGTCGGCTCGCTTGCCGCAGGAGTCGTGGTCTCGGCGGGCGCGGTCCAGGTGCCGTCGATGATCCGGATGTACACGTCCTCGAGGGTGTGCTGCTTCAGCTGCAGCGTCGAGAGCGGGATGCCCGCCTCGGCCGCGATCCCGCCGATCTGCGCCGTGGTCGCGGCCGGCACGGTGAAGCCGGCGCGCTTCAGCTCGAAGTCGATGCCGCGCGAGCGCAGCGCCTCGCTCAGGCCGGCCCGGTCGGGCGAGTCCACCGTCACGGCGGCGTCGATGTCGGCCAGCTTCTCGATGCCGCCGCTGAACAGCAGGCGGCCCTGGGAGATGATCAGGATGTCGTCGGCGACCTGCTCGACCTCGCTGAGGACGTGCGACGACATCAGCACCGTGCGGCCCTCGTCGGCCAGGCGGCGCATCAGCAGGCGGATCCAGCGGATGCCCTCGGGGTCGAGTCCGTTGGCGGGCTCGTCGAAGATCAGCACGCCGGGGTCGCCCAGCAGCGCCTCGGCGACGCCCAGTCGCTGACGCATGCCGAACGAGAACCCGCCGATGCGCATGTCCGCGGCACCGGTGAGGCCGACGATGTCGAGGACCTCGGCGACACGGGTCGCGGGGATGCCCACCTGGCGGGCCGCGGCGTGGAGGTGCCGCGTCGCGGTGCGGCGCGGCCGGTACTGGACGTTCTCGAGCACCGCGCCGACCTCGCGGCGGGGCTGCGACAGGCGCGCGTACGGCACGCCGCCGATCAGGGCCGCGCCCTGCGTCGGGCGGATCTCGCCCAGCAGGATGCGCAGCGTCGTCGACTTGCCGGCGCCGTTCGGGCCGACGAAGCCGGTCACGGCTCCCGGCTCGACGCGCGCGGTGAAGTCCGATACGGCGGTGATGTCTCCGAAGAGCTTGGTGACCCCGCGGAACTCCAGGACCTTGCCTTCGGTCATCCGCTCCCCCTTGTGCGTGAACAGGTTCCCCCTATCTTGACGGAGATCGGGCCGATCCCCCGCATTCGGGAGAGGAGGATGCGCCGATCCGCCGCGGAATCCCCGCCATCCCGGGGGTCGTGACCCGGTCCCCGGGGCCTTGTGGGCGCACCGGTCCCGGGCGCGCCGACGGGCCGGGGGTAACGTGGGGCGCGTGAGCTTCGAGACCTCCGACCCCCGTGTCCTCGCCCACCGCGAGGGCGGGCTCGGCACCATCACGCTCAACCGCCCGGAGGCCATCAACGCCCTCGACCTCGGCATGATCCATGCCATCCACGGTGTCCTCGACGCGTGGCGGGACGACTCCGACGTGCAGGTCGTGCTGTTCGACGCGGCGGGGGACCGGGGCTTCTGCGCGGGCGGAGAGGTGCGGCGCCTGCACTCGGCGATCGTGCAGGGGGATCTGGCGGAGGCCGAGCGCTTCTTCCGCGACGAGTACGCCATGAACGCGGCGATCGACGAGTACCCGAAGCCGGTCGTGGCCTTCGCGGACGGCGTCACGATGGGCGGCGGGATCGGGATCGCCGGGCACGCGGACATCCGGATCGTGACCGAGACCTCCAAGCTCGCCATGCCCGAGACCCGGATCGGATTCACGCCCGACGTCGGCGGATCCTGGCTGCTGGGCCGCGCGCCGGGTCGCCTCGGCGAGTTCCTAGCCCTGACCAGCACCGTCATGGGGCCCGCGGACGCGATCCACGCGGGTCTCGCGGACCACTTCGTGCCCGTCGAGAACCTGCCGTCGCTGCATGAGGCGCTGACGACCCGCGCCGATCCCTCGACGCCGACCGAGCTGGTGCTGCTGTTCGACGAGACCCTCGAGGCCGGGCCGATCGAGCGGGCGCGGGAGTGGATCGACGAGGCCTTCGCGGCCGACACCCTCCCCGAGATCGTCGAGCGCCTGCAGTCGCTGCGCGACCGGGGCGTCGGAGAGGGTGAGCCCGTCAGCCCCGCGCTCGCACTGGAGGCCCTCGCGGAGCGGTCGCCCGTCGCGCTCGTCGTGACGCTGGGCGCGGTGCGCTCCGCCCGTGCGCTCCGCGGGCTGCGCCCGGCGCTCGAGCAGGAGTTCGCGCTCGTCTCGTGGTTCATGGCGACGCAGCCGGACATGCCCGAGGGCATCCGGGCGCAGCTGGTCGACAAGGACCGCTCGCCGAAGTGGAACCCGGCGTCCATCGCGGAGGTGTCGCCCGAGGTCGTCGGCGAGGCGTTCACGTTCCACGTGCAGCGGCCCCTGTTCGACTGACCCATCGCCCTACCTAGATGTACTCGGTCATGAGGTTGGTGACACCCGGCTGATCGGGGGTCGGCCGCCGCAGGCGGTGTGTGGTCGAGCGTAGTTGTAGTGCTCGAGCCAGGGCG
>NZ_LMFR01000012.1 GCF_001426925.1 Microbacterium sp. Root53
CGTCTGGGCCGTTTGACGCCGATCGAGTTCGAGACCATCATGAACCAGAACCTGGCCCTCGCGGCCTAACCGAAACTGTCACCACTTCGTTCAGCAGACCCGGCGGGCACTCGAGACCGATTGGGTCTTGGTGCGCGCCCCATTCGCATTTGGGCGGGAATTTCACCTGCCTGCGTTATAGTGTGAGCGGCATGAAACGCGTCCTTATTGTCGCCCTGTGCACTTCATTCGCTCTAACCGGTTGCGCAGCAACGGCGGACGATCCCCCTCCAGAACCAACGTCAAGCCGGAGTGCTGAACCGTCTACCACCCCGACCGCAAGTGCCACGGCTCTCGGCCTGTGCGAGATCGTCGGCGAGAAACTGATGGACTACCCCGATTATGTGCTTCAGATCTCGGAGGGTGGCTTTTCGGAGGATATGCACTTCGACTATTGGTACTGGGCGGAGCGGTTGAGGCGCGCTGCGCCCGCGGACGCAGAGAAGATCGTCGATGACTTCACTGACCCGATCTATCAGGTTCAGGAAGTTGTCGATGCGGGAGGCGGCGCTTTGCAGTTCAGCACCGATGCATACAAGCGTGGTTCTCTCGAGATCCTTGAGTACTGCGTTGACGCCGGGTACCGGCTGGAGTAGCCGGCCAGTCGATCAGCGTCACCGGAAGGTCCGTCTGAAGGTCAACGTGCTCATGTGCGAGGCTCGCAGTCAGTCTGGGGTTCTCGCCCAGACGCTCGAGGTGTTTCGCGGGGAACGACGCGATGACCTGCGACTCGCTCACGGTGAGCACATCCCCGGTCCAGTTCTCCTGCTGGTGCTCGTCCTTCGCTTCGCGGTTCACGACCCGCTACCTGCGGTCGCCATGATCTGCATGAGGAGAGACCCGCGTTCCGGGATCGTGAGCTGGTTGAAGGTGAAGGACGCGAGCAGCGAACGGCCTGAGTGGAACAGGGACACTGACTCGAGACGGTTCATGCGGACACCGTAGCGGCAGCCACCGACATCGACCGCCCGCCCCCCCTAGACGGACCGTGCCCCGCCCCAGGGAATCCGGGACGGGGCACAGTGCCGAGGCTAGTTAGGCCACGAGTTGACGAAGCACGTATTGCAGGATGCCGCCGTTGCGGTAGTAGTCCGCCTCACCGGGGGTGTCGATGCGGACGATCGCGTCGAACTCGATCGTCTGCTTGCCCTCGGGCGAGTGCTCGCTCGGCTCGGCGACGACGTGCACCGTCTTGGGGGTGACGCCCTCGTTGAGCTGCTCGAGGCCCTGGATCGACACGATCTCGGTGCCGTCGAGACCCAGCGACTCCCAGCTCTCACCGGCCGGGAACTGGAGCGGCACGACGCCCATGCCGATGAGGTTCGAGCGGTGGATGCGCTCGAAGCTCTCGGTGATGACCGCCTTGACGCCCAGCAGGCGCGTGCCCTTGGCCGCCCAGTCGCGCGACGAGCCGGAGCCGTACTCCTTGCCGCCGAAGATGACCAGCGGCGTGCCCTGGGCCTGGTAGTTCTGCGACGCGTCGTAGATGAACGACTGCGGGCCCTCGGGCTGCGTGAAGTCGCGCGTGTAGCCGCCCTCGATCTGCTGACCGTCGTTGACCGCCTTGACGAGCGCGTTCTTCAGGCGGATGTTCGCGAACGTGCCGCGGATCATCACCTCGTGGTTGCCGCGACGCGAGCCGTACGAGTTGAAGTCGCGCTGCGCGACGCCGTGCTCGGTCAGGTACTGCGCGGCCGGCGTGCCCGCCTTGATGTTGCCCGCGGGGCTGATGTGGTCGGTCGTGACCGAGTCGCCGAGCGTGGCCAGGACGCGCGCGCCGGTGATGTCCTCGACCGGCGTGAGCTCCATGGTCATGCCGTCGAAGTACGGCGCCTTGCGGACGTAGGTCGAGTTCTCGTCCCACTCGAACACCGGGCCGGTCGGCGTCGGCAGGTTCTTCCAGCGCTCGTCCCCGTCGAACACGGTGGCGTACTGCTTGATGAACTGCTCGCGCGAGATCGACGAGTCGATGATCTGCTGGACCTCGTCGGGCGAGGGCCAGATGTCCTTCAGGAACACGTCGTTGCCGTCCGCGTCCTTGCCGAGCGCGTCGGTCTCGAAGTCGAAGTTCATCGAGCCGGCCAGCGAGTAGGCGACGACCAGCGGGGGCGACGCGAGGTAGTTCATCTTCACGTCGGGGCTGATGCGGCCCTCGAAGTTGCGGTTGCCCGAGAGCACCGCGGTCACGGCCAGGTCGTGCTCGTTGATGGCCTCGGAGACCTCCTCGATGAGGGGGCCCGAGTTGCCGATGCAGATCGTGCAGCCGTAGCCGACGGTGTAGAAGCCGAGGCCCTCGAGGTCCTTGTCGAGGCCCGACTTCTCGTAGTAGTCGGTGACGACCTTGGAGCCGGGGCCGAGCGTGGTCTTGACCCAGGGCTTGCGCTTGAGGCCCTTGCTGAGCGCGTTGCGCGCCAGCAGGCCGGCCGCGATCATGACCGAGGGGTTCGACGTGTTGGTGCACGACGTGATCGCCGCGAGCGTCACGGCGCCGTTGTCGAGCAGGTACGAGTCGCCCTCGGGCGTCGTGACGCGCACGGGGTTCGACGCGGCGTGCGGCTCGCCGCTCGCGACGACCACCGACTCCTCGTGCTCGTGCTGGTACGACGCGCCGTCCGGCTGGATGTGCTCGTGCTCCACGCCGGGCGCGACACCGGGGTCGGAGGCGGGGAACGTGCCCTCGACCTCGACCGCCTCCTCGGCGTGGTTGGCGTAGTTCAGGATGTCCTTCTGGAACTGCTGCTTCGACTCCGACAGCAGGATGCGGTCCTGCGGGCGCTTCGGGCCGGCGATCGACGGCACCACGGTCGCCAGGTCGAGCTCCATGTACTCACTGAAGACGAGCTCGCGGGCCGGGTCGTGCCAGAGGTGCTGCTCCTTGGCGTACGCCTCGACGAGCGCGACGGTCTGCTCGTCGCGGCCGGTCAGGCGCAGGTAGTCGAGCGTGACGTCGTCGATCGGGAACATCGCGGCCGTCGAGCCGAACTCGGGGCTCATGTTACCGATCGTGGCGCGGTTCGCGAGCGGCACCGAGGCGACGCCCTCGCCGTAGAACTCGACGAACTTGCCGACCACGCCGTGCTGGCGGAGCATGTCGGTGATCGTGAGCACGACGTCGGTCGCGGTCACGCCGGCGGGGATCTCGCCGGTGAGCTTGAAGCCGACGACCCGCGGGATGAGCATCGACACGGGCTGGCCGAGCATGGCGGCCTCGGCCTCGATGCCGCCGACGCCCCAGCCGAGCACGCCGAGGCCGTTGACCATGGTCGTGTGCGAGTCGGTGCCGACGCACGTGTCGGGGTAGGCGCGGAGCACGCCGTTCACCTGGCGGTCGTAGACGACCTTGGCCAGGTGCTCGATGTTCACCTGGTGGACGATGCCGGTGCCCGGGGGCACGACCTTGAAGTCCTGGAACGCGGTCTGGCCCCAGCGCAGGAACTGGTAGCGCTCGCCGTTGCGCTCGTACTCGATCTCGACGTTGCGCTCGAGCGCGTTCTCGGTGCCGAAGAGGTCGGCGATGACCGAGTGGTCGATGACCATCTCGGCCGGCGAGAGCGGGTTGATCCGGTCGGGGTCGCCACCGAGCGCGGTGACGGCCTCGCGCATGGTCGCGAGGTCGACGATGCAGGGCACGCCGGTGAAGTCCTGCATGACCACGCGGGCCGGCGTGAACTGGATCTCGGTGTTCGGCTCGGCCGAGGGGTCCCACGAGCCGAGCGCGCTGATCTGCTCCTTGGTGATGTTCGCGCCGTCCTCGGTGCGGAGCAGGTTCTCGAGCAGCACCTTGAGGCTGAAGGGCAGCTTCTCGTACCCCTCGACCGCGTCGATGCGGAAGATCTCGTAGTCGGTGCTGCCGACCGTCAGGGTGCTCTGGGCACCGAAGCTGTTCACCGTTGACACGGGCTGTCTCCTCCTGGGTCGACCGCGCTTGCGCTCCTTATCCTGCCCGCATCCGGGGCACCAGGCCAGCAAGGCGGGCCTAACCCGGACGGGGCCGCGGGCGGACCCGCGAGGAGCGCAGATTTATCTTGACATCAAGATAAATCTATCACGCGCGCGGCGCGGGATAGAGAGCCCGCACGGCGAGCCACGTCACCGCGACGAGCGGCGCGAACAGCGGCAGCCCCATCAGGAGCTTGAGCGTCCCGAGGAGCGTGGTCTCGTTCGCCAGGTACAGCGGCAGCTGCACCCCCAGCCGGGCGAAGAACAGCGCGGCCCAGGCGAGCGCGAGCCAGAAGAAGACGCGGCGCTTGCGCGCATCCCGGCGCCACGACGTGCCCTCGTTCATGAGGAAGCCCGCCGCGAGCCCGATCAGCGACCAGCCGACGAGCGCCGAGACGAGGAACGCGGTGCCGTAGACCCCGTTCGTGACGAGGCCGATCACGAAGTTGTCGCGCCCCTGCCCGGTGAACAGCGCGAGCGCGGCCGCGGCGCCGGCCGCGATCAGACCGCCCAGCGCCGCGGCCGGCGGCGACTTCTGCGCGAGGCGGACGAGAGTGAAGACCGCGGCCATTCCGACCGACAGCCCCAGGGAGAGGATGAGCGGCTCGGGCGCGAGCGTGTAGACGACGACGAAGACGAGGCTCGGCAGGACGGACTCGAGCACGCCCCGGATGCCGCCCATCGCCTTCCACACGACGCCCCCGGTCGTCGACTCCGCGGCGGGGTCGATCCCGGCACGGCGCGCGGCGCCGCCGATCGCCGCGCCCACGAGATCGGACGCGCGCGGCTCGTCGGCCGGCCGGTCGTCGTCGGGACCGGGTGACTGGGTGGTCATGCGGCCGCGTCAGGCCGACGCGGGAGTCGACGGCATCGTGAGCGGGATCAGGTCGCGCGGGGGCATGGGCGCCGTGCCGCGGACGACCACGATCGAGCGGAACAGGTCCTCGACCTGCTCGGCGGCGGCCGGGTCGCTGGTCGCGGCCCCGCCGATCACGCCGCGGAGGAACCAGCGCGGGCCGTCGACGCCGACGAACCGCGCCAGGCGCATCTGCGGATCCTCGCCGGCCACGACCGGCACCTCGGCCAGCAGCTCGGCGCCCAGGGGACCCTCGCGCTCCTCGACCCGGCCGCCCTGCTGGCGGACCTGGTCGCGGATCTGCGCACGCGTCTCGTCCCACAGGCCCGACGTGCGCGGCGCGGCGAACGGCTGCACCTGCAGCGTGGAGTCGGCGTAGTCGAGGCCCACGGCGACGATCCGCTTGCTCTGCTCCTCGACCTCGAGGCGCAGGTTGAGGCCCTCGCGCGGCAGCACCTTGATGCCGCCCAGGTCGATGTAGGGGCGGACCGGGTTGGCCTCGTTCTCGTCCAGCGGGCCCGCGGTCGCGCGGTCCGCCGGCGCCGCCTTGCGGCTGATCTCGAGCTCGTCGCTCATCGGTTCCCTCCCTGGGACTGGTAGCCGGTCGAGCCGAAGCCGCCGTGGCCGCGCGTGCTGTCGGGCAGCTCCTCGACCGGCAGGAAGCGGGCCCTCGGCACCGGCATCACGATGAGCTGGGCGATGCGATCGCCGATCTCGATGTCGTAGGCCTCGGTCCGGTCGGTGTTGAGCAGCGCGACCTTGATCTCCCCGCGGTAGCCCGCGTCGATCGTGCCGGGCGCGTTGACGATCGTGATGCCGTGCTTGGCCGCGAGGCCGCTGCGCGGGACCACGAACGCCGCGTACCCCTCCGGCAGCGCGATGCGCACGCCCGTGCCGACCAGGGCGCGCTCCCCCGGCTCCAGCCGGACGGCCTCGGACGCCACCAGATCGGCGCCCGCGTCTCCGGGGTGGGCGTACAGCGGCGGCACCGATGCGATGATGGGGACGTCCACGGTTTCGGTCACTCCACGAGGGTAATGCAGAACACACAACGGCCCGTCAGGGAGCCCGCCTCGACCGCTCCCCTCTATCGGGAGCGCCTCTCGCCCTCGCTGTGGATCCTCGGATCCGCGGCCGTCGTCGCTCCGATGGCGAGCCTCGTGTTCGTCCAGATCGACGCGGCGCTCTCGCTCGCGATCGGCCTCGCGGTCGGCGTGGCCGTCGTCGCCGGGCTCATCGCGCTCTCGCCCGTGATCGAGGTGCGCGACGGCGAGCTCCGCGCGGGACGCGCCCACATCGACGTCTCCCTGCTGGGCGATCCCGTCACGCTGACGGATGAGGACGCGCGCACCGCGCGCGGCACGGGACTCGACCCGCGCGGATGGCACCTGATACGCGGAGGGATCGCCGGGATCGTGGTCCTTCCGAACTCGGATCCCGACGATCCCGTGACGTCGTGGACGCTGTCGTCGCGCACGCCCGACCGCCTCGCGGCGGCCGTGCGTCACGAGCAGCTCAGGCTGCGCAGTCGCGGCAGATAGGGCCGGCCGACTCCTCGTGGTCGATCTGCGAGCGGTGCTTCACGAGGAAGCAGTTCATGCAGGTGAACTCGTCATCCTGCGGCGGGAGGACGACGACGTCGAGCTCCACGTTGGACAGGTCGGCGCCCGGCAGGTCGAAGCTCGACGGGTTGTCGGAGTCCTCCACATCCACCGACCCCGACAGGTTGTCGGGCACGCGCGCCTTCAGGGCCTCGATCGACTCATTGCTGTCGTCCTCGGTCTTGCGGGGGGCGTCGTAATCGGTAGCCATGTGAGTGGGTCACGCTTCTTTCATCAGCTGCGGTGCGTGCCCCGCCGAGCGGCGGGGCGGCGATAGTCTGCACGTCCTCCGCCGGTTTGGCAAATGCGCGCGGACTCCCCGACGGAACTCGCGGCACGCCCACGGTATTCCCGGCTGTTCCGGCGGGCCCGTGAAACCATGACGACGTCGTGAATGCCAGCGGCGCCAGGCAAGCCAGAGGAGCATGGGCATGGATCAGCTCACCATCATCGGAACCGAGGACGGCCGTCTCGTCCTGGCCACCGAGGCCGGTCAGCGCTTCACGCTCGCGATCGACGACGTGCTGCGCTCCGAGATCCGCAAGGCGCAGCGCGACCAGTCGCCGGCCGAGTCGCGTCCCCCGCTGCCGAGCCCGCGCGAGATCCAGGCGCACATCCGCTCCGGCATGTCCGCCGAGGACGTCGCGCAGCTGCTGGGCGCGCGGGTCGAGGACATCCGCCGCTTCGAGGGCCCGGTGATCGCCGAGCGCGAGCACATCGTGGACCAGGCCCTCGCGGTGCCCGTGCTCATGGGCGTGGACCTCGAGCACGACGAGAACCCCACCTTCGGGGTCGCGATCCGGGCGAAGCTCGCCGAGCTCGGCGCGGTGAACGAGCGGTGGACGAGCTGGAAGGAGAGCTCGGGCTGGATCGTCAAGCTCGAGTTCACGGCGTCCGACGTGGACCACGATGCGCGCTGGACCTTCGAGCCGCGCCGCAGCGCGCTCTCGCCGCTGAACAGCGACGCCACCCAGCTGTCGCGCCAGGGGCCGATGCCCGAGGGGCTCATCCCCCGGCTGCGCGCGCTGGACACCGTCGCGCCGGCCGAGCCCGCCGAGCGCGAGGACGCGCGGTTCGACTCCGGGGCGTTCGGTCCCCGCCGCCTCCCGGAGCCCGACGCCGAGTCGGCTCCCGCCGTGCGCGAGCTCGCGACGAAGCGCGGCACGACCTCCGCGGCGCCGAACCCCGACACCGCCGACCTGCTGGAGGCGCTGCGCCGCCGCCGCGGCCAGCGCGAGCCCGCCCCGTCGTTCGACGCCTTCGACCCCACGCACCCCGAGAGCCCGCACCTCGAGCGGAGCGGTGAGCGCCCCGGCCCCGAGCGCGGCGGCGGCAGCCCCGTCGCGCTGTTCGAGACCCTCCCCGCCGCCGAGGAGCCGCAGGAGCCCGAGCAGCCGGCCGAGCCCGAGGAGACGCCCCGCCGCCGCGGCCGCGCCTCGATGCCTTCGTGGGACGAGATCGTCTTCGGCGCCCGCAGCGAGGATTAGAGGGTCGAGCCCGCCCGCGGCCGTTCAGGCCGCGTAGGCGCCCAGGCGCAGGAGCGGGACGGTGACCTCCTCCGGCGAGATCGAGCCGTGCTGGCCGATCATGCCCTGCGGGCGCTTGTCCTCGAGGCGGTCGTCGTAGAAGGCCCACGCGCCGCGGGCCGCGACCAGCAGGTCCCCGATCCGGGCACGGACCTCGTCGTCGACCGTGCCGAACAGCCCGGCCGAGATCGCCTCGTCGCGCGTCGCCACGTCCGCGCTGCGGCCCGACTCGGCGGACCAGACCGCGGCGGCCGCCGCCGCGTCCGCTCCCGGCTCGAGGTACACGTGCAGGAGGCGCGGCTCGCCGCCGAGATGGGCCACGCCGTCGAGGCGCGGGTCGCCGTCCTGCAGCAGCACATGGCGGTGGCGCGGCACGTCGATCATGCCGTGGTCGGCTGTGACGATCGCGCCGACGCCGGGCGGCACCGGCGCCGCGAAGGCGGCGTCGACCTCCTCGAGCGCGGCGATCCACTCCGCGGAGTCCACCCCGTGTCGGTGCCCCGCCTTGTCGATCTCCGGCAGGTAGCAGTAGACGAGCGCGCCGGGCTCGGCGGCCGCGAGCTCGTATGCGAGGCGCACCCGGGCGCGGACCTCGTCCGAGGCGACGTACTCCGCGCCGCGCAGGATCGCCGCCGTCAGCCCGCTGCGGGCGTATTCGGCGAGGCCCACGGTGAACGCGCGCCGCCCCTCGGCGACCGCGCGCTCGAACACCGTGGGGCGGCGCTGCCACGTCATCGGGTCCAGGCCGTCGCGCTCATAGCCGCTGAGCTGATTGATCACCCGGCCCTGCGCGGGGTCCAGGACGCGATACCCCACCAGCCCGTGCCGGCCCGGATCCGCGCCGGTCAGGATCGAGGACAGCGCGGCCGCCGTGGTCGAGGGGAACACCGACCGGGCGACGTCCTTCTTCCCGCCCGCCGCCGCCAGGCGCCGTGCGTGCCCGGCGTGCGCCCGCAGCTGCAGCGCCCCGAGGCCGTCGATCACGAACAGGACGGCCGAGCGCGCCGGAGCGAGAATCCCGGACGCGCCGGAGAGCGACAGGAGGATCTCCGGCGCAACTCCGGTGAGGCTCCGGGCGGTGGCGGGGCCCGTCGGTACGATGGGGGGCATCCGGGCAAGTCTCGCACAGCGCGCGTCGCCCGCCCCTGTTGAGGGACACGGGCCGCCGGACCCGAAGTCCCCGCCTTCCGTCGAGAGAGCAGTCGAGAGAGCAGTATGGCCCGCAAGTCCTCCGCATCCCCGAGCTCGGCCGTCCCGGTCGAGGAGCGCATCGAGGACATCGACCTCGAGGCGGAGATGCAGGGGTCGTACCTCGAGTACGCCTACTCGGTCATCTACTCGCGCGCCCTGCCCGACGCCCGGGACGGCCTCAAGCCGGTGCAGCGGCGCATCCTGTACCAGATGGCCGAGATGGGGCTCCGCCCCGACCGCGGCCACGTCAAGAGCGCGCGCGTCGTCGGCGAGGTGATGGGAAAGCTCCACCCCCACGGCGACACCGCGATCTACGATGCGCTCGTGCGCCTCGCGCAGGACTTCGCGCTGCGGGTCCCGCTGGTCGACGGCCACGGCAACTTCGGCTCCCTCGACGACGGCCCGGCCGCGGCGCGCTACACGGAGGCCCGGCTCGCGTCGCCGGCCCTGTCGCTGACGGAGGACCTCGACGAGGACGTCGTGGACTTCGTGCCGAACTACGACGGCCAGTTCCAGCAGCCGTCCGTGCTGCCCGCCGCGTACCCCAACCTGCTCGTCAACGGCGCGAGCGGCATCGCGGTCGGCATGGCCACCAACATGGCCCCGCACAACCTCAGCGAGGTCGTCGCGGCCGCCACCCACCTGCTCGAGCACCCGGAGGCCACGACCGAGGAGCTCATGGAGTTCGTGCCGGGACCCGACTTCCCCTCGGGCGGCATCCTCGTGGGCCTCGACGGGGTCCGCGACGCGTACGAGACGGGCCGCGGCGCGTTCAAGCTGCGCGGCAAGGTCTCGATCGAGCAGATCGCGCCGCGCAAGACCGGCATCGTCGTCACGGAGCTGCCCTACATGGTCGGCCCCGAGCGCGTGATCGAGAAGCTCAAGGACGCCGTGCAGTCCAAGAAGCTGCAGGGCATCAGCGACGTCACCGACCTCACGGACCGCAACAACGGCCTGAAGCTCGTGATCGGCGTCAAGACCGGCTTCGATCCGCAGGCTGTGCTCGAGCTGCTGTACCGGCTCACGCCGCTCGAGGACTCCTTCAACATCAACAACGTGGCGCTGGTCGACGGCCAGCCGCGCACGCTGGGCCTGAAGGACCTGCTGCGCGTCTACATCGACCACCGCCTGCAGGTCGTGACCCGGCGCAGCCGGTTCCGTCTCGCACGGCGCCGCGAGCGGCTGCACCTGGTCTCAGGCCTCCTGATCGCGATCCTCGACATCGACGAGGTCATCCAGGTCATCCGCTCGTCCGACACGTCCGAGCAGGCCCGCACGCGTCTGTGCACGGTGTTCGACCTGGACGAGGTGCAGGCCGAGTACATCCTCGAGCTGCGGCTGCGCCGCCTGACGAAGTTCTCGCGCATCGAGCTCGAGCAGGAGCGCGACGCGCTGCTGGCCGAGATCGCCCAGCTGGAGGAGCTGCTCGGCAGCGAGGCGCTCCTGCGGGCGCAGGTCGCGCGCGAGCTGGAGGCGACCGCCGACAAGCACGCCACGCCCCGCCGCACGCTGCTCATGAACGGCAGGCCCGCCGCGCCCGCGGCGCGGCGCGGCGCCGGCAAGGCCGCTCCCGACCTGCAGATCGCCGACGGCCCGACGCTGATCGCGCTGTCCACCACGGGGCGCGCGGTGCGCGTGGAGGTGGCCGAGGGTCAGGTGCTGTCGGCTCCCGCGCGTCGGAGCAAGCACGACGCGATCCTGGTCACGGTGCCCGCGACCATCCGGGGCGAGGTCGGGGCCGTCACGTCGAAGGGGCGCCTGGTGCGCTTCTCCCCCGTCGATCTGCCGTCGGTCCCCGCCAACTCCGTGCAGCTGGGCGTCGGCGCCAGGCTCCACGACTACATCGGGCTGACGGACCGGAACGAGCGCATCGTGACCCTGATCGCGCTCGGCGACGACACGCCGGTCGCGCTCGGCACCGCGCAGGGCGTCGTCAAGCGCATCGTGCCTTCCGCCCTCCCGGCCAAGCCCGAGCTCGACATCATCGGCCTCAAGCCCGGCGACTCGGTGGTCGGCGCGGCGAAGGCCGGCGACGACGACGAGCTCGTGTTCGTCACATCGGACGCCCAGCTGCTGAGGTTCGCGGCGTCCTCGGTGCGACCCCAGGGCGCCCCCGCGGGCGGCATGGCGGGCATCAAGCTCGCGGCGAAGGCGGAGGTCGTGTTCTTCGGCGCCGCGGCGGGCGACGAGACCGTCGTCGTCACGGTGTCGGGCGCGTCCGAGGCCCTCCCGGGCATGGACGCGGGCCGCGCGAAGATCACCGACTTCTCGGAGTTCCCGGCCAAGGGACGCGCCACGGGCGGCGTGCGCGCGCACGCGTTCCTGAAGGGCGAGGACCGGCTGACGCTGGCGTGGGTCGGACCGGATCCGGCGCGCGCCGTCGACCCGTCCGGCGCCGTGCGGAAGCTGCCCGAGTCGCTGTCGCGCCGCGACGCGTCCGGCCAGCCGCTCGAGGCCGTCGTCGGCTCGATCGGCCGCACGCTCGTCTGACCCGGCAGCGGCATGGATGCGGCTCACTCGCCGGATCAGCGGCTCAGTGGTCGGACCCCTGGGACGGGTGCTGCGTCATGACTCATCGTGCGTCACACCAGCCCCACGTCTCCTACGAGTGAGCGACGGATCCGACGACTGAGCGCGATCGCGCATCCGCTCAGGCGTCGATGGCCTCGCGCGACAGGCGGTCGGCCGACTCGATGATGAACTCGCGACGCGGCGCGACCTCGTTGCCCATGAGCATCTCGAACACGCGTCCGGCGGCCTCGGCGTCCTCAAGGCGCACGCGGCGCAGCAGGCGGCCGTCGCGCATCATGGTGGTCTCGGCCAGCTGGTCGGCATCCATCTCACCCAGGCCCTTGTAGCGCTGGATGGGCTCCTGCCAGCGCTTGCCGGCCTTGCGCAGCTTGTCCAGCAGGCGGTGCAGCTCGGCCTCGCTGTACGTGTAGATCGTCTCGTTGGGCTTCGAGCCGGGGTTGATCACGATGATGCGATGCAGCGGGGGCACCGCCGAGAACACGCGGCCGGCCTCCACGAGCGGGCGCATGTAGCGATAGAAGAGCGTGAGCAGGAGGGTCCGGATGTGCGCGCCGTCGACGTCGGCGTCGCTCATCATGATGACCTTGCCGTAGCGCGCCGACTCGAGGTCGAACGTGCGGCCGGAGCCGGCGCCCACGACCTGGATGATCGACGCGCACTCGGCGTTCGAGAGCATGTCGCTGATCGACGCCTTCTGCACGTTCAGGATCTTGCCGCGGATGGGCAGCAGCGCCTGGTACTCGCTGTTGCGCGCCAGCTTCGCGGTGCCGAGGGCCGAGTCGCCCTCGACGATGAACAGCTCGGACTGCGCGACGTCCTGCGTGCGGCAGTCGACGAGCTTGGTCGGCAGCGACGAGCTCTCGAGCGCGTTCTTGCGGCGCTGCGTCTCCTTGTGGGCGCGCGCCGAGACGCGCGCCTTCATCTCGGCGACCACCTTGTCGAGCAGCATCGACGTCTGGTTCTTGTCGTCGCGCTTGGACGACGCGAAGCGGGCCTTGAGCTCCTCGCGCACGACCTTCGCGACGATCGAGCGGACCGCGGGCGTGCCGAGCACCTCCTTGGTCTGACCCTCGAACTGCGGCTCGGGCACCGTGACGGTGAGGACGGCGCTCAGGCCCGCGAGCACATCGTCCTTCTCGAGCTTGTCGTTGCCGACCTTGAGGCGCCGGGCGTTGGCGGCGACCTGATCGCGCAGCTGCTTCAGCAGCTCCTGCTCGAAGCCCTGCTGGTGCGTGCCGCCCTTGGGCGTGGAGATGATGTTCACGAACGACCGGATGGTCGTGTCGTAGCCGGTGCCCCACCGCAGGGCGATGTCGACCTGGCACTCGCGCTCGACCTCGGTCGAGACCATGTGGCCGTTGGGCTGGAGCATCGGCACGGTCTCGGTGAACGTGCCGGACCCGGTCAGACGCCACGTGTCGGTGACGGGGGCGTCGGTGGCGAGAAACTCCACGAACTCCGAGATGCCGCCGTCGAACCGGTAGGCCGTCTCGCTGGGCTCCTCGCCACGCTCGTCGCGGATGACGATCTCGAGACCCGGCACCAGGAACGCCGTCTGGCGGGCGCGCGTCACGAGCTCATCGAGCTGGAACGCGGCGTCCTTCGTGAAGATCTGCCGGTCGGCCCAGTAGCGCACGCGCGTGCCCGTGACGCCCTTGGCGACCTTGCCGACCACACGCAGCTCGCTGCGCTCCTCGAACGGCGTGAACGGTGCATCCGGGCGGGGCTCGCCCTTGTCGGCGAACACGCCGGGCTCGCCGCGATGGAACGACATGGCCCACGTCTTGCCACCCCGGTCGACCTCGACGTCGAGGCGCTCCGAGAGCGCGTTGACGACCGAGGCGCCGACGCCGTGCAGGCCACCGGATGCCGCGTACGAGCCGCCGCCGAACTTCCCGCCCGCGTGCAGCTTGGTGTACACGACCTCCACACCGGACAGGCCGGTGCGGGGCTCGACGTCGACGGGGACGCCACGCCCCCGGTCGCGCACCTCCACGCTGCCGTCTGCGTGCAGGATGACGTCAATGCGCGATCCGTTGCCGGCGACGGCCTCGTCGACGGCGTTGTCGATGATCTCCCACAGGCAGTGCATGAGGCCCGGCGAGCCGTTCGAGCCGATGTACATGCCCGGACGCTTGCGGACGGCCTCGAGGCCTTCCAGCACCTGGAGATGATGGGCGGAGTACTCGGCGGTCACAATCTTCGATGCTATCCGCGCGGGCCCGGAACGCCGGGGTGACACTCCCTTCCATGGCGCCTCGGAGACACCGTCATGCCCGGCCATCGGCGCTCGCGTACGCGGTGAGCGAAACATGCCGCGACGCGGGCAGGAATGTCAGGATCCCGTGGTTGTATGTGACGAATCCCGTCACACGTGGATGGATCGAACGAATGAGGAGGCAGACATGACGACGACCGCACCCGAAGCCCCCGCTGTCTACCGCCTCACGGCCATGGACCGTTGCGACTCGTGCGGCGCTCAGGCGTACATCGCCGCCGAGGTCAACGGCAGCGAGCTGCTGTTCTGCGCGCACCACGGCCGCAAGTACGAGGAGAAGCTCCGCGCCGTCGCGACCTCGTGGCACGACGAGACCGCGCGTCTCGCCGAGGCGGACTGATCCCGACAGCCCACAGGCTTCACGAGCCCGTCGCCCTCAGGGCGGCGGGCTCGTCCGTTTCGTCGGCGGTCAGGGCGTGACGACCCGGGGAATGAGCGGGGAGACCCGCAGCACCGGCTCCTCGCCCACCGTGCCGATCGCCTCGGCGAGCGTGGTGGGCGACGACTCCCCCGCGCCGCCCGGGCCGAAGACCGCGACGTCGTCGCCGGGCGCGGCGTCCGGCCAGCCCGCCACGCGGCTGGTCGTCAGCCCCACCGAGATCAGCGCGCGCGGCCCGGCGGGCGTGCCGACGTCGACCCTGCCGCCCAGGCTCGAGGGCAGGCCGTCGAGCGAGCCGACGCCGATCTCGACATCGCCGCCCCGCACCGCGGTGACCCGCGCCACCAGGGTGGCGGCCGGCGCGATGCCCGGGATCTCGGGGCCGTCGGCCGATCGGATGCCGTAGCAGAACGCGCCCAGGCGCACGAGGTCGTAGCGGAACTCGGGCCGCGCCCAGCCGGCCGCGCTCGCGGCGAGATGACGGACCTCGGGATCCAGGCCCGCGGCGCGGGCCGTGTCGACCGCGGCGTCGAACAGGGCGCGGGCGACGTCGTCCTCCTCGTCGCTCGCCTCGGCGATGTGGCTCCAGATGCCCGCCACGCGGATGCGCCCGGCCCGCTCGAGCTCGGCGGCGCGCGCCGTGAACGCGGGCCAGTCCTCGCGGCGGACGCCGTTGCGGTGCAGGCCCGTGTCGATCTTGAGGTGCACGACTGCGGTGGTCCGCGCGACGCGCGCGATCCGCTCGAGGTATCCCGCGTCGCCCACCCCGAGCTCGATGCCCGCCTCGAGCGTCGCGGCCGCCTCGTCGGCGCCCAGCGTGAGCCAGCAGAACACGCGGGCCCGGTCCCCTGCCACCGCCTTCGCGCGCAGCGCGCTGCGCGGGTCGATCGCGCCCAGCCAGCGCACCCCCTCCTCCACGGCGACGGCCGCGACCGCGTCGACGCCGTGCGCGTACGCGTCGTCCTTGACGACCATGAGCAGCTCGGCGGGAGCGATCCGGGCGCGCACGGCCGCGATGTTCGCCGCGAGGCGCGACCGGGAGATCCGCAGCTCGGCTTCCATCAGGACACCGCCTCGCGCTCGACATGCAGCCCCACCGCGCACACGAGCTCGGCCGGGGTCAGCCCGGTCGCGCCCGCCCAGGCCGACAGGGCGTCGGCCACCGCTCCCGACCCGAAATACACGGCCTCGTCCCCGGGGGCCACGTCCAGGTCGCCCACGTCGATCACGCACACGTCCATGGCCACGCGGCCGACGATCGGGCAGAGACGCCCGCGGAGCTCCACGCCGACCCGGTTGCCCAGCGCGCGCACGACGCCCTCGGCGTAGCCGCCCGCAATCAGCGCGATCGTGGTGTCCGCCGTGGCGCGGTGGGTGTAGCCGTACGACACGGCCTCCCCTGCGAGGAGCGGCTTGGTCGAGAGGACCGGCGTGACGAGCTCGAGCGCCGGCTCCCCGGCCGTGCCCGGGAGGCCGTACAGCACGTCTGACGGGTCCGGCTCGACGTCCACGGCGCGCAGGCCGAGGGCCTCGACGACCGGGATGTCGCGCGCGTCGACGGCGACCGAGACGATGCCCGCCTCGCAGACGGCGCGCCCGACCGTCTCGACGCCGTGGCCCCACGCGTCGCGCCGCAGATCCGCGACGGGATCGCCGCCGGCGGCGCGCATCCGAGCCGCGTTGGCCCGCAGAGCGGCGCGGGAGACGCGCGCGAGCGGAGCGCTGCGGAGGGGCGACGGGGCGGCCGCTGCATCCGGGTGCGCCACGTCCTGCGACAGGGGGCGCCGGGGGTTCGGCCAGGTCACCCATCTAGACTAACCAGGTCCCGTCGACCCCCTTCGGAGTGTGCATGACTGACAACCGCCTCGGCCTCGCCGGCAAGTTCCGCTACCTCGCGGAGCGCGCCCGCCGCATCGACCTCAAGTCGGTCGCGGAGCGCGCCAAGGAGGTGCACGAGCAGCACGGCACCTGGACGCCGAAGGTGTTCGCCGACATGCTCTGGTCCGCCGCGCGACACGACGTCGCGTTCCAGGACTACGTCGACTACGACTTCGCGATGCTCACGAAGCAGGAGCGCGCGACCTACATGACGCACCCGGTCTCGATGCAGCTCGCGGCACGCTTCGCACGCCGCGACAAGCGGGTGCTGTTCGAGAACAAGATCGAGTTCAACAAGGTCTTCGCCGATTTCCTCAAGCGCGACTGGATGATCGTCGAGCCCGGCGGCGCCGACGCCGTGCGCGAGTTCGCTCAGAAGCACGGCACGATCATCGCGAAGGTGCCGGTCAGCCACATGGGCCTGGGCGTGCGCCGCTATCACGCGGCGGACGTGTCCGACTGGGACGCGTTCCACCGCGGTCTCATCGAGCGCGACGAGGTGCTCCTGGAGCAGGTCATCGAGCAGCACGCCGACCTCGCGGCCGTGTGCCCCGGCACCGTGAACACGACGCGCGTGACGGCGTTCTTCGACGGCACGGATGTGCACATCCTCGCGATCGCGCAGAAGTTCGGACGAGGCGCCGTGAGCGACCAGATGTCGTACGGCGGCTTCTACACGATGCTGCACGACGACGGGCGCGCGTTCGGGCACGGCTACGACTCGCACGGCCACGTGCACGAGAAGCACCCCGACACGGGCTTCCCGATCGCCGATTTCCGCCTGCCGATGATGGACGAGGTGCGCGCGTTCATCGACCAGGTCGCCCGCGTGGTGCCCGAGGTGCAGTACGTGGGCTGGGACGTCGTGGTCTCCCCCGACGGCCCGGTCCTCGTCGAGGGCAACTGGGGCGCCGGCGTGTACGAGAACAAGCCCAGCGTCACGGGCATCCGCACCGGTCACAAGCCCCGCTACCGCAAGGCCATCGGGTTTTGACGCGGGCAGGATTCGGCCCGTTTCGACTCCGGCTCCTTCGTCGCCTCCGCTCAACGACCGGTCGTTGAGCGGAGCGCAGCGGAGACGAAACGGCCCACTCCCATACGAACAAGGCCCCTCCGCGAGGAGGGGCCTTGTTCGTGTCGGGCGGGTCAGGCGGGCCGGACGATGCCGAGCGGCGTGGACTGGTGGCCCTGACCCAGCGGGTTGTCGCCGAGGATGCGCACGAGGCGCTTCTCGCCGGCCTTGTCCAGGGTCGACCCCAGGATGTTCCCGCCGATGTCGTTGATGTCGACCACCGCGACGTCCAGGTCGCCGCCGAGCAGCGCCTTGAGGTGCGTCGCGACCTCGCGGGGCCGCTCGGGACCGAGCACGACGGCCTGGTTGTACGGCGGGATGGTGCCGCTCGTGGGGCCGTCGATCGCGCGCGCCCTGTCGCCGGCGATCCGGTAGAAGTCGCCCTTCCGCCCGAACGCCTTCGTCACCGCCGCGACCGCGGCCGCGAACAGGATGCGCGGCGTGCCGCACTCCCGCAGCGCCATCTCCATCGTCTCGGGCATGCCGAGGCCGATGCCGTACGGCGTCTTGACGACGTACCGGGAGAGGAAGCGGGCCAGCGGACGGACCTTGATGTCCGACAGCAGGTACGAGCGGCCCTGCGTGATCGCCACGATCTTCTCGGTGACGAACAGCAGGTCGCCCGGCTGCACCGCGTCCTTGGCGTACGTGGTGATGATCTCGTCGAGGTCGTCCTCGGGCATGACCACGCGCGTGCGCAGCGGGATGCGCTGCACGCGGTCGCCGTCGATCTCGACCTCGAGGGCCTTGCCCTCGTTCGCGGCGCTCACTCGAGGTAGTCCCGGAGCGACTGCGAGCGGCTCGGGTGACGCAGCTTCGCCATGGTCTTCGACTCGATCTGGCGGATGCGCTCGCGCGTCACGCCGAACGTGTCGCCGATCTGGTCGAGCGTCTTCGGCTGGCCGTCGCCGAGGCCGAAGCGCATGCGGATGACGCCCGCCTCGCGCTCCGACAGCGAGTCCAGCAGGCTCTCGAGCTGGCGCTGCAGCATCGTGAAGCCCACCGCGTCGGCCGGCACGACCGCCTCGGTGTCCTCGATCAGGTCGCCGAACTCGCTGTCGCCGTCCTCACCCAGGGGCGTGTGCAGCGAGATCGGCTCGCGGCCGTACTTCTGCACCTCGATGACCTTCTCGGGGGTCATGTCGAGCTCCTTCGAGAGCTCCTCGGGTGTGGGCTCGCGACCCAGGTCCTGTAGCATCTGGCGCTGCACGCGGGCGAGCTTGTTGATGACCTCGACCATGTGCACCGGGATGCGGATCGTGCGCGCCTGGTCGGCCATGGCGCGCGTGATCGCCTGCCGGATCCACCAGGTGGCGTACGTCGAGAACTTGAAGCCCTTGGTGTAGTCGAACTTCTCGACCGCGCGGATCAGACCGAGGTTGCCCTCCTGGATCAGGTCCAGGAACTGCATGCCGCGGCCCGTGTAGCGCTTGGCGAGCGAGACGACCAGGCGGAGGTTCGCGCCCAGCAGGTGCGACTTGGCGCGCTGGCCGTCGCGGGCCACCCACTGCAGGTCCAGGCCCAGCTGGCTCGACTTCTCGGCCGCCGACATCTTGGAGAGCTTCTCCTCGGCGAACAGGCCCGCCTCGATGCGCATGGCGAGGTCGACCTCCTCCGCCGCGTTCAGCAGCGGGACCTTGCCGATCTGCTTCAGGTAGTCCTTGACCGGGTCGGCGGTCGCGCCGGTGATCTGCGTCGAGTAGACGGGGACCTCGTCCTCGTCGCTCGACGTGATGACGATCGCACCCGTGGGCAGCGGCTCGGTCACCACCTTCTTGGGCGCGTCGTCGTCGTCGGACGTCTCGGCGGACTCGTCCTTGCCGGCCTCGTCGTCGGCGACGTCGTCGATCGCGACGTCCTCGATCTCGACGGCCTCGTCGTCCTCGGGCTCGTCCGACTTCTTCTTGGCGGCGGCCTTCTTGGGAGCGGCCTTCGCGGCGGTCTTGCGCGCCGGCGCCTTGCGGGCGGGCTTCTCGGCAGCCTCGCCCTCCGCCTTCGCGGCGGCGGTCTTGCGCGCCGACGTCTTCGCGGCGGGCTTCTTCGCGGCCGCGCTCTTCGGGGCGGCGGCCTCTGCGGCCTCGTCCACCTCGGCGGTGTCGTTGTTCTTCGCGGTGCTCCGCGGAGTCTTCGTGGCAGTAGTCACGTTTCGCCTTTCACCGGCGGCGCCGCGCGCCGCGCCCCCGGGTGTGTTCGGGCACTAGTAAGACCCTTGTCAAGTCCGGCGCCGTCTCACGCGCCCCCTCGACAACGGGTCGGACATCCATTGTCTCATAGGTCGAGCGGCGCGCCGGACGACGCGTGGTGCGTCACCGGATGAGAACGACGTCACGTCTTCCGGTATTCCCCGGGCGCGGCCGGCGCGTCAGCTGCCGCGCTTGTCCTCGTCGCCCGTCTGGCGGGTCGCCAGGTAGCGCTCCAGCTCGGCCGCGAGCTCGTCCGCGCTCGGGAGCTCGCCCTCGCGGAAGCCGCCGACTCCGGTCGGCACCCCGCCGCCCGAGAGGCCCGCGGCGTAGGCGTCATAGCGCTCCTCGAGCCCCTGCACCATGCGACCCAGCTCGTCGTTCCCGGCGATCTGCTCCTCGACCTTGCCCAGGTACTCGCGGTTCTCGGCGTACAGGTCGTCCATCGTGAACACGAGCCCGGTCGCCGCCATGACCTTGTCGAGCGCGGCGATCGTGCTGGCGGGGTAGTCGGTCTCGGCGAGGTAGTGCGGCACGAGCAGGACGAAGCCCGCCGTGTCGAAGCCCGCCTCGACGAACCGGTACTCGAGCAGGTGGCCCACCGTCGCGGGCACCTGCGTGCGCGGGTGCCAGATGGAGTGCGCCTCGATCAGGTCGGCGCGGTTGCCGCTCACCGTCACGCCCAGCGTGCGCGTGTGCGGAACAGGCATCGCGATCGCATGGACCCAGGTCATGGAGCGGACCGAGAACAGGTCGGCGAAGTCCAGCGCGGCCTCCGCGAACGCGTCCCACGCGAAGTCCGGCTCGTACCCGGACAGCAGCAGGAACGGCTGACCCAGCGCGTTGTGCACCAGCGAGAGCTCCAGCCGCGGCGGCCGGTAGTCGCTCAGGTGGTCCTGCTCGAAGGTGACGATGGGACGACGCGCGCGGTAGTCCAGCAGGGTGTCGTTCGAGAAAACGACGACGGGCCGCGGATCCAGCTCGTCGCGGGCGAAGTCGATCAGCCCTGCGACCGCTCCCCCGGCGTCCGTGAAGCCGGTCATCAGGATGACCAGCGGCAGGCCGTCCGGCACCACCGGGGCGTTCGCGACCCGCTCGTAGATGTCACCAGTCGAGGGCATGCATCCATGCTACGAGCCGCGACGGACCCCGGGTCCGGTTCCGCTGAGCGCGTACGCGGCGCGCGCGAGCCCGCTCCGCCCGCGCGGACGGCGCGTACCTAGGATGGACGACATGCCGATTCCCGCTCTCGCGCTGACCACCGATCCGTTCCCCGCCGGCGGCGCCGAGGCCGCGATCCTGGCGATCCCCTCGTTCGGCGAGGGCGACGAGCCCGCCGCGGGCTTCCCGGGGCTGCGCCCGGCGCTCGAGGCGATCGGGTTCACCGGCGCGAAGAACGCGTTCGCGCGGGTCTACGCGCCCGACGTGTCGCCGCGCCCGCTCGCGGTGGTCGGGCTGGGCGCCGAGCCGGACGCGAACGCCGTGCGCGAGGCCGTCGGCGCCGGGGCACGGCAGCTTACGGGCTTCGACACCGTCGCGGTGTCGGTGCTCGCCGACGTCGACGGCGCGTGGCGCGCCGCGGCCGAGGGCGCCGCGCTCGGCGCGTACCGGTTCGAGGGGTACAAGAGCGAGAGCGCCGAGAAGTCCGCGCGCAGGCGCCGCGCTTCCTCCTTCCTGATCCACGTGCCCGGCCCCGTGGACGACGCCGCGCTCGCGGCCGTGCGCGCCGGCGCCGAGGCCGTCGCGCTCGTGAAGGACCTCGTCTCGACGCCCGCGGACCGGCAGAGCCCCGCACAGCTCGCCGAGGCCGCCGTCACGGCGGTCGAGGGGCTGGGCGTCGACGTCACGGTCTACGACGAGCAGGCGCTGGCCGAGGGCGGCTTCGGCGGCATCCTGGGCGTCGGCCAGGGCTCGGAGCGGCCGCCCCGTCTGGTGCGCCTCGAGTGGGCCCCCGAGGACGCCGAGCGCCACATCGCGCTCGTCGGCAAGGGCATCACGTTCGACACCGGAGGCCTCTCGCTGAAGCCGGCGGCATCGATGGTCGGCATGAACGAGGACATGACCGGCGCCGCCGAGGTGCTGGCGGTCATCCGGGCGGCCGCGCAGCTGCGCCTGCCCGTGCGCGTCACGGCGTGGATGTGCATCGCCGACAACATGCCGTCCGGTCGTGCGACGCGCCCCGGCGACGTCCTCACCATGCTCGACGGGACCACGGTCGAGGTCACGAACACCGACGCCGAGGGCCGGCTGGTGCTCGCCGACGGCCTGGTCGCGGCGAGCCGCGAGCATCCCGACGTGATCGTCGACGTCGCGACCCTGACCGGGGCCATCCTGGTGGCGCTGGGCACGCGCCACACCGGCGTGATGGGCCACGGCGACGCGGTCGACGCGTTCCTGCGCTCGGCCGACCGCACCGGCGAGCTCGCCTGGCCGCTGCCGCTGCCGGAGCACATCGCCGAGCAGCTCGACTCCCGCATCGCGGACATGCGCAACGCCGACATGGGCAACCGCAACGGCGGCTCGCTGTTCGCCGGCCTCTTCCTGCAGCGCTTCATCGGCCGCACGAGCGACGCCGACGACGCCCCGCGCATCCCGTGGGTGCATCTCGACATCGCGGGGTCCGCGATGAGCTCGACCGCCGCCTACGGGTTCACGGACAAGGGCCCCACGGGCGCCACGGTGCGCGCGCTGATCGACTTCGTCGCGGCCGGCGGGGAGGTCCAGTGATGGCGCACGAGTTCGACGTCGTCATCCTGGGCGGCGGCAGCGGCGGATACGCCGCCGCGCTGCGCGCCGCGGAGCTGGGCAAGCGCGTCGCGCTCATCGAGAAGGACCGGCTCGGCGGCACGTGCCTGCACCGCGGCTGCATCCCGACCAAGGCGCTCCTGCACGCCGCGGAGATCGCCGACTCGGTGCGCGAGGCCTCCGCATACGGCATCACGGCCTCGCTGGGCGGCGTCGACGCGGCGGGCCTGCGCGCCTACCGCGAGGGGATCGTCGCGAAGAAGTTCAAGGGGCTCGAGGGCCTGGTCTCCCGTCGCGGCATCACGGTCGTGGCCGGCGAGGGCCGGCTCGAGCCGGGCCGCGCCGTCCGCGTCGGCGAGGACGTCTACACGGCCGCGGACATCGTGCTCGCGACCGGCTCCTACAGCCGCACGCTCCCCGGCCTGGAGCCCGGCGGCCGGATCCTGACCAGCGAGACCGCGCTCGCCCTCGACGAGGTGCCGTCGCGCGTCGTGATCCTGGGCGGCGGCGTGATCGGCGTGGAGTTCGCGAGCGTGTGGCGCTCGTTCGGCGCCGAGGTGACGATCGTCGAGGCGCTCGAGCACCTCGTGCCGAACGAGGACGTGGCCCTCAGCAAGGGCCTCGAGCGCGCCTACCGCAAGCGCGGCATCCAGGCGCGGCTCGGGGTGCGATTCGCGTCGGTCGCGCAGGACGACGCGTCCGTCACCGTCACGCTCGAGGACGGCACGGCCCTCGAGGCCGACTACCTGCTCGTGGCGGTCGGGCGCGGCCCCGCGACCTCGGGTCTCGGATTCGAGGAGGCGGGCGTCGCCCTGGACCGCGGCTTCGTCGTCGTCGACGAGCGCCTGCGCACGGGCGCGGAGGGCGTGTGGGCCGTGGGCGACATCGTCCCGGGCCTCCAGCTCGCGCACCGGGGCTTCCAGCAGGGCGTGTTCGTGGCCGAGGCGATCGCGGGCCTGGATCCCGTGCCCGTGCCGGAGACGCAGATCCCCAAGGTGACGTACTCGCACCCCGAGGTCGCCTCCGTCGGCCTCACCGAGGCGCAGGCCGTGGACGCGCACGGCGCGGCCGGCGTGACCTCGTACGAGTACAACCTCGCGGGCAACGGCAAGAGCGAGATCATCGGCACGGGCGGCCTCGTCAAGGTCGTGCGCCGCGTCGACGGCCCCGTGCTGGGCGTCCACCTGATCGGCGACCGCGTGGGCGAGCTGATCACCGAGGGCCAGCTCGCCGTCGCGTGGGAGGCCCACCCCGAGGACATCGCCCCGCTGATCCACGCCCATCCGACGCAGAGCGAGGCGCTGGGCGAGGCGTTCCTGGCGCTCGCCGGAAAGCCGCTCCACACCATCTGAGCGGCCCCGCCGCCCGCCGCGATCTGGTCGCCGCGCCCGCCCGCGGCGACCAGATCGCCACACCGACTCACTAAGCTGTTCACGTCATCGAAATCCTGAAGGAGACTCCGACATGAGTACTTCCGTGGTCCTCCCCGAGCTCGGCGAGAGCGTCACCGAGGGAACGGTCACCCGCTGGCTGAAGAAGGTCGGCGACACGATCGCCGTCGACGAGGCCCTGCTGGAGATCTCGACCGACAAGGTCGACACCGAGATCCCGTCCCCCGTCGCCGGCGTGATCGAGGAGATCCTCGTTCAGGAAGACGAGACCGTCGAGGTCGGCGCCGTGCTGGCCAAGATCGGCGACGGCTCGGGTGCCGCGCCCGCCGGCGACGCGCCGGCGCAGGAGGCCTCGGCCGCCGAGGCCGCGCCGGCCGAGGCGCCCGCCGCCGAGCAGGCCGCGCCCGCGGCCGAGCCCGCTCCGGCCCCCGCCGCCGAGGCCGCGCCCGCGGCCCCCGCCGGCGACGCCACCGACATCGTGCTCCCGGAGCTCGGCGAGAGCGTCACCGAGGGCACCGTCACGCGCTGGCTGAAGAAGGTCGGCGACGAGATCGCCGTCGACGAGGCGCTGCTGGAGATCTCGACCGACAAGGTCGACACCGAGATCCCGTCGCCGGTCGCCGGCGTCATCCAGGAGATCCTGGTCCAGGAGGACGAGACGGTCGAGGTCGGCTCCGTGCTGGCCCGCGTCGGCAGCGGCGCGCCCGCCGCCGCCCCGGCCCCCGCCGCCGCGCCCGAGGCTCCGGCCGAGCAGCCGGCCCCCGCTCAGGAGGCCCCGGCTCAGGAGGCCCCCGCTCAGGAGGCGCCCGCCCAGGCGGCCCCGGCGCCCGCCCAGCCCGCGGCGCCGACCGAGCCCGTCGCGGCCCCGGCCCCCAGCGCCGAGGCTCCGAAGGCCGAGCCCGCGGCGCCGACGTTCACCCCGCCCGCCGAGGGCGACGACAAGGTCTACGTCACGCCGCTCGTGCGCCGCCTGGCCGCGCAGAACGGCGTCGACCTCGCGACGGTCAGCGGCACCGGCGTCGGCGGTCGCATCCGCAAGGAGGACGTGCTCAAGGCCGCCGAGACCGCTGCGGCTCCCGCCGCGGCCGGTGCGGCGCCCGCCGCCGGCGCGCCCGCCGCCACCAAGCTCCCCGTGTCGGAACTGCGCGGCACCACGCAGCCGATGACGCGCCTGCGCAAGGTGCTCGCGTCGCGTGCGGTCGAGTCGATGACCTCGACCGCCCAGCTGACCACCGTGGTCGAGGTGGACGTCACGAAGCTGGCCGCGTTCCGCGACCAGGTGAAGGGCGACTTCCAGGCCAAGACCGGCGCCAAGCTGTCGTTCCTGCCGTTCTTCGCCCTGGCCGCCGCGGAGGCGCTGCAGGCGTACCCGATCATCAACTCGACGCTCGACGGCGAGAACATCGTCTACCCGCCGACCGAGAACCTCTCGATCGCGGTCGACACCGAGAAGGGCCTGTACACGCCGGTCCTGCGCGACGCGGCGTCGAAGAACCTCGCCGAGATCGCGGCCGGCATCGCCGACCTCGCTGAGCGCACGCGCAACAGCAAGCTGAAGCCGGACGACCTCGCGGGCGGCACGTTCACGCTGACGAACACGGGCTCGCGCGGCGCGCTGTTCGACACGCCGGTCGTGTTCCTGCCCCAGTCGGCCATCCTCGGCACGGGCATCGTCTTCAAGCGCCCCGGCGTCGTGAAGGTCGACGGCGTCGAGGCGATCGGCATCCGCTCGTACGTCTACCTCGCGCTGTCGTACGACCACCGCACGATCGATGGCGCCGACGCGGCCCGTTACCTGTCGGCCGTCAAGGCGCGCCTGGAGGAGGCGGCCTTCGCCGCCGATCTCGGCATCTGACGCAGACGTCCCCGAGGGGCTCGGCCGCATCCGCGGCCGGGCCCCTCGTCGTTCGGGGCGGCGCCCGTCCTCACCCGGCCGCCATGGGGGTCGCCGTGCGGAGCAGCCAGCGCCCGTCGAGCCGGACGAGCTGCAGCAGCAAGGACCCGCGCTCCCCCGCCGGGTCGTCCGCGCGCAGCACGGCGACGTCGCCGTAGTCGTCGAGCAGTGCGAGCTGCGTCGCACCGACAGCGGTCTCGAGCGCCTCCGGCGGCAGCGGCTCGGCCCCGGCATCGCGGATGCCCGCGCACAGCGGGTCGCCGTGCGCGACGCATTCGGCCAGCTCGTCGAGCAGCCGCTCGGCGGCCGCGGCGGGATCCTCAGGAGCGGGCGCCCCCGCGACAGGCTCCTCCGAGGACGCCGGCGACGCATCCGGCGAGGGCCCCGGCGCCGCCGCCGGCGATCGCTCCGACGCGCCGCGCGCCGCGGCGGGCTCCGGCTCGGCGGGCCAGAGCAGGCCGCCGCCGAGCACGAGCGCCGCGACGACGCCGCCGGCCAGCAGCGGTGCGCGCCGCCCGCCCGCGAGGCGGGAGCGGAGTGCGGCACGGGTGCGGTCGAGCGCATCCCCCACCGCGTCGGCGATCCCGGCGTCGCCGAAGCGCTCGATGAGCCCCGGGATCCCGGATCCCGCGGGGCGGAGCTCGACAGCCGTCCGAGGCGCCGCCACGCGCGGACCGCCCGCCCTCTCCTCGGCGCGCTCGATCGCGCGCGGGGCGCACGCCTCGAACAGGGCGTCCTCGAGCTGCGGCAGCGCCCTCACGAGCGCCCTGGGCCGCTGCAGAGCGGACCGCCCCTCCTCCAGGAGCCGGACCAGGACCCGGTCCCGCGTGTGCTCGGCCGCCTGGGCGATCACGGCGTCGGCGGCCGAGACCACCGGCTCGGCGTCGTCGGATCCGGGCGCGAACAGCGGCCGGCCCCCGTCGTCGATCCACCACGTGCCGCGCGGGCCCTCGGACTCGGGCGCCTGGTCGGCCCAGGCCTCCCGCACGCCCCGCAGCAGGCTGACGACCAGGGTCACGAGCTCACCCCCGGCCAGCGGCGCGCCACCCGCCGCGCGCGCCGCGAGCAGCCGCGCCAGGGGCTCCCGGCACCAGGGCAGCTCGAGGTCGTGCCCGTCCCCGCGCCGGACGACGTCGCACGGCGCGAGCAGGTGCTGCGGCGGGTCGGGCCGCCCGCAGAAGACGCGGTCCCGCGCCTCGACCGCGTCCGCGAGCACGACCCGTCGATCGCCCGCGGCGGCCAGCACCCCCGCGACGGGCGAGAGGGGCGGCTCGACGCGGCGGATCGGCCGGTACGCGTCGGTCAGCGCGGGCGCCCGCGATCCGACGGGGGTCGTGCCCGAGGACGCGGGCGGCTGCTCGAGAGGCGCGATCGGCGGGCGGGTCATGGCCTCATCCTGCGCCCGCCCCGCCGTCCCTTCGCCCCGCCAGCAGCGCCGGGAGCGAACGCGCCCGGATCGACGGCCTGTGGACGAGTCGCGCGCCGCCCTCACGGTCGGCGCACCGCATCCCACTGGGTACTCTTGACGTATGGCAGCACGCACCCCCGAGGCCGAGAAGCGGCCCGGATTCTTCCGGCAGATCAGGTCCCTGTTCACCTTCACGCGCGAGGTGTACCCCTGGCTCGGGTGGCTGCTGCTCGGCATCCTCGTCGCGGGCGTCCTCGTCGGCGTCCTGATCGGCGTCCTGCTCCAGCCGACGTGGTGGGGCATCCTGCTGTGGGCCATCGCCGGCCTGATGCTCGGCGCGCTCGCGGCCATGACGACCATGACGCGCATCTCCACGCGCGCGATGTACCGCAAGATCGACGGCATGCCCGGCGCGACCGGCCACGTGCTCTCCACGATGCTCGGCCGCAGCTGGCGCTCGAGCGAGATGCCCGTCGGGGTCAACCCCAAGACGCAGGAGGCCGTGTACCGCGCGGTCGGCCGCGGCGGCGTCGTGATCGTCGGCGAGGGCTCGCGCGGCCGCCTCGCGCGCCTGATGCGCGACGAGCGGATGAAGGTCAGCCGCGTCGCCACCGGCGTGCCGGTGCACGAGCTCTACGTCGGCCACGGCGAGGGCGACGTCCCGATCGCGGACCTCGCCAAGACCATCAAGGCGCTCCCCAAGGCCATCGACCGCGCCACCATGGGCGCCGTCGTCCAGCGCATCGAGTCGGTCTCGCAGTCGCTCGCCTCGCTGCCGATCCCCAAGGGCATCGACCCGACCAAGGCCCGCGCGCCCCGACCGCGCTGACGCCTCCGAGCGAAGAGCCCCCGCCGCCGGCGGGGGCTCTTTCCGTCCCGGAGGTCCGGATCAGGCGCGGACGAGCACCGTACCGGCGGCCCGGTCGTGCAGCCCGCGCTGATCGCCGTCCCAGATCACGGCGGGGATGACGAGGACCAGCAGCAGCGTCCGGACGATCGGGCGCCAGACGCCGGGCCACCCGCCGCCCTGGAGCTGCAGCCGCATGCCGGCGAGGCGGTGGCCGGGGCTGCCGCCGATCGTCGGGATGAACAGGATCTGGACGACCGCGAACACGAGCATCGTCGCGATCGCGTCGTACTGGAAGAAGGCGATCGAGATCACCACCGCGGCGAGCCAGTCGATCGCGAGGCCCGCGAGCCGGCGCGGCACCCGGGCGACCGAGCCCGACCCCTCTCTCGGCAGCCCGAGGCGCTGCCCGGGATAGGTCTCGTCGGCGGTGGAGGACGTCATCCGTCCAGCCTACGTGCCGCGGAACGACGCGGATCACGGCGCCCGCGTAACATGCCGGAAACATGAGGGACACCCTCGGGCAACGCCGGGCCTATAGGTTCAGGCCGTCACCTGTGTTCCAGGCGATCCCACCCGAAGTCCCACCAATCTGGAGCCGCAATGTTCAACGACTCATCCGAGGTGCTGAAGTTCATCAAGGACGAGGATGTCAAGTTCCTCGACATCCGCTTCACCGACCTTCCCGGCGTGCAGCAGCACTTCAACATCCCGGCTTCCACCGTCGATGAGGACTTCTTCACGATCGGCCAGCTGTTCGACGGCTCCTCGATCCGAGGCTTCGCGAACATCAACGAGTCGGACATGCAGCTGATCCCCGACGTGACCACCGCGTACGTCGACCCCTTCCGCGAGGCCAAGACCCTCGTGATGGTGTTCGACATCTACAACCCGCGCAACGGCGAGATCTACTCGAAGGACCCGCGTCAGGTCGCCAAGAAGGCCGAGAAGTACCTCGCCTCGACCGGCATCGCCGACACCGCGTTCTTCGCGCCCGAGGCCGAGTTCTTCATCTTCGACGACGTGCGCTACGAGGTCTCGCAGGGCAAGAGCTTCTACTCGGTGGACTCCGAGGAGGCCGCGTGGAACACCGGCCGCGAGGAGGAGGGTGGCAACCTCGCCAACAAGACCCCCTTCAAGGGCGGCTACTTCCCGGTCTCGCCGGTCGACAAGCAGGCGGACATCCGCGATGACATCGTGCTGAAGCTGATCGAGGTCGGCCTCGAGGTCGAGCGCTCGCACCACGAGGTGGGCACCGCCGGCCAGGCCGAGATCAACTACAAGTTCGACACGATGGTCCACGCCGCGGACGACATCCTGAAGTTCAAGTACATCGTCAAGAACACGGCCGAGCAGTGGGGCAAGACCGCCACGTTCATGCCGAAGCCGCTCTTCGGCGACAACGGCTCGGGCATGCACACCCACCAGTCGCTCTGGTCGGACGGCAAGCCGCTGTTCTACGACGAGAAGGGCTACGCGCAGCTCTCGGACATCGCCCGCTGGTACATCGGCGGCATCCTGAAGCACGCCCCCGCCGTGCTCGCGTTCACGAACCCCACGCTGAACTCGTACCACCGCCTGGTCAAGGGCTTCGAGGCGCCGGTCAACCTGGTCTACTCGGCGGGCAACCGCTCGGCGGCCATCCGCATCCCGATCACGGGCTCGAACCCGAAGGCCAAGCGCATCGAGTTCCGCGCGCCGGACTCGTCGGGCAACCCGTACCTCGCGTTCGCCGCGCAGCTGATGGCCGGCATCGACGGCATCAAGAACCGCATCGAGCCGCACGAGCCGGTCGACAAGGACCTGTACGAGCTTCCGGCCGAGGAGGCGAAGAGCATCCCCCAGGTGCCGAACTCGCTGCTCGACTCGCTCGAGGCCCTCAGCAACGACCGCGAGTTCCTCACCGCGGGCGGCGTCTTCACCGACGAGCTGATCGACACGTGGATCGAGTACAAGTACGAGAACGAGATCCTGCCGATGCAGCAGCGTCCGCACCCGTTCGAGTTCGAGCTGTACTACAGCGTCTGATCCGAGCCGCGCGAGGCCCCGTCACCTTCCGAGGTGGCGGGGCCTCCGTCGTCGCGCGAGACTGCAACGCCGCGCCGACACAGCGGGTGACCGCAGCGTTCTCAGCGCGGCGATGCGGTATCAGCGCGGCGATGCGGTCTCAGCGCGGCGATGCGGTCTCGGCGCGGCGTTGCGGTATCAGCCGTAGAAGAGGCGGTCGAAGACGCGGCGCGCGCGGCGCGCGGTGCCGAGCCAGTCCTGCTCCACCTGCGTGGCGCTGTGCGGCGGGTACTCCAGGATGCGGCCGATGCCGTCGAGCAGGCGGCGGTCCGTGGGCAGGACGTCGCTGGTCTGACCCGACAGCAGCGTGTTGGCCGAGCGCAGGCGCGCCGCGAGGAGCCACGCGGCGCGCAGGCGGGAGGCGTCCTCCTCCCCCACGAGGTCGGCCTCGACGGCGGCCTGGAGGGCGTCCAGGGTCGACGTGGTGCGCAGCCCCGGCACCGCGTGGGCGTGCTGCAGCTGCAGGAGCTGGACGAGCCACTCGACGTCGCTCAGGCCGCCGGGGCCGAGCTTGAGATGCCGGGTCGGGTCGACGCGGTGCGGCAGCCGCTCGGTCTCCACGCGCGCCTTGATCCGCTTGATCTCGCGCAGGGCCTGCTGCTCGACGCGCTCGGGGTAGCGCACGTCGTCGGCGAGCTCCGTGAACGCGGCGATCAGCTTCACCGACCCCGCCACGCCCCGCGCGCGCAGCAGCGCCTGCGCCTCCCACGAGAGGGACCAGCGCCGGTAGTACTCGGCGTAGGCGTCGAGCGACCGGACGATCGGGCCCTTGCGCCCCTCGGGGCGCAGGTCGGCGTCGAGGTCGAGCGGCAGGCGGAAGTCCTCCGAGACGCGGCGCACCTCGGCGACGATCTTGAGCGCGAGGGCCTCGGCGCGGTGCGGCTCGACTCCCTCCGGGCGGTACACGTACAGCACGTCGGCGTCGGATCCGAAGCCGAGCTCGGCGCCGCCGAACCGGCCCATGCCGATGATCGCGAAGTCCAGGCTCGCCTCCTCGTCCGGCACGATCTCGCGCCGGACGGCCCGCAGCGTGGCCTGCAGCGTCACCTCGGTGATCGTGGTGAGCGCGTGGCTGAGCTGGTCGATCGTCGTCACGCCGAGCACGGCGCCCATCGCGGTGCGCAGCATCTCGCGGCGGCGGAGCGCCCGCACGGAGCGCATGGCGTCCTCGATCGTCGCGTGGCGGGTCTGGATGGCGCGCGCCTCCTCCTCGAGGGAGGCGCCCGGCCGCGGCAGCAGCTGATCGTCGCTGTCGAGCCACGCGACCGACTCGGGGATCCACTCCATGAGCTCGCCGACGTAACGCGAGGTCGACAGCAGGCGCGTCAGGCGCTCGGCGGCGCCGGACGAGTCGCGCAGCATCCGGAGGAACCACGGCGTGTCCCCCAGTCGCTCGCTGATCCGGCGGAACGCCACCAGCCCGTAGTCCGGATCCGCGCCGTCCGCGAACATCCGGAGCATCACCGGCATCAGATGCTTCTGGATGGTCGCCTTGCGGCTCAGGCCGCTCGTCACCGCGCCGATGTGGCGCAGCGCGACGGCGGGCTCACGGAAGCCGATCGCCGCGAGGCGGTCGCGGGCCTGCTCCGTGGTCAGGCTGCCCTCGTCCTCCGGAAGGCGCGCCACGGCCCCCAGCAGGGGCCGGTAGAACAGGCGCACGTGCACCTCGCGCACCTCGCGCTTGACGTCCTCCCACACCGTCTGGATGCCGTCGGCCGAGTCGGCGAGACCGGTGGCCCGCGCGAGCGCACGCAGGCCCTCCTCCGTGCGCGGCATCAGGTGCGTGCGCGTGAGCCCAGCGAGCTGCAGGCGGTGCTCCAGGAGGCGCAGCGTGCGGTAGTCGCGCGCGAACACGGCGGCCTCGGCGCGGCCGATGTAGCCGCCGGCCTCGAGCGCGTCGATCGCGGGGAGCGTGCCGCGGTGGCGCACCGACTCGTCCGTGCGGCCGTGCACGAGCTGCAGCAGCTGCACCGCGAACTCGATGTCGCGGATGCCGCCGGGGCCGAGCTTGACCTGCAGCGGCACGTCGGCTGGCGGGATGTGCTCCATGACGCGCTCGCGCATCCGCTGGACGCTGTCGACGAAGTCCTCCCGGCCGGCGCTCGCCCACACCTTCGGCTGGGTGGCGGCGACGTACGCCTCACCCAGCTCGTGATCGCCCGCGAGCGGGCGCGCCTTGAGGAGCGCCTGGAACTCCCAGCTCTTGGCCCATCGGTCGTAATACGCGATGTGCGACTCGAGCGTGCGCACGAGCGCGCCCTGCTTGCCCTCGGGGCGCAGGTTCGGGTCCACCTCCCACAGCGGCGGCTCGGCCTCGATGCCGTCGATCCCCCGCATGGTCTGGATGGCCAGGCGCGTGGCGATGTCGATCGCGCGGCCCTCCGACAGCTCCGCCCCCTCGGCGGGCTCGGCGACGAAGATGACGTCGACGTCGCTGACGTAGTTCAGCTCGCGCGCGCCCGACTTGCCCATGCCGATGATCGCGAGGCGCGTGCGCGCGACGTCCTCCCGCGGGTACCCGCCGCCGAAGCCGCCCGCGGCGGCCGAGACCTTGGTGCGGGCGATCGCGAGCGAAGCCTCCAGCGCAGCGCCCGCGGCATCCGCCAGCGCCGCCGTCACGGCGTCGACGACGCTCACGGGCTCCGGATGCATGAGGTCATACGCCGCGATGCCCGCCAGCTGCGCGCGGTACGCGACGCGCAGGCTCACCCAGGCTGCGTCGTCGCCCGAGGACGCGAAGCCGTCGTCGTCGGCGCCGACCGCCTCGAGGAGCGCGGAGCGCAGCGCCTCGCGGGTGGGCAGCTGCATGCCCGCCGCCGGAAGCTCTGTGAGGCGCTCCGGCCGGCGCAGGTAGAAGTCCGCGAAGCCCCGTGAGGCGCCGAGGAGCCGCCACGCGACCTCGCGTCCCCGCGGGTGCGCGAGCACGTCGCGCACGCTCTCCGCCCGCCGGCGGGCGATCCGCACCAGCCCCGCGAGTGCCTCATCCGGATCGGCCGCGCGCGCAGCGTCCGTCAGCAGAGCGTCGCGTTCGAGCCCGACGAGCCCGCCCAGCTCGGCGAGCTGCGTCTCGGCCTCGTCGAGGTGCGCGAAGCCGAGGCGCGCGAGATCCGTGAGGAACGACCTGCGGTCGCGGCTGCTCATGCGCGCCGATTCAGATGATGTCGAGGCTGTGACTCAGCTCGAACTGCGTGACCTGCGCGCGGTACTGCTCGAACTCGCGGCGCTTGTTGCTGAGCACGTAGCTGAAGACCTGCTCGCCGAGCGTCTCGGCGACCAGCTCGCTCTCCTCCATGTGCTCGATCGCGTCGTCGAGGCTGGCCGGCAGCGGCTGGTAGCCGAGCGCACGGCGCTCCCCCGGCGTGAGGGCCCACACGTTGTCCTCGGCCTCGGCGGGCAGCTCGTAGCCCTCCTCGATTCCCTTCAGGCCCGCCGCCAGCATGAGGGCGTAGGCCAGGTACGGGTTGGCGGCGGAGTCGACGCCGCGGTGCTCGATGCGCGCCGACTGGCTCTTGCCCGGCTTGTACAGCGGCACGCGCACGAGCGCCGAGCGGTTGTTGTGACCCCAGGTCACGTAGCTCGGCGCCTCGTCGCCGCCCCACAGGCGCTTGTACGAGTTGACGAACTGGTTGGTGACGGCGGCGATCTCGTTCGCGTGGCGCAGCAGGCCCGCGATGAAGCGACGTCCGGTCTGCGAGAGCTGGTACTGCGCGCCCTCCTCGTAGAAGGCGTTGACGTCGCCCTCGAACAGCGACATGTGCGTGTGCATGCCGCTGCCCGGCTGGCCGGCGAGGGGCTTGGGCATGAAGGTGGCGTGCACGCCCTGCTCGATCGCCACCTCCTTGACCACGGTGCGGAAGGTCATGATGTTGTCCGCCATGGTCAGGCCGTCGGCGTAGCGCAGATCGATCTCGTTCTGGCCAGGGCCGCCCTCGTGGTGGCTGTACTCCACCGAGATGCCGAGGTCCTCGAGCATCCGCACCGAGCGGCGGCGGAAGTCGTGCGCCGTGCCGCCGGGGACGTTGTCGAAGTAGCCCGCGTGGTCGACCGGCTCCAGGCCGTCGGGGCCGGGCGTGGACGACTTGAACAGGTAGAACTCGATCTCGGGGTGCGTGTAGAACGTGAAGCCCGCGTCCGCGGCCTTGGCGAGCGTGCGCTTGAGCACGTTGCGCGGATCCGCGACCGCCGGCTGCCCATCGGGGGTGGTGAGGTCGCAGAACATGCGGGCGGTCGGATCGACCTCGCCGCGCCACGGCAGCGTCTGGAAGGTCGTGGGATCCGGGTGGGCGAGCAGGTCGGACTCGTACGTGCGGGTCAGTCCCTCGATCGCGGAGCCGTCGAAGCCGATGCCCTCGCTGAAGGCGCCCTCGACCTCGGCCGGCGCGATCGCGACCGACTTCAGCGTGCCGACCACGTCCGTGAACCACAGACGCACGAACTTGACGCCGCGCTCCTCGATCGTGCGCAGCACGAAGTCCCTCTGCTTGTCCATCGTGTCCCCTCTGGAGGCGATATAGACGGGCGTTCCCGCTCGCCCAGCCTAGTGGTCAGAAGGGACCCGGCCCCGCTCGACACGGCCCCGCCGGGGGTCAGGGCGTGCCCGCGCCCCAGCCGCGCTCGCGCTCCTCGTCCTCGGCCCAGGCCTTGGACCGCGTCTGCAGCAGCTGCGGGGCGTTGCGCGCCTCCTCCGCGGTGTCGAACGGGCCCACGCGATCGATCGCGGGCGACTCGGGCCCGTGCTCGACCTCGCCGGTGCGCATGTTGTACCAGTACTTGCTCTCGATCTCGTCGGGCGTCTCCGAGGTGCTCATGCCCCTGATCCTAGGCACGCGCCCCTCCGCGCCGCAGGGGCTTGCGCTCGAGCGCCCGTGCCGTTCCGGATCAGCGGAACATGGCGCGGACGCGGGCGGCGTCGTCGGCGCGGCGCGCGCGGCGGGCCGCGGGGCGGCGGGGCGTGCGGCGGCTCGAGCCGCCACGGCCGCGAAGGGCGTGCAGCACGCCGACGAGCGCGAGGCCGAGGAGGCCTCCCCAGAACAGGAGGGCCTGCACCCACGGCCCGACGACGACGCCCGGCGTGAGGCCCTCGCGGAGCTCGACGTCGCCGATCAGGATGCCCGACTGGTCGACGGCCAGCGACGACATCGTCGTTCCGTCGGGCGCGACGATCTGGCTCGTGCCGACCGTCGAGAGGTTGACCACCGACCGTCCGGTCTCGATCGCGCGCATCCGGGCGAACGCCAGCTGCTGCAGGTTCTCGTCGGTGCCGCGGAAGTCGGCGTTGTTGGTCTGGAAGACGTACAGCTGGGCGCCCCGGTGCGCGCCCTCGCGGATGATGTCGTCGTAGATCACATCGAAGCAGATCGCGAGGCCGATGATCGCCTCGCCCACGTCGATCGTCGGCGCGTCCGTGCCGGGCGTGTACTCGCGCCCGATCAGCCCGATGAGATCGGGGACGAGGCCCTCGTAGAACGCGCGGTCCGGCACGTACTCGCCGAACGGCACCGGATGCCACTTGGAGTGCGTCTGCAGCCCGCCCGCGACGTCCGCGCCGTCGGCGGTCCACAGCATGGAGGTGTTGTAGATGAGGTCGTCGCGCACCGAGGCCGCGTTCATCAGGATCGGCGCGTCGAAGGCGCGCGCCGCGGCGGACAGCTCGAGCGCCGTCGTCTGATCCTGCAGCGGGTCGTATTCGACGCCGCCCTCGGGCCACACGACGACGTCGACCTGCTCCCCGCGCAGCGGCGCCGAGGCGTCCAGCTGCGCCTGCAGCACCGAGTACGGCTCGCGGTGGTCGAAGTACGCGGTGGGACCGTCCCCCTGCACCGCGCCGACGGTCAGGGTCCCCGCGCTCGCCGTCTGCCATTGCGGCACCACCAGCAGGACGAGCGCCACGGCCGCGGCCGGGGCCAGCGACGACGGCCGCCACGCGCGCGTGCGCACGATCTCGATCACCGCGGCGCTGAACATCACGATGAGGAACGTCAGCCCGCTCACGCCGATCCACGACGTCACCTGCGCGAGCGGGCTCTCGGACTGGCTCATGCCGATCCGGCCCCAGGCGAACCCGCCGTACGGCCAGGACCCGGTCGCGAGCTCGCGCGCGGTCCACAGCGCCGCGACGAGCGCCGGGAGCCCGACCAGCCGGGCCCACCGGCCCGTCGGGAACCAGCGGTAGGCGAGCGCCATCGGGACGGCGCCGAGGCCCGTGAAGATGGTCTGCAGCCCCGCGAGCGCCACCCAGGGCAGCCAGGCCAGCGGCTGGTCGGCCAGGAACCGCGCCGTCCAGTCGATGTGCGGGAACCAGAACGCGGCGCCGAACGCGAGGCCGGCGAGCAGCGCACCGCCCGCGCGACGCCCGATCAGGGACGCGAGAGACAGCGCCACCGCCACCGGGGCGAGCGCCCAGATCCCGAGCGAGGGGAAGGACGCGTCGAGCGCGAGGCCGCCCGCAGCCGCGACGACGAGCGCCGCCCAGAGCGGTAGCGCCGTCCGCTCGTCCGGCCCGGTCCGGGGCCGCCTCGATCGGCTCATACCGAGCTGTACGCCACGACGCCGCGGCGCACCGCGTCGAGCGCCCGACGGGCGGTTCGGGCGAGCTCGCCCTCCGCGACCAGCGACAGCTGGTCGAGCAGGTCGATGGTCTGCTTCGCCCAGCGCACGAAGTCGCCCGCGGCCATGTCCGCCTCCACCAGCACGCTGTCGAGCAGTGCGCCGCGCGCCCACATGTGCATGGCAGCCGCGAGCCCCGTCGCGACCGGCTCGGATCCGGGCAGCCGGTGATCCTGCTCCAGGTCGTCGAGACGGGCCCACAGGTCCTCGGTCTCGCTGAGCGCGAGGCGGAAGGCCCCGCGCGGGAGCGACCGCGGGTCGGCCCCGCCGTCGTTTCCGCGCGGCTCGTACACCAGGCAGCAGGCGAGCGCCGCGAGTGAGGCCGCGTCGAGGTTCTTCCATATGCCGGTGCGGAGCGACTCGGCGACCAGCAGGTCGCGCTCGCCGTAGATCCGGCGCATCCGGCGGCCGGCCTCGGTGAGCGTCGCCTCGTCGCCGTCCAGGCGCACGTAGTCGAGCGCGGTGAGCACCTCGATGATGCGGTCGAACACGCGGGCGACCGTGCCCGTGCGGTTCTCGATCTGGCGCCGCGTCTTGTCGGTCTGGCGGCGCAGCTTCCAGTACCGCTCCGCCCAGCGGGCGTGCTGCTCGCGGTCCGGGCAGCGGTGGCAGGGGTGGCGCTGCATGCGCCGGCGCAGCCCGCCGATCTCGCGCTGGCGCTGCTCGCGCGTGCCGCGCGAGGCGCCCGCGTCCTTGCGGTTCAGCTTCTCGAGGTCGCTGAGGTCGCGCCGGATGGCCGAGTACTCGGTGAAGTCGCCGTGCTCGCAGGTCATCGCCTTGGCGTACCCGGCGAGCGACTCCTCGGCGTCCTTCACCTGGCGGGCGAGGCCCACCACCGCCCGGTCGGCCTGGAACTGCGCGAACGACGATTCCAGGATCTGCCGCGCGCGGGCCCGACCGAACTGGTCGATCAGGTTCACGGCCATGTTGTACGTCGGCCGGAAGCTCGAGTTCAGCGGGTAGGTGCGGCGCGAGGCGAGCGCGGCGACGGCCTGCGGGTCCATGCCCTCGGTCCACTGCACGACCGCGTGCCCCTCGACGTCGATGCCGCGCCGGCCCGCGCGCCCCGTGAGCTGCGTGTACTCCCCCGACGTGATCGCGACGCGCGCCTCGCCGTTGAACTTCTCGAGCTTCTCGAGCACGACCGTGCGGGCGGGCATGTTGATGCCCAGCGCGAGCGTCTCGGTCGCGAACACGACCTTCACCAGCTTGCGCTGGAACAGCTCCTCGACGACCTCCTTGAACGCGGGAAGGAGCCCGGCGTGGTGCGCCGCGACGCCGCGCTCGAGGTTCTCGACCCACTCCCAGTAGCCGAGCGCCGCGAGATCCTCGTCCGGGAGCGCCCCGGTGCGCGACGCGACGACGGCACGGATCTCCGCGCGCTCCTCGGCGGTCGTGAGGCGCAGGCCCGACCGGCGCACCTGCTGCACCGCGCCCTCGCACCCGGCACGGCTGAAGATGAAGAAGATCGCCGGCAGCAGGTTCGATCGCTCCAGGAGGTGCACGACCTCCGGGCGGTCGATCCGCTCGAGCCGCCGCGGCGGGCCGGGTCGCTTGAAGCCGGGCTTGGGACGCCTTCCGCCCCCGCCCTTGCGCCGGCCGTCGAAGTAGGCGCTGTTGGCGGCGAAGGCCTGACCACCGCGGATCCGCATCAGCTCCTGGTTGACCTGCGCGGTCGCCACGCCGGCGCGGTCGTCGAACAGCGGCAGGAGGTCGCCGCGCACCAGCACGTGCTGCTCCAGCGGCACGGGCCGGGTCTCCGACACGATCACCTCGGTGTCGCCCCGCACCGTGTCGAGCCAGTCGCCGAACTCCTCGGCGTTCGAGACCGTGGCGCTCAGCGACACCAGGCGCACGTCGGCGGGCAGGTGGATGATGACCTCCTCCCACACCGCCCCGCGGAACCGGTCGGCAAGGTAGTGGACCTCGTCCATCACGACGTACCGCAGGCCGCGCAGCGCCGGGGAGTCCGCGTACAGCATGTTGCGCAGGACCTCGGTCGTCATCACCAGCACGCGC
Source organism: Microbacterium sp. Root53 (assembly GCF_001426925.1). GTDB lineage: Bacteria > Actinomycetota > Actinomycetes > Actinomycetales > Microbacteriaceae > Microbacterium. The sequence continues at coordinate 38,449 of NZ_LMFR01000012.1, forward strand.
GCGCCGCCGTTGATGTTGGTGTCGCCCGTGAGCAGGCCCACCTCGTCCTCCCCGTAGACGTCCTGCAGCTCGCGGAACTTCTGGTTCGACAGCGCCTTGATGGGCGTCGTGTAGAACGCCTTCTGGTTCGGCGTCTGCATCGCGAGGTGGACCGCGAACTCGCCCACGATGGTCTTGCCCGCGCCGGTGGGCGCCGCGACGAGCACGCTGCGGCCGTCCTCGAGCGCGTGGCACCCGGCGATCTGGAAGTCGTCGAGCGTGAACCGCTGCGCGTCGGCGAACGCCCGGGTCTGCGGGTGGGCGCGGTCCGCGCGCGCCGCCGCGTAGCGCTCGGCCGGGCTCGGCTCGGTCATGACTCCTCCGCGAGCAGCGCCTTCTCGCGCCTGCTCTTGCGGCGGTCGAAGAGCAGCGAGACGCCCGCCGCGGCGAAGTAGAGCACGATCAGCGCGGCCGCGAGCAGCATCATCGAGGCCACGTCGGCCGCCGGGGTCGCGAGCGCAGCGAAGGCCGTCGCGACGACGATCGCGACGCGCCAGCCCTTGAGGATCTCGCGCGCCGTCAGCACACCCGCAAGGTTCAGCGCGACCAGGAACACGGGCGACACGAACGCGATGCCGATGACCGTCACGGTCTTGAACGCGAAGTCGTAGTACGCGGCGGCCTCGTAGAACTGCGAGGCGAACTGCTGGTCGGGCACGAACGACGACATGAGCAGCAGGATGTGCGGCATGATCAGCACGCCTACATAGCAGCCCGCGAAGAACAGCGGGATCGCGGTGGCCATGAAGCCGATCGTGTACCGCACCTCGCGCCGGGTCAGGCCCGGCATCACGTACGCCCAGATCTGCCACAGCCAGATCGGCGCCGAGAACAGCAGGCCGATCGCGAACGCGATGCGCATGCGCATGTCGAACGCGCTGGACACGCCCGTGTACGTCAGGCGCGTGAAGTCGTCGCCGAGCCGCTCGGCGACCTCCTCGATGGGCCCGAGCAGGAACGCGATGATCGGGTCGGTCACGAAGAACGCGACGACCATGCCGACCACGAGCGCGGCCGCGGCGATCATCAGGCGACGGCGCAGCTCGACCAGGTGCTCCGCGAGCGACATCCGCCGGTCGCGGTACGGCTGGTCGTCCCGCGACGCCGCGGGGTCGATGGCCGTCACCGTCAGGACTTGGGCGGAGTGCCCGGGTCCTCCGCGCCCGGCAGGCGGTCGGTCGGCTCGCCGTTGACGGTGTACCCGCCGGCGGGCCGGTCGGTCGCGGCGCCCGTGGCCTGAGGAGTCTCGTCCTCGGCCTTCATCTGCTTCATCTCGCCCTTGAACACACGTGCAGACTGGCCGATGCTCTTCGCGAGCGCGGGGAGGCGGGCGGCACCGAACAGAAGCAGGATCACGGCGAGCAGGATGAGCAGGTGCCAGCCGTTGAGGTTGCCAAGCATGGGGGATCTCCGTCGTTCGGCGGTACGGGAATGCGGGTTCAGTCTAACCGCGCCCGCCGGGGGGGCGATCTCAGCCGCGCCGCGTCAGTCGGTCTCGCCGTACAGCGCGAGCGCCTCGGCCGCCCACTCGGCGGCGGCCCGTCGGGCCGAGGCGGGCTCCAGCACCTCGACGCGGCCGGCGCGGCGCGCGGCGAGCCGCTTCAGGCTGCGCGCGTCCGAGACCCGCAACCGGGCGGTCGTGACCCCGTCGGCCTCGGTCGTCTCGGCGCCCGCCAGGTAGTCGCCCACCAGGGGCGCGAGCGACGACGCGAAGCGCACCACGGCGACCTGGTCGTTCTCGCCCGGCTCGAACAGCCCCGGCACCGGCTCGTGCGCGTGCTCGATCGGGATGTCCGTGAGCGTCGGATCGCGCACGCGCTCCAGCAGGAAGTTCCGCATGGCGCGGCGCAGGTGGCACCACCCCTGCAGGTACCACTGGCCGTCGGTCACGATCACCTTGACCGGGTCCACCGTGCGCGTCGTCGGCTCGGCGTCGGGACGACGGTACGTGAAGGACAGCGCGACCTGCTCGCGCAGCGCCTGCGACACGAGCGTGCGGACCTCGTCGACGGGCTCGGGCGCGACGATCACCTCGGCGGGCGTCGACGACGCGCCCCGCGCGAGCTTCGCCAGCAGGCCGGACAGGACCTCGCCCGGCGCGACGCCGGGCAGCGAGCTGGCGAGCCGGAGACCGGCGAGCAGCGCGGCGGCCTCGCGGGCCGTCAGCCGCGGGGCGCGCTCGAGCCCGACGGTCTGGGTGATCTCGATGACGTCGTGCTCGTCGAGCAGGTCCCAGTTGATGTCGAACATCTCGTTCGGCATCTGCAGGTAGTCGCCCTCGCCCGGCATGCCGATGACCGTGAGCTTCTCGACCATCGAGCGCATCTCGTCGGGGGTCACGTCGAACTCGCGCGCCGCTTCGGCGAGCGAGACCTCGCCGCGCTCGATCAGGTACGGCACGAGGGTCAGGAACAGCCGGACCTTGTCCGGCGTGAGCAGGCGGGTCACGCGGCCTCCCCCGGCTCGGGCGTGCGGTGGGCGTCGCGCGCGGCGCGCAGCCGCTCGATCACGGCGGTCCGCAGCGACTCCGGCTCCACCACGCGGACCTCGGGCCCGTACGAGGCGAGCTCGTCGGCGAAGATGTGCGCGTCGACGTACGGAACGCGGATGCCCTGCTCGGCGGGCTCGCCGCGGCGCGTCAGCCGCAGCGCGGCCTCGGTCCCGGGGGTGATCTCCACCAGCGCCCGGTTGCGGGCGGCCACGTCCCGCAGCCCCTGCATGGCGCGCTCTCCCGCGCCCTCGCGCAGGGCCGGGTCGAACCCCTCGCCCGTCATCGCCACGTCGCCCACGATGCGCGACAGGAGGAACATCCGCTCGCCGTCGGCGTCGACGTCGTGGGCCGACACGTGCCAGCGGCCCTCGTAGTCGACCAGCGCGAGGGGCCGGACCGTGCGGCGGCGCGGCTTCTCCTCCCCCGGCTTGAGGTAGTCGAAGGAGACCACGCGGCAGGCCTCGATCGCGTCCTGCAGCGGCCCGAACGACGGCTCGCGCACGGTCATCCGGGGCGCGAAGCCGATGATCGGCTCGTCGACCTCGATGCCGAGCGCGCGGATCTTGCGCAGCCCGGTGTGGGCGTCCTTGGACAGCGACCCCTCGCTCCACACCGAGCCCGCGAGGGCCAGGATCGCCAGCTCGGCCGGCGTGAACGCGATGTCGGCGGGCAGGTCGTATTCCGCCTTCGGGATGCGATAGCGCGCCTCGCGCAGGTCCTTGGGGTCAGCGTGGTCGCCGAGCGTCTCGATCGGCACGCCGATCGCGCGCAGGTCGTCCTTGTCGCGCTCGAACATCTTGTCCAGAGCGTCGGCGCGTCCCCCGGACCGCTGCCGGTACCCCGACACGGTCTCGAGGACCTGCTGCTTGGTCAGCCCGATCTCCGTGGCCATGAGGGCCACGATCAGATTGAGCTGGCGCTCTTCCGCCGGGATCTGCTGGGCCACGCACCCATCCTAGGACGGGCCGTCGGCGCCGAGCGCGTGCGCCTCGGCTACTGGGGCGGCGTCTGTCCGGCGGGCAGCGTGCCCAGGATGTCGATCGCGAACACGAGCGTCGAGTTCGCCGGGATGGCGCCCTGCTCCTGGTCGCCGTAGCCCTGGTCCGGCGGGATGACCACGAGCACCTGCGAGCCGACGGTCTGGCCCTTGAGCGCCTCGGCGAAGCCGGGCACGACCTGGTCGGCCGACAGGGCCGCGGGGGCGCCGTTCTCCCAGGTGGAGTCGAACACCTCGCGGTCCGCCCACGTCACGCCGGTGTACTGCACGAGCACGGTCTCGTCCTCGCCCAGGACCGGGCCGTCGCCCTTGATGAGCGTCTGCACGACGGTCTCGGAGGGCGGCGGCGCGTCCGGGACGATGATGCCGGGGCGGCCGTCGGGGGCGCGCACGACCGTGGGCAGGCCCAGGCCGTCGTTGTACTGCGGCGTTCCCGACGCGGCGCGCGGCAGCACCTTGCGCACGTCGACGACCGCGATGAGCGAGCCCTCGGCGGGGAGGCCGGCCTGCGCGTATGCGGCGCGGGTCTCCTCGGTGACGCCGTCCTGCGACATCGCGACGGCGATCCGGGATCCCTCGGTCGCGCACAGCAGGGCGTCCTCGAGCGCGGGGAACTGCTCGGTCCAGCCGGTGAGCGGGCCGACCGCCGAGACGTCGCCGCTGTACGCGGTGCCGATCAGCGCCTGCCCGGTCTCGCCGTCGAAGAGCGTGATGTCGAGCACACCGGGCTGCGCGAGGTCGGTGATCACGGGGCCGTCGCCGCGCTCGACGTCGGCGTAGGCGTCCTCGTCGGTCGTGAACGGCGTGAACACGTCCAGCGTGGGCGCCGACTCCAGGGCGCCGGACACCTCGATCAGCGACATGGTCTCCGGGTCGCTGTCGGCGACGCGGTCGCACGTGGCTCCGGCGGTGCCGGCGGGCGCGCAGCCCACCAGGGCGACTCCGACGAGGGCGGCGATCGAGAGGACGGCCGAGGTTCTCCGCATGCCGTTCAGTCTATGCGTCCCGCTCGGGTGCCTCCGACGCCGCGGTGGCGCCCCCGGGCGCGTCCTCCTCGGCCGCCCGGCCCGATGCGAGCCGTGCGCCCTGCGCGGCCTTCTGCGCCTCGCGGATGCGCTTGCGGAGGTTCTTGTCGGTGATCTCGCGGTCGCCGACGGCGCCGGGCGTCCAGATCTCGACGTCCTCGTCCGAGAAGCTCTTCTTCGAGGCGCGGCGCTTGACCTCGGGCGGCACGACGCCCGGGGCCAGGCGACGCGCGGAGATCAGGAACGCCGTGTGCGCGACCATCCGGTGGTCGGGGCGCACCGCGAGGCCCTCGACGTGCCAGCCGCGCACCAGGGTCTCGTTCGCCTCGGGGTCGGTGAAGGCGCCCGTGCCGCGGATGTACTCGGCGACGCGCGAGAGCTGGGTGGCGGTCGCGACGTAGCAGATGACCACGCCGCCGGGCGTGAGCGCGTCCGCGACCGCGTCCATGACCTCCCACGGGGCGAGCATGTCGAGCACGACGCGGTCGACCGATCCCGGCTCGACCGCGGCGGGAAGCGCCTCGGCGAGGTCGCCGATCACGACCTGCCAGGTGTCGGGCGTCTCGCCGAAGAAGGTCTCGACGTTCGCCTGCGCCACCTCCGCGAACTCGGCGCGGCGCTCGAACGAGATCAGCCGCCCCTCCGAGCCGACCGCGCGCAGCAGCGACAGCGACAGGGCTCCCGAGCCGACGCCGGCCTCGACCACGACCGCGCCCGGGAAGATGTCGGCCTGCGCGACGATGGCCGCCGCGTCCTTCGGATAGACGATCGCGGCGCCGCGGGGCATGGACATCACGAAGTCGCGTAGCAGCGGACGCAGCGCCAGATACTCGTGCCCCGAGCTGTTCTCGAACACCGACCCGTCGGGGTGGCCGACGAGCTGCTCGTGCTTCAGCACGCCGTGGTGCGTGTGGAGCTCGCCGCCCTCGCGCAGCGTGATGGTGTGCATGCGGCCCTTGGGACCCGTCAGCTGCACGCGGTCGCCGTAGCGGAACGGACCACTCGGACGCGCCGCGCCGGTCACGCGAGCTCCCCCGCGGTGCGCACCGCGTACGCCGCATGCAGCGCCGCGAGGTCGCCGGAGGTCCGGCCCGCCAGGGTCGGCCACAGCTCCGCGGCGCCCACGCCGTCGAGCGAGACCATGTTGGGCACGCCGAGCGCCACGGCGCCCGAGGCGATCGCCGCGCGCAGGCCGTTGGGCGAGTCCTCGATCGCGACCGTGTCGGCGATGTCGACGCCCAGAGCCTCGGCCGCCTGCAGGTAGGGGTCCGGGTACGGCTTGGGGCGGTGCGCGTCGTCGCCGGCGACGACCACGTCGAAGGCCGGGAAGTCGATCAGGTCGGCGATCGCGAGCGCCATGTGGCGCATCGACATCGTCACGAGGCCCGTGCGGATGCCCGCGGCGCGCAGGTCGCGCAGCAGCTCGAGCGCGCCCGGGCGGAACGGCACGCCGTTCTCCACGCACGAGGCGATCACCCGCGCGCTCAGCGTCGTGATGATCTCGTCCACGCTGAGGCGCACGCCTGCCTGCTGCAGGATCCGCGCGGACGCGTCCAGGCTCAGGCCCACCAGCTGCAGGGCGTCCTCGTGCGTCCAGGTGCCGCTGTACTCCTCGACGAGCGGCGCCTCGGCCGCGATCCAGTACGGCTCCGTGTCGACGAGCGTGCCGTCCATGTCCCACAGGACGGCGCGGAGCTCCGGGCTGCCCTCGGCGGGCGCGGCGGCGTGAGGCGAAGTCATCCGCCCAGCCTAGTCCGCGGGCGTCGCGCGGATCCTGTCAGACGGCCGCGCGACGGATCACCGCGGCCCTGGCGCCCGCGGGCCGGGACGCGCCTATCCTGGGACGAAGCTCCGCCGGGCGCCAGGCGCGGCGGAAGGGAGGAGCCGAGTGGACCACGAGGCCGAGACGACCGGCGTTCCCGCCACCCTGGGCCGCCGCATCATCGTCGCAGCGTTCGACGGATGGAACGACGCGGGCGAGGCGGCGACGAGCGCCGTGAACCTGCTGCTCGCGGACCGTCCCTACGAGCGCGTCCTGAGCGTGGATCCCGAGCTCTACTTCGACTACCAGTACACGCGCCCGACCGTCGAGACCGACGGCGAGGGCCGCCGGCGGCTGCGCTGGCCCGAGGCCACCCTGCACCGGCCGCTCCCCCGCCCGGGTGACGCCGACGTCGGCGGGACCGAGTTCTGGGTGCTCACGGGCGTCGAGCCGGCGCGCGCCTGGCAGGCGTTCGCGGCCGAGTTCGTCGACGTCGCGCTCCGCGAGGACGTCACGGGCTTCGTCACGCTCGGCTCGATGATGGCGGATGTGCCCCACACCCGCCCGATCTCGATCTTCGCGGGGAGCGACAACGAGACGCTGCGCTCCTCGCTGGGCCTCGAGCGCAGCACCTACGAGGGGCCGGTCGGCGTGCTGAGCGTGCTCGGCGATGCGGCGGAGCGGGCGGGCATCCCGTCGGTGAGCCTCTGGGCGAGCGTGCCGCACTACGTGGCCGGGCACACCCCCTCGCCCAAGGCCACGCTGGCGCTGCTGGACCGGCTCGAGGAGCTGGCCGCCGCCGACGTGCCGCGCGGCACGCTCGCGGCCGAGGCCGCCACATGGGAGGCGACGATCGACGCGGCCGCCGCGGACGACGACGAGATGCGCGAGTACATCCACCAGCTCGAGCAGGCGCGCGACACGGTCGAATCCCCCGAGGCGTCGGGCGACGCGATCGCGCAGGCCTTCGAGAGCTACCTGCGCCGCAGCGACGGCCGCGACGACCGCGGCCGCAACGGACGCTGAGCCGACCCGCTCCCCTCCGGCCGGGCACGCTCGGCCACGTTTCGACTCCTCGCTGACGCTCGTCGCTCAACGACCACCGGGTTGAACCCGTTTCGTCTCCGCTTCGCTCCGCTCAACGACCGGCAGCAACCCCCGGTCGTTGAGCGGAGGCGAGGAACGAGCCGGAGTCGAAACGTGGCCGGATCACCCCGCCCGGCCGAGCCCCGTGCTAGAACGCCGAGATCGTCCCCGTGGCGAGGAGCACCAGCAGGACGCCGCCGAGCAGGATGCGGTAGATCACGAACGGCAGGAAGCTGCCGCGCTTGAGGTAGGCCATCAGGTAGGCGATCACGAGCCAGCCGACCACGCCCGCGACGACGGTGGCGACCGCGGTCTCCGCCAGGCCGTACGGGCCGCTCGCCGGCTCGGTCAGCGCGTGCAGCAGCTCGTAGAGGCCGCTGCCGAACACCGCCGGCACCGCGAGCAGGAACGCGTACTCCGCGGCGGCGGCGCGATCGTAGCCGAGCAGCCGGCCGGCCGTCACGGTCGCGCCCGAGCGCGAGACGCCCGGGATGAGCGCGAGAGCCTGCGCGACGCCCATCGTGAGCCCGGACGGATAGGTGACGTCGTCGAAGTCGCGCTCGCGCCGGGCATAGCGGTCCGCGATTCCGAGCACGATGCCGAAGACGATCAGCACGGTCGCCACGATCCACAGGTTGCGGTTGAACGTGCGGATCTGGTCCTGCAGCAGGAATCCGGCGATCCCGATCGGGAGGGTCCCGATGATGACGATCCAGCCCATCCGCGCGTCCGGGTCGCTGTGCGGCACGCGGCCGGCGAGGGACTGCGCCCATCGCGAGATGATCCGCGCGATCTTGCGCCAGAAGTACACCAGCACGGCCGCCTCGGTGCCGATCTGGGTGATCGCGGTGAACGTCGCACCCGGGTCGGTCGCCGACGGCAGGAACTCGCCGAGGATCCGGATGTGAGCGCTCGAGGAGATCGGCAGGAACTCGGTGAGCCCCTGCACGAGGCCGAGGATGATCGCTTCGATGAATGGCACGGCTACCGAGCCTAGGTCACGGGCCCGCCGTCGCCTGGGAGCGACGTCAGAGCGAGCGGATCAGGTCGGTCAGCACGCGCTGCCCGAACTCGAGCGCGTCGAGGGGCACGCGCTCGTCCACGCCGTGGAACATGCCCGTGAAGTCCAGGTCGTGCGGCAGCTTCAGCGGAGCGAAGCCGTACCCGGCGATGCCGAGCGTGGACAGCGCCTTGTTGTCCGTGCCGGCGCCCAGGAGGTACGGCAGCACCGGCACACCGGGGTCGTGGCGGCCGAGCGCGGCGACCATCTGGTCGACGAGGTCGCCCTCGAACGGGATCTCCAGGCCGATGTCGCGCAGGAACATCTCGATGCGGATTTCGTCGCCCACGATCCGCTGGATCTCGGCGAGCACGGCGTCCTCGGTGCCTGGCAGCACCCGCACGTCGACGGTGGCCTCGGCGAGATCGGGGATCACGTTGTGCTTGTATCCCGACGTGAGCCCCGTCGGGTTCGTCACGGTCTGGTACGACGAGCGGATGAACGCCTCGGCCGGCCCCGTGAGGGCCGCGAGCTCGTCGGGGTCGCGACTGTCGGTCTCGGCGAGCGTGCCGATGCCGTCGAGCAGCGCCCGGGTCGTGTCGGTCAGCTCGACCGGCCAGCGCGCGGTCCCGAGCCGCGCGACGGCCTCCGCCAGGCGGGTGACGGCGTTGTCCGGGTGCACGCGGCTGCCGTGACCCGCGCGCCCGCGCGCGACCAGCCGGATCCACATCAGCGCCTTCTCCCCCACCTGGAGGAGATAGGCGCGGCGATCGCCCACGCCGATCGAGTACCCGCCCACCTCGCTGATCGCCTCCGTGGCGCCGGCGAACCACTCCGGCCGGTCGCGCACGACCCGCTGGGAACCCTCCACGCCGCCGTTCTCCTCGTCCGAGAAGAACGCGAGCACGATGTCGCGGTCGGGCTGCTCGCCCGCGCGCAGCAGCTCCGCCACGGACGTGAGGATCATGGCGTCCATGTTCTTCATGTCCACGGCGCCGCGGCCCCACAGCATGCCGTCGCGGATCACGCCCTCGAACGGGTCGACCGACCAGTCCTCGGCGACGGCGGGCACCACGTCCAGGTGACCGTGCAGCACCAGGGCGGGCCGCGTCCGGTCGCGCCCGGGGATCCGCGCGCTCACGTTCGTGCGGCGCGGCACCGGCTCGTAGTACTCGGCGCGCAGGCCGAGCGACTCGAGGTACGCGCCCACGAACTCGGCCGCCTCGCGCTCGCCCTTCGCGCGTCCGGCACCCCAGTTGGTGGTGTCGATCCGGATCAGGTCGCGCGCGATCCGCACGACCTCGGACGGCTCGGCCCCCGCCGGGGCGGCCCCCGTCGCCGCGGTCCCGGTGCGCTCGGTGTCGGCCATGCTCCCACCGTATCCCGCCGCCCGGGGCCCGCGGGGCCCGCGCGGGCGGGGCGCGCCCGGTGAGTTAGGATGTCCTAACCTCGCTGCCCCTGCCGAGGCGCCCGCTCCCGAAGGTCTCCGCGCCCATGCCCTCCACCGACGTCCGCCCCGGCCTGTCCCTGCTCTCGGGTCATCCCGACGCCCCCGCGCTCATCGCCGACGGCCGCGCGGTCACGTACGGCGAGCTCGACGGGCTGGTCCGCGCCCGCGTCCGCGCGCTGGGACCCACGCGCCGGCTCGTGATGATCGCCGCCCGCAATGCGGTCGAGCCGATCGTGACCTACCTCGCGGCGCTCGAGGGCGGCCACCCGGTGCTCATGGTGTCGGGCGGCCAGGACGAGACGAGCCTGCGGCACCGGGCCGCGCTCGTGGAGCGCTTCGATCCGGACGTGATCGCCACGGACGGCGTCGACGGCTGGCGGCTCGAGGAGGTCCGCGCGGGCACGCGGCACGAGCTGCATCGGGAGCTCGCGATGCTCGCCAGCACCTCGGGGTCCACCGGGTCTCCCAAGCTTGTGCGCCTGTCGGCGGAGAACCTGGCGAGCAACGCGGCCGCGATCGCGGAGTACCTCCGTCTCGAGCCCCGCGACCGCGCGGCGACCACGCTGCCGCTGCAGTACTGCTACGGGCTGTCGGTGGTCAACAGCCACCTCCTCGCCGGAGGGAGCCTGCTGCTCACGGAGCGCTCGGTGTCGGACCCCCGGTTCTGGGACGACGCGGCCGCCCACGGGATCACCTCGTTCGCGGGTGTGCCGTACACGTTCGAGCTGCTCGAGGCCGGCGGGTTCGCCGACCGGGACCTGCCGCACCTGCGCTATCTGACGCAGGCGGGCGGGCGGCTCGACCCGGCGGCCGTGCGGCGCTTCGCCGCGCTGGGCGCCCGCAAGGGCTTCGAGCTGTTCGTGATGTACGGGCAGACCGAGGCCACGGCCCGCATGGCCTATCTGCCGCCCGAGCTGGCGGAGACGTGCGCGGGCGCGATCGGCCGTCCCATCCCCGGCGGGGCGTTCCGCCTCGACCCGCTCGACGGCGGCGATCCCGTCGCCGAGGGCGACAGCGGCGAGCTGGTGTACCAGGGCCCCAACGTCATGCTCGGCTACGCCGAGACCCCCGCCGACTTCGCGCTGGGGCGGACGGTCCACGAGCTGCGGACGGGCGACCTCGCGCGCCGGCGGCCCGACGGGCTCTACGAGATCACGGGTCGGCTGAACCGGTTCGTCAAGATCTTCGGTCTGCGCATCGACCTCGACCGGCTCGAGCGCCTGCTCGCCGAGGAGGGCATCACGGCACGCGCCGCCGGTGCGGACGAGCGCCTCCTGGTCTTCGCGACGTCCGACCGGGCGGCCGCACGCGCGCGCGATCGCGCCGCGGCCCTGACCGGCGTCCCGGCCCACGCGATCGCCGCGCACGTCGTGGCGGAGTTCCCGCGCACCGCCAACGGCAAGCCCGACAACGCCGCGCTGGTGCGCATCGCCGAGGAGCAGGATCGCGCCGCCCGCGCCGTCGCGGCGGTCGCGGGCGGCGACGGCGCCGTGACGCCGCAGTCCGTGCGCGACCTCCTGGCGCTCCTGCTGGACCGGCCCGACGCCGGCATCGACGACTCGTTCGCGGGCCTCGGCGGCGACTCGCTCAGTTACGTCGAGGTCAGCCTCCGGCTCGAGGCGATGCTGGGCGCCCTGCCGCGCGACTGGCCCACCCGCTCGGCCCGAGGGCTCGCCGAGCTCGCGGCCCCCCGCGCCGCGCAGGACGAGACGGCCCGGCCCGCGGCACGCGCGCGGCGGTCGCGTCTCGCGCACGTCGAGACCCCGGCCGTCCTGCGCGCGCTCGCGATCGTGCTCATCGTCGGCACGCACGCCGATCTCTTCTCCCTCAAGGGCGGCGCGCACCTGCTGCTCGCGGTCGCCGGGTACAACATCGCCCGCTTCGCGCTGACGGACGCGCCGGGCGTGACGCGCGTGCGACGCCTGATCCGCGGCATGAGTCAGCTCGCCGTCCCGGCCGTGCTGTGGATCGGCGCGGTCGCCCTGATGACGGGCTTCTACCTGCCCACCACGGCGCTGCTCGTGAACAACCTGGTGCCGGGCGACGGGCGCTGGAACGAGCAGTGGCAGTTCTGGTTCCTCGAGGCGATGCTGTGGGGCATGGCCGGCCTGGCGCTGCTGCTCGGCGTGCGCGCGATCGACCGGCTGGAGCGGCGGATGCCGTTCGCGTTCCCGCTCGCCCTCCTCGGCGCGGCCCTCGCGGCGCGACTCACGCTCACGGGCCTGCACGCCGAGCACGTCGAGCGGTACGCGGCCGCGTCGGTCGCGTGGCTCATCGTGCTCGGATGGCTGGTCGCGCGCGCCGACACCACGTCGCGACGGGTGCTCGTGTCGGCGCTGACCGCGGTCACGGTGTTCGGCTTCTTCGGCGATCCGGCGCGCGAGGCCATCGTGGCGGGCGGCATCCTGCTCCTCGTGTGGCTCCCGGCGATCCCGCTCCCGCAGGCGCTGTCGCCCGCGGTCGGCACGCTCGCGGGCTCGTCCCTGTTCGTCTACCTCACCCACTGGCAGGTCTACCCGCCGTTCGAGCAGAGCGCGCCCTGGCTGGGCACGCTGCTGTCCTTCGCGGTCGGGATCGTCGCGTGGCAGGCGTACACGCGCGCGAGCTCGGCGGGGGCCGCGGCGCTGCGCCGGGTCCGCACGCTGCGCCGCACCGGCCGCCGCGTCGCCGCGCCGACGGCCGCTCAGACCGCCGTCGTCGAGCCGGCCGCGGCCGGCACCGAGGCCGCGGCCGAGACCGCGCCCTCGCCCGCGTAGAGGACCACGCCGCCCTCGACGGCGACCGCGACCCGGCTGCGGGGCGCGTACGCGCACACGGGGCCGGTGATCACGTCGTGCAGCGGCACCCGGTGCGTGAGCTCCTCGCCGTCCGACAGCCGCAGCGTGAGCTCCGCGGCGGCGCCGAGCGAGCGGACCGCCGTCACGGTCGCATTGGCGGCCGCGGCGTCCGCGGGCCGCACGCTCAGCTGGTCGGGCCGCAGCATGGCCCGCACGGACGCGGCTCCTCCGCTCCGGTCGTGGCGCACCGCCACGCGGCCCAGCGCGCAGTCCACGGCGCCGGGGCCGGCGACCTCCGCCGGCAGGAGCACGGCGTCGCCCAGGAACAGCGCGACGCCGGCGTCCCGCGGCGCGTCGAACACGGCCGCCGGCTCGCCCGCCTGCACGAGCTCCCCGTCGGCGAGGACGCCCACCTGCTGCCCGAAGGTGAGCGCCTCCTCCTGATCGTGGGTCACGAGGACGGCGGTCACGCCGCTGCGCTCGAGCACGTCGACGACCGCCTCGCGCGTGTGCGCGCGAAGGCCCGTGTCCAGGGCGCTGAACGGCTCGTCGAGCAGGATGACGTCGGGCCGCTGCGCCAGGGCGCGCGCCAGGGCGACGCGCTGCTGCTGCCCGCCCGACAGCTGGTGCGGCATCCGGTCGGCGAAGTCGGGGGCGAGCGACACGAGGGCCAGGAGCTCGCGCACCCGGGCGATGCGGTCGGCTCCCCTGCGCAGGCCGAAGGCGATGTTGCGGGCGACCGACAGATGCGGGAACAGCGCGCCGTCCTGCGCCACGTAGCCGATGCGCCGGCGGTGCGCGGGCACCGCGCGGCCGCGGCCCGCCAGCACACGGTCGCCGAGGGCGATCTCACCGGCGTCGGGCTCCTCGAACCCGGCGACGAGGCGGAGCAGGGTGCTCTTGCCGCTGCCCGACGCGCCGACGAGGGCGAGCCGGGTGCCGTCGGGCACGGCGAGCGACACGTCGCGCAGCACGGTCGTGTCGCCGAAGGCCTTGGAGACGCGGTCCAGTCGCAGGGTCATCGCAGCTTCCGTCCGGTGGCGTGGGCGAACATGAGCGCCACGGCGGGCGCCGAGAGCAGCACGAGCATCACGGCGTACGGGGCGGCGGCGGGATAGTCGAGGGAGGACGCGGCCGACCAGAAGCTCGTCGCGACTGTCCGCGTGCCCGTCGGGGCCAGCAGCAGGGTGGCCGTGAGCTCGTTGGCGGCGCCGAGCGCCACGAGTGCTCCGCCGGCGGCGAGCGAGGGCAGCAGCAGCGGCAGCGTCACCCGCAGCCGCGCCGCGGCGGGCCGCACGCCGAGCGCGCGGGCCGCCTCCTCGAGCGACTCGGGCACCTGGGCCAGCCCCGCACGCAGCGGCACGAGGGCACGCGGCAGGAAGATCAGCGCGTAAGCCGCCATGACCGTGAACGCCGTCTGGTACAGTCCCGGCGCGACCGCCAGCGTCACCGTGACGAGCGCCAGGGCCACGATGATCGCCGGCAGGCTGCTCGCGATGGACGCGGCGCCCTCGAGGACGCGCGAGAGGCGCCCGGGGTGGCGCACCGACATCCAGGCGAAGGGAAGCGCGATCGCGAGAGCGACCGCCGCCCCGCCGAGCGACAGGCCGAGGGTCTGGATCGTGGCGCCGATCACCGGTCCGAGCGCGCCGAGATCGGAGAGGGCGAGCCAGCGCACGACGCTGGCCAGGGGCACCGCGATCGCGGCCGCCGTCAGCGCGATCACCGCGAGCAGGGCGACCGGCGTCATCCGCCCGAGCGGCAGCCGTCGCGCGGGGTGGGACGCCCCGGATCCGACGCGCGCGTAGCGCCGGCGTCCGCGTGCGACCGACTCGGCCGTGAGGACGACCAGGCACAGCACGGCCAGCGCGATCCCCAGCGCCGCGGCGTTCGGGCCGGCGAACGTGGCCTGGTACGCCACCACGATGACCGTCGTGAAGGTGTCGAAGCGCAGGAACGCGAACGCGCCGTACTCGGCGAGCAGGTGCAGCGCGACGACGAGCGCGCCCCCGAGCACCGCGAGTCGCAGCTGCGGCAGCACGACGCGCGCAAACACCGCCCAGGATCCGAGCCCCAGCGCGCGGGCGGACTCCTCCAGCGCCGGGTCCAGGCCACGCAGCGCCGCGAGCACCGGCAGGTACACGAGCGGGAAGTACGCCAGCACGGCCACGAGCACGCCGCCCCACAGGCCGCTGATCGACGGGATCGCGCTGGCCCAGCCGTAGCTCGCGACGAACGCCGGGATGGCCAGCGGCGCCGCGAGCGCGACGGCGAACAGCCGCCGCAGCGGCAGATCCGTGCGCTCGACCAGCCACGCGCCGCCGACGCCGAGCACCGCGGTCGCGGGCACGCCGATCCCGACGAGCAGCACCGTGTTGACGAGGAGGTCGCCGACCTTGGGGCGGAACAGCAGCGCGGCCAGCTGCTCGCCGCCCATCGCGAACGCGGCCTGCACGACGTACCCGATCGGGACGAGGGCACCGGCCGCCAGCACGACCGAGACGGCCACGAGAGCCGCCGAGGGCCGTCGTGTCCGCGCCCCGGCCGACCGCGGCGCCGCGACGCTCGTGGTCAGAGGAGCCCGGCTTCCGTCATGAGCTCGATGACCTTCGGGCCGTTGAGCGTGGACGGGTCGATCACGGGCGCCTCGAGCGTCTCGAGCGCAGGCAGCCCGTCGCGGGTCGGCGCGCCGGGGACGACGGGGTACTCGAAGCTGTAGCCCTCGCCCAGGATGCGCTGGCCCTCCTCGCCCGTGATGAAGGCGAGGAACTGCTGGGCCTCGTCGGCGTGCGGCGCGTTGGCGAGCACGCCGCCGCCGGACACGCTCACGAACGCGCCCGGATCCTGGTTCCGGAAGTAGTGCAGCTCGGTGTTCCCGCTGTCCTCGGCCGCCTTGTTCTGGTCGCGGAACCAGTAGTAGTGGTAGATCACGCCGAGGGGGATCTCGCCCGCGTTGACGGCCTTCATGGTGACGATGTTGTTGCGGTACTCGGTGACGTTCTCCGCCATCCCCTCGAGCCACGCGCGCGCGCCGTCCTCGCCCTGCGTCTCGAGCACCGCCGAGATGATGGCCTGGAAGTCGGCCTTGGCGGGCGCCGCGCCCCAGCGACCCTGCCACTCCGGCTCGGCGAGGTCCAGCAGCGACGCGGGCAGCTCGTCCTCGGAGATCAGGTCGGGGTTGTACACCGCGACGGTGGAGCGGGCGGCGATGCCCGTCCAGAGACCGGATGCCGGCCGGTAGGCCTCGGGCACGGCGGCGAGGATCTCCTGGTCCAGCGGCGCGAACAGTCCCGCCTCCTCGACGAGCGACATGGCGGGCGAGTTCTCGGTGAGGAACACGTCGGCGCCCGACGCCTCGCCCTCCTGCACCAGCTGGTTGGCGAGCTCCGAGTCGTCGCCGTTGCGCAGGACGACCTGGATGCCGGTCTCCTCGGTGAACGCGTCGGCCCATTCCTGCGTCAGCTCCTCGTGCTGCGCGTTGTAGACGACGAGCGCCTCGGGATCCACCGCGCCGGCGTCCTGCGCGGCGCAGCCGGGGAGGACGAGGGCGGTGATCGACGCGGGGACGACGAGCGCGCGAAGGAGGCGTGACGACATGGCGGGCCTTCCGGTCCAGGGGTTCGGGGTGAGGTAAGCCTAACAAGTCAGCCGCGCATCCGTTTCACCCGCCCACCTGCAAGAAACCGGACAGCGCCGTCCGGCTTCGTGCGCATGCGGAAACGACGAAGGGCCCCTCTCGGGACCCTTCGTCGTTCTGTGCGCGAGGGGGGACTTGAACCCCCACGCCCTATACGGGCACTAGCACCTCAAGCTAGCGCGTCTACCTATTCCGCCACCCGCGCAACTGGGTGACCGGCCTTCCGGCCGGTGCCGATCGCTTTCGCGACCGAAGAGAAACATTACCACGCCCGGACCACCCGGGCGAATCGGCGCACCCTCGGGCGCGTCCGCGGGTCACGCCACGGACACCCCGAACAGCAGTCCGAGCGCATACGTGACGGCCGCGGCGCCGTAGCCGATCGCGAGCTGCCGGAGTGCCCGCTTCAGCGGCGGTGCTCCCGACAGCAGCCCGACCGTCGAGCCCGTGCCCAGCAGCGCCAGCCCGACCAGCACGAGCGAGACGATCACGGCGGTCGCGCCCGTGAGGCCGAACAGCCACGGCAGCACCGGGATGATCGCCCCGCTCGCGAAGAACAGGAAGCTGGACGCGGCCGCGTGCCAGGCGCCGCCCACGATCTCGTGCGCGTCGTGGCCCGCCGCCCGGACCGGCACGCGGCCGGCGTGCGCCTCGGCGATGGCCTTGCGGGCGCGGGCGACGGCCTCCTCGTGCGACATGCCGCGCGCGCGGTAGACGAGCGCCAGCTCGTTGGAGTCGATGTCGAGGTCGGGCAGGGCGGCGTCGCCGAACGTGCCCGGGTCCGTCGCGTCGAGCAGCTCGCGCTGCGATCGCACCGACACGAACTCCCCGGCGCCCATCGACAGGGCGCCGGCGAGCAGGCCGGCGATGCCGCTGAAGAGCACCACCTGCGGTGCCACTCCCGTGGCGCCGATGCCCAGCACGAGCGCGAGGTTGGACACGAGCCCGTCGTTGGCGCCGAACACCGCGGCGCGGAACGTGCCCGACAGCCGCCGCCGTCCGCGCGCGGCGAGGCCGCGGACGACCTCGTGGTGGATCTTCTCGTCGGCCGCCATCGCGGTGGTCGCGAACCGCTCGCCGTCGTACGGGGAGCGCGCCTCGGCGGCCTGGGCCAGCGCGAGCACGAAGATGTGCCCGAAGCGGCCGGCCATCCACCCGAGCAGTCGAGTGCGCAGGCCCGCGCGCGGCATCCGCGCAGGCTCCCCGCCCAGGAGCCGCAGCCAGTGCCGCTCGTGACGCCCCTCGGCCGCGGCCAGCTCCTCGAGGATCGCGCGCTCCTCCCCCGTCTTGGAGCGCGCGAGCCGCCGGTACACGGCGGCCTCCGCGCGCTCGTCGGCGAGGTAGCGCGCCCAGCGCCGGCGGTCGGCCGGGGTCGCCGCGGCGACCGCGCCGGTGTCGGGGCCGGACGGCGAGGGAGACGGGGCGGGCGCGCGCAACGGACCTCCGATGAGGGATGTGAAGGGGGTTCCCCTCCACGCTAGCCAGCGACGCGCCGCGGTCCCGCCCCGGGAGCGCGATTGACAGGTTTTCGGATCCCCGAAGTGCGGCCTACCGACCGACCGCCACGGCGCGACGGAGCCCGCGCTCCCCCGCCCGCATGACCATGCCGTGCGCGAGCGCGAACACGGGGCGCAGCACGGGCCCCGTCACCCGCATCCACCGCCGCCGCACGGCCACGTCCCACGCGAACCGGATCTCGGATCCGCCGCCGCGCGGGCCCACCTCGACCGAGCCGCGCCCGTCCAGGTCGCCGCCACTGGCCGCCTCCAGGCGGCGACCCGGCACGACGTCGGTGATCCGCAGCGAGAAGCGCAGCCGATAGCCGAACGGCGCGCGCACGACGACGCCGATCACGCCCCCGGGGGCGGGCGCTCCGGGCGACTCCACGCGGAAGCCTGGCCACCACCCGTCCGACTCACCCGCGACCGCCCGCTCGAGCTCGCGCCACACGCGCTGCGGCGCGGCGTCGACCCGCCACGTCGTGCGGAACGAGTACCGGGCGGCCATGCCCCGAGCGTATGCCGCGGGGAGTTCAGCTGCGCACGCGCTTGCGCAGCACGTCGATGCGCGCCTGCAGCTGCGCCACCGTCGCCTTGGCGACCTCGGGACCGCCGCAGCGGCGGCGCAGCTCGGCGTGGATCACGCCGTGGGGCTCGCCCGTCTGGCGCGCGTACACGCCGACCAGGCTGTTGAGCAGCTGCCGCTGCTCGCGCAGCGTGCGGTGCAGCGGCGCCGGCAGCGTGGACACGGCCTCGCCGCCGGTCTCGGTCTCGCGGGCCTCGCGCGCCTGGCGGTGCCGAGACTGCCGGGCGACGCGCTGCATCAGCAGCTCGTGCACGTGCTCGGGCTCGAGCAGGCCCGGCAGGCCGATGAACTCCTGCTCCTCGTCCGTGCCGGGCACGGCCAGCTGGCCGAACTCCTGGCCGTCGAACACCACGCGGTCGAAGTGGGCGACCGACCCCAGCGCCTCGAAGGACCCCTCCTCCGTGAGCGCGTCGGACGCCTTCTCCTCGCGCTCGGCGGCCTCCAGCAGGTCGTCGTCGAGGCCGTCCTCGTCCTTCTCGCCGCGGTCGAGCACGTGGTCGCGCTGGCGCTCCATCTCGTTCGCGAGCGACATCAGCACCGGCACGTGGGGCAGGAACACGCTCGCGGCCTCGCCGCGGCGCCGTGCGCGCACGAAGCGCCCGATGGCCTGCGCGAAGAACAGCGGCGTCGACGACGACGTGGCGTACACGCCCACGGCGAGCCGCGGCACGTCCACTCCCTCCGACACCATGCGCACGGCGACCATCCACCGGTCGGTGCCCTCGGAGAACCGCTCGATGCGCTGCGACGCCTCGGCGTCGTCCGACAGCACGACCGTGGCGCGCTGCCCCGTGATCGAGTGCAGCAGCTTGGCGTACGCGCGCGCCGCGGTCTGATCGGTCGCGAGCACGAGGCCGCCCGCGTCGGGCACGTGGTGCCGGATCTCGGTCAGGCGCTGGTCCGCGGATTTCAGCACGGCCGACATCCACTCGCCCTGCGGATCGAGCGCGGTGCGCCACGCCTGCGACGTGACGTCCTTCAGGTTGTCCTGCCCGAGATGCGCCTCGAGCTCGTCGCCCGCGCGCGTGCGCCACTTCATGTGGCCGGAGTACACGTGGAACAGGACGGGGCGGACGACGCCGTCGGCGAGCGCGCGCCCGTACCCGTAGGCGTAGTCGGTGACCGACGTGCGCAGGCCCTGCTCGTCGGGCGCGTACTCGACGAACGGGATGGGCGCGTCGTCGCTGCGGAACGGCGTGCCGCTCAGCAGCAGGCGCCGCTTCGCGGGCCCGTACGCCTCGCGCAGCGCGTCGCCCCAGCTGAGCGCCTCGCCGCCGTGGTGCACCTCGTCGAGGATCACGAGCGTGCGGCCGCCCTCGGTGAGCGCCCGGTGCACGGACGCCTTGACCGCGACCTGCGCGTACGTGACGACCACGCCGTGGTACTGGCGCGAGAACGTGGTGTGGCTGTTGCGGAACGCGGGGTCGAGCCGGATGTGCGCGCGCGCCGCCGCGTCGGCCCACTGGGTCTTCAGGTGCTCCGTCGGGGCCACCACGATGACGCGGTCGACCTCCCGGGTGCGCAGCAGCTCTCCCGCGAGCGTCAGGGCGAAGGTCGTCTTTCCGGCGCCCGGCGTGGCCGCCACGAGGAAGTCCCGCTTGTCCGCGGCGAAGTACGCCTCGAGCGCCTCCTGCTGCCAGGCGCGCAGCTTGCCGGCGGTACCCCACGGAGCTCTCTGCGGATAGGACGGTGACAGCATGGGAGACCCACCCTAACGGGCGGCGCGGACACCCGATCCAGCGCTTCCCCAGCGACCCGCGCACTCCGCCCCGATGTCCCACTGGATGACGTAGTCTCGTCAGGCCCCGAGACCGAGTGTGGAGGATCCGATGTCGAGCGAGCCCGAGGTGCGCACGCCCTTCGTCCCGAACGAGGGACCCCATCCGTGGCGGCGGTTCGTCGCCCTGGGCGACTCGTTCACGGAGGGGATCGGCGACCCGGAGCCGGACTCCCCCGGCGGCCATCGCGGCTGGGCGGACCGCGTCGCCGAGGTGCTGTCGCGCCAGGTGGACGACTTCGCGTACGCGAATCTCGCCGTCCGCGGGCGGCTCATCCGGCAGATCGTCGACGAGCAGGTGGAGCCCGCCCTCGCCCTCAAGCCCGACCTCGTGACGTTCTGCGCGGGCGGCAACGACGTCATCCGGCCCGGTGGCGACCCGGACGCGATCGCCGCCGTGTTCGAGGACGCCGTCGCGCGCCTCAGCAGCGAGGGCGCCACGGTCGTGGTGTTCACGGGCATCGACACGGACTTCACCCCGGTGTTCCGGCCGTTCCGAGGCCGCGTGGCGATCTACAACGAGAACGTGCGCGCGATCGCCGACCGCCACGACTGCATTGTTGCCGACCAGTGGGCGCTCAAGGAGATCCAGGACCGCCGGTTCTTCGACGACGACCGCCTGCACATGAACGCGCTCGGCCACCACGAGGTCGCGCGCATGGTGCTGCGCGCCCTCAACGTGCCGAACGACCTGCAGCCCATGAAGCCGGACCCCCTGCCCCCGACGACGTGGCGCGAGGCGCGCGTGAACGATCTGGTCTGGGCCCGCACGCACCTCGTGCCGTGGGTGCTGCGCCGGCTGCGGCACCAGTCATCCGGCGACCACATCACCGCCAAGCGCCCCGAGCCGCTGCCCCTCGAGCTGCGGACCGAGGACTGACGCTCAGGCGCGCTGCCCGCGCGACACGGCCCACAGCGCGACCGCGGCCGCCGACGCCACGTTGAGCGAGTCGACGCCGCCCGCCATGGGGATGGTCACGACCGAGTCGGCCGCGGCGAGCGCCCTGCGCGACAGCCCGTCGCCCTCGGCGCCCATCAGGAGCGCCACGCGCTCGGGCGGCGCGGCCGCGAAGTCGTCCAGCGACACCGCATCCTCCGACAGGGCGAGCGCCGCGATGTGGAAGCCCGCGGCGTGCAGCTGCGCCCGTGCGCCCGCGTCGCCGTCCCACTCGGGCAGCCGCGTCCACGGCACCTGGAACACGGTCCCCATGCTGACGCGGACGCTGCGACGGTAGAGCGGATCCGCGCACCGCGGCGTCACGAGCACCGCGTCGGCCCCGAGCCCCGCCGCGGCGCGGAACGCCGCGCCCACGTTCGTGTGATCCACGATGTCCTCCAGGATCACCGCGAGCCGCGCGCCGGCCAGGACCTCCGCGACGGGCGCCGGCTCGGGCCGGTGCATGGCCGCCAGGACGCCGCGGTGCACGGCGTAGCCGGTGACCCCCTCGGCGACGTCCGCGGGCACGACGTACACGGGCACGTCGTGCCCCTCCAGCAGCGGCTCCAGCTCCCCCAGCCAGCGCTCCTGCGTCAGCACGGACCGCGGCCGGTGCCCCGCCGCCAGGGCGCGCGCCAGCACCTTCGACGACTCCGCCATGTACAGGCCGCCCTCGGGCTCGAGCACGCGCCGCAGCGCGACGTCGGTCAGGTCGCGGTAGTCCGCCAGCCGCGGGTCGGCAGGGTCGGCGACGGGGATGATCCTCATCCCCCCAGCATCCCGCACGCGAGCCCAGGCCCGTCGCCGCGCGCGGGCGGCGACGGGCGCCGGGCGGCGGTCCGGCCGGTCATCCGCACGCCCTAGACTCGCTCCGTGCCCCTCGTCCCCGACCTCGACGACGCCGCGCGCTCGGGCGTCGGCCGCGCGATCGACGCCCTGGCCGGCCGCCGCGTCGCGGTGCTGACGGGTGCGGGCGTGTCGACGGACTCGGGCATCCCGGACTACCGCGGCAAGGGCGCCCCGCGGCGCACGCCCATGACCGCGCAGACCTTCCTGAGCGACGAGGCGGCGCGGCGGCGCTACTGGGTCGGCTCGCACCTCGGGTGGCGCGCCTTCTCCGCGGCCGAGCCGAATGCCGGCCACGAGGCGCTCGCGGCGCTCGAGCGCGACGGGATCGTCACGGGCGTGGTCACGCAGAACGTCGACGGCCTGCACCTGCGCGCCGGAAGCCACCGCGTGGTCGAGCTGCACGGCACGATGCGCCGGGTGTTCTGCACCCACTGCGGGCAGGTGTTCGACCGGCGGGACATCGCCGAGCGCCTCGA
This sequence comes from Microbacterium sp. Root53, assembly GCF_001426925.1. Lineage (GTDB taxonomy): Bacteria > Actinomycetota > Actinomycetes > Actinomycetales > Microbacteriaceae > Microbacterium. Next base: position 60,837 of record NZ_LMFR01000012.1, read on the forward strand.
GCGCGACAACCCGTGGATCACCGTCCCCGACAGCGTCCCGCTCGGCCCCGACGGCGATGTCCTGCCGGAGTCCGCGGAGGGCTTCGCGATCCCGGCGTGCAGCGTCTGCGACGGCGTGCTGAAGCCGGACGTGGTCTTCTTCGGCGAGTTCATCCCGGCCGGCAAGTTCCGCGAGGCCGAGCAGCTGCTGCTCGCCAGCGAGGCCCTGCTGATCGCCGGATCGTCGCTCGTGGTGAACTCGGGCATCCGGCTGGTCGAGCGCGCGCGCCGCCGCAGGCTGCCCGTCGTGATCGTGAACCGCGGCGAGACGCGGGCCGACAACCGCGCGACCGTCAAGATCGACGCGGGGACGAGCGCCGTCCTCTCGGAGCTGGCGCGCGCCCTGCCCGCCGCGCGCTGAGCCCCGCACGCGCCTGCCGCTGAGCGGGCGTCCTCGGCATCCGCCAGGGAAGGCGTCCTAGGCTCGTCCGTGTGACCCTCCTCGCGCTCGTCCGACATGGCCAGACCGACTGGAACGCCGAGCGGCGGATCCAGGGACGCACGGACATCCCCCTCAACGACACGGGCCGCGCGCAGGACCTGCTCGCCGCCGAGGCCCTGCGCGACGGCGGATGGCAGCGCATCGCGTCGAGCACCCTGGGACGCGCGACCGAGACCGCCGAGATCATCGCCTCCGCGCTGGGCCTCGAGCCGCCCGCGACCCACCCGGGCCTCATGGAGCGCGACTACGGCGTCGCCGAGGGCACGCTGGTGGCCGACTTCCATGCGCGCTACGACGGCGGCGTCCCCGTCCCGGGCGCCGAGACGCACGAGGAGCTGACCGAGCGCGCGCTCGCGGCGCTCGCCGAGGTGGTGGCGCAGGAGCCGGACGCCCCGACGATCGTGGTCGCGCACGGCGGCGTCATCCGCGGGCTGCTGGGGCACGCGTCGAACGGCGCGCTCCCGCGGCCCGGCGAGCGGATCGACAACGCGTCGGTCACGCTGTTCCGGATGACCGACGACGGGCTGGTGCTGGCCGCCGACGAGCGGGAGAGCGTCGGCGCCGGGCGCGGCGCCTAGGCGGGCCCGTGGTCCGCCTGCGGCGCACGTCGCCCGACCAGCCCGGATGGACCCGCCGCGGCGCGGGGCGCGGCTTCGTGTACCTCGACGAGCACGGCGAGCGCCTGCCGGCGGAGGAGGTCGAGCGCATCCGTGGCCTGGCGATCCCGCCCGCGTGGCGCGACGTGTGGATCACGCCGTTCCCGAACGGCCATCTGCAGGCGGTCGGGACGGATGCCGCCGGCCGGCGGCAGTACCTGTACCACCCGCAGTGGCGCACGCGCCGGGACGCGGCCAAGTTCGACCGCGTGCTCGACTTCGGCCGCGCGCTCGCGAAGGCCCGCCCCCGCGTGCACGACGACCTGGCGCGCGACGGCATGCCGCCCGAGCGCGCGTGCGCGCTCGCGGTGCGGCTGCTCGACCTCGGGTGCTTCCGGATCGGCAACGACGTGTACGCCGACGCCAACGGCAGCTTCGGGCTCACCACGCTGCGCCGCGACCATGTGACGCGCCGCGGGGACACGCTCGTGTTCGCCTTCATGGGCAAGTCCGGCGTGGACCACCGCATCGAGATCGCCGACGAGCCCGTCACCCGCGCGGTCGAGACGCTGCGCCGGCGCCGCGACGACAGCGAGACGCTCCTGGCGTGCCGCAACGGCGCCTGGCGGTCGCTCACCTCGGCCATGGTCAACGAGTACGTGCGCGACATCACGGGCATGGACGCCACGGCCAAGGACTTCCGCACGTGGCACGCGACGGTGCTCGCGGCCGCCGAGATCGCGTCCGGCGCGGATGAGCTCGAGCGCTCGGGCCGCGGCGGCGTCACGCGCCGGCGCCGCGTCGTGTCGGACGCCATGCGGGAGGTCGCCGCGTTCCTCGGAAACACGCCCACGCTGGCGCGCACCTCGTACGTGGACCCGCGCGTCGTCTCGGCGTTCGATGAGGGCCGCACGATCGCCGCCGCCGTGCGGCGCTCGCACCCGTCCGACGAGGCCAGGCAGGAGGCGCTCGAGCGGGCCACGCGCCGGCTGATCCGGGAAACCGACGGCAGCTGATCGGACCGACCCGGCGCGCCTGGAACGTGCAAAACAGCACGCGCAATCGATCCGATAACGACTGAGCAGGATGCGCAGGGATCGCGGCAGAATACTGCTACTGTCTCGCACTATGGCCTCCCTCGATCACGTCGACCTCGAGCTGCTCGCCGCCCTCAGCGAGGACCCCCGCGCCACCGTGGTGGCGCTCGCGGAGCGACTGCGGCTGTCCCGCAACACGGTGCAGGCGCGGATGTCGCGCCTCGACAAGGCCGGCGTGTTCCGCTCCTTCGAACGCTCCATCTCGACGGCCGCCCTCGGCTTCCCGCTCGAGGCGTTCCTCGCCATCGGCGTGCGCCAGGTGGAGCTGCCGCGCATCACGAGCGAGCTCGCCTCGGTCCCCGAGGTGGTGCAGGTGCACGGGCTCTCGGGTCAGACCGACCTGCTCGCGCTGGTCGCGTGCCGGGACGCCCGCCACCTGTTCGATGTGGACGCTCGCATCCTCGGCATCGAGGGCGTCGAGCGCACGGAGACGTCGCTGGTGATGAGCGAGGCGGTGCCCTACCGGGTGAGCGGCCTCATGCAGCTCGCGCGCCGCGAGCCGTAGGCCCGCTCAGGCGAGGAAGTCGCGGATCGCGGCGGCGGCCTCGCCGGGCTTCTCGTAGTGGATGAGGTGTCCGACGCCCTGGATCTCGACGAGCCGGGCGTCCGGGAAGCGGGTGGCGAGCACGCGCTCGGCCTCGATGGGCGTGATGTCGTCGCGGTCGGCCGCGATCAGGAGCGTCGGCGCCGCGATGCGCGCGGCGTACTCGCTGACGTCGTGGGAGACGCTCGTCACGAACGCGTCGCGCAGCACGTCCCGATCCGCGAAGAGCGAGAAGTACCGGTCGTGCTGGTCGTGGATGAACGCCCGCAGCGCGCGGTCGCGCGTCTTCGCCATCGCGATCGACATGACGCGCACGATCAGGCGGTTGCGCAGCAGCCAGGTGCCGATCGGGCGGGGCAGCCGGGAGCCGGCCCAGTAATACAGGATCGCCAGGCGGGTCAGGATGCCGCGCGGCCCCTCCAGCGCCGGCGCGCCGATCGGGTTGATCAGCACCAGGCGAGGCGTCGCGAGGCCGCGCGCGACGGCCGCGGCGGCGACGATCGAGCCGAACGAGTGCCCCAGGACGATCGCGCCGGGCGCCACCGCGGCGGCGAACGCGCCGAGCCAGTCCGCGTACGCCTCGAGGTCGTGGCGGCGGCCCGGGATCGGCGGCGTCTCGCCGAAGCCGGGCAGGTCCGGCATCACGACCCGGACGCCCTCGCGGATCGCGTCCTCGAGGGCGGCCACCACGGGCTCCAGGCCGTGGTGCTCGCCCCGGAAGCCGTGCACCGCCAGGATCGTCGTCGCGGCGTCGTCCGGGCCGTACACCCAGTAGGCGGTGCGGCCGCCGAGCACGTCGGCCTCGCGACGGACGACCGGGATCGCGGCGAGCTGGGTGGCGTAGGGCGAGGCGACGGGCACGGATCGAGTCTACGGACGCCGGCCTGCGCGCTTCCCGGGGTGCCTCCGCGGGAATGTCCGCGCCGCGTCCTACGGTGTGGCGTATGACGAGGTCGTGGCCGGATCCGCCCCCGCTGTTCGAGCTGGACTGGCTCGACCACCCCGGAGAGACCCCCACCTGGACCCCGCGCGGCGAGGCCGCGACGCGCGACGCCGCGCCCGCCGACGCCGCGACCACCATGACGGTGACCGAGACGACCGTCACCGAGACGACCGTCGCCACGCCCGACGCCGTGGTGCGCGAGACCTCCGTCGTCAGCGAGACCGTCGTGGTCGACCAGGGACCGCGGCGCTGGACCCGACGGATCGGCGTGTTCGACCTCGAGACGACCGGCATCGACGTGACCGAGGACCGGATCGTGACCGCCTACGTCGGCCTGCTCGACGAGCGCGGCGCGGTCATCCACGACGAGCACTGGCTCGCGGACCCGGGCATCGAGATCCCCGAGGGCGCCACGGCCGTGCACGGCATCACGACCGAGCACGCCCGCGCCGAGGGCCGCCCCGCGGCGGAGGTCGTCGCCGAGGTGACGCACGCGCTGCGCACCCTGCTGTCCGCGGGCATCCCCGTGGTCGCCTACAACGCGGCCTACGACTTCTCGCTGCTCAAGTACGAGGGCGAGCGGCACGGCATCGCGACGATCGACTCCCCCGCGCCCGTGATCGACCCGCTCGTGATCGACAAGACGTGCGACCGATACCGCAAGGGCAAGCGCACGCTCGACGTCGTCGCGGCGCACTACTCGGTGCCGCTGGAGTCCGCGCACGAGGCGTCGGCCGACGCGATCGCGGCCGGGCGCGTAGCGCTCGCCATCGCCGAGCGCTTCGCGGAAACGCTGCCCGAGGACGTGCAGGAGCTGCACACCCGCCAGATCGGCTGGGCGCGCGAGCAGGCCGAGAGCCTCACCGAGTACTTCATCCGCATCGGGCGCCTGGAGCCCACCGAGGTCCTCGACGGCAGCTGGCCCGTCCGCGCGTAGCCTGCCGCCGGTGCTGTCGCCCCGGTTCCGAAAACCGGACCGATGAGGCGGGTGGGGCGGATGAGACCCCACCCGCACCGCAGGCACCGCCCATCCGGTGTTCGGAGCGCCGCACCCCGGCCGCTCACAGGCCCGATGTGACGCACGTCGCCCGGTGGGGCTCCTGAGCCTGCCTGCCGGCGGCCGAGCCTGTCTCCGGCGCCCCGTTCCGAAAACCGGACCGATGCGACGGATGCGGCGGATGAGACCCCACCCGCACCGCAGGCACCGCCCGTCCGGTCTTCGGAGCGCGCGTCGGCACCCGGGAACGACGAAGGCCCCGCCGGAGCGGGGCCTTCGAGCGCGGAACGCGGCTTACTTGGAGCCGAAGTTCTTGAAGCGCTGGTTGAACTTCTCGACGCGGCCGGCCGAGTCCATGATGCGCTGCTTGCCCGTGTAGAACGGGTGCGACGCCGACGAGATCTCGACATCGATGACCGGGTACTCGACGCCGTCGAGGTCGATGGTCTTGTCGCTGGTCACGGTCGAACGGGTGAGGAAGGTCTCGCCCGAACCGAGGTCGCGGAACACGACCGCCTTGTACTCGGGGTGGATGTCAGTCTTCATGGGGGTCCTTGCCAAGAGAGTTTGAAAAGTCTTCCGGTGCTTGGGCACCAGCGACCCACTCTACCAGAAGAGCCGGCCGAGCGGGGACCGGATCAGGCGCCGCGCGCCGCGTAGCGGCCGCCGTCCTGCGTCATGGCGATCGGCAGCCCGAACGTCTCGCTCAGGTTCTCGGAGGTCAGCGTCTCGGCGATCGGCCCGGCCGCGACGGCCTTGCCATCGCGCAGCAGCAGGACGTGCGTGAATCCGGCCGGGATCTCCTCGACGTGGTGCGTCACCATCACGAGGGCGGGCGTCACGGGGGACTGCGCGTACGCGCTCAGCAGGCCGATGAGGACCTCGCGCGAGCCGAGGTCGAGGCTCGCGGTGGGCTCGTCGAGCAGCAGCAGCTCGGGGTCGGTCATGATCGCGCGGGCGACCTGCACGCGCTTCTGCTCGCCCTCGCTCAGCGTGCCGAACGTGCGGTCGGCCAGGTGGTCGAGGTGCCACTCGCGCAGCACGCGCAGCGCGCGGCGCTCGTCGATGTTCTCGTACTCCTCGTTCCAGCGGCCGAGCACCGAGTACGCCGCAGTCAGCACCGCGTTGATCACGGTCTCGTCGGCCGGGATGCGGCGCGCCAGCGCCTGCGAGGCGAAGCCGATGCGGGGGCGCAGCTCGAACACATCGGTGCGCCCCAGGCGCTCGTCGAGGATCTCGACGGTGCCCGACGTGGGGTGGACCATCGTGTCCGCCATCTGGAGCAGCGTGGTCTTGCCGGCGCCGTTCGGGCCCAGGATCACCCACCGCTCGTCGTCGTTCACGGTCCACGTCAGTCCGTCCACGATGTTCCGGCCTTCTCGGCGGACCACGACGTCTTCGAAGGAGAGCACAGCGGGCATGCGGCCAGCCTACCCACTCGCCCGCGGCCTCCCCGCCGGACGCGCGGGGCCGCGCGGCCGATGGGCGCCTCCGCGGCCCGGTACGCTCGGAGATCGTGACCGCGCGCTTCCTGGTCGTGCTCGACGCCGACTCCACCCTCATCCGCAACGAGGTGATCGAGCTGATCGCCGACGAGGCCGGCCGCGGCGCCGAGGTCGCCGCGGCGACCGAGGCCGCCATGCGGGGCGAGGTGGACTTCGCCCAGAGCCTGCGCTCGCGCGTCCGCGAGCTCGCCGGCGTGCCCGTCGCCTCGTTCGCGCACGTGCGCGGCCGCGTCGAGCCCACGCCCGGCGTGACCGACCTGATCGACGCCGTGCACGCGCGCGGCGGCCTCGTGGGCGTCGTGTCGGGCGGCTTCCACGAGATCCTCGACGACGTGGCCCCCGCGCTCGGGGTGGACTTCTGGCGCGCCAATCGCCTCGTGGCGGCCGACGGCGCGCTCACGGGAGAGGTCGACGGCCCGATCGTCGACGCCGCTGCCAAGGCCGAGTGGATGCTCCGCTGGGCCGAGGAGCACGGCGTCCCCCGCGCCCGCACCATCGCGATCGGCGACGGCGCCAACGACCTCCTCATGCTGAGCGCCGCGGGGCTGGGCCTCGCCTTCAACGCCAAGCCCGCCGTGCGCCTCTCGGCCCCGCTCGTGATCGGGCCGGTCGACCTCGCGCAGGTCGTGCCGCTGCTCCCCTGACCGCGATCGTCCCGGGGCGTCATCCGCGCCGCCTGGCCCGATGTCGGCGGCCCGGCGTAGCGTGCGGAGCATGGCAGAGATCATCCTGATCCCCGGGCTCTGGCTCGACGCGTCCTCGTGGGACGACGTCGTGCCCGGGCTGGAGGGCGCCGGTCACCGCGTTCACGCGCTGACCCTGCCGGGCGTCGGCGCCCCGGCATCCGAGTCCGCGGACCTCGGCATCGACGACTGGGTCGACGCCGTGGTCGAGCGCATCGACTCGATCGAGGGACCCGTCGTGGTCGTGGGCCACTCGGGCGGCGGCAACGTCGCGTGGGGCGCCGCCGACCGGCGCCCGGACCGGATCGCCCGCGTGGTGCTCGTCGACACGATGCCCCGCCCGACGACGCCGGCATCTCGGAGTTCCCCGTGGTCGACGGGGTCGTGCCGTTCCCCGGCTGGGACTTCTTCGACGACGAGGACGTCGACGACCTCGACGCCGCCACGCGGGAGCGCACGGCCGGGCTCACGCGCTCCGTGCCGACGAAGGTGCCGACCGACGGCATCCGGCTCGCGGACGACCGCCGCTTCGACGTCCCCGTCACGGTGCTCTCCGGCAAGCTCGACGAGCAGAGCCTGCGCGCGATGATGTCGGACTGGCCCGCGTGGGGCGCGACGCTCGATCGCATCCGGAGCTTCGAGGTGGTCACGCTCGGCACGGGCCACTGGCCGCAGTTCTCCAAGCCGGGCGCCCTCGCGGAGGCGATCGCCGCCGCTGTCCGCGAGTAGGCCGTCGCGGGGCGCGGCCGCGCCGGTGCTTGGATGGTGGCATGACCCTCGCTCTGGTGCTGGACCTCCTCGGCACCTTCTTCTTCGCGATGTCCGGCTGTCTGCTGGCCGCGCGGAGCCGCTTCGACATCATCGGCTCGCTGTTCCTGGGCTCGCTCGCGGGGCTCGGCGGCGGGGTCATCCGGGATCTCGTCCTCGGGAACGTGCCCAACGCGTTCGCCAACCCCTGGTACCTCGCGCCGCCCCTGCTCGCGGCCCTCGTGGTCTACTTCCTGCACGCGTGGGTCGAGCGCCTGCATCGCCCGCTGCTGATCCTCGACGCGGGCGGGCTCGCGCTGTTCTGCGTCACCGGCACCGTGACGGCGCTGCACGCGGGGATGAACCCGGTCGCCTCGGCGCTGCTCGGCGTGACAACCGCCGTGGGAGGCGGGCTGCTGCGCGACGTCGTGGCGAACCGCGTGCCGCAGCTGTTCAACCGCGACGACCTGTACGCCGTGCCCGCCATGATCGGCTCGGTCCTGGCGACCGTCCTGTGGCTCACCGGGCTGTACGGCATCGTGACCGCCGTCGCGGTGGCGCTGGTGGTGTTCGCCTTCCGTGTCGTGTCGCTGCACTTCGGCTGGCACATCCCCCACGCGGCGCCCGTCGCGCCGCCTTCCCGAGAGGACCCTCATGGCCGTTGACGTGCGCGTCGAGACCGTGATCGCCCGGCCCGTGGCGGAGGTCGCCGCGTACGCGGCGGACCCGTCGCACGCGCCGGAGTGGTACGCGAACATCCGCAGCGTCGAATGGCGCACGGATCCGGTGCTCGTCGAGGGCGCCGAGATGGACTTCGTCGCGCGTTCCTGGGCCGCCGGCTCGCCTACACGTACCGCGTGGCCACCTACCGTCCCGAGCGACTGCTGGTGATGCGCACGGCCGAGGGGCCGTTCCCGATGGAGACCGCCTACACGTGGGAGCCGGCGCCCGGCGGGACGCGGATGACGCTGCGCAACACGGGCGAGCCCGCCGGCTTCGCGCGCATCGCCGCCCCCGTCATGGAGGCGGCGATGCGGCGCGCGACCCGGGCCGACCTGGCCCGGCTGAAGGGCATCCTCGAGGGTCAGTGACCCATGCCGAGGCCGCCGTCGACCGGGATCACGGCGCCGGAGATGTAGGCGGAGTCGTCCGACGCGAGCCACGTCACGGCGGCGGCGACCTCGGCGGCGCTGCCGTACCGGCCCGCGGGGATGGCCTTGCGGTACTCGGCCTGCGTCTCCTCGGGCAGCTCCGCGGTCATGTCCGTCTCGATGAAGCCCGGCGCCACGACGTTCGCGGTGATGCCGCGCGCGCCGAGTTCGCGCGTCAGCGAGCGGGCGAAGCCGACGAGGGCGCTCTTGGACGACGCGTAGTTGACCTGGCCGGCCGAGCCGTAGAGCCCGACGACGCTGGAGATCAGGATGACGCGGCCGAAGCGCGCCTTGAGCATGCCCTTCGAGGCGCGCTTGACCACGCGGAACGCGCCGCCGAGGTTCGTCGCGATGACGCTGTCGAAGTCGTCCTCGCTCATCCGCATCAGCAGCGTGTCCTTGGTGATGCCGGCGTTGGCCACCACGATCTCGACCGGACCGAGCTGCTGCTCGACCTCGGTGAACGCGGCGTCGATCGCCGCGGCGTCGGTGACGTCGGCGCGCACGGTGAGCGTCCCCTCGGGGCCCTCGCCGCTGCGGGCCGTGACCGCGACGCGGTACCCCTCCTGGACGAAGCGCTCGGCGATCGCGCGGCCGATGCCGCGGTTGCCGCCTGTGACGAGGACGACGCGTTCACTGCTCACGGTGGGTGACTCTCTCTGCTCGGGGTCCCCGACGGATCGGGTCCGGTCGGGCGGTCCGGCGCTGATCCGGGGCCGCACGCCAGCCTATTGTGCGGCGGGTGGCGATGCCGAGGCGACCCGCTCGGGGGCCGCCCGATCGGGCGCGGAAGCGTAGGCTGGAATGATCGTGAAGACCCCCAGGAAAGACGCCTCCGCCGCCCAGTCGGCGACGTCGCTGCCGCTCGCTCCGGCCGACGACGCGGGCGACCGCGTGCGCAACTACCTGATCACGATGGGCATCCGCATCGTGTGCCTGTGCCTCGCGGCGTTCGTCACGCCGCACAGCTGGTACACGTTCGTCTTCGCCGCCGGCGCGATCTTCCTGCCGTACTTCGCGGTGGTCGGCGCGAACGCCGCCAGCGGCCGCCACGTCGCCGACGCCGTGCGCCTCGACGCCCCGGCGATCGACGCCGCGCGGCCCGCGGAGCCGGACGCCGACGCCCCGGCGGCGCCCACCGTCATCACGATCGCCGAGTCCCCCGCGCCGCGCCCCGAGCCCGCTCCACCCGTCGGCGACGAGGCCCGCGACGGCGGAGCCGACGACACCGGGCCGGCGGACCCGGACCGCGCATGATCGGCCTGGATCCCCAGATCCCCACGTGCTCGCGCGCCGGCTGCCCCGAGCCCGCCACGTGGACGATCCGCTGGCGCAATCCGCGGATCCACACCGGGGACCGCCGCAAGACCTGGCTCGCGTGCGACGCCCACGTCGGCTACCTGCGCGACTTCCTGGCCGCGCGCGACTTCCCCCTCGAGGTGGCCGCGGGCGTGGTCCCGGACGGCGCGTCCGCGGAGGACCGCGCATGAGCAAGCCCGAGGTCATGCGGTCGACCGCCGCACGCTGGAGCGTGTACGCGCTGATCGCGGTCGCGTTCGCGGTCGCGTGCGGGTTCCTCTCCCACTGGCAGTTCGAGCGCAACGAGGCCCGCGCCGCGATGCTCGAGCTGGTCGACGCCAACTACGACGCCGCGCCCGTCCCCGTGGAGCAGGTCCTGGACCGGGGATACGCGCCGTCCGACGAGTGGCACCCGGTCACGCTGACGGGCCGGTACCTGACCGAGGATCAGCTCCTCGTCCGCAACCGCGCACAGGGCGGCACGAGCGCGTTCGAGGTGCTGGTGCCGTTCCAGCTGGCCGACGGCCGCATCGTGGCGATCGACCGCGGCTGGGTGCCGCCGGGCGAGGACGCCGTGCCGGATGCCGTCCCGGCGCCGCCCGCGGGCGACGTCACCGTGGTCGCGCGCGTCCGTCCGGGCGAGCCGCTCCCGTCCTCGGGCCGCAGCGCGCCGGAGGGCCAGCTGCCGACGATCCACCTGCCGGCGGTCGCCGATCTGACCGGCCCGGAGACGGAGACCGCCTTCTACGGACTGATGGTGTCGGAGGATCCGGCGCCCGCCGATCGCCCGGCCGAGCTCAAGCCGCCGACCGAGGATCCCGGCCCGCACCTGTCGTACGCGATCCAGTGGATCCTGTTCGCGATCATGGGCTTCGGGTTCATCGCGTACATGATCCGCACCGAGATCCGCGCGCGCCGCGAGGACGCCGAGGACGACGACGAGGACGAGCTGCGGCGCGCGACCCCGGCCCGCCGCGCGCGGACGCGCCGCCGCGATCGCGATGCGGACGAGGAGGACGCCCTCCTCGACGCCGGCCGCTGAGCGGCCGCGCCGCTACGCCAGCGTGATCAGGTCGAGGTAGGACTTGTTCCAGATGTCCTCGACGCCGTCCGGCAGCAGCAGGACGCGCTCGGGGTTGAGCGCCTCGACGGCGCCCTCGTCGTGCGAGACCAGCACGACCGCGCCCTCGTAATGCGCCAGCGCGCCGAGGATCTCCTCGCGCGAGGCGGGGTCGAGGTTGTTGGTCGGCTCGTCCAGCAGCAGCACGTTCGCGCTCGACACGACCAGCGTGGCGAGCGACAGGCGGGTCTTCTCGCCGCCCGACAGGACGCCCGCGGGCTTGTGGACGTCGTCGCCCGTGAACAGGAAGGATCCGAGCACCTTGCGCGCCTCGGTCTCGTTGAGGTTGGGCGCGGCCGAGACCATGTTCTCGAGCACCGACCGGTTCACGTCGAGGTTCTCGTGCTCCTGCGCGTAGTAGCCGATCTTGAGGCCGTGGCCGGGCTCGATCTGTCCCGTGTCGCTCTTGTCGACGCCGGCGAGGATGCGCAGCAGGGTCGTCTTTCCCGCGCCGTTGAGGCCGAGCACGACGACCTTGGAGCCGCGGTCGATCGCGAGATCCACGCCCGCGAAGATCTCCAGGGCGCCGTACGACTTCGACAGCGACTTCGCCATGAGGGGCGTCTTGCCGCACGGGGCGGGCTTCGGGAACCGGAGCTTGGCGACGCGATCCTCCTGTCGGACCTCCTCGAGACCCGACAGCAGCTTCTCGGCACGCGCGACCATCTGGTGCGCGGCGGCGGCCTTGGAAGCCTTGGCGCCGAAGCGCGCGGCCTGCTGCTGCAGCGCCGAGGCCTTCTTCTCCGCGTTGACGCGCTCCTTCTTGCGGCGCTCCTCGTCCGCGACGCGCTGGCGCTGGTAGTGCTTCCAGCCCATGTTGTAGATGTCGATGACCTGGCGGTTGGCGTCGAGGTAGAAGACGCGGTTGACGGTCTCCTCCACGAGCTCCACGTCGTGGCTGATGACGATCAGCCCGCCCTTGTAGGACTTCAGGAACTCGCGCAGCCACACGACGCTGTCGGCGTCGAGGTGGTTGGTCGGCTCGTCCAGGATCATCGAGTCGGCGTCCGAGAACAGGATGCGCGCGAGCTCGATGCGGCGCCGCTGACCGCCCGAGAGGGTCTTGAGCGGCTGGTCCAGGATGCGGTCGGGCAGCGACAGGTTGTGCGCGATCGAGGCGGCCTCGGCCTCCGCCGCGTAGCCGCCCAGGGACTCGAAGCGCTCCGTGAAGTGCGCGTAGCGCTTCATGGCCTTCGCGGCGACCTTCTCGTCGTCCGAGGCCATCGCCACCGACGCCTCCTGCATGCCGAGCGCGAGCGATCCGAGCCCGCGGGCATCGAGGATGCGCGTGCGCGCGAGCTGCTCCGGGTCGCCGCTGCGCGGGTCCTGCGGCAGGTAGCCGAGCTCGCCCGAGCGGTCCACCCGGCCGTTGGCGGGGATCAGGTCGCCCGCGAGCACCTTCGTCAGCGTCGTCTTGCCGGCGCCGTTGCGGCCCACGAGGCCGACCTTGTCGCCCGGCCCGACGCGGAACGAGACGTCCGACATGAGCATGCGTGCGCCGACGCGGATCTCGAGGTCGTGCACGGCGAGCACAGCGGACGTCCAATCGCAGGTGGGGATGTCTCCGGGAACGGAGCGAGGGCCCGGCTGGGCCAGCCTCCCAGTATAGGTTCGTGCCCCTGGGCGTCCGCCCGCGGGCGGCGTCAGACCTGCGGGGTGTCGAAGTAGAGGTGGTGGTGCCGCCGGCACCCGGGGTTGAACGCGCCGCCGCAGTGCGCGCACGCGCACGTCGCGACGTACTCGCGGATCGACGACGTGCGTCCGCAGCGGCCGCACAGCAGCGCCTGGGTCTCGCGCTCCCCCGCGCCCCACGGGCGGGCGGCATGATCGGCCGTCTCCTCGTGGCACGCGTGGCACGGGTACCAGCGGCCGCAGCACGGGAACAGGATGGCCAGCACGTCGAGCTCGGTCGCGTAGTGCGCGCAGCGGGTCTGCTCGTCGACCGGCAGGCCGTGGACGACGTGCCCGCCGACGCGGACGGGCGCCGTCACGCGATCCCCCGCGCGGACAGCGCGTCGGCCACGTCGTCCGCGTGCCGGAGCGACATCACCAGCAGCGGGACGACGGCGCGGAATCCCAGGCGCACGCCGCGGGCGCGCTGGGCCTCCCGGATGCGCCGCAGGAAGTCCGCGATGACCGGCACCAGCGCGATGGTCAGCGACAGCGTGAACGCGACGCGCCACGGGTCCACGCCGAACCGGCGCAGCGGCGCCAGGACGGTCTGCAGCGCCTCGAGCAGGTCCGACGTGCGGGTCGTGATCGTGAGGAGCGCCGCCAGCAGCACGACCGCGGCGATCCGCACGGTGGTGATGTACGCCTCCAGCGGCCCGGAGAACACGAGCTGCATGACCGCGACGAAGGCCACGATCCAGCGGATCGCCCACACCTGCCGCAGCCACTCCAGCGGCCCGAAGCCCGCGAGCGCGAACAGCCCGAACACCGCGGCGAGCGTCACGGTGGCGGTGACGGCCGTGTGCGGCCACACCGACACGGCGACCGCGAGCACGGCGCCGAGCGCGAGCTTCGCCCCCGCGGGCATCCGGTGCAGAGGGCTGCTCCCCGGCCGGTACAGGGAGATCACGCGAACTCCAGGCGGTACCGGTCGACGATCGCGGCCGGATCGCCGACCTCCGCGAGGCGGCCGTCCGCGAACCGCACGACCACGTCGCACCGAGCCGCCAGGTCGAGGTCGTGCGTCACGACGACCACCTGCGCGTCGATCCCGCCCTCCTCGGGCGGAGACACCAGCAGATCGGCCATCCGGCGCGCGTTGCCGAGGTCCAGCAGCGTGGTCGGCTCGTCCGCCACCACGAGCCGGGGCCCGCGGATGAGCACGGACACCAGGGCGAGCAGCTGCTTCTGGCCGCCCGACAGGCTGTACGCGGCGCGGTCGGCAAGCTCGGCGAGGCCGTGCCGCTCCAGCTGCGCCTGGACGCGCTCCGCGACCTCGGCCTTCCCCAGCCCCGCGCGCCGCAGCGACAGCGCCACGTCCTCGGCGACCGTGGGCATCAGGATCTGCGCATCCGGATTCGTGAAGACGAACCCCACGCGCTCCCGCAGCGCGCGCACGTCGCGCGCGGCATCGATCCCGTGCACCGTCACGGTGCCGCGGCTGGGCGCGACGAGGCCGTCCAGCAGCCGCGCGAACGTGGACTTGCCCGAGCCGTTCGCGCCGATCACGCCGATGCGTCGCTGGTCCAGGCGCACCGACACGTCCTCGAGGATGCGGTGCCCGTCGAGCTCGACGGCCACATCCTCGAGGACGATCGCATCGGATGCGTCAGGCATGCTGTGCGGCGGGCTTCGCCGCGGCTCCCGACTCGAACGCGCGCGGGTACGCGCGGTGCAGCGCCAGGGCGAGCACGGTCGCGAGCACCACCTTGACGAGGTCGCCCGGGATGAAGATGAGGCTGCCGACGGCCGCCTCGTGCAGCGGCATGCCGAGGATCGCGGCCTGCACCGGGATGCCGAGGGCGTACACCACGCCGATGCCGCCGACGAGCGCGCCGAGCGCCGTGCGCCACCACGAGATGCGCGCGGCGGACGACTTCGCGATCAGGCCCGCGACGACGGCGCCGGGCAGCCAGCCGATCAGGTATCCGGCCGAGGGGCCGGCGAAGACGCCGAGACCGCCGCGTCCGCCCGAGAGCACGGGCAGCCCGACGGCGACGAGCACGAGCACGATCCCGACGGCGATCGCGGCGCGCTTCGGGCCGAGCACGACGCCCGCGAGCATCACGCCGAGCGTCTGCAGCGTGATCGGCACGGGGCCGACGGGGATGGCGCCGGCGATGCCCAGCACGACGATGATCGCTGCGAAGACCGCGGCCCGGGCGAGATCGCGCCCTTCGAAACCCTTGACTGCCATGGGGACTCCTTCTCTGCGGCACGCGGCCGCCGGGGGTGGGGACGAGCGGCCGGGGGCGCCGCTTCCTGAACAGTGTTCACCTGAACGCCGTTCAGTATAGTGAGGATCATGGATGCCCGTGACGCACGCCCCGATCGGCACGGCTCCGACCGCAACAGCCGCGACGGCATCGTCGACGTCGCGCTGCAGCTCCTGGAGCAGACCGGCCTGCCCGACCTGTCCATGCGACGCCTCGCGGGCGCGCTGGGCGTGCAGCCGAGCGCGCTGTACTGGCACTTCGAGAACAAGCAGTCGCTGCTGGCCGCGGTCGCCGACCGCATCGTGGGGTCGGCGGCGCCGGTGCCCCACGCCGACGACCGCGACGCGGAGGCGACCGCGGTCGCCGGCGCCCTGCGCGACGCCCTCCTGGCGCACCGCGACGGCGCGGAGGTGGTGCTCAGCACGCAGGCGCTGGGCCTCGGGTCCGACGCGGCGCTCGACCGCCTGGCGCAGGCGCTGAGCGAGGCCGACGCGGCCGACGAGGAGGCCCGCAGCGCCGCGACGGTGCTGCTGCAGTTCATCCTCGGGCACGCGTCGCTCGTGCAGCAGCGCATCCAGGCGGCGCGGTTCGGCGCCTATCCGGCCGGCGAGGCGGAGGTCGCCGAGGCGACCGCAGCCGACTTCGCGCGCGGCATCCGCATGCTCCTCGCGGGCCTCGGGGCGCCGCTCCCCCGCTGACGCCGCCCGCGCGCCCGGGCCGCGACGACCGAGGGCCGCCGCCGCACCCGGATCCCGGGATGACGGTGACGGCCCTCACGACGGAGCGACTACTCCGCGAGGCCCTCCTCGATGGCGGCGATGAAGTCGTCCATGCCCCACGTGAGCGACAGCGCGGTGGGCGGCGCGACCGAGGCGATCGCGGACTGGCCGATCACCTTCACGACCTCGCCCTCGGGCACCTGCGGCAGCAGCTGCCCCTGCTCCGACGCCAGGAACTCGTCGACCTCGGCCTCGGTGTCGCCGTAGATCAGCAGCACGTCGGCCTCGAGCTTGTCGAGCTGCTCGTAGCTGAGCGTGTAGTAGAACGTGGCCTCGCCCGTGTCGAGCTCGGTCACGGATTCGGCGCTCACGAAGCCCAGATCCTCGGCGAACTGCACGCGCGGGTCGGCGGGCAGGTACACGTAGAACGTCCCCGCGACGTTCCAGACCTCGGCGATCGAGAGGCCCTCGAACTCGGGGTGCGCCGCCGCCTGCTCGGCGATCGACGCGTCGATGTCGGCCAGCACCTGCTCGGCCTCGTCTGCCTGGCCGAGAGCCTCGCCGACGATGCTGATCACGTCGCGCCACGGCGTCGACCACGCGACCTCGGGGTACGCGACGACGTCCACGCCGGCGTCCGTGAGCTGCGTGTACTCCTCCTCCGTGATCCCGGAGTACGGGGCGAGGACGACGTCGGGCGCGGCCGCGAGCATCTCCTCGATGGGGAGCTGCCCCTCGGCGCCCGAGGTCAGCAGCGCGGGCGTCTCGGCGCCGAGCGCGTCGAGCTCCTCGGCGATCCACGGCAGGACGCCGTTCTCGTCGCCGCCGTACATCTCGGCCGGGATCGCCACGGGCACCTCGCCCAGGGCGAGCACCGCGTCGGCGGCGCCCCAGCCCCACGTCGCGATGCGCTCGGGGGCCTGCTCGATCACGCTCTCGCCGAACGCGTGCTCGATCGTGACGGGGAACGCGCCGTCGCCGCCGGCGGCGGGCGACTCGGAGGGGGCGGCCGCGTCGCCGGCGCAGCCGGTGAGCGCGAGCGCCAGGCCGGCCGCGGACGCGACGGCGGCCAGCGCCTTCGTGCGGGTGAGCTTCATGGTTTCCTTTCGGGACGGGACAGGCCGGGGTCGGGGTCGGTGGGGACGGTCAGGCCCGGTCGGGCGCGGAGTGCGCGCCGCCAGGCACCGGGATGACGAGCGGGGTCGCCGTCAGCGGGTCGGGGATCACGAGCGCCTTCAGCCCGAACGCGTCGGCGACCGTCTCGGCGGTCAGGACGTCGGCGGGCGCGCCGTGGGCGACGATCCGGCCGTCCTTCATGACGACGAGGTCGTCGGCGTAGCGCGCCGCGAGCCCGAGCTCGTGCAGCACGACCACGATGGTCGTGCCGCGGTCGCGGTTGAGACGCACCAGCAGGTCGAGCACCTCGATCTGGTGTGCCAGGTCGAGGAACGTCGTCGGCTCGTCCAGCAGCAGGATGCGCGGGTCCTGGGCGAGGGCCATCGCGATCCAGACGCGCTGGCGCTGACCGCCGGAGAGCTCGCCGATCGACCGGTCCGCGAGCTCCGCGATCCCGGTCGCGGCCATCGCCTCGTCCACCGCGGCCGCGTCCTGCGCGGTCCAGCGGCCCATGAGGCCGCGGTGCGGGTGGCGCCCGCGGCCCACCAGCTCGGCGACCGTCAGTCCCTCGGGCGCAATCGGCTGCTGCGGCAGGATGCCGAGCTCGCGCGCGAGGCGGCGGCGCGGCACGGTGCGCACGTCCACGTCCTCCAGCAGGACGGCGCCGTCCAGCGGCGACTGCAGCCGGGCGAGGTGCGCGAGCAGAGTGGACTTGCCCGACGCGTTCGCGCCGATGATGACCGTGATGCGCCCGGGCGCGATCCGCAGGTCCAGGTCCTCGATCACCCGGCGGCCGGGGTACCCGGCGGCCAGGCCCCGCGCCGAGAGCCGCGGCGCGTCGGTGCCGGCTGCGATACGGGGTTCGGTCATGCGCGTCGTCCCTTCGACGAGGCCAGCAGCCAGAGGAGGTAGGGCGCGCCGACCGCGCCGGTGACGACGCCCACCGGGACCGAGTGCCCGGGGAACGCGTACTGCCCGACCAGGTCGGCGATCAGCAGGACGGAGCCGCCCGTGAGCGCGGCCGCCGGCAGCGCGAGCGCCCCGCGCCCGACGAGCGAGCGCGCGATCGGGGCGGCGCCGAGGGCCACGAAGCTCACGGGGCCGATGAAGGCCGCGGTCGACGCCGCAAGCAGCACGGCCACCACGACCGTGGCCGTGCGGACGACCACCGGATGCGCTCCGAGGCCGCGCACGAGCGGATCGCCGAGCTCGGTGAGCTGCAGCGGCCGCGCCAGCAGCGCCGCCGCCGCGGCGCCGAGCGCCAGCACGGCGCCGATCACGACCACCGGCTCCCACGTCGTCGCGCCGAGGCTCCCGGTGATCCACTTCAGGACGGTGCCCGCCTGGTCCTCCTGCGCGCGCTTGAGCAGGTAGCCGACGATCGACGCGCTCAGGAACGCGAACCCCACGCCCGCGAGCACCAGGCGGTACCCGCCGTCCGCGAGCGTGCGCGCCGCGAGCAGCAGCACGACGGCGACCGCGGCGGCGCCCGCGAACGCGCTGGCCGCGATGGCGGCGCCGGTCCATCCGGCCACGAGCGTGGCGTAGACGGCCCCGACGCTCGCGCCGCCGCTGATCCCGAGGAGGTCGGGGCTCGCGAGCGGGTTGCGCAGCAGCGTCTGGAACAGGGCGCCCGCCAGGCCGAGCGCGGCGCCGGCGAGCAGCGCGAGCGCGGCACGCGGCATCCGCACCTGCCACACGATGTACCGCTCGATCTGCGTGCCGCCGCCGAACAGGGCCTGCAGCATGTCGCCGGGCGGCATCACGAAGTCGCCCAGCACGAGCGCCAGGCACAGGGCCGCGAAGGCCAGCGCGGCCAGGGCCGCCGTGACGGTCGTCGCGCGACGCGCGGTCGTGCGGTGCACCGCCAGGAAGCCCGGAGCGCGCCCGGTCTGCGCGGGGGCGCTCACACCGTCGCCTGCTTCCGCTGCAGCACCAGCGCGAGCAGCGCCGGCACGCCGATGAACGCGACGACGAGGCCGGCCTCGATCTCGGACAGGAGGCGCCCCGCGACATCGGCGAGGATGACGAGCGCGGCGCCGAGCGGCGCGCTCGCGGCGACGATCCAGCGGTAGTCGCTGCCGACGACGCCGCGCACGACGTGCGGCACGACCAGTCCGACGAACATGAGCGGCCCGGCGACCGCGGTCGCCGATCCGCACAGCAGCACGGTCGCGACGAGCGCGATGGCGCGCGTCGAGCGGACGGAGTGACCGAGCCCGCGCGCGGTGTCGTCGCCGAGCGCCACGAGGTTGAGCCCGCTCGCGACGACGGCCGCCATCGCGACGCCGAGCGCGATGGTCGGCAGCACGAGCGCGAGCGTGTCGAGCCCGCGTCCGGTGAGCGACCCCACCGACCAGAAGCGGAACGTGTTCAGCGCCGTGCTCGACGTGGAGAGGATGAACAGCATCACCGACGTGAGGCCCGCGGTCACGGCGGCGCCGGTCAGGGCGAGCTTGGCGGGACTCGCGCCGTCGGCGCCGGCCGAGCCGATCGCCCACGCCAGCGCGGCCGCGAGCGCCGCTCCGGCGAACGCGAACCAGACGTAGCCGGCCGGGTTCACGACCCCCAGCAGCGTGATGGCGAGCAGCACCGCGACGGACGCGCCGGCGTTCACGCCCAGCAGACCGGGGTCGACCAGCGGGTTGCGGGTGATGCCCTGCATGAGCGCGCCGGCCATGGCCAGCGCGAGCCCCGCGGCGAGGCCGATGAGGGTTCGCGGGAGTCGCTGGGTCACGACCACGACGTGGTCGTTGTCTCCGGGGTCGTAGGCCAGGAGGGCGTCGGCCACCGTCACGGGCGCGATCGCGCGCGTGCCGAAGGCGAGGCCCGCCAGCACAGCGAGGATCAGCAGCACCGCGGCGGCGAGCAGGAGCAGCCCCCGGCGGGAGCGGGCGATCATCCGGTGCGCTCGGCGATGCCGCGACGCCAGTACCCCATGAAGGCGACCCGGCGCCGGTCGACGCCGTGGCCCGACACGAGCAGCCGCCGCAGCTGCTTGATCGTGGCGGCCTCGCCCGCGATCCACGCGTAGAACTCGCCGTCGCACGCCGCGTCCTCCTCGGGGCTGTCCCAGAGGATCTCGCGGTCGACGTCGACGTCGGCGAGCACCTGCGGGCGCGGCGCCGCCGCGCGCTCCAGGATGTCGCGGCTCTCGGCCGCCCATGCCGTGACGGCCTCGATGAGGCCCTCGCCGTGCTCGCGGTCCGGGCGTCCGCCATCCTGCTCGCGCACGATCCACCGCAGGTCGGCGTTCGCCGGCGGCCGGATGACGGCGGTGTCGGCGAGGCTCGGCACCTCGAGGAACACGTCCGCCGCGCGATCCGCGGGCAGGCTCTCCAGGATGCTGCCGACCGCCGGAACGGCCGTCTCGTCGCCCACGATGAGCAGGCGGGACGAGTTCGCGGGCTTGAAGTCGATGCCCACGCGCGAGAGGGGGCTGCGCTGGTCGGGGCCGACGACGACCAGCTGGTCGCCGACCCGCGCGGCCTCGGCCCACGAGCCGGCGGGGCCCGCGTCGTGGTGCACCACGAAGTCGACGGTGAGACGCCGGGCGTCCGGGTCGATCCTGCGCACGGTGTACGTGCGGAACGGATTGCGCTCGTGCTCCGCGAGGCCGCGCCAGCGGTCGTACCAGTCGCGGTGCGCCTGCGGGTCGTCCTCATGCTGTCCCACGTCGCACATCGAGCCGTCCGCGAACGGGAACAGCACCTTGATGCGCTGGTCCAGACCAGCGGTGCCGAAGTGCGCGAGGTCGTCGCCGCCGAACTCGATCCGCGCGAAGTGCGGGCTGAGGCGTTCCACGCGCGTCACCGTCGCCCGGTGCGGGCGATAGGCGGGCCGGACGTCGGTCGAGGCGAGAGTGGTCACGGTCGCCCAGCGTACTTCACTTAGGTAAGCCTTAGCTACTTGAGCTCGTGCGCGTGCCCCATCCGCAGGCCCGGGGCGAGGGCGAGGACGGCCAGCAGGGACGCGATCGCGAACACGACCGGGAAGCCGGCGCCGGTGCCGTGCAGGGCCGTGAACGCCAGTCCCATCACCGCGATGGTCGCGGACGCGCCGACCGAGTCGCTGATCTGCAGGGCGGACGAGTTGAACCCCTGGTCGGCGTTCGTCGAGTACGCGAGGGTCAGCACCGTCAGGCGCGGGTACATCAGCCCCATGCCGAACCCCGCGCACGACCAGAGCAGGATGGGCACGACCGGCGGGAGCGACAGGACGACCGTGATCGCGCAGGCGGCGGTCGCGATCAGCAGCAGCGCCACGCCGATCACGGCGATCCGGGTGTTCCCGATCCGGTCGCCGTGGCGGCCCGACACGTGCGAGCTGAGCGCCCACGCGATCGCCGCGGCGGTCAGCCCGAGGCCCGCCCACGCCGGCGAGAAGCCGAACCGGTCGATCAGCAGGTACGGCACGTAGACCTCGGCGCCGAACAGCGACCCGGCGATCAGGCCGCGCATCAGGATGACGCTCGGCAGCCCGCGTCCGATCCGCAGCGTGCGGCGCGGCAGCAGCGGCAGGATGGCCACGCCGATCACGGCCAGAGCGGCCGCGGCGGTCGCCCATCCCGCGGCGGGCGCGACGGATTCCGCGAGCTCCCCTGTGAGCCCCAGGGCGAGCGCCGCGGCAGCGACGACGACCGCGAACAGCAGCCGTCGCCCCACGCCGGGATCGTGCTCTCCCTCGCCGCCGTGGAGCCCGCGCAGGCGCGGCGCGATCATCGCGATCGCGACGACCGTGAGCGCCGCGAGGCCGGCGAACACCCAGCGCCAGTGCAGGTGCTCGGTGACGAGACCGGCGAGGAACGGGCCGACCAGCGACGGCACCACCCACGCGGCCGAGAACGCCGCCATGACCCGCCCGTGGAGCGCGGGCGCATACACGCGCGCGACCACCACGTACAGCGCCACGACCTGCGCCCCCGAGCCGAGCCCGGTGATGAGCCGCCCGAGCACCAGCAGCTCCATGGTCGGCGCGACGGCGTCGATCGCGAGGCCCGCGGTGAACAGCGCGACCGCCGTGTACAGCGGGAGGACGGGGCCCGACCGGTCCGACCAGGCCCCGGCGGCGACCATGCCGATCACGCCCGTCGCGAGCGTTCCGGAGAACGCGAGCGCGTAGAGCGCGTCGCCGTCGAGCGAGGCGCTCACGACGGGCATCACGGTCGTGAGGGCGAGCGAGGTCAGGGCGGCCAGGAAGATCAGGGACGTCGCGCCCACCGTGACCCACGCGACGGAGGGCTCCCACAGCGAGCGGGCGCGGGCGTCCTCGGGATGCGCGGCGACGGGGATGGGCCCGGTGAGCGTGCGGGGGTCGCCGCTCATGCGCGCAGCCGGCCGATGCGCTCGACGGCGTCGGCGAGGATCTCGGGGCTCGTGCCGAAGTTGATCCGCGCGTGGCCCCGTCCCTCGTCGCCGAACGTCGTGCCGGGATTGAGCGCCACGCGGGCCTCGCGCAGGATGCGGGCGGAAGGCTCGTCGCCCCAGCCCAGGCCTGCGAAGTCGACCCACGCGAGGAAGCCCGCGTCGCCGGGCGCGTACCGCGCCTCCGGCACGTGGTCCGCCAGCAGGTCGACCAGCAGCGCGCGGTTCAGATCGAGGCGCGCGAGGAGCGCGTCGAGCCACGGCTCGCCGCTCTCGTACGCCGCGCGGCCCGCGATCGCGCCGAAGATCGACGTGCGCCATTCGACCTCGTCGGGCAGCGCCCGCACGATGCGGGCGGGCTCGGCCGACGCCGTCACGATCTGCGCGCACTTCAGGCCCGCGAGGTTGAAGGCCTTGCTCGCGCTGGCGAGCGCGAAGCCGACCTCCGCCGCCGCGGGCGCGGCGTCGAGGAACGGCGTGAAGGTCGCGCCGGGCCGCGTCAGCGGCCAGTGGATCTCGTCGCTGACGATCCACGCGCCGCGGCGCTCGGCGATGCGCGCCAGCTCGGCGAGGGTCTCGCGCGAGTGGACGGTGCCGGTGGGATTGTGCGGGTTGCACAGCAGCATCGCCTTGGCGCCCGCGGCGAACGCGGCGTCGATCGCCTCGAGGTCGAGCTCCCAGCCCTCCCCCGCGCGCACGAGCGGCACCCGCACCGCCTCGGTGCGCGACTCCTCGTGCACGGCGAAGAACGGCGGGTAGACGGGCGGGGTCACGACCACGGCGTCGCCCGGCTCGGTGACCGCCCGGAGCAGCTCCGCCGCCCCCATCATGACGTCGCACGTGGTGCGGACCCGGCCGGGGTCGACGTCCCACCCGAGGCGGCGCGCGGCGAATCCGGCGAACGCCTCGGCGATCCCGTTGCCGTGCGCGGAGTATCCGGTGTCGCCGCGCTCCACCGCGGCGTGCAGCGCCTCGGCGACGGCGGGCGCGAGGGGGAAGTCCATCTCGGCGACGAACAGCGGCAGGACGTCCTCGGGGTACAGTGCCCATTTGGCGCTCGTCCGGGTCCGCAGCTGCTCGATCGGAAGGGCGTCCAAGGGGGTGGTGCTCACCCGATCGAGCCTAACCCCGCAGACGCGGAACGGGCCCGGAGCCGAAGCCCCGGACCCGTTCATCGGGCCTCGCCACCGACCGTCGTGCGAGCGAAGCGAGCGTGCCGCGAAGCGGCCGAACCGCAGCGCGAAGCGCTGCCGAACGGAGCGTCAGCGACGTTCCTCGCTCGCAAGGGTGCCGCTTTGCTGCCCCGCAGCGCGCGATCGCTTCTGAACTAGATCGCGAATCCCAGGGCGCGCATCATGTCGCGGCCGTCGTCCGTGATCCGCTCGGGACCCCACGGCGGCATCCAGACCCAGTTGATCCGGAACCGCTCGACCACGTCGTCCAGCGCCTGCGCGGTCTGCTCCTCGAGCACGTCCGTCAGCGGGCAGCCGGCGCTGGTCAGCGTCATGTGGATCACGAGCGCGTCGTTCTCCTCGTCCCAGGCGAGATCGTAGATGAGGCCGAGGTCCACGACGTTGACCCCGAGCTCGGGGTCCATGACGTCCTTGAGGGCCTCGGTGACCTCGTCGTACTTCTCCGGGGTGAGGGTCGCGGTCATGTCTCCAGCCTACGCTTCGATGGGCTCGCCGGGCGCGAAGTAGCCCTCGTAGCCCTCGCTCTCGAGGCGCTCGGCCAGCTCGGGGCCGCCCTCCTCGACGATCTCGCCCTTGACCATGACGTGCACGAAGTCGGGCTTGATGTAGCGCAGGATGCGCGTGTAGTGCGTGATGAGCAGGACACCGAGGCCGGTGTTCTCCTTGGCGCGGTTGACGCCCTCCGAGACCACCTTGAGCGCGTCGACGTCCAGACCCGAGTCGGTCTCGTCCAGGATCGCCAGCTGCGGCTTGAGCAGCTCGAGCTGGAGGATCTCGTGGCGCTTCTTCTCGCCGCCCGAGAAGCCCTCGTTGACGTTGCGCTGCGCGAACTTGTCATCCATGCGCAGGTTCTTCATGCCCTGCTTGACGTCCTTCGTCCACGTGCGCAGCGACGGCGCCTCGCCGTCGATCGCGGTCTTGGCGGTGCGCAGGAAGTTCGTCACGGTGACGCCCGGGATCTCGACCGGGTACTGCATCGCGAGGAACAGGCCGGCGCGGGCGCGCTCGTCGACGCTCATCTCGAGGACGTCCTCGCCGTCGAGCGTGATGGTGCCGCCCGTCACGGTGTACTTGGGGTGGCCCGCGATGGTCGACGCGAGCGTCGACTTGCCCGAGCCGTTGGGGCCCATGATCGCGTGCGTCTCGCCGGAGCGGACGGTGAGGTTCACGCCGTTCAGGATGGGCGTCGTGCCTTCTTCGGTCTCCACCGTGACGTGGAGGTCGCGGATCTCGAGGACAGCCATGGTCAGATTTCCTTCTTCAGCGTGGGGTCGATGAGCACGTCGTCTCCGTCGATCTCGACGACGAAGACCGGGACGGGCTCGTAAGCGGGGAGGTTGAGGGGCTTGCCGGTGCGCAGCGAGAACGCCGAGCCGTGGGCCCAGCACTCGAGCGTGTCGCCCTCGACGAAGCCCTCCGACAGGGAGATGTCGCCGTGCGTGCAGGTGTCGCCGATCGCGTGCACCTCGCCGGCCGAGTCGAGCACGACCGCGATCGCGACGCCGTCGACCTCGACCTTCAGCGGGGTGTCCTGCTCGAGCTCGCTCAGCGCGCACACGCGCGTGGCGCTCACGCGGCGGCTCCGTCCGGAGTCGCCGCCAGCTCCTTCTCGATGAGCGCCGTCAGCTCCTCCTCCAGGGAGGGGATGCCGATCTTCTGGACGGTCTCGGCGAGGAAGCCCAGGACCACCAGGCGACGCGCCTCCTCCTCGGAGATGCCGCGCGCCTGCAGGTAGAAGAGCTGCTCGTCGTCGAACCGGCCGGTGGCCGATGCGTGGCCGGCGCCCTTGATGTCGCCCGTCTGGATCTCGAGGTTCGGGATCGAGTCGGCGCGCGCGCCGTTGGTCAGCACCAGGTTGCGGTTGGCCTCGTAGGAGTCGGTGCCGGTCGCGTCCGGGCCGATCAGCACGTCGCCGATCCACACGGTGCGGGCGCTCTCGCCCTGGAGCGCGCCCTTGTAGAGCACGTCGCCCGTGGTCTCGACGCCCTTGTGGTGCAGGTACACCTGGCTCTCGAGGTGCTGGCCGGCGTCGCTGTAGGCAAGGCCGTACATCTCGCCGTTGGAGCCGGCGCCCGCGAGCTCCAGGTTCGGGTTCACGCGCACGACGCCGCCGCCGAAGCTGACGACGATGTGGCGCACCGAGGCGTCGCGGTCGACGCGCGCCTGGTGGGAGGCCGCGTGGATCGCGTCGTCGTCCCACTGCTGCACGGTCACGACCGTGACGTTCGAGCCGTCGCGCGCGATGATCTCGACGTTCTGCGCGTACTGCGCGGAGCCGGCGTGCCGCAGCACGACGGTCGCCTTGCTGTGCTCGAGCGCCTCGATGACGATGTGGCCGTCCGCGCGGCGGTCGGCGCCGAGGCCCGTGAACTGCACCACGATCGGCTCTGCCACCTCCTCCTCGCGCGGAATGCGCACGTGGAGGGCCTCGGTCGCGCCCTGCCAGGCGAGCGCCGCCGGCAGGTCCTCGGGGATGAAGAACTCCCCGCGCGGCGCCTGGCCGGCCGCGAGCGGCGCGCCGACGTACTGCGCGCCCGACACGACCTCGGCGGTCACGCCGTCGTTCGCGGCGGCCGCCTCGAACAGGGGCTTGAGGCGCGCCACCGGCGCGTGCTTCCAGTTGACCTCGCGGCCGGTGGGCACGCCGAAGTCCGCGGGCTCGTACGAGCGGAGGCGCTCCGAGCGGGTCTGCACCGGCACGGTCACCCCGGCGACCTGCGCCGCGGGGTCCACGTGGGCGTGCTCGTCCTGCGCCGCAACCGGCGCCGTCGTCGACGTCGTCATCTAGCCGACCGATCCTTCCATGCCCATCTCGATGAGCTTGTTCAGCTCGAGGGCGTACTCCATGGGCAGCTCGCGCGCGATCGGCTCGATGAAGCCGCGCACGATCATCGCCATCGCCTCGTCCTCGGGGAGGCCGCGGCTCATCAGGTAGAACAGCTGCTCCTCGCTGACCTTCGAGACCGTGGCCTCGTGGCCGAGCTGCACGTCGTCCACGCGGATGTCGATCGCGGGGTACGTGTCGGAGCGCGAGATCGTGTCGACCAGCAGCGCGTCGCAGCGGACCGTGTTGGCCGAGTGGTGCGCGTTCGCGTCCACCCGCACCTCGCCGCGGTAGCCGGCGCGGCCGCCGCCGCGGGCGATCGACTTCGAGACGATCGACGACTGCGTGTACGGCGCCATGTGGATCATCTTCGCGCCGGCGTCCTGGTGCTGGCCGGGGCCGGCGAACGCGACCGAGAGCGTCTCGCCCTTGGCGTGCTCGCCCATCAGGAAGATCGACGGGTACTTCATCGTGACCTTCGAGCCGATGTTGCCGTCGATCCACTCCATCGTCGCGCCCTCGTGCGCCACGGCGCGCTTGGTGACGAGGTTGTAGACGTTGTTCGACCAGTTCTGGATCGTCGTGTAGCGCACGCGCGCGTTCTTCTTCACGATGATCTCGACCACGGCCGAGTGCAGCGAGTCGCTCTTGTAGATGGGCGCGGTGCAGCCCTCGATGTAGTGGACGTAGGAGTCCTCGTCCGCGATGATCAGGGTCCGCTCGAACTGGCCCATGTTCTCGGTGTTGATGCGGAAGTACGCCTGCAGCGGGATCTCGACGTGCACGCCCTTGGGCACGTACACGAACGAGCCGCCCGACCACACGGCCGTGTTCAGCGCGGCGAACTTGTTGTCGCCGGCGGGGATGACCGTGCCGAAGTACTCCTCGAAGAACTCGGGGTGCTCGCGCAGCGCGGTGTCGGTGTCCATGAAGATGACGCCCTGAGCCTCCAGGTCCTCGCGGATCTGGTGGTAGACGACCTCGGACTCGTACTGCGCCGCCACACCGGCGACGAGGCGCTGGCGCTCCGCCTCCGGGATGCCGAGCTTCTCGTACGTGTTGCGGATGTCCTCGGGGAGGTCCTCCCACGACTGGGCCTGCTTCTCCGTGGAGCGCACGAAGTACTTGATGTTGTCGAAGTCGATCTCGCTGAGGTCGGCGCCCCACGTCGGCATCGGCTTCTTCTCGAACAGGCTCAGGCCCTTCAGACGGGTCTTGAGCATCCATTCGGGCTCGCTCTTGAGCGCGGAGATGTCGCGCACGACGGCCTCCGTGAGGCCGCGCTTGGCGCTCGCGCCGGCGGCGTCGGGATCGTGCCAGCCGAACTCGTACACCCCCAGACCTTCGAGCTCGGGGCGGTCGATCAGCACATCGGACATGACGTCACACTCTCCTCTTAGGCCGCAGACGGTGTCAGCCGCTCCAGCGGCGCGAGCCGATCGGATCCGCGCGAGCCGCCGTGGTGGGCCTTCATACGAGACGCGAAGGTGTCGCGCCTAGACTGTGGGCGGTGCGGCGAGACTCTCGCGCGCATCCGCGTCACCACCTTCGATTCTACAGGTTCCGCCCCTCGCCGGGCCGCGCCGGCCCCGCTTCACGGGGTACCGCCAGGAGGCCTTCCCGCCATGTCCGCCGCCACCGCAGCCCCCGTCACCGGCCCCGTCCCGGCCTCCCCGCGCACCGCCGCCGTGGCGGATCGCCTGCTGCGCGTGCTGGCGTGGCTGTCGTTCCTGGCGGAGACGACCATCATCGGCACGGGCGGTGCGGTGCGGCTGACCGGCTCGGGACTCGGCTGCTCGGAGTGGCCCCTCTGCACGCCCGACTCGCTCGTCCCGACGGAGGAGCTGGGCATCCACGGCTTCATCGAGTTCGGCAACCGCACCATGACGGGCGTCGTGGGCCTGCTCGCGCTGGCCGTCCTGATCGTCACGCTGCGCCGCGCACGCGCTCGCCGCGACCTCGCGGTGCTGGCCTGGATCGTGCTGGGCGGCGTCGCCGCGCAGGCCGTGGTGGGCGGCGTCACCGTGTGGACCGGGCTGAACCCGTTCATCGTCGGCTTCCACTACGTCGCGTCTCTCCTGCTGGTGTGCGTGACCGCCGCGTACCTGGTGCGGATGCACGAGGCCCCTGGGCCCCGCGAGCGCGCGGTGCCCGCGTGGTTCGCGATCCTGACGCATGTGACGTCGCTCGCGCTCGCGGCCACGATCCTCTTCGGCGTCCTGACCACGGCGAACGGCCCGCACTCCGGCGACGCGAACGTGATCCGCACGGGCTTCGACGCCACGGTGCTCGCGCACGTGCACTCGTGGCCGGGGTACATCCTGCTCGCGCTGGTCGTCGCGCTCGTGATCGCGGCCGCCGCGCTGCGCCTTCGCCCGCTCCCCTGGCTCGCGGCGCTGCTGGCGGTCATCGCCGTGCAGGTCGTCGTCGGGATCGTCCAGGCGCGCACGGACCTCCCCGCGCTGCTGGTGGGCGTCCACATGGTGCTGGCCGCCCTGTCCGCGGCGGCGTTCACCGTGGTCGTGCTGCGCCTGAAGCGGCCGGTGTCCGCCCCGGCGTGAGCACTCGGTCGGCGTTCATCCGTCGGCCACCTTCTCGTCTAAGGCGGAGGCCGACGCCGAGCTGGCCCGCGTGCGCGCCGCCGGCTTCGCCGGTCGCACCTGGTACGCGGGCTGGGACGGCAGCTCGGACGCCGCCGGTCACTGGCGCATCAACGTCCTCACGATCGATCCGCGGACGTTCCGCGGCGAGATCGGCGGCACGTACGGCCCGACGCTCGAGACGCGCGAGCGCACCACCTGGCTCGCGGCGCATGAGAACGCGACGGCGGCGGTCAACGCCGGCTTCTTCGTGTTCGACCCGGCCGCCGGAGCCGAGGGCGACCCCGCCGGCGCCGGCGTGTACGACGGCGAGCTCGTGTCGGAGACGATCGGCTCGCGGCCGGTGCTCGTCCTGGACGCGCACGCGGAGCGCACCGACATCACCCGCCCCGTCTGGGAGGGCAGCGTGCGGCTGCCGTCGGGCACGGCGACGCTCGACGGCCCCGACCGGGTCCCCGGCCTGATCCGCAACTGCGGCGGCCTCGGCGACGCGGCCACGGACCTGCCCCTGCACGACGTCACGTGCGTGGACGGGGGCGAGCTGGTCGCGTTCGACGCCGAGTTCGGCGCCCGCACGCCCGCGGGCCCGGGCGCGAGGTGGTCCTCGACGCCGCCGATCGCGTGGTCCGGATCGCCGAGACCCGCGGCACGGCGCTGCGCGAGGGAGAGCGATCGCTCCAGGCCACGGGCGACCGCGTGCGCGAGCTCGACGGCCTGCGCGTCGGCGCGGCCGTGCCCGTGACGCTGAAGCTGACGTCGGAGCGCGGCGCCGATCTCACCCAGCCGGGCATGTCCGTGATCAACGGCGGGCCGCTGCTGCTCGCCGACGGCGAGCACCGCATCACGCAGGCCGCCGACGGGATGGTCCACCCCCGCAACCCCTCGTTCCAGTACGGCTGGGTGCTGCAGCGCAACCCGCGCACGTTCGCGGGCGTGGATGCGGCGGGCCGCACCGTGCTCGTGACGGTGGACGGCCGCCAGGTCGGCGAGCTCGGCCTCTCCATCGCGGAGACGGCCGACGTGGCGAAGGCCCTGGGCCTGGTCGACGCGATCAACCTCGACGGCGGCGGCTCCACGGCCATGGTGATCGAGGACGTGCTGGTCTCGCACCCGTCGGACGCCGCGGGCGAGCGCCCGGTGGGCGACGCGATCTACATCCGCTGATTCCGACGGAGGGCCCGGGCGCTCGGCGCCCGGGCCCTCCGCGTTCCCGTCAAGGGGTCAGTCGCTGGTCGCGGTCGGGACGAGGATCCCGCGCGCGAGCGAGTGGAAGTGACGGTTGAACCCGAGGATCGCGGGGGTCGCATTCTCGGGCAGGTCCAGGTGCTCGACGTCCAGGGCGTCCACGACGAAGAAGTAGCGGTGCACCCCCGTGCCCGGCGGCGGGCCCGCGCCGATGTAGCCGCGGACGCCCTTCTCGTTCGGCAGGACGATGCCCGCGGGGGTCTCGCCCGTCGGGAACGACGAGACGTCCGCCGGGATGTCGTACACGGCCCAGTGCCAGAAGCCGGAGCCGGTCGGGGCGTCGGGGTCGAAGCACGAGAGGGCGAACGACTTCGTGCCCTCCGGGGCACCCGACCAGCTCAGCTGCGGCGAGGTGTCGGAGCCGCCGCCGGCCGCTCCCCACTGCGCCTTCGGAAGCGGCTGGCCGTCGGCGATGTCGGTGCTGGTCAGCGTCAGCGGGGCGAAGTCGCGCAGGGTGGCCAGCTCGGCATACGGGTCGTAAGAGAACATGGGGCCTCCTTCCGCCGCCAGGCTAACGCGGCGCCCGGCGTCGGCGCACCCGGCCGCCGCGGGGCGCACAGGGGATCCATAGCGGGCGCATGGACGGCGCCTGGGGCGGGCCCGTTCGACTGGACCGATGAACACGAACGCATCCGACCAGATCCGCACGTCCGCCCCGACCGCCTCCGCGCGGCTGCGCCGCAGCGTCCCGTTCTGGATCCTCCTCGCCGGGTCGGCCGGCGCGCTCGCCGGCGGCCTCGCGCTGACCTGCCGCGCATCGACACCATGGCCGCCAAGCTGACCGACATGACCGCGACCGGCATCGAGGTCTACGTGGGCCAGGCCTGGATCACCCTGGGCGCCGCGCTCGCCGGCGCGGGCGCGATCGGGCTCGCCCTCGCCCTGGCGCTCGCGGGCGCCGCCGCGCTGGTGCCTGCGCCCGCCCGCACGGACGACGCCGCGGAGGAGTGGACCGACGAGGCGCCGGACCAGGACGCCGCGCCCGAGGGCGCGGGGGCGGACGAGCCGGCGTACGCGGGCGCCCGCGCCTGACCGCTACGCGGCGCCGGCGGAGCCGATCCCCCGGCGCCGCGCCAGGTCGGCGATCGCGGTGACGAGGGCGACCGCGAGGAACCCCGCGACCGCCAGCATGCCGGCCGCGTACGCGTCGTGGTACACGACGATCGCGGCCGCGTGGCCTTTCTCGCGGTACACGGTCGCGTAGAACAGCGAGAGGGCGACGGCCGTGCCGATCGCGGTCCCGACCCGCTGACCCAGCTGGCCGACCGAACCCGCGACGCCCGCCTGCGACCGCGGCACCTCCTCGTACATCAGCGCCTGGTTCGGCGCGATGACGAACCCGGCACCCAGCCCGCCGATCACCATGACCGCCGCCATGATCCAGCCGACGTGCGCGGCCGGCGCGAGGAGCGCGGTGACGATCAGCGCCGCGACCGCGAGCAGCATCACCGCGAGCCCGAGCGCCACGAGACGCCGGCCGTGCCGGGCCACGAGTCGCCCGCCGGCCCACGAGGTGACCGCGCTCGAGAGCGCGAAGCCGACCGTCACGGCCGCGGCCGAGAGCGCAGTCATCCGGACCCCGGTCTGCAGGAAGAGCGTCGTGACGAGGAACATCGCCGGCATGCCGCTGAAGTACGCGGCCCCCACGATGGCGCCGTTGCGGAAGGCCGGGGCGCGGAACAGGTTCGCGGGCAGGAGGGGCGTGCGCCCGCGCGCGGCGTATCGCCGCTCCCACAGGATCAGCAGCCCCAGCAGCGCGGCGAAGGCCGCGAGCGCCCACCACCGCTCGGACGGGTCCTGCGGCGACCCCGTCGTCAGCAGGAACGGCAGCATGAGCGCCACCACCACCCCGCCGAACAGCACGATGCCGACGGGGTCCAGGTCGAGGCGCCGCGCCCCGCCGTCCGACCGCGGCAGCAGCCGCAGCGCGAAGACGATCGCCGCGAGGCAGAGCGGCACGTTCATCCAGAAGATGCCGCGCCAGCCGTCCTGCTCGCCGCCCGCCGCGATGAACAGGCCGCCGA
This sequence comes from Microbacterium sp. Root53, assembly GCF_001426925.1. Classification (GTDB taxonomy): domain Bacteria; phylum Actinomycetota; class Actinomycetes; order Actinomycetales; family Microbacteriaceae; genus Microbacterium. Next base: position 92,971 of record NZ_LMFR01000012.1, read on the forward strand.
CGAGCGGCCCGAACGCGGTCGCCAGCCCGATCGTCGCCCCGAACATCCCGAACGCGCGGCCCTGCGCCGCACCGCGGAAGAGCTGCTGGATGAGCCCCATCACCTGCGGCATGTGGATGCCGGCCGCGACGCCCTGCAGCAGGCGCCCCGCGAGAAGAACCTCGACGTTCGGCGCGAGTCCGCACAGCGCGCTCGCGACCGTGAACAGCGACAGGCCGGCGACGAGCAGGGCGCGTCGCGAGCGCTGGTCGCCGAGCCGGCCCATGGGCACCATCAGCAGCGCGAGCGCGAGCACATAGCCGGACACGACCAGCTGCAGCTCGGTCGGGCCGGCCTCGAGCCCCTGCTCGATCGACGGCAGCGCGACGTTGACCTTCGTCAGATCGAGGATCGTGATGCTCGCGACGCCGGCGCACACCCAGAACGCGGGCCAGGGGCGCGCGTCCGCGTGCTCGGGACCGCTCACGTCAGAACGGCAGCAGCGGGTCGATCGCGACGGCGACGAAGACGAGCGTCAGGTAGGTGATCGAGGCGTGGAAGACGCGCATGGGTCCCGCGACCTCGCCGCGGACCGTGCGGGTGTAGAGGCGGTGCGACTCGTACAGGAACCAGCCGCCGAACACGAGGGCCGACACCGTGTACACCAGCCCCATGCCCGCGACCGGGATCAGCAGCAGCGAGCAGACGACCGTGGCCCACGCGTACAGGATGATCTGCAGCCCGACCTGCGCGCCCGAGCGCGTGGCGCCGAGCATCGGCACGTCGACGTTCTCGTACTGGTCGCTGTACTTCATCGACAGCGGCCAGTAGTGCGGCGGGGTCCACAGGAACACCAGGGCGAACAGGATGAAGGGCGCCCAGTCGAGCGAGTTCGCGACCGCGGCCCATCCGATCAGCACCGGGAAGCAGCCCGCGATGCCGCCCCACACGATGTTCTGCTCGGTGCGGCGCTTGAGGATCATCGTGTAGATCACGACGTAGAAGAAGATCGCGAAGGCCGACAGGAACGCCGTGAGCGGGTTCGTGGTGAGCAGGAACCACGCGGTCGACACGATCGCGAGCGTCCACGCGAACACCAGCGCACTGCGCGGCGAGATCTCGCCCGTCACGATGGGCCGGTTCTCGGTGCGCTGCATGTGCGCGTCGATGTCGCGATCGAGGTACATGTTGAACGCCGCGGCGGCGCCGGCGCTCAGCGAGCCGCCGATCACGGTCGCCAGCACGAGCCACAGGTTCGGCAGCCCGTCCGCGGCGAGGAACATGACCGGCACGGTCGAGACCAGCAGCAGCTCCAGCACGCGCGGCTTGGTCAGCGCCACGTAGGCGCGGATCCGGCGCCCCAGGCCGCTCCTCGTCGTGCGGTCGGCGCCGACGGTCGTCGTGGCCATACCTCTCCTCCCCGCGCCGTGCTTCCGTGCCCGTGCGCGCAGAGGCACAGGCCCCCTCAGTCTAGGGCATCCGTACCCCGCGACCCGGCCGCCGCCGCGCTTCCCCGACGCGTCCTCACGACCGCGGATCGCCGCCCGTGAGCGGAGCGACACGTGCGCGTCACGGCCCCGTCTCAGAGCAGGCGATCGACTGTGTCACGCTCCGTCACGGAGCACGTTCCCGGCTCCTGGCCCGGCGCTATGCTGGGGTCACACGCGCGCCCAGCGCCGGTTGCTTCACCCCGTGCACAGCCCACGGTCCTGCCGAGCGGCCCGCTCGGGCGCACCCCCCACCACGAAAGGGCATCCGGTGACGGAACTGCGTTGGGATGAGATCGACAGGCGCGCCGTGGACACGGCCCGCGCACTTGCTGCGGACGCCGTGGAGAAGGTCGGCAACGGCCACCCGGGCACGGCGATGAGCCTCGCCCCCGCCGCCTACCTGCTGTACCAGCGCGTGATGCGCCACGACCCCGCGGACACGCGCTGGGTGGGTCGCGACCGCTTCATCCTCTCGGCCGGCCACTCGTCGCTGACCCAGTACGTGCAGCTGTACCTCGGCGGCTTCGGCCTCGAGCTCGACGACCTCAAGTCGCTGCGCACGTGGGGCTCGAAGACGCCGGGCCACCCGGAGTACGGGCACACCGACGGCGTCGAGATCACGACCGGCCCGCTGGGCCAGGGCCTCGCGTCGGCGGTCGGCTTCGCGTACGCCGCCCGCTACGAGCGCGGTCTGTTCGACCCCGAGGCGCCGGCGGGCGAGAGCCCGTTCGACCACTTCGTGTACGTGATCGCCGGCGACGGCGACCTCCAGGAGGGCGTGACGGCGGAGGCCGGCTCGCTCGCGGGCCACCAGCAGCTCGGCAACCTGATCGCGATCTACGACTCGAACCAGATCTCGATCGAGGACGACACCGACATCGCCTTCACCGAGGACGTCGCCAAGCGGTACGACGCCTACGGCTGGCACGTGCAGACGGTCGACTGGAAGAAGACCGGCGAGTACGTCGAGGACGTCGCCGCGCTCCACGCCGCGATCGAGGCCGCCAAGGCGGAGACGACCAAGCCGTCGCTCATCATCCTCAAGACGATCATCGGCTGGCCCTCGCCCGGCAAGCAGAACACCGGCAAGATCCACGGCTCGGCTCTGGGCGCCGACGAGCTCGCCGCCACCAAGAAGGTGCTGGGCTTCGACCCCGAGCAGCACTTCGTCGTCGCGGACGACGTCATCGCCCACACGCGCTCGCTCGCCGAGCGCGCCGCCGAGCAGCGCGCCGCGTGGCAGGAGTCGTTCGACGCCTGGGCCGCCGCGAACCCCGAGCGCAAGGCGCTGTTCGACCGCCTGCACGCGGGCGAGCTGCCCGAGGGCGTCGCGGACGCGCTGCCCGTGTTCGAGGCGGGCAAGGACGTCTCGACGCGCGCCGCGTCGGGCCAGGTCATCAACGCGCTCGCGGGCGTGCTCCCCGAGCTGTGGGGCGGATCGGCGGACCTCGCCGAGTCGAACCTCACGACGATCAAGGGCGCCAAGTCGTTCGTGCCCGCCGAGCGGTCGACGCACGAGTGGAGCGGCGACCCCTACGGCCGCGTGCTGCACTTCGGCATCCGCGAGCACGCCATGGGCGCGATCGTCAACGGCATCGTGCTGCACGGCCCGACCCGCGCGTTCGGCGGCACGTTCCTGATCTTCAGCGACTACATGCGCCCGGCCGTCCGCCTGGCCGCGCTGATGAACATCCCCAGCATCTTCGTCTGGACGCACGACTCGGTGGCGCTGGGCGAGGACGGCCCGACCCACCAGCCGATCGAGCAGCTCGCGACGCTCCGCGCGATCCCGAACTTCACGGTCGTGCGCCCCGCGGACGCGAACGAGACCGGCGTGGTGTGGCTCGAGATGCTGCGCCGCCGCGGCGGCCCCGCCGGCATCGCGCTGACGCGTCAGAACATCGCGGTGTTCGAGCGCGGCGAGGGCGAGGCCTCGGGCGACGTGTTCGCGTCGGCCCAGGGCGCCGCCAAGGGCGCGTATGTGCTGGCCGAGGCCCCGAACGGCACCCCGGACGTGATCCTGATCGCCACCGGCTCCGAGGTGCAGCTGGCCGTCAAGGCCCGCGAGACCCTGACCGCCGACGGCGTGAACGCCCGCGTCGTGTCGGCCCCGTCGCTCGAGTGGTTCGCCGAGCAGGACGAGGCGTACCGCGAGAGCGTGCTGCCCTCGTCGGTCAAGGCGCGCGTGTCGGTCGAGGCCGGCTCCGCGCTCACGTGGCGCGGCATCGTCGGCGACGCCGGCCGCTCGGTCGCGATCGACCACTTCGGCGCCTCCGCCGACTACAAGACCCTGTTCGAGAAGTTCGGCATCACCGCCGAGGCCGTCGTCGAGGCGGCGCGCGAGACCCTCAAGGAGAACGCATGACCTCCCCCACCGCCGCGCTCGCCGCTCAGGGCGTCAGCATCTGGCTCGACGATCTGTCGCGCCAGCGCATCACCTCCGGCAACCTGGCCGAGCTGATCGCCGAGAAGAACGTCACGGGCGTCACGACGAACCCGACGATCTTCCAGGGCGCGATCAGCGCGCACATCGGCTACGAGGAGGCCGTCGCGGCCCAGGCCGCCGCCGGCGCGACCGCCGACGAGGCGATCTTCGCGCTCACCACCACCGACGTGCGCGACGCGTGCGACATCTTCCGCCCCGTCTACGACGCCACGAACGGCGTCGACGGCCGCGTTTCGATCGAGGTCTCCCCCGACCTCGCGCACGACACCGAGGCCACAATCGCCCAGGCCAAGGAGCTGCACGCCGCGGTCGGCCGCGAGAACGTGCTGATCAAGATCCCCGCCACCAAGGCCGGCCTGCCGGCGATCACCGAGGTGATCGGCGCGGGCATCAGCGTCAACGTCACGCTCATCTTCAGCCTCGAGCGCTACGACGCGGTCATCGACGCGTACCTCGCGGGCCTCGAGAAGGCGCGCGAGGCGGGCATCGACCTCTCGGGCATCCACTCGGTCGCGTCGTTCTTCGTCTCGCGCGTGGACACCGAGGTCGACAAGCGCCTCGCGGCGATCGGGACCGACGAGGCCAAGGCGCTCGCGGCCCAGGCCGGCCTCGCCAACGCGCGCCTCGCGTACGAGCTGTACGAGAAGCGCTTCGCCGAGGACCGCGCCAAGGAGCTCCTCGCCGCCGGCGCCAACGTGCAGCGTCCGCTGTGGGCGTCCACCGGCGTCAAGGACCCCGCGCTGCCCGACACGCTGTACGTCACGGGCCTCGTCGCGCCCGGCACGGTCAACACGATGCCCGAGAAGACGCTCGAGGCGACGTTCGACCACGCCGAGGTCACGGGCGACACCGTCACGGGCGCGTACGCCGAGGCGCACGAGCTGTTCGAGAAGCTGGCGGCCGTGGGCGTCGACTTCGCCGACGTGACGCAGGTGCTCGAGGACGAGGGTGTCGCCAAGTTCATCGCCTCGTGGCACGACCTGCAGGCGACCGTCGCCGGCGCGCTGAAGGCCGCGGCGAAGGGGTCGGACGCGTGACGTTCTCCATCCGCGTCTCGGGCGCCGCCGAGGCGGCCGTCGCCGCGCACCTGCCGACGCTCATCGGCGACTACGTGGCGTCGAGAATCACCAACCTCGACCCCACCCTGTGGGGCCCGGAAGCCGAGGACGAGGCGTCCAAGCGCCTCGGGTGGGTGCAGGCCGTCTCGGTCTCCCGCCCGCTCGTCCCCGAGATCGTCGCGTTGCGCGAGGAGCTCGCCGCCAAGGGAGTGGACCGCTTCGTGCTCGCGGGCATGGGCGGCTCGTCGCTCGCGCCCGAGGTCATCACCCAGACGGCGGGCGTCGAACTCACCATCCTGGACTCGACCGCCCCGGGCCAGGTGCTCGCGGCCCTGGACGGCGGCCTCGAGCGCACCGCGCTCGTGGTGTCGTCGAAGTCGGGCTCGACCGTCGAGACCGACTCGCAGCGCCGCGTCTTCGAGGCGGCGTTCCGCGACCTGGGCATCGACCCCGCGGAGCGGATCATCGTGGTCACCGACCCGGGATCGCCGCTGGACGAGTCGGCGCGCGCCGCGGGCTACCGCGTGTTCAACGCCGACCCCACGGTCGGCGGCCGCTACTCGGCGCTGACGGCCTTCGGCCTGGTGCCGTCGGGTCTCGCCGGCGCGGACATCGCCGAGCTGCTGGACGAGGCCGAGGCCTCGCTCCTCGAGGTCGCGATCGACGCCCCGGAGAACCCCGCCCTGGTGCTCGGTGCCGCGATCGCCGGCACCCTGACGCCGGACGGGTCCGCACGCCGCGACAAGCTGGGCCTGATCACGGACGGCACCCACATCGTGGGCCTGCCCGACTGGATCGAGCAGCTCATCGCCGAGTCCACCGGCAAGGAGGGCACGGGCATCCTGCCCGTCGTGCTGCTGCCGGTCTCGCCCGAGCTCGAGAGCAAGCCCGCCGACCTGCAGATCGTCCGCCTGGTCGACGACGCCGACGAGGTCGAGCACCGTCACCCGGGCGAGATCCTCGTGAGCGGCACGCTGGGCGCACAGCTCGTGGTGTGGGAGTACGCGACCGCGATCGCCGGACGCATGCTGGGCATCAACCCGTTCGACCAGCCCGACGTGGAGTCGGCCAAGGTCGCGGCGCGAGGTCTGCTGGACGCACGTCCCGAGCCGGTCGCCCCGGCCTTCGTGGAGGCCGGCGTCGAGGTGCGCGTGAGCGACCCGGCGCTGGCCGAGAGCGGCACCATCCAGGGCGTCCTCGACGCGCTGTGGGCGACGCTCCCCGCCGACGGCTACGTCTCCATCCAGGCGTACGTGAACCGCCTCGAGGTGCCGCAGCTGCAGGGCCTGCGCGAGATGGTCGCGGCCGATTCCGGCCGCCCCACCACGTTCGGCTGGGGCCCGCGCTTCCTGCACTCGACCGGTCAGTACCACAAGGGCGGTCCGGCGCAGGGCGTGTTCCTGCAGATCACCGAGCGCACCGAGACCGACGTCGAGATCCCGGGCCGTCCGTTCACGTTCGGCCAGCTGATCGAGGCGCAGGCCGCGGGCGACGCCACGGTGCTCGCCGAGCACGGCCGTCCGGTCGTCACGCTGACGCTCGCCGACCCGCAGGCCGACGTGCTCGCGCTGTTCGAGGCGGCCCAGTGACGGTCGAGGTCTCCCGTGGCGTGAACCCGCTGCGCGATCCGGGCGACCGTCGCCTCAACCGCATCGCCGGGCCCAGCGCGCTCGTGATCTTCGGCGTGACGGGCGACCTGTCGCGCAAGAAGCTCATGCCGGCCGTGTACGACCTGGCCAACCGCGGCCTGCTGCCCCCGGGCTTCGCGCTCGTCGGGTTCGCGCGCCGCGACTGGGAGGACCAGGACTTCGCGCAGGTCGTCCAGGATGCCGTCAAGCAGTACGCGCGCACCGAATACCGCGAGGAGACCTGGCAGCAGCTCGCGGCGGGCATCCGGTTCGTCCAGGGCGAGTTCGACGACCCCGAGGCGTTCCGGCGCCTGCGGGAGACGGTCGACCGCCTGGACGTCGAGCGCGGCACGATGGGGAACCACGCGTTCTACCTGTCGATCCCGCCGAAGGCGTTCCCCGTCGTCGCGCAGCAGCTGCTCGACTCGGGCCTCGTCGACGACAAGCCGGACGACGACCGCTGGCGCCGCGTCGTGATCGAGAAGCCGTTCGGGCACGACCTGGCGTCGGCCCGGGAGCTGAACGACGCGCTCGAGGCCGCGTTCCCCGCCGACTCGATCTTCCGGATCGATCACTACCTCGGCAAGGAGACGGTCCAGAACATCCTGGCCATGCGCTTCGCCAACGAGCTGTACGAGCCGATCTGGAATCGCAGCCACATCGACCACGTGCAGATCACGATGGCCGAGGACATCGGCGTGGGCGGCCGTGCCGGCTACTACGACGGCGTCGGCGCGGCGCGCGACGTGATCCAGAACCACCTGCTGCAGCTGCTCGCGCTCACCGCGATGGAGGAGCCCATCAGCCTCTCCGCCGAGCACCTGCGCGCCGAGAAGGAGAAGGTGCTGGCCGCCGTGCGGCTGCCCGAGGACCTCTCCACGGCGACCGCGCGCGGGCAGTACGCGGGCGGATGGCAGGGCGGCGAGAAGGTCGTCGGCTTCCTCGAGGAGGAGGGCATGAGCCCCGACTCCACGACGGAGACCTACGCGGCCATCAAGCTCGAGATCGCCACGCGCCGCTGGGCGGGCGTGCCGTTCTACGTGCGCACGGGCAAGCGCCTGGGCCGCCGCGTGACCGAGATCGCGGTCGTGTTCAAGCGCGCGCCCGAGCACCTGTTCTCGCGCAGCCAGACGTCCGAGCTGGGTCAGAACGCGCTCGTCATCCGCGTGCAGCCCGACGAGGGCGTCACGATCCGCTTCGGCTCCAAGGTGCCCGGCAACGGCACCCAGGTGCGCGACGTCACGATGGACTTCGGCTACGGCCACGCGTTCACCGAGGCGAGCCCCGAGGCCTACGAGCGCCTCATCCTGGACGTCCTGCTGGGCGACCCGCCGCTGTTCCCGCGGCACGAGGAGGTCGAGCTGTCCTGGCGCATCCTCGACCCCGTCGAGGAGTACTGGGCGTCGCAGGGCGGCCCGCTCGAGCAGTACGACTCCGGCTCGTGGGGCCCGCCCTCGGCGGACGCCCTGCTGGCCCGCGACGGACGCGTCTGGAGGCGCCCATGATCATCGACCTGCCCGACACCACGGTCAGCAAGGTCGCCCGACAGCTGGTCAGCACGCGCGAGGAGGGCGGCGCCGTCGCGCTCGGCCGCGTGCTCACCCTGGTCATCAAGTCGCACCGCGGCTTCGGCGAGGAGGCGATCGAGGCCGCGAACGACGCGTCGCGCGAGCACCCCATGCGCGTGATCGTGCTCGTGACCGACCCCGAGGGCGAGGCGCGCCTGGACGCGCAGATCCGCGTGGGCGGCGACGCCGGCGCGAGCGAGGTCATCGTGCTGCAGGCGTACGGCGACGCGGCGAGCAACGAGCAGACGCTCCTCACGGGCCTGCTCCTGCCCGACGCGCCGGTCGTCGCGTGGTGGCCCGACGAGCCGCCGGCGAGCCCGGGGACGTCGGCCCTCGGCCGCATCGCCCAGCGACGCATCACCGACACGTCGACCGCGCCGTACTCGTCCGACCGCCTCAGCCGCCTGGAGAGCTCCTACACGCCGGGCGACACGGATCTCGCGTGGACCCGCCTGACGCGCTGGCGCGAGCAGCTCGCGGCCGTGCTGGACCAGCCGCCGTACGAGCCGGTCACGGCCGTCTCGGTGCGCGGCGCGTCCACGTCGCCGTCGACCGCGCTGCTCGCGGCCTGGCTCGGCCTGGCGCTCGACCTCCCGGTCGACTGGCAGTACGAGGACCCGGACGTCTGGGACCACGGCATCCACTCCGTGCGCCTGTCGCGCCCGAGCGGAGACATCGTGCTCGAACGCCAGACCGAGTCGACGGCGATGCTCACGCAGCCCGGTCAGCCGGACCACGAGCTGCACCTCCCCCGCCGCTCGCTGCGCGAGTGCATCGCGGAGGAGCTGCGCCGCCTCGACCCGGACGAGCTGTACGGCCGCGTGATCAGCGAGGGCTGGGCGCGCCTGGCCGAGCCGCGGGGGTCCGCATGACCGAGCGCCGCGTGGTCGTGCTGCCCGACAAGGCGCAGCTCGCCGAGGGCGTCGCGAACCGCTTCGTGGGCAAGCTCGCGCAGCTCACGCAGGAAGGCCGCACGGTCCACGTGTCGCTCACGGGCGGCTCGATGGGCTCCGCTGTGCTCGCCGCCACGGCGGAGCACGGCTGGGCGTCGAACATCGACTGGTCCCTCGTGCACTTCTGGTGGAGCGACGAGCGGTTCGTGCCGCGCGGCGACGCCGAGCGCAATGCGGGCCAGGCCCGCGCCGCGCTCCTGGACCGCATCGCCGTGCCGGCGGAGAACATCCACGAGCCCGCGTCGACCGACGACGGAGTCTCGCTGGACGAGGCCGCCGAGGCGTACGCCGCCGAGCTGGCGCGGTTCGGCACGGACGAGCGCCCCTGGCCGGAGTTCGACGTGTGCTTCCTCGGGGTCGGACCCGACGGGCACATCGCGTCCCTGTTCCCCGACCGCGGCGAGGTGCACGTGGCCGACCGGGCCGTCCTGCCCGTGCGCGAGTCCCCCAAGCCGCCGCCGGAGCGGATCACGTTCACGCGTCCCGTGATCAACTCGTCGGTGCGGATCTGGATGGTCGTCGCCGGCGCCGACAAGGCGTCCGCGCTGGGCCTGATGCTCGCGGGCGCCGGATACGCGAGCGTGCCGGCCGCGGGTGCGGAAGGCACGGCGCGCACGGTCGTGTTCGTCGACCAGGACGCGGCCGCGAACGTGCCCGAGGAGCTGATCGACCCGGACTACTGATCCGGAAGACGAGAAAGCCCCCGCCTCACGGCGGGGGCTTTCTCGTGCGTCTCACTGGCCGCGCTTCTCGCGGAGCTTCTGCAGCGCCTCGTCGAGCAGCTGCTCGGCCTCGTCGTCCGTCCGGCGCTCCTTCACGTAGGCGAGGTGCGTCTTGTACGGCTCGTTCTTCGCGACCTCCGGCGGGTTCTCCTTGTCGCGGCCCGCCGGCAGACCCGAGTGCGGGTGGTCGACGATGTCGGGGATCTCCTCCTCGGGCAGGCCGGCGGCGTAGTGGCGCACCGTCTCGTTGCCCAGGGCGTCCCAGTAGCTCACCGAGATCCGGTCGGCGTGGTGCCCGTGGTCCTGCTCGCCCATGGGGCCCGAGCCGACGCGGGTGCCGCGGATCGCGTTGCCTCCGACCGCCACGTCAGATCACCTGGAACTTCGTGACGAGGCCGAGGCCGACGATCGAGAAGAACCACACCAGCGCGAGGACGACCGTGATGATGTTCAGGTTGCGCTCAGCGAGGCCGGAGGATCCCATCGCCTGTGACATGCCGCCGCCGAACATGTCGGACAGTCCGCCGCCGCGCCCCTTGTGGAGCAGGATCAGCAGCGTCAGCAGCAGGCTCGTGAGGCCGAGCAGCACCTGCAGGATGAATTCGATGATCTGCACGGAACAGGCCCTTTCGTGGGTGCGGAACTCGTTACCCGCACGAAGGTTCAGTATACGGGCCGCTCGGCGGCACCCCGGGAGCGGGGCACCGCCGAGCGGGCTGGGCGTCAGACGCCGACGTGCTTCTGGAAGCGGACGATCGCGGCGAACTCGTCGACGATGAGGCTCGCGCCGCCCACCAGGGCGCCGTCCACGTCGGGCTGGCGCATGAAGCTCGCGATGTTCGCGGCCTTGACCGAGCCGCCGTACAGGATGCGCGTGCGCGCGGCCGCGTCCTCGCCGAGCTTGGCCTTGACGACCTCGCGCAGCTTGGCGCAGACCTCCTGGGCCTGCTCGGGGGTCGCGGCCTGGCCCGAGCCGATGGCCCAGACCGGCTCGTACGCCACCACGATGTCGGCCTTCGCCGGAACGCCCTCGAGGGCGATCTCGAGCTGACCCACCGGCACGGCGCTCGCGCCGTGCTTCTCGAGGTCCTCGGCGGTCTCGCCGACGCAGATCACCGGGACGAGCTCATGACGGAGCGCGGCCTGCACCTTGGCGGCCACGACCTCGTCGGTCTCCTGGTGGTAGTCGCGGCGCTCCGAGTGGCCGATGATGACCGACCCGACGTCGAGGCGCTTGAGGAACGCTCCCGAGATCTCGCCCGTGTACGCGCCCGAGTCGTGCGTCGACAGGTCCTGCGCGCCGAGGCCGAACGGGATCTTGTCGGCGTCGATCAGCGTCTGCACGCTGCGCAGGTCGGTGTACGGCGGGAAGACCGTGACGTCGACCGCCTCGAACTCGTGCTTGGCGTCCTTCAGCGCCCAGTGCAGCTTCTGCACGAAGGCGACCGCCTGCAGGTGGTCGAGGTTCATCTTCCAGTTGCCCGCGATCAGCGGGGTGCGGGTGCTCACGCCCATCCGAGGACCTCCAGTCCGGGGAGCTTCTTGCCCTCGAGGAACTCGAGGCTGGCGCCGCCGCCGGTCGAGATGTGACCGAAGCGGTCGTCGTCGAAGCCGAGCTGACGGACGGCCGCGGCGGAGTCGCCGCCGCCGACGACGCTCAGGCCGTCGACCTCGGTGAGGGCCTGCGCGACGGCCTTGGTGCCGGCCGCGAACGGCGCGAGCTCGAACACGCCCATGGGGCCGTTCCAGAACACGGTCTTGGAGCCGCGCACGGCCTCCGCGAACGCGGCCGCGCTGTCGGGACCGATGTCGAGGCCGAGACCCGAGGCGCCGAAGGGCGTCTCCTCGATCGCGTCGGCCGCAGTCACCACGTGCTCCGCGTCGGCGCCGAACTTCGACGCCACGACGATGTCGGTCGGGAGCACCAGCTCCACGCCCTTCTCCTCCGCCTGGCGGATGTAGCCGCGGACGGTGTCGAGCTGGTCCTCCTCGAGGAGACTCGAGCCCACCTTGTGGCCCTGGGCCGCGAGGAACGTGAACAGCATGCCGCCGCCGATCAGCAGACGGTCGACGCGCGGCAGCAGGTGGTCGATCACGCCGAGCTTGTCGGAGACCTTGGAGCCGCCCAGCACGACCGTGTAGGGACGCTCGGGCGTCTCGGTGAGGCGGTCGAGCACGTCGAGCTCGGCCGCGATCAGCAGGCCGGCGGCGCTCGGGAGCAGCTCGGCCAGGTCGTAGACGCTCGCCTGCTTGCGGTGCACGACGCCGAAGCCGTCCGAGACCATCACGTCGCCCAGCTCCGCGAGCTGCTCCGCGAACGCGCGGCGCGCGGCGTCGTCCTTGGCGGTCTCGCCCGCGTTGAAGCGCAGGTTCTCGAGCACGGCGATGTCACCGTCCTCGAGGGCCGCGACCGCCTCGTGCGCCGACTCGCCCACGGTGTCGCGCGCGAAGGCGACGGGCTTGCCGAGCAGTTCGGACAGGCGCTGCGCGACGGGCGCGAGGCTGTACTGCGGGTCGGGGGCGCCGTCGGGGCGGCCCAGGTGGGAGCACACGACGACGCGGGCGCCCGCATTGATCAGTGCGTTGAGAGTGGGGAGCGAGGCGCGCACGCGGCCGTCGTCCGTGATCTGGCCGTCCTTGAGAGGAACGTTGAGGTCGCACCGCACGATGACGCGCTTGCCGGCGACCGAACCGAGGGATTCGAGAGTTCGCAGAGACATCGGTCCGACTCTACCGCGCCCGCGGGGACGACGAAGGCCCGCCGGATCACCGACGGGCCCTCGTGCGACGGGTGTGGGTCAGAGACGCTCGCCCACGTACTCCGCGAGGTCGACGAGGCGGTTCGAGTAGCCCCACTCGTTGTCGTACCAGGCCGAGACCTTGGCGAGGTTGCCGGCGACGCTCGTCAGGCCCGAGTCGAAGATCGACGAGAACGGGTTCTGCTGGATGTCGCTCGAGACCAGCGGGTCCTCCGAGTACTGCAGGATGCCGTTGAGGCGACCCTCGGCGGCGGCCGCCTTGTACGCCTCGTTGATCTCCTCCTTCGTCAGGCCCTCCTTGGTGATCAGCGTGAGGTCCACGATCGAGCCGGTGGGAACCGGGACGCGGTAGCTGGTGCCGTCGAGCTTGCCGTTGAGCTCGGGCAGCACGAGGCCGATCGCCTTCGCGGCGCCGGTCGAGGTCGGAACGATGTTGATCGCGGCGGCGCGCGCGCGACGCAGGTCGCTGTGCGGGCCGTCCTGGAGGTTCTGGTCGGCCGTGTACGCGTGCGCGGTCATCATGAAGCCGCGCTCGATGCCGAACGCGTCGTTGAAGACCTTGGCGAGGGGCGCGAGGGCGTTGGTGGTGCACGACGCGTTCGAGATGACGTGGTCGTTCTCGGGGTCGTAGCTCTCCTCGTTCACGCCCATGACGAAGGTGGGCGCCGGGCCGCTGGCAGGGGCCGAGATGAGGACCTTCTTCGCGCCGGCGGCGAGGTGCTTGGCGGCGTCGTCGGGCTTCGTGAAGCGACCGGTCGACTCGATGACGATGTCGGCGCCGATCTCGCCCCACGGCAGCGCCGCGGGGTCGCGCTCGGCGAAGGCCTTGATGACCTTGCCGTCGACCGTGATCGACTGCTCGTCGTAGGTCACGTCCTTGCCGAGCGGGCCGCCGACCGAGTCGTACTTGAGCAGCTGCGCGAGCGCCTTGTTGTCGGTGAGATCGTTGACACCCACGATCTCGAAGTCCGCGCCCTGAGCGAGGGCGGCGCGGACGAAGTTGCGGCCGATGCGGCCGAAGCCGTTGATTCCGATCCTGACGGACACTGAGGTCTCCTGTGGGTCATGCGCGCGGGGAGCGCGCGGTGGGGTGGTGACGGTGCCGGTCCCGGCGGGCACGCACCCCGCCGGGACCACCGTCGGTCAGCCGGCGACGAGCAGGCCGGCGGTCTTCTCGCGGGCGGCGTCGAAGCGGGCGGACACATCCTGCCAGTTGGCGATGTTCCAGAACGCCTTGACGTACTCCGCCTTCACGTTGAGGTAGTCGAGGTAGAACGCGTGCTCCCACATGTCGAGCATGAGGAGCGGCGTGAGGCCCAGCGGCACGTTGGCCTGCTGGTCGAACAGCTGGAAGATCGAGAGGCGCCGGCCGATGGCGTCCCACGCGAGGACCGACCAGCCCGAGCCCTGGATGCCGTTCGCGACGGCCGCGAAGTGGGCCTGGAACGCGGCGAACGAGCCGAACTGGTCGGCGATCGCGGCGGCCAGCTCGCCCTCGGGCTCCCCGCCGCCGTTGGGCGACAGGTTGTTCCAGAAGATCGTGTGGTTGGTGTGTCCGCCGAGGTGGAAGGCGAGGTCCTTCTCGAGCTTGTTCACGTTGGCGAAGTCACCGCTCTCGCGGGCGGCGGCGAGCTGCTCGAGAGCCGTGTTGGCGCCGGCGACGTAGGCCGCGTGGTGCTTGTCGTGGTGCAGCTCCATGATCTTGCCGCTGATGTGAGGCTCGAGGGCCGCGTAGTCGTAAGGCAGGTCGGGGAGGGTGTAGACAGCCATGCGATGATCCCATCCGCGCCGCGGCAACGGCGCTATCGGTGTACCTCCACGTCGCTCGCGCGACGGGACCGGACGATCCTCATCCTAGTGACGCTCGGAGAGGTCGGCTCGCCCGCGTCCTCGATATGACGTCCGGGGCTCAGCTGCCGGCGGGCACCGCGGACTCGGTGCCGGGGATGCCATCCTGCTCGGCGCGCTTGTCGGCCATCGCGAGCAGGCGGCGGATACGACCCGCCACGGCGTCCTTCGTGAGCGGCGGCTCGGCGTGGTGCCCGAGCTCGTCGAGGCTCGCGTCGCGGTGCGCGAGGCGCAGCTCGCCGGCCTGCTTCAGGTGCGGCGGCACCTCGTCGCCGAGGATCTCGAGCGCGCGCTCCACGCGGGCGCAGGCCGCGACGGCGGCCTGGGCCGAGCGGCGCAGGTTGGCGTCGTCGAAGTTCACGAGGCGGTTGACGCCGGCGCGCACCTCGCGGCGCTGGCGGAGCTGGTCCCATTCGGCCGCGGTCTGGCCGGCGCCCATGGCGATCAGCATGCCGCGGATGCCCTCGGCCTCGCGCACCACGACGCGCGGCACGCCGCGGACCTCGCGCGCCTTGGCGCCGATGCCGATGCGGTGGGCGGCGCCGACGAGCGCCATGCCGGCCTCGCCGGTCGGGCAGGCGATCTCGAGCGACGCCGAGCGGCCGGGCTCCGACAGGCTGCCCGACGCGAGGAACGCGCCGCGCCACACGGCGGCGAGGTCGTCGCGGGAGCCGGTCGTGAGGCGGTTCGGGAGGCCGCGGACCGGGCGGCGGCGGACGTCGAGCAGGCCGGTCTGACGCGCGAGGGTCTCGCCCCCGTCGACGACGCGGACCGCGAAGAACTCGCCCTCGCGGCTGCCCGACCCCTGGACGCGGGCCAGCTCCGGGCGGACGCCGTAGATCTCGGCGATGTCGCGGGCCGTGCGGCGCGCGAGATCGGGGGTGTCCACCTCGGCCTCGACCGCCACGCGGCCGGCGATCGAGTGCAGTCCGCCCGCGAAGCGCAGCAGGGCGGTGAGCTCCGCCACTCGCACCGTCGGACGCGGATCGCGCACCGCGACCAGCTCGGCCTTGACATCGGCGGTCAGTGACACCGTTCTCCCCACTTCTCGGACTGCGACGCCATCCCCTGGCGCGATGGATCAGCCTACCTGGCGGGACCCGCCCGCGCCCCGGGGCTGTCTCTCAGCCGGACGCGCTACCGGTGGATCCGCGCGGCCCTACTCACGCCCCAGATCCCGGTGGCGCACGCGCACGGCGACGCCCGGGACGTCCTTGAGGCGGTCCGCGAGCGCGACCGCCATCGCGACCGAGCGGTGCTTTCCGCCGGTGCAGCCGACGGCGACGGTCGAGTGGCGCTTGTTCTCGCGCTGGTAGCCGGCCAGCACCGGCCGCAGCGCGACGGCGTAGGCGTCGAGGAACTCGGAGGCGCCCTCCTGCTCGAGGACGTAGCGGGAGACCTCGGCGTCCTCGCCGGTCTGGCCGCGCAGCTCGTCGATCCAGAACGGGTTCGGCAGGAACCGCATGTCGGCGACGAGGTCGGCGTCGGGCGGCACGCCGTACTTGAACCCGAAGCTCTGGACGGTCACCACGTGGGCCGGGGCCTCGGCGTCGGCGAACAGGTCGCTCACCCGGTTGGCGAGCTGGTGCACGTTGAAGGTCGACGTGTCGATGATCACGTCGGCGCTCTCCCGCAGCGGCGCCAGGAGCCCGCGCTCGCGACGGATGCCGTCGACGATCGTCCCGTTGCCCTGCAGCGGATGCGGGCGCCGGACGGCCTCGAACCGGCGCACCAGCACGTCGTCCGCCGCATCCAGGAACACCACGCGCAGGTTGCTGCTGTCGCGGATCGCCTGCGCCTCGGCCGGGAGCTCGGCGAAGAGGTCGCGCCCGCGCACGTCCACGACCGCGGCGACCCGGGGCAGCCGCCCGCCGAGCCGGCCCGCGAGGTCGAGAAGCGGCCGCAGCATCTGCGGCGGGAGGTTGTCGACGACGTACCAGTCGAGATCCTCGAGCGCGTTCGCCACGGTCGAGCGGCCGGCTCCGGACATGCCGGTGACGATCAGCACCTCTCCCGTGCCGGCGGGGTCCTCGCGCGCCTCGGCGTCGTCGATCATCTCGTCAAGCCTATGCGCTCGGCGCCTCGGCCGGAATCTCGCCGGGGTCCGCGGCCTCGGCCTCAGGGATGTCGGCCGGCTCCCCCTGCAGGTGCCGGTGGATCGTCTGGGCCAGCTTGGGGCCGATGCCCGGCAGCTCCTCGATCTGCGCCACCGTGGCGCCGCGCAGCGCCGCGACGGACCCGAAGTGGCGCAGGAGCGCCTTGATGCGCGCCTCGCCGAGCCCCGGCACCTCGCTCAGGACGCTGCGGATGTCGCGCTTGCGACGCCGCCGCTGGTGCGAGATCGCGAACCGGTGCGCCTCGTCGCGCAGGCGCTGGACGAGGTAGAGCGCCTCGCTCGTGCGCGGCAGGATGACCGGGAAGTCGTCGCCGGGCAGCCAGATCTCCTCGAGGCGCTTGGCGATGCCGCACAGCGCGATCTCCTCGTGCCCGGCCTCGCGCAGCGCGCGCGCCGCGGCCTCCACCTGGGGACGGCCGCCGTCGACGATCAGCAGCTGCGGCGGGTACGCGAAGCGCCGGCGCCGGCGGGCCTGCGACTCCTCCCCTGCCTCGGCCTCGGCGGTCTCGTCGGGCTCCGGCCGGTCGAGGTGCGCGAGCCGCCGCGTCAGCACCTGGTGGATCGAGTCCGTGTCGTCGGTCGTGTGCGCGATCGAGAACGAGCGGTACTGGTCCTTGCGGGGCAGCCCGTCCTCGAACACCACCATGGAGCCCACGACGTTCGTGCCCTGCAGATGCGAGATGTCGAAGCACTCGATGCGCAGAGGCGCCTCGGACATCCCCAGCGCCTCCTGCAGGTCGGCGAGCGCCTGAGTGCGGGCGGCGTAGTCGCTCGTGCGCCGGGTCTTGTGCCGCAGTAGCGCCTGCTGCGCGTTGAGCGTGGCGTTGCGCAGCAGCTCGGCGCGCGGGCCGCGCTGGGCCACGGCGATCTCGACCGCCCTGCCGCGGCGGCTGCGCAGCCACTCCTCGAGCTCGTGCGCGTCGGGCGGGAGCACGGGCACGAGCACGCGCCGCGGGATGTCGGCGGGCGCCGCGTCGCCGTAGGCGCGCTGCAGGATCTGATCGACCAGATCGCCGCCCGAGATGTCGAGCTCCTTGTCGATCGTGGTCGAGGTCACGCCTCGCACGCGGCCGCCCCGGATGACGAACCGGTGGACCGCCGCGGAGAGCTCGTCCTCCGCGATGCCGAAGAGGTCGGCGTCGGCGTGCTCCGGAAGCACGAGCGCGCTCTTGTTGAGCACGGCCTCGATCGACGCGAGCTTGTCGCGCAGCACGGCCGCCTGCTCGTAGTCCATGGCCGCGGCCGCGGCCTTCATCCGCGCCGTGAGGTCGCGCGTGAAGCGCTCGTCGCCGCCGTTCATGAAGGCGATGAAGTCGTCGACGATCGCCCGATGCTCCTCGATCGTGACGCGATGCGAGCACGGCCCGCCGCACTTGCCGATCTGACCCGGGAAGCACGGCCTGCCGGTCTGCATCGCGCGCTTGTAGGACGAGTCGCTGCAGGTGCGGATCGGGAACACCTTGATCATCAGGTCGATCGTGTCGTGCACGGCCCAGACCTTGGGATACGGGCCGAAGTACTTCGCGCCGGGGATGCGGCGGTTGCGCGTGACCATGACGCGGGGCGCCTCGTCGCCGAGCGTGATGGCCATGAACGGGTACGACTTGTCGTCCCGGTACCGCACGTTGTACGGCGGATCGAACTCCTTGATCCACTGGTACTCGAGCTGCAGCGAGTCGACGTCGGTCGGCACGACCGTCCACTCGACGGACGAGGCCGTGGTGACCATGCGTCGCGTGCGCTCGTGCAGCGTGTGCAGCGGCGCGAAGTAGTTCGACAGCCGCTGGCGCAGGTTCTTGGCCTTGCCGACGTACAGCACCCGCCCCTGCGCGTCACGGAACCGGTAGACCCCCGGGTTGGTGGGGATCTCCCCCGGCTTCGGCTTGTAGGGAAGCTGCCCCGACATGCCTACCCGGCCTTGCGGTGGCGCTCGCGCATGCCGAGCACCTCCGCGAGGAACGCGCCGGTGTGACTGCCCTCGACCTCGGCGACCTGCTCCGGGGTGCCCGTCGCGATGATCTGCCCACCGCCCGAGCCGCCCTCGGGGCCGAGGTCGATGATCCAGTCGGCCGACTTGATCACGTCGAGGTTGTGCTCGATCACGATGACCGTGTTGCCCTTCTCGACCAGGCTGTCGAGCACCTCGAGCAGGCGGCGCACGTCCTCGAAGTGAAGACCCGTTGTGGGCTCGTCGAGCACGTACACGCTGCGGCCGTTGCTGCGGCGCTGGAGCTCGGTGGCGAGCTTGACGCGCTGCGCCTCGCCGCCCGACAGGGTCGTCGCCGACTGACCGAGGCGCACGTAGCCGAGCCCGACGTCGACGAGCGTCTTCATGTAGCGGTGGATGGCCTGGATGGGCTCGAAGAACTCGGCCGCCTCGGCGATCGACATCTCGAGCACCTCGGCGATGTTCTTGCCCTTGTAGTGCACCTGCAGCGTGTCGCGGTTGTACCGCTTGCCGTGGCAGACCTCGCAGTCGACGTACACGTCGGGCAGGAAGTTCATCTCGATCTTCAGGGTGCCGTCGCCCGAGCACGCCTCGCAGCGGCCGCCCTTGACGTTGAAGCTGAACCGGCCGGCCTGGTAGCCGCGCACCTTCGCCTCGGGCGTCTCGGCGAACAGGTTGCGGATCCGGTCGAACACGCCCGTGTACGTGGCCGGGTTCGACCGCGGGGTGCGGCCGATCGGCGCCTGGTCGACGTGGACGACCTTGTCGAGGTGCTCGAGGCCCGTGACGCGCGTGTGCTTGCCCGCGACCCGGCGCGCGCCGTTGAGACGCGTGGCGAGGACCTCGTAGAGGATGTCGTTCACGAGCGTCGACTTGCCCGAGCCGCTCACGCCCGTGACGGCCGTCAGCACGCCGAGCGGGAACTCGGCGGTGACGTCGCGCAGGTTGTTCTCGCGGGCCCCCACGACCGTCAGCATGCGCTTGCGGTCGATGCGGCGGCGCTTGGACGGCACGGGGATCTCGCGGCGCCCCGAGAGGTAGTCGCCCGTGATCGAGGTCTTGTCCGCGAGCAGCTGCTTGTAGGGGCCGGAGTGCACGACCTCGCCGCCGCCCTCGCCCGCCCCGGGACCGATGTCGACGATCCAGTCGGCCGCCTCGATGGTCTCCTCGTCGTGCTCCACGACCACGAGAGTGTTGCCGAGGTCGCGCAGCGTGATGAGGGTCTCGATGAGCCGGCGGTTGTCGCGCTGGTGCAGGCCGATGGACGGTTCGTCGAGCACGTACAGCACGCCGGTCAGGCCCGTGCCGATCTGGGTCGCCAGGCGGATGCGCTGCGCCTCGCCGCCCGACAGCGAGCCCGCGCTGCGGCTGAGCGTGAGGTAGTTGAGGCCCACCCGGATCAGGAAGTCGAGGCGCACGCGGATCTCGCGCAGCACCTGCGCGGCGATGTGGGCCTCGCGGTCCGTCAGCGTGAGCAGCTCCATGAACGCGCGCGCGTCGTCGAGGCTGAGGTGCGACACCTCGGCGATCGAGCGGTCGTGCACCTTGACCGCGAGCACCTCGGGCTTGAGGCGGTCCCCATCGCACGCGGGGCACGGCACCTCGCGGAGGTACTCGGCCCAGCGCTGCCGCTGGCTGTCGCTCTCGGCCTGCGACCACTGCCGCTCGATGTACGGGACGACGCCCTCGAAGCCGCTCGCGTAGCGGACCTCGCGTCCCCAGCGGTTCTTGTAGCGGACGTTGACGTTGTAGCCCTCGCCGTACAGCACGGCGTCCTTGACCGACTCGGGCAGCGCGCGCCACGGGGTGTCGAGCGAGAAGTTCAGGTCGTGCGCGAGGCCCACCAGCAGGCGCTCGTAATACTGGAACAGCCCCTTGCCCTGCGTCGTCCACGGGACGATGACGCCCTCGCGGATCGAGAGCTCCTCGTCGCCCAGCATGAGCTCGACGTCGACCGACATCCGGGTGCCGAGGCCCGAGCAGGCGGGGCACGCGCCGAACGGCGCGTTGAACGAGAACGTGCGCGGCTCGATCTCGGTCAGCTGCAGCGCGTGCCCGTTGGGGCACGACAGCTTCTCGGAGAACGACTGCCACGCGTCCTCGCCCTCCTCGTCGACGAAGTTCACCTGCAGCACGCCCCCCGCGAGGCCCAGCGCGGTCTCGACCGAGTCGGTGATGCGTCCGAGCATGTTCTCGCGCGAGACGAGGCGGTCGACCACGACCGAGATGTCGTGCTTGTAGCTCTTCTTGAGCACGGGCGGCTCGGACAGCTGGATCAGGTCGCCGTCGACGATCGCGCGCGAGTAGCCCTTCGCGCCGAGCTCCTTGAAGAGGTCGACGAACTCGCCCTTCTTCTGCGACACGACCGGCGCGACCACCTGGTAGCGGGTGCCCTCGGGAAGCGCGTTCAGCTGATCGGCGATCTGCTGCACCGTCTGTCGCTGGATCCGCTCGCCGCACTCCGGGCAGTGCGGGACGCCGATCCGCGCCCAGAGCAGGCGCATGTAGTCGTAGATCTCGGTGATCGTGCCGACGGTCGAGCGCGGGTTGCGGTTCGTCGACTTCTGATCGATCGAGACCGCCGGGCTGAGGCCCTCGATGAAGTCCACGTCCGGACGGTCGACCTGACCCAGGAACTGGCGCGCGTACGCGCTCAGCGACTCGACGTACCGGCGCTGCCCCTCGGCGAAGATGGTGTCGAACGCGAGACTCGACTTGCCGGACCCGGACAGGCCCGTGAACACGACCATCGAGTGGCGCGGGATCTCGAGGTCGACGTTCTTCAGATTGTGCACGCGGGCACCGCGCACACTGATCTTTCCGGGGCTGGAGACGGGGACGATCGGCACCGTTCCAGTCTAGGTGGGGCCTCCGACACGGGATCCGAGAGCCCCGCGCCCACAGGCGAACCCCAGGCTAGGCGACCGGCTCGAAGCGCCCGGTGAAGGGCTTGATCGCGTCGCGGATCTCGGACACCTGGTCGATCGACATGCCGAGGCGGGCGAGCACCTTGCCGGGCACCAGGAGGGCTTGCTCGCGGAGGGCCTGTCCCTTGTCCGTCAGCTCGATGTCGAGGCGGCGCTCGTCGTCCGCGCGGCGCGAGCGGTGGATGAGCCCCTGCGCCTCGAGGCGCTTGACGAGCGGCGAGGCCGTCGCCGGGTCCATCGCGAGCTCGTCGGCCAGCTCGCTGAGCGTGCGCGGCGACTTCTCCCACAGCGCGAGAATCACGAGATACTGCGGGTGCGTGAGCCCCATGGGCTCGAGGACCGGGCGATAGAT
The DNA here is from genome assembly GCF_001426925.1 of Microbacterium sp. Root53. Lineage (GTDB taxonomy): Bacteria > Actinomycetota > Actinomycetes > Actinomycetales > Microbacteriaceae > Microbacterium. The sequence continues at coordinate 114,765 of NZ_LMFR01000012.1, forward strand.
CGACACGACGTTGCGCGCCGCCGTCACCATCGCGAAGCAGAGCTGGCGCTCCAGCTTGAGCAGGTCGTCGGCGGCGATGTCCATAGTTGCCATGGTCCCCCTCAACCTTTCGTGTGCCCCGGATCATCCCGCCCGGCTCGGGGCGAGTCGAGTTCCCCGCACCGCGGCCCGGAGCGATTCAGTCTTAGTACACTCACCGTTATGACAGAGAAGACCACATGGCGCAAGAGGGTGCGCGATGCCGGCGGTCTGTATCAGTGGGCGAACGCCACGCTCATCCGGCTGGCGGGTCCGCCCCAGCTCAGCCCGAACGTCCCGCGCGACCGCGGCGGGGATCCGTGCGCTCACTGCGGTCGCCCCCGGCGGGACCATCGCCCGGAGGGCGAGACGCTGCTCTGCCCGGAGGGCTGACGCCGGTCAGGCGTGGCCGGCCTTCTCCATCTGGCGAAGCTCCCGCTTGAGGTCCTGCACCTCGTCGCGCAGGCGGGCCGCGAGCTCGAACTTGAGCTCCTCGGCCGCCGACAGCATCTGCTGGGTCAGGTCGGCGATCGCCTCCTCGAGCTGCTGCGCCCCCTCGGCCGCGATCCCCTCGCGCTTCTTGATCGGCGTCGGGGTCTTGCCCTTGCCGCTCTTCAGGCGTGACGCGTCGCGCTTCGACAGCAGCGCGTCGGTGTCGGCGCCCTCGCGCGCCAGCTGATCCGTGATGTCCGCGATGCGCTTGCGCAGCGGCTGCGGGTCGATCCCGTTCTCGCGGTTGTACGCGATCTGGATCTCGCGGCGCCGTTCGGTCTCCTCGATCGCGTTGCGCATCGAGTCCGTCATGGTGTCGGCGTACATGTGCACCTGACCGGACACGTTGCGCGCGGCGCGGCCGATCGTCTGGATCAGCGACGTGCCCGAGCGCAGGAAGCCCTCCTTGTCGGCGTCCAGGATGGCCACGAGCGAGACCTCGGGAAGGTCGAGGCCCTCTCGCAGCAGGTTGATTCCGACGAGCACGTCGTACACGCCCTGCCGCAGCTCGGTGAGCAGCTCGACGCGGCGCAGGGTGTCGACGTCCGAGTGCAGGTAGCGCACCCGCACGCCGTGCTCGCCGAGGAAGTCCGTGAGCTCCTCGGCCATCTTCTTGGTCAGCGTCGTGACGAGCACGCGCTCGTCGCGGTCCACGCGGATCCGGATCTGCTCGAGCAGGTCGTCGATCTGCCCCTTGGACGGCTTCACGACGATCTCGGGGTCGACGAGGCCGGTCGGACGGATGATCTGCTCCACGACGCCGTCGGCGACGCCCATCTCGTACTTGCCCGGCGTGGCGGACAGGTACACGGTCTGGCCGATCCGGTTCTTGAACTCGTCCCAGCGCAGCGGCCGGTTGTCCATCGCACTGGGCAGGCGGAAGCCGTGCTCGACCAGCGTCCGCTTGCGCGACGCGTCGCCCTCGTACATCGCCCCGATCTGCGGCACGGTGACGTGCGACTCGTCGATCACCAGGAGGAAGTCGTCGGGGAAGAAGTCCAGCAGCGTGTGCGGCGGCTCCCCCGGGCCGCGTCCGTCGAGGTGACGCGAGTAGTTCTCGATGCCCGAGCAGAAGCCGAGCTGCTGCAGCATCTCGAGGTCGAAGGTCGTGCGCATCCGCAGACGCTGGGCCTCGAGAAGCTTCCCCTGCGACTCGAGCTCCTTGAGGCGCTCCTCGAGCTCGTGCTCGATGGTCTTGATGGCGCGCTGGATCGTATCCGTGCCCGCCGCGTAGTGGGTGGCCGGGAAGATCGCGACGGCGTCGAGCCTCTCGATAACGTCACCCGTGAGCGGGTGGAGCTTGTAGAGCGCCTCGATCTCGTCGCCGAACAGCTCGATCCGGATCGCGTGCTCCTCGTAGACGGGGATGATCTCGATCGTGTCGCCGCGCACGCGGAAGTTGCCGCGGGAGAAGTCGACGTCGTTGCGGTTGTACTGCATCGCGATGAACTGCCGGATGAGCGCGTCCCGGTCGTACCGCTCCCCCACCTGCAGCGCGACCAGGGCGCGCAGGTACTCCTCGGGCGAGCCGAGGCCGTAGATGCACGACACGGTGCTGACCACCACGACGTCGCGGCGGCTCAGCAGCGAGTTCGTCGTCGAGTGGCGCAGGCGCTCGACCTCGGCGTTGATCGACGAGTCCTTCTCGATGAAGGTGTCCGTCTGCGGCACGTAGGCCTCGGGCTGGTAGTAGTCGTAGTACGACACGAAGTACTCGACCGCGTTGTTCGGCAGCAGGTCGCGGAACTCGTTCGCCAGCTGCGCCGCGAGCGTCTTGTTGTGCGCCATCACGAGCGTCGGGCGCTGCACCTGCTCGATCAGCCAGGCGGTGGTCGCGGACTTGCCCGTTCCGGTCGCGCCGAGCAGGACCACGTCGGTCTCGCCCGCGTTGATGCGGGCCGCGAGCTCGGCGATCGCCTTCGGCTGGTCGCCGGACGGCACGTACTCGCTGACCACCTCGAACGGGCGCACGCTTCGGGTCGTCTGCATGGATTCCAGCCTAGGAGGGGCCACGGACACGCGGCCCGCGGCGACGGCGCTCGCGGCGGACGCTCAGCCGTCGATCGCGCCGAGGGCCTCCCCAACGAGCACGCCGTCGCCCGCCTGCGCCGCGTGACGCAGCGTGCCCGCGCGGTGGGCGGGCACCCGGGTCTCCATCTTCATCGCGTCGATGACCGCGACGTCCTCCCCAGCGGCGACCGAGGCGCCGTCGTCGGCGAGCCATCGCACCAGCGTGCCGGGCACGGGTGCGACCAGCTCCGCCGGGTCCGCCTCCTCCCCCTCGACCGAGTCCCCGACCCCCGCCGACGCCGACGGCGCGCCGAGGCCGCCGAGCAGCGCCGCGGGCAGGCCGAGCACGACGCGCCGTCCGTCCAGCTCGATCGGGAAGCGAAGCAGCTCGTCCGCCGCGACCGGCTCCGGGCGCGCCTGCGCGTCGAGCCGCGGCATCAGCTCGGACTCGATCCACTGCGTGTGCACGGCGAACCCGGCGGTCGTGAACGCCGGGTCGTCGATCAGCTCCCGCGCGAACGGCGCGACGGTGGCGACGCCCTCGACGCCGAGCTCGCGCAGGGCCCGCCGGGCGCGCACGATCGCCGCGTCCCGATCCGCCGCATGCACGATCAGCTTCGCGATCAGGGAGTCGAATGCGGGCTGGACTGCATCGCCGGCCTCGAGACCGCCGTCCCAGCGCACGCCCGGGCCGCCGGGCACCCTCAGCGCCGACACCCGGCCGGGACTGGGCAGGAACCCGCGGCCGGGGTCCTCCGCGTTGATCCGGAACTCGATCGCATGGCCGACGGGCTCCGGGGTGGAGCGGAACGTCATCCCCTCACCGGCCGCGATGCGCAGCTGCTCCCGCACCAGGTCCACGCCGGTCACGGCCTCCGTGACCGGGTGCTCGACCTGGAGGCGCGTGTTGACCTCGAGGAACGAGATGACGCCGTCCGCGCCCATCAGGAACTCGACCGTGCCCGCCCCGCGGTACGACACCGCGGCGCAGATGTCGCGTGCGGCGTCGTGGATGCGGCGCCTCTGCTCCTCGGTCAGCCCGGGCGCCGGCGCCTCCTCGACGAGCTTCTGGTTGCGACGCTGCAGCGAGCAGTCCCGGTCGCCGACCACGACGACCCCGCCCTCGCCGTCGCCGAGCACCTGCGCCTCGATGTGGCGCGGACGCTCCAGGAACCGCTCGACGAAGCACTCCCCGCGGCCGAAGGCGGCCACCGCCTCGCGCGACGCGGAGGCGAACGCCTCGGCGACATCCTCCATCCGGCGGGCGACCTTGAGGCCGCGGCCGCCGCCGCCGAACGCCGCCTTGATGGCGATCGGCAGGCCGTGCTCGGTCGCGAACGCGACGGCCTCCTCCGCCGACGCGAGCGGCCGGTCGGTGCCCGCCACCAGCGGCGCCCCGACGCTCTGGGCGATCCGGCGGGCCGTGATCTTGTCCCCGAGGCTCTCGATGCTCTCGGGCGTGGGGCCGATCCAGATGAGACCCGCCTCCTCGACGGCGCGCGCGAACGCGGCGCTCTCCGAGAGGAAGCCATACCCCGGGTGCACCGCGTCGGCGCCGGCGGCCCGCGCGGCGGCGATCAGCCGGTCGATCGAGAGATAGCTGTCGGCCGGCGTGGTGCCGCCCAGTCCCTGCGCCTCGTCGGCCAGACGCACGTGCAGCGCGTCGGCGTCCTGATCCGCGTACACCGCGACGGATGTCATCCCCGCCTCGGCGAGTGCCCGGATGACCCGCACGGCGATCTCGCCCCGGTTGGCGATCAGCACCTTCTGCACATCAGGCTCCTGTCTGGTCATGTGCGCCGCGCTGAGGTGCGACGGCTCGGAAGCGGATGCGGACGCCGGGCGGCAGCTGGCCGGCCAGGTCCAGGTCGGCGTCGATCACGGCGCCGATGATCGGGTAGCCGCCCGTCAGCGGATGGTCCGGCAGGAACAGCACGGGCTGCCCGTCCGGCGGGACCTGGATCGCGCCGGTCACGGCTCCCTCGCTGGGAAGCTCGCCGGGGACCGCGCGCTCCAGCGGCACGGTGCCCGCGAGCCGGATGCCGACGCGGTCCGACCGCGGCGTGACCGTCCACTCCTGCTCGAGGAGCGTGCGCACGCCGGCGGCCGTGAACCAGTCATCGCGTGGCCCGAGCACGACGCGGAGGTCGACGACCTCGCCGGCGACGGGAAGGGGGTCGCGCGGAGCCGGCACCGGCTGCACGGCGGCGGAACCCGCGCGGGGGCCGTGGAGCGGGATGACCATGCCCGCGGCGAGCGGGGCGCCGCCGAGCTCCATGGGCCCCACACCGGCGAGCGTGTCGCTGGACAGGCTGCCCAGGGCCGGCGAGAGGTCGATGCCCCCTCGCACCGCGATCACCGCGCGCAGCCCATCCCGTGCGTGGCCGAGGCGCAGCTCGTCCCCACTCTCGACGGACGCCGGCGCCCCGTGCGGCACGGGCAGCTCGACCCCGTCCGTCCTGGCGATCACGGCATCCGCGCGGGCCCCTGTCACGGCGACGACCCCCGGGCCGCGGAAGCGGAGCACGGCGCCGCCTCCGGCCAGCTCGAAGGCGGCCGCGCCGGGACGATTGCCGACGGCGACGTTCGCGTCGCGAAGGGCCCTGCGGTCGGCGACCCCGGACGCCGAGACCCCGAGCGCAGCGTGCCCGGGACGCCCGAGATCCTGGATCACCAGCTGCAGGCCCGGGCGCACCACCTCGACGGCGAAGGGGCCGTGGTGCGGCGCGGGTGGCGCCGGAGGCGGGAGCTCGACGCGCTCCCGTGACGCACGCTCGAACCGCACCACGGCGCCGGGCTCGAGCAGGGCCGGAGGCTCCCGACGCAGGTCCCACATGACGGCGTCCGTGCGTCCGATGAGCTGCCAGCCGCCGGGGCTCTCTCGCGGATACACACCGGAGAAGTGCCCCGCGAGCCCCACGGACCCGGCCGGGATGCGCGTGCGCGGGGACGAGCGGCGCGGAACGTCGAAGATCGGATCGTCGCCCACCAGGTACCCGAACCCGGGCGCGTACCCGGTGAACGCGACGCGCCAGGTCGCCCCGAGATGCCGCGCCACGACCTCGTCGGCCGGGATCCCCAGATGGCGCGCCACCTCGTCGAGGTCCTCGCCGTCGTACCGGACGGGCAGCGTCACGGTGCCGGCCGCGACCGCCGCGGCCCGCGTGGCGCTCAGGGCCGCGATCCGCGTGCGCAGCTCGGTGCCGGTGATCGCGAGCGGGTCGAAGCGCACGAGCACCGTGCGCGCCGCCGGCACGAGCTCGTGCACACCGGGCAGCCCGGCGGCGAGGAGCGCAGCATGCAGGCTCATGGAGCCCTCGAGGTCATCCTCCTCGACCAGCAGCGCCCGGTCCGAGGCGGAGAGGACCCGCCTCACGCGAGGTACTCCGAGTCCGGCACGTCCGTCACGAACATGTGCCCGGGCGCGTGCGTCAGCGCGAACGGAGGACGCGACGCCATGATCGCCGCCTGCGGCGTCACGCCGCACGCCCAGAACACGGGGACCTCTCCGTCGCGCATCTCGGGCGCGTCGCCGAAGTCCGGTCGTCCGAGATCCGTCACTCCGAGCGCCGCCGGGTCGCCCACGTGCACGGGCGCCCCGTGCACCGCGGGATACCGGCCCGAGATCCTCACCGCGTCGGCCACCCGGTCCGCCGCCACCGGTCGCATGGAGACGACCATCTCGCCCCGCAGCCGCCCGGCCGGAAGGCACTGCCGGGAGGTGCGGTACATCGGCACGTTCCGTCCGAGCTCGCGGTGACGGATCGGGATGCCGGCGTCGGTCAGGCCCGCTTCGAACGTGAAGCTGCAGCCGATCAGGAAGGACACCAGATCCGGGTGCTCCGCCCAGGCGGCGGACGCATCGCTCGTCTCCTCTGCGAGCTCCCCGTCGCGCCACACCCGGTAGGCGGGGAGGTCCGTCCGCAGGTCCGATCCCGGCGCGAGCGTCGACTCGACGGCGCCGGCGTCGAGCACCTCCAGGACGGGACAGGGCTTGGGGTTCCGCTGGGCGAACAGGAGCACGTCGTACGCCCAGTCCGCCGGCACGGCGATGAGGTTGGCCTGGACGAGACCGTGCGCGACGCCGCTCGTGGGGGCGACGAGACCGCCGCGGTAGGCCGCGCGGGCGGCGCGCGCCTCGTCGACGACCGCACGCGTCATCGCGCTCCCTCCGCGAACGGCGCGATCCGGATGCCCCCGCTCTCGAGCAGCGCCCGCGTAGCAGCCGCCATCGCGATGGCGCCCGCGCTGTCGCCGTGCACGCAGATCGAATCCGCGCGCACCCGCACGTCGGTGCCGTCGATCGCTCGGATCACCCCCTCGCGTGCAAGGCGCAGCATGCGCGTCGAGACCTCGTCGGGGTCGTGCAGCACGGAGCCTGCCTCGCTGCGCGAGACCAGGTCCCCGGAGGGCGTGTAGGCGCGGTCCGCGAACGCCTCCGCAGCGGTCGCGAGCCCGGCCCGCTCGGCGACGTCGAGGACGACACCGCCTGCCAGTCCGAGCAGCACGAGCGACGGGTCCACGGCCCGGACCGCGGCGACGACGTCGCGCGCCTGCCGCTCGTCGCGCGCGATCGTGTTGTAGAGCGCGCCGTGCGGCTTGACGTAGCGGACGCGCCCGCCGACCCCGGCCGCCAGGCCGAGCAGCGCGCCGAGCTGGTACTCGACGTGGGCCTGAAGCGTCGCGGAGTCGACGTCCATGGCGTTGCGGCCGAAGCCCTCGTAGTCGCGGTAGCCGGGGTGGGCGCCGATCGTGACGCCGTGCGCGACGGCGGCTGCGAGCGTGTCGCGGATCCCCTCCGGGCTGCCGGCGTGGAACCCGCAGGCCACGTTCGCGCTCGTCACGATGCCGAGCATGGCCCCGTCGTCGGCCACGATCCGGTCGGGCGTGTTCTCACCGAGGTCGGAGTTGAGGTCGATCGACGTCACGGGTCAGCCGCCGATGCCGATGAACGCGAAGATCGGGCCGATCGAGACGGCTCCCATGTACCAGGTCAGCAGGGTGGCGAGCGTGCCCACGACGAGCAGCCAGACCGGGTAGCGGTAGCCGCCCAGGATGTCCCGCTGCCGGAACCAGCCGATGTACATGAAGATCGTCATGCCGATGGGGAGGATGAGCCCGTTGAAGCCGCCCACGAACACCAGGATGGCGGCGGGAGCCGCGCCGATGGCCAGGTAGAAGCCGAGCGAGACCACGATGAAGGCGACGGTCGTGATCTGCAGCGGCCATCCCGATCCGAGCTTCTTCGAGAAGGTCGAGATGAACGTCGCGGACGTGTACGCGGCCCCGATGACCGAGGTGATCGCCGCGGCCCAGAAGATCGCGCCGAAGATGCGGATGCCGGCGTCGCCGAGGACCGCGCCGAACGCCTGGCCGGCAGGGTTCGCCGCCTGGCTCGACAGGTCGAGGGTCACGCCGGAGGCGACGACGCCGAGGATCGCGAGGAAGAGCACATAGCGCATGACGCCCGTGACGAGGATTCCGCTGATCGACGCGCGATGCACGGACGCCACGTGCTCGGGGCCGGTCTTGCCGGACTCCAGGTAGCGGTGCGCTCCCGCGTAGGTGATGTACCCGCCGACCGTTCCGCCGACGATGGTCGTGATGGTGGCGAAGTTCAGCTCGTCCGGGACGAACGTCTGGCGCAGCGCGTCGCCGACGGGCGGCTGGGACACGATCGCGACGATGAGGGTCAGGACGATCATGACGATGCCGAGCACCATGACGACGGCGTCGACCACGCGCCCCGCGCGCTTGTAGAGGAAGATGCCGATCGCGAGGAGCGCCGAGAGCAGCCCTCCGATCTTGGCGTCGATGCCGAGCAGCGCGTTCAGGCCGAGGCCCGCGCCCGCGATGTTGCCGATGTTGAAGGCGAGGCCGCCGATCACGATGAGGGTCGCGAGCACATGCCCCGAGAACGGGATCGCCGAGTTCGCGAGATCGCCGGCGCGCTTTCCCGAGACCGTGATCATCCGCCACACGTTCATCTGCAGCGCGAAGTCGATCAGCACCGAGGCGAGGATCGCGAACGCGAACGCGGCGCCGAGCTGGGCGGTGAACGTGGCGGTCTGGGTGATGAAGCCGGGTCCGATGGCCGAGGTGGCCATCAGGAAGATCGCGCCGAGGATCGGTCCGCGACGCGAGCGGGCGAACGTCTTCGCCCGCTCGGCGGTGGTGGTCTCGCTCATGTCGTGCTCCTCTGGGGAAAGGGCCTGCGGGATGTGGGAAGCGGTCGCGGTGGGGCGCGCGACCTGATGTCGAACAACATCCCACGGATTGTTGAACAATCCAAGTCGTTTTTGTTTCAATCCTGTTGCGGCGCGCTCGCGGGCCCGCCGTAGGATTCCTGCATGCCCGCCCACGACGAGACGCTCGCCGACGTGCTGCGGCAGCGGATCATCGCCGGTGATTTCGCGCCCGGCACGCGGTTGTCGGAGACCTCGCTCTCCGAGTTCTTCGGCGTCTCGCGCAACACGCTGCGCGAGGCGTTCCGCGTCCTGGTCGAGCAGGGCCTGATCGAGCACATCCCCCATCGGGGCGCGTCCGTCGCGTCGCCCACGGTCGCCGACGTGATCGACATCTATCGCGCGCGTCGCACCATAGAACCCGCCGTGCTCGCCGCGGGGTCCCCGCTGCACCCTGCCGTGGACGCGATGCGCGACGCGGTCGAGGCGAGCGAGGCGGCCCTGTCCGCGAAGGACTGGCGGGCGGTCGGCACCTCCAACATGGCGTTCCACGCGGCCATCGTGGCGCTGGCGGACAGCCCGCGCCTCGGACGTCTGTTCCGCGACATCGCCGCGGAGCTCCGCCTGGCGTTCCTCGAGATCGACAGCCCCGAGGCGCTGCACGCCCCCTACGTGCCCCGGAACCGGGCCGTGCTCGAGGCATTCCTGACCGAAGGCGGACCGGCCGCATCCGACGAGCTGCACGCGTACCTCGTCCATTCCGAGCAGACCGTGCTCGGGGCGTTCACGCGGCTCGGACGCCGCTAACCCTCCGCCCGGAGCCGCTCCCACAGCGCGTCGGTCTGCACGAGCGTGTCGTCGAGGGATCCGGACGTGTCGATCACGACATCCGCGAGCTTCAGGCGCTCCTCGTCGGGCACCTGGTTGGCGATGCGCGCACGCGCCTCGTCCTCGCTCATGCCTCGGTGCTCCACCATGCGCGCGACGCGGACGTCGGCCGGCGCGTGGGCGACGACCACGGTGTCCCACTCCCCCGTGCCGCGCGCCTCCGCGAGCAGCGGCACGTCGTAGACCACGACGGCGCGAGGGTCCGCGTCGAACGCCGCGCGGAACCGCCGCTGCGACTCCGCCTTCACCGCGGGGTGGACGATGCCGTTGAGCGCCGCCAGCCGGTCGCGGTCGCCGAAGACGAGCGCACCGAGCGCGGCGCGGTCGAGCGCGCCGTCGGCGGTCAGCACACCGTCGCCGAACTCGGCCGCGATGGCCGCGAGCACCGGCGTCCCCGGCTGCTGCAGATCCCGCACGAGCGCGTCGGCGTCGATCACCACGGCGCCGTGCTCGGCGAGGCGGCGGGCGATCGTGGACTTGCCGGACGCGATTCCGCCGGTGAGCGCGACGAGGGGCATGCCAGCAGTCTGGCACGCCCCTTGCGCGCTGATCTGCGGTCGCCGCCCGGATCAGACCGTCCCGGCGGGCGGCCAGACGCCGATGATGATCGCCATGACCACGACCGTGACGAGCTCGTGCGCGATGTTCATGAGCGTCAGCTGGCCCGGCCGGCCCTCGAACGCGTCGTGCGTGATGAAGCGCGCGGCGGTGAGGCCCGCCCACAGCAGCACGGCGGTGACGAGCGCGGCCATGAGGTAGCTGCCCTGGTAGAAGTGCCAGGCGATGGTGATCGCCCCGGCGAGCACCCAGGCGGTGATGAAGCTGACGACCACGGTCACGACGATGGGCACGGTCGCGTCCTTGCCGGTGCCCTCCATCGACACCCCGGCCAGCTGCGACCACCGGGTGCCGAAGACCTTCGGCGCGTACCAGACCGAGCCGACGACCATGCTCGAGAGGGTGGCCAGGACGACGGCCCAGTAGTTGATCTCAGGAATCATGCCGCGACTGTACCGCGCGCCCGCCTCGCCGCGCGGGAGGCCGATCGAACGATCGCACTGCGGCCCCTTGCCGGTGTCGGCGGCCGGGCATACCGTGAGCGCGTCGGAGGCCACCCCACGACGAAAGGGCAGTCATGGCACACGGAGACGTCACGCACCTCGAGATCCCGGTCTCGGACCTGGAGAAGGGCAAGGCCTTCTACGCCGACCTGTTCGGCTGGCAGATCGAGGCTCCGCCGGGCTTCGAGGAGTACCCCATGTGGCAGAACCCCAACGGCGTCAGCGGTGGCGCGCTCACGCCGCGCGAGGAGGGCTTCACGCAGCCGCGCTCGATCGTCGAGGTCGACTCGATCGACGACACGCTCGCGAAGGCCGTCGCCGGCGGCGGCGAGATCGTCAAGGAGCGGACGCCGATCACCGAGACCAGCTGGTGGGCGCTGTTCCGCGACCCCGACGGCAACGTGGTCGGGCTGTTCGAGGGATCGATGTGATCACGTGACGACATGACGGGGCCGCACGGACATCCGTGCGGCCCCGGATCGGGTCGGTCGGTCAGCGCGACAGCAGCTGGCGCTTCGAGCTGATCACGCCGGTGTCGAACCCGGCCAGGTGCAGGCCGCCGTGGAAGCGGGCGTGCTCGATCTTGACGCAGCGGTCCATCACGACGGACAGGCCTGCGGCCTCCGCGAGCGCCGCGGCCTCCTCGTTCCAGGAGCCGAGCTGCAGCCACAGGGTCTTGGCGCCCACGTCGATCGCCTCCTGCGCGACGCCCGGCAGATCCTCGTGGCGGCGGAACACGTCGACGAGGTCGGGCACGACCGGCAGGTCGGCGAGCGACTTGTAGGCCGGGCGCCCCAGGATCGACTCGGCGCGCGGGTTCACGAAGTACACGTCGTAGGGCGAGCTTCCCAGCAGGTACGTCGCGACGAAGTAGCTCGCGCGCGCCGGGTTGTCGGACGCGCCGACGATCGCGATCGACTTGGTGGCGCGCAGGATCTCGTAGCGGTCCTGCGCTCCCGGGCCGACCCAGGTGCGGCCCGCCACCGGGGCCGAGGCCCAGGGCAGCTCGCAGGCCACGATGCCGCTTGCGCTCATCGGTTGACTCCCGTCGCCTCGGTGAGGGCCTGATCCAGGTCCCAGATGATGTCCTCGACGTCCTCCAAGCCGACCGAGATGCGGATCAGGTCGGCCGGGACCCCCGCGGCGACCAGCTGCTCGGGCGTGAGCTGCTGGTGCGTGGTGGACGCCGGGTGGATGACCAGCGTACGCGCGTCGCCGATGTTCGCCAGGTGCGAGGCCAGCTTGACCGAGTCGATGAAGCTCTCGCCCGCGGCACGGGCCGCGGCGGCGCGCTCGGCGTCGTCCGCGAACTCGCCGGCCGGCTTGACGCCGAACGCGAAGACCGAGCCGGGCCCGAGGGGGAAGTACTTCTGCGCGCGCTCGTGGTGCGGGTGCCCCTCGAGGCCGGCCCACGTCACGAACGAGACTCGCGGGTCGGTCGACAGCCACTCGGCGACCACGCGCGCGTTCGCGACGTGCGCGTCGATCCGCTGCGGCAGCGTCTCGACGCCCTGCAGCAGGTTGAACGCCGCCTGCGGCGTCAGGGCCGGGCCGATGTCGCGCAGCTGCTCGCTGCGGAGCTTGGTGAGGAAGCCGTACTCGCCGAAGTTGTCCCACCAGCGGATGCCGCCGTACGACGGCACCGGCTCGGTCATGGTCGGGAACTTCCCGTTCCCCCAGTCGAACTTGCCGGACTCGATCACGATGCCGCCGAGCGTCGTGCCGTGGCCGCCGAGGAACTTGGTGACCGAGTGGATCACGATGTCGGCGCCGTGCTCGAGCGGGCGCGACAGGTACGGGGTGGCGAGCGTCGCGTCGACCACGAGCGGCACGCCGGCGGCGTGCGCGACCTCGGCGAGGCCCGCGATGTCCGCGATCTCGCCGCCGGGGTTGCCGATCGCCTCGGTGTAGACGACCTTCGTGTTCGGGCGGATCGCGGCGGCGAAGTCGGCCGGGTCGCTCGAGGCGACGAACGTGGTGTCGACGCCGAAGCGGCGCAGCGTCACGTCGAGCTGCGTGATCGTGCCGCCGTACAGCTGCGCCGAGGCGACCACGTGGTCGCCCGCGCCGACCAGCGCGGCGAACGTGATGAACTCCGCGCTCATGCCGCTCGACGTGGCGACCGCTCCGATGCCGCCCTCGAGCGACGCCAGGCGCTCCTCGAGCGCCGCGACCGTCGGGTTGCCGATGCGCGAGTAGATGTTGCCGTACTTCTGCAGCGCGAACAGGTTCGCGGCGTCCTGCGCCCCGTCGAAGACGAACGACGTCGTCTGGTAGATCGGCACCGCGCGGGCGCCGGTGGCGGCGTCGGGGGTGCCGCCCGCGTGCAGCGCGCGCGTGCGGAACCCGAAACGGTGCTCCTCGGTCACAGGTTCTCCTTCTGGTGGGGCTTCTGGGCGGACTCCACCGCGGCGCGCACGCCGTCGACGGCCCAGGGGTTCTGCAGCGACGTCGTGTCGCCCAACTCGTCACCCTGCCACAGCTGCGCGAGCAGGCGGCGCAGGATCTTGCCCGAGCGCGTCTTGGGCAGCTCCGGCACGAACACGATGTGCTTGGGCTTGGCGACGGGCCCGATGTCGCGAGCGACCTGCGCGCGCAGCTCGTCCGCGTCCACGTCCTCGCGCGCCGCGACGAAGGCCGCGACCGCCTGGCCCGTGAGCGGGTCGGCGACGCCGGCGACGCCGGCCTCGCCGACCGCGGGGTGCGCGACCAGCGACGACTCGATCTCGATGGTCGACAGGCGGTGCCCCGACACGTTCACGACGTCGTCGAGGCGGCCGAGGATCCAGACGTTGCCGTCGGCGTCGATCGTCGCGCCGTCGCCCGCGACGTAGTACGCCCCGTGCTCCCCCTTGCCCGCGTAGGGCGCCCAGTACGAGTCGCGGTAGCGCTGCGGGTTCCCCCACACCGTGCGGGCCATCCCGGGCCAGGGACGGCGCACCACGAGCGTGCCGGCGCGGCCGGGCGCGACGGGCTCACCCTGCTCGTCGACCACCGCGGCGTCGATGCCCGGCAGCGGCACGGTCGCCGATCCGGGCTTGAGCGTGGTCACGCCCGGCAGGGGCGCGATCATCGCGGCGCCGGTCTCGGACTGCCACCACGTGTCGACCACGGGCACCTCGTCGCGGCCGTGGTTGCGGCGGAACCACACCCACGCCTCGGGGTTGATGGCCTCGCCGACCGTGCCCAGCAGGCGGATGGTCGACAGGTCGTACCCCTCGGGGATGCGCTCGCCCCACCACGTCATGAACGTGCGGATGAGGGTGGGCGCCGTGTAGTACACGGTCACGCCGTAGCGCTGGATGATCTCGAGGTGCCGCTCCTGCGTGGGGGTGTCCGGCGTTCCCTCGTAGATCACCTGGGTGAGACCGTTCGACAGCGGGCCGTATAGCTCGTAGGTGTGCGCGGTGACCCACGCGAGGTCGGCGGTGCACCAGTGCACGTCGTCGGGCTTGGCGTCGAAATGCGCCCAGTGCGCCCAGCTCGCGTGCGTCAGGTAGCCGCCCGACGTGTGCACGAGGCCCTTGGGCTTCCCGGTCGTGCCCGACGTGTAGATGATGAACAGCGGGTGCTCGGCGTCGAAGGCCTGCGGCTCGTGCACGTCCGGGGCGGTCTCGACCACGTCGTGCCACCAGACGTCGCGGCCCTCGGTCCAGGGCACGTCCTGGCCCGTGCGGCGCACCACCAGGACGTGCTCGAGGTGCGCGATGTCGGCCGCCGCGGCGTCGGCGTTGGACTTGACCTCCACGGCCTTGCCGCGGCGCCACTGGCCGTCGCTCGTGACGAGCAGCTTGGCGCCCGTGTCCTCGATCCGGAACCGCACCGCCTCCGCGGAGAAGCCGCCGAAGACGAGCGAGTGGACGGCGCCGATCCGCGCGCATGCGAGCGCGATCACGACGGTCTCGACGAGGACCGGCAGGTACACGACGACGCGGTCGCCGGGCTCGATGCCGAGCGCGAGCAGGCCGTTCGCGGCCTGCGACACGCGGCGCTGCAGGTCGGCGTACGTCACGGTGAGGCGGTCGCCGGGCTCGCCCTCGAAGTGCAGCGCGACCTTGTCGCCCCGCCCTCCGGCGACGTGCCGGTCGACGCAGTTCGCGGCGACGTTCAGCCGTCCGCCCGCGAACCAGCGCGCGGCGGGGACGGTCAGCTCGCCGTCGGCGCCGCGGACCGGCGGCTCCCACTCGTGCGCGGTGTGCCACGGCTCCGCCCAGTCGAGGCGGCGCGCCGCCTCCTCCCAGAATGCGATGGGGTCCGCCGCGGCGCGCGCGTACGCCTCGGCGCCCACGTTCGCCTGCGCGGCGAACGCGGCGGGCGCGGGGTATGCGCGCGTCTCCACGAGGCGGCTCTCCTCGGCGGAGGGCGCCAGCTCGGTCGCATCCGTCATCACAGCCACCTCTTCAGCACGGCCCGCTCGAACAGGACGAGCAGGGCGTTGGTCAGGGTGCCCAGCAGGGCGAGCAGCACGATCGCGAGCAGGATGCGGTCGACGCGACCGGTCTGCTGCGAGTCGGTGAGCAGCCAGCCGAGGCCCATCGATGACGCGATGAGCTCAGCCGCCACCAGGAAGAGCCACGCCTGCGCGAGAGCGAGGCGGAGGCCCGACACCAGGGACGGCACGACGGCGGGCAGCTGGATCGTGCGCAGGAGCGACCAGCCGCGCAGCCCGAACGAGCGGCCGGCCTCCACCAGATGCGGGTCGACGCGGCGCAGCGCGGCGGCCACGGTCGTGTAGACGGGGAAGAACGCGCCGATCGCGATCAGCGTGATCTTGGACTCCTCGCCGATCTGCAGCCACAGGATCAGCAGCGGCACCCAGGCGAGCGACGGCACGGCGCGCACCGCGACCAGCGTCGGGCTGAGCAGGATGTCCCCGAGGCGGGACAGGCCGACGATCGCGGCGGCCGCGAGCCCGATGACCGCCCCGGCCAGGAAGCCGATCACGACGCGCTGCGTCGAGATCGCGATGTGGAGCCACAGGCTGCCGTCGCCGATGAGCTGCCCGGCCGCCTGCACGACGGACAGCGGCGCCGGCAGGCGGTAGACGGGCACCGCGCCGGAGGCCGTGGCGATCTGCCATACGGTCACCAGCAGGACCGGCAGCGCGAGCCCTCCGACGACCCGGACGGACGTGCGCGACCACCACGGCCGCGCCGCGACCGGCGCCGCGGGGGCGCCGGTCGCGGCGTGCGTGCCGGAAGGCTGCGTCACTGTCCCGTGGCCTGCTTCGCGAAGGAGTCCTCGATGATCGACTCGAGGGCGGCGTCGACGGCCTCCTGGCCGCCCGCGACGTCGCCCGACTCCACGATCACCGGCGCGATCTTCTCGAGCACGGCGAGCTGGTCGGCGCCGGGAACCCCCGAGACGTCCAGGTTCGAGCGCTCCTCGATCACCGTGGCCGCGACGACGGGGGCGATGCCCGCGGCCTCGGCCAGCAGCGCCGCGGTCTCCTCCGGGTTCTCGAGAGCCCACGCGCGGGCCTCCTCGTACGCGTCGACGATCACCTGGGCGACATCCGCGTGGTTCTCGATGAAGTCCTCGGTCGCGTTGAGGAAGCCGTAGGTGTTGAAGTCGACGTTGCGGTAGATGAGCTGCGCGCCCGACTCGACCTCGGCGGCCGCCATGATCGGGTCCAGCCCCGCCCACGCGTCGACCGAGCCGCCCTCGAGCGCCGCGCGCCCGTCGGCGTGCTGCAGGTTCTGCACCTCGACGTCGTCCAGCGACAGGCCCGCGGTCTCGAGCGCCTGCAGCAGGAAGAAGTACGGGTCGGTGCCCTTCGTGGCCGCGATCGAGGCGCCCTCGAGCTGCTCGACCGACGTGATCTCGCTGTCGGCGCCGACCACGAGGGCCGACCACTCGGGCTGCGAATAGATGTCGATCACCTTGATCGGCGAGCCGTTGGCACGCGCGAACAGCGCCGCCGATCCGGCGGTGGACGCGACGTCGGCGGAGCCCGAGCGCAGCAGCTCGTTGGCCTTGTTCGAGCCGGCGGACTGCACCCACTCGACCTCGACGCCGTCGCCGAGCGCCGCCTCGATCAGGCCCTGGTCGCGGACCACGAGGCTCAGCGGGTTGTAGGTCGCCCAGTCGACCGTGACCGTGTCGGTCGACCACTCGGCCTCTCCCGACGCGGCCGCGGGAGCCGGCGCGTTCTCGCCCGCGACGCAGCCCGTGGCGACCATCGCCATGGCGCCGACCAGAGCGAGCGTCGGGACGGTGCGGCGGATGAGAGTGCTCATCGGTTCTCCTTGCGGGTGGTGGGGTGATGGTGGGTGTGCACGCCGAGCCCTTCCAGCAGGCCCGTGCGCAGATCCGCGAGCGCGCGATCGGCGCGGTCGCGAGGTCGGGAGCCCGGGACGGTGACGACCCGGGCGATGGAGCGGGGCGCGCCGGGGGCGGCCGCGGTCGCGGGCTCGTGGCGCTCCACGGCGACGGGCACCGCAGCTCCGGCGTCGCCGATGCCGGCGCCGGAGCCCAGGGCGACGACACGCGCGCGCTGGGCTGCGGGCGCCTCGGTCGGGTCGACGGCCGGGGCGTGGAGCGAGCGCAGCAGCAGGACGCGGTCGCCCAGATACAGGGCCTCCTCGACGTCGTGCGTAACGAGCAGGATGGTCGTCGGCTCGGCCGCGTGGATGTCCAGCAGCAGGTCCTGCATCCGCAGCCGCGTGAGCGCGTCGAGCGCGCCGAACGGCTCGTCGAGCAGCAGCACACCGGGGTTCCGCGCCAGCGCACGCGCGAGCGAGGCGCGCTGCGCCATGCCGCCCGAGACCTCGCGCGGGCGCTGGTCGGCGGCGTGCTCGAGCCCGACCAGCTGCAGCAGCTCGCGGACGCGCTCGCGCCCCTCGCGGCGGCCGGCGCGGCTGCTCAGCGTCCCGCGCGGCAGGCCGAGCTCGACGTTCTGCGCGAGCGTGCGCCACGGCAGCAGGCGCGGCTCCTGGAACGCCACGGCCGTGCGCTCATCCGTGTCAGACAGTGCGGTGCCGTCCAGGGTGATGGACCCGGCGGTCGGGGCGTCCAGCCCCGCGATCAGGCGCAGAAGCGTGGATTTGCCGCACCCGGACGGGCCGATCACCGAGAGGATCTCGCCGGGCGCGAGATCGATGTCGATGTCGCGCAGCACCTCGCGCGATCCGCCGGGCGCGGCGAAGGTGCGTCCGACGCCGGTCAGTGTGACGGCGCCGGCGCGCGCAGGGGCGACCGTTGGGGTGGGGAGGGACATCTCCCCCATGCTGACGCCGCGGACGCCGTCGTCCGAATCCGCGCGCAATATGACGTCACATTCCGCCGGGACCCGCGACATCCGACAGAATTCGCCCCTGCGGCTCCCGGACACACGAAGACGGGGTCGGATCCCGAAGGATCCGACCCCGTCTCAGGGTGTCAGCTGAGGATCAGCGACCGGCCAGCTTCTCGCGCAGAGCGGCGAGCGCCTCGTCGTCGGCCAGGGTGCCGGCGCCGGCCGACTCCGAGCTGAACGACGAGCCGGCGGCGAAGTCGTCGCCCGCCTCGGCCTCGGCCTCGGCGGCCTTGGCCACCTGAGCCTTGTGCTGCTCCCAGCGGGCCTGGGCGGCGGCGTACTCCTGCTCCCACTTCTCGCGGGCCTCGTCGAAGCCCTCGAGCCACTGGTTGGTCTCCGGGTCGAAGCCCTCGGGGTACTTGTACTCGCCGTTCTCGTCGTACTCGGTGACCATGCCGTACAGCGCCGGGTCGAACTCGGTGCCGTTGGGGTCGACCATCTCGTTCGCCTGCTTGAGCGAGAGCGAGATGCGGCGACGGTCGAGGTCGATGTCGATGACGCGGACGAAGACCTCCTCGCCCACCGAGACGACCTGCTCGGCCAGCTCGACGTGCTTCGACGACAGCTCCGAGATGTGCACGAGGCCCTCGATGCCGTCGGCGACGCGGACGAACGCACCGAACGGAACCAGCTTCGTGACCTTGCCCGGCGTGATCTGACCGATCGCGTGCGTGCGGGCGAAGACCTGCCACGGGTCCTCCTGGGTCGCCTTGAGCGACAGCGAGACGCGCTCGCGGTCCAGGTCGACCTCGAGGATCTCGACGGTGACCTCCTGGCCGACCTCGACGACCTCGGAGGCGTGCTCGATGTGCTTCCACGACAGCTCCGAGACGTGCACGAGGCCGTCCACGCCGCCGAGGTCGACGAACGCACCGAAGTTGACGATCGACGAGACGACGCCCTTGCGGACCTGACCCTTGTGCAGGTTGTTCAGGAACTGCGTGCGCGTGGCCGACTGCGTCTCCTCGAGGAGGGCGCGGCGCGAGAGCACGACGTTGTTGCGGTTCTTGTCGAGCTCGAGGATCTTGGCCTCGATCTCCTGGCCGAGGTACGGCGTGAGGTCGCGGACGCGGCGCAGCTCGATGAGCGACGCGGGCAGGAAGCCGCGCAGGCCGATGTCGACGATGAGACCGCCCTTGACGACCTCGATGACGGTGCCGGTGACGACGCCGTCGTTCTCCTTGATCTTCTCCACGTCGCCCCAGGCGCGCTCGTACTGCGCGCGCTTCTTCGACAGGATCAGACGGCCTTCCTTGTCCTCCTTCTGGAGGACCAGGGCCTCGACGACGTCTCCGACGCTGACGACCTCGTTGGGGTCGACGTCATGCTTGATGGAGAGCTCGCGCGAGGGGATGACGCCCTCGGTCTTGAAGCTCACGTCCAGCAGCACCTCGTCGCGGTCGATCTTGACGATCGTGCCCTCGATGATGTCGCCGTCGTTGAAGGACTTGAGGGTCTTCTCGACCGCGGCCAGGAAGTCCTCAGCAGAGCCGATGTCGTTGATCGCGACCTGCTTGGTGGCCGGGGCGGTCGTTGCGTTAGTCATGTAGTGGGTTGTCCTTGTTGGATTGTTTGCTCGGGCCGCGGCTCGGTCCCGGCCTCCGGTGCCCCGGACGCGCGAGACCACGGTTCGAACCGCGGCAGTTGGATTGTTCTCTTTCATCACGCGGTGGTCCGTCGCGGGAGAACCCGGATGACGCGCACACGCGTGACAGTTCAGGCTATCAGAGTCGAGGGTCCGTTCGGGGGCCGGATGCGAGCGGATCGCCCCGCGACAGGCCACGCTCGCTCGTCCACAGCCTCAGGTCGCGGGCGATGCCTTCCTCATCACACGAGATCACCCCCGCGCGTCGGCATCGAACGCCTACGTTCGCGGCATGTGCATCACGTCGAGCCCTCGATTCTCGATCGTCGAAGTGCGTCGCATCGGCGACGCGGAACCGGAGCGGGTGTTCCGGATGCTCGCCGACGCGCCGATCCGCATTCTCGCGCGCGCCATGCAACTCACGACCGGCGACGAAAGCAGCTGGGTGCACGAAGCCGAGTCCGACTGGTCACTCGCCGAGCTCGGCCGACGCGGGTGGGACTGGGAGGACGACGAACCGGGCTGCGACGAGCCGCTCGGCCCCGGGTACCGCGTCACCATCACCGGGTCCGAACCGGCCGAGGTCGGCGACTCCACCGTTCTCCTGCTCCGCTGCGGCGCCGAGCACCTGCCCAGGTTCTCGTGGTGGGATCTCGCGACGCCGATCGATCCGACACTTCTGCAACGCGACCTCGACATCGAGTTCGGGTTCGTGCCACGCCTGGTCGATCCCTCGCGCGCGGACGGCCCGGCACCCGGATCCCCTCTTGCAGACCTGTGCGCCCACCTGCCGCCGATCGACCGCGTGGCATTGGAGTCCCACCTCGAACAGCATGGACTGCTGCACCCCGCTCCCCTCGATGCACGGGAGACCACGGAGCTGACGTGGGCATTCGCGGCACTCGGCGACGCGATCGGCGGCGGCATCCCACAGGGCGCGGATGGCGGTCTCACGGCCGGATTCACCGAGGAGCTCGCGGGCACCCTGGGCTGGGAGCACACGCACGCGGGCGCGCTGATCGATGCCGCATGGCGGCATCGGCTGATGCGCCGGCTGCGCGGCCGGATCCTCACGACCAACCGGGGTCGGCTGAACAGCGCCAGAAGCAAGGCCGACATCGCCATTGACGCCGTCGGACTCTCCGCTCGCCATCCCTGGTCCGGGTCGCGAGAGACCGGCTCGACGCTCGCACTCCTCGCGATCGCCGACGGGATCGGCGAGCGCCTGGCCGACATCCCTTCCCTGCTCGCCGAAGCCCTCTCTCCTCTCGACGCACCCCGGGGAACGCACCCGCACGCCGAGTTCATCGGCGACCGCAGTCGCGAGACCCTCGCCCGCGACGATCTCCCCGACGTGCTCGCAGGCCTCGCTCTGCTCAGCGCACGTGGAGCACACGGCGTGATCACCCCACCGATGCGTCGACTCGCGAACCACCTCGCGGTGCAGCCGCGACGGTTCAGCCCCTTCTGAAGCGAGCATGCATGTTCTACAATGAAGCACATGTCGGAGATCGGGATCCGCGAGCTCAAGCAGAACGCCTCCGCCGTGGTCGCGCGGGTCACGGCGGGTGAAACCGTGGTGATCACCGACCGACGTCGCCCCGTGGCCCAGCTCTCGCCTCTGCCGCAATCGCCGCTCGAGCAGCTGCGAACGGCCGGTCAGGCCCGCACCGCGAGACGGTCGCTCGACGAGCTCGGGATGCCACCGGGCGGCATCGACGAGAGCGGGCGGGTGACCGCGGCCCTCCTCGCGCTGCGTGAAGACGAACGGCACTGAGCGTGGCCCACTACCTGGACACGTCCGCACTGGTGAAGCTGGCCGTGCATGAGGCCGAGAGCGCGGCACTGTTCGCCTGGGCGAAGGGTTACGGCGGCGATGCGCTCGTGACGTCGGATATCGCGCGAACGGAGCTCATGCGCGCCCTGCGGCGCTCGGCTCCCGACGCCGCGCAGCGCGGGCGCATCGTGCTGGAGAGCGTCACGCTCATCGGCCTGAGCCCGCAGATCCTCGACGCGGCGGGCCGCCTCGAACCCGTGACGCTGCGCAGTCTCGACGCGATCCATCTCTCCTCAGCGCTCGCGCTGGGCGACGACCTGGAGTCGCTCGTCACCTATGACGAACGACTCGCTGACGCGACGCGCGCATACGGCATCCCTGTCACCGCACCGGCCTGATCCGCACGACGGCCCCGCCTGGATGCCCGCAGCCCAGGTCACATCATCCGTCGCGAGATCACATCCGTCCCGCGAGATCACCCGCGGATGCATGTCTCCTCGCCGCGCGGATGTGATCTCGGTACCGGATGGAAGCCCGCTCAGCCCGCGGCGAGCGCGCTCCACGCCACGACGGCCGCGGCGGCCGACCACGCCTGGGGCCGGCACGCGGCCGGGTACGGCGTGGGCGCCGCGGTCTCGGTCGCGGGGTCGCCGCTGTGCAGCTCGGGCACGCGGTACCCGAAGCCCTCCG
Organism: Microbacterium sp. Root53; assembly: GCF_001426925.1. Lineage (GTDB taxonomy): Bacteria > Actinomycetota > Actinomycetes > Actinomycetales > Microbacteriaceae > Microbacterium. Next base: position 136,768 of record NZ_LMFR01000012.1, read on the forward strand.
CCGCGGCGAGCAGCCCGCCCACCACGCCGCGCGCCTCGTCGCGCAGGCCCGCGCGGAGCATGCCGTGCGCGGCGATCGCGGTGTCGTGCGCCCACACGCTGCCGCCGTGGTACGACAGCGGCCAGTAGCCGCCGGCCCCCGTGGACATGGTGCGGATGCCGTAGCCGGACGACATCGACTCCCCCAGCAGCAGCGAGGCCACGTGGCGCTCGTCGTCGGGATCGAGGATGCCGGTGCCGAGCAGATGGCCGATGTTGCTGGTGAGCGTGTCCACCGGGCGCTTGTCGCGGTCGAGCGCGACGGCGGGATAGCGACCCTCCGGGGTGGAGACCCAGTACGCGTCCGCGAACCGGCCGCGCAGCGTCGCGGCCCACTCGCGCAGGCCCGTGGCGTCCTCGCCGAAGCGATCGAGCACGTCCGCGCCCCCGAGGACCGCCTCGTACGCGTACCCCTGCACCTCGCACAGCGCGATGGGCCCCTGCGCGAGCGCGCCGTCGCGCCACTGGATCGAGTCGCCCGAGTCCTTCCAGCCCTGGTTCGCGAGGCCGCGCCCGGATCGGTCGAGGTAGTCGAGGAACCCGTCGCCGTCGCTGTCGCCGTGCTCGGTGATCCAGGTCAGGGCGCGCCGCAGATGCGGCAGGAGCGCGCGGACCTCGTCGTCCGGCATGCCGGCGCGCCACGCGTCGACGAGCAGGCACACCCACAGCGGCGTCGAGTCGACGCTCCCGTAGTACGTGGGCGGCAGCACTACCTGCTCCCCCGGGATCTCGAGCGTCGTCGCGCGCAGCTCGTGCAGGATCTTGCCCGGCTCCTGCGCGGAGTCCGGATCGTCCTCGGCGCCCTGCAGACGGGCGAGGACGCGCAGCGTGGACGCCGCGATGCTCGCGTCGACAGGGAGCAGGAGACGCGCCGCCCAGATCGAGTCGCGGCCGAACAGCGTGAAGAACCACGGCGCTCCGGCCGCGTAGAACTCGTCCTCGGGCGCGTCCGGGAGCGCGAGCCGCAGCGCGTCGAGGTCGTCGAGCGCCGTGGCGAGCCACCGGGCCAGGCGCGGCTCGGGTCCCCGGACGGATGCGGCGAGCGCCGGCGCGTCCCAGGGCGCCGGGCGCGCAGCGGGCCGCACCACGAGCGTGTCGTCCGACAGCGCGACGACCCAGTCCACCGACACGCTTCCGCGCGGGGGCGCCGAGACCCGCCACTCCAGCTCGACGAGCTCCTCCGCGATCCGCACCTCCCCCCGGTGCGCCACCACGGTGAACCGGTGCGTCCCTGCGGCGACCGCGACCGATCCCTCGGTCGACAGCACCTCGAACTCCGCCGGCTCGGCCTCCCCCGCCTTGACCGCGTGCAGCGACGCGAACTCGGGCCGCAGTCGCACGCGCAGCGTCGCCTCGACGGGGATCGAGCGCCCGTTGCGGATCTCGAGGCGCTCCCGGACGGCGGCCCCCTCCGCCGTCCGGTCGCGGATCAGGCGCACGCGCGGATCCGGCATCGCATCGTCGATCGCCCGCAGCAGCCCGGAGAACACGATGCGCGACGCGCCCGGGCGCGACGTGCCGATCCACTCGATCGGCGACTCGTCGCACGTCAGCGTGAGCGCGCGCACGTGCCGGACGTCGCCGTGGTAGATCCCGTCGATGGGCGCGGCCCCCAGGTCGCCGCCGGGGCCGGACCACACCTGCGTCGGTGCGCGCAGCACGACCTCGGCCGCGTCGAGCAGCGGCTGCAGCGGCGGGGCGGGCGCGTCGGCGTGGTCGGACGTCATTCCTTCACGGCTCCTTCGCTGGCGTTCATGATGCGGCGCTGGAACACGAAGAACAGCACCGCGACGGGGATCGTCATGATGGCCGCCGCCGCGAGCTTCAGCGGGTACTGGCTCCCCTGGCTCAGCTGCCCGCTCGCGAGCGACGCGACGCCCTTGGTGAGGGTCGTCAGCTCGGGCGACTGCGTCGAGACGATGAAGTGGTTCAGCTCGTTCCACGACCCCTGGAACGACAGGATGATGATCGTGATGAGCGCCGGGCGCGCCATGGGCAGCACGACGGACCAGAACGTGCGGAACACGCCAGCGCCGTCGATCCTCGCCTGCTCCTCGACCGCGGTCGGGATGGACTCGAAGAAGTTCTTCATGATGAACACGCCCGCGGCATCCACCAGCAGCGGCAGCACCATGCCCGCGTACGAGTCGTACATGCCGAGCTGGTTGATCACGAGGAACTTCGGGATGAGCAGCACGACGGCGGGCACCGACATCACCGCCACCAGGGCCGCGAACACCACACCGCGCCCGCGGAACCGCAGGCGCGCAAGGGCGTAGCCCGCGAGCGAGTTGAAGAACACCCGTCCGGCGGTGACGAGGATCGTCACGAGCGCCGAGTTCGTGAACCAGACCGGGAAGTCCGAGTGCAGGAACAGCCGCTCGTACGCGGCCCAGGTGAACGTCGCGGGGAACAGCGAGACGGGCGAGGACGCGGCCTCCGCATCCGGCTTGAACGACGTGGCCACCTGCACCAGGAACGGATAGATGTACACGAGCGCGACCGCCGCGAGCACCGCGTACAGCAGGATCTGCCGCGCCATCACCCCGCCGGATCCCGCGCGGCGCACGCGCAGCGCCGACCCGCTCATCGGACGACCCCCACCCGCGCCTGGTCGACGCTCTCGGCCATGAGCATCCGCCGGCGCGAGACCGGGCGGTCGCGCAGCGCCCACCGCTGGATGAGCGTCATCAGCACGATGATCGCGAACAGGATGAACGCGATCGCCGCGCCCTGACCCCACTCCTGCGACAGGAAGGCCGAGTGGTAGCTCAGGTACGCGGGCGTGAGGGTGGTCTTGCCGGGCGCACCCTGCGTGCCGGTGTAGATCTGGTCGAAGACCTGCCAGCACCCGATCAAGCCGAGCGTGAGCACCGTGAACAGCGTGGGCCGCAGCTGCGGCAGCGTGACCTGCCAGAACCGCTGCCAGGCGTTCGCGCCGTCGACCATCGCCGCCTCCGTCACGTCGCCGCCGAGGTTCTGCAGCGCCGCGAGGAACAGCAGCATGAAGGTGCCCGACGTGGTGAACACCGCCATCGCGATGAACGCGCTCATCGCGACGGAGGGCCCGGCGAGCCAGTCCCACCACGTCACGCCGAGCGCCCGGTTCTCGGCCAGGGCGCCGGTCGGCTGCGTGATCCCGAGCGCGCCCAGCGCGATGTGCACGATGCCGCGCGGATCGTTGAACCAGTTCGGGCCCGCCGCCCCGATGTACGACATCACGCGGTTCACGACGCCGTTGGTCGAGAACAGGAACAGCCACAGCACCGTGATGGCGACAGAGCTGGTCACGGACGGGAAGTAGAACGCCGTGCGGAAGAAGCCCTTGCCACGCAGCGCCGCGCCGTTCACCAGGACCGCCAGCAGCAGCGCGAGCGCGGTCTGCACGGGGACCACGAGCAGCACGTACCAGGCGTTGTTGCGCAGGGCGATGCCGAAGTCGCGCTCGGCCAGCCCGCCGCCCGCCGTCACGGCCGCGTAGTTGTCCATCCCCACGAACGACACCGACGGCGACAGCGGGCTGCCTCGCCCCGTCCAGTCGCTCACGCTGACCCACAGGGCCATCAGCACGGGCAGGAAGAGGAAGACGCCGAGGATGATCACCACCGGAAGGGTGAAGATCCAGCCGGCGGCGCCCTCGCCGCGCCGGATCCCGGAGGGACCGGTGCGGCGAGGGCGGGCGGATCGCGCGGTCGAGGCGGTCATGGTCGCCGCCCGTCAGCCGAGCGCGGCTTCGAGGTTCCCCTGCACCGACTGCAGGATGGCCGCCGGGTCTCCGTCGCGCAGACCCTCGAGCTGGGCGTTGAAGTCGGTGATGATGTCGGCCGACCCCTCGATGTTCGGCGGGAACTGCGCGTACTCGGCCCCGTCCAGGAACGGCGCGAGCTCCGGGTTCGCCGACTGCCACTCCTGCGCGGCCGACTGGATGGACGGCATGGGGCCGAAGGCCTCCGAGAACGCGAGCTGCTGCTCCGTGCTGGTCAGGTACTCCACGAGCTCGAGCGCCGCCTCCTGGTTCGGGCTGTCCGCCGCCATGCCCCAGCAGTTGGTGAACTGCAGCGTGCCCTCGCCGCCCGGGCCCGCCGGGAGCGGCGCGACCGTGTAGTTCACGTCGGGGTAGTCGTTGGTCATCGCGCCGCCGATCCAGTTGCCCTCGATGACCATCGCGGCCGCGCCGGTCCCGAACGCCTCGCCACCCCAGCCGGCGCCGATGTCGGCGGCGTACGCGAACGATCCGTCGGTCAGACGGTCCTTGACGTACTGCAGAGCCTCGACGTTGGCGTCGCTGTCGGCGATCGCCTCGCCGCCCTCGATCAGACCTCCCCCGGCCTGCGCCATGAAGACGCCGATGCGCTGGTACTCGGCGCCGAACGCCAGGCCCACGCGGTCCTCGGTCGTGAGCTGCCCGGCGACCGCGGTGAGGTCCTCCCAGGTGGTCGGGATGTCGGCCTCGGTGAGCCCCGCCTCCTCCCACATGTCCTGGTTGATGATCAGCGCCAGCGTCGAGAAGTCCTTCGGAGCGCAGTAGAACTCGCCGTCGTATGTGAAGTTCTCCACGAGCGACGGGTAGAAGTCGTCCTTGTTCTCGAGCTGGTCGCCGTACGGCGCCAGGGAGCCGTTGCTCGCGTACCCGGCCAGAGCGTCGGTCGACAGGTAGAACAGGTCGGGCGGCGATCCGGCGGCGAAGCCCTGCGACAGCTGCTGCGGCAGGTCGTTCGCGACCTGGACGCTCGCCTCGACGCCCGACTCCTCGGACCAGGCGGCCACCGCCTCCTCGACCGCCGCGGTCTCGGCGTCGCCGGACGATCCGATCAGGATGCTGAGCTCGCCCGTGGGCGCCTCGCCGGTCGGCTCGCCGCCGCCCCCGCCCCCGTCGTCGAAGCCGGAGCCGCATCCCGCGAACAGGGCGGTGGTGGCGAGGAGTGCGGTGGCGCCGAGCGCCCGTGTGCTGCTGTGCCGTGCCATGAGACTCTTCTCCTTTGACGAGGCCTGACGGCGGATGATCCGGATTTGATCGTTCAACTCCCGGTGTTGGGGATCACAGTATGAACGTTCCAATGTCTCTGTCAAGAGGGGTGCGCGAAGGCCTAGGATGAGCCACTACCGGCGCATGCCGGGACGATCGCGAGGGAGACGGGATGAGCCGGGCGCCGAGACTTCAGGATGTCGCGCTCGCGGCCGGCGTCTCACGGCAGACCGTGTCGAACGTGATCAACTCCCCCGAGATCGTGCGGGAGGACACGCGCATCCGCGTGATCAAGGCCATCGCGGATCTCGGGTACCGCCCCCACGCGGCCGCCCGCAGCCTGCGCACCCGGCGCAGCTCGACCATCGCGGTGCACCTCGATCCGTACGCCGGCGGGGTTTCGGGCGTCGTGCTCGACCGCTTCGTGCACGCCCTGGCGGACCTGGCCGGGGATCGGGGGATGCGGGTCCTGCTCTACACGGCGCGGACCGAGGCCGAGGAGATCGCCCGCCTCGGCGACCTGCTGGACGGCGGCGAGGCCGACGCGATCATCATCACCGGCACGTATCACGGGGACCCGCGCACGCAGTGGCTGGCACGGCGCGGCACGCGGTTCGTGGCCTTCGGGCGCCCGTGGGGCGACGACGACCACCACGCGTGGGTCGACGTCGACGGGGCGGCCGGCACGCGCAAGGCGGCGCTCTGGGCCGTGGAGCACGCGGGCCCGGATGTGGCGTTCCTGGGCTGGCCCTCGGGATCGGGCACAGGCGACGACCGTGAGAGCGGATGGCGCTCCGTCGTGCCGGAGGGCCGCGGCGTGCGGCTCGTGTCCGAGGAGAGCGTGAGTGCGGCGCGGGCGGTGGTCGGCGAGGCGCTCGCCTCCGGCGCGGCCTTCGACGCGCTGGTGTGCGCGAGCGACGCCCTGGCGATGGGCGCGCATCTGGCCGCCGTCGCCGCCGGCCGTCCGGAGCTGCCGATCATCGGCTTCGACAACACGCCGGCGGCCGAGGCCATGGGGCTGAGCAGCGTGGAGCAGCTCCCCGAGCAGGTGGCGTCGGCCGCCCTGGATCTGCTGCTGGCATCCGGAGACGACCGCCCGGAGGACCGCCACGTGCTCGTGGAGCCGCAGCTCGTCGTGCGCGGATCCGCCGACGACGGGCAGGAGTGACCGGGGCGGACTGCCCGCCCGGAGCGCCCTGCCGCGGGAGCCCCTGCGCGATATCGTTCTCGCAGAACAGCTGAGGAGGCCCCATGTCCCTGCCCCCGAACCACGACGACGGCGCCACGCCGGAGTCCCCGACGCCTCCGACGCCCCCGGCGCCCCCGGCGCCGGCCGACGACGACGCGCCGCAATTCCAGGCGCCCACGACGCAGACGTCGATCCCGGAGTACACGCTTCCGCCTGCGCCGGTGCCGGACCCGGAGTTCACGGTCCCGCCGGCGCCGCCCGCCCCCGCAGGCGGTCCGCCGCCGCCCCCGGCCGGATCGCCGGAGGCCGCATCGGCCGCCTCCCTCGGCGCCTCGTTCCCCGGCGCGCCGCAGCCGGGCACGACTCCCGCCGATCAGGGCTACCCGGCCCCGGCGCCGCTGCCGCCCTACGCCGCGGCCCAGCCTCAGGGCTATCCGGGCGCGCCCGGAGCCGGACACCCCGGCGGGCAGCCCGGGCCGGGCTATCCCGGGTCCGGCTACCCGGGAGCCCCCTACGGCGGTGCGCCGTACGGCGGCGTCCCCGTCGCGCCGCCCAGCGCGCCCGGCAAGGGCCTGGCGATCACCGCGCTCGTGCTCGGCATCCTGGGCTTCCTCGGCGCGCTGATCCCGTTCGGGATCTTCGTGGCCGGCCTGCTGCTGCTCGCGGCCGTCGTGATCGGCATCATCGTGCTGGTCCGCAGGATGCCCGGCAAGGGCCTCGGCATCGCAGGGCTCGTGCTCGGCGTGATCGGCCTCATCGCCGGGACCGTGTCGACCATCGCGACCGTGAGCTTCCTGACGACGCAGGTGCCGACGATCATCCAGGAGGAGTGCGAGAACCAGGGCCTCAGCCCCGAGGAGTGCGAGGCCCTCATGCAGGGCGGCGGCACGGACGGCGACCCCTCGGGCGCGCCGGCCGATCCCGGTGTCGACGCCGTGCCGATCGCGATCGGCACCCCGTTCGAGGTGCCCATGGTCGAGGGCACGGCGCAGGTGACGGTCAACTCGGTCACGACGTCGGCGGACGCGCTTCCGGGCACCGACATCACGCCCGTCAACGGGAGTTCCTGCTGATCGACATGACGTGGGAGGTCACGTCGGGTTCGGTGGAGTACGTCGACGGCTATGACTTCGTGGAGCTCCTCGATTCGGAAGGCGAGTGGTACTTCAGCGAGTACGACTTCGAGGGCTACCTCGCGTCCGACGCCCTCGAGACCGGCGGCACCGTGCAGGGCCTGGTCGCGTTCGACGTCGACCCGGCCACGGGCCCGTTCGTCATGGAGATCTACGACGAGACCTACGAGCTGGCCTATCGCGGGCAGCTCCCCGGGGTCTGACGCCCCGCCCGAACGGAGCGACCCCCGCACCTTATGGGTGCGGGGGTCTGTTCCAGCTCAGGTAGAGCGGTCTGGGGCGTCGGCGATCGCCGCGAGCGGCGCCGCTCCGACGCCGTCGGAGATCAGCGCGCGGCCGAGCCCTCGACGTAGTCCTCGTCGGTCTGCTTCCAGGCGAACAGGGCGCGGAGCTCCTTGCCGGTCGCCTCGATCGGGTGACCCTGCTCCTTCTCGCGCAGCGCCAGGAACTCCTGGGCGCCGTTGTCCTGGTCCTCGATGAAGCGCTTGGCGAACGCGCCGGACTGGATGTCCGCAAGGACCTCCTTCATGCGCTCCTTCGTGCCGGCGTCGATGACGCGCGGGCCCGACACGTAGTCGCCGAACTCGGCCGTGTCGGAGATCGACCAGCGCTGCTTGGCGATGCCGCCCTCCCACATCAGGTCGACGATCAGCTTGAGCTCGTGCAGCACCTCGAAGTACGCGATCTGCGGCTGGTAGCCGGCCTCGGTCAGCACCTCGAAGCCCGCCTGCACGAGGTGGCTCATGCCGCCGCACAGCACGGCCTGCTCGCCGAACAGGTCGGTCTCGGTCTCCTCGGTGAAGGTCGTCTTGATGACGCCGGCGCGGGTGCCGCCGATGGCCTTCGCGTACGACAGGGCGACGTCCCAGGCCTGGCCCGACGCGTCGCGCTCGACCGCGATGATGTCCGGGATGCCGCGGCCCGCGACGTACTCGCGGCGCACCGTGTGACCCGGGGCCTTGGGGGCGACCAGGATGACGTCCACTCCCTCGGGCGCGTCGATGTAGCCGAAGCGGATGTTGAAGCCGTGCGCGAACGCGAGGGTCTTGCCGGGCTTGAGGTTCGGGGCGATCGACTCCGAGTAGATCGAGCGCTGGTGCTGGTCCGGCGCGAGGATCATGATCAGGTCGGCCCACTCGGTCGCCTGCGCGACGGTCATCACGCTGAAGCCCTCGTCGTGCGCCTTCTGCACCGACTTCGAGCCCTCCTTGAGGGCGATCGCGACCTCGACGCCCGAGTCGCGCAGGTTCTGCGCGTGCGCGTGTCCCTGCGAGCCGTATCCGACGATCGCGACCTTCTTGCCCTGGATGAGCGACAGGTCGGCGTCGGCGTCGTAGAAGATCTCGGTGCTCACGGTTGTGGTTCTCCTTGGTGGGTTGGGGTTCTGAAGCGTACGGGGAGCGTCAGCCGCGGAGGACGCGCTCGGTGATGGACTTGCTGCCGCGGCCGAGGGCCAGCAGGCCCGACTGGGCGAGCTCGCGGATGCCGAAGGGTTCGATCGCCTTGAGGAACGCGTCGACCTTGCCCTTGTCTCCCGTGATCTCGATGACCAGCGCGTCCGGCGCGTAGTCGACCACGTTCGCGCGGAACAGGTTGACGACCTCGATCACGTTCGACCGCGTCTGGTTGTCGGCGCGCACCTTCACGAGCATGTGCTCGCGCTGCACGCTGGTCGACGCGTCGAGCTCGACGATCTTGATGACGTTGATCAGCTTGTTCAGCTGCTTGGTCACCTGCTCGAGCGGCAGCTCGTCGACGTCCACGACCACGGTGATGCGGGACAGACCCGGCACCTCGGTCACGCCCACGGCGAGCGACTCGATGTTGAAGCCGCGGCGCGCGAACAGCCCGGCGACGCGGGTCAGCAGACCCGGCTTGTCCTCGACGAGGAGGCTCAGCACGTGCGTCGTCATCTCAGTCCTCCTGCTCGCTGAATGCCGGCGCGTGGTCGCGCGCGTACTGGACGTAGCTGTTGCTCACGCCCTGCGGCACCATCGGCCACACCATGGCGTCGGCGCTCACCACGAAGTCGATCACGACCGGGCGGTCGTTCGTCTCGAGCGCGGTCTGGATCGCGGCGTCCACGTCCTCGGCCTTCTCGACGCGGATCGCGAGGCAGCCGTAGGCCTCGGCAAGCTTGACGAAGTCCGGGATCCGGATCGTGTCGTGGCCCGTGTTGAGGTCGGTGTTGGAGTACCGGCCGTCGTAGAACAGGGTCTGCCACTGGCGCACCATGCCGAGCGACGAGTTGTTGATGATCGCGACCTTGATCGGGATCTTGTTGATCGCGCAGGTGGCCAGCTCCTGGTTGGTCATCTGGAAGCAGCCGTCGCCGTCGATCGCCCACACGTGGCGGTCCGGCTGCGCCACCTTGGCGCCCATCGCGGCCGGCACCGAGTAGCCCATGGTGCCCGCGCCGCCCGAGTTCAGCCACGAGTTGGGGCGCTCGTACTTGATGAACTGGGCCGCCCACATCTGGTGCTGGCCCACGCCCGCCGCGTACACGCCCTCGGGGCCGGTCAGCTCGCCGATGCGCTGGATGACGTACTGCGGCGCGAGCAGGCCGTCCGTGGTCGGCGCGTAGCCGAGCGGGTACTGCTCCTGCAGCCCGCGCAGGTACGCCCACCACTCGGCGATGTCGGCCTTCTCCCCCGCGGCGTGCAGTGCGGCGTCGAGGTCGACCAGCACGTCCTTGAGGTCGCCCACGATCGGCACGTCGGCCGTGCGGATCTTGGAGATCTCGGCCGGATCGATGTCGACGTGCACGACCTGCGCCTTGGGCGCGAACAGCGCGGCCTTGCCAGTCACGCGGTCGTCGAACCGGGCGCCCAGCGCCACGATCAGGTCGGCCTCCTGCAGCGCCAGCACGGCCGGCACCGAGCCGTGCATGCCCGGCATGCCGAGGTGCTGCGGGTGCGAGTCGGGGAACGCGCCCCGCGCCATGAGCGTCGTCACGACGGGCGCACCGCTCGCCTCGGCGAGGGTCTTGAGCTCCTCGGCCGCGCGGGCGCGGATCACGCCGCCGCCGACGTACAGCACGGGCTGCTTGGCCTGCGCCATGAGGGCTGCCGCGGCCTGGATCTGCTTGCCGTGGGCCTTGGTGACCGGCCGGTAGCCGGGAAGGTCGATCTTGGGGGGCCACACGAAAGGCGCCTCGGCCTGCTGCGCGTCCTTCGTGATGTCCACGAGCACGGGGCCGGGACGGCCGGTCGAGGCGATCTCGTAGGCGGCGGCGATGGCGCCCGGGATGTCCTCGGCGCGCTTGACCAGGAACGAGTGCTTCGTGATCGGCATGGTGATGCCGACGATGTCGGCCTCCTGGAACGCGTCGGTGCCCATGAGGGTCGAGAAGACCTGGCCGGTGATCGCCACGAGCGGCACGGAGTCCATGTACGCGTCGGCGATCGCCGTCACGAGGTTGGTGGCGCCGGGGCCGGAGGTCGCGATCGCGACGCCCACCTTGCCGCTCGCAGACGCGTAGCCCTCGGCCGCGTGGCCGGCGCCCTGCTCGTGACGCACCAGGATGTGGCGCAGCTTCTCGGCCGACATCAGCGGGTCGTACACGGGCAGGATGGCGCCGCCGGGCAGGCCGAAGACGTCGGTGACGCCGAGCAGCTCGAGCGAGCGGACGACCGCCTCGGCGCCCGTGATCACGGGCGCGGAGGCCGGCTGCTGACGGGATGCGGGCGGCCGGGGCGTGGCCGGAGCGGTATCGGAGGGCATGGTGATGCTTCCTTGAGTCGGATCGAGTCGAGGGAGGTCCGCGTGTGAGGAGCGGAATCAGCCGGTCGTCGCGCCCTCCGCTGCGGAGCGCACGAGTCGCGAGTACTTCGCCAGAACGCCTCGGGTGTAGCGCGGGGGCAGGGGTTCCCAGCCGGAACGGCGGGATTCGAGCTCCGCCTCGTCGACGAGTAGGTCGAGAGAGCGGGCCGCGATATCGACCCTGATCAGATCACCATCGCGCACCAGGGCGATCGGACCACCGTCCACCGCCTCGGGTGCAACATGGCCGATGCACAGTCCGGTTGTGCCGCCTGAGAATCGACCGTCCGTCAAGAGTAGTACATCCTTGCCGAGCCCAGCGCCCTTGATGGCCGCCGTGATGGCGAGCATCTCGCGCATGCCCGGGCCGCCCTTGGGGCCCTCGTAGCGGATGACCACGACGTCGCCCGCGGCGACCTTGCCCTCGGCCAGGGCGTCCATCGCGGCGCGCTCGCGCTCGAACACGCGCGCGGGGCCCTCGAAGACCGCGGCGTCGAAGCCGGCCGTCTTCACGACCGCGCCCTCGGGTGCCAGCGAGCCGTGCAGGATCGTGATGCCGCCCGTCGCGTGGATCGGGTCGTCGAAGCGGTGGATGACCTCGCCGTCGATCGGGTCCGGGTTCAGCTCGCGCAGGTTCTCGGCCACGGTCTTCCCCGTGACGGTCAGCGCGTCGCCGTGGATCAGGCCCTCGTCGAGCATGGCCTTCATGATCACGGGGATGCCGCCGTGGCGGTCGACATCGTTCATGACGTACTTGCCGAAGGGCTTCATGTCCGCGACGTGCGGCACCTTGTCGCCGATGCGGTTGAAGTCGTGCAGGCTCAGGCCGATCTGCGCCTCGCGCGCGATCGCGAGCAGGTGGAGCACGACGTTGGTCGAGCCGCCGAGCGCCATGGCGAGCGCGATCGCGTTCTCGAACGACTCCTTCGTCAGGATGTCCTTGGTCGTGATGCCCTGGCGCAGCAGGTTCACGACGGCCTCGCCGGAGCGGTGCGCGAAGTAGTCGCGGCGGCGGTCGGCCGACGGCGGCGCGGCCGAGCCCGGCAGGCTGAGGCCCAGCGCCTCGGCGACCGACGCCATCGTGTTGGCGGTGTACATGCCGCCGCACGCGCCCTCACCCGGAGCGAACGCGCACTCGATGCGCTTGAGGTCCTCTTCGGTCATCAGGCCCGCGCGGCAGGCTCCGACGCCCTCGAACGAGTCGATGATCGTGATGTCCTTCTCGGTGCCGTCCGAGAGCTTCACCCAGCCGGGCGCGATCGATCCGGCGTAGAGGAAGACGCTCGACAGGCCGAGGCGCGCGCTGGCCATGAGCATGCCGGGGATCGACTTGTCGCAGCCGGCGAGCAGGACCGTGCCGTCGAGGCGCTCCGCCTGGATCACGGTCTCGACGCTGTCGGCGATGACCTCGCGCGAGACGAGCGAGAAGTGCATGCCCTCGTGGCCCATCGAGATGCCGTCCGAGACCGAGATGGTGCCGAACTGCAGCGGGTAGCCGCCGCCCGAGTGCACGCCCTCCTTGGCGCCCTGCGCCAGGCGGTCGAGGCTCAGGTTGCAGGGGGTGATCTCGTTCCAGCTGGACGCGATGCCGATCTGCGGCTTCTCCCAGTCCGCGTCGCCCATGCCGACCGCGCGCAGCATGCCGCGCGATGTGGTGGCCTCGATGCCATCCGTGACGACCCGGCTGCGGGGCTTGATGTCGGGGGTTCCGGAGGGGGATGAAGCGAGGTCGACCATGAACGGAAGTCTATGCCCGCACGAGGGCCGCCCCCGTGCCCGTGCAGACCGCCCGACGAGCTCCGTTTCGACGCGTCAGGATGCTCGCGCGTCGGCCAGAGCGGTGAGCAACTCGGCGAGCTCGAGCGGGTCGGCGACGCGCACGCGCGCGGCCGTCTCGCCATCGCCCACGCGGACGCCGAGGTCGTGCGGCGCGAGGCTGCGCAGCGCGTCCTCGTCGGTCACGTCGTCGCCCGCGAACAGCACGGCCGTCGCGCCGGTCTCCGCACGAAGACGGGCGATCGCGGAGTCCTTGCCTTCATGCCGCCAGGCGTATTCGATGACGTTCTTGCCGGTGCGCCGCCGCCAATCGGGGGCCCGCTCCGCGACCAGCACGTCCACGAGCGATCCGGCGCGGCTCGCGTCGGCGGGGGCGGCCAGGCGCGTGTGCAGCGCGAAGCCGTAGGCCTTTCGCTCGATCCACGCGCCCTCGATGTCGTCGACGAGCCGCTCCGCGTCGGCGACGAGCGCGTCCGCGGCCGCGGCCTCCTGCACGACATCCGCCATCGCGACCTCCTCGGGCTCGAAACCCGCGGCGACGGCCGCCGGGCGCCAGAACTCGGCGCCATGGGATCCGGCGAGCCACACCGAGGAGTCGTCAGAGTGGGCGCCGATGACGCGCAGGTCCGTGAGCTGCCGTCCCGAGACGAACGCCACGACCGTGTCGGGCAGCTCCGCGAGCCGGCCCACCGCCTCCGCCGTCTCGGGCAGCGCGCGGACGGCCATCGGGTCGTCGCCGAGGGGCGCGAGGGTGCCGTCGAAGTCGAGCGCGATCAGCAGGCGCTCGGTGCGGGCCAGCTCGGCGATCGCCTCCCGCCAGTCCGGCGCGGTCATGCGCGGTCGCCCGTGGTCTTGGCCGGCCGCGCGGCGCCGTTCCGCGCGGCGCGCGACTTCTGGCGGCGGGCCTGCCGGACCTTGTCGATGTCGCTCAGGAAGTCGTGCGACCAGTCCTCGACGTCGTGCTCCAGCACGCGGCGACGCAGAGCGCGCATCCGACGCGACTGCTCGCCTGGGGACATCTCCACGGCCCGCATGATCAGGTCCTTCAGGCCGTCGATGTCATGGGGGTTGACCAGGAGCGCGCTCGTGAGCTCGTCGGCTGCGCCGGCGAACTCGCTCAGCACGAGCACTCCCGTGTTGTCGGTGCGGGAGGCGACGTACTCCTTGGCCACCAGGTTCATGCCGTCGCGCAGGGCCGTGACGAGCATCACGTCGGCGGCCAGGTAGAGCGCCACCATCTCCTCGCGCGGGAACCCCTGGTGCAGGTAGCGGATGGCCGTGTGGTGCATCGTGTCGTGGTCGCCGTTGATCCGCCCGACCGTCAGCTCGATCTCGTCGCGGAGGTCGGCGTACGCGTCCACACGCTGGCGCGACGGGCTCGCGACCTGCACGAGCGTCGCCTCGCCCACCTTGAGGCGACCGTCCTCGAGGAGCTCGCCGAACGCCTTCAGACGGTGCCGGATGCCCTTCGTGTAGTCGAGACGGTCGACGCCCAGCAGGATCGTCTTCGGGTCGCCGAGCTGCTCGCGGATCTCCTTGGCGCGGGCCTGCACCGCCGGGTCCTCGGCGAGGTCGATGTACGACTGCGCGTCGATCGAGATCGGGTACGCCTTGGCGATCGCCACGCGCGGGTTCTCGCGGTCGTCGTCGCCCGAGGGGACCACGATCTCGCTCGAGCGCGTCGTGTGGTGCAGCACGCGCCGCACCGACCGCTGGAAGTTGCCGGCGTCGGCCTGCCGCTGGAAGCCGATGACGTCGGCGCCCAGCAGCCCCTCGAGCACCTGGCGGCGCCACGGCAGCTGCGAGTACAGCCCGTATGCGGGGAACGGAATGTGGTGGAAGTAGCCGATCGTGACGTCCGGGCGCAGCTCACGCAGCATCTTCGGCACGAGCTGCAGCTGGTAGTCCTGCACCCACACGACCCCGCCCTGCTCGACGGTCTCGGCGGCGGCCTCCGCGAAGCGGCGGTTGACCCGCACGTACGACTCCCACCACGACCGGCGGTACACCGGCGCGGCGATCACATCGTGGTAGAGGGGCCAGATGGTGCCGTTGGCGAAGCCCTCGTAGTACGACTCGATCTCGCCCGCGCTGAGCGGGACGGGCACCAGCCGGGCCCCCTCGAAGTCGAACGGCTCGAGGTCGAGATCGGGCTGTCCGCCCCAGCCGACCCAGGCCCGGTCGGGCTTGCGCATCACGGGCTCCAGCGCCGTGACGAGCCCACCGGGCGAACGCCGCCAGGTCTCGTCCCCGTCGGGCGAGACCACGCGGTCCACGGGGAGACGATTGGCGACGACGACCAGATCTGCGCGAGTCATGAGGCTCCTCCTGCCGGTCTGGCCACAGTATCAGCGGGCCCGTTCGGACACCGTGCCTGGCCCCGGGGCTTGACGTCCCATGCCGCTGTCGTTATGACCGCATGCCATGCGCCCCGCCGGCCGCGCAAGCCCCTGCGGCGCGCGCGGTGTGCCGCTAGCGTGGGGGCCATGGGGATCCGCAAATACCTGAGTGGCACGGGACTGATCGGCACGCTCACGAGCGGCTACGCGCTGCTGCGCGGCGCGAACGCCCAGAACTTCACGTGGCGGACGGCGCTCGGCTGGCTGAGCTGGGCCATCACGTTCGCCCTGACGATCGGCACGATCCTCGACATCCGCAAGGCCAGCCAGGGTCGTCCGGTCTCCGATGACTCGCCCATCAAGGGCAAGGAGGGCAAGTACTACAAGCAGCAGGTCGCCGACACCGGCGGCGCGAAGCGCGCGCGTCGGCGCTGAGCGGTCTCAGCCCAGCGGGATCGAGTACTGCATGAAACCCGTGTCGGTCGCGACGCGGTCGTAGAGGGCGCGGGCGGTCGTGTTGGTGTCCCGCGTGAGCCAGTACACCTTGGCGCAGCCGCGCTCGCGGGCCCACTCGGTCACGTGGGCGATGAGCGCCCGGCCGTACCCGCCGCCGCGGGCCTCGGGCGAGACGAACAGGTCCTCCAGGTAGCAGTACTCCCCCAGCGACCACGTCGCGGGGTGGCTCAGCCAGTGCACCAGGCCGACGGGCGTGCCCGCGTCGTCGCGTACGAGCGCCCCGCGGATCGGTCCCTCCGGCTCGACCAGCCGCCGGAACGTGCCGTCCGTGACCTCGGGCGAGAGAGTCGATCCGTAGAAGTCGAGATAGCCCTCCCACAGGCCCTGCCAGGCGGTGCGGTCGGCGTCGGTGAGCTCGGTCACGAGGGGCATGCGGCCAGGCTATCCGGGGGCTGAGCAACGCGGCGGCGGCGGGCCGCGACCGCCTCGGAGCATCCTGCGAACCGGAATCCGCTCTGGACCCTCCCATTCACCAGGGCGTAACGTTTCAGTTCGCCCGGATATCGGTCAGCACGCGTACCCGACGCGACCGCGGGCGAATCACCCGATCCGCACCGGCTCCGCCGCGCCCTCTCCCGTGGGCTTGGTGGGAGCGGTGCCACCAGATGTGAGAGACAGAGATGATCGACACCCTCGAAGTCCCCAGCATGCGCCTCAGCGACATGGTGGCGGAGCGGATCGCGACCGCGATCATCGACGGCACGATGCCGGCGGGATCGCGCGTGCGGGACCAGGAGCTCGCCCAGAAGCTCGGCGTCTCCCGCATGCCCGTGCGCGAGGCGCTGCAGCGCCTGCAGCGCGTCGGCCTGATCGAGACCGCCGCCAGCCGGTACACGCGCGTCACCGCCGTCACCCCCGAGGTCGCGCAGGCGACGCGCCAGTTCGCCGGCCACTACGTCACGTCCCTGATGCGCATGGCCCTCGCCGCGGCGACGCCCGAAGCCCGGGTCACGGCCGCCGCGGAGATCGACGCGATGGTGGCGGAGCTGGACGCGGGAGGATCGCCGGCGGTGGCGTACCGCGAGCTTCAGGCCCTCTTCATGCGCGTGGCGGACAACGCGTTCATGTCCATGGTGTCCTCCGACCTGGGCCTCGCGATCGAGCGCAATCTCGCCGCCCTCGACGGGCCGGACGGCACCCAGGTGGCGGCCATGCTCCGCGATCTCCGCGATGCCATCCTCGACGGCGACGCGGCCGCGGGCGCGCGGGTGCTGCAGAGCGCGTTCGGCGTCGAAGACGAATGAGCCCCGCCCGGGACACGCCCGGGCCACGCCGTTTCCGGCCCCGATTGGCGCCCTCGGCCGCCGCCTGGTAACGTAGTCCCTCGGTTCGCGAGAGCGGAAAACGCTCCCGGATCATGCACCTCTAGCTCAATCGGCAGAGCAACTGACTCTTAATCAGTGGGTTCAGGGTTCAAGTCCCTGGGGGTGCACCACTCGAGAAGGCCCGGTCCACGCGACCGGGCCTTCTGCGTTGCACGGGCGACGACTCCTGCCCGGGGAGATCGACGGCGATGCCCGGGTACGGCATAGGATGCGATTCCCGACATCCTGGTAGCTCGCGTACCGAAAGGCAGGCCCATGGCCGGTCTCATCCACATCCTCGTCCGCCAGGGCGCTCTCCCCTTCGCGCGGGCCCAGCAGCTCGCGGGCACGGATCGCGAGGAGTTGATGCGGATCCGCGAGCTGCTCGCCGCCGGCGAGCTGTCCGAGGAGGAGTTCGCGCGTGCGCGGGCGACCGAGGCGGATGTGCCGTTCGTGCGCCTCGAGGACGAGCCGGTGGACGCCGACATCCTCGCCAGGATCTCCGTGACGTTCGCGCACGCGCACGAGCTCGTGCCGCTGCGCACGATCGAGCATCGCGGCCTGCCGCACCTGCTGCTGGCCATGGCCAACCCCGACGACGTGATCGCGCTCGACGACGTGCGCGTGGCGTACGGGATGCCGCCGTACATCGTCGTGGCCACGGCGAGCGAGATCCACGCCACGATCGACCGCCATCACCGCGCCGACGCAGAGATGACCGAGCTGACGTCCAGCCTCACGGTGGAGGAGGCGGAGGATCCGGACGACGGGTCCTTCAACGTCAGCGGCGGCGGCTCCGACGAGGACGACGACGCCCCCATCATCCGGTTCGTGAACCTCGTGCTCGGCCAGGGCATCCGCGACCGGGCCAGCGACATCCACATCGAGCCGACCGCGGACCGCGTGCGGGTGCGGTACCGGATCGACGGCGTGCTGCACGAGATGCCGAGCGCCCCCAAGGCGATCCAGTCGGGCGTCATCTCGCGCCTGAAGATCATGAGCGACATCGACATCGCCGAGCGCCGGATCCCGCAGGACGGCCGCATCTCGGTGCAGCACGACGGCCGCAAGGTCGACCTGCGCGTGGCCACGCTGCCGACCGTGTGGGGCGAGAAGATCGTCATGCGCATCCTGGACCAGGCGAGCACCGCGCTGAAGCTCGAGACGCTCGGGCTCTCGGAGCGCAACCTGACGGCCTACCGTCGCGCCTACACGAAGCCCTACGGGATGATCCTGGTCACGGGACCGACCGGCTCCGGCAAGTCGACCACGCTGTACTCCACCGTCGCCGAGCTCGCCCGGCCGGAGGTCAACGTCATCACGATCGAGGACCCGGTCGAGTACCGGATGGCCGGCGTCAACCAGGTGCAGATCAACACGCAGGCGGGCCTCACCTTCGCGAGCGCGCTGCGCGCCATCCTGCGCTCGGATCCCGACGTGATGCTGGTCGGCGAGATCCGCGACGCGGAGACCGCCAACATCGCGATCGAGTCGGCGCTGACCGGCCACCTCGTGCTGTCGACGCTGCACACCAACGACGCCCCCAGCGCCGTCACGCGCCTGGTCGAGATGGGCGTCGAGCCGTTCCTGGTCGGCTCCGCTCTCGACGTCGTGGTGGCGCAGCGCCTGATCCGGCGCCTCTGCGACCGCTGCAAGGAGCCGGACGAGATCGGCGCCGAGGCGCTCGCGGCCGCGGGCTTCGCCCGCGCCGAGACCGAGAACGGGACCCTGTTCCGGCCCGTCGGCTGCGCGCACTGCGCGGAGACGGGCTACCACGGCCGGGCCGCCGTGCACGAGGTCATGACGGTCACCGAGGAGATCGAGCGGCTCGCGGTCGCGCATGCCTCGAGCAACGACATCGCGCGGGTGGCGCGCGAGCAGGGCATGCGGACGCTGCGCGAGGACGGGTGGGCCAAGGCCCTCGCGGGGCTGACCTCGGTCGAGGAGATCCTGCGCGTCGTGATCTGACGCGCCCGGGGCGGCCGCGGAGCCGCCGGACCCGGGTGACAAGCCGGGTGAATTCAGCGGCCCGACCCGAGAGGCCGGACCCGCAGAAAATCAAGGTTCACCCCTGAACTACCCGGGTAGTTTCAGTCAGGAATGGCGAAATCTGGGTATTTCTCCCCGGGGACCTGTGCGTATACTGAGCGGCGTGACGGTACCCCCCTCCGTTGCCACGCAGGTCTCCCCCGAAGGCCTCCTGGCACCTCAGCTGACGCTGCTCGACGCCCTGCACCGCGTGGTCGCCCAGGGCGCGTCCGACCTGCACGTCACGGCGGGCGTCCCGCCGATGATCAGGGTCGACGGCTCGCTGCGGCCCATCGAAGGCGCCCCGGTGTGGACGGCGGAGACCGTGGCGCGTGAGATCGCGACCCTCATGTCCCCCGAGCAGCGCGAGCGGTTCGAGCTCGATCAGGAGCTCGACTTCGCGCACGCGCTGTCGGACGAGGCGCGCTTCCGCGTCAACGTGTACCGCCAGCGCGGGGCGACGGGCGCCGTGCTCCGTCTCATCCCCACGCGGATCCGCTCGCTCCGCGAGCTCGGCATGCCGGCCGCGGTCGCGAGGTTCGCGACGCTCCCCCGCGGCCTCGTCCTCGTGACCGGCCCCACCGGCTCGGGCAAGTCGACGACGCTCGCGGCGATGATCGACCAGATCAACCGCACGCGGGCCGACCACATCATGACCATCGAGGACCCGATCGAGTTCCTCCACACGCACCAGCGGTCGGTGGTCAACCAGCGCGAGGTCGGCCAGGACACGGAGTCGTTCCAGCGGGCGCTGCGCCAGGTGCTCCGGCAGGACCCCGACGTCATCCTGATCGGCGAGATGCGCGACCTCGAGACCATCCAGGTCGCGCTGACGGCTGCCGAGACCGGACACCTCGTGTTCGGCACGCTGCACACCCAGAGCGCGCCGCAGACGATCGACCGCATCATCGACGTCTTCCCGCCGCACCAGCAGGACCAGGTGCGCACCCAGCTGGCCTCCACGCTGCGCGGCGTCGTCTGCCAGACGCTGATCCCGCACGCGAGCGGATCCGGACGCGTCGCGGCGACCGAGGTGCTCGTGATGACGGCGGCCGTGGCCAACCTCATCCGCGAGCAGCAGATGCACCAGATCCCGGGCGTGCTGCAGGCCGGGTCGGCCCACGGCATGCACACGCTCGACCAGAACCTCGCCGCGCTCGTCGACGACGGCCGCATCACGTACCAGGCGGCCGAGGAGCGCGCGCAGGACCTCGAGGGCTTCCGCCAGCTCGCCCGGCACACCAGCGGCGGATCCGACGGCATCGACTACGGCGACGGCTTCACCAGGCGGAGCCTCAGGTGAGCGCTCCGTCCTCAGCCGGCCCGCAGGCCGGCTCCCCGTCGACGCCTACCCAGGCGTGGGACTACGTCGGCGCCGACTCCACGGGCCGCAAGCGCAAGGGCACGATCGACGCTCCGAGCCGCGCCGCGGCGCTCGCCCGGCTGCGCGAGCAGGGCATCACGGCGACGTCGCTGCGCGAGTCGAGCATCCTGACGCGCGAGCTCGACGTGTCGTTCCTGAAGAAGAAGATCAAGCTCGACGAGATCTCGCTCGCGACCCGCCAGCTCGCCACGATGCTGGATGCCGGCCTCACGCTCGTGCGCGGGCTGACCATCCTCGTGGACCAGGTCGAGAACCCGCGGCTGCGCGACGTGCTCCAGACCGTGCGGCGCGACATCGAGCGCGGCAAGCCCCTGTCGGACGCGCTCGGCGCGCGGCCCGAGGTGTTCCCGCCGCTCCTCGTGCACATGGTGCGCTCGGGCGAGGCCGGCGGCTTCCTGGCCGAGGCGCTCACGTCGGCCGCCGACGGCTTCGACGCCGATCTGAAGATCCGCAACACGATCAAGGCCGCGATGACCTACCCCATCATCGTGATGATCGTCGCGGTGCTCGCGGTGATCGCGATGCTCGTGTTCATCGTCCCGGTGTTCAAGAAGATGTTCGAGGGCATGGGCGGCGAGCTGCCGCTGCCGACCCAGGTGCTGGTCACCCTGTCGGAGAACATGCTCTGGATCGGCCCCGCGCTCGTCGTGCTGGTCGTGGCCGCCGTGCTGTGGTTCCGCCGCTACGGGCGCGAACCCGACGTGCGGCTCGCGATCGACACGGCCCGGCAGAGGATCCCGGTGCTCGGCCCGTTCTTCCGCAAGGCGGCCGTCGCGCGGTTCACCCGGACGCTGTCCACGACGCTGAGTGCGGGCGTGCCGATCCTGCAGGCGCTGGGCATCGTGAAGCAGACCGCCGGAAGCGCCCTCGTCGAGGACGCCGTGGGCCGCATCGCCGACGGGGTCCGCCGCGGCAAGGGCCTGACCGCCCTGATGGCCGACGAGCCCGTGTTCCCCCAGATGGTCACGCAGATGGTCGCCGTGGGCGAGGACACCGGCGCGCTCGACACCATGCTCAAGCGCGTCGCCGAGTTCACCGACCGCGAGGTGCAGCAGACCGCGCAGCGCCTCACCGCCATGATCGAGCCCCTCATGGTCGTGATCGTCGGCTGCATCATCGGCGGAATGATCGTCGCGATGTACCTGCCCATGTTCGGGATCTTCGAGCAGATGCAGCAGTCCGCCTAGTCGTGCCGGCGCCGCCGGACCCCCGTGCACCGCGACGCGGAGCACTCCTTCCTCCCCACCCACAGAAAGAGAGAGTCCTCGTGAAGAACATGATCGACGCGCTCGTGCGTCGCCAGAACGAACTCAAGAAGGACGACCGCGGCTTCTCGCTCATCGAGCTGCTCGTGGTCGTGCTGATCATCGGCGTCCTCGCCGCGATCGCCATCCCGGTGTACATCGGCACCGTCAACGCCGCCAAGGCCTCCGCCGTGGAAGCCGCAGCGACGACGGCAAAGGCTACCTATACGGCGCTGGTTTTCGAGTACGAGTCGGACAGCGACCCCACGACTACGTGGTCTCAGGCCGCGACTGAGGCGGCCGGAAAGGCAACCTCGGCGGACATCTCAGTCGTCGTGGCCGGCACGCCTGCAACTGCGGATGACGTCGAGTTCACTGCGACCCACGATGACACGGCTATCGCGCCGTTCACTACCTCCACCGGCGCGCCGACGTCGTAACCGTCTCGGGCCCGTGGGCGCGGCTGCCACGTCCACGGGCCCAATTCTCGCAACCGACGATGCACAGACAGACAAAGCCCGAGCATGGGTTTGGGTCACTTGAGGCGCTGATAGCCATGTTCCTGGTGGCAGTGGTTGCGGTCGCATTCCTGCCGATGATCATGACGGGCCTCCGGTCCGCCGTGACGAACACGACGGCCACCACCGCGACACAGCTGGTCAACGAGCAGCTGTCGCCGCTCTCCGCGAAGCCGCACTCGTGCACCGCCGTGCAGACGTGGCTCGGCACCTCGGTCCCCACGGTCACCGACCCCCGGGGTCAGACCATCTCCATCCAGCGCAGCGGACCCGCGAGCCTGAGCTGCAGCACACCGCCGACGACGGTCACCGTCACGGTGACCGCGACCGGCACCGACCCCTGGTCCGGCGACGCCCGCACATGGGCGACCGCCACCACCATCGTCCTGATCGACTAGAGGACCCCATGATCCGCCCGACACGCGACGACCGCGGCTTCACGCTCGTGGAGCTGCTGGTCTACGTCGTGCTGCTCGCGGGCATCCTGACGCTCGGCGCCGGTCTGGTCATGAGCGTGACCCAGGGCTCACTGCGGGTCACGAGCTCGGCCGACGCCTCCCGCGACGGCCAGACCATCGCCCGCACGATCACCACGTCGGTGCGCAACGCATCGCACGTGAGCGCCGACGGCGACTTCGTCGTCGCCCGCCTCGAGGACGGCGCAGGCGACGCATGCCACGCGTGGTACGCCTATGGCGGCTCCGTCTACGCGCGCATCTCCGACGCGGCGATCGCCCAGCCCGCCGGCGCGCCCGGGTCGACCTGGATGCGCGTCGGCACCGGGCTGGTCTCCACCTCGGGCGTGTTCACCGCGGCTTCGGGCGGCGTCAAGGTGACGTTCCAGGTCGACACCCGCACCTCCCCGACGCTCATCGAGACCGTCGCGGTCCCGCGCCTGCTGGGCACCGGAGGCAACCCATGCGCCTGATCTCCCTCGCCTGGGCGAGCCGCGACGACCGGGGCTCCGCGCTCGCGGCCGTGGTCGGCATCGTGCTGCTCACGGTCGTGGTCGCCCTCACGGTCGCCACCACGACCGTGCAGTCGCTCGAGCGCACCGACGACACGCGCGACACCGTGTCCGCGGAGTTCGCCGCCGAGGCTGGCGTCGCGGTCGCGCAGGCCGCGATCGAGGGCGCCGCGTGCGGCGGCGGCACCTTCGCGAGCTCGTCCGCCGCGCCGTTCCATCGCACAATCGTGCAGCACGTCGTGGGCGGCGTCATGACGAACGGATGCCCGACGGCCGACGAGGAGTACCGGATCGTCGCGACCGGATACGACAGCGCCGCCTCCTATGCGGCCGACGACGGCCGGAGCGTCGAGGCGAGATACGAGGCCGTGCCGCAGCCCTTCGCGCCGACCGGCCCGGCGATGTACTCGCACGGCGGCATGAGCTTCGGCAACAACGGCGACATCCAGCCCCTGACGGGCGACGACATGAGCATCATGATGCACGACGGCGACCTGGTCTGCGCGAACTCCATCTCGGGCAACACCGACGTCATCGTCAAGAGCGGCAACCTGACGGCCAGCAACGGATGCGAGATCGGCGGCGACACGTGGGTGTCGGGCTCGGCGACCCTGGCCAACGGCGCGAGCATCGCCGGCAAGCTCGTCGCGAGCCACCTGATCCTGCAGAACAGCCACTCGGGCACGCTCGGTCCGCTGTACGCGGACGACACCACCGGAAGCGCCCCGGGCCAGCTCGTCGATCACGGTCCGGTGCAGTCGAAGAGCGCCGCCGGCGCCATGCCCACGGTCCCCGGCTGGGTCGACTTCGAGTTCGAGGCCGCCGACTGGCCCGGGTACACGGTCGTCACGCTCTCGGGCTGCAATCGCACGGCCGCGAAGAGCGCCCTCGACTCCCTGGGCGGATCCCCCGGCGTGCTCAACGCGCTCCACTGCATCGAGCTGGATCTCACCGGCCTCGGGCAGACGACGGTCCAGACCCTCACGGCGAACGTCGCGATCTTCGCCCCGAGCTTCAAGCTCTCGCAGACCAAGTTCGCCGGGCAGACCGGGAACGAGCGCCTGTGGCTGGTCACTCCCGACTACATCGACAACGGGGTGCCGAGCTGCGGCGAGGCCGACGGCACGGGCATCATCGTGCCCGACGACACGTCGCTCGCGAACTCGTCGGAGTTCACCAACCTCGCGGTCATGCTCTACACGCCGTGCAGCATCTCGTTCGGCAACTCGCTCGTGATCCACGGGCAGGTGTACGCGAACTCCATCCACGTCGAGCAGCACCTGACCTACCGCTACGCCCCGACGGGCCTCCCAGGCACCAACCTCTCGACGGGGGCGGACACGCCGCCCATCGAGCTCGCCCTGAGCTCGTACCGGAACACGTCCACGACCGCCAAGAGCCTGGGGGCGCCGTGATCGCCGTCGTCACCACCGGGGTCGGCCTGTTCGGCCTCGCGATCGGATCCTTCCTGAACGTGGTCGCGCACCGCGTGCCGCTGGGGCAGTCGGTCGTCGCTCCGCGCAGCGCGTGCCCGGCGTGCGGGCACGAGATCCGGGCGTACGACAACGTGCCCGTGCTGTCGTGGCTCATCCTGCGCGGCCGGTGCCGCGACTGCGCCGCCCCGATCTCGGCGCGCTACCCGATCGTCGAGGCCGTCACGGCAGCGCTGTTCGTCGTCGTCGCCGCTGCCTTCGCGCCCTCGATCGCCGCGGCGACGACCGCGGCCGGGGCGTGGGCCGCGTCGCTCGTCCTCGTCGCGCACCTGGCGCTCGCCGGCTTCGGCGTCGCGCTCGCGGCGATCGACCTCGACACGCAGCGCCTCCCCGACGCGCTGGTGCTGCCCCTGCTCGGGACGGGCGTGGCGCTGTTCACCGCGGCGGCCGCGCTGACCGGCGCCTGGGGCGACCTGCTCCGGGCCGGCATCGGCGCCGCCTCGCTCGGCCTTGTGTACTTCGCGATCTTCCTCATCTCGCCGCGCGCGATGGGCTTCGGCGACGTCAAGCTCGCGCTGCCGCTCGGGATGTTCCTCGCCTGGCACGGGTGGGGCGCGCTCGTCGTGGGCGCGATCGGCGCGTTCGCGCTGGGCGCCGCGGTGGGCGGGGCGCTCATCCTGGCGCGGCGCGTCGACCGGCGCGGCGGCATCCCCTTCGGGCCCTGGATGATCGCGGGCGCCTGGCTCGGCATCCTCGCGGGCGAGGTCCTCGCCCGCGCCTATCTGCAGCTGTTCGGACTCGCGTGATGAAGGGCGGATCCATGTACTCCACTCCGACGGGAGCCCTCACATGGGCAGGGTGATCGGGCTCGACTTCGACAGCACCTCGGTCCGCGGCGCCGAGCTCTCAGGCGTGGGCACCGCGTCGCCGCGCGTCGAGCGGTTCGGCGAGGTCCGGCTGCCGCCCGGCGCCGTCCACCACGGCGAGGTCGTGGAGCCGAACACCGTCGCGGATGCGCTGCGGCGCCTGTGGGAGAGCGCGCGGTTCAGCACGCGCGCCGTCGCGCTCGGCATCGGCAGCCACCGCGTGATCGCGCGCCCCCTCACGGTCGATGACGGCAAGCCCGAGCAGGTGCGCCTCGCCCTGCCCATGCACGCCGACGGGCTGCTGCCGTTCCCATCGTCCGAGGCGCTGATCGACTTCTACCCGATCGAGCGCGATCCCGCGCATCCCGGCAAGGTGCGCGGGCTCCTCGTCGCCGCCGCGCGCGACGCGGTCGACGACAACGTCAGCGCCGTGCGGCGCGCCAAGCTCCGGCCCGAAGCCGTCGATCTGGTGCCCTTCGCGCTGGCGCGCACCCTGCTGCGCGGCGACCACGCCGACGGCACGGTCGGCCTCGTCGAGGCGACCGGCTCGACGACCAACGTGCTGATCGCGTCCGACGGCGTGCCGCAGTTCCTCCGGATCATCCCGAGCGGCCTCGACGAGGTCGCGACCCAGCTGGCGGCCCTCCTGGGCCTGGAGGACGCCGAGGCGCAGGCGGCCGTCGTGACCGCCGACCTCGCGAGCGAGCCGTACCTGATCGACGCGCTGCGCGACGCCGCCCAGCCGCTCGTGAACGCGGTCGGGAACACGGTCGACTACTACCTCGGCACGAGCGAGGCCGGCGAGCTGCGCCACATCCTGCTGACCGGTCACGGGATGCACTCGCAGCTGCTCGGCGAGCAGCTCCAGGCCCGCACGCGCAAGCGCGTGCTTCCCGCCGATCCGCTCGACCAGGTGCGCCTGGCGCGCCGCGTCGACCGCGCCGCGATCGCCGCGAGCTCCTCGGCGGTCGCGATCGGGCTGGCGATGGGGGTGGCGTCGTGAGCGCCGACGAGGAGGTCGGCGGTCGCCGGGCCCGCCGCAGCACGTTCGGCGACGGCGCGCCCGCCTCGGACGACGCGTTCGCGGTGCTCCTGGCGGGAGAGCAGACCGACGCGGCGCCCGGCGGCAAGGTGAAGAAGAAGGTCGGGAAGGCCGCCAAGGCTCCGAAGCCCGTGGCGAAGGCCAAGCGCCCCCGCCCCGCGCGGCGCCCCGCGAACGCGCTCGACGTCGGCGGCGTCCCCCGCGTCGATCTGCTGCCGACCGAGCTGCGCAATGCCCGCGCCTGGCGGGTCGCGCGCGGGCGCGCGCTCATCATCGTGCTCCTCGCGGCGATACTCGTGCTCGCGGGCGTCGGCACGGCGCTGTGGCACGCGGCCACGACCGACCTGGCTCGCGACGCCGCGGCGGCGCGGACCGTCGAGCTGACCGACCGGCAGGGCCGCTTCGGTGACGTCAGCGCGCTGCTGTCCCGCATCACGCGGTCCGAGGAGGCGCTCGCGACCGCATCCGCGGACGAGGTGGACTGGCCGCGCCTGCTCGACGATCTCGGTCGCGCGCTGCCGGCGGGCTCCCGGGTCACGACGGTCGCGGTCGACTCGACCACGCCCCTCACGGAGATCGCGCAGCCCGCGGATCCGCTCCGCG
Source organism: Microbacterium sp. Root53 (assembly GCF_001426925.1). GTDB lineage: Bacteria > Actinomycetota > Actinomycetes > Actinomycetales > Microbacteriaceae > Microbacterium. The sequence goes on from NZ_LMFR01000012.1 coordinate 163,876, forward strand.
GCGCCCGGATCGGCACGCTCACCTTCACGGCCTTCACGCCCACGATCCCCGACACCGCCGCCTGGGTGCGCGCGCTCAACGAGGTCGAGGGATTCGAGAACGCCACGCCGCGGGCGGCGGTCGCCGAGGCGCCCGACGCGCTCGGCACCGGGGTGCTGGGCTACACGATCGAGATCGCGGTCGACCTGACCGACCGCCGGCTCGTGACGCCGCCCGAGGCGGAGGCCCCGGCGGAGGAGGAGGACGCATCGTGAACCGGATCGGCGCGACCTATCTGCTGGCGACCGTGCTCGCGATCGGACTGCTCGGCGTCGGCTTCGTGTGGGGCGTCAAGCCGTCGCTCGACGCCGCCGCGGCGGCCACGACCGAGCGCATCCAGATCGAGTCGCAGAACCAGCTGTTCGAGATGCGCATCGCGCAGCTCTCCGAAGCGCGCGACGGACTCGCCGCGCACGAGGATCGCCTTGCCGAGCTGCAGCGCGCCGTCCCCGCCGACGGCGATTACGACGACTGGCTCGCGGAGCTCGACCGCCTCGCCGCGGCGACCGGGGTCTCCATCACGCAGGTGACCGTGGCCGACTCCCAGCCGCTCGCGACCGAGGCGCCGCCCGCGGCTCCCCCGGCCTCCGACGGCGCGAACCCCGACGGTGCGGCAGCGCCTGCCGCTCAGCCCGAGGCCGCGCCGTCCGCCGGGGCCCCGGCTGCGCTGCTCGCCATCCCGGTGCAGATCGGCGTGAACGGCCCCGCCGCCGGCGTGCGCGGATTCATCCGGGAGCTTCAGGGCGCCGAGCGCCTGACGCTCGCCTCGCGGTTCGCGTTCTCGTCGAGCGACGAGCAGCCCGACGTCCTCGCCGGCACCACGGGCGCGCTGATCGACGGCCTCATCTGGGTGCTTCCCGAGTGACGCCGGCGGGTGCGGCGCTCCCGGCTCGGGGGTCGCGCCGCGAGAAGTCCATCGCCGTGCTGTTCGACGCCGAGAACATCGCCCCGGCGTGGGTCGGACCCGTGCTGGGCGAGGTGGCGCGCCACGGCATCGCGTCGAGTGACGGCGACTTCACCCGACTGGCGGCGCGCATTCGGGAGGACGGCATCCCGGTGCTCGGATACGGCGAGCGCAAGACGCCGAGCGCGTTCCGCAACGCGTGCGACCAGTTCACCTACTTCGATCTGCTCGAGGGCGCCACCCCGGCACGGGAGCGCGACGGCGCGACGAAGACGTCGTCACCAGGCGGCGATGCGAAGCTCGTCGCGCTGCTGCGCGCGGCGGTCCTGGCCACTGCTGACGAACAGGGCTGGGCGAATCTCTCCCCGGTCGGACAGCACGTCCGCAAGAACGCGCCGGACTTCGATTCCCGCAACTGGGGGTTCGCGCGCCTGAGCGAACTCGTCAAGGCGACGGAGCGCTTCCACATAAAGACGCGCGGCACGACGATCGTGGTGGCCGACAAGGCCCTCGTCCCCTAGGTTTCCGAGCTGATCCACTTCTCCACACCCCGCGAACATTCGAACAGATGTCCGAGGCGGGTGCGAGAATGGGGGCATGCCGAGGTTCGAGGATGCCGACGAGGTCAGCTGGGGGTTCACCCCGGCGGAGCGGTCGCGCACGCGTGCCTCGATCGAGGAGCTGAAGCGGATCCGCGCCGAGCGCGCCCGGCTCGACGCGCGCGAGGCCGGGCTCCTCTCCGACGTGACCGGGATCGCGCTGGAGCAGGTCGCACGCGACCCGAACGGGAGCGACCACGCGTTCCCCCTCCGCTCGATGACCGCCGAGCTCGCTCTGGCCCTCAAGGAGTCGCCTCGCACGATGCAGTCCCGGATGGATCGCGCGCACGAGCTCGTCTCGAAGTTCCCCGCAACGCATGCCGCATTGTCGAACGGGCGGATCACCGAGCGGCACGCTCGCGAGATCGTCGCCGCGGGTACGGACATCCCGGAGCCCGAGGCGCGCGAGGCCTATGAACGCGAGGTCGTCCGGCTCGCCGCCACGAGGACGCCGCACGGGATCAAGAGCCTCGCCAGGCAGATCGCCGAGCGCCACCACCCGACGACGCTCGCGGAGCGCGACGAGCGCGCGCGGGCCGATCGGCGCACGTGGGTCGAGGACCTGCCCGACGGCCAGGCCATGCTCGGCATCATCGGACCGGCCGTCGCCATCCATGCCGCGCACGACCGCCTCACCTCCTGCGGCGAGGAGGTGAAGCGCGACCGCCGCGCGGTCGTGCGCGATCTCGACGGCGTCGAGCCCGCGCCCGAGGACCCCGCCTACGCCAAGTACACGGACGATCGGCACCTCAGCCAGCTGCGCGCCGACATCGCGCTCGACCTGCTGCTGTGCGGCCTGCCCACGGGCCACGAGCTGGAGCAGGCGATCACCGCGACGGTCGAGGTGGTCATCCCCGTGACGACGCTCGCGGGCCTCGACGACGGGCCCGCCCTCCTCGCCGGCTACGGCCCGATCGACCCCGACACCGCCCGTCGCCTCGCGGGAACCGCCGTCGGGTGGGAGCGGGTGTTCCTGCACCCCGACACCGGCGCCCTGCTCACGGTCGACCATCACCATCCGACCGCCGCGCAGCGTCGATACCTGCTCGCCAGGGACCGGACGTGCCGGGTCCCGGGATGCACCGTCAAGGCGAAGCACGCCGACATCGACCACACCATCCCGTGGTCGCGCGGCGGCCCGACCGCGGTGACGAACATGGCCGCGGTCTGCGAGCAGCACCACATGATGAAGCACTTCTCCCCCTGGCGCTTCGAGCAGCTCTCGCGCGGCCGCATGCGGATGCGCAGCCCCGCGGGGTACGACTACGTCCACGCGGCGGAGACCATCTACTACCTGCCGCGCACACCCGCTCCCTTCTGATCCAGGTGCGGCGGCGCCTCAGCGGGGGCGACACCACCCGCAGGTATCCTGTTCCGGTGACTCCCCCCGCGTCCGGCTCCCCCCTGTCGTTCGGCGATCTCGACGCGGACCTGCAGCTCGCGCTGTGCCTGGCCGACGCGGCCGATGCGCAGACCCTGCCCCGCTTCGACGCGGCCGACCTCGACGTGTCGCGCAAGGCCGACCGCACCCACGTGACCGACGCCGATCTGGCCGCCGAGCGCGCGGTGCGCGAGCTGCTCGCCCAGCAGCGCCCCGACGACGGCATCTTCGGCGAGGAGTACGGCGCCGACGAGGACCGCGCTCGCCGCTGGATCATCGACCCGATCGACGGCACCGCCAACTTCCTCCGCGGCGTCCCGGTCTGGGGCACCATGATCGGCCTCCAGATCGACGGCGTGATGCGCCTCGGCGTGGTCAGCTCCCCGGCGCTCGGCCGCCGCTGGTGGGGCGCCATCGGGCTCGGCGCGTGGACGAGCGTCGACGGCGGCGAGCCGCGCGCCATCCGGGTCTCCGAGGTCGCCACGCTCGACGACGCGAGCGTCAGCTTCCAGAGCATCGGCCAGTGGGACGACGCCGGCCACCTCGACGCCCTCGTCGCGCTGACGCGCCGCGTGTGGCGCGACCGTGCCTACGGCGACGTGTGGTCGTACATGCTCCTCGCCGAGGGCAGGCTGGAGATGGTCGGCGAGTTCGACGTCAAGGAGTACGACCTCGCAGCCGCGGCCGCCATCGTGACCGCGGCGGGCGGCCGATTCTCCTCGTTCGAGGGCGAGCCGACGATCGCGTCCGGCTCGGCCGTGGCGACCAACGGCGTGCTCCACGACGCGATCCTCGAGGTCCTGCACGGCACGGGGACGTCATGACCCCCGGGCGCCGCGCGGCGGCCGTCCTACTCGCCGTGACGGCGATGCTGGGCCTCGCCTCGTGCGCGCCGGAGCCGGGCACGGCGCCCGCCGACCCCTCGGCGCCCACCGCGGGGGCGAGCGCTCCGCCGGCCGATCCGAACGCCGAGCCGACGTGCGAGACGATCCTGTCGGAGTCCCTCGTCGCGGAGTTCAAGGGCTACGGCCTCGAGGCGATCGAGGAGCCGTTCAGCTTCGGCGATCCCGCTACCACGTCGATCGAGGGCGGCGTGATGTGCACGTGGGGCGCACCGGACGTCGCGACCGACCACGGCGTGCAGATCTTCGGATGGGCCCCGCTCGACGCGGCCGGCGCGGAGAAGTGGCAGGCTTTCCTCACCGAGCAGGGCTGGACGCGCAGCGATGAGGGCGGGCTGGCGGTCTACACCGAGCCGTTCGCGCCGGTTCCCGAGGACGCCATGGCGTACGCGTTCGGCGACGGCTTCGTGAAGGTCGCCGCGCCGAAGCAGAACCTCGCCGTCATCACCTGGCCCTGACCTTCTTCCGTCGATTCCGCGCCTGACTGCGCCACTGGATGGCGCTCCGCGCGTTCTCATGCCACGGCCGCGCCTTCGCGTCAAGAGGTAGGTGCCGCCCGCGATTTGCGCGTTACATCGAAGTCCCACGTCCGCAAGCGGTAAGGGAGAGGAAGACCGATGTCGCAGAACTATGGAGCGGTGCCCCCGTCGACCACGACAGGCACAGGATCCACGTCAGGCACGACCGAGACGGCGAAGCAGGAGGCTTCGGAGGTCGCCGGCACGGCCAAGGCCGAGGCCGGGCACGTCCTCGACACCGCCAAGCAGGAGGCGTCGACGGTCGCCCGCGAGGCGAAGACGCAGGCGAAGCAGGTGTACGCCCAGACCAAGCGCGAGCTGAGCGACCAGGCGGCCACGCAGCAGCAGCGGGTGGCCGACGGCCTCCGCTCGATCGGCGACGAGTTGCAGTCGCTCGCGCGCAACTCGGAGAACGGCGGCGTCGCGACCGACCTCGTGCGCCAGGCGTCCACGAAGCTGACCGACGTCTCGTCGTGGCTGTCCGCCCGCGACCCCGGCAGCCTGCTCGACGAGGTGAAGACCTTCGCGCGGCGCAAGCCGGGCCTCTTCATCGGCGGCGCATTGGTCGCCGGCGTGCTGGCGGGTCGCCTCGCACGCGCACTCGGCGAGTCCGCGGCCGACGAGCGCGGCGCCACCGCCGGCACCTCGGGCACGGTCCCGCCGCCCGCGCCGGTGACCGGCACGGGCGTCGGCGCGAGCACGGGCTACGGTGCGGGCGGCTACTCGCCCGGCACGGCTGTCGGCACGGGCGTCGGCGCCGGGGTGGGCGCCGGGGCGGTCGGCACGGGCGCCGGGACCGCAGGCTCGAGCACCGCCGGCACGGGCACCGGAACCGGCGAATGGGCGAGCGGCGAGGGCGACGACCCCGCGACCGCGCACACCGTCGACCCCGCGTTCGGCTCCGGCGTCTCGGACATCCGTCCGACGCCCCAGGGCGGCCAGCCGGTGACGTCCACCGGCGCGGCGGGCGAGTCCACGCCGCTGTACGACGACTCGCACGCTGCGAACCCGGCCGCCGAGCCGGGCTTCGAGGGACTCGGGGAGCCGCACGATGGCCGATGAGACGACGCCCTCGGAGCAGAAGGCCGCGAACACGTCGCTCGGCGACCTGCTGGGCGAGGTGACGCAGGATCTCTCGCTGCTGATGCGGCAGGAGATCGCGCTCGCCAAGGCCGAGCTGAAGGAGTCCACCACCCGCGCGGCCAAGGGCGGGGGGATGATCGGCGGCGCCGGCTACGCGGCGTCGATGGCGATCTTCTTCCTGTCCGTCGCCCTGTGGTGGGGACTCGGTCAGCTCATCGGGCTCGGCTGGTCCGCCGTGCTCGTCGCGGTCATCTGGGCCGTGATCGCCGCGGCGCTGTTCCTGACGGGCCGCAATCAGATCAAGGAAGTGAAGGGGGCTCCGCGCACCGTGGAGTCGCTCGGGAAGATCCCCGACGCACTGAAGAGGAATGAGGAGAACCGATGACCGATTCGCCTGAGGCGATCCGCGCCGACATCGAGCGCACTCGCCGTGAACTCAGCCGCGACGCCGACGCTCTGGTCGACAAGGTCACGCCCTCGAAGGTCGTGCACCGCCAGACCGACAAGATCAAGGGCGCGTTCGGCTCGCTCCGCACCCGCGTCATGGGCGCCGCCGACGACGCGGGCTCGGCATTGCACGATCGCGGCTCGTCCGTCGCGGGCGGCGTCTCCGACGCGACCCACCGCGTGGCCGCCAAGGCCGAGGGCAACCCTCTCGCCGTGGGCCTCATGGCGTTCGCCGCCGGGCTCGTGGTGTCCTCGCTCATCCCCGCCTCCGCCAAGGAGAAGGAGCTGGCCGAGGGCGTCAAGGAGCAGGCCCAGCCGCTCGTCGACGAGGCCAAGCAAGTCGCGCAGCAGGTCGGTCAGGACCTGAAGGAGCCCGTGAAGGAGGCCGCCACGGCGGTCAAGGACACCGCCTCGGACGCCGCATCGCACGTGCAGTCCGACGCGCAGGATGCCGCCGGCACCGTGCGCGAGCGCGCAGACGAGGCACGGTCGAACGTCAGCGGCAGCTGACCTCCGACCACCCGCACGACACGGGGGCGGCGGCACGGGCCGCCGTCCCCACCCCTGGAAAGGCACGATCATGAGCCGCACGACGTCCGCGCCGGTCGACGACCAGAAGCACTCCCCCGATCCGGATCATCCGGACAAGCCCGACTCCCTCGGCGAGATCGAGAAGCCGTCATGGAAGTACGCGCTGAAGAAGACGGTGGCGGAGTTCGGAGACGACGAGTGCCGCGACCTCGCCGCCGCCCTCACGTTCTACACCGTGCTGTCGCTGTTCCCCGGCCTGATCGCGGTGTTCTCCCTGCTCGGCGTGGTCGGGCAGGACGGCGAGGCCGCGAACGCCGTGCTCGGCATCGTGCGCGAGGTCGCGCCGGACGCGGCCGAGGGCCTTCGCGGCCCGCTCGAGGAGGTCGCGAGCTCCTCCAGCGCCGGCATCGCGCTGATCGCCGGTGTCGCCGTCGCGATCTGGTCGGCGTCGGCCTACGTCGGCGCGTTCAGCCGCGCCATGAACCGCATCTGGGAGATCGACGAGGGCCGCCCGTTCTGGAAGCGCAAGCCCGCGCAGCTCGCATTCACGCTGCTCACGATCGTGCTGGCCGTGATCGGGATCGGCCTCCTGATCATCTCGGGTCCCGTCGCCCGCACCGTCGGCGAGGCGCTGGGCATCGGCGAGACCGGCCAGCTGATCTGGCAGATCGCGAAGTGGCCGCTGCTCGTGGGCGTCGTGATCTTCTTCGTGGCCGCCCTCTACTACTTCACTCCGAACACCGAGCAGCCGAAGTTCCGCTGGGTGAGCGCGGGCGCGGTCATCGCGATCGTCACGCTCGCGCTGGCGTCGCTGGGCTTCGGCATCTACGTCGCGAACTTCTCGAGCTACGACCGGACCTACGGGTCGCTCGCCGGAGTCGTGATCTTCCTGCTGTGGGTGTGGATCGCGAACATGGCGCTGCTGTTCGGCGCCGAGTTCGATGCGGAGCTGGAGCGCACCCGTGAGCTGCAGGCCGGCATCGAGGCGGAGGAGCGCATCCAGCTGCCGCCACGCGACACGACGCAGATCGAGAAGGCCGCCGAGAAGGAGAGGAAGGACCTCGCCGAGGCCCGCCGCATCCGGGAGTCCGCGCGCGAGCCCGATGACGAGTGACGCGTGTATCTGTGGCGCGTCTCGCGCATCCTTCAGTGCGGGAGGTACGGGAGATGTACGACGTGGACACGGACGGCAGCCACTACTGGTTCGAGTACGCCGTGAAGCGCTCCGGCTCACCCGGCAACGCGGTCGGCCCGCTCTCCCGCCACGAGGCGGAGCGCCTGGCCGCCGAGACCGGCGGAGTGCTGCTCCGGCGCCGCATCAGCCAGAGCCTGTGGGCGACCGCCTGACGGGTCGCCGGCGCGGCCCTCGATAAAATCGAGGACGTGCTGATCGGCGTCATCCGTCCCACCGAGACCCGCGAGCTGAGCGCCGAGGGCGCAACGCTGGACGACGTGCACCGGGCCCTCGAGGCGCAGGTGCCGGAGGGATGGCAGCTCACCCACGCGAAGGTGTCGATGCCCAAGGGATCGAGCGCGCTCACCGCCACCGGGCGCATGGCCCGCTGGGGCGAGACGCGCGAGATCAGCGCGGCGGACATGGCCGCGCTCGAGGCGCAGGTGCCGGAGGGCTGGTCGCTGCTGGCGGTGCGGAGCGACTGACGGCTCGAGAGCGGATCGCCCGGCTAGGTCGACACGAGGCGCTCGCCGAGCTGGATGCCGCTGAGCCCCAGGGCCTCCTCGGCGAGCTCCTCGAGCAGGTCCGGGTCGAGCTGCGGCGACTCGGCGGACTCGAACACGAAGCGGAGCGGGATGCCGGGCCCCACCCAGATCGTGCTGCGACCGCTGCCGTCGCAGTGCGGCCAGGACACGCAGAAGCTCTCGTGGCGACGGAGCTTGGCCAGCATCACCACCTTGAGATGCGCCAGCGTGCGATCGTCCAGGTCGACTGGAGGGAGGTCGCCATACAGGAGGATGCCCACGCGAGATACCGTAATTTCGAGAGCGCTCCCACCGCCAGAGGGACGACGAGTGTTACGCGCCGCGACGCAGAAGGCCCCGCGTTCCAGAGGATCGCGGGGCCTTCGCACAGTGCGACAACGTCGTGGAGCTGGGGGGAATCGAACCCCCGTCCAGCGCTGAGTCTCTGGGGATTCTCCGGGCGCAGTCTGTGAAGACGTTCTGCTCGGCCCCGACCTTTGTCACAGACACCTAAGTCGACGGGCCCAGTCGAGAAAGAGTCCCGCGTGACGTCCCGACACCGTCACGCAGCAAGATCCCTAGATGACGCCAGAATCCGTGTCGGGATCACCCACGGTCTGACGGACTATCGGGCTCGCTTAGGCAGCGAGGGCGAAGTCAGTGCGCTTTGCATTGGCACTTATTGTTTTGCAGGGAGCGTTTTCGAGATAACCCTGCATCCTCGGCCCGCTTCTCGCAGATTCGCAAGCACTGTCGAAACCGATCAGCCCCGTGAATTCCTTCTCGCGAAGGAGCCGTTGTCGCACGCTGTGGAATTGCCATCCCGGTCCGGAGACCGGGCGATCTCGGTGACGAGCACCGAGCATCACAGACTACAACGGATCGGAGCGCGACGCCATTCCCGGCGAGTCGGCCGCGCCGCGCGGGTCACCGGCCGGCCCGCGCGCTCCAGTCGTCCCACTTCGCCATGAGCTGCTCGATCGCGGCGTGGAGGCGCGCGGTCGCGGCGCCGGGCGTCGTGTCGCCGAAGTAGTGCGTAACCCAGTGGCGCAGGCGCTCGGCCGCCTCGGGGTCGTGGCGCACGCGCTCGACCTCCTCGACGATTCTCGGCGCGTCCTCGGCGCGGAGCCATTCGCACGCAGACAGGTAGCCGCCCTCGTCCACCTCGGCGGCCGGATCGGCCGGGCGCGTGATGAGCAGCGGCTTCCCGGCCGCGAGGCGGTCGTAGACCATGGCGGAGATGTCGGCGATCGCGACATCCGCGGCGGCCAGCTGCCAGCCGAGATCCGGGCCGTCGTCGTACACGTGATGCGCCTCCGGATCCGCCGCGTTCGCCGCCTCGATCGCCTGGATGATCCGCTGGTTCGCCTCCCCGAACTCGGGATCCACCACGCCGCTGCGCGGGTGAGGGCGATAGATCACCCGATGGCGCCCGGTCGCGAGCAGCGCCTGCACGAGCGCCTCGCCGTGGGTCCGGATCGAGCCGTAGTGCGCGGCCGGACGGTCGCCCTCCCACGTGGGCGCGTAGAGCACGACGGTGCGCTGGTCCGGCGTGTAGGGAAGCTCACCCGAGTAGTGGTCGGCCTGCGGCCGGCCGATCTCGATCGTGCGGCGGTCGAGATCGAAGTCCCACAGCGTGCGGCTCAGGCGCTCGCGCGCGGCCTGCCCGGCGATCAGGGCGTAGTCGTAGGCCTTGTACTGGTTGGTGGTCATGTACATCTTGTCGGACTCGCCGTGGTTGATGAACACGTGCCAGCGCTCGCCGTACCGGAACATCTGGAAGTTGCGCGTGTTCTGGTTCACATACAGGACGATCCGGATGTCCTGCGCGTCGAGGAACCGCTCGATGTCCCGCACGGTCGGCACGAACGCGACGGGGAGCGCGTCATCCTTCAGCAGGGCCGCGGCGCCGGTGGCGCTGCGCGCCATCACGACCACCGGGTGCGTGTGGGCGAGCTCGGCGAGCGGGCGGTACCACTGCCGCATCTGGTACATGTTCACGTCGCCGTCGGCGAAGTACACCGCGATGCGGAAGGTACCCGGCGTGTGCGGGGGGCGGGCGGCCAGCGCGGCCCTGATGGCGTGCTTCGCGCGGCGTGAGGCGAGGGCCTTCCGAAGGAGTCCGACCGCCGTCTTCACATCCCGCGCCACGCCCATCCGACCAGCCTAACCAGCGGTCTCACGGGCACCTGCGTGGGATGATCGACGAATGCGTAACGATCCCGCCGAGCGGCTCCGCGCGTCTCGGCAGGAGGCGCCGCGACGCGACGCGCCGGCGGTCCCGCCCGGCTCGGGCGTGTCCTTCGTGATGCCCGTGCTGAACGAGCGGCGCTATCTCCGGCGCGCGGTCGAGACGGTGCTGGAGCAGCGGGTCGACGGCCCGGTCGAGGTCGTCCTCGCGCTCGGCCCCTCGAGCGACGGCACCACCGAGCTCGCGCGCGAGCTGGCGGCCGAGGACGGCCGCATCGTGCTCGTCGAGAACCCGGCCGCCGACATTCCGGTGGGGCTCAACGCCGCGATCCGCGCCAGCTCCCACCCGACCATCGTGCGGGTGGACGCCCACTCGGAACTCGCGCCCGGCTACACGGCGCGGGCGCTTGCGACGCTCGAGCGCACGCGCGCCGGGAACGTCGGCGGCGTGATGCGCGCCGACGGGCGCACGCCGTTCCAGCGCGCCGTGGCGCGCGCGTACAACTCGCGGATCGGGCTGGGAGGCGGCGCCTACCACGGCGGGGCTCCGGAGGGCGAGGCCGAGTCGGCCTACCTGGGCGTGATGCGCCGCGCCGTCCTCGAGCAGGTAGGGCTCTTCGACGAGTCGATCCGCCGCGGCGAGGACTGGGAGCTCAACCTGCGCATCCGCTCGGCCGGCTACCGCGTCTGGTTCGATCCGGCGCTGTCCGTCACGTACTGGCCGCGCGAGAGCTGGATCCGGCTGGCGCGGCAGTTCGTGGCGACCGGCACCTGGCGCGGCGAGCTCGTGCGCCGCTACGGTCTGCGCAACTCGCTGCGCTTCTTCGCGCCGCCCGTGCTCGTGCTCGCGGTGCTGCTCTCCGTCGTGGTGGGCGTGCTGCAGATCACGGGAGTCGTCTCGGGCGTCTGGGCGGCAATCGCGTCGCTCGTGCACGTGCCCGTGGCCGCGTACATCCTGCTCGTCCTGGTCGTCGCGGCCGGCCGCGGCGGCGGATCGGGCCTGCGCGACAAGCTCTGGACCCTCGCGGTGCTGCCGACGATGCACCTGGCGTGGGGCGCCGGGTTCCTCGTCGGCCTCACGCGCGGCGCGCACGACACGGTCGACACCTCCCGGCTCGACGGCCGCAACACACCGCTGCCGTAGCCGGCCGCGGGTCAGCGGTCGAGGAGGCCCTGATCGAGGATGCGGGCGACGACCCGCTCCGACGCCCGGCCGTCGTCGCGCGCATTGAACCGGGCGGTCCAGGCCGCGTATCGGTCCGCGTGCTCGGCCGGGTCCGCGGCGAGCGCGGCGACCAGCTCGTCCTGCGTGCGCACCAGCGGTCCCGGCGCGCGGGCGGCGAGGTCGAAGTAGAAGCCGCGAAGCTCGCCGCGGTAGTGCTCCATGTCGGGCACGAGGAAGTACATGGGCTTGCCCGTGACCCCGAAGTCGAACATGACGGAGGAGTAATCCGTGATCAGCGCGTCGGCCGCGAGCAGCAGCGGCGCGGCATCCGGATAGCCGGTCACGTCGATCACGCGGGCGCCCGCCACGTCGTGCCCCGGCAGCAGCGTGCGGGAGTGCCCGCGCACGAGCACGACCGCGCCGGTCTCGGCGGCGAGCGCCTCGGGGTCGAGGAAGTCAACGATCTCCTGACGGTCGTCGCGCCAGGTGGGGGCGTACAGCAGCACCCGCTCCCCCGGCGCGATGCCCAGCTCCCCGCGGACCGCCGCGGGGTCGCCGTTCACGAGCGCGTCGTTGCGCGGGTAGCCCTCCACCCAGATGGGACGACCGAAGAACGCGTACGCCTTGCGCAGGATGCGCGCCGCGTACGGGTTCTGCGCGAGCAGCACGTCCCAGCGCAGCGACTCCTTGACGACGGCGCCCGCGCGCCGGGGGTCGAAGCCCGGCCGGTGCAGGGCGAGCCGCTTGAGGGGCGTTCCGTGCCACGTCTGCAGCACCTTCTGCCCGCGTCGGCGCACGTACCGGCGTCGCAGCCAGTCGTTCACGACGAGCACGCGGGCCGCGCTGCGCGCCCGCCACCACTCGGGGCTGCCCTCGACGACAGCGACGGCTCCCTCGGGCACGCGCACCGACAGGTCGACGACGCTCCAGTACCGGATGACGCCGGGAGCCACCCGGGCCAGCTCCCGGTCGATCGCGAACGGGTTGCAGCCCGCGCCGCGCCCGTAGAAGCTCTCGAAGAACACGGCGTTCTCGAGCGGCGTCGCGCGGTCGACGTAGCGCCGCTCGAGCGCGCCCTGCGCATCGGGATCGTCGTAGACCGGGTCGACCGGCGGGCCGACGACGAGCGCGGCGCCGCGCAGCTCGGCCCGGAGGCCCGCACGCGACGATCCGCCGAGCACCCGCATCGGCAGCTGCGCGTCGATCTCGACCCCCTCGATACCCACGCGGTACTCGCCAGTGGGCAGCGGGAGCTCGGGTCCGCCCCAGCGCGACGCGCGCAGCGGGAACCGCACGGTCCAGGTCTTCCCGCCCCCGGTGATCCGGCCGTCGACGTGCGCGCGCGGGCCGGTGAGCGTGGCGGACGCAGGTCGCGCGCCCGCCCCCTGGATCACGAGCTGCGGATCGCCCGGCTCGAAGCGGGCCGTGATCTGCGAGGTCATCGAGTGGCCTTCCGTACTCGGTCGTTCGGGTCGTTCGGGCCGGTGGATCGGCCGGCGGGTCGCGGGACGTCCGGCGCCAGGCCCGCGCGCGCGACGATCGCCGCGTAGACGCGCTCCGCGCTGCGGCCGTCGTGGAACGCGTGGACGCGCTCGCTCAGCGCGCGCGAACGCGCGGTGCGCTCCGCCGCGACGGCGGGATCCCCGAGGAGCGCGTCGAGCTGCGGCAGCAGCTCCGCCCACGTGGTGGCGGCGTCATGGCCCGCCACGTCGCGATACGCGCCGTAGAACCCGCGGCGTCGCGCGTAGGCCGCCACGTCCGGCGCGAGGAACAGCACCGGGAGCGGGACCAGCGCGGCGTCGTACACGAGCGACGAGTAGTCGGTGACGAGCGCGTCGAGGCCCGGGAGCGCCGGTGTGACGTCGTTGAGCAGCTCGGCGCCGAGCGAGCGCACCCGCGACACCCCCGCGGGCGGCGCGTAGTCCCCCGCGCCCAGCCGGTGGGAGCGGACCAGCAGCACCGCGTCATGGCGCGCGAGCGCCTCGTCGATCGCCTTCCAGTCGGCGGCCCCCGGGACCGCGGGATCCGGCTCGCCGTCGCGCCACGTGGGCGCGTACATCACGAGCCGCTCTCCCGGAAGGTCGGGGACGAGCCTCCGGATCACCGTCTGCGCGCTCTCGCGCCGTTCCTCGGCCGTGCCTCGCGAGAGGACGTCCGTGCGCGGCTCTCCGGTCACGACGATGCGCTCGGCGGGCAGGCCGAACGCCGACTCCAGCCGCCCGCGCACCAGGTGCGAGGCCGCGGGCAGGAGGTCGATGCGGCGGGCCGCGGCGCGGTACATCAGCCCGAGCGCGCGGCTCACGAGCGCGGCGCCCACGCGGATCGGGCTGCGCAGCGTCTCGGGCGCGTCCAGGCCGATCCGCTTGAGCGGGATCCCGTGCCAGAGCTGCGCGACGAAGCCGCTCCCGATCGCATAGGGGTTGACGTCGCCGAAGCCGTACGCCACGACGATCACGCCGGCGCGGGCCGTGGCCCAGAACCCCGCGAGCGACGACTTGCGCAGCGTGGGGATGCCCAGCGCCGCCGCGTCGCGCGCCTCCCGCGGGTCGTCGGTCAGCCAGACCGCGTCCCGTCCGTGCTCGGCCGCGACCTGCCAGAGCGCGAGCGCCCCGTCGCCGATCCCCGCGCCGCAGCCGAAGACCCAGCTTTCGGTGCGCGGGGTCACCAGCGTGACCAGCCGCCCGAGCGCATACAGCGGCAGCCGGGCGATCTTCCGCGCGTTTCCCGCACCGAAGGAGAAGGAGGCCACCCCGCGAGCCTATGACATGCCCGTCCGGGCCTGCCGTGGCTCGCGGGGCGGCCGATCACTCGATCGCCGGCTACTCCCCCAGCGATCCGAGGGTGACGTCGATCGTGTGCGACTCCCCGTCCCGCACGTACGTCAGCGTCGCCTGGCTGCCGCCCGCGGCGGCGCGCACCTGCGCGGTGAGGTCCACGGCGGATCCGATGCGCACGCCGTTGAACTCGGTGACGATGTCGCCCGCCCGCAGGCCGGCCTGCTCCGCGGCGCCGCCCGGAGTGACCTCCTCGATCAGCGCGCCCGCCGTGGTCGCGTCCCGCGCGGCGCTCGCCGGCGTGACGCTGGCCCCGAGCAGGCCGTGCGTGGCCTTGCCCTCGGCGATCAGCTCGTCCGTGACCCGCTGCACCACGTTCGACGGGATCGCGAACCCGACCCCGATGGATCCGGACTCGCCGCTCGAGCCGCTCGCCGTGGCGATCGCGACGTTCACGCCGATCAGCCGGCCCTGGGAGTCGACCAGCGCACCGCCCGAGTTGCCCGGGTTGATCGCGGCGTCGGTCTGGATCACCGCGATGGAGATGGACTCGCGCGCCTGGCCGGGGTACTCCTGTCCCGGGATGTCGAAGAACCAGGGGCTCTCCTGCTCCTGCTCCGGCGTCTCCTCGGCCTCGTCGCCCTCCTCGGGCGTCGCCGCCGACGCGATCTCGATGCTGCGGTTCAGCGCGCTGACGATGCCGGTCGTGACCGTGTTGGACAGCCCGAGCGGGGCGCCGACCGCGACGGTCGTGTCGCCGACGTTGAGCTTCGCGGAGTCCGCGAACTCGATCGGCGTGAGCCCCTGGGCGTCCGCGAGCTTGATGACCGCGAGATCGTAGGTCGGGTCGGTGCCGACGATCTCGGCCTCGTAGATCCGGCCGTCCGACGCCGTCACCCGGATCTGCGCGTCTCCGGTCGCCCCGCCGAGCGTGACCACGTGCGTGTTCGTGACGACGTAGCCGTCCTCGCTCAGCACCACCCCGGATCCGGATCCGGATTCGGATCCGCCGGCCACCTCGATCGTCACGACGCTGGGCAGCACCTCGGTCGCGACGGCTGTGGCCTCGTTGACGGAGCCCGGATTGTTCACCGTGATGTTCGAGGGGCCCGACGCGGCGCCGGGGGCGCCGTCGGATCCCCACAGCGCGTCGCCCGCGTAGCTGCCGCCGAGACCGGCCGCCCCGCCGACGAGCGCGGCGGCGACCAGCAGGGCGGCGACCCGGCCGGCGCCGGGCTTCGCGCGCTCCTGCCGATCCTGACCGGCGCCCCCGTGGAGGTCCTTCGGCAGCGGCTGGGTGGGCTGGGTGAGCTGGGGGTGCGCGGCCTGGCCGAACGCGTGACCGTGAGGCGCAGGCGCGGAATACCGCGCCGGCGGGACGGTGCCGTAGGCCGGCGAGGGGTGGGGCGCCGGGGGCCGCGGCGGGATGTGCAGTCCGTCCGGGGCGCGGTAGTCGCCCGGCCCGGCCTGCGGGGCGCCGCCCGAGGTCGGCTCGGGCGTCTCGTCGGAACGCTGGGTGTCCATGGCTGCTCCTTTGTACAGATGCTTCGGGGATGCGAGCGCTTCAGGCTTCCGAAGCCCTTCCAGGGTCGCGCCGTTTCCTTTGCGAAACCTATGACGGCAGTATGGCGTCTGTGTGACCGCCCGAGGGCGCTGCGCGGCGGGCCCGGCGGTAGCCTGGCGGGATGCGAGACGTAGCCGGCGCCTGGCGGCGCACCGCCGAGGGGGCGGGACTCCTGCGGACCGATCCGAGCGGCGGCGGGGTGGTCGTCGGCAGCACGATCTTCGCCGAGATGACGGCTCTGGCGGGCCGCACCGGGGCGATCAACCTCGGTCAGGGGTTTCCCGACGAGGACGGTCCCGCCGAGGTGCTCGAGGCGGCCAGGGACGCGATCGCGCGCGGCGCCAACCAGTACGCGCCCGGTCCCGGCATCCCCGAGCTCCGCCAGGCCATCGCCGAGCATCAGCAGCGCTTCTACGGGCTCGGCCACGACCCCGACGGCGAGGTCCTGGTCACCACGGGCGCGACCGAGGCGCTCGCATCCGCGCTGCTGGCGCTGATCGACGGCCCCGAGGACGAGGTGGTCGTGTTCGAGCCGTACTACGACTCCTACGCGGCCTGCGTGGCGCTCGCCGGCGCGACCCTCCGCACCGTGCCGCTGCGCTGGCCGGACTTCCAGCCCGACCTCGACGAGCTCGCGGATGCCGTGACCGACCGCACCCGCGTCATCCTGGTGAACAACCCGCACAACCCGACCGGCACGGTCTTCGAGCGGCGCGTGCTCGAGGAGATCGTGAGCCTGGCGCACCTGCACGACGCCGTCGTGGTGTCGGACGAGGTGTACGAGCACCTGACGTTCGACGCCCCGCACCTGCCCGTCGCGGCGCTTCCCGGCGCCGCCGAGCGCACGCTCACCATCTCGTCCGGCGGCAAGACGTTCCGCACCACCGGATGGAAGATCGGCTGGGCGTGCGGGCCCGCCGAGCTGATCACGGCCGTCCAGACCGTGAAGCAGTTCCTGACCTATACGAGCGGGTCGCCGTTCCAGCCGGCGATCGCCGCCGGGCTGCGTCTGCCGGACGCGTTCTTCGCCGGGATCGCGGCCGACATGAAGCGCAAGAGCGAGATCCTCGGCGAGGGCCTGCGGGCCGCGGGCCTGGCGGTGTCCGCGCCGCGCGGCTCGTACTTCACGGTCGCCGACGCGTCGTCCCTCGGCGTCGCGGACGCCGACGCGTTCTGCCGCGGCGAGCTCGCGCAGGCCGGCGTGGTCGCGATCCCGCTCACGGCGTTCGTGACGCCGGAGCGCCGGGCGGAGTACGCCTCGCTCGTGCGCTTCGCGGCGTGCAAGCGCACGGAGGTCCTGGACGAGGCCGCCGCGCGCCTGGCGGCCTACGCCCGCTGAGGGCGACCGCGGCGGCGGCTCAGCGCGGCACGACGCGGTAGCGCCGCAGCGCGAGCGCGGGGTTCACGCGGCGCACGGTCGCGATCGCGTCGCGGTCGGCCCATCCGACGGTCACATCCGTGCCGGTGCCGATCGCCGCGATCGCCACGCCCTGCGGGTCGATCACGGCGGAGTGCCCCACGCCCAGCGTGGGCGGATGATCCGCGGCCGCCACATACATCGTGTTCTCGATCGCGCGAGCGGTCAGCAGCGTCGTCCAGTGGTGCTCCTTGAGCGGTCCGCGGACCCACTCGGCGGGCACGAGCGCGACGTCCGCGCCCGCATCGGCGAGCGTCCGCGCGACCTCCGGGAAGCGCAGGTCGTAGCAGGTCATCAGGCCGAACGTGAGGCCCGCGACCTGGAACATCTCCGGCTCCGACAGCTCGCCCGCCTCGATCCAGTCCGACTCGCGCTGGCCGAACGCGTCGTACAGGTGCTGCTTGCGGTAGCGGGCGATCACGCCGGAGGCGTCGACGGCGACGACCGTGTTGCGGACGTGGCCCTCGTCGCTCGCGCGCTCCACGAGCCCGGCGACGACGACGATCCCCAGCTCGGCGGCGACCTGCGTGAGCATCTGCACGAAGGGGCCGTCGAGCGCCTCGGCGTGGGCCGCCAGCGTCTCGTCGAACGGGTCGGTGAAGAAGCTCGAGTACTCCGGGAACACCACGACGTCCGCGCCCCGGTCGGCGCCGCGCCGCGCGAGCTCGGCCACCGCCTCGCGGTTCGCCGCGACGTCGGCGGTGGGGGCGAACTGGGCGACGCCGATCCCGATGGGCGCGGTCACGATTCGCCCCGCCGATTGCGCCGGGACCGCAGGAAGAGCGGCACGATCAGCCACAGCACGACGACGAACACCGCCAGCACGATGGCGGCGATCCACGACGCCGTGTCGCTCACGACCACATCGAAGATGAACGCCACGACGCCCACCAGCAGCAGCGAGACGATCACGAGCGCGGACTGCAGGGACGCGTGACCGTAGGCGACGATCGTCCCCTTGGCCCCCTCGCGGAACAGGATGCGATGCAGCGCGACCGGAGCCAGCGCGATCACGGCGCTCAGCGCCGAGAGCACGACCAGCACCAGGTAGAAGATCCGCTGCCCCTCGGCCAGGTCGAGGAACGCCGGCTGGAACGCGAGCGCGAGCAGGAATCCCGTCAGGATCTGGGTGCCGGTCTGCAGCACGCGCAGCTCCTGCAGCACCTCGATCCAGTTACGGTCGTACCGCTCGGCCGGGGTCTCGTTGCGCAGCGCGTCGCGATCGGTGGAGCCGGTCATGCGCCCATCCTCCCGCCGTGCGCCCACGCGGGCAAACCCGCACGCCGCGGCTTGACAAGGCCGCGGCGCGGGTCCTCAGCCTGGGGCTGGAAGAGGGTGGGCACATCAGATCCTCGGTCCGTGGGCGCGAGCGGCGTTCGACGCGCGCACCGCGATCCGGACTGACAGGATGTGGAGCAGAACGTCCCCGCGCAGTCCGAGGCGACTCAGGAGCCCGAGCGCCCGGAATCCTCGTGCTCGACGTCGCGAGATCCGGTTCGCTCGACAACCCACCCCTGCGCATGGCAAAAGGCCCGGTCAGAAGACCGGGCCTTTCGCTTTTTGTTGCGGGGGCAGGATTTGAACCTACGACCTCTGGGTTATGAGCCCAGCGAGCTACCGAGCTGCTCCACCCCGCGGCACAAGAGTTAACTTTAGCACGCGATCCCAGAGGTGGCCAATCGGGGCGGTCACCCGTGATTCCCGGGCGCGTCGCCGGGCGTTCATCCGCGCGTCAACCTGCCCCGGGCCAGGAGAAAGCCGCGAGGCGAGGAGAATCCGGGTGGGATCGTCCTCGCCTCGCGGCGTCTTCCTTGTGTCGCGGTCACTCCCCGGTGAGCTCGACGAGCCGCTGCACAGCCTCGTTGAGGCGCTGGTCGGCCTCCGCGTAGGCCACCTGGTCGTCGGACGCCAGGGCGGCCTGCTTGTCGGCCAGGGCCTGCTGCGCGTCGGCGAGCGCCTGGGCGTACGCGTCGCCCTCGGCGGGCGGCTCGGTGCCGGGGTCGGCGGGTGGCTCCGTACCGGGGTCGGCCGGCTCCTCGCCCGGTTCGACCGGCGTGACCTCCTCGTCGCCCGTCTCGGCACCCGAGTCGCCGCCGAACAGCGTGTCGAGCGCGTCGGCGAGCGTGTCCTCGAAGGCGAGCTGGTCGCCGAACGCCACAAGCACCTTGCGCAGCAGCGGGTAGGTCGTCCCACCGGTCGACTGCACGTACACGGGCTGCACGTACAGCAGACCGCCGCCGACCGGCACGGTCAGCAGGTTGCCGAGCCGGACGTTCGAGTTGCCGATCTGCAGCACGTTCATCTGCGACGCGATCTCGGCGTCCGAGTCGAACGCGTTCTGCACCTGGCCGGGGCCGGGCACGGTCGTGTCGGCCGAGATCTCGAGCATCCGGAGCTTGCCGTAGTCCTCGCGCTTGACGCCGTCCTCGCTGCCGGCGTCCGAGTCCACCGAGAGGTAGCCCATCAGCACGTTGCGCTGGCCGCCGTCCGGGATGAACGTCGTGAACATCGAGAACGTCGGCTCGTCCTGGCCGGGCATCCGCATCGACAGGTAGTACGGCGGCTGCAGCACCTGGTCGTTCGCGGGGTCCGGCGGCGTCGCCCACGCGTTGTCCCGCTGGTAGAACGCGCCGGCGGTGTCGACGTGGTACGTGCCGAGCATCGCCCGCTGCACCTTGAACAGGTCCGTCGGATAGCGCACGTGGCTCATCAGCTCGCCCGACATCTCGCTGATCGGCTCGACGGTCGAGGGGTAGACCTTCTGCCACGCCTGCAGCACCGGGTCCTCCTCGTCCCACGCGTACAGCGTGACGCTGCCGTCGTAGGCGTCGACCGTGGCCTTGACCGAGTTGCGGATGTAGTTGATGTCGTCCAGACGCAGGTTCGGCGTCGGGTTGGTCGAGTCGCTGATCGCCTGCGACAGGCTCACGCCGGTCGAGTACGGGTACGTGGCGCTGGTCGTGTACGCGTCGACGATCCACACGATGCGCCCGTCGACCACGCTCGGGTACGGGTCGCTGTCGATCGTCAGGTACGGCGCGACCTTCTGCACGCGCACCGCGGGGTGGCGGTCGTACAGGATCTGCGACTCCTCGTTCACGTTGTCCGAGAACAGGATCTGCTCCGACTGGAACTTCATGGCGTACAGCAGCTTGTGGAAGAAGCTGCCGATGCTCGGCCCGCCGTCGCCCTCGAACGTGTTGCGCGTCTCGCTGGCGCCCTCCTGCCCGCGCGGGTAGTCGAGCTCCATCGGATCGGTGCCGTCCGGCGCGCCGACGATCGAGTACTCGGGCGAGTTCTCGCCGAAGTAGATGCGCGGCTCGTAGTCGAGCTCGGACAGGAAGCCCGACGACGGGATGTCGCTCTCGATGAAGACCGGCTCGCCCTCGTTCGTGCGCTCGTTGCCCTTCGCGGCGACGAGACCGTAGCCGTGGGTGTAGACCATGGTCGTGTTCTGCCAGGTCTGCGCGCTGTCGTCGAGCTGCTGCAGGTCGAGCTCGCGGACCGCCACGACGGTGTCCTGGGTCTCGCCCTCGATCTCGTACCGGTCGACGTCGAGCCGCTCGTTGAAGCCGTAGTACGCGCGGTACTGCTGCAGCTGGCGCACCGTGGGGCTGATGATCGCGGGGTCCATCAGGCGCAGCGAGGCGGTGGTGTCGGCGTCGTTGCGCAGCTGTCCCGCGGCGGCCTCGGTCTCGGCGCTGAACTCGGTCTTCTCGATCCCGTCGAGGCCGTAGGCCGCCCGGGTCATGTCGACGTTGCGCTGGTAGTAGTCCATCTCGAGCGCGCGCTGGTTGGGGCGCACCTGGAACGTCTCCACGGCCCACGGGTAGCCGACGCCCACGACGAGCGACGTGACGATGAGCAGCGCCGTCGCGACCAGCGGGTAGCGCCAGCGGCCGATCACGGCGGTCACGAAGAACAGGATGGCCACGAGCGCAGCCACGACGGCGAGGATCGTCTGGCCGGGGATGACCGCGTTGACCTCGGTGTACGCCGGACCGGTGATGCGGTCGCCCGGCGCCACGAGCGTGGCGTACCGGTCGAGCCACAGGCTGACGGCCTGGATCAGCAGGTAGACGCCCGCGATCACCGCGAGCTGGATGCGGGCCGGCTTCGAGATGCGCAGCTCGCCCTGGCCCGCGCGCACCGAGCCGTAGAGGTACGACACCACGCCGGTCATCAGAAGGCTGATCAGCGTGACGGCCGAGGCGAAGCCGACGATGGCCTGATAGAAGGGCATCGCGAACATGTAGAAGCCCGTGTCGAGCCCGAACTCGGGGTCGGTCTGCCCCGTCGCGACGCCGTTGATCCAGAGCCAGGTGGTCTCCCACTGGGCCGAGGCGGCGAAGCCCGCGAAGAAGCCGAAGAACACCGGGATGCCCCACATCGCCAGGCGGCGGAGCGGCTCGACGACCTCCTGGTAGCGGTCCAGCTGCGAGCTCAGCCGCGCGTAGACGGGGCGCAGGCGGTACGCGAGGAAGATCGCGAGCCACACGGGCGCGGCCATCGCGACGAACCCGATCACGAACATCACCACGCGCGCCAGCCATTGCGTGGTCAGCACGTTCTCGAAGCCCAGCTGGGCGAACCAGAGGAACTCGGCGTAGAGGTTCGAGAAGGCGAAGAACGCGACGACGAGACCGGCGATCACCGCCAGGGAGGTCGTCACTATGCGTCGGAACGGGGACGGCGCGGCCGCCCTGGGCGCGGAGGTCGTGGTCACCTTCTCAGTCTAGGCATGGGTGTCTATGCCCCTGCCGCGAGGATCGGCGCCCCTCGCGATCCGTCCGTCAGCCGCAGGTCGGCAGCTCGGCGGTCTCGCCGGCCTTGATGCCGTCGAGCGCATCGAGCGCGTCGTCGAGGGTCTCGACCGAGAACACGTGAAGGCCCTCGGGCACGTGCCCGACCACCTCGCCGCAGTTCGCGGCGGGAGCGAGGAACCACTCGGCGCCGGCCTCCCGCGCGCCGTAGAGCTTCTGCCGGATGCCGCCGATCGGGCCGACCGTGCCGTCCGCGGCGATCGTGCCCGTGCCGGCGACCTCCTCGCCGCCGTTCAGCGCCCCCGGCGTGAGGACATCCACGATCCCGAGCGCGAACATCATGCCGGCGCTCGGCCCGCCGACGTTGTCGAGCTGGATCTTGACGTCGAACGGGAAGTCGAAGGTCGTGGTCAGCGTGATGCCGATCAGCCACGCGGTCTCGCCGTCGATCGCGGCCTGCTCCGGCGTGATCCGGACGCTGTCCCGCACGCCGTCGCGCTCGTAGACGATCTCGACCGGGTCGCCGCCGCCCTGCTGGATGAGCTCGCGCAGCGCGGCCGCGTCGGCCACCCGGGTGCCGTCCGCCGACACGATCTCGTCGCCCGGCTCCAGGAGACCCGCCGCGGGCACGTCCTCCCCGGCCAGGGCCGCGACCTCCACCTCGGCGCCCACGTCGTGACCGAGCTCGCTCAGCGCGGCGGCGGTGGCCTCGGCCTGCGAGTCGACCATCAGCGTGGCGTTCTGCTCGTCCCGCTGCTCGGGGCTCACGCCCTCGGGGAAGACGGCGTCGATCGGCACGACCGCGCGCGACGGGTCGGCCCACGCGAGCGCCAGCTCGAACCAGGAAGGCGTGCGCTCGCGGTTGCCCACGACCTGCACCGTGGTCAGGTCGAGCGTCCCGGATGTCGGGTAGGTCTCGGCGCCCGAGATCTCGATCAGGGGCAGCTGCTCGCCGTCGGCCGACTCGGCGGTGCCGATCGTGTCGTACACGGGACCGGGGCGCTGGATGACGTACGCGGTCGGGAGGAAGGTCAGCACGACCAGCACGACGATGGCCACGACGACCGCCCACATGCCCGCCAGAGTGCGGCGCGGCAGCGCGTGCTCGCGGACCGGCTCCGCACCCTCGTACTGCGTCACAGCTTCCTTTCGCGCCGTCGTTCGCGGGCGGCGTACAGCGCTCGCGGCGAAGCCCGGCTGGGCGGGGACGGGTGAGACTAGCGTAGTTCTCGATCGGACTGACCGGCTGAAAGGCGGCTGACGTGGCAGATGACGACCGCTCCCCCGAGGAGCAGTTCCAGGAGCTGATGCGGCAGCTGTTCGGCGCGTCCGGCGAGGACTTCGATCCGTCGCAGTTCGCGCGGATGGACCCCGAGCAGCTCGCCCGCCTGACGGGCGGGCAGATCGACCCGGCGACGCTCTCGCAGGTCATGCAGAACCTGCAGAGCGCGTTCCGGCAGTCGGGCGGCGGCATCCCCTGGGAGGTCACCAAGCGCCAGGCGCTGCACCTGTCCAACCAGGACGGCCTGAGCGTCACGCAGGGCCAGCGCAGCGATCTCGACCAGGCCTTCCACCTTGCGGACCTGTGGCTGTCGGAGGCGACCGCGATCTCGGACCTCGGCAGCATGCCGCGCGCGATCACACGCGGCGAGTGGGTCGAGCAGAGCCTGGCCGTCTGGCAGGAGCTCGCCGAGCCCGTGGCGACGAGCGTCGCCGACGCCCTGACGGAGAGCCTGAGCTCGCAGGTCCCCGAGGAGATGCAGGGGCTCGTCGCCAACGCCGGCCAGGTGATGCGCAGCGTCGGCGGCTCGCTGTTCGCGACCCAGCTCGGCCAGGTCGTCGGCAAGCTGTCGCTCGAGGTCGTCAGCGGCGGCGACGTCGGCATCCCCGTGCTCCCCGCGGGGACGGCGGCCATCCTGCCGCAGAACTTCGCGGATCTCGGCCGCGGCCTGGAGATCCCGGACGATCAGCTGGCGCTCTACGTCGCGGCGCGCGAGCTGGCGCACGCGCGCCTGTTCCGTCACGCCAAGTGGCTGCGCCTGCACGTCCTGTCGCAGGTGACGGAGTACGCGCGCGGCGTGCACATCGACACCGAGCGGCTGGAGGAGATGGCGTCGCGGTTCGACCCGTCCGACATGGACGAGCTGCGCGCGGCCCTGGAGAGCGGCGCGCTCCTGCCGCAGCAGACCGAGGCGCAGAAGCGCGCTCTCGACCGCCTCGAGAACATGCTCGCCCTGATCGAGGGATGGGTCGACGTCGTCACCGCCGACGCGACCGCGCGGATCCCGAACCTCGACCGCATCGCCGAGGCGATCCGCCGCCGCAGAGCCGTAGGAGGGCCCGCGGAGGACGCCCTCGGCGCGCTCGTGGGGCTCAAGCTGCGACCGCGCCGCCTGCGCGAGGCCGCCGCGATGTGGCGCGCGGTGACCGAGGCGGTCGGCATCGAGGCCCGCGACGCGCTGTGGGACTCCCCCGACTTCGTCCCCGAGTCCACCGACATCGACGACCCGTCGGCGCTGATCGCGCGGCTCGAGGCGAGCCAGCGCGGCGAGGCGCCCCAGCGGGACGAGATGGACGACGCGCTCGATCGGCTTCTCGCGGAGGCCGAGCACGGCCGCCCGGAGGACGCCGGTCCGGACGACGCAGGGGGCGCGGGATCCGGCGGCGGTGACGACGAGGGTCCGGGGACGCCAGACGGCGGCACGCCGGAGGGCCCCCGCCCCGTGTGAGCCTCGTCCACAGGCCGGCGCCCAGCACGGGCGGAGCCGGTCCTGTGGACAGCGCCGCCGCCCGCCGGCGCGGGCGAGCACGATGGCGGCATGACGATCCTGCGACTCGATCCCGCGCTCCCGGCCCTCTGGCGCGACGAGCGCACGCTGCAGCTGGGCGCGCACGCCGTCGTGACGCTGCCGGATCCCCCGCCCTGGCAGCAGCGCGTGCTGCACGCGATGGAGCGCGGGGTCGCGCCGGCGACGCTCGCCCGGCTCACGGCGGCTCTCGAGGTGCCGCCGGCCGAGCTCGAGGCGTTCCTGGTGCTCGTGGACGCGGCGCTCGCCCGTCCGCAGGAGGTCCCGCGGATCTCCCTCTGGGCCGCCGACGGCGTGGACGCGACCACGTGCACGGACGTCGCCGAGGCGCTCGGCGCGGCGGGCTTCGCGGCCACGTGGCCGCCCACCGGGGCCGCGGTGGACGCCGACGCGGTGGTGCTGCTGGCACAGCATCACGTCCCGCCGCACCTGCCCGCGCGCCTCATGGCCGGGGACGTCGCCCACCTGCCGGTCGTGTTCGACGGGGGAGGTGCGACCGTCGGGCCGCTCGTCGCGCCCGGGCGCACGGCGTGCCTGGCGTGCCTGGCCGCGCACGAGCGCGACCGGGATCCGGCCTGGCCGGCCATCGCGGCGCAGCTCGTCGGGCGCCGGCCCGTGCCCGTGCCGCGGCCCAGGGCGATGGAGGCGGGCTCCCTCGCCGCCCGGCTGCTGCGCGACGCGCCTCGGGCCGACGCCGCGGCGCAGCGCGGCGTCAGGGCGACGACGTCCGTGCGCCAGGACGCCGAGGCGCGCCGGTCGTGGCGGTCGCACCGCCCTCATCCCGAATGCCTCTGCCGGTCGGCGACGCCGGCGAGCGCCGATCATCGCCCGCACGCAGGTGCGGACCGATCTCGGCGAGGAAGCGAGACGGCGACCGCTCGCCCCGTCCCGATCCGCGAGACCACGAGATCGACAGGGTTCGCTCGGCCCGCGTGATGCCGACGTAGGCCAGGCGCCGCTCCTCGTCCACGCCCTCGAGCGACGACGCGTAGGAGATGGGCAGCAGCCCCTCGCTGAATCCCATGATGTGCACGTGCGGCCACTCGAGGCCCTTGGCGGCGTGCAGCGTCGACAGCGTCACGGTGCGCAGGGACGGCTCGTGCTGGTCCTTCGCGCGCGCCATCAGGTCGTCCGCGAACGAGCGCAGCGTCGTCCCCTGCGGGGCGTCCTCGGCCAGCCGCAGGATGGCCGCGCGCGCCTCCCAGGCGTCCCGCACCGCTCCCCCGGCGGCCGGCGGCTCGTCCTGGTGCCCGAGCCCGCGCAGCGCGGTGCGCACCTCGTCGACGAAGCCGTCGCCGTGCGGCGCGACGGCCGCGGCGCGGATCGCGAGCACGGCCTGGCGCACCTCCGGCATGTCGAAGAACCGCGTGCCGCCCAGGACGGTGGTCGCGATGCCGCGCGCGGCCAGCGCCTGCTGGATGAGCGCGGACTGCGCGTGCGACCGGTACAGCACAGCGATCTCGTCGGCCGTCGCGTTCCGCAGCTGGCGCGAGACCACGTCGGCGACGCCCTCGGCCTCGGCCTGGTCGTCGGGGTACGCGGTCACCTCGGGCTTGGGCGACGAGGACTCCCCGCGCGCGGCGACGAGCGTCAGGGCGCCGGGACGCCCGCGCATGAGGGCGTTCGCGACGTCGAGCACGGCGCCGTCCGATCGGTAGTTGCGCTCGAGGCGCACGACCGTGGCATCCGGATAGCGCGTGCCGAACTCCAGCAGGAAACGCGAGTCCGCGCCCGTGAACGAGTAGATGGTCTGGCTCGCGTCGCCGACCACGCAGAGGTCGCGGCGGTCGCCCAGCCAGAGCTCGAGGAGCCGGTTCTGCAGCGGCGAGACGTCCTGGTACTCGTCGACCGTGAAGTGCCGGTACTGCTCGCGGACCGCGATCGCGACGCGCGGCTCGGCCTCGAGCATGCCGGCGCACGCGAGCAGCACGTCCTCGAAGTCAAGCTGCCGGCGCTCGTCCTTCAGCTTCTCGTACTGGCCCATGAGGTCCACCAGCTGCTCGTGCCGCAGGGACCCGACGGTGCGGCCGAGCCGCGCGTACTGCTCGATCGAGCGCATCGTGACCTTGCGCCATTCGATCTGCGACGCGATGTCGCGCAGCGTCGCCCGGTCGGGCCGCAGCCGCAGCGCGTCGGCCGCGTGCGCGAGGAGCTTCACCTTGTTGTCGACGATGCGCGGGGCCTCGTCTCCGGCGATCTGCGGCCAGAAGAAGTTGAGCTGGGCGAGCGCGGCCGCGTGGAAGGTCTTGGCCGACACTCCCTCGACGCCCATCGACCGGAGGCGCCCGCGCAGCTCCCCCGCCGCCTTTGTCGTGAACGTCACTGCCATCACGCGCTGGGGCGAGTACGCGCCCGTGTCGACGCCGTGCGCGATCCGGTGCGTGATCACGCGCGTCTTGCCCGCGCCGGCGCCCGCGAGCACGGCGACCGGCCCGCGCAGCATCGACGCCGCCTCCCGCTGGTGCTCGTCGAGGCCGTCCAGCGCGCTCATCGCTCGTCCCCCGGGGCGGTCTCGTCGTACCACGCGCGGATCAGGCGGTGCGCGATCGAGACGCCGCTCGGGAAGGCCGTGGACCCCCGGCCGGCCAGGCCCTCGCCGATCTCGTCGCGTGTGAACCAGCGCACCGCGAGGATCTCCGTGCCGTCCGGACGCGCCGCCTCGACGTCCTCGGCGACCGCCTCGAACCCGAGCATGAGCGAGCGGGGGTACGGCCAGGGCTGCGAGCCGCGGTAGCGCAGGTCGCGGAGCCGCACACCCGCCTCCTCGAGCAGCTCGCGGTGGATCGCGGACTCGAGCGACTCGCCGGTCTCGACGAACCCGGCGAAGCACGAGTGCATCCGCCCGCCCCAGGCGGCGTTGGCTCCGAGCAGCAGGCGCGTGCGGCCCGGATCCGTCACCGCCACGATCACTGCGGGATCGGTGCGCGGGAAGTGCTCGCGGCCGCACGACTCGCATCGGCGCGACCACCCGGCCTGCTTGAGCACCGCGCGCCCGCCGCACGCGGGGCAGAAGCGGTGGCCGACGAGCCAGCGTCCGAGGCTCACCGCCACGATGAACGTGTGGGTCTCCCCGGGGTCCAGGGTCGCGCCGATCTCGCGCAGCCCCGCCCAGCCGGCGGGGGCGTCGAACGGCTCCGGCTCGGCCGGATCGAACGCCGCGACGAGCACCGCCGCACCGTCGGCGTCGCGACCGAGGAAGCCCCATTCGGCGCCCGCCGGGACGTCGGCGGGCGCGACAACGTGCAGGGCGGGGACGTCGCCGGCCGCGCGCGGAGCCGCGTCTCCGCGCACCGCGAGCACGCGCGTGGACGCGTCGCCGCGCAGGCGCTCCAGCAGACCGGGGAGCTCCCGCTCGGGTGCCGCGAGGTCGCTCGCGATCACGGCGGCGGATCGGCTCATCGACATCTCCTCGCGTCGCGCGCACGGGCTGTCCGACGGTGTCTCCGACGGGCGGACGTCCGCGGGCGCCTGGCCCTCGCGGGCGTGGCGCGGTGGGGCGCCGGGACGTTGCGACCTAACCTGGGAGGCATGGCACGCTCTCCTCTCACTCTAGCGGCGGCCGTCACGGCGGCCGTCCCGGACGTGGAGGTCGTCGGCGTCCGGCGCCTCACCGCGGGCGGCGGCGGGCGCTTCGACGCCGCGGTCGCCCGTCTCGCCGACGGCCGCGAGCTCGTGGCGCGCGTCGCCTCCGAGGAGAGCGTCGACCAGGAGATCGCCGCCGAGGTGGTCGCGCTGCGCGCCCTCACCCCCGGCGTGCGCGGCATGCTGCCGTTCCTGGCGCCCGAGTACGTCGGCGCGACCGCGCTGCCGGGCGGACGGGCGATCGTCACGACGTTCGTGCCCGGCTACCTGATCGACGCCGACGAGATCCCGCCCGGCGAGGGCGCCGCCACGTCCGTGGGCCGAGCACTGGCCGCGCTGCACGCCCTGCCGCCGTCCGTCGTCCGCTCGGCCGGGCTGCGTGAGCGCACGGCTGAGCAGTCCCGTGCCGAGGTGCGCCGGTTGATCGACGCGGCCGGCGCGAGCGGCCGGCTGCCGGTGCGGCTGACCGTGCGCTGGCGCGACGCGGTGGACGACGACCGCCTCTGGGCGTTCGAGCCGGCCGTCGTGCTCGGCGGCACGCAGGCCACGTCGTTCCTCTACACCGACGACGAGCGGGGAGCCCCGGCCGTCTCCGGCGTGCTCGACTGGCACGGGCTCTCGATCGACGACCCGGCCGTCGACCTGCGCTGGATCGCCTCGGCCCCGGATGCCGCGCGGGACATCTTCCGTGCCTACGGCGAGGCCGCGCACCGCGCGCCGGATGCCGGGGCGCGGGTCCGCGCGCGCCTGCACGCCGAGCTGGAGTTCGCTCGCTGGCTCGTGCACGGGCTCGAGGCGCACCGCGCGGATGTCGTCGCCGACGCCGCCCGGCTGCTCGAGTCGCTCGCAGAGGGCGTGCGCGACGATGTCCTGCTGGCCGAGATCGACGACGACGGGCGCACCGACATCGACGACGCGCTCACTGTGCTGGCGAACGTGCCCGCCACGCCCGCCGCGCCGGCCGTCGACACGTCGATGCAGACCGACGCGTTCGACCCGGACGAGCTCTCGCTCGCGGCCGACGGCTCGTGGAGCGACGACATGCGGGCGCGGGCCGCGTCCGCGGCCAACGAGACGCAGCCGCTCGACCCGTCCGAGTTCGTGGGCGTCACCACGCCGGAGGGCGAGCGCCCGGCCGAGGCCGATCCGGTCTCGCCGGACGAGGATCAGCGCGACGCGGAGGAGGCGCGCCGCTCGGCGCGCGCCGCGTTCCAGCGCTGGACCAGCTCCTCCTCGGAGTAGATCCGGTCGCCGCGGATGACGAGGTCGTCCGCGACGTAGTACAGCGCGACGTCGATGCGGTCGAGCGGCACCCCGTGCCGGCGGTGATACGCGAGGCGGTAGAGCGCGAGCTGGAGCATGCGCTCCTCGCGCTCGGCCGCGGTGCGGGGCGCCTTGCCGGTCTTCCAGTCGACGATCTCGATCCGGCCGTCCCGCTCGTACACCGCGTCGAGCTTGCAGATCACGATGTGCGCAGGCGATCCGCCGGCCTCCGAGGCCGCACCGAGCGCGAAGTCGATCTCGGTCTCGACCTCGAGCGGCCTCAGCGGGGCCCACTCGCTGCGCAGGAACGTCTCGCGCAGGCGCGCGAGCGCGGCCTCGTCCTCGGCCGAGACCTCGGTCTCGGGCGTCGCGGCGTCCGACCAGATCTCCTCGTCGCTCTCCCACAGGGCGTCGTCGGTCGACGATCCAGCCCCCGCGATGCCCGATCGCTGCTCGACCCACTGGTGGAACAAGGTGCCGATGCGAGTCTGCGTGTACGGCCGCTCGGGCAGCGGACGGTCGATGGACGCCACGGTGCCGGCGAAGTCGGCGACGTAGTCCTTGAACCGCGACGCCGGGAT
Source organism: Microbacterium sp. Root53 (assembly GCF_001426925.1). Lineage (GTDB taxonomy): Bacteria > Actinomycetota > Actinomycetes > Actinomycetales > Microbacteriaceae > Microbacterium. The sequence goes on from NZ_LMFR01000012.1 coordinate 194,084, forward strand.
GCGGGTCGGCGCGGCGGGCCGCCGGCCGCGGCTGCGCTCCTCGCGCTCGGCGAGCAGCCGGGCGGCCTGACCCGTGGGCTCGGCCGGTGCCGTGGCGCGCACGAGCTCGGCCGCCGCCATCACGCGGCCGCGCCGGTTCCCGAGGGGGTCGAGCGGCCACTGGCGCGTGAGCGCGGTGCCCTCGTACGGGTTGTCGTCCTTGTCGACCTCCCCGACCTCCTCCAGCCCCAGCTCCTCGATCAGCTCGACGAGGTACGGGCTGGGGCGCCGCGGCGACTTCTGGCCCGCCCAGTGCGCCCCGGTCAGCAGCAGGTCGCTGCGGGCCCGGGTCACCGCCACGTAGGCGAGCCGGCGCTCCTCCTCCTGCTGGTAGTCGCGGTAGGCGTCCTTGAAGCGCACCAGCGCGCCGCCGTGCGGGTAGGCCTTGGTGCGGCCCGCCGCGAGCGAGTCCAGCGCGGCCTTGTGCCGCTTGAGGGGATCCTCCCCCGCCTCGGCCATGGCTCCCGCGGGATCCCAGCCGAACCGCGGCAGCGCGGCCGCGTCGCCGCGGAGCGAGAACGGCGCCACGCCGAACCCGAACCAGCCCGACGTGTCGCTCACGCGGCTCGGGAGCTCGTCCTCGACCATCCGCACGACCGCGACCGCATCCCACTCGAGGCCCTTGGAGCCGTGGATCGTGAGGAGCTGGACCACCCCGGGCTCGGGAGGCTCGGTGCGCGGCATGAGCTCGTCGGTGGACTCGGCCTTGTCGAGCCAGGCCAGCAGGCTGCCGATCGTGCCGCGCTCGTCGGCGGCGAGGAACCCGCGCACCTCGTCGACGAACGCGCGCAGCTGCGTCGACGCGACGCGCGCCGATCCGCGCGTCTCGTTGGCCGCGAGCTCGATGTCCAGGCGCAGCTCTCCCTCGATCAGGCGGATCAGCTCCGGGATGGGCTGCCCCACCGCGCGGCGCAGCCGGTCGAGCATCTCTCCCGCGCTCCGAAGGCGCGCGCGTCCCTCCGGCGTGATCCCCTCGAGCAGGCGGTAGTCGTCGCGCGCCGTGCGGACGAAGTCCAGGGCGTCGACGATCGACACGGCCTCGTCGACCCCGGCCGAGGTGCGCAGCCGGTCCTTCAGCTCGTCCGGCAGCGGGGCGAGAGAGCCGTCGCGCACGGCGAGCGTGGCCGCCAGGTCGTACAGCGCGGCCATGTCGGCGACCCCGATCCGGAAGCGCGGGCCCACGAGCAGGCGGATGAGTGCCGAACCCGCGGTGGGGTCGTGCAGCACCCGCAGCACGGACACGACGTCGGTGACCTCCGGCGTGGAGAGCAGGCCGCCGAGGCCCAGGATGCGGTGCGGGATGCCGCGGTCGCCCAGCGCCTTCGCGAAGGTCTGCATGTGCTTCTTGGACCGGAACAGGATCGCGCCCGTGTGCGGCTTGTCGCTCGTGTGCTCCTCGCGCACCCGCGCGAACCAGTCGGCCACGGCCGCGGCCTCGTCGTCGACGGTGAGCTCGAACCTCGACGACACGCGTCCCTCGCCGGCGCCCGGGCGGGGCTCGAGCTCCGGCACGGTGAACGAGCCGCGGCCCTGCAGCGGGCGCAGCACGCGGTTCGCGGCCGCGAGGATCCGCGCGTCGTTGCGCCAGCTCGTCATCAGGCTGAAGTGCGCGGCGGGCACCTCGCGCGCGAACGCGGAGTCGAACGCGTACAGGTTGTCGGCGCTTGCGCCGCGCCAGCCGTAGATGGACTGGTGCGGGTCGCCGACCGCCATCACGGTGCCGTCCCGGAAGAGCTCGGCCAGGAAGCGCGTCTGGATCACCGAGGTGTCCTGGTACTCGTCGAGCAGCACGACCCGGTACTGCGCCCGCAGGTCCTCGCGCACCTGCGGCGCGGTCTCGACGATCTCGTAGGCGCCGTTCACCTGATCCGCGAAGTCGAGCACGCCGCGGCGCTGCTTCTCGGCGATGCAGTCGCGCACGAGCTGCACCAGGATCGGCGTGGCGAGCAGGTTCGCAGCTGCCTTGTCGACCGCCTCCTTCTCCCGGTACGGCTCGAACGCCGCCGCCTGGTCGAGCGCGACGCGCTGCAGCTCGTCGAGGTCGATGCGGTGGTCGAGCACCTCGGCCGACAGCCGCTGCACGGCGTCCACGACGCCGTTCAGCGCGCGGTCGACCTCTTCGAGGCCGGGGATCTGCGCCCGCAGCACCACCTGCCGCGCGATCAGCCACGACGCGGACTGGCTGAGCATCGCGGCGTCCGGGTCGCGGCCGATGCGGGCCGCGTGCTCGCGCACGATCGAGTCGGCGAACGCGTTGTAGGTCGCCACGCGCGGCCGGATCATGAGGTCGTCGACCGTGCGCGGCGCTGTCGGGTCCCATCCGGTGTCGAAGGATCGGGCCAGCGCGTCGAGCACCTCGCGCCGCACCACCTCGCGCTGGGCGGGCGTCGCGGCGGCCTCGATGCGCGCCAGGGCGCCGCTGCGCACGACGTCCCGCAGGTGCGGCAGCAGCCCGCGCCGCCCGAACTCGTCGATCAGCGCGAGGCGGGCGCCGATCCGCTCGGCGAGCTCGCCGGCCGCCTTGCGGGTGAAGGTCAGCCCGAGGATCTCGTCGCGCCGGACGTGCTCGTTCGCGACGAGCCACACCACGCGGCCCGCCATGGTCTCGGTCTTGCCGCTGCCGGCCCCCGCGACCACGAGCGCCGGGCTGGGCGGCGCCTCGATCACGCGCTGCTGGGCCTCGGTGGGCGTCGGCAGGCCCAGCGCGGCGGCGATGTCGGTCGCGGCGATGCCGTGTCCGCCGCGCCACTCCGGCGCCGCGCCGCCTGCGGCCGGCTCGGGAATCGGATCGAGGTCGGTGCGCAGGGTCATGCGCTCACCGCGTCGATCGTGTGGATGCGGCAGGGTTTCACGAACATCCCCTCGGTGCAGTGCGCGTCGACCTGGGCCGTGAAGCTGCTCGCGGACATCCCGCGCGCCGCCTCGGCCACGCGACGCAGGAACTGCGCGCGGGGCTCGTCGGCCAGCCGGTGCTGGTGCGCGACGCGGTAGTCGCTCTTGGCGAGCGTCTGCGAGACGATCACGAGGCGCGCACCGGCCAGCGAGCCCGCCGGCGCGCCCTCGACGAGCCCCTCCTGCACGGCGACCTGATACGCGGCCAGCTGCGCGTGCTCGACGACGTCGCCATCGCCGGGCTTCTCGTAGCGGCCGCTCTTCAGGTCCACGACGACGACGTGCTCGCCGGCCGCCGGATCGCCGCACTCCATGGCGGTCCAGCCTCGCGAGCGCCCGGGCGCATGCTCCCCCGCGCCCGTCGGGTACGTCTCCACGCGGTCGATCACACCGCTCACCACGGCGCGCTGCGGGCCGTGGATCTCGTCGCCCACGTACACGGCCGGGGGCGCGTCCTCGGCCGGGCGGGTGTCGACCGCGAAGCGGAACGGGGCCTCGGACGCCACATGCGCTCCCCCGTCGGCGCGCACGGCCGTCAGGTAGGCGTGCAGGCGATCGACGTAGAGCTCGGCCCTCGCGCGCTCCTTCGCGGCGATCCACGGGGTCTCGAAATCGAGCTCGGGCCAGCGCTCCGCGAGCACGGCGCGCAGACCCTCGAGGTCTCCGTCGGGGTGCCGCTCGAGCGCGGCGTGCAGGATGGTGCCGATGCCGGCGCTCGGCGGGGTGACCGTGCTGCCGCCGAGGCTGTCGATGACCCAGCCGAGACCGCACTCCTCGAACGCCTCGAGCCGCGACGGCGAGACGCGCGCGGGCCCGGCGTCGAGGTCGCGCAGGGGCGCGTCCGTCGACGGCTCGCGCACGCCGTACCACTCGCGGGGGTCGGCGCCGGGCACTCCCGCGGCGGCGAGCATGGCGAGCTGCCCGGCGGCCTCGGCCCGCGCCTGCTCGTCGCCCGACTCCGTCAGCGCGCGGCGATGCCGTGCGACCAGCCCGCGCAGCGTCAGCGGATGCTCCGCGCGGCCGTCGTCGGGCGGCGGGTCGGGCAGGAAGGAGAACAGCGCGCTCGGGCCCGTGTCGTCATCGTCCACCGCGGTCACGAGCAGGCGCGTGCGCGCGCGGGAGACCGCCCGCACGAACAGCCGCAGCTCGTCGTGCATGGCCGCGCGCCGCCGGTCCAGCACGCCCGCCGGCTCCGCCCCGGCGCGGCCGTCGCGATGCGCGGCGACGGCGTCGGCGAGGCGCCACGACTCCAGCAGCCCGCCGCGCAGGCGCACGTTCGGCCAGACGCCCTCCTGCACCCCGGCGATCACGACGGCGTCGAACTCCACGCCGAGAGCGTTCGCGGGGGTCATCAGCGTGACGGCGCCCTCGCGCTCGGGGGCCGCCAGCATGTCCTCCGGGACATCGCTGTCGAGGATCTCGCGGATGAACGGCTGCGGGCCCTCCTCCGGGCTCCGCTCCACCGAGCGCTTCGCCGCCGCGAACAGCGCGACCAGCCCGTCGAGGGCGCGCCCGATCTCGGCCGCGAGCGGGCCCTGCCCCTGCGCCGCCTCGTGCCACGCCCGGTCCAGGCGGCGGCCGTCGCCGGTGCGCGCACGGTCCCACACCAGCCACAGCAGCTCGTGGATGGTCGCCCCGCGCGCTCCTTCCTCGTGGACCAGCCGCAGCGTCTCGGCCAGGCGCCGCCCGGTGCGGGCCTCCGGGGTGTCGATCAGGTCGAACGTCGCCGGGTGCCCCAGCGCCTCGTGCAGCAGCTCGCGCGCCGGGCGGTTGCCGCCGTCGGCGAGCTCGGCGTGGCGCATGTGGGCCCGCAGGCGGCGCAGACCGACGCCGTCCAGCCCGCCGAAGGGCGAGCGGAGGGCCTCCACCAGCCGCTCGGCGTCGCGCTCGGCGTGGGCCTGCAGGCCGAGCCGCACGATCTCCACGATGTCGTGCACGACCGCCTCGCTGCCGAGGGGCCGCTGGACGCCTGCCGCGCGCGTCGGAACCTCGCGCGCCGCGAGCTCGGCTTCGAGCATCGTGAGCTGCCGCGTGTCGTGCGCGATCACGGCCATGCCGGACCACGGCACGCCTCCGAGCAGGTGCCAGTCCCGGAGGGTCCACGCGATCCGGTCGACCTCCTCGTACGGAGACGCGGCCAGGCACGTCGAGACGGCGCCGTCGTCCTCGGCCTCAGGACCCGGCGGGCGGCGGTGCGCGACCACGCCGCTCGCGCCGATGGCCTGCGTCACCGAGCGGGTCAGACGGGTGAGGGCGGGCGCGGCCCGGTGCGCGCCGTCGAGCACGAACCGCTCCCCCAGCGCCGTCGCGAGCTCCAGGAAGAGCTCCGGCGTCACGCCGCGGAACGCGCCGGATCCGACATCGGGGTCGCCGAACGCGAGCACCGCGACGCCCCGTGCGCGCAGCGCCCGCACGACGGCGACGCCGCCGCGGGTGAGCTCCTGGGCGTCGTCGATCAGCACGATGCGCAGCCGCTCGAGCCCGGCGATCACCGCGCCGGCGCGCAGGGAGGCCGCCGCCTCGGCGTAGAGCTCCGCGACCTCGCGATGGGGCGAGCGCATGCCGTCCAGCACGTTCCGGTAGTCCCTCGCGAAGCCGGCGACGGCCGTCCAGGCCGGCACCCCCATCCCCTCCAGCTCGTCGGGCCCCACGCCGAGCTCGGCGAGCTCGCTGAGGAACGCACGCAGCTCCGAGCGGAAGCCCTTCGAGGCGCGCACCGGCGCGGCGAGGTCGGCCGGCCAGCGGACGACCCCGTCCCGCTCGTCCTCCTCGTCGCCCGCCAGGATGTCGGCCACGATCCGGTCCTGATCGGCGCCCGTGAGCAGCTTCGGCGGTTCCTCGCCGCGGCGCACCGCCTCGGCGCGGACGACCTGGAACGCGAACGAACCGATCGAGCGGGCGAGCGGACCGGGGGTCGCGACGGCGACGCGCACCCCGAGCTCGTCGCGCAGCCGCGTCGCCGATGCGCGCGTCGGCGTGAGCACGACCACCTCGTCGGACGCCGCCCCGCGAGCGAGCAGACGCGCGACGCGCTCGACCAGGACCGCGGTCTTGCCGGTGCCGGGCGCGCCGATCACCGTGCCCGACGCGTCGCCCGGCAGCTCGAGGACGGCGCGCTGCCCGGCGTCCCACTCGCGAGAGGTCATGCCGTCCACGCTAGAGGCGGCCCCGGACATCGGCGCGATCGCGCCCGGCGAGTGCGAGCACGGCCGCGGCCGCACGCGCGAGCTCGACGCCGTAGGCACGTCCGTGGCCCGCTGCGTGCACCGCGAGGGGATGCAGCTGATGCAACGGGACGCGCGCCCGCCAGCCGTCCCGCAGCGGATGCGCCGCGTCGTATCCGGCCAGGATCTCGCTCAGGTGCGGCGCTCCGAACAGCGCCAGCATGGCCAGATCGGTCTCCCGGTGGCCTCCGTGCGCGGCCGGGTCGATCATCACGACGCCCTCCGGCGAGAAGAGCACGTTGCCCGCCCACAGGTCGCCGTGGACCCGGGCGGGCGGCTCGCCGTCGTCGAACGCGCCGGCGGCGACGGCGTCGCACGCCCGGCGCACGAGATCCGCCTCGTCGCACGTGACCGTGCCCGCCGCAACCGCGATGTCGAGGAACGGCAGCACCCGGTCGCGGGCGTAGAACGCGCCCCAGCTGGCCTCGTGCGCGTACGCCTGCGGCCGCCGCCCGATGAACCCGGGCCCGTCCCAGCCCTCGGGCGGCGCCCCGAACGCGGCCGCGCCCGCGTCGTGCGTGCGGGCCAGGGCCGCGCCGAACGCGCGCGCCGCCGCGGGCGTCGGCCGCGCCTCGGCGACGCGCTCGAGCACGATCCGCCCCGGCCCGACCCGGATCACGTCCACGACCCGCGCTCCCCCGTCGGCGCCGCCGAGCCAGCGCAGTCCGGCCGCCTCCGACTCGAAGAAGCCCTCGGGGGCGTGCGGGTCCTCCTTCACGACCGTCGCGCGCATGTCACCAGTCTCGGTCGATTTCGCCCTCAGCGTTCAGCGCCCTGCCGCGTCCGTGCCCTGCCATAGAGTTGACGCACGGCCCGTCCGACACGGATCGGCCGGTCAGGCGCGACGAAAGGCAGTCACCCGTGGACATCCGCATCGGCATCACCAACACCGGCCGCGAGCTGAGCTTCGAGTCGTCGGAGAGCGCCGACAGCATCAAGGCCACGGTGGCCGAGGCGATCACGTCCGGCGCCCCGCTGACGCTCACGGACGTCAAGGGCAACTCCTACATCGTGCCGACCGCGAACCTGGCGTTCGTCGAGGTCGGCAGCGAGGAGACCCGCCGCGTCGGCTTCGTGGCCTGACGCCGGTGTACATCCTCCTGGCCCTGATCGCCGCCGTGGCGATCGGCGTCGGCGTGCACTTCGCCCTGCCGCACCGTGAGCGCCGCGGCGTGGCGCTCGCCCCGTCGATCGCGGGCGCGGCGGCCGCCGTCGCCTACGGCGTGTGCACGTGGACCGGGCTGGGCGAGGCGAACATCTGGACCTGGGTGATCTCGCTGGCCGCCGCCGCGGTCGTCGGCGTCGCCGGCACGGCGGCCATCACCCGCTCGCGCGCCGCGCGCGACGAGGCCGCCGCCCGCCGCCTGGGCCTGGCCTGACATGACCGGGGCGGGCGGGTACGCCCGCCCGCCGATCGCGCCCGCCGTGTTCGTCGACGACCTCGGCCGTCCCTACGGGGAGCGCTGGGGCATGGATGGGACGCCCGAGGACAGCTGCTCGGTCGTCAGCCACCCCGAGCGGTTCGCGCCGCTGCACGAGGTCGCCGATGCGCTGGTCGACTGGCTGAGCGCGACGTTCGACGTCCAGGTCGAGGAGGGCGCGGAGCTCGCGTCCGACCTGCTGCATCCGCGGCCCTCCGTCCTGCGCGCCGTTCGGCTGACCCCGGCGCATCCGGATGCCGCCTCGCTCACGTTCGTGTGGACGGACTTCCCGGGGATGATCGTGCACGCGGGCCTGCTGCACGACTTCCCGTATCCGGCCTGCGGCTGCGACGCGTGCGACGAGACCTGGCAGACCTGCGCGGACGAGCTCGAATGGCTGGTCGCGGCGGTCACGGCGGGCGGGTACGCCGAGACGCTCACGGGCGGCGCGCACGCCGAGCTGTGGCACCGCCTCGCGACGACGGATCGCCGCGGGTCCGGCGGAGGGCCCGCGGGGCTCGACGGGCGCGTGCTCGACGCGGCACGCCCCACCCTCGACCGCCTGCCCGGCGGCTGGGCCGCCTGGCCTCGGCGAGCCGGCACCGAGGACGGCGCCCGCTAGGCCGCCAGACCGAGGGCGTCCATGCGCCGTGCGTGCGCGGCCATGAGCGCCGTGAAGACCGGCTCGACCTTCTTCTCGTCGGCCTCACCGAGGCTCTGCGGGCGCAGTGCGGCGCGCGCGACCAGCAGCGTGTCACCCACGAGGCGACGGGCCCACATCGACAGCAGGGAGCGCATCTCGTCGTCGGCCTCGATCGTCGCCCGGATGAGGTCGACGATCAGCTCGCGGTCGCTGTCGACGTTCAGGATGCGCGCCACCCGGCGCCCCGTGTCGCCGTAGCTGGCGGCCAGCGTCCGGTAGAAGTCGTCGAGCATGCCCGCCGTGATGTGGACCGACAGCATGGTCTCGCGCGGCCGCGCCCCGATGGTCGCGCGCCGGAAGCCGTCGAGCTGCTCGCGGAACGGCGCCATGATCTCGGTCGGCTCGTCGCCGCGGTCCCGGATGACGTCGACGATCGCGCGGTGCTTGACCAGCGCGGCGCCGGCCGCGAGCGACAGCGCCTCCTTCTCCTGGAGATCGGGGGTCGCGCGGATCAGCCGCGTCAGCGTCTCGAAGTAGCCGAGCTGGAGGTATGCGGCCTGCCCCAGGAACGTGTCGACATCCGGCGCGAGCTCTTCGAAGTCGACGCGGGTGGCGTCGCCCATCTCGCCCCGCGGACGCAGCCGCAGGATGCGCGCGGGCGGGCGCCGCTCCCAGAACCTCCAGTTGACCACGGAGCCAGCCTACGGCGTCGAGGCTCCCGGACCCGAGCGATCCGCGCCCACGCGAGCGCGTCGCGCGCTCCGGGGCCGCCGCGCACCCCTCGGGTAGGCTGGTGCGGTCCCCGGCGACGGATCGGGGCCGCCGCGCCTGGAGCAGATCGAGGGCGTGGATCGCACTTCACCCAGGCAGCGCTGGCTGCCGGACAGGCTCGAGCACATCGTGACCACTTTCACCGACCTCGGCGTCGATCAGGACATCGTCGACGCCCTCGCCTCCAAGGGGATCGTCGACGCGTTCCCGATCCAGGAGCAGACCATCCCCCTGGCGATGCCCGGCCAGGACGTCATCGGCCAGGCCAAGACCGGCACCGGCAAGACCTTCGGCTTCGGCATCCCCGTGGTGCAGCGCCTCGGGCCGAACCCGGAACCCGGCGTCAAGGCGCTCATCGTCGTGCCGACCCGCGAGCTCGCAGTGCAGGTGTACGAGGACCTCGACCTGCTCACGTCGAACCGCTCCACCAGCGTCGTCGCCATCTACGGCGGCAAGGCCTACGAGGGCCAGATCGACCAGCTGAAGGCCGGCGCGCAGATCGTCGTCGGCACCCCCGGCCGCCTGATCGACCTCGCGGGCCAGCGCCTGCTCGACCTGTCCAACGCGACCGAGGTCGTGCTGGACGAGGCCGACAAGATGCTCGACCTCGGCTTCCTGGCCGACATCGAGAAGATCTTCCAGAAGGTCGCCCAGGTGCGCCACACGCAGCTGTTCAGCGCCACCATGCCGGGTCCGATCGTCGCGCTCGCGCGCCGGTTCATGTCGAACCCGATCCACATCCGCGCCACGGACCCGGACGAGGGCCTCACGCAGGCGAACATCAAGCACATCGTCTACCGGGCGCACTCGCTCGACAAGGACGAGGTCATCGCCCGCATCCTGCAGGCCGAGGGCCGCGGCAAGACCGTGATCTTCACGCGCACGAAGCGCGCCGCGCAGCGCCTGGTCGACGAGCTGACCGACCGCGGGTTCAACGTGGGCGGCGTCCACGGCGACATGGGTCAGGAGCAGCGCGAGCGCTCCATGGCCGCGTTCAAGGCCGGCAAGAAGGACGTGCTCGTCGCGACGGACGTCGCCGCGCGCGGCATCGACGTGGACGACGTCACGCACGTGATCAACCACACCATCCCGGACGACGACAAGACGTACCTGCACCGCGCCGGCCGCACGGGTCGGGCGGGCCGCACGGGCATCGCGGTCACCTTCGTGGACTGGGACGACCTGCACAAGTGGGCGCTCATCAACCGCGCGCTCGAGTTCGGCCAGCCCGAGCCCACCGAGACGTACTCGTCGAGCCCGCACCTGTACACCGACCTGGACATCCCGGCCGGCACCAAGGGACGCCTGACGACGGCCCCCAAGGCCGAGCGTCCGCAGCGCAACGAGCGCCGCAGCGAGGGCGAGGGCCGGGAGCGCACGCGCCGTCGCCGTCGCCCCGAGGACCAGGCCGCCGAGGCGCCCGCCGAGAAGCCCGAGGGCTCCGGCACGCACGACGGCGCCGGCAAGGAGCACCACGACGGCAAGCCCGCCGCGGCGCGCCGCCGCCGTCGCCGTCGCCGCGCCTCGGGCCAGACCGCCCAGGGCGCCTGATCCAGCAACGCCCGGGGGCGGGACCCCGCCCCCGCGTTTCGCGAAGCACCTGTGCCGTCGTGCGAGCGTCAGCGAGCGTGGAGCGAAGCGACCGCGCGCGAAGCGCGCCCTCACGCCTCAATGGAGCGAAGCGACAGTGGTCGAGCGGCGAGCGGCACCCCGAAGGGGTGCCCGAGCCGATCGACGGGCGTGAGAGGACTAGGGATACACCGGGGCGATGCCGGTGGCGCGCTCGATGATGCGGGCCACCATCTCGTCGGTCGTAGTGTTCTCGCCCGGCAGGTTGGGCTTGCCGCGGCCGTGGTAGTCGCTCGAGCCGGTCACGATGAGGTCGCGGTCGGCCGCGATGCGGCGCAGGATGCGCTTGCCCGCCTCGGTGTTCTCCCGGTGGTCGATCTCGAAGCCGGCCAGGCCGGCGTCGATCAGGTCGTGGATCACCGGCTCCGGCAGCATCCGGGCGCGACCCGAGGGCGTCGGATGCGCGATGATGACGACTCCCCCGGCCCGCGTGACGAGCTCGACGACGCGGTGCGGCGCGGGCGCGTAGTGGGGCTCGTAGTAGCCCTCGCGCGGGTGCAGGATGCCGTCGAACGCCTCGCCGCGGTCCCGCACCAGACCGCGTGCGACGAGCGCGTCGGCGATGTGCGGACGCCCCACGGTCGCGTCCTCGGTCGTCTGCGCGAGCACGTCGTCCCACGTCAGGTCGTAGTCGCGCGAGATGTTGCGCACGATCCGCTCGGCCCGGCCGATCCGGTCGCCGCGGATCCGATCTGTCTCGGCCCGCAGCGCAGCGTCGTCCGGATCGAACAGGTACGAGAGCATGTGGACGCTGCGCCACTCGTGCTTGGCCGAGAACTCCATGCCGGGCAGCAGCGTCATGCCGAGCGACACGGCCGCCTCGGCCGCCTCCGCCCATCCAGCGGTCGTGTCGTGGTCGGTGAGCGCGACGGTGCGAAGCCCGTGCCGGTGCGCCGACGCCATCACGTCGGCCGGCGGCTCGGTGCCGTCCGACCGCGCGGAGTGCAGGTGCAGGTCGCTCGGGCCGCTGAATCGCTGCGCCGGGATGCCGGTGCCGCCCAGTTCTCCCACGAGCCGATCGTAGCCGCTCGCAGGCGCCCCGGAGCGCGGCGCGTCCGGCCGCTCGGAGCCCTCCCGACATGACCCCCGGACGGTGCCGCATCCGCCGCTTTCCCAGGTCGCCGACCTAGGGTCGAAGGCGTGCTGCGACTGCTCGGGATCCTCGTGACCGTGGTGTTCGCGATCGCGACCGCGGTGCTCACGTGGCCGTCGTTCTTCCATCTGGAGCGGACCGTCCCGGTCGCCCAGATCGTGTCGATGCGCGGGGTCATGGTGGCCGGCTTCGCCGTCCTGACGCTCCTCTTCCTGCTGTTCGCGCTCGCCCGCCCCCTGCGCGGCTTCGCGATGTCGATGGCCCTGGTCGCGGCGATCGGCGCCATCGCGGGCGGCGTCACGCTCGGGATGCGCGGGTACGGCGACGCGCTGCCGGCCGAGACCGCCAGCAGCGTGCGCGTCATGACGTGGAACACGGCGGGAGAGGCCACCGGCGCGTATCAGATCGCCCAGACCGCCGTGGCGATGAACGCCGACATCATCGCGCTGCCCGAGACCGCGCAGAGCGTGGGCGAGAACGTGGCGATCGAGATGCGCGAGCTCGGCCGCCCGATGTGGGTCCACCACGTGCAGTACCACGAGGAGATCGAGCGGGGCCCGCAGTCGTGGGTCACGACCATCCTGATCTCCCCCGACCTGGGCGACTACGCCGTCATCGAGTCGTCGGACGACGGAACCAGCAACACTCAGGTGCTGCCGAGCGCGGTCGTCATGCCGGTGGACGGCATCGGCCCCACGGTCGTCGCCGTGCACGCGATCGCCCCGCGCCCCTCCTACATGGAGCTGTGGCAGCAGGACCTGCAGTGGATCGCGGACCAGTGCCCGGCGGGCGAGGACGTCATCATCGCGGGCGACTTCAACGCGACGGTCGACCACATGACGTCGCTGGCCGCGGACGGGTACGATCTCGGCTACTGCCGCGACGCGGCCGCCCAGACGGGCAACGGCGGCGTGGGAACGTGGCCCACGGACGTCCCGGCGCTGCTGGCGACGCCGATCGACCACGTCATGCACTCCGACTCGTGGCGCGCGACCGGCTCGATCGTGCTGACGAACCTGGACGGCGCGGGGAGCGACCACCGGCCGCTCGTCGTGCAGCTGGAGCCGGCCGGCTGAGGATCAGGCGCGACGCGACCGGCGCACCGCGCGCGCGACGAGGCGCCAGCCCAGCAGCAGCGCCGCGAGGGCGAACGCGGCGACGATCACGAACGGCGCGGCCGTGCCCTGCCCCGTCGCCATCCGCAGCAGCATGCCGCCGACGAGCGTGGCCGCGTACGCGACGGCGCCCGACCGGAGGGATGCCGTGTGCCCGCCGAGCGCGAACCGGTTGACGAGCCATCCGATCACGAGCCCCACGACGAAGGGCCCCGCGGTCGCGGGGAATCCGGCGCCGATCGGCGCCTCGCCGTGCGTGCCGCGGCCCAGCGCGCAGAACGCGAGGACCAGGACGAGGTCGATCGTGTACACGAGCGCAGGATGCATCGGGCGGGCGGGAGCGGTCACGCTCCCAGGCTAGGCGAGACCGCGCGGACACCGCCCACCGGTGAGAGACTGGGAGCATGTCAGAGACCACCGAGAAGCAGACCGAGAAGCCGGGCGTCACGAACCGCAAGCAGCCGTACCCGCAGGGCTTCCTCGACACGATCTCGGAGGGCTGGGCCGAGCGCCCGGAGCAGCTGCCTCCGTTGCGCGAGCAGGCGCCGTACGCCGCCGCGCGCCGCGCCGCGGTCTCGCGGGCCTTCCCGGGCAGGCGCCTGGTCGTCCCGGCCGGACCGCTCAAGCAGCGCAGCAACGACACGGACTACCCCTTCCGCGTGCACTCGGCGTTCGCGCACCTGACGGGATGGGGCGCGGACTCGGAGCCCGACTCGGTCCTGGTGTTCGAGCCCACCGACGACGGACACGACGTCACCCTGTACTTCCGGGAGCGCGCCGACCGCACGACCGCCGAGTTCTACTCGGACGCCACGATCGGAGAGTTCTGGATCGGCCCGCGCCCCGCGCTCGGCGGCGTCGCCGGCGAGCTCGGCCTGCCGACCGCCCACATCGACGCGTTCGAGTCGAAGGAGGGCGACCTCGTCGTCGACCAGGACGAGGATCTCACGCGCTTCGTGTCCGAGCTGCGCCTGGTCAAGGACGAGTTCGAGATCGCGCAGATGCGCCTCGCCGTGCAGGTGACCGCCGACGGCTTCGACGACATCGTGCGCGAGCTGCCGCGCATCGTCGAGCACCCCCGCGGCGAGCGGGTGGTCGAGGGCGTCTTCCACCAGCGCGCCCGCAGCGACGGCAACTGGGAGGGCTACGACACGATCGCCGCGTCGGGCCCGCACGCCTGCTACCTGCACTGGACGCGCAACGACGGCGCCGTCCTGCCGGGAGACCTCATCCTGATCGACGCCGGCGCCGAGGTCGACAGCCTCTACACCGCGGACATCACCCGCACGCTGCCCGTGAGCGGCACGTTCACGCCCATCCAGCGCAAGATCTACGAGACCGTGCGCGAGGCGGCCGACGCGGCGTTCGCCGCGGCCCGGCCGGGCGTGAAGTTCCGGGCGCTGCACGAGGCCGCCATGGAGGTCCTCGCGCGCCGCACGGCCGAGTGGGGCCTGCTGCCGGTGACGGCCGAGGAGGCGCTGGACGCCGACCGCGGCGGCCACCACCGCCGGTACATGGTGCACGGCACCAGCCACCACCTCGGCCTGGACGTGCACGACTGCGCCCAGGCGCGACGCGAGATGTACTACGACGGCGTCCTCGAGCCCGGCATGGTGTTCACGATCGAGCCGGGCCTGTACTTCCAGATCGACGATCTGACGGTCCCCGAGGAGTACCGTGGCATCGGCGTGCGCATCGAGGACGACGTGCTGCTCAACGAGGACGGCCCCGTGAACCTCTCGGCGGCGATCCCGCGCACGGCGGACGAGATCGAGGCCTGGATCAGCCGGTCTCGCAGCTGACCTGAGACAAGGACGACTCCGCGGCACGAGGACGATTCCACCTTGGATGTCCTTGCGTCGCGGATTCTTCCCGGTCTGGCGCCGCGCGACGCGACCGGTCGTGCCGTCAGCGGACGAACGCGGCGACGATCGGCGCGAGCTCCGCGCCGATCACGTCGGCGGCGCGCTTGCGACCCTTGACCGCGAACGAGTGGTCGCCGCCCTCGATCCAGGACACGGTCGCGTCCTGACAGGTCGCGACCACCGCGTCGAAGTGCTCGCGCGGCTGGATGAACGGGTCGTTCTCGCCCTCCACGAACAGCTGCGGCGCCTCGATCGCGGGCAGGTGCTCGGCCCGCGGCCGGTCGGGGCGCCCGGGCGGATGCAGCGGGTAGCCGAGGTAGATCAGGCCGCGTACCGGGAAGTCGCCCTCCGCGGCCGCCATGGACGCCATCCGGCCGCCGTAGGACTTGCCCGCGGCCCACACGGGCAGGCCGTCGCCGGACGCGTGGTCCACGACCGCGCGCCACGTCGCGATCGCGTCGGCCGGGCGCCCCGGCATGCGGCGCCCCGCCTCGACGTACGGGAAGTTGAACCGGATGACCGTGAGCCCCTCGCCCGCGAGCGCCGCGCCGAGTCCGGCCAGGAACGGATGGCGCATGCCGGCGCCCGCGCCGTGTGCCAGGGCCACGATGCCGCGCGGCGACTCGGCGGCGTCGACGGCCAGGGAGACCGAGGTCTCACCGCCGGGAAGCGCGACGGCGAGCGAGCCCTCCGCGGTCACGCGCCGCCGCGGGTGTCGCCGGGGCCCTCCCCATCGGGGCGCGGCGGGGCGACCGGGTCCGCGCCCGGTTCCGCCGGGGCGGACGGCACGTGCGGCTCCGGATGCGCCGCGGGCGCCGCGGGAGGAGCGGTCGGCTCGACGCGCACGCCGTAGCGCGGGGGCTCGGTCGCGGCGGGCGGGGCCGCCGCCGGCGCGGGCGGCGCGCTGCTCGCGCCCAGCGCCTGGCGGGCCTTCGCCACGCTGCGCGGCAGCACCGTGACCTCGTAGTGGTCGGCCGACACCTGCATGACGCTGGCGAAGTCGCGACGCCGGCGCAGCAGCGCGTACGCGATGAGACGGAACAGCATGCCGAACGCGATGCCGACGAGCAGCAGGCCCGCGAACACGGACATCGGCAGGCCCGGCGTCCAGATCACGACCATCGCCGCGAACAGCAGGCCGAGCAGCACGCCGTTGACCGCACCCGACCAGGCGGCCTGCGCATAGCCGAGCCGGCCTGTGACCTTCTCGACCGAGCGCAACGCCGTGCCGACGATCGCGATGTCGGCGGCGGGCACCTCGGCCGCGATCAGCCGCGACACGGCCTTCTGCGCCGCGTCGTACTCCTTGAAGCTCGCCACGGTCTCGCCGACCTCGAACTGTCGGCCCATCCCGCTCATCATGCTCATGCGCGCCATTCTTCCACGTACCTCATCGCGGCAGGCCGAGGTCGCCGCCCGCCGCGCGCGGGCGCGGCGCCCGTAGGGTGGGAGCGTGCCGATCCCCGACCCGGACCCTGCCGCTCTGGCCGCCTTCTGGGCCGACGCTCGCGCCGCAATCGCGGCATCCGCGCCCGAGGTGCAGCTCCCCGAAGAGCCGCCGTCCGCGTGGGGGTTCGGCGGCACGCCCGAGCACGCCGACGCGCTGCTCGATCTCGTCCTGCGCGGCGTCAAGACCGGCACGGCGAGCGCGGTCTGGGACTTCGAGGCCTCGGGCGAGGAGTTCCCCGCGCCCGGCCAGCTCGACATCATCCTGGACGGAGCCGGACGCCCGCGCGCCGTCATCCAGAACACGGCGCATGCGGTCGTCCCCTTCGACGAGGTGGACGCCGAGCACGCGCACGCGGAGGGCGAGGGCGACCGCTCGCTGGATCACTGGCGAGCGTCGCACGAGCGCTTCTTCACGGAGTTCGCGGAGCACGAGCGCGGCTTCTCCCCATCCATGCCGGTGCTCATCGAGCGCTTCCGCGTCCTGCACCCCTGACGCCCGCCGGCCCGCCGGGCCGGAACGCCGGAGCGGGGCCGCGGGCTACGCTGGGAGCATGAGCACGCAGAGGGTTTTCGCGGCGCGCCTGGCCGGCTGCCCCGTCTTCGACCCCGCGGGCGACCGGCTCGGCAAGGTCCGGGACGTCGTCGTCGTGTACCGAAGTAGCGCGGCCCCGCGCGTGATCGGCCTGGTGTGCGAGATCCCCGGCCGCCGTCAGGTGTTCGTCTCGATCGGGCGCATCACCTCGATCTCGTCCGGCCAGGTCATCACGACCGGCCTGATCAACGTGCGCCGGTTCCAGCCCCGCGCCGACGAGGTGCGCGTGCTCGCCGAGATCGTGGGCCGCCGCGTCCATTTCGTGGACGGCAGCGGATCGGCCGTGATCGAGGACGTCGCGATCGAGCCCAACCGCGTGGGCGAGTGGGCCATCGGCCAGCTGTTCCTGCGCAAGCCCAAGACCAGCGCGTCCCCGTTCGCGAAGGGCCCGACCACGTTCGCGACGTGGAGCGAGGTGCGCGAGCAGCACACGCCGGGCGAGGCGCAGTCCGCCGAGGCCCTGGCCGCCAGCTACGCCGAGCTGCGCCCCGCCGACCTCGCCAACACGCTGCTGGACCTGCCCGAGGAGCGGATGATCGAGGTCGCCGAGGAGCTCTCCGACGAGCGCCTCGCGGACGCGCTCGAGGAGATGCCCGAGGAGGAGCAGGTCCACATCCTCGAGAAGCTGGGCGACGAGCGCGCCGCCGACGTGCTCGACGCCATGGAGCCCGACGACGCGGCCGACCTCCTGGCGGAGCTCGAGCCCGAGCGCAGCGAGGAGCTGCTCCAGCTGATGGAGCCCGAGGAGGCCGAGGACGTGCGCATGCTGCTGCGCTACGGCTCCGACACCGCGGGCGGCCTGATGACGACCGAGCCGATCATCATGTCGGCCGATGCGACGATCGCCGAGGCGCTCGCGACCATCCGCCGGCACGAGCTGCACCCCGCCCTGGCGGCGAGCGTGTTCGTGACGCTGCCGCCGTACGAGACCCCCACGGGACGCTTCCTCGGCGCCGTGCACTTCCAGCGGATGCTCCGCTACCCGCCGCACGAGCGCATCGGCGCCATCCTGGACGACACGCTCGAGCCGGTGCCCGTCACGGCGTCGGCCGCCGAGGTCGCCCGGCGACTCGCGAGCTACGACCTCGTGTCGCTGCCCGTGGTCGATCAGGCGCACCGCCTGGTCGGCGCGATCAGCGTCGACGACATGCTCGACTACCTGCTGCCCGACGACTGGCGCTCGCAGGATGCGGACCATCCGCTCCCGCCCGCGCCCGTGACCGGCACGATCCCGACGGTGGGGCGCACGTGATGGCGCCGCGCGACATCTCGCGGCCCGAGACCGTGCGCGGCCGCACGCCGCGCCTCGCGGCGTCGGCCCCCACGCGCGGTCGCGACCGGTTCGGCCGCGCCACCGAGTGGATCGCCCGCGCGATGGGCACGCCGGCGTTCCTGATCGGCCTGAGCCTCTTCGTCCTGGCATGGATGCTCTGGAACTCGCTCACGCCGCAGGGCTGGCGCTTCGACTCGGCCGATCTGGGCTTCACGGCGCTCACGCTCGCCCTGTCGCTGCAGGCGTCGTACGCGGCGCCGCTCATCCTGCTCGCGCAGAACCGGCAGGACGACCGCGACCGGGTGCAGATCGAGCAGGACCGTCAGCGCGCCGAGCGCAACCTCGCCGACACCGAGTACCTGGCCCGCGAGATCGTCGCGCTGCGCCTGGCCCTCGGCGACATGGACCAGCGCATGGTGTCGCGCGACGAGCTGCGCGACGAGCTGCGGGGCCTGCTCGAGGAGCTGGACGCCCGCGCCGAGCGCGGCGGCCGACCGGCGGGCGAGCAGGCGTGACCGACCTCGCGGCGCGGGTGCGCGACGCGGTCGGCCAGGTCTCGGACCCGGAGCTGCGCCGCCCCCTCGCGGAGCTGGACATGGTGCGCGGCGTGGAGGCCGACGGCGCGGACGTGCGGGTCGGCATCGCCCTCACGATCGTGGGATGCCCCGCCGCCGACCGGATCGAGGCCGACGTGCGCCGCGCGGCCGAGTCGGTCGAGGGCGTCGGCGCCGTCGCGATCGACGTCGGCGTCATGACCCCCGC
Organism: Microbacterium sp. Root53; assembly: GCF_001426925.1. GTDB lineage: Bacteria > Actinomycetota > Actinomycetes > Actinomycetales > Microbacteriaceae > Microbacterium. The sequence goes on from NZ_LMFR01000012.1 coordinate 212,852, forward strand.
GGAGCGGCAGGCGCTGACCGCGCGCCTCCGGCCCGCACGCGGCATGCCCTTCGGGCCGGACTCCCTCACGCGCGTGATCGCCGTGACGAGCGGCAAGGGCGGCGTCGGGAAGTCGACCGTGACGGCGAACCTGGCCGTGGCGCTCGCGCAGCGCGGACTGGCGGTCGGCCTCGTCGACGCGGACGTGCACGGGTTCTCGATCCCGCCGCTGCTCGGCCTCGCGAAGGACGGCGTCGTCGCGCAGCCCACGCGCGTCGACCAGCTCATGCTCCCGCCCGTCGCACACGGCGTGAAGGCCATCTCGATCGGGATGTTCCTGCAGACCGGCGACGGGGCCGGCACCGCGGGTACGGGCGCCGTCGCGTGGCGCGGGCCGATGCTGCACCGCACGGTGCAGCAGTTCCTCACCGACGTGTACTTCGGCGACCTCGACGTGCTGCTGCTCGACATGCCGCCGGGCACGGGCGACGTCGCGATCTCGGTCGGCCAGCTGCTCCCCCACGCCGAGGTGCTCGTCGTCACGACGCCCCAGGCGGCGGCATCCGACGTCGCGGTACGCAGCGGGCTCGTCGCGCGGCAGACGGGCCAGCGCGTGATCGGCGTGGTCGAGAACATGGCTGCCATGACGCTGCCCGACGGCACGGTCATGGACCTGTTCGGCGCGGGCGGCGGAGCCGAGGTGGCCGCGGCCCTGTCCGCGGACGGCGAGGACGTGCCCGTTCTGGCGTCCATCCCGCTCAGCCCCGCGCTGCGCGCCTCCGGCGATGCGGGCGATCCGGTCGTCGTCGCCCACCCGGACGACCCGGCCGCGCGCGAGATCGCGCTCCTCGCGGAGCGCGTCGCGGCGCAGCCCCGCCGCCTGGCGGGCCGGCGCCTCCCGGTGAACCCGGCGCGCTGAGGGTCAGGTCGCCTCGGAGTCGAACGGCGGGGGCGTCGTGGCGCTGAAGGTCTGGCGCGTCAGCGGCGTCGTGCGGGGCGGCGCGATCACCGGCGCGGCCGGCTTCGCGGGAGGCTCGTCGTCCTCGAGGAGCGCCTCGCGGATGATCCGGCGCGGGTCGTACTGGCGCGGATCGAGCTTGCGCCAGTCCACGTCGTCGAACTCCGGGCCGATCTCCTCGCGCACCCGGGTGCGGGCTCCGTTCGCGAAGTCCCGCGCGCGCTTGACGGTCTTCGCGAGCATCTCGGCGTAGCGCGGCATGCGCTCGGGTCCGATCAACAGGGCCGCGATCGCCGCGATGATCATCACCTTCTCGAAGGTGAGCCCGAAGAACATGCCTTCAGCCTACCGGCCGCGCCTGCCCGGCCCTCACGCCCGGCGAGCCTAGGCTGGAGGGGATCGAGGAGGTCTGAATGAGCGAGCAGGATGCGATCGCGCGCTTCGCACGCGACACGATCGTGGAGCCGGATCACATCGCCCGGGCCCGCCAGCACGCCCTCGAGCTCGGCGCCGCCCCGGTGAGCGCGGGTGTGGGCGCGCAGTGCGCCGTGATCGCGGCCGCGACCGGCGCGCGCTCCATCATCGAGATCGGGACCGGAGCGGGCGTCTCGGGCCTGTGGCTGCTGCGCGGCGCGCCCAAGGCCGTCCTCACGACGATCGACTACGAGCCCGAGCACCTCGGCGCCGCGCGCCAGGCGTTCACGCACGCGAAGGTGCCGCCCGCGCGCGTGCGCTTCATCACGGGCCGTGCCGCCGACGTCCTGCCGCGCATGAACGAGGCGTCCTACGACATCGTGCTGATCGACGCCGACCCCGAGAACGTCATCGACTACGTCGAGCACGGCCTCCGGCTGGCCCGCCCGGGCGGCACCGTCCTGGTGCCGCGCGTGCTGAACGGCAGGGTCGCCGATCCGGTGCAGCGCGACGCCGTCACGGTGGCGTACCGCACGCTCCTCCAGGAGACGCAGAACTCGCCCGCCGTCATCCCCGCCCTCTCCACGATCGGCGAGGGGCTGCTCCAGCTGACCGTCGTCGCCGACTGAGCTCCGGACGACGACGAAGGGCCGGATCCGATCGGATCCGGCCCTTCGTGAAAGCGTCGCGCCTCAGGCGTTCACGACGTCGCCGAGAACGCCGTAGAGCTCCTTGGCCTCGTCATCGTTGACCGAGACGACCAGACGGCCACCGCCCTCGAGCGGCACACGCACGATGATGAGGCGTCCCTCCTTCACGGCCTCCATCGGTCCGTCACCGGTTCTGGGCTTCATGGCTGCCATCGTGGCTCCCTTTCGTCGTGGTCTCCCCTGTCAGTTTACCGTGGGAGCGCGACCGGGCGATTCGCACGCCGACTCGGGACGACGGTATCCCGGTCTGCCTGGCGGCTCGGCTCGGCTCCGTCAGGGCACCTGCCAGTAGGTGCTCCCCGCGCCGTACATAAGGGCGATCCAGACCCACTGCCCGAGCACGCACAGCGCCAGGGCGGACCACCGCCCGGCCGCCGACCGGGGCGCCGCGCCCCACAGCGGGGACAGCGGCAGAAGCAGGCGGAACGTGCTCGACTGCGGGAAGAAGACGGCGAGCAGGTACAGCAGGTAGCTCGCCGCCCACAGGCGCACCTCGACGCCGAGCGCCCGCACGGGCCTTGCGATGAGCGCCGCGGCCGCGCCGGCGACGAGGAGGCCCAGCGCGACGTAGCCGGCCCAGGCCGGCAGGCCCCAGATCCCGAACCAGACCTCCGCGGCGCGGATCCACCCCTCGAACGGCACGAAGCCGTCGATTCCGGGCACCCATCCGCGGCGCCACGCGAGCTCGGTCTGCAGATAGGCGTCGGCCCGCCCGGTCGCCAGGCCCGCGATGACCTGCCACGAGAAGCCGACGACGACTGCGAGCGCGCCGAGGGCCAGGACGTGCGCGACGTCGCGCGTCACCAGCGGGTCCGAGCGCCGCAGCCGGCAGCGCCAGATCCCGTACAGGCCCAGCAGCAGCGCGAACGCCAGCACGCCCGGCCGCGTGTACCCCATGAGCGGGATGAGCGCGTAGAGCCACCCCCAGCGCCGCTCCACCAGGCAGACGAGCGCCCACATCAGCAGGGCGAGGAACAGCGACTCGGCGTATCCGACCTGGAACAGCGCCGCCAGGGGGGCGCTCGCGAAGAGCGCGACCGCCCACGTGGCTGCCTCGTCGCCGATCCGGCCGCGCAGCAGGCGGTGCAGGCCCAGGCACGCGACCCAGCCCGCGACGAGCGAGACGACGAGCGCCCCCGCGCCCCACGTGCCCAGGCCCACGATGTTCGCGAGGTGCGCGTACACGGGCATGAACGCCCACGCGTTCTCCTCGACGTGCCCGCTGGCGTCGACGGGCAGCTCGGCCGGATAGCCCGAGACGGCCACGAGCCAGTACCACTGTGCGTCCCAGCCCAGGACGTAGTCGGCGAGCGACGGATCCGCGCCGAAGCGCGACGTCGCGGGCGAGGCGGACGCCACGCCGAGCATGAGGGCGGTCGTGACGATCCGCGCGGCGACGTAGATCAGGGCGATGCGGGCCGGCGCGGGCCATCCGGCCCACACCGCCCGCGCACGGTCGAGCGGCGTCAGCGGGCGCTCAGCCACGCGCGCAGCCCCCGCTCGACCTCCTCGATCTGGGAGACCGCGACCCGCTCCTCGTCGTGGTGGGCGAGCAGGGGATCGCCCGGGCCGTAGTTGACGGCCGGCACGCCGAGCTTCGAGAACCGGGCGACGTCCGTCCAGCCGTACTTGGGGCGCGGCTCGCCGCCCACCGCGCGGAGGAACTGCTGCGCGAGCGGCGCGTCGAGCCCCGGGCGCGCGCCGCCCGAGAGGTCGGTGATCTCGACCTCGAACCGGTCGAACACGCTCCGCACGTGCTCGACCGCCTCGTCCTCGCTGCGGCTCGGGGCGAAGCGGAAGTTCACCTCGACCTCGCACAGGTCCGGGATCACGTTGCCCGCGACGCCGCCCGAGATCTTCACCGCGTTCAGGCCCTCGCGGTACTCGAGGCCGTCGACCGCGATCGTCTGCGGGCGGTACGCCGCGAGCGTGTCCAGGATGGGCGCCGCCGCGTGGATCGCGTTCTCGCCGATCCAGGCCCGGGCGCTGTGCGCGCGCCGGCCGTGCGTGCGCACCACGGCGCGGAGCGTGCCGTTGCAGCCGCCCTCGACGAGCCCATTGGTCGGCTCCCCCAGGATGGCGAAGTCGCCCGCGAACAGGTCGGGCCGGTTCGCGGCCAGGCGGGTGAGCCCGCTGCGCTCGGCGGCGACCTCCTCGTGGTCGTACCAGATCCACGTGATGTCGACCACGGGGTCGGTCAGCTCGGCGGCGAGCTTGAGCTGCACCGCGACGCCCGACTTCATGTCGACCGTGCCGCGCCCCCGGATGTACGGCTCGCCGTCGAGCAGGAAGTCGAGCGTGGGCACGTTGTCGTTGATCGGGACCGTGTCGATGTGGCCGGCGATCACCACGCGCTGGCCGCGGCCCCGGTGGGTGCGGGCGACGATCGTGTCCCCGTCGCGGTGGAAGTCGAGGTGCTCGAGCGGCTCGATCGCCTCCTGGATCGCGTCCGCGAGCGCGCGCTCGTCGTCCGACACGCTCGGGATGTCGCAGATGGCGCGCGTGATGTCGGCGGAGGAGGCGGTCAGGTCCAGCGTGGGCATGGCTCTAACTCTAGGCTGGAGGTATGACTGATGAGCGCTGGGTGTCGGGTGTCGGACTCGCGACGGTTGCCGCCGACGGCACCGTCCTGGACACGTGGTTCCCGTCGCCCCGAGCGGGCCGTGCGACCGACCTCGCGGACGAGGTCGACAGCCTGGACCGGCTCGCGGCGCCGGACGACCGCCGCAACGTGTCCGTGGAGGTCGTGACCCTCGAGATCGACCTGGACGTCGCGCCGGCCTCGACGTCGGACGCCTACCTCCGTCTGCACGCCCTGTCGCACCGTCTGGTGCGCCCGAACGAGCTGAACCTCGACGGCATCTTCGCCCACCTGCCGAACGTGGCGTGGACGACCGCCGGCCCGATGCACCCGGACGACGCGAACCGCCTGCGCCCCTACCTGCAGCGCGACGGCGTCCAGATCGTCTCGCTCGACAAGTTCCCGCGCCTGACCGACTACGTCATGCCCGAGGGCGTCCGGATCGCGGACGCCTCGCGCGTGCGCCTGGGCGCCTACCTCTCCCCCGGCACGACCGTCATGCACGAGGGCTTCGTGAACTTCAACGCCGGCACGCTCGGCGCCTCCATGATCGAGGGCCGCGTGTCGCAGGGCGTCGTGGTCGGCGACGGATCCGACATCGGCGGCGGCGCATCGATCATGGGCACGCTCTCGGGCGGCGGCAAGCACCGCGTGTCGATCGGCGAGCGCTCGCTGCTCGGCGCCAACGCGGGCGTGGGCATCTCGATCGGCGACGACTGCGTCGTCGAGGCGGGCCTGTACCTCACCGCCGGCACCAAGGTGCTGCTGGTGGACGAGCCCCCGACCGCCGACGGCACCCCGCGCGTCGCCAAGGGCGCACAGCTGTCGGGGTCGAGCGGCCTGCTCTACATCCGCAACTCGCTCACGGGCGCGATCGAGGCCCGCCGCCGCACCGGCGTCGGCGTCACCCTCAACCCCGCCCTCCACGCGTGATTCTCTAAACGAAGAAGCCCGCCTCTCCTTCCGGAGAGGCGGGCTCTTCGTTACGAGAAAATCAGGCGCCGGGGTACGCGCGCTCGGGCGAGCCGGTGAAGAGCTGCTGCGGGCGGCCGATCTTGGTCTTGGGGTCCTGGTGCAGCTCGCGCCAGTGGGCGAGCCATCCGGGAAGGCGGCCGATCGCGAACAGGACGGTGAACATCCGCGTCGGGAAGCCCATGGCCTTGTAGATCACGCCCGTGTAGAAGTCGACGTTCGGGTAGAGGCGACGCTCTTTGAAGTAGTCGTCCTCCAGCGCGATGGCCTCGAGCTCCTTGGCCAGGTCGAGCAACGGGTCCTGCACGCCGAGCGCCTCGAGAACCTCGTCGGCCGACTGCTTGACGAGCTTGGCGCGCGGGTCGTAGTTCTTGTAGACCCGGTGCCCGAAGCCCATCAGCTTCACGCCCTCTTCCTTGTTCTTCACCTTCTCGACGAAGCGCTGCACGCCCATGCCCGAGTCGCGGATCTGCGCGAGCATGGTCAGCACGGCCTCGTTCGCGCCGCCGTGCAGCGGGCCCGAGAGGGCGTGGATGCCGGCCGAGATCGACGCGAACTGGTCGGCGCCGGTCGAGCCGACGAGACGGACGGTCGAGGTCGACGCGTTCTGCTCGTGGTCCTCATGCAGGATCAGCAGCTGCTCGAGCGCGCGCGACATGACGGGGTTGACCTCGTACTCCTCGCTGCGCACGCCGAAGTTCAGCTTGAGGAAGTTGTCGACGAAGCTCAGCGAGTTGTCGGGGTACAGGAACGCCTGGCCGATGCTCTTCTTGTGCGCGTAGGCCGCGATCACGGGCAGCTTCGCGAGCAGGCGGATCATGTTGAGCTCGACGTGCTCGGGGTTGGCCGGGTCCGACTCGTCCTCGTAGTACGTCGACAGCGCCGAGACGCCGGACGAGAGCACCGCCATGGGGTGCGCGGTGTGCGGCAGGGCCGTGAAGAAGCGGTCCTTCAGGTCCTCGTGCAGCAGCGTGTGGTGACGGATCTTGTCGTCGAACTCGGCCAGCTGGTCGGCCGTGGGCAGCTCGCCGTAGATCAGCAGCCAGGCGACCTCGAGGTAGTTCGAGCGGGTCGCGAGGTGCTCGATCGGGTAGCCGCGATAGCGCAGGATGCCCTTGTCGCCGTCGATGAAGGTGATGTCGGACTTGGTGGCCGCCGTGTTCACGAAGCCGTAGTCCAGCGCGGTGTAGCCCGTCTGACGCGTCAGCGTCGACACGTCGATGCTCGGCGCCCCGCACGTCGCCGGCAGCACCGGGAACTCGGCGGTCTTGTCACCGATGGTCAGGGTGGCCTTGTCGGGCTGCTGTCCCGCGTCGCTCACGGCGCCTCCTTGGGATGTCTTTGTCGCGATCGATCTCGCTCACCAGGAAGTCGGCGCACCGCCGTCGTTCGCGCCGGCGCACCGCTGGGGCGGTGCCCCGGGATCCCGGGACAACCTCCTACAGCCTATCGGCCGCGGGAGACGACTGTGACACTCGCCCAATCCCGGGGCGATCCGTTGACGGATCGCACGAAACGGCGGGATCCGGACCCGGCTCAGCCGGCCGCGGCACGCAGGCGGGAGGCCGCGGCCGCGATCCGCTCGTCGCTCGCGGTGAGCGACAGGCGCACGTGCTGCGGGTGGAACGGGCCGTAGAACACGCCGGGGCCCGCGAGGATGCCGAGGTCGGCGAGCCGCCCCATCGACTCCCACGCGTCGCGGCCCTCGGTCGCCCAGAGGTAGAGCCCGGCCTCGCTGCGGTCGATCCGGAAGCCCGCCGCCTCGAGCGCCGGGCGCAGCACCTCGCGACGCGCGCGATAGCGCTCCTTCTGCTCGGCGACGTGCGTGTCGTCCGCGAGCGCGACGGCCATCGCGTGCTGCACGGGCGCCGGCGGCATGAGCCCCAGGTGCTTGCGCGCCGTGAGCAGGTCGCCCACGATGCGGGAGCAGCCGGCGAGGAACGCCGCGCGGTACCCGGCGAGGTTGGACTGCTTGCTGAGCGAGTACACGCTGAGCACGCCCGCACGGCTGTCTCCGATGACGCGCGGGTCCAGGATGCTCGGCACCGGCTGCGCGTCCCACGGGGCGTCCCAGCCGAGCTCGGCGTAGCACTCGTCGCCCGCGATGACGGCGCCCAGCTCGCGCGCGCGCTCGACCGCGCGGCGCAGCTCGTCGACGCTCCACACGCGTCCGTCCGGGTTTCCCGGCGAGTTGATCCAGATCAGCTTGGCGCCCTCGGGCCACTCGTCGGGCTCGTCCGACGCCACGGGGGTCGCGCCCACCACGCGCGCGCCGACCTCGTAGGTCGGGTAGGCCGCGCGCGGGTGCACGACGATGTCGCCCTCGCCGAGGCCGAGCAGCAGCGGCAGCAGCGCCACCAGCTCCTTCGAGCCGATGGTGGGCAGGACGTTGCGCGGCTCGAGGCCGGGCACTCCGCGCCGCCGTGCGTACCAGGCGGCGATCGCCTCCCGCAGCTGGGGGGTGCCCACGGTCTGCGGGTAGGCGTGCGCGTCGGTCGCCTCGGCGAGGGCGCGGCGCACCACCTCGGGCGTGGGGTCGACCGGGGATCCGATGGAGAGGTCGCAGATCCCGTCGGCGTGCGCGCGGGCGCGCTCGGCGTACGGGGCGACTGCGTCCCAGGGGTAGTCGGCCAGGTCGCGGACGGTCATGCCGGCCCGCTCAGTGCGCGTCGCCCTGCGGGGGCAGGGCCGCGACGATCGGGTGGTCCTTGGGGATCACGCCGACCTTGGCGGCGCCGCCGGGCGAGCCGATCTCGTCGAAGAACTCCACGTTNGGTTCAGGCGTGCGCGTCGCCCTGCGGGGGCAGGGCCGCGACGATCGGGTGGTCCTTGGGGATCACGCCGACCTTGGCGGCGCCGCCGGGSGAGCCGATCTCGTCGAAGAACTCCACGTTCGCCTTGTAGTAGTCCTGCCACTCGTCGGGCAGGTCGTCCTCGTAGTAGATCGCCTCCACCGGGCACACCGGCTCGCACGCACCGCAGTCCACGCACTCGTCCGGGTGGATGTAGAGGCTGCGCTCACCCTCGTAGATGCAGTCGACCGGGCACTCGTCGATGCACGCGCGGTCCTTGACGTCCACACACGGAAGGGCGATCACATAAGTCACGGATCGATTCTACGCGTCGTGGGAGCCGGGGCCCTCGACGCGCCCGGGTCCCGCCGTGGCGGCGCCGTCCGTCCGCGGCGCCGACGCCGCCCGGATGCGGGAGAGGTCCGGCCAGGCGCCGACCAGGAGGACGACGCCCGTGAGCGCGTACGACCACACGACGCCGAGCGGGAACTCGCCCGCCGCGGGCTGCGGCACGACGACGGATCCGCCCGGGCCGCGGCCCGAGTACACGAGCAGCATCGCGAGCATGCCGAGCCCCGTGATCCACGTCACCCAGCGGTCGGCGACCAGCAGCCGCACGCCGATCAGCAGCGCGCCGCAGCCGATCAGCGCGAGCGCGAACCCGACGGGGATCGGCCCGAGGAGATAGGCGTGCGCGATCGTGCCGGCGACGCCGAAGACGGCGCCCGCGACGGCCGCCAGGGCGGCCAGCAGGAGGCGGGAGGGCCAGGATGCGCGCATCGTCCCAGGGTATCCGGCCCCGCCGAGGCTCCGCTCGGTGCTAGGCCGCCCAGCCGAGCGCGCGGAGCACCGCGGCGACCACGGCGGCCGCGAGGACGACCACGATGAACGGCGCGCGCCGCCACAGCAGCGCCCCGGCGACGAGCAGCGCGGGCACGCGCGCGTCGAGCGTGACCGCCATGCCCGCCCCGACCGTCTGCACCGCCACGAGCGCGGCGAGAAGCGCGACCGTCAGCAGGTCCGTGATGCGCGCGGGCCGCTCGCGCTCGAGCCACTCGGGCGGCGTCAGATAGCCCGCGAGCTTGAGGACGACGCACGCGATCGCCGCGATCAGGATGGCGGTCCAGAGCGTCATCGGCGCGCCCCGTCCCGGCGGCCGAGCCAGTCGGTCCAGCCCACTACGACGGCCACGACCGCCGCGATCAGGACGGGCAGCCCGGGCATGAGCCACGGGGTGACCGCAGCCGCGACGACCGCCGCGGCCGCACCCACCGCGATCGCCTGCCGAGAGCGCAGTCGCGACCACAGCAGGGCGAGGAACGCCGCCGCCGCCGCGGCGTCCAGGCCGTAGGCCCGCACGTCGCCGAGCACGTCGCCCAGCAGGGCGCCGGCGAGCGTCGAGAGGTTCCAGAGCAGGTAGATGCCGATTCCCGTGACCCAGAACCCGATGCGCCGCGCCCGCGGCTCGATGTGCGCGAGCGAGACGGCGACGGACTCGTCGATCGTGAACTGCGCCGCCGCGAGGCGCCGCCACCACGACACGGCGCCGTCCGGGCCGACGGCCACGACCGGGTTCATCCGGATCGCGTACGCCACGTTCCGGGCGCCGAGCAGCACGGCCGACGCGATGGCGGCCGGCGCGGCCGCGAGGCCGCCCGAGGCGATCACGCCGATGAACGCGAACTGCGATCCGCCCGTGAACATCAGCAGGCTCAGCACGCACGTCTGCCAGACGTCGAGCCCGGCGGCGACCGACAGCGCGCCGAAGGAGACGCCGTAGGCGCCCGTCGCGACCGACACCGCCACGCCCTGCCGCCACGCGCTGCGCTCCTCGGCGTTCAGTGCGGGACGGACGGTGCTGCTCACTGGAGCGAGACTACCCGCGCGCGGCGGGGCGGATCACCGCTCGAAGCGGGCCACTTCGCCACCCGTGGCCGCCTGCAGGATCCGGGAGCGCATGTCGTCGTCCAGGTCGCCGAGGTCGTCCACGCGGCGCCAGAGGGCCTCGGAGTTCTCGCCGTCCGCCGGGTGCGGCTCGCCTGTCACGTAGCGGCAGCGGAAGACCAGGTCGAGGTACTGCGCGCGGTCGCCGTTGTCGTAGACCATGGGCGGCGTCGCGCGGACCCACGAGAGCACCTCGGCCTCGGCGACCACGTCGGCCTCCTCGAGCACCTCGCGCACGGCCGCGACGGCCGGCTCCTCCCCCGGGTCGACGATCCCCGTCACGGGCGTGAGCCGCCCGTTGTCGGCGCGCCGCACCAGCAGCACCTCGTCGACTCCGTCGGCTCCGGGGCGCAGCACCACGGCCGTCACGCCCGACAGCCACAGCATGTCGGTGCCGACCTTCTCGCGCAGCGCCAGGATGAACTCTGGCGTCGGCATGCGGAGCGCCCCGGGTCAGCCGAGCTTCTTGGCGCGCGAGGCGGCGCGGCCGCGCTCGGTCGCGTCGAGCACGACCTTGCGGATGCGCACGGCCTCGGGCGTGACCTCGACGCACTCGTCCTCGCGGGCGAACTCGAGCGACTCCTCGAGCGACAGGATGCGCGGGGGCGTCATGGACTCGAAGGTGTCGGCCGTCGACGAGCGCATGTTCGTCAGCTTCTTCTCCTTCGTGATGTTGACGTCCATGTCGTCGGCGCGCGAGTTCTCGCCCACGACCATGCCCTCGTAGACCTCGTCGCCCGGCTTCACGAAGAACGACATCCGCTCCTGCAGCGCGATCATCGCGAATGGCGTCGCCACGCCGGCGCGGTCGGCCACGATCGAGCCGTTCTGACGCGCGACGATCTGGCCCGCCCACTCGTCGTAGCCGTGCGAGATCGCGTTCGCGATGCCCGTGCCGCGCGTGATCGAGAGGAACTCGGTGCGGAAGCCGATCAGGCCGCGCGACGGCACCACGAACTCCATCCGGATCCAGCCGGTGCCGTGGTTGATCATGTTGTCCATGCGGCCCTTGCGCGCGGCCATGAGCTGGGTCACGGCGCCGAGGTGCTCCTCCGGCACGTCGATCGTGAGGTGCTCGTACGGCTCCTCGAGGCGGCCGCCCTCGCCCTTGCGCGTGACGACCTGCGGCTTGCCGACCGTGAGCTCGAAGCCCTCCCGGCGCATGTTCTCGACCAGGATCGCGAGCTGCAGCTCGCCGCGGCCCTGCACCTCCCACGCGTCGGGGCGGCCGATATCGACCACGCGGATCGACACGTTGCCGATCAGCTCGCGGTCGAGACGGTCCTTCACCATGCGCGCGGTGAGCTTGTGGCCCTTGACCTTGCCCACGAGCGGCGAGGTGTTGGTCCCGATGGTCATCGAGATCGACGGCTCGTCGACCGTGATGAGCGGCAGCGGGCGCACATCGTTGGGGTCGGCGATGGTCTCGCCGATCATGATGTCCTCGAAGCCCGCGATCACGGCGATGTCGCCGGGACCGGCCTTCTCCGCCGGGTAGCGGTCGAGCGCCTTTGTCATGAGCAGCTCGGTGATGCGCGCGTTCTGGGTCGTGCCGTCGTGGCGGACCCACGCGACGGTCTGGCCCTTCTTGAGCTCGCCGTTGAAGACGCGCAGCAGAGCCAGGCGGCCCAGGAACGAGCTGGAGTCGAGGTTGGTGACCCACGCCTGCAGCGGCGCCTCGTCGTCGTACGACGGGGCCGGCACGTGCTCGAGGATCGCCGCGAACAGCGGCTCCAGGTCGTCGTTGTCGGGCAGCGAGCCGTCGGCCGGGCGCGTGCGCGACGCGGCGCCCGCGCGGCCCGAGGCGTACACGACCGGCACGTCGAGCAGCGCGTCGACGTCGAGGTCGGGCACGTCGTCCTGCAGGTCGCCCGCGAGGCCCAGCAGCAGGTCGTGCGCCTCCTCCTCGACCTCCGCGATGCGGGCGTCGGGGCGGTCGGTCTTGTTCACCAGCAGGATGACCGGCAGCTTCGCCTCGAGCGCCTTGCGCAGCACGAAGCGGGTCTGCGGCAGCGGGCCCTCCGACGCGTCGACGAGCAGCACGACGCCGTCGACCATCGACAGGCCGCGCTCGACCTCGCCGCCGAAGTCGGCGTGGCCGGGCGTGTCGATCACGTTGATCGTGACGGGCGAGTCGGTGTGCTTGCCGTTGTAGGTGATCGCCGTGTTCTTGGCGAGGATCGTGATGCCCTTCTCGCGCTCGAGGTCGTTCGAGTCCATCGCGCGCTCCTCGACGTGCGCGTGATCGCCGAACGATCCCGTCTGCCGGAGCATGGCGTCGACCAGCGTGGTCTTGCCGTGGTCGACGTGCGCGACGATCGCGACGTTGCGGAGGTCGGAGCGGAGGGCGCGCGCCATGAAGGGTCCTTAACTGAAGAAGTGAGCGGGTCCGGAGCCGGACGGGGAGATCTTATCGTGCGGGCCTGACGGCCCGCCGAGCGCGCGGCGGCGCGCTCAGCCGGCGGCGAACCAGGCCGCGACGCACCACACCGCGATCGCGACCGCGGATCCGAGGGCCACCAGGTTCCAGGAGCGCGTGATGCGCGCGCCCGGCTGAGGGCCGACGGAGGCCTGCAGTCCGCGCAGCACCTCGAGGGTGTCGGCCTCGGACGAGGCCCGGGCGGTGCGGGTCGAGGGGCGCCGGCCGGGGCGGGCCGTGATGGCCCACGCCTCGACGACGCCCTTGCGGCGCGCCGCGGCGCCGAGGTCGCCCTGCGCGCGGCCGGCCTCGGTGAGCTCGAACTCGAGCTGCCAGCGCATCCGGACGTCCTCGACGGTCGACCACGGAAGACGCACGGTGCGCAGGATGTTGTGCACCCGCACGTCGTCGTCGGTGACGGCGATGTGCGGGGCGTACAGGAAGACGTAGACGAACCAGACGGGTAGGAGCAGCCACGGCGCGATGAGCAGCGCCTGCGGCACGCTGCCCCGTACGACCACGTCGCCCAGCAGGAGCGCCACGACCGCCGCGACGCCCACGAGCCAGAACAGGCCCGTGGGCGCGCGGAGGACGCGGGCTCGGTCGGTCACGCTCAGTGGCCGGCCAGGTTCACGGAGGCGCCGGGGATCGCGTCCAGCAGGCGCTGCGTGTACGCCTCCTGCGGGTTCGAGAAGATCTCGTCGACGGTCCCCTGCTCGACGACGCGGCCCTTCTCCATGACGCACACCAGGTCGGCCGCGACGCGGACCACCGCGAGGTCGTGCGTGATGAAGAGGTACGTCAGGCCCAGCTCGCCCTGCAGGTCCGCGAGGAGCTTCAGGATCTGGTCCTGCACGAGCACGTCGAGCGCCGAGACGGCCTCGTCGAGCACGACGATCGCGGGCTTGAGCGCGAGCGCCCGCGCGATCGCGATGCGCTGGCGCTGACCGCCCGAGAGCTCGTTCGGGTAGCGCCACGCGAGCTCGCGCGGCAGCGACACCTGCTCGAGCAGCTGGAACACGCGCGCCTGGCGCGACTTCTCGTCGCCCACGCCGTGGATGCGCAGCGGCTCGGCGATCAGGGCGCCGATGCTGCGCAGCGGGTCGAGCGAGCCGTACGGGTCCTGGAACACCGGCTGCATGCGGCTGCGGAGGCGGAAGACGTCCTTCTGCCCCATCTGGGCCGTGTCCTTGCCGTCGATCAGGATCTGACCGCTGGTGGCCGTCTCGAGCTGCAGCACCATCTTGGCGACCGTCGACTTGCCCGATCCGGACTCGCCCACGAGCGCGAGCGTCTTGCCGCGCGGGATCTGGAACGAGACGCCGTCGACCGCGCGGAAGGGCTCGCTGCGGAACCCGCCCTTGCGGATCCGGTAGTCCTTCGTCAGATCGCGCACCTCGACCACCGGGTGGGCGTCGGCGACGTCCTCCAGGTGCTCCACGCCGCGCTCCTCGACCACGGCCTGGATGCGCTGCGACGCCAGGCTCGGCGCCGCGGCCACCAGCCGCTGGGTGTACGGGTGCTGCGGGTTCTCGAGGATGACGCGGCTCGGGCCGGCCTCGACGATCTCGCCCTGGTTCATCACGACGATGCGGTCCGCGCGGTCGGCCGCGAGGCCCAGATCGTGCGTGATGAACAGCACCGAGGTGCCCTTGTCCCGGGTCAGCGACGCGAGGTGATCCAGGATCACGCGCTGCACCGTCACGTCGAGCGCGCTCGTCGGCTCGTCGGCGATCAGCAGCTTCGGGTCGGCCGCGAGGCCGATGCCGATCAGCGCGCGCTGGCGCATGCCGCCCGAGAACTGGTGCGGGAACTGGTGCAGGCGCCGCTCGGCGTCCGCGAGTCCCGCGTTCTGGAGCACCTCGATCGCGCGGGCGCGCACCTCGCGGCGCCCGGAGGCCAGGCCGTTCGCGCGGATGGCTTCCTCGACCTGGAAGCCGATCGACCACACCGGGTTGAGGTTGGACATCGGGTCCTGCGGCACGTAGCCGATCTCGCGCCCGCGGATCGACTCCATCTCGCGGCGGCTCGCGCGCGTGATGTCCACGCCGTCGAGCTCGATCGTCCCGCCGGTCACCTTGCCGGTGCCGGGGAGCAGGTCGATCACCGCGGCGGCGGTGGTCGACTTGCCGGATCCGGACTCGCCGACGATCGCGACGGTCTCGCCCGGATACACGTCGAGGTCGACGCCGTGCAGCACCTCGCGGGTCTTCTTGCCGGTGCCGAACGAGACATTCAGCCCCCGGATCTTCAACAGCGGCTCGGTCACGGCGTTCTCCTTCGTCGCCTCGCGCCGCGCGGCGCGGCTCGTCACGACCTCGTTCTGGATCTCGGTCATCGCTGGGCCCTCGACTTCGGGTCGAGCGCGTCGCGCAGCAGCTCGCCGAGCGTCACGAACGCGAGCACCGTGACGGTGAGCGCGAGCGACGGCCAGAACAGCGCCATGGGCGACGTGCGGATCGACGTCTGCGCCTGGCTGATGTCGGCGCCCCAGGAGACGCCGCCGAGGCCGACGCCGAGGAACGACAGGGTCGCCTCGGCGACGATCGCCGAGCCGAGCCCGATGGTCGCGACCACGATCACCGGCGCGAGCGCGTTGGGCAGCACGTGCACGACCAGGGTCTTGAAGCGCGACAGGCCGAGCGACACCGACGCCATCACGAAGTCGAGCTGCTTCACGCGGAGCACCTCGGCGCGCATGATGCGCGCGGTCGAGGCCCACGAGAAGCCGCCGATCGCGAACGCCAGCACGAGCTCGTTGCGCAGGTCCCGCGGCACCACGGTCATCACGACGATCGCGGCGACGATGTAGGGGATCGTGAAGAAGATGTCGCCGACGCGCGACAGCAGCGAGTCCAGGAAGCCGCCGTAGAACGCGGCCAGCGCGCCCATGATCACGCCGATCAGGGTGCCGATCGCGGTGGCCATCAGGCCGACGGCCATCGACACGCTCGTGCCGTGCACCAGGCGCGACCACACGTCGCAGCCCAGGCGGGTGAAGCCCAGCGGGTGACCCGGCTCGGGGCCGGCGTTGCTCTTGTTCAGGAAGCAGGCCCCGGAACCCTGGGGCGGCACCGACGTGAACAGGGACGGCCACAGCGCGACGACCACGATGATCGCGCACATCACGACCGAGATCCAGAACAGCGGGCGGCGTCGCAGGTCGCGCCACGCGTCGAGCCAGAGGTTGCTCTTCTTCTCGTCGAGGCGCACCGCGTCGACGACGACCTGCTCCGCCTTGACCGGAGCGACGTAGTGGGTGGCGTTACTTGACATAGCGGATCCTCGGGTCGAGCAGACCGTAGAGCAGGTCGACGAGCAGGTTGACGAGCACGTACACCACGACGAACACGGTCACGAAGGACACGACCGTGGGCGTCTCGTGGCGCAGGATCGCCTGGTAGAGCGCGTTGCCGACGCCGGGCACGTTGAAGATGCCCTCGGTCACGGTCGCGCCGACCATCAGGATGCCGAAGTTGGTGGCGGTGTCGGTCACCATCGGGATGAGCGAGTTGCGCAGCACGTGGACGGGGATCACGCGCCCTCGCGTGAGGCCCTTCGAGTACGCGGTGCGCACCCAGTCCTGTCCGAGCGACTCGATCATCGACGACCGGGTGAGCCGCATGCTGGCCGCGTAGACGCTGAACCCGAGCACGAGGGCCGGGAGCCACAGGTCGCCCCAGTTGTTCTGGCCGCCGACCGTGGGCTTGAACCAGCCGAGCTGCACGGCAAGGAAGTACTGCGCCATGAACGCGAGGACGAAGATCGGCACCGCGATGAAGATCAGAGCGACGACCAGCTGGAAGTGGTCGTACACGGTGCCCTTGAGCATGGCCGAGGTCGCGCCGATCACGATCGACAGCACGAAGGCGATCAGGATCGACAGGATGGCCAGGCGCAGCGTCACCGGGAACGTGCGGCCGAGGACCTCGCCGACGCTCTGGCCCGTGAACGTGGTGCCCAGGTCGAAGCGCAGGATGCCGGCCAGGTAGTTGAGGTACTGGACGATGAACGGCTGGTCGAGCAGGTAGCGCTCGCGGATCTGGTCGATCACGGCCTGCGGCGGCTGCTTGTCGCCGAACAGCGCGGCGATCGGGTCGCCGGGCATGCCGAAGACCATGAAGTAGATCAGCAGGGTGGCGCCGATGAACACCGGGATCACCTGGATGATCCGTCTGAGGATGTAGGTGGCCATCCTCCCCCTCCCTTCGGGGAACTCGTCGTGCGCTCTCGGGTGGAACGCGCACGGAAAAAGGGGCCCCGATCCGGGGCGCCCTCAGCGGGGCCCATCCTCTCCCCGGATTCCTGGGAAATCCGTGAGATCGACGAGCGGAACACGGCGCGAGGCGGTGACGCGTACGTCACCGCCTCGCGGGTGAGAGCGGAAGCTCCCGACCGACTTACTCGGCCTTGGTGATCAGGTGGTACAGCGGCACCGAGTTCCAGCCGAACTCGACGTTCTCGACGCCCGCGGCCCAGCCGCCGGTGACGTTCGAGTACCACAGCGGGATCGCCGGCAGGTCCGTGAAGAGGACCGTCTGGGCCTCCTGGAACTTGGCCTGAGCCTCCTCCGGGTCGGTCGCGCTGATGCCCTCCTCGAGCAGCTGGTCGAACTCCGGGTTGGAGTACTTGCCGTCGTTGCCGCCCGCGCCCGTGGCGTAGAGCGGGCCGAGGAAGTTGTACAGACCGGGGTAGTCGGCCTGCCATCCGGCGCGGTACGGGCCGACCGTCCCGGCGTCACGCGCGTCGAGCAGCGTGGCGAAGTCCGGGTACGGGTCGCCCTTGGCGGTGATGCCCAGCGTGTTCGAGATCTGGTTCACGACCGCGTCGACCCAGGTCTGGTGACCGCCGTCGGCGTTGTACGCGAGGGTGAACTCGCCCTCGAACGGCGCGATCTCCTCGGCCTGAGCCCACAGCTCCTGGGCCTTCTCGGGGTCGTACTCGAGGACCTCGCTGCCGGGGACCGAGTCGCTCCAGCCGTCGATCACGGGCGACGTGAAGTCGCTCGCCGGCGTGCGGGTGCCGTGGAAGACCACGTCGGTGACCTCTTCGCGGTTGATCGCGTGCGAGATCGCGGCGCGGCGCAGCTGGCCCTCCTCGGTGGTCGACGAGAACTGCTCGATCCACTCGGGGATGACGAACGACTGGAAGATCGCGGCGGCCTGGTTGACCGTGCGGCCCTCGAGGTCGCTCTCGTAGGTCTCGAACGCCGAGTCCGGGATCGCGTCCAGGACGTCGAGGTTGCCGGCCTGCAGGTCGGAGTACGCCGCGTCCTGCGAGGCGTAGAAGACGATGTCCAGGCCGCCGTTCATCGGCTCGCGCGGACCCTCGTAGTCGGGGTTCGCCACGAGGTCGATGCGGACGTCGTGCTGCCACGCGTCCTCGCCGTCCAGCATGTACGGGCCGTTGCCGATCGGGTTCTGGCCGAACGCCTCGATGTCGTCGAACGCGACGTCGGGCAGCGGGTAGAACGCCGAGTAGCCGAGACGCTGGGCGAAGTCCGACGCCGGCTTGTTCAGCGTGATCGTGAACGTGTAGTCGTCGACGACCTCGAGGCCCGTGAGCTCCGAGTCCTCGTCGTACGAGAAGCCCTCGATGTCCTCGAAGAAGTACGCGGCGTAGTGCGCGTTGCTGGCCTGGGCGCCCAGGTTCCACGCCTTGGTGAAGTTGTCGGCAGTGACCTCTTCGCCGTTCGTGAAGGTCGTGCCCTCCTTGAGCTTGACCGTCAGCTGCGTGGGCGAGTCGACGGTGATCTCCTCGGCGACCTCGTTGACGACCGAGCCGTCGGCCTCGTACGTGATCAGACCCGCGTAGATCGAGTCGACGATCTTGCCGCCGCCCGTCTCGCCGGTCATCGTCGGGATGAGCGGGTACTGGGGCTCCGAGCCGTTGGTCGTGATGACGGCCGTGGTCGCAGCCGGGGTCTCGCTGCCGCCGGTCTCGCCGCCGCCGCCGGCGCAGCCGGCGAGCACGAAGCTGCCGCTGCCCAGCAGCGCGAGGCCCGCGAGGGCGATCTTGTTGCGCTTCACAGGGTTCCTCCTGGGGAAGGTTGGGTGTCCCCGCCGGGCATGGTTGACCGGCGGGCGATGCGATGACTCTAAGCCTCACATCGGTCTGTCCCAAAGTTTGAGCAGAACCGTTACATAGCCTTTACCCGGCTCGCCGTCGATTGGGCAATCTGTCGATTTCAGCGAAGTTTCGACCAGATGACCGATCGATCGTCGTGGCAAGGTAGCCGAGTGCAGCCGACCGATCCCTTCCCCGGAATCGCCCCGCCGCAGGCCCGCGCGCGCCTGAAGGCCGAGGTCGCGATCGTGCTCGCGCTCACGGTGGGCCAGTCCGCGCTCTACGCCGTGCTGTCGCTCGTGCGCCGTGTGCTGGATCCCCGCCCCCTGTCGCAGCAGTCTGCCCAGCTGAACACCCCGCTCGACGCCGCGGTGCTCTGGGACATCCTGTACCGGGTCCTCGACGTGGGGTTCGACCTGATGCTCGTGGTGCTCGTGGTGTTCCTGCTGTGGGAGCCGGGTCGCGGCGCCCTCCGGCGGCTCGGCCTCGACTTCACCCGGTTCGGCGTCGACCTGGGTCGCGGCCTGGCGCTGGTGGCCGTGATCGGGATCCCGGGCATCGCGCTGTACGTGGCCGGGCGGCTGGCGGGCGTGACCGTCGCGGTCGAGGCCTCCCCCGGCGGGCTCGACTGGTGGACGGTGCCGCTGCTGCTCCTCTCCGCGCTGCGCGCGGGGCTGATCGAGGAGGTCATCGTCGTCGGCTACCTGGGCGACCGCCTCTCGCGGCTCGGCTGGGGACCCTGGCGGATCATCGTGGCGGCATCGCTCCTGCGCGGCGTCTACCACGCGTACCAGGGCTTCGGCGCGATCGCCGGCAACGTCGCGATGGGGCTGGTCTTCGGCTGGTGCTACCGCCGCTGGGGACGGCTGATGCCGCTGGTCGTGGCGCACACCGCGATCGACGCGATCGCCTTCGTGGGGTACCCGCTCGCGGCCGCGTTCCTGCCGGACCTGTTCTGACGCTCGTCCCCAGGCCACGATCCGGACACGAGGCGTCGAGATCCCCGCGTGTCGCGCGCGCGAAGGGCCCGGGAGCGGGATCCTGGCCTCATGTTCTCGCTCGCACGTCGTTCCGGACACGCGTTCGGACTCCTGGTGGCCGAAGAAGCCCGCCAGAACGGCTGGCTCACCCGGCTCGAGCACGCGGTCGAACGCGACGACGTCGTCGCCGTCCGGCCCGGCGTGTACCTGCCGGCCCGCCGGTGGCGGTCCCTGTCGGGGGCCGACCGCACGCTCGCCCGGATCTACGCGGTGGCTCTCACGACGCCGGACGCGGTGTTCGCCTTCCACTCGGCCGCGGCGCTGTACCGCCTGCCCCTGCCCGGGGACGAGATCGCCGACGTGCACGTGCTCGGGGGCGAGCCCGCGGAGGGGCTGATCGTGCATCCGGCCGCGTCGCACGACGGCGCCTCGGACATCGCCGAGCGGTTCGGGCTCCGCGCCACCTCGCCCGTGCAGACGGTGCTCGACATGGCCGACGTCCTGGACTACGACGACGCGCTGGCTCTCGTGCGCGCCGCCATCCACCCCGCATCGGGAACGCGGTTCGACGAGCCGCCCCTGTGCACGAGGGCCGAGCTGCTCGACGCGGCGCAGGCAGTCGCCCGGCGCACCGGCGACGAGAGGCCGCTCACGGTGGCGCAGGCCGCGGAGGCCGACCGGCTCGCCGCCTGACGGGCGCGCTCAGCGACCGGCGATCCGGTGCTCGAGTCCCGCGCGCACCGCGGGCCACTCGGTGTCCAGGATCGAGAAGACCACGGTGTCGCGGATCACGCCGTCCTCGGTCATCGAGTGGTTGCGCAGCACGCCGTCCTGCTTGGCACCGAGACGGGCGATCGCCGCGCGAGACTGGTGGTTGTGCCAGTGCGTGCGCAGCTCGACCGCGATGCAGCCGAGCACGTCGAACGCCCGCTCGAGCAGCAGGAGCTTGGCCGCGGGGTTCACGCCGGTCCCGTGGGCCGCACGGCGGAGCCAGGTCGACCCGATCTCCAGGCGCCGGTTCTGCTCGTCCAGGTTGAGGAAGGTCGTCATGCCGACCGCGCGGCCGGCGCGCGCATCCACGATCGCCCACGCGGCGATCCGGCCCTCGCGGTGCAGCGCCAGGCGGCGGTCGATCTCGGCGGCCATCCCCTCGGGCGTCGGGATGCGCGTGTACCAGGCGCGCGCGAGGTCGCCCACCGCGTCAGCGAGGTCGTCCCGATGATCCGCCGCCAGCGGCTCGAGCCGGACGAGGCGGTTCTCCAGCAGCGGGGCGTCGGCGAAGGTCACCGGTTCAACCTACCGAAACCGCACCGCAGCGCTGAGACGGCAATGCCGCGCCGACACAGCGGGTGTCCACTGCTGTCTCGGCGCGGCGTTGCAGTCTCGCGGCGGGATCAGGCGACGGCCTCGATCGGCGGGCAGGCGCACACCAGGTGGCGGTCGCCGTAGGCCTGGTCGACCCGGCGCACGGGAGGCCAGTACTTGGCGGTCGGGTCGCCGCCGGCGGGGTACACGGCGACCTCGCGCGGGTACGCATGCGACCACTCCGACGCCACGGCGACGGCCGCCGTGTGCGGCGCGTTCACGAGGGGGTTGTCGCCGGCCGGCCACTCCCCCGCGCGCACGCGCTCGGCCTCGGCGTGGATCGCGATCATGGCGTCGACGAAGCGGTCGAGCTCGGCGCGGTCCTCCGACTCGGTCGGCTCCACCATGAGCGTTCCCGCCACGGGGAACGACATGGTCGGGGCGTGGAAGCCGTAGTCGATCAGCCGCTTGGCGACGTCGTCGACCGTGATGCCCGTGCGCTCGCGCAGCGGACGAAGGTCCAGGATGCACTCGTGCGCCACCAGGCCGTCCTCACCCGTGTACAGCACCGGGTAGTGGTCCTTGAGCCGCGCCGCCACGTAGTTCGCCGCGAGCACCGCTGCGCTCGTGGCCTCCGTGAGGCCTTCGCGGCCCATCATCCGGATGTACGACCACGTGATCGGCAGGATGCCGGCGGAGCCGTACGGCGCGGCCGACACCGGTCCGATGCCCTCGCGCGCCGCCGCCCCCTGGGCGAACGGGTGCGAGGGCAGGTACGGCGCGAGGTGCTCCTTGACGGCCACGGGGCCCACACCGGGACCGCCGCCGCCGTGCGGGATCGCGAACGTCTTGTGCAGATTGAGGTGCGACACGTCGCCGCCCAGGTCGCCGAACCGGGCGTGGCCCACGAGCGCGTTGAGGTTGGCGCCGTCGATGTACACCTGTCCGCCCGCGTCGTGCACCGCCGCGGTGATGTCGAGCACGTCGTGCTCGTACACGCCGTGCGTCGACGGGTACGTGATCATGAGCGCAGCCAGCGTGTCGGCGTGCGCGGCGATCTTCTCGCGCAGGTCGGCGAGGTCGACGTCGCCTCCCTCATTCGTGGCGACCACGACCACCTTCATGCCGGCCAGCACGGCCGACGCGGCGTTGGTGCCGTGGGCCGACGACGGGATGAGGCACACGTCGCGCTGCCGGTCCCCGCTCGCGTCGTGGTACCCGCGGATCGCGAGCAGCCCGGCCAGCTCGCCCTGCGAGCCCGCGTTGGGCTGCAGCGAGACGCGGTCGTACCCGGTCACGTCGGCGAGCCAGCCCTCGAGCTGTCCGATCAGCTCGAGGTATCCGGGCACGTCCTCCGCGGGCGCGAACGGATGGATGCGCCCGAACTCGGGCCACGTGATCGCGGCCATGGCGGTCGCGGCGTTGAGCTTCATGGTGCACGAGCCGAGCGGGATCATGCCGCGGTCGAGCGCGTAGTCCTTGTCGGCGAGGCGCTTGAGGTACCGCATCATGGCGGTCTCGCTGCGGTGCGCGTGGAAGACCGGGTGCGTGAGGTACTCGTCCTCGCGCGCGAGCGCATCCGGAAGGCCGCGCAGATCGAGCGCGGCGTCGAACTCCTCGGGCGCCGTCCCGCCGAACGCGGCGATCACGAGCTTCAGGTCGTCGGTGGTCGTGGCCTCGCCGACCGAGACGCCGACGGTGTCGGCGTCGGCCAGGTGCAGCAGCACCCCGCGCTCGCGCGCGTCGGCGACCACCGCCTCGGCGCGCCCGGGCACCCGCACGGTCAGCGTGTCGAAGAACGTGTCGCCCACCGCCTGGGCGCCCGCCGCGGCGAGCGCGTCCCGCAGGAGCGCCGTCTTGGTGGCGATCTCGGTCGCGATCGTGCGCAGGCCGTCGGGGCCGTGGTAGACCGCGTACATCGAGGCCATGACGGCGAGCAGCACCTGAGCCGTGCAGATGTTTGACGTCGCCTTCTCACGCCGGATGTGCTGCTCGCGCGTCTGCAGGGCGAGGCGATAGGCCGTGTGGCCCTCGGCGTCGACCGAGACGCCGACCAGGCGGCCCGGCAGCTGCCGCTCGAGCCCCTGCCGCACGGCCATGTACCCGGCGTGCGGGCCGCCGAAGCCGAGCGGCACGCCGAAGCGCTGCGTCGAGCCCACCACGATGTCGGCCCCGAGCGATCCCGGCGAGGCGATCAGCGTCAGCGCCATCAGGTCCGCCGCAACGACGACCTGCCCGCCCGCGACGTGCGCGGCGTCGATCACGCCGGACGGATCCCAGATGCGGCCGGAGGCGCCCGGGTACTGGATGAGCGCGCCGAACGCGCCCTCGGGAAGGGCCGCGCCCCCCGCGAGGTCGAGCTCGACGATCTCCACCCCCAGCACGCCGGCGCGCAGGCGCAGCATCGCCTTCGTCTGCGGCAGGGCGTCGGCGTCGACCGCGAACACGTCGCCGCCGCCCTTGACCGCCCGGCGCGCGACGAGCATCCCCTCGACCACGGCCGTGGACTCGTCGAGCATCGACGCGTTCGCGATCGGCAGGCCGGTCAGATCGCCCACCATGGTCTGGAAGTTGAGGAGCGCCTCCAGGCGGCCCTGCGAGATCTCGGGCTGGTAGGGCGTGTAGGCCGTGTACCAGGACGGGTTCTCGAGCACGTTCCGCTGGATGACCGACGGCGTCAGCGTGTCGCTGTAGCCCAGGCCGATCATGGGCGTGCGCACGCGGTTGCGGCCGGCCAGGGCGCGCAGCTCCGTGAGCGCCTCGGCCTCCGAGACGCCCTCGCGGGGCAGCAGGCCGGCGCCCTTCGGCGCACCGGTCCGGATGACGGCGGGGACCGCGGCGTCCATGAACCGGGCGAGCGGGCGGCGGCCGTCCGCGGCGATGCCGACGGCCGCGGCCATCTCCTCGTGGTCGCGCGCCGACGTGCCGATGTGCCGCGCGGCGTACTCGGTGGAGCTCACGCGTCGCCGCCGGTCAGCGCGACGTACGCGTCGCGGTCGAGGAGCCCGTACGGCTCGCCGGTCACGCGCACGCGGATCAGCCACGCGGCGAAGGCGTCCGCGTTGACCTGGGCGGGATCGGCGTCGACGTCCGCGTTGACCTCGACGACCTCGCCGTCCACGGGTGCGTAGAGCTCCGACACCGACTTGGTCGACTCGATCTCGCCGAACACCTGGCCGGCGGTCACGGTCTGGCCGACGGAGGGCAGGTCGACGTACACGACGTCGCCGAGTTGGTCGGCGGCGAAGTCCGTGACCCCGATGGTCGCGAGGTCGCCGTCGACGGCGACCCACTCGTGCTCGGCGGTGTACTTGAGGCTGTCGAGATCGGTCATGAGTTCCTCCGGTAGAAGGGCAGGGCGGTCACGGTCGCGGGGATGCGCGTGCCGCGGACGTCGATGGTCAGGTCGGATGCGGCGGCGCCGTCGGACGGCAGCGCGTCGGGCCGCACGAACGCCATGGCGATGGGATGGCCGAGCGTCGGGCTGAGCGCGCCGCTGGTGATCTCGCCCACGCGCTCGTCGCCGCGGAACACGCCGTAGCCGGCGCGGCCCGCGCGGCGCCCCTCGGCCGTCAGCCCGATCAGGACGGGCGCATCCGGGCGCGACTCGGTCGCGGCCTCCCCCACGAAGCCGGTCTTGCCGGCGGGGATGACGCGGCCGAGCCCGGCCTGCGCGGGCACGATGTCGCGGGACAGCTCGTGGCCGTAGAGCGGCATGCCCGCCTCGAGGCGCAGCGTGTCGCGCGCCGCCAGGCCGGCCGGCACGAGCCCGTGCGGCTCCCCGGCCGCGAGCAGCGCGCGCCACAGCTCGGCCGCGCGCGCGACCGGCACGAGCAGCTCGAAGCCATCCTCGCCCGTGTAGCCGGTGCGGGCGATCAGCAGCGGCTCGCCTCCGAAGAGCACGGATCCCCACGCGTAGTTCCGGATCTCGGGCAGCGGGAGCGAGAGCTCGACCACGCCCGCCGTCTCGGCGAGGATCCGTTCGGCCGTCGGGCCCTGCAGCGCGATGAGCGCGTAGTCGTCGCTCTGGTCCTCGACCGTCGCGTCGAAGCCTGCGACCCGGTCGGTGAGCTCGCGCGCCACGACCTCGCGGTTGCCCGCGTTCGCGATCACGAGAAACTCGTCGTCCTGCAGCCGGTACACGATCAGGTCGTCCACGATGCCGCCGTCCTCGGCGAGGATCATCGTGTACTTGGCGCGACCGACCGGGACGGCCGAGATGGCGCCGGCGAGCGCGTGATCGAGGAACGCGCCGGCCCCGCCGCCCTCGACGAGGATCTCGCCCATGTGCGAGATGTCGAACAGGCCGGCGGCCTGGCGCACCGCGTGGTGCTCCGCGAGGTCCGACGTGTAGCGGACGGGCATCAGCCAGCCGCCGAAGTCGGTGAAGGAGGCGCCGAGCGCCTCGTGCTCGCCGCGCAGGGGCGTGTCGCGCGGCTCCTCGGCCGGGATCCCGGCGTCCGTGGGCTGATCCATGAGTTCTCCTGACGACCTGGCGTCATCCCCGGGTCTCGGATGAGAACCGGGAGAACTCCCCCTCTGTCATGGACCTGAGAGTTTCGGCGGGAGGCGCCGCGAGGGCGGCATCCCGTCTTTCACCGTCGGCGGGAGCGTGGGCTCCGCTTTTCAGAGTGGCCCGATCCACGCGGTACGTGCACCTGAGAGATTGGCGGGGAGGCTTGCTCCTTCGGTGTCGCGGTCGCGCCCGGATCCGAGGATCCCGGCGCCCGGCGACTCTCCCGCGCGGGTCATGGGGCCGTCTTCAGTTGTGCCGCGCCGTGGGAAGCGCGCGGTGTCGGGCTCAGACTACCGCGTGCGCCCCGTCCGGACGAGGCGCCCCGGCGTCCGCGTGGCGCGCGGGGCGCTGCTCGAAGAACGCCCGCTCGTGCGCGCACGACGCGAGGAACGCCTCGCGCATCCGCCCCAGCGCGTCGGGGTCGGCGCGCGTGGCCGCGCGGTCGGCGATCCGGATCGCCCGGCGCGTCGCCTCGGCGAACGCGGGGTCGCCGTAGGTCCCGAGCCAGTCGGCATACGGATGATCCGGATGGGCCGCCGTCGCGAGCCGCCGCCCGACGTCCTCGTAGATCCAGAAGCACGGCAGCACGGCGGCGACGAGCACCCCGTAGTCGCCGGCCGCGGCGGCCGCGTCGAGGTGCGCGAGGTACGCCGCGGTCTCGGCGGACGGGGCGACGGCGGGCTCCCCCACCCGCGAGCGGTGCAGCTCGAGCTCGACCTCGATGCACGTGGCCGAGGAAGCCGCCCAGAACGCGCGCTCGTCCTCGTCGCCGGCCAGCATCGCGGCGCGCGCGAGCACGGCCGAGTACGCGCGCAGGTACAGCGCGTCCTGCGCAAGGTAGTGCTCGAAGACCTCGCGGTCGAGCGATCCGTCGGTCATGCCGCGCACGAACGAGCCGGCGTCGATGGCCGCGCGGACGGGCGCCGCATCGCACCACCACCGCTCGGTGGCCGCTCGCGGGACGCCGTCGCCGCGCCAGAGCGCGTGCGCGTGCTGCAGCGGCCCGTTCCCGCCGCCGACGTCCAGCGCCTCGGCGGCGGCGATCGCTCCGCGCAGCCACTCGCGCGCCAGCCCGGTCGCCACGACCCAGTCGCCGTAGCGGGCGAACAGCGTCGCGAGCGCGGACGACAGCGAGCAGCCCGTGCCGTGCGTGCTGCGCGTCTCGATGCGCCGGCCGGCGAACTCCGCGAGCACGCCGTCGGCGGACACGAGCGCGTCGGGGCAGGCGGGTCCCGGCAGGTGCCCGCCCTTGGCGAGGACCAGAACGCCGTGCCGCTCCGCCAGCGCGCGGGCCTGGCGCAGCGCGGCGGGCCAGTCGCCCGCCACGTCCTCGCCGACCAGCACGGCCAGCTCGGGAAGGTTCGGCGTCACGACGTCGGCCCGGGCGATGAGGTCGTGGAGCGCGTGCTCCGCGTCGTCGTCGATCAGGCGGTCGCCGCTCGTGGCGATCATGACGGGGTCGACGACCACGGCGGGCCGCTCGGCGAGCGCGTCGAGCCACCCGACCACCTCGGCGATCACCGCGGCGCCGCCGATCATCCCCGTCTTGACCGCGTCGATCCGGATGTCGGACGCCACCGCGTCGAGCTGGTCGCGCACGAACCCCAGCGGCGGGACGTGCACGCCGCTGACGGCGCGCGTGCTCTGCGCCGTCAGGGCGGTGAGAGCGGCCATGCCGTAGCCTCCGCTCGCCAGGATGGACTTCAGATCCGCCTGCACGCCCGCCCCGCCCGAGGGATCGGAGCCCGCGATCGAGAGCACGTTCGGGATGCGGGTCGACGCCTCGCGCCCGCGCATCAGGCGACCTCCGCCCACTCGTTCCGCAGCGACCGCGCGGCGTGGGCGGGGTCCTCGGCGGCGCACACGGCGCGCACGACGGCCAGCCCGGCCGCCCCGGCGCGCCGCGCCTCAGCGGCGTCGCCGTGCCCGACGCCGCCGATCGCCACACAGGGCAGGCCCGCGACCGCCGCGAACTCGGCGAACCCGCGCCAGCCCAGCGGCTCGGGGTGGTCGGGCTTGGTCGGCGTCGCGCGGATCGCACCGACGCCGAGGTAATCGGCCGTGCCGGCGGGGAGCGCGCGCAGCGCCGCGAGCTCATGCGGGCGGCTCGCGCTCAGGCCCACGATCGCGCCCTCGCCGAGCAGCGCGCGCACGCGGTCGACGGGCAGATCGCTCTGGCCCACGTGCACGCCGTCGACCCGGGCGCCAGCCGCCCGCGCGGCGAGCACGACATCCACCCGGTCGTCCACCACGAGCGCGGCCCGCCCGGCCACCGCCTCGGCGGAGCGCTCGACGACGTCGAGCAGCTCCGCTCCCCCGAGCTCCTTGCCGCGCACCTGCACGATCGTCGCGCCGCCGTCGACCGCCCGGCGCACGACGTCCGCGACGGCCGCCAGATCGCGCCCGGCTCGGGAGAGGATCGTGGCGACGTCGGCGACGACGTACGTGCACAGGTCGAGCGCGCGGCTCACGCTCCGGCTCCGGCTCCGGCGAGGAGCGGCTCGCGGGCCGCGAGGGCGGCGGGCTCGACCGTGGCCAGCGCATCCAGCAGCGCGACCGCGAAGCCGCCCGGGGCCGGCGCGACGGCGGCCGCGCGCTCCGCGGCCTCCGCGTAGAGCACGTGCGCGGCGACCGCCCCCGCGAAGGCGTCGCCGCCGGCGGCCGCGACGGCCGCGCCCACGATCGCGCCGAGCGCGCATCCGGCGCCCGTGACCCGGGTGAGGAGCGGATCGCCGCCGTGGACCCGGACGACCCGGCCGCCGTCCGCGATCAGGTCCACGGGTCCGGACACGGCGACGACCGCGCCGGTGCTCCGCGCCAGCTCGCGCGCGATGCCCGCCGTCTGCTCGACGTCGTCCGCGGCGTCGACGCCGCGGCCGCGTCCGCCCGCGCCGGCGAGCGCGAGGATCTCGGACGCGTTCCCGCGGATGACCGCCGGGCCGTCGGCGAGCAGCTCGCGCGCGAAGTCCGTGCGCAGGGACAGCGCGCCCACGCCGACGGGGTCGAGCACCCACGGCGTGCCCGCGGCTCCGGCGGCCGCGACCGCCTCTCGCATGGCCTCGCGCTGCTCGGCGCGCGGCGTGCCCAGGTTCACGAGCAGCGCCGACGCGACGCGCGCGCACTCGCGCGCCTCGCCCGGGACGTCCGCCATGACCGGCGACGCCCCCGCGGCCAGCATCGCGTTGGCGGTGAAGTTCACCACCACGGAGTTGGTGATGCACTGCACCAGCGGTGCGTCCTCGCGCAGCCGTGCCAGCACGGCTCCCGCATCCGGACCGGACGACAGATACACGTCACTCATCAGCGACATCCCTCCGCTCGTACTAACGAGATCAGGTCGATACGGGTGTGATCTCAGTCCCCCGGTGGGGACACCCCGTGCCACTGCGAGCGATCCTATCCGGGTTGCGCCTCCCGGGCGGGCGACCTCGACCGCATAGGCTCGAGGGGTGAGCAGGACGTCGGATGCGCAGGATCAGGAGCGGGGCGCGACCGCCTCGGGCGACGAGATCCGGGTGGCCGTGTCGACCGTGATCTTCTCGCTGCGCCCCGACCCGGACTCGGACCGGCTGATGATCCCGCTCGTGCGGCGCACGCGCGACCCCTTCGAGGGCATGTGGGCCCTGCCCGGCGGCTGGCTGGACGTGGACGAGGGCCTCGGCGAGGCCGCCTCGCGCACGCTCGAGGAGACCACGGCGCTCACGCCCAGCTACCTGGAGCAGCTGTACACGTTCGGCGACGTCGACCGGTCGCCGACGCGCGTCGTCTCGGTCGTGTACTGGGCGCTGCTGCGCTCCGACCTCGTGGACGCGCAGCGCTCGGTCGTCGGCGCGCCCGAGAACGTCGAGTGGTTCGACGTCGACCACCTGCCGGCGCTCGCGTTCGACCACAACCGGATCGCCGAGTACGCGCTGTGGCGCCTGCGGAACAAGGTGGGCTACAGCCGCATCGCCGCGGGCCTGCTGCCCGACGAGTTCACGCTCACAGAGCTGCGCGAGGTGTACGAGTCCGTGCTCGGCCGCCGGCTCGACCCCTCCAACTTCCGCCGCCTGCTCGAGGGCTCCGAGGCGCTCGTGCCCACCGAGTCCTTCCGCACCGGCAAGCACCGCCCCGCCCGCCTCTACCGCTACAACGCGGAAGCTGAGTCTTTCTAGAAGCGCCTCGCACGCTCGCTTTGCTCGCACGACCGTAGATGCAGGGAGTTGCTGCCGACCCTCACCCCCGGTCGTTCAGCGACGAGCGCCAGCGAGGAGTCGAAACGACGCCGAACCTCCCCAGCCGGCCGGGACGATCCGGCCACGTTTCGACTTCGGCGCTGGCGCGCCTCCGCTCAACGACCACGGGTTGGCCATCGACCGCCGTGCGAGCGAAGCGAGTCGAAACCGCGGCTCCACGCCGGGGCGTGAGCGGAAAGTGATCGAAATTGCGGTTCTGGTCAATGTGACCTAATCTGGGCGCGACAGTAAGTGTCGTTCCGACCAGAAGGCGAGGGCTCACATGGCCGCCTCTCCCCTGACCCTCGCACCGCGCCGCGCCGTCGATGCGTCCGTCGACCACGGCATCCAGGCGATCGTGGCCGGCACGGCCACGGGCAGCACGTGCTCGACGGACCTCGCGGCCACGCCCTGGACGTTCGACACTGTCCCCGGCTACGGTCCCGGCGCCTCGATGGGCGACGTGATCCCCACCGGGTCGCCGCGCCAGGGCGAGCTGCCCGCCGAGTATCGCGAGGCGTCCGAGGACGAGCTGCACGCCCGGATCCGCGCCGCGAAGGAGACCCTCGGCGACCGCGTCGTGGTGCTCGGCCACTTCTACCAGCGCGACGAGGTCGTGCGGCACGCCGACTACGTGGGCGACTCGTTCCAGCTCGCGAACGCCGCCAAGGCCCACCCCGAGGCCGAGGCGATCGTGTTCTGCGGCGTGCACTTCATGGCCGAGACCGCCGACCTGCTGTCGGGCCCGGGGCAGGCGGTCATCCTGCCGAACCTGGCGGCGGGCTGCTCGATGGCGGACATGGCCGACATCGACCAGGTCGAGGAGTGCTGGGAGCAGCTGGAGGACGTCTACGGCCCGCTCGACGAGCCCGACGCCGACGGCTTCCTGCCGGTGATCCCGGTCACCTACATGAACTCCTCGGCGGCGATCAAGGGCTTCGTGGGCCGCCACGGCGGCATCGTCTGCACATCGTCCAACGCGCGCACCGTGCTGGAGTGGGCGTTCGCGCGCGGGCGCCGCGTGCTGTTCTTCCCCGACCAGCACCTGGGACGCAACACCGCGAAGGCCATGGGCGTCCCGCTCGAGCGGATGCCGATGTGGAACCCCCATCGCCCGCTCGGCGGCTCGTCCGAGCAGGACCTGCGCGATGCGCGCGTGATCCTGTGGCACGGCTTCTGCTCGGTGCACCGGCGGTTCACGGTCGACCAGATCGACAGGGCGCGCGCCGAGCACCCCGGCGTGCGCGTCATCGTGCACCCCGAGTGCCCGATGCCCGTCGTCGACGCGGCCGACGAGGCCGGCTCGACCGACGTCATCCGGCGCGCGATCGTGAGCGCGACCGCGCCCACGACGTTCGCGATCGGCACCGAGATCAACCTGGTCCAGCGCCTCGCGGCGCAGCACCCGCAGCACACGATCTTCTGCCTCGACCCCGTGGTGTGCCCCTGCTCCACGATGTACCGGATCCACCCGGGCTATCTCGCGTGGACGCTCGAGGAGCTCGTGGCCGGCCGCGTCGTGAACCGGATCACGGTGGCGGACGAGGTCGCGGCGCCCGCGCGGGTCGCGCTGGAGCGGATGCTCGCCGCGAAGCCCGCGTCCGCGACGCCCGCCCGGACGGCCTGACATGACGCGCGCGCTGATCGTCGGCAGCGGGATCGCCGGCCTGTTCTGCGCGGTCCACGCCGCGCATCGGGGCGTCGACGTCACGCTCGTCACCAAGGGCTCCGCGGATCAGGGCTCCACGCGGCACGCCCAGGGCGGCATCGCGGGCGTCGTGATGCCCGAGGACCGCCTCGAGGACCACGTCGCCGACACGCTCGCGGCGGGCGCGGGCCTGTGCGACGAGGACGCCGTGCGCGTGCTCGTCGAGGAGGGCCCGGAGCGGATCGGCGAGCTCGCCCGCTGCGGCGTCGAGTTCGACCGCGACGCCTCCGGTCGCCTGCAGCACGGCCTGGAGGCCGCGCACTCGTTCCCGCGCATCCTGCACGCCGGCGGCGACGCCACGGGCCTCGCGATCGAGACGGCGCTGCTGCGCACCGCGCGCCGGATGGGCATCCGCATCGTCGAGCACGCGTTCCTGCTCGACCTCGTGATCGGGCGCACGGGCGCCGTGACGGGCGCGCGCGTCCGCATCGACGGCCGCGACGCGGTGCTGTCCGCCGACGCCGTGGTGCTGGCCACGGGAGGCGCGGGCATGCTGTACGCCCGCACCACCAACCCGGCCGTCGCCACGGGGGACGGCATCGCCGCGGCCCTGCGCGCGGGCGCCGCCGTGGCCGACCTGGAGTTCGTGCAGTTCCACCCGACCGTGCTGATCGCCGACGGGCCGGCCCCCGGCGATCCGTTCCTGATCTCGGAGGCCGTGCGCGGCGAGGGCGCGGTGCTGATCGACGACGACGGGCGGCGCTTCGCGTTCGACGCGCATCCGGACGGCGAGCTCGCGCCGCGCGACGTCGTTGCCCGCGCGATCGCGAACCGGATGGCGGCGCAGGGCGGCCGTCCCGTGCGCCTGGACGCCACGGCGCTCGGCGCCGATCTGCTGCGCACCCGCTTCCCCTCGGTCGATGCGGCCGTGCGGGCGCGCGGCCTCGACTGGGCGTCCGAACCCATTCCGGTGACGCCCGCGGCGCACTATCTCATGGGCGGCGTGCGCACGGACCTGGAGGGTCGCACGACGCTCCGGGGGCTCTACGCGGTCGGCGAGACCGCGCGCACCGGCGTCCACGGCGCGAACCGCCTCGCGTCCAATTCGCTGCTGGAGGGCGCCGTGTTCGGGGCGCGCGCCGCGATCGCGATCGCCGAGCGCGGCCGGCGGCGGTCCGGCTGGCCGGGCCCCGAGCCGACGGCGGCCGCCGCCGAACCGGTCGCCGCGGCCGCCGATGCGCCGCCGTTCACGCGCGCCGCCCTGCGCGCGCTGATGTGGGAGCACGTCGGTCTGGTCCGCGACGCGGCGGGGGTGGCGCGCGCGGGCGCGGTCGTGGCGGCGTGGCGCCGCGACGCCACGACCCCGCGCACGGTCGCCGAGCATGAGGACGCCGGCATGCTTCTCGTGGCCGCGGCGACCATCGCCGCGGCGAGCGCGCGGACCCGATCCGTCGGCGCCCACTTCCGATCCGACGAGCCGCGGCTCTCGGGCGGGGCGCACCCCCCGGTCGAGTCCCGAGCCGCCGATCCCGCCTACGACCTCACGCCGGCAGGAGCCGCATGCTGACCCCGCAGACCATCGACCGCGTCGTCGGCGCGGCGCTCGAGGAGGACGCACCCTGGGGCGACCTCACCGCGCAGGCGTTCCTTCCCGCCGAGGCGACCGCACGGGCCGAGCTCGTCGCCCGGGAGGCCGGCGTGTTCAGCGGCGGAGCGGTCTTCGCGGCCGCCTTCCGCCTCACGGACCCGGCCATCCGGGTCGACGTGAGCGCGCGGGACGGCGAGACGTTCGACGCGGGCGCGGTGCTCGCGGTCGTGAAGGGCCCGGCGCGCGCCGTCCTGACCGCCGAGCGCGTGGGGTTGAACTTCGCGCAGCGGATGTCGGGCATCGCGACCCTGACCGCGCAGTACGTCGCGGCCGTGGCGAACACCGGCGCGCGCATCGTCGACACCCGCAAGACCACCCCGGGGCTGCGGGCGTTCGAGCGGCACGCCGTGCGCTCGGGCGGCGGCTTCAACCACCGCCACTCGCTGTCGGACGCCGTGATGGCGAAGGACAACCACCTCGCCGTGCTCGCGGCGGGTGCGAAGGGCGCCGACTACGCCGCCGCCCTCACGAACGCGCTGCGCGCGGGCATCGCACGGCTCCCCCACACGACGCACGTCGAGGTCGAGGTCGACCGCCTGGAGCAGATCGAGCCCGTGCTCGCGGCGGGCGCGCACACGGTCATGCTGGACAACTTCGCGCTCGACGACCTGAGGCGCGGCGTCGACCTGATCGCGGGCCGCGCGGTCGTCGAGGCCTCGGGCGGCGTGACGCTGGACACCGTGCGCGCGATCGCCGAGACGGGCGTCGACGTGATCTCGGTCGGCGCGCTCACCCACTCCGCGCCGGCCCTGGACCTGGGCCTCGACGTCGCGATCGGCGACTGACATGCCGCACCTCGACGCCCTGTACCTGGACCACGCGGCCACCACGCCCGTGCGGCGCGAGGTGCTCGAGGCCATGGCGCCGTACCTCACGGACGAATTCGGGAACCCGTCCAGCCACCACACGGTCGGCGAGCGTGGCGCAGCCGCCCTCGACGACGCCCGCGCGCGCGTCGCCCGCGTGCTCGGCATGCGCCGCGGCGACATCGTCTTCACGTCGGGCGGGACGGAGGCCAACAACCTCGCGGTGAAGGGCGTCGCGATCGCCGCGATGCTCGACCGCGGGGCCCGCCACATCGTCACGTCCCCGATCGAGCACGAGTCGATCCTGGCCTCCGCCGAGCACCTGCGCCGCGTGCACGGCTTCCAGGTCGCGCACGTGCCCGTGGACGGCGACGGCCTGGTGGATCCGGACGCGCTGGCCGGGGCCGTCCGAGACGACACGGCGCTCGTGACGGTCGCGCTCGCGAACAACGAGGTCGGCACGGTCCAGGACCTCCCGGCGCTGCGCGCCGCCGCGCCCGGGACGGTCTTCCACACCGACGCGGTGCAGGCGGCCGGGTGGCTGCCCCTGGCCGGGCTGCCGGTGGACGCGCTCACGATCGCCGGTCACAAGCTGGGCGCCCCCAAGGGCACCGGCCTGCTGGCCGTCCGGGGCCGGATCCCGCTCGAGCCGCTGCTGCACGGCGGCGGGCAGGAACGCGGCCGCCGCAGCGGCACGGAGTCGGTCGCGGGGGCCGTCGCGCTGGCCACGGCGCTCGAGCTCGCCGAGGCCGAGCGCACGGCGGACGCCGCCCGCGTCGCGGCCCTGCGCGACGAGCTGGTGGCCCGCGTGCTCGACCTCGTGCCGTCCGCGCGACTCACCGGCCATCCGGTCCGCCGTCTTCCCGGCACCGCGAGCTTCACGTTCGCGGGCACGAGCGGCGAGGCCGTCCTGCTCGAGCTCGAGCGCCGCGGCGTCGTGTCGTCGAGCGGCTCGGCGTGCGCGGCGGGCAGCTCGGACCCCTCGCACGTGCTGCTCGCTATGGGCGTGGATCCCGAGGTCGCGCAGACCGCCGTGCGGATCACCCTCGCGCATTCGCACCGGGCGCCGCTCGGCCCGGTCGCCGAGGCGATCGCCGCGTCCGTCGCCGCCGTGCGCGGATCCTGATCCGGCCCTGGACCGAGGAGATCTACCGGATCCCGGAGCTTCCGGCCGGGATTCCTCCTGAGCCGTGCAGATCTCCTCTCCTGGCGTCGCCGCGCCCGTCCGCAGCTCGGCTCCCCGCCCGCCCCGCGCGCGCCGCGCGGCCGTAGGATCGCGACGTGACCTCCGACCCGCTGATCACCGTCATCGTGCCCGGGTGGGACGTCGCGCTCTACGCCGCCGAGGCGCTCGCGTCGCTGCAGGCGCAGACCCTGGACGCGTGGCGCGCCGTCCTGGTCGACGACGGCTCGACGGATGAGACGGGCGCCGTCTTCGCGCGGTTCGCGGGGCGCGACGAGCGGTTCCGGCTCGCGCCGCATCCGTCCCGGCGCGGTCTCGGGGCGGCCCGCAACACGGGCCTCGAGCTGGTCGACACGCCCTACGTCGGGTTCCTCGACGCCGACGACGTCATGCTCCCGCGCGCCCTGGAGCTTCTCGTCGGGTCCCTCGAGCGCTCGGGCAGCGACGTCGCCGTCGGCGCCTATGCGCGCCTGCGCCCGCAGCCGGGCGGCGGGTACGCGCCCTCCCCCGTCCAGCCGTGGGTCGTGGCGTCCACGTCCCCGGCGCGCACGGGCGTGACGCTGGCCGAGCACCCCGAGGTGACGGGCAACATCGTCGCCTGGTCCAAAGCCAGCCGCGCCGAGCTGTGGGAGGGCCTGCGGTTCCCGCAGGGGCTGTACGAGGATCAGGCTGTCACGCAGGCCATGTACGCGCGCGCACGCGCGATCGACACCATCCCGGAGCCGGTGGTGCACTGGCGCGTGCGCGCCGAGGGCACGTCCATCACCCAGCACGAGGCGGACCCCGACGTGCTGGCCGCGGCGCTCGACGCCCTGCGCGACGGCGTCGACGTGCTGCGCCGCGAGGGCCCCGAGGCGGCGGTTCGGGCCCGCATCGGCCAGATCCTGCGGATGGACGTCCCCCGCCTCACGGCCATGTCCCAGGACGACGCCTCCCGCGCGCTCATCCGCGACTTCGCGGCCGAGCTGTCGGAGTCCCTCCCGGGGTGACCTAGGCCTCGGGAAGAGGCGCGGGCGACTCCAGCAGCGCGACCGGCTCGGGCGCGGCCGGCGGGCGCTCGTCGGCGGGAGGGCGGTCGGCGCGGCGCGCGCGCAGCGCGGGGTCGCGGCCCTCCTCCGATTCGGCCTCGGCCTCGAGCACGCGGTTCGCCGCGAGCTGCTCCTCGGCGAGCTCGGCGTACAGACCGCCGAGCGCCACCAGCTCGGCGTGCGTGCCGGACTCGACGATCCGACCCGCCTCGACCACGTGGATGACGTCGGCGTCGATCACGGTCGACAGGCGGTGCGCGATCGAGAGGGTCGTCCGGCCCGCCGCCGCCGTCTCGAGGGCCTCCTGCACGATGCGCTCGGACACGGTGTCGAGCGCGCTCGTCGCCTCGTCGAGCAGCAGCACCGGCGGGTCCTTGAGCAGCACGCGCGCGATCGCGATGCGCTGCTTCTCGCCGCCCGAGAGGCGGTAGCCGCGCTCGCCCACCACGGTGTCGTAGCCGTGCTCGAAGCCCGCGATGATGTGGTGGATGTTCGCCTTGCGGCACGCCTCCTCGATCTCGGCGTCGGTCGCGTCCGGCCGCGCGTAGGCGAGGTTCTCGCGGATCGTGGCGTGGAACAGATAGGTCTCCTGCGACACGATGCCCACGTGGTCGATGATCGACTCGTGCCGCAGGCGCCGCACGTCCTCTCCCGCGAAGAGCACCTGCCCCGACGACGCCTCGTACAGCCGCGGGGTCAGGTACAGCACGGTGGTCTTGCCCGCGCCGCTCGGGCCGACGAAAGCGACCTGCTGGCCCGGCTCGACCGTGAACGAGACGCCGTCGAGCGTGGGGCGCGAGTCGGGGGCCGCATCCGGGTAGCGGAACGTGACGTCGCGGAACTCGATCCGCCCGATCGGCCCGGGCGCCTCCGTCACCGGGATGGCGTCGGGCGCGTCGGTGATCGCGGGCCGCAGATCGAGGTACTCGAAGATGCGGGCGAACAGCGCCGCGGAGGTCTGGACGTCGAGCGCGACGCGCATCAGCCCGATCAGCGGCTGCAGCAGCCGCGCCTGCACGGTCGTGAAGGCCACGATCGTCCCTGCCGTCACGAGCCCCGCGTCGCCGGCCAGCAGGAACCCGCCCACCAGGTAGATCACCGCCGGGACGCTCGCCATCAGCACGTGCACCACGGCGAAGAAGCCCTGCCCGCTCATCGCCTGGCGCACCTGCAGGCGGATCTGGTTGGCGTTCTCCTCCGCGTACCGCGCCGACTCGGTGCGCTGCCGGTTGAACGACTTCGACAGCAGGATGCCCGAGACGCTCAGCGTCTCCTGCGTGATCGCGGTCAGCTCCGACAGCGACTGCTGCGTCTGCGCCGCGATCCTGGCGCGGATCTGCCCGACGCGCCGCTGCACGAGCACCAGGATCGGCATCAGCACCACCGCGATCAGCGTGAGCCGCCAGTCGATCAGGATCATCGCCACGAGCGACGCGACGACCGTGACCGTGTTGCCCAGGATGCTCGCGACCGTGTTGGTCAGGACGCCCGAGACGCCGCCCACGTCGTTCTGCAGGCGCGACTGGATGACGCCGGTCTTCGTGCGGGTGAAGAAGCCCAGCTCCATCCCCTGCAGGTGCTCGAACATCCGGACCCGGAGGTCGCCCGTGACGCGGTTGCCGACGTTCGACGTGAACCACGTCTGCGCGACGCCCACCAGGGCGCCGGCGACGTACAGCCCGACCATGAGCAGCACCAGCCGCACGAGCAGCGGCAGCTGGACCGGGCCGCCGTCGGTCGGGAAGAGCGCGTCGTCGAAGATGCGCTGGATGACCAGCGGAGGGATCGCGCCGATGGCCGCGCCCAGCACGACCAGGCCCATCGTGACCGCGATGCGCGCCCGGTAGGGCCGGAAGAGGGCGAACACGCGGCGGCGCAGATCCGGCACGCGCGGCGCCTCGGCGTTCTGCCGGCGCAGGGCGTCCTCGTCCATGCGCCCGAAGCCGCCCGGGCGATGCCCGCCGCCTCCGCGCATCGCCATGCTCATGCGGTCAGCCTAATGACGGCCGCCGACGCACCGGCCGGTCTGGGACGCTCTGGTGACGCCCCGGAGAATTCTCTCGCCAGGCGGGAATGGGATGTCCGACCCCGCGGTTACGCTTGAGAGTCCGGCGGCCCTCGCGTGGTTCACCCCCTCGCGGCCGCCCGTCCGAGCCTTCGCTCGCCGCCCCGGCCGCCGACACGCGGGGATGATCCGTCCTTTCCGCCGAGGAGCACGATGACCGCCACCGAGACCGCCCCGAGCACCGGATCGATCCCCCGCCAGCCCGAGGTGGACCCGAAGGGCATGCGGGTCATCTGGCTGCTGCTGATCGCGGCGTTCGTCGCGATCCTCAACGAGACCACGATGAGCATCGCGATCCCGCACCTGAACGTCGATCTCGGCGTCCCGCCCGAGCTGGGCCAGTGGCTGACGAGCGCGTTCATGCTCACCATGGCCGTGGTCATCCCGACCACGGGCTTCCTGCTCCAGCGGCTGACCACCCGGCAGGCGTTCCTGCTCGCGATGTCGCTGTTCACGGCGGGCACGCTGATCTGCATGGTCGCGCCCGGGTTCTCGATGCTGCTGATCGGCCGGATCGTGCAGGCGGCCGGCACCGCGATCGCCATGCCGCTGCTCATGACGACCGTCATGCGCGTCGTGCCGGCGCACGCGCGCGGCCGCATCATGGGCCGCGTCGGCATCGTCATCTCGCTGGCCCCCGCGATCGGCCCCACCCTCGCGGGCGTCCTGCTCGACGTGGCGAGCTGGCGCTGGATCTTCGGCGTCGTGCTGCCCATCGCGGTCGTCGCGCTGGCGATCGGCGCGAAGCTCCTCACCAACCTCGGCGAGACCTCGAAGGCGCCGCTCGACGTGCTCTCGGTCGTGCTCTCGGCCATCGCGTTCGGCGGCATCGTGTTCGGGCTGAGCCAGATGGGCGGCGGCTCGCACGGCGGCGCCTCGGCGCTGCCCGCCGGGACGGCGGGCGGGATCATCGCGGCCTCGGTCGTCGTGCTCGCGCTGTTCATCTGGCGCCAGCTGCGGCTGCAGCGCGTCGACGACGCGCTCCTCGACCTGCGGGTGTTCCTGTCGCGCAACTTCACGATGGCGATCGTCGTGATGGGCATCCTGTCGCTCGCGATGTTCGGCACGTTCACGGCCCTGCCGCTGTACATGCAGGACGTCGCGGGCCTGACCGCCACGGAGGCGGGCCTGGTCGTGCTTCCCGGCGCCGTCACGATGGGTCTGCTCGGACCGGTCATCGGCCGCATCTACGACGCGCGGGGCGCGCGCATCCTGCTGATCCCGGGCACGATCCTGGTGGCCGGCGTGATGGTGTTCTACGCGACGCTCACCGAGTCGACCCCCGTGTTCGCCCTCGTGATCGCGCAGATCACGATGTCGATCGGCATGGCCATGTCGTTCACGCCGCTGTTCTCCGCCTCGCTCGGCTCGCTGCAGCCGCGGCTCTACTCGCACGGCTCCGCGGTGCTGAA
This sequence comes from Microbacterium sp. Root53, assembly GCF_001426925.1. GTDB lineage: Bacteria > Actinomycetota > Actinomycetes > Actinomycetales > Microbacteriaceae > Microbacterium. The sequence goes on from NZ_LMFR01000012.1 coordinate 252,492, forward strand.
CACGCTTCAGCAGGTCGCGGGCGCGGCGGGCGTCGCGGTGCTCATCACGACCATGGCGTCGGTGGCGGCCTCGCGCGAGGCGGCGGGCGTGGCCGAGCTCGCCGCTGGGGCGGCGGGGGCGCGCGCGGCGTTCCTGTTCTCGGCGATCGTGGCGATCATCGCGGTGGGCGCGGCGTTCTTCGTGCGCAAGCCCGCGGACCAGCCCGGCGAGCTCGCGGCCGGCCACTGAGCCGGACGGCTGGGCCCGGACCGCTGAGCCGCGGCGGTCAGTCCGGCAGGCGGCAGACGCCGTCGACGCACAGGCCGGCGGCGTCCTCGCCCAGCGGCACGAGCGGCAGGGCGGCGAGGGACAGGAGCTCCGCCGCCCCGGCCTCGGCTCGCGCCTGAGGCGCGGCGGCAGGGGCGACGGCGTCGTCTTCGGGCGAACTCACGCCCGCCATCGTACGCCCGCCGCGCAGCGGCGTGGGCCGCGGCTCAGGGGCTCTCGGGCACGGGCACGGTGACCACCTCGACGCCGCGGTCGCGCAGGAGATGCACCACGTCCGCGGGCGCGTCCTGCGTGGTCACGACCGTGTCCAGGTCGGCGAGCGCCCCGAAACGGTGCGCCGCCGTGCGGGTGAACTTGTCGGCGGTCGCGACGAGCACGACGCGGCGCGCCGTCTCGAGGAGCGCCCGCTTGACCTGCGCGTCGCCCCATCCGGCGACCGTCAGCCCCGCCTCCGGATCGGCTGCGCAAGCCCCGAGCACGGCGACGTCGAATCGCATGGCCCGGACCGCCTCCGCGGCGCCCGGACCGTGGAACGACAGATCGTCCTGCGCGACCGGTCCGCCCGGCACGATCACCTCGACGCCGGCACGGCGCGCGAGCGCGGCTGCCGCGTGCAGGGAGAGCGCCATCGCGCTCAGGTCGCGCCCGGCGAGCCGGTCAGCCACGGCCAGCGCGGTCGTGCCGTTGTCGATCGCGACCGTCGCGCGCTCCGGGACGAGCTGCGCCGCCGCCTCCGCGAGGGCCTGCTTGGCGGCCCGATCCGAGCCCGCGCGCACGTCGAACGGATAGGGCGAGCCCCGCCGCGGCGCCGGCTCCGCGCCGCCCCGGATGCGGCGGATCGCACCGTACTCCTCCAGCTCGCGCAGGTCGAGCGTGATCTCCTCTCGAATGCCCTCCTCCCGCCGGCAGGTCGCGGGCGCCGGCCTGCTGTTCGCCGGCAACGGCGCCACGTTCGCCGCCCTGCTCCCCTGGTATCCGCTGCTGACCCGCGAGCTCCGCCTGGGCCCGGCCGAGTTCGGCCTCATCGTGGCGTGCTTCGCGGTCGGCGCCATCCTGTCGTCGACTCTGCCGGCCCCGCTGATCCGCCGCTTCGGCCCGCTGCCGGTGTGCGTCGCCCTGACGTCGGTGCTGGCCGCTGCCGTGGCCGCGGCCGCCTGGGCGCCGACGGGAGCGCTCCTGGCCCTCTGCCTGTTCGCGGCGGGCTTCGCGGACGCCGTGGTCGACGTCGCGCAGAACGTCGTGGGCCTCCGGGCCCAGACGCGTGCCGGCCGACCGGTCCTCTCCTCGATGCACGCGCTGTGGAGCCTGGGCGGCGTCGCCGGCGGGGCGGTCGCGACCGCGGCCGCCGCCTCGGGCGTCGACATGTGGGTGCACCTCGTGCCGGCCGGGGTCGTCGGCGTGGTCGCGGTCGGCGTCGGCCCATGGCTGGTCGGCCCGATGGACGCGCCGAGCGGCGAGGCCCCGCCGCACGCCGACCGCCGCCTGCGACGATGGGCTCCCGTGCTGCGCGCCGTGCTGCCGCTGGTCGTCATCGCGGTCGCGGGCACGATGCTCGAGGACGTCGCGAACAACTGGGCGGCGCTGTCGGCGGTCGAGCTCGGCGGCGTGGAGGCGGGCGCGGCAGGCATCGCCTTCACGGTCGTGATCGGGAGCCAGTGCATCGGCAGGTTCACGGGGGATGCGCTCATCCACCGATTCGGAAGGGCGGCGGTCGCGCGCTCGGGCGGCGCCCTCGTCGCCGCGGGCGGCCTGGGGATCGTCAGCGGTCAGTCCGGGCTGTTCTTCGCGGGCCTGGCGGCCGTCGGCCTCGGCTGCGCGACGCTCGTCCCCAGCGCGCTCACGGCGGCCTCGCGTGTCCCCGGACTCGCGGAGGGCACGGGCGTGATGATCGTGAGCTGGCTCATGCGGCTGGGCTTCCTCGGCACGAGCCCCCTCGTGGGCGCGATCGCCGACGGGGCCGGGCTGCGCGCCGCGATGCTGGTGCTGATGCTCACGGGCGTCGCGGTCCTGCTGCTCGGCCGGCACCTGGGCGGCGGGGACGAGGCGCCGCCCGCGCCGTAGGGTTACGCCCCCGCCGCGCCGCTGTCAAGGCGGAGGCGCATCCTGCCGGCCCCTCCTAGCGTCGACTGCACGCCCGGATCATCCGGGACCACCGCACGAGAGAGGACGAACGCCATGACCACCGCACGCGACATCATGACCCCCGACCCCCGCTGCATCGGCGAGAACGACACGCTCGTGGACGCGGCGATGCTGCTGGCGGACCTCGACGTGGGTGCGCTGCCGATCTGCGGCGAGGACGGCAGGCTGAAGGGCATGCTCACCGACCGCGACATCGTCGTGAAGTGCCTCGCGAAGGGCGGGGACCCCCGCACGGACACGGCGGGCTCGCTCGGCGAGGGAACGCCGGTCTGGGTGGATGCGGGCGCCGACGTCCGCGACGCGCTCACGCTCATGGAGCAGCACCAGGTGCGCCGCCTGCCGGTGATCGAGGACCACCAGCTGGTCGGCATCATCAGCCAGGCCGATGTGGCACGCAATCTCGAGGCGACCGAGACGGGCGAGACCGTCGAGCAGATCTCCGAGGAGTGACCGCGCGGGGTGCGGGCGGCGGCGTCCAGGGTCCGGGCAGGATCGGCGCGCCAGACTGAGCGGATGCGTCATCGCCGGATCCTCGCCGCCGTCCTCGCGGCGAGCGCTCTCGCCGCGGGCGGCGCGGTGGCTGCCGTGTCGCTGACGCGCGCGGAGGACGCTCCCCCGGGCTGCGACGACATCCGCGCATACCAGCAGCGCTTCGGCGAGATCGAGCGCCTGGGAGCGGGCGACCGCGAGCTCACCGTGCTGGGCGACTCCTACTCGGCCGGGGACTCGCTGCGCGATCGCGGCCGCCGCTGGACCGACGCGCTGCCCGCGCTCGAGCCCGGTCTGACGGTCGAGCTGGACGCGATCGCGTTCACGGGCTACGTGAACACCGGCGGGTGCGGCCCGAACTCGTTCCGCGACCGCATCGACCGCGCGGTCGCCGAGGTGGATCGGACCCTGGTGATCCAGGGCGGGCTCAACGACGTCTACGCCCAGCCGGCCACGCTCGAGCGGGCGGCCTCGGCCGTGCTCGACGCCGCCCGGGCGGTGGATCGCGTGGTGGTCGTCGGCCCCGTGGACGTGCCGGGGCGCGAGGGAGAGGCCGCCGTGGACGGCGTCCTGGCCGACGCGGCGGAGGCCCGCGGCCTGGCGTACGTGTCGACCCTCGACTGGGACCTGCCTGTGGGCCCCGACCGCGTCCATCTCACCGCGGAGGGGCACCGCGCCTACGCCGAGCGTCTCCGCGACGCCCTCGTCGTGGCCGGCGCGCTCTGAGGCGCGAGCACGGCCCCGCGCGCCGTCACATCCACTTGCGCCACTTGAACACCGTGTACAGCCCCACGGCGGTCACGGTCATGAGCGCGAGAGCCATAGGGTAGCCCCACACCCATTCCAGTTCGGGCATGTGCCGGAAGTTCATGCCGTAGACGCCCGCCACGATGCTCGGGCCGAACAGGATGGCCGCCCATCCCGAGATCCGCTTCACCTGCTCGTTCTGCGCGAGCGCGGTCTCGGTCTGCCGGCGCGTGACGAGCGTCGAGTTCACCGTCAGCGCGTTGTCCAGGATCGCCCGGTACGACGCCAGCCGGTGCGCGATCCGGATGGTGTGGTCCAGCACGTCGCGCAGCGACCGCTGCAGTTCGATGTCTACCCCGTACCGGTCGGCGCCGCGCAGGAGCGACTCCAGCATGGTGCTGAGCGGATCGACCGCTCGCTGGAAGCCGATCACCTCGCGCGAGAGCTCGTAGATCCGGCGGGACAGCTCGGCGCCGTCGTCGCTGAAGAGCAGGTCCTCGATCTCGTCGATGTCGTTCTGCAGGCCGCCCGCGACCGGCTCGTACTCGTCGACCACCTCGTCGAGGATCGCGTACAGCACGGCCTCCGGGCCCAGCGCGAGCAGGTCGGGGACGGCCTCCATGCGCTTGCGCACGCGGGCGAGGTCCGGCGACTCGGCATGCCGGATGGTGACCACGAAGTCCGGGCCCACGAACACGTGCAGCTCGCCGAGCTCGACGGTCTCCCGCGACTCGACGTACCGCGCCGGCAGCAGCACCGCGAACAGCGTGTCGCCGTACCGCTCGAGCTTCGCGCGCTGGTGCCCCGACAGCGCGTCCTCGACCGCGAGCGGGTGCAGCGAGAACTCCTGCGCGACCTTCTGGATCTCCTCCGTCGTCGGCCGGAAGAGGCCGATCCACGCCATGCCGTTCCGGTCCCGCATGTGCTCGAAGGTGTCCTCGAGGCTGGCGGGGTTCTCGATGCGACGTCCGGCGACGTACACGGCGTTGTCGATGATGGGCACTCGCCCATTGTCCCCGCGCCCGTCGCCGCGTCCCGGAGGCGCGCGCCGGCCAGGGCCGACGTGCGCAGCACGGCCGCTCCCCTGTCCCGTCCGGGCCCGCGGTGGGATCATCGAGGAGCGGCGCGCCGGCCCCGCACGGATCGAAGGAGATCGACGCATGTCACGCGCACAGGAATGGCTGGACAGCTACCTCCGGGCCTGGAAGTCGAAGGACGAGTCGGATGTCCGGGCGATCTTCACGGACGACGCCGAGTACTGGTTCCGCCCGAACGACGCCGAGCCGGTGCGCGGCATCGACGCGATCGTCGAGATGTGGGCCGGCGACGAGCCGGTCGAGCCCGAGTACGCGTTCGAGGTCCTGATCGAGGACGAGCGGCTGGGCATCATCAAGGGACATGTGGACTATCCCGGCCACCAGCACTACACCAACCTCTGGGAGGTCTACTTCGCTCCCGACGGCCGCGCGCAGCGGTTCGTGGAGTGGTTCATGACCCCGCGCAAGCGCGCCGACAACCTCTGAGGTGCCCGGGCCCCGGGCCGCTGCCATCCTCCGTCATGGCAGTATGGCGGAGCACCCACGGCTCGCTCGGAAGGACGCCCATGCCCCTCTCGCCCCGCCGCGCCGCCGCCGTGATGCTCCTCCCGCTCCTGCTGCCTCTCGCGGCGTGCACGGACGCCGGCGGGGACGCCGCGCGCGCCGCGGCCGCGGACCTCGCCGAGGCCCTGTCGGCGCACTCGCTCGACGACGTCGGGCTCACCGAGCCGGACGCCGCCGCCGCGTTCGCCCAGCAGGTCGAGCCGCTCTCCGACTACGACGTCGAGGTCGTCGCGGACGAGCTGGAACGCGACGGATCAGAGGCCGCCGTCCCCCTGCACTGGACGTGGACCATCGAGGGCCGCGAGTGGACCTACGACACGACCGCCCGGCTCGTCGAACGCGAGCAGGAGTGGGTCGTCGACTGGTCGCCGTCGACCTTCCTCCCCGAGCTCGCCCCGGACGAGCGGATCGAGATCCGCCGCGAGCACGGCCCCCGCGCCGATGTGGTGGACGCCGCCGGCGAGCCCATCGTCACGATGCGCCCCGTGGGCCGGTACGGCCTCGACAAGGCCAACACCCCCGCCGAGGAGGTGGGCGCCTCGGCGGAGCGGATCGCGGCCGCGGTCGGCATCGACCCGGTCGCCTTCCGTGCGGCGGCGGAGGGCGCGGGGCCCGAGGCCTTCGTCGAGGCGCTCGTGGTGCGCGAGGGCGAGGAGCAGGCTCACGTGAGCCCGGACTTCGCCGGCATCCCCGGTGCGCTGCGGGTCCCGGATCAGATCCCTCTCGCACCCACGCGCACGTTCGCGCGCGAGCTGCTCGGCTACGTCGGGGAGGCGACGGCCGAGGTCGTCGAGGCTTCCGACGGCGCGGTGCGCCCCGGCGACCAGGTCGGACTGGCCGGCCTCCTCGCGGCGCACGACGCGACGCTCCGCGGAACGCCCACGATCCATATCGACGCGGTCGACCCGGATGCGGCCCGGCGCAGCATCGCCACGTTCGAGGGCGAGCCCGCCGAGCCCCTCGCGCTGACCCTCGACCGGGCGCTCCAGACGGACGCGGAGCGCATCCTGTCGGGGCTGGGCGGCGCCGACTCCCCCGACAGCGCCATCGTCGCGATCCGCCCCTCGACCGGAGAGATCCTCGCGGCCGCGAACGGCCAGGGCAACGGCGGCGCCAACGCCGCCACGGCCGGCCAGTACGCCCCCGGCTCCACGTTCAAGCTCGTCACGGCGCTCGCGCTGCTGCGCGCGGGCGTCGCGCCGGACGACGTCCTGAGCTGCCCCGCATCCGTCACGGTCGACGGGTACACGTTCCACAACTACGACGACTACCCGGCGGGCGCGACGGGCGACATCTCGTTCCGGTCGGCGATCGCGAACTCGTGCAACACGGCGCTGATCGGCGCGCGGGACCGGATCGACGCGGACGCGCTCGCCGCCGCGGCCGAGAGCCTGGGCCTCGGGGCCGAGATCGATCTCGGATACCCCGCGTTCCTCGGGCAGGTGCCGGAGCCCACGGGCGAGACGGAGTGGGCCGCCGACCTCATCGGTCAGGGGCGCGTGCTCGCGTCGCCGCTGGCGATGGCGACGGTCGCCGCCTCCATCCAGGCCGGCCACACGGTCGTGCCGCACCTGATCGCCGAGCGGGTGGGAGAGGCCGCGCCCGCGCAGCCGCTCACGGCGGACGAGGCCGCGGCCCTGCAGGACCTGATGCGGGCTGTCGTCGCCGAGGGCTCCGCGCCGTTCCTGCAGGCGATCCCCGGAGAGCCCGTCGGCGCGAAGACCGGGACGGCGGAGTACGGCGAGCCGGATGACGCGGGCGCGTATCCGACGCACAGCTGGATGGTGGGCACACACGGCGATCTCGCCGTGGCGGTGTTCGTCGAGACCGGTGTCTCCGGAGCCGAGACCGCCGGCCCCCTCCTGCAGGCGCTGCTCGAGCGCGGCTGAGCGGCCGGGCCGCCCGGCCTGACGCGCGTCGCGCGGCCGCCGGTCCCCCGTGACCGGCGACCGAGCGACGCGCCGGCTCAGTCGGCCGAGGCGCGCGTGACCGCCTCGAGATGGCGCCTCGCCGCCTCCACGACCGACTCGAGCCCCTCCTCCCCGGACACCTTCTCCTCGCCCACCGCGTCGGAGGTCGCGTACCGGTGGACGACCTCGACGAGGTCGAGCGTGAACTGCGCACGCTCCCGCTCATCCATCGGCTTGAGCTGCTGTTCGATATCTGCCGCGAGCATCGTGTCGAGTGCCATGCCGCGACCGTACGCACGATGCGGGCGGCGATGCGAGGGGTTGCGCGCCGGACGACCCGACGCTACCGCGGCGACCGCTGCGGCGTGTAGCATGCCGGAAACAAGTGGGCTATACCATTCCCGAAAACCCCCCACCCATTGCCCACCTCCGGACACACAGGAGTGCCAATGTTCTCGTTCGAAGACCTCATCGAGGTCATCACCAACAACCTGTTCAGCCAGGTATCGGTCCTGATCGGCATCATCGCGATCATCGGCCTGGCCCTGCAGCGCAAGCCGTTCGAGCAGGTCGTCGCCGGCGGCCTGCGCGCCACGATCGGCGTCGTCGTGCTCAACATCGGCGTCGAGATCTTCGTCGGCGGCCTCGTCAGCTTCCAGGCGATCGTCGCCAGCGCGATGGGCCTCGAGCCGCCGACCTCGGACGCCACGCTGACCGGCTTCACCACCGAAGGACCCGGAACCGTCGTGCCGCTGATCATCGCAGGCGGCTTCCTGGTGCACCTCGTGTTCGTGCGCATCTTCAAGGCGGCCCGCTTCGTGTACCTCACGGGCCACCTCATGTACTGGATGAGCGTCGTGATCGCCGCCAGCCTCGTCGAGGCCTTCGGCGACGTGAACCGCTGGGTGCTCGCGGGCGTCGGCTCGCTGCTCATCGGCTGCTACTGGGTGCTCCAGCCGCTGTGGACCGCGCCGGTCATGCGCAAGGTCATGGGCAACGAGGACATCGGCCTCGCCCACACCGACTCGGTGCTCGCGGTCGCGTCGGCGTACGGTGCCAAGGCCCTGCGTCTCGGCGACCCCAAGAAGCACGACTCCGAGAACCTGAACCTGCCGCGCGCGCTGTCGTTCTTCAAGGACATCAACGTCTCGACCGCGTTCGTCATCGGCGTCATCATGCTCGTCGCGATCGCGTTCGCGGACGCCGCGGTCGTCACCGAGCAGATGGCCGGCTCGACCGTCCTGCCCGCGGTCTGGGCGCTGCTGCAGGCCCTGCGCTTCGCGGCCGGCATCGCCATCCTGCTGTTCGGCGTGCGCATGTTCCTCGCCGAGATCGTCCCCGCGTTCAAGGGCCTCTCGGAGAAGGCGCTGCCGGGCTCGAAGCCCGCGCTCGACCTCCCGGTCACGTTCACGCAGGCGCCCACGGCCGTCATCGTCGGCTTCCTCGCCTCGGCCGTCGTGTTCCTGGTCCTCATGGGCGTGTTCGCCGGCCTCGGCTGGTTCGTCCTGGTCCCGCCGATGATCATGCTCTTCTTCGGCGGCGCGGCGGGCGGCGTGTTCGGCAACGCGGTCGCCGGCTGGCGCGGTGCCGTCTTCGGCGGCGTGCTGAACGGCGTGTTCCTGGCGTTCGGCCAGTGGATCAGCTGGGGCGTGTGGAACACCACGGCTCCGGAGCTCGCGACGCTGATCGACTCCGACTGGGTCGTCGTCGGCTGGACGCTCGCCTGGCTCGGCCAGCTCCTGGCTCCCCTGGGCGCCGCGGCGCCGTGGGTCCTCGCGGTCGTCATGGTCGCCGTCACGATCGCCGTGCTGGTGCTCGCCGGTCGCCGGATGCCCGCGCAGGCCGAGCTCTCGGAGGAGACCGAGACGCACGCGGCGTTCGTCGACCCCGCCGCCGAGGCGACCATCGCGTCGACCGACGCGGTGCAGCACGGCGCCCAGCACGCGCCTGTCGCCGTGGCCACCACGGACCGCCCCGAGACGCTCACGGTGCTCGCGGTGTGCGGCGCCGGCATGGGCTCGAGCCTGATCCTGCGCACGACGACCCAGAAGGCGCTCGAGCAGATGGGCGTGCCCGCCTCGCTCGACCACGCCGACGTCGGCTCGGCGCGCGGACAGCGCCCCGACGTCGTGATCGGCCAGCCGTCGTACCTGTCCGAGGTCGGCGGGATCGCGCCGGTCGCGGTGCCGATCACGAGCTTCGTGGACGTCAAGCACGTGCGTGAGCGCCTCGAGCAGGCCCTCACGGAGAAGGGCTGGCTGTGATGGAGAGCCTCTCCGAGTACGTCGACCACGTCGGCTCGACCAATCGGGAGGCCATCGAGCAGGCGGCCGCGGCGATCGTCCGCAGCGCCGAGTCGGGCGGCCTGGTCCGCCCGACCGGCGCGGGGCACTCCCTCGCCTCGGTGCTGGAGACGTTCTTCCGGGCCGGCGGACTGGCGTTCGTGCGACCGATCTGGCACGAGCGGGTGCTGCCCTTCCACGGCGCCCGCACGGCCACGGCGGCCGAGCGCGAGGAGGGCCTGGGCGCCGCGGCGGCCGCGGCCGCCGAGATCGGCGCGGACGACACCGTGATCGTGTTCTCGAACTCGGGCGTGAACCCGTTCCCCGTCGAGGTGGCCGAGGCCGCCAAGGCGGCGGGCGCGACCGTGATCGCGGTCACGTCGCGGCGGTCGAGTGAGGCGGCGCCGAAGCGCTCCGGGCGCAAGCTGGTCGACATCGCGGACATCGTGCTCGACACGGCCGTCCCCCCGGGTGATGCCACCTGGCCGCCGGAGGCGCCGGTCACAGCGCCGGTGTCGAGCATCGCGAACAACACGCTGTGGACGCTGATCCTGCGCGAGGTGTATCAGCTCGCGCCGGACGCTCCGCGCTGGCGCAGCGCCAACATGCCGGGGAACGACGAGTTCAATCGCGGACTCGTAGAGCGCTTCGAAGCTCAGATCCCCGAACTGTGACCGGAGCGATCCGGGCGGACAGCTCGAACCGCGAGGCGGGGTAGGTCGACGTGGTCCACTCGACCACCTCGCCTCGCGAGACCGAGACGCGCACGAGCTCGAGCACGGGGGCGCCGCTCGGGATCTCCAGGATCTCGGCGTCCTCGTCCCGCACGATGCCCGCCCGGATCACCTGCTCCCCGGCCTCGAACCGCGCGCCGTAGTCCTCCGAGAGGACGCGGTACAGCGACTCGTTCTCGAAGTCGTAGCGGGCGAGGCCGGGGAACCGGTCGGCGCGCAGGCTGCTGCGCTCGATCGCCATGGGCACGCCGTCCGCCATCCGCACGCGGGCGAGCACCGTGACGGGCGTGCCCTGCTCCACCCCCAGCACCCCCGCGACCCTCGCGTCCGCAGGCCGGTCCGCCAGCTCGAGCAGGCGGCTCGACGGCACGTGACCTCGTGCGCGCATGTCGTCGGTGAAGCTCGTCAGCTGCAGCGGCACGCTGATGGTCGGGCGGGCGACAAACGTGCCGCGGCCCACCTCGCGGGTCAGCAGCCCCTCCTTGACGAGTTCATCGATCGCCCGGCGCGCGGTCATCCGCGAGACGCCCGTCTCCTCGGCGAGCTGGCGCTCACTCGGCGCCGGTGCGCCGATCGGGGCCTGTGAGACCTGCTGTCGCAGCATCTCGGCGAGTTCGCGGTACTTCGGAGCGGTCACCCCTCGATCCTCGCACCCGCAAGCCCTCCCCTGCGCGCGCGGCCGGGCCTTGGGCGCACGACCCCAGCGGTCGTACCATCGGAGCGCGCGAGCCGTCGCGCGAGCGGAGGTGCAGGGTGATCGTCACGCTGAGCGAGAAGGACTGCCGAGAGCTGCTGCGCTCCGCGACGGTCGGTCGTCTGGGCTTCGTCCGCGACGGACGGGTGGAGATCATCCCCGTGAGCTATCTGATGCACGAGGGCGACGTCGCCATCCGCACCACGACCGACGGCGTGCTCAGCGCGCTCCCCGATGCCGAGGGCCCCCTGGCCTTCGAGGTGGACTACCACGAGCCGATCGGCGGCATCGGCTGGAGCGTGCTGACGTACGGCACGCTCGCCGTGATGGCCGATGACGAGGTCGCGCGCATCCCGGACCCGGGACGCGTGGTGCCGTGGGCCGGCGGTACACGCCCGCTGCATCTGCGATTCGCGATCGAGAGCCTGTCCGGCCGTCGGGTGCGCCGCGAGCGCGAGCACGGGCGCGGCGACTGAGCCGGTCGGACGCCGTGCGGGCCGCCGTCAGCTCCGGATGCGCCGGTGCCGCTGGTAGACGATCTGACCGATGGCGCGGGACTCGACGAGCTCGAGCGCGAGCGGGCCGGCCAGGTGCGGCAGGTACGGCGTGCCGCCGCCGAGCACGATCGGATAGGTGAAGGTCCGGTACTCGTCGATCAGATCCTGCGCGGCGAGCGTGGCCGCCAGCCCGGCGCCGCCCACCGCGACGAGACCGTCCAGCCGATCGAGCTCGTCCGCGACCGGCTGGGACGCGAGCGTGGCGTTGCCCTCCACCCGCTCGAGCGTGCGCGAGAACACGACCTTAGGCAGGTTCTGCCAGATGCGCGCGAAGTCGGGCCCGCTCTCGCCGAACGTGAAGCCCTTCTCCCAGGGCAGCATGTCCTGGTACAGCCGCCGCCCGCACAGGTGGGCGTCGAGCTCGGCGGTGTGCGCCGTGCGGAACGTCATCTCCTCCTCGTCGGGCGTGGTCCAGTCGATGGACCCGTCGGGGGCAGCGATGTACCCGTCCAGCGAGACGCCGAACTCGTAGACCACGGTCCGTGCCATGCGGATCACCTCCGGCGTCAGTCTGGCGCGGCGGCCCCGAGCGGTCCAGAGGCGTCGCGAGTAGCCTCGGCCGCATGGCATGGGAGTTCGAGGCGGAGCTGATCTCGTGGCGCGGTCCGGCTCCGTTCGTGTTCGCACCCCTGCCGGTGGACGTCTCGGAGGACATAAAGCAGGCCGCGCGCGGCCTGATCTACTGGGGTCAGGTGCCGGTGATCGCCACGATCGGCGACACCGAGTTCGACACCGCGATGTGGCCGAAGGACGGCCGCTTCCTGCTCCCGATCAAGGTCGCGGTCCAGCGCGCCGAGCGGATCGACATCGGCGACGTGGTCGCCGCACGGGTGCTGCTCCCCGGTGAGATCGAGTGACCGCGATCGGGTTCTGAACCCGGACGCGGCCCGCCTCGTGTCCCGTTCACAGGGGGAGCCCGCGGCGCGCCCGCGCCGCGGTGTGGACCACAAGGAAGAGGCGTCACATCATGCACCACCTCACTCGCGCCACGCTCGCGACCGCGGTCGCGGTCCTCGCCGTCGGCGCCGGCACCGCGGCCGCCCACGCCGCACCGGCCATCCCCGTCAACAACGGACAGGAGACGACCGGCGCTGAAGGAGGCGCGCACGGCAAGTTCACCTACACGATCGACGGCGATCAGTTCTGCTACACACTCGACGTCGTCGGGCTGACGCAGCCGGCGGGCGCGGCGCACATCCACATCGGCCCGCGCGACGAGCCGGGCCCCGTGGTCATCCCGCTCGAGGTGCCGGCCGAGACCTCGTTCCAGGTCGACGACTGCACCACCGTCACCGATCCCGCGATCCTCGACGGCGTGCGCGCCAACCCGGGCGCCTATTACGTCAACGTGCACACGCCGACGTACCCCGGCGGCGAGGTGCGCGGCCAGCTGAAGTAGCCAGGGCCCGGGGCGCGACCGCCCGTCCGCTCATCCACAGCCATCGGCAGCGGCGGGTGGTCGCACTCGGCCCCGCGGACCCCGCGGACGAGCGCCTGCGCTCAGTACTCGCCCTTGATCACGAAGTACGAACCACGGATCTCGCCGGCCAGCTTGGAGCGCTGCCGAGCGAACTTGAACGCGGCGAGCTCGGTCGGGACATCCATGCCCTGCGACAGCTTGAACCCGACGGCGCGCTTCCCGCCCTCGGCGAGCGTGTACAGCACATTGATCGAGAGCCCCGACTCGTAGAACACGTAGCTCCACCGGGTGCCGTCGACCTCGAACTCCGACACCTCGAGCGGGCGCGAGGCGATCTCGATCCCGCGCTCGTCCTTGAGCACCCGCTCGATGTAGGCCATCACGTCGGGTGCCTCATCGGCGGGCGTGACCTCGAACGTGTGGTCGTACTTGTTCCTGAAGTACCGCGCCTCGTTCGCGCGCAGCCCGGCGAGCGCCTCGGCCACGGGCGACGACTCCAGCCCCTCGGTCGACACGTTCACGAAGTCGACGACGTCCGGCATCTGGCCTCCTCGAGTCGGTGATCGGGTCCACGCTAGCGCGCGAACGAGTGCGGACGAGGGAACGCGACCCACCGATCATTCCGCCCACCTTCCGCGGCCGCGCAGGCCTCGCGACTGCGCAGAACGCACGGTGCACGGGAGAAATCTGATAACCAAGAGGGATGAGCACCATCGAACGCGTCCCCGACGTCGCCTCCCCCGCAGCCGACCGCGCCGCGCGCCTCGCCGTGACGGTCTTCCCCATCCTCGTGATCGTCGCCGGCGTGATCGGCTTCCTGCTGCCCGGCGCCGTCGCGCCGCTCGGGCAGGCGGTGCCGTGGCTTCTCGGGGTCGTGATGTTCGGGATGGGCCTGACGCTCACCCTCCCCGACTTCACGCGCATCCTGAAGCGGCCGTGGATGGTGGCCATCGGCGTGGTCCTGCAGTACCTGATCATGCCGCTCACCGCGTGGCTGATCGCGCTCGCGCTGCAGCTCCCCGCCGAACTCGCCGCCGGTGTGATCCTCGTTGGATGCGCCCCGGGCGGCACCGCGTCGAACGTCGTCACGTATCTCTCCCGCGGTGACACGGCGCTCTCGGTCACCGTCACGACGTGCTCGACCCTGCTGGCGCCGGTGCTCACGCCGCTCCTCACCCTCTGGCTGGCCGGGCAGTTCCTGGAGGTTCCGTTCGCCTCGATGATGATGTCGATCCTGCAGACGGTCCTGCTGCCGGTCGTCGCGGGCCTCGTCGTGCGCCTGCTGCTGCGCCGCTGGGTCGAGCGCGCGCAGCCCGTGCTTCCGTGGCTGTCGACCGTGGCGATCGCCCTGATCGTGGCGGCCGTGGTCGCCGGCAGCGCCGACCGGATCGTCGGGGCCGGCCTGCTCGTCTTCCTCGCGGTGTTCCTGCACAACGGCTTCGGCCTGCTGCTCGGCTACCTCGCCGCGTGGGGGATGCGCATGACCCAGCGCGAGCGCCGCGCGATCAGCATCGAGGTCGGCATGCAGAACTCGGGGCTCGCGGCCTCGCTCGCCGCCGCGCACTTCTCGCCGCTCGCGGCGCTGCCGGCCGCGGTGTTCTCGGTCTGGCACAACCTGTCCGGCGCGATCTTCGCCCTGATCATGGGACGCCGCCCCGTCACGGACGAGTGACGGCGGGCGGCGCGCGAGACCGCTTGATCGCTGCTGTGACCATGAGTCGCGCCATCGAAGGAGCCGCACGGATGTCCCACAACGCCACGATCGGCACGGCGCTTGCCGCCTTGGCCCTCGCCACGATGACACTGGCCGGATGCACCGCCACCGCGGCGCCCGAGGCCGCCGAGCAGACACCCAAGGCCTCCCCCGCTGCGGCTGCCACTGAGAGCGAGCCGACTCCCACGGCCGCTCCAGCGCCGGATTCGGCCGAGCCGGAGACCTGCTCGCGCATGTCGGAGGTCGTCAGCTACACGGACGATTGGCGCTGGGAGCGAAGGCAGCCTCTGCGGGATCTCGGCGCGCGGGAGTTCGCGCAGGGCGAGGTGACCTTCGGGGACGACGGGGCCCCCTTGACGTACACCGTCGCGGCCGGTGACGTCGAGGCCGTGATCGTTGAACGGCTCTGCGCGTACCCGAACGTCGCCTCGTTGAACCACGAGCGCTACGTGTACCCGGGGCTGGTGCTCTGGCTCACACCGAACCCCGACACCCCGTGGGTGCCGCTCCACAGTCCGGTGGACGCGCAGGCCGGTTTCCAGCAGATCCCTTACCAGGAGGCCATCACGGCGGCGGGCGTGGCGGTCGACGCAGGTGACATCGAGACCGTGCGGGCCATCTGGAACGACACGCTCAAGGGAATGTTCACCGACCAGGACGTCATCCACGCTGTCCAGCAGGTGGTCGACTCCGGCGACCCGGACGCGCTCCGCCAGCTCTTCTCCTGAGCCAGCACCACGGGGCACTCCCGGCCGGATGTCACTCGCTGCGACCGCTGTGGTCCGCGACGTCGGGCTCTGCCCGAAGAACGTCCGCGATCTCCTCTTCCGGCCGGGGCGCGATCGTCTCGTCCTCCTCCAGCTCCGGGATGGTCGACTCTTCGAGCGCTGGGATGTGCCGGGGCGCGATGTCGTCGGCGTCTGCGGACATCGGGATCCTCCTCTCGCCGGGAGGCTCACGTTACGCGCAGAACGTCAGACGTTGAAGCGGAACTCCACGACGTCGCCGTCCTGCATGACGTAGTCTTTGCCCTCGATGCGGACGCGACCCTTGGCCTTGGCGTCGGCCATCGATCCGGCCTCGTCCAGGTCGGCGAACGAGACGACCTCGGCCTTGATGAAGCCGCGCTCGAAGTCCGAGTGGATGACGCCCGCGGCCTGCGGGGCGGTCCAGCCCTTGCGGATCGTCCACGCGCGCGACTCCTTGGGGCCGGCGGTGAGGTAGGTCTGCAGGCCGAGCGTCTCGAAGCCCACGCGGGCGAGCTGGTCGAGGCCCGACTCCTGCTGGCCGAGCGACTGCAGCAGCTCGAGCGCCTCGTCGGCGTCGAGATCGATCAGCTCCGACTCGACCTTGGCGTCGAGGAACACGGCCTTGGCGGGGGCGACCAGCGCGGCGAGCTCGGCCATGCGCGCCTCGTCGGTCAGCACGCCCTCGTCGACATTGAAGACGAACAGCGTCGGCTTGGCGGTCAGAAGGCCCAGCTCGCGGATGGGCGAGACGTCGAAGCCGGCCTGGAAGAGGGTCTTCCCCGCGTCGAGCACGTCCTTGGCGGCCTTCGCGGCATCCAGGACGGCCGGGTCGGTCTTCTTGCCCTTGACCTCCTTCTCGATGCGCGGGATCGCCTTCTCGAGGGTCTGCAGGTCGGCGAGGATCAGCTCGGTGTTGATCGTCTCCATGTCGGAGGCCGGGTCGACCTTGCCGTCGACGTGCACGACGTCCGAGTCGGCGAAGCCGCGCACGACCTGCGCGATCGCGTCGGCCTCGCGGATGTTCGCCAGGAACTGGTTGCCCAGGCCCTCGCCCTCGCTCGCGCCGCGCACGATGCCCGCGATGTCCACGAACGACACGGGCGCGGGGAGGATGCGCTGCGAGCCGAAGATCTCGGCGAGGCGGTCCAGGCGCGGATCCGGCAGCTCGACCACGCCCACGTTGGGCTCGATCGTCGCGAACGGGTAGTTCGCGGCGAGCACCGTGTTCTTGGTCAGGGCGTTGAAGAGGGTGGACTTGCCGACGTTGGGCAGGCCGACGATGCCGATAGTGAGAGCCACGGGAGTCCAGTCTACGCGGGGCCATGCCCCTCCCCCGGCGCGCCTGCCGGGCCGCCCGCGACCGGGCCCGCAGACTCGAGGCGTGGCACTGGACTTCACGGCGATCGACTTCGAGACGGCCAACGGATCTCGGGCGTCGGCGTGCCAGGTGGGCCTCGCGAAGGTGCGCGACGGCCGCGTCGTCGAGAAGACCGGATGGCTCATCCGCCCGCCCGCGGGCCACGACCTGTTCCAGGAGTGGAACACCCGCATCCACGGGATCACGGCCGCGGACGTCGAGGACGCGCTGGGGTGGGACGAGCAGATCGAGGACCTGATCGGGTTCGCCGGCGACGACGTGCTGGTCGCGCACAACGCGAGCTTCGACATGGGCGTCCTGCGCGCCGCCTGCGAGGTCACGAGCTACGAGCTCCCCGCCTACCGCTACCTGTGCACGCTCGCCGTGGCGCGCAAGGCCTATCAGCTGCCGTCCTATCGCCTGCCCGTGGCGGCCGAGGCCGCCGGGTTCACGGGCTTCGCGCACCACGACGCGATCGCCGACGCGCTCGCGTGCGCGCACATCCTGATCGACGCGGCCCGCCGCAGCGGCGCCGACGACGTCGACGGGCTGGCGGAGGCGCTGGGCGTGCGCACCGCGCAGATCGCTCCCGCGGTCGTCGCGGCCGCCTGATCCGCACGATGTCCGAGGCCCCGGTCATGATGGCCCCATGGACGCACTCGCCCTTCTGCTCGTGATCGTCGCCCTCGCGGCAGGCGCCGCCATCGGGTGGTTCGCGCGCGCCGGCCGGGCCGCTGCCGAGACGGCCGAGGCCCGCGCGGCGCTCGCGGCGCGCGACGCCGAGGTCGGCGCGCTCCGGGAGGCCCTCGAGCGGCAGGAGGACCTCCGCCGGGACGCCGAGGCGCATGCCCAGGCGGAGCGCGCGGCGGCCGAGGAGCGCGCCCGCCGCGAGAGCGCCGTGCTGACGGCCCTGGCCCCGGTGCGCGAGAGCCTGGGGCGCATGCAGCAGCGCGTGGACGAGATGGAGCGCGAGCGCGCCGGGCAGTTCGGCACGATCGCCGAGCAGCTGCGCCGGGCGCAGGCGTCGGAGGAGGCGCTGCGCGCCACGACCGAGTCCCTCGCGGGCGCGCTGCGCTCCACGACCGCGCGCGGCGTGTGGGGCGAGACGCAGCTGCGCCGGGTCGTCGAGTCCGCCGGCCTGGTGCGCCACGTCGACTTCGACACGCAGGCCACCCTGACGGGCGCGGATGCCGCCGGCCGCCCCGACATGGTCGTGCGCCTGCCGGGCGACAAGGCGATCGCGATCGACGCCAAGGCGCCGCTCGACGCCTTCCTGGACGCGACGGCGATCCCCGACACGGCGACGGGGGACGACGCCCGCCGGCGCCGCGACCTGCTGAAGCAGCACGTCAAGGCCGTGCGCTCCCATGTCGACGCGCTCGCGAAGAAGGCCTACTGGACGGGCCTGGCGTCCAGCCCGGAGTTCGTCGTCTGCTTCCTGCCGAGCGAGTCGATCCTCGCCGTCGCGCTCGACGAGGATCCGACGCTGATGGAGTACGCGTTCTCCAAGCGGGTCGCGCTCGCCTCGCCCGTGAACCTCTGGGCGGTGCTGAAGACCGTCGCCTATGCGTGGACGCAGCAGGAGGTGTCGGACGAGGCGCGCACGCTGTTCACGCTGGGCAACCAGCTGTACGAGCGGCTCGGCACGCTCGCGCAGCACGCCGACGACCTGCGCCGCGCGATCGAGCGCACGGTCGACTCCTACAACCGGTTCGCCGGCTCGCTCGAGTCGCGGGTGCTCGTCACCGCCCGCCGGTTCCCCGGCATCGACGCGACCAAGCTGGCGTCCACCGCGGAGCCGAAGCCGATCCTGTCGTCGACGCGCCGGATGGCGGCGCCCGAGCTCATCGAGGCGCTGGACGTGCCCGATGCGCCGGTCACGGAGTCGATCGCGACGCGGCTGGATCAGTCGCGACTGGAAGCCGCGACCGAGAGCGGCGAACCGCTCAGCCGGGGATGAAGCTCAGCAGCGCCGTGACGGCGCCCGAGAACACCACGAAGGAGCCGATGAACCACCAGGCGCTGGGCTCCTGGCCGGGCGCACGGCGGACGCGGAGAAGCACATCCGGACGGCGCGCGGGGTCGACGACCGGCTGAGAGCCCGTCCGCGGCGAGGCGACGTGCTGCTGCACGTTCTGCACCGGCGCGTGCTGTACTGACATGCCTTCGTCCCCCTGCTGTGTCGACCGTCCGGATCCATTGTCCCAGACGGATCCTCCGAAGTCGGTCACAGCTCCATCACGCGCGGCGACGTACGCCACCTGGTGGGACTCAGCGAGGGGTCAGAGCCACTTCGAGACGAGGTGGTCCGACGAGACGCGGCGCAGCGTGCCGGAGTGGCTGCGCAGCACCACGCTCTCGGTGTAGACGTAGTCCCCCTCGCGACGCACGCCCGCGACGAGCGCGCCGTCGGTGACGCCGGTCGCGACGAACAGGGTGTTGTTGCCCGCGACGAGGTCGTCGGCCTCGTACACGTGGTCCATCTTCAGGCCCGCGTCGATGCTCTTCTGACGCTCGTCGTCGTCGCGCGGCCAGAGCCGGCCCTGGATGTGCCCGCCCAGCGCCTTGATCGCGCAGGCCGTCACGATGCCCTCGGGGCTGCCGCCGACGCCGACGCACATGTCGGTGCGGGCGTCGTGACGCGCGGCGTTGATGCCGCCGGCGACGTCGCCGTCGCTCATCAGGCGGGTGCCGGCCCCGGTCTCGCGGATCTCGCGGATCAGCTGCTCGTGACGCGGACGGTTCAGCACCGACACGACCATCTCGTCCACCGGCTTGCCGAGCGCCTTCGCGAGCAGCCGGATGTTCTCGCCGATGGGCAGGCGGATGTCGACGACGCCCACGCCGGCGGGCCCGGTGACGAGCTTGTCCATGTAGAAGACGCTCGACGCGTCGAGCATGGTGCCGCGGTCGGACAGCGCGATCACGGAGAGGGCGTTGTTGCGTCCCTCGGCGGTGAGGGTCGTGCCGTCGATCGGGTCCACGGCGATGTCGTACGAGCGTCCCCTGCCCGTGCCGACGTGCTCGCCGTTGAAGAGCATCGGAGCGGCGTCCTTCTCGCCCTCGCCGATCACGACGACGCCGTCGAAGTCGACCGTGGAGAGGAAGGCGCGCATCCCGTCGACCGCGGCGCCGTCGGCCGCCAGCTTGTCGCCGCGTCCGATGAACGGCACCGCGCGGATGGCGGCGGCCTCGGTGGCGCGCACCAGCTCGAGCGCGATGTTGCGATCCGGGTGGAGCGGAGACATGTCGGAGGTCTGCATGTTTCGAGCGTAGAGGTGCGAGCCGTCCGCGCACCGCCGATCCGGCCGACAGGAATCGCGATTCTTTCCGATGCGCGAATGGACCCACCGTCCCTCCGCCCCAGGACCCGCCTGGAAGGCGCCCCGCCCGCCGCTAGACTGGCGACGCTTCATAGACCGACATTCCAAGGAGTCGTCCATGCCTTTCGCCACCCCGGATCAGTACGCGGAGATGCTCGATCGAGCGAAGGCCGGCGGCTTCGCCTATCCGGCCATCAACGTCTCGAGCTCGCAGACCATCAACTCGGTGCTCCAGGGCCTCCAGGAGGCCGGCAGCGACGGCATCCTGCAGGTGACGACGGGCGGCGCGGACTACTTCGCGGGCCACACGGTCAAGAACCGCGCGGTCGGCGCGATCGCGATGGCGGAGTACGTCAAGCGCGTCGCCGCCTCGTACGACATCACCGTCGCGGTGCACACGGACCACTGCCCGAAGGACGCGCTCGACAGCTTCCTGCTGCCGATCCTCGCGGCCTCGGAGGAGCAGTTCGCCGCCACGGGCGCCCCCATCTTCCACTCGCACATGTGGGACGGCTCCGCCGTGCCGCTCGACGAGAACATCGAGATCGCCAAGGAGCTGCTGCCCCGCACGAAGAACATCGGCTCGATCCTCGAGATCGAGGTCGGCGTGGTCGGCGGCGAGGAGGACGGCGTCAAGCACGAGGGCTCGAACGAGGCGCTCTACACGACGGTCGCCGACGTCGCCCAGGCCGTCGAGGCGCTCGGCCTCGGCGAGAACGGCCGCTACATCGCGGCCCTCACCTTCGGCAACGTGCACGGCGTGTACAAGCCCGGCGGCGTCAAGCTGCGCCCCGAGCTGCTCGGCGAGATCCAGGAGGGCATCGCCGCGCAGTTCGGCACCGGCGAGAAGCCGCTCGACCTCGTCTTCCACGGCGGCAGCGGCTCGACCGACGAGGAGATCGCGACCGCGGTCCGCAACGGCGTCATCAAGATGAACATCGACACCGACACGCAGTACGCGTTCACGCGCTCGATCGCCGGCTACATGTTCTCGAACTACGATGGCGTCCTGAAGATCGACGGCGAGGTCGGCAACAAGAAGCAGTACGACCCCCGCGCGTGGGGCAAGGTCGCCGAGACGGCGATGGCCGCGCGCGTGGTCGAGGCCACCAAGCAGCTCGGCTCGTACGGCCAGTCGCAGCGCTGACGCCGACGACATCATCCGGAAGCCCCGGCCCGCGCGTGCGGGTCGGGGCTTCCGCCGTTCCCGGCGGGGGCCTCAGCCGATCGCGGAGAGCTGCGACTCGACGGCCGCGTACAGCGCGCGGGACTCGGTGAAGCGCGCCTCGTCGTCGACCTGCCCCAGCACGACCGCGTAGACGCGCACCGTGCCGTCGGCGTGCGCGACGTCCTTCGCGGACAGCAGGCTGCTGCCCTCCAGCGTCCCGGTCTTGATCCCGACGACGCCCGGGTCGGCCAGCAGGTCGTTCGTGTTCTCCACGAGCCCGGCGCCGGGCAGCTCGACCGCGGGGGTCGCCACGATCTCGGCGATCACCGGATGCGCGAGCGCGAGCCGCCCGAGCTCGATCAGCGCGGCGGCCGTGGCCGTGTTCGCCGGGTCGATGCCGGTCGCCTCGACGATCGTGATGTCGGTGAGCCCGTGCCCGGCGAGGAAGTCACGGGCGGCGACAGCGAACGCCGCGTCGTCGCCCCAGATGTCGGCGACCAGGATGTCGGCGTAGTTGCACGCGGATCCGATCAGCATGCCCTGCAGGAGCTGGTACTCGGTCAGGATGCCGCCGACGGGCACCTTGAGCGCGGACTCGCCGCGGGCCGTGTACTCCTCGTACGACGCGTTCCACTTCTCCACGAAGTGGTACTCCGCGCCCGCCTCGCCGACGGCGAGGGGACGCTCCTCGAGCACCATCAACGCGGTGACCAGCTTGGTGATGCTGGCCATCGGCACGGCGTGGTCGGACCGCGTGACCACGGGTCCGTCCCCGACGGCCACGGCCGCCGCTCCCTGCGCGGGCCAGGCGAGGCGCGTCGGATCGATCTCGGGCGCGACGACCGCCGGCGCCTCCGCGACCTCCTCGGCGACCGCCTCCGGCACCCGGTCGGTCCCGGGACCGACCGCCGAGTTGGCGAACGTGGCGATGCCCAGGCCGAGTCCGCCGGCGAGCGCCACGAAGAGCCCGAAACGGGCGAGACGCTGACGACGGCGGCGGCTGAACGGACTCATCGCCGTCCAGTCTCACCCACCGGGACGCCGTCCGTGCGGCGACCCGCCCCGGAACGACCCCCGAGACGACCCGGATCGGCCCCTGATCCGGCCTAGCCGGCGGCCTGGTCGAGCACGGCCTGCAGCACCACGGGGTCGCTGAGCAGGCCGAACGCCACGACGAGGCCCGAGAGCGCGTTGAACACGAAGCCGCCGGCGAGCGGGATCCAGAACAGGATCCATCCGCGCCGGTGCGCGCGCCACGTGAGCCAGGCGGTCAGGAGCCAGCCGCCCGCGAGCAGGAGCGCGGCCGCGATCCCCCAGCCGCCCGTCGAGGTGACGCCCAGCTCCCCCGCGTCGAGGCCCATCGCGTCGAGCAGCGGTGCGGGGTCCAGCATCGCCGAGATCGCGTTCACCATGCTGACCAGCCCGTACACAAGCAGGGCCACGGCCGCGGCGCGGTCGATCAGGCGGCCGGGAGTCATGCCGGCGGCCTTCACGGGCGCGCCGACCGGGGAGACAGGCGTCGCGGGCGGCGCGCCGGGCTCGGGAAGCGGCGGGAGGGGCTGAGGCCGACGGATGCGGGCGCGCTGCTCCTCGGGCGTCGCGTACTCGCCGTACTGCGGCCGCGGGCGCGGCTCGCCGGGCGACGTCGCGTCGGTCACGCGCGGCCCCGGCCGCCGATGGCGCGGTCGTCGCGACGACCCGTGGCGTCCTGGCGCAGCTCCTTCGGCAGCGAGAACATCAGGTCCTCCTCCGCGGTGCGCACCTCCTCGACCTCGCGGTATCCGGCGCCGGCCAGGTCCGCGAGAACCTCCTGCACCAGCACCTCGGGCACCGAGGCGCCGCTCGTGACGCCGACGGTCTCGACGCCCTCGAGCCACTCCTGGCGCACCTCGTCGGCGTAGTCGACGCGGTACGCGGCCTTCGCGCCGTGCTGCAGCGCGACCTCGACCAGGCGCACGCTGTTGGACGAGTTGGCGGAGCCCACGACGATCACGAGGTCGGCGTCGCGCGCGACCTTCTTGATCGCGACCTGGCGGTTCTGGGTGGCGTAGCAGATGTCGTCCGACGGCGGATCCTGCAGATGCGGGAACCGCTCGCGCAGGCGGCGCACGGTCTCCATGGTCTCGTCCACCGACAGCGTGGTCTGCGACAGCCACACGAGCTTCTCGGGGTCCGGCACCTCGACCGTGTCGGCCTCCTCCGGCGAGTTGACGATCACGACGTTGTCGGGAGCCTCGCCCGCCGTGCCCTCGACCTCCTCGTGGCCCACGTGGCCCACGAGCAGGATCTGGTAGTCGTCCCGCGCGAAGCGCACGGCCTCGCGGTGCACCTTGGTCACGAGCGGGCAGGTCGCGTCGATCGCCTGGAGACCGCGGTCGGATGCCGCGTTCACGACGGCCGGCGAGACGCCGTGCGCGCTGAAGACGACGTGCGCACCCTCGGGCACCTCGTCGACCTCGTCGACGAAGATCGCGCCCTTCTTCTCGAGCTCCGTGACCACGTGGATGTTGTGCACGATCTGCTTGCGCACGTACACGGGCGCGCCGTAGCGCTCGAGGGCCTTCTCGACCGTGATGACCGCCCGGTCGACGCCGGCGCAGTAGCCGCGGGGCGCCGCGAGCAGCACCCGCTTGCGTCCGGGGCCCGGGATATCCTTGAGGGGCTCGCGGCGGACGTCCGCCCGGCGTGCCGGGACGGCGGGCACGGGCAGAGAGATGGCGGTGGCGCTCACACGTCGATTCTACGGGCGGCCCCTGAGCGGGGCCCGAGCGCGGCCATCCCGTCCGGTACCCAGAACCACTCCCGAGGCAGACCAGAGGTGGCATGACGTCGTTCCAGCCGGTGGCGGTGCCGGGCGAGGCCCCGCCGCCCGACAGCGTCCCGCCCCGCGACTCGCGGCCGGACGCCCCCACCTCCGTGGCGCGCCTGAACCAGACGATCAAGGGCTTCATCGAGCGCTGGGGTTCCGTCTGGGTAGAGGGCGAGATCACCTCCTGGAACGTGCGCGCCGGCGCGGTCTACGCGCGGCTGAAGGACCTGCAGGGCGACTCGCAGATCTCCATCCGGATCTGGTCGAGCGTGCGCGGCCGCATCCCGGCGGACCTCAAGGTCGGCGACCACGTCGTGGCGTGCGTCAAGGCGGACTACTACGCCAAGGGCGGCGACTTCACCTTCCAGGTATCGGCCATGAAGCACGTCGGCCTGGGCGAGCAGCTCGAGCGCCTCGAGCGCCTGCGCGCGCAGCTGCGGGCCGAGGGCCTGTTCGACCCCGCCCGCCGCAAGCCCCTGCCGTTCCTGCCGCACTGCATCGGGCTCATCACGGGCGAGCGCTCGGACGCCGAGAAGGACGTGCACCGCAACGCCGAGCTGCGCTGGCCGCACGTGCGCTTCCGGACCGAGTACGCCGCTGTGCAGGGCGACCGGTGCGTGCCCGAGACGCTCGCGGCGCTGCAGCGGCTGGACGCCGACCCCGAGGTCGACGTCATCATCATCGCCCGCGGCGGCGGCGATCCGCAGACGCTGCTGGGCTTCAGCGACGAGCGGCTGGTGCGCGCGGTCGCCGCGGCGCGCACGCCGATCGTCAGCGCGATCGGCCACGAGAACGATCATCCGCTGCTCGACGACGTCGCCGACCTGCGCGCCTCGACCCCGACGGACGCCGCCAAGCGCGTGGTGCCGGACGTCGGCGAGCAGCGCGCGATCGTGGCGCAGCTGCGCTCCCGCATGACCACGCGCCTGACGCAGCGGATCGCGCACGACATCGCGCAGCTCGAGCAGCTGCGGTCCCGGCCCGTGCTGCGCTCCCCCGAGCACCTCATCCGGACCCGCACGCAGGACGTCTGGCAGCTCGTCACGCGCGGCCGCGAGCTGATCGAGCGCCGCGTCGAGCAGGGACGGCTGCGGACGGCCGAGCTGCGCGCGTCGCTGCGCGCGCTGTCCCCCGCCGCGACCCTGGCCCGGGGCTACGCCATCGCGCACGCCGACGGCGGGGTCATCCTGCGCGACGCGGCCCAGGCGCCCGCCGGCACCCGCATCGTCGTGACGCTCGACCGCGGCTCGCTCGGAGCGACGTCGACCGGCGAGCTGCCCGAGGGCCCGACGACCACGCCGTCCGAGACGTCGGACACCGGAAAGTAGGATGGGATCGTGACCTCCGAGCCCGCACTTCCCGGATCGGCACCGGCGGACGTCGCCACCCTCTCGTTCGAGCAGGCACGCGACGAGCTCGTGCGCGTGGTCGGCGAGCTCGAGCAGGGCGCGCCGACACTCGAGCAGTCCCTCGCGCTGTGGGAGCGCGGCGAGGCCCTCGCCGCACGCTGCGATGAGTGGCTGCGGGGCGCGAAGCGCCGGCTCGAGGCCGCCCAGGGCGGCGGCGACGCAGAGGACGAGGGCTGATGGCTCGCGAGCCGCGCATCGTCGCCGAGCTCGGACGCCCGGAGACGCCCGAGGAGACGGCCGCCCGCAAGGCCGCGAACTCCAAGGCCTACCGCGAGAGCCAGAACATCCGGAACCTCGTGATCGCCCTCGTGGCGACGCTCGCGATCGTGCTGGTCATCGTGTGGGCCGTGCCGCGCGGCGAGCCGGCTCCCCGCCCGGGCATCGACCCGGAGCCCATCGCGGAGGTCGCCTCCGAGACGTACGGCACCGCGATCGTGCCCCCCGTGCCCGGCGAGGAAGAGGGCTGGCGCGTGAACCAGGCCCAGGTCGAGCCGGGCGCCCCGGCGTCCTGGAACATCGTCTACGTGCCCGGCGACGAGAGCTTCCTGCGCTTCTCGCAGGGCTTCGACGCCGACGCCACATGGGCCGCTCAGCGGCTGGGCGGCACGGCCCCGAGCGGCGAGGTCGACATCGCCGGCATCACGTGGCAGACCTACGACGTGAACCCCGACGGCAACGCGAACGTGTCGTACGCGCTCGGCACCCAGGCCGGCGCCGATCACGTGCTGCTGTACGGCTCATCGACCCCCGAGAAGACCGCTGAGGTCGCGGAGCTGATCGCGCCCCAGCTGCTGGAGCTCATGAAGGAGCAGGAATGACGAGCGCCGACGACACCCGCACCGTGACGCCCGACGAGGCCTGGGCCGAGATGGTCGCAGGCAACGCCCGATTCGTGGCCGGCACCCCCGAGCACCCGCACCAGGACGTGGAGCGCCGCAACGAGATCGCGGCCGCGCAGACCCCCCGCGCCGCGCTGTTCGGCTGCTCGGACTCGCGCCTGTCGGCCGAGATCATCTTCGACATGGGCCTCGGCGACCTCTTCGTCGTGCGCAACGCGGGCCAGGTCGCGGGCGACTCGATCGTCGGCAGCCTCGAGTACGCCGTCGAGGTGCTGAAGGTGCCGCTGATCGTCGTGCTGGGCCACGACGCGTGCGGCGCCGTGCGGGCCGCGATCGAGAGCACCCACGCGGATGCGCCGGTGCTGCCGCCGTCGATCTGGCGCCTGATCGCCCCCATCGTCCCCGCCGTGCGGCGCGTGCTGCGGGCGAGCGCCGACCAGGGCGTCACGCCCGAGACGGTGGACGCCGAGCAGGTCGGCCGCGAGCACCTGCGCGACACCGTGACGGCGCTGCTGCAGCGCTCCGAGCTGATCAGCACGGCGGTCGCCGAGCGCCGCCTCGCGATCGTGGGCGCCAACTACCGTCTGGCCGAGGGCACGGTCGTGCCCGACGTGATCCTGGGCACGTCGAACGACGCCGCGGCCTGAGCCCCACCCCGAACCACCCCCATTGCCGAAGACGCCATCCGAAGGGACGACGAAGTGACCGAGATCGAGTACCGCATCGAGCACGACACGATGGGCGAGGTGCGCGTGCCGGCATCCGCCCTGTACCGCGCGCAGACCCAGCGCGCGGTCGAGAACTTCCCGATCTCGGGCAAGGGCCTGGAGTCGACGCAGATCGCCGCCCTCGCGCGCATCAAGAAGGCCGCCGCGCTCGCGAACAAGGAGCTCGGCACGCTCGACGGCGCGATCGCCGACGCGATCGCCGCCGCGGCCGACGAGGTCGTCACGGGCCAGTACGACGCGCACTTCCCCGTGGACACGTACCAGACCGGCTCCGGCACCTCGTCGAACATGAACATGAACGAGGTCCTCGCGACCCTCGCGACGCAGAAGCTCGGCTCGGACGTGCACCCCAACGACCACGTGAACGCGTCGCAGTCGTCGAACGACGTGTTCCCGACGTCGGTGCACGTGGCCGTCACGCAGGCGCTCATCGAGGACCTCGTCCCGGCGCTCGACCACCTCGCGAAGGCCTTCGAGGAGAAGGCCGAGCTGTGGAAGGACGCCGTCAAGTCCGGCCGCACCCACCTGATGGACGCCACGCCCGTCACGCTCGGCCAGGAGTTCGGCGGCTACGCGCGTCAGATGCGCCTCGGCATCGAGCGCGTCGAGGCCGCCCTGCCCCGCGTCGCCGAGGTGCCCCTGGGCGGCACCGCCGTGGGCACGGGAATCAACACGCCGCTCGGCTTCCCGCAGAAGGTCATCGCGCTGCTCGCCGAGGAGACCGGGCTGCCGATCACCGAGGCCAAGGACCACTTCGAGGCCCAGGCCAACCGCGACGGCCTGGTCGAGGCGTCGGGTGCGCTGCGCACGATCGCGGTCTCGCTGACCAAGATCAACAACGACCTGCGCTGGATGGGCTCGGGCCCCAACACGGGCCTCGCCGAGCTGCGCATCCCCGACCTGCAGCCGGGCTCGTCGATCATGCCGGGCAAGGTCAACCCGGTCGTCCCGGAGGCCGTGCTGATGGTCGCCGCGCGCGTGATCGGCAACGACGCGACCGTGGCGTGGGCCGGCGCGTCGGGCTCGTTCGAGCTCAACGTCGCGATCCCGGTCATGGGCACCGCCCTTCTCGAGTCGATCCGACTGCTGGCCAACGCGTCGCGCGTGCTCGCCGACAAGACGGTCTCGGGCCTCGAGGCCAATCTCGAGCGCGCCAAGGCCTTCGCCGGCATGAGCCCCTCGATCGTGACGCCGCTCAACAAGCTGATCGGCTACGAGGCCGCCGCCAAGATCGCCAAGCACTCGGTCGCCAAGGGGATCACGGTGCGCGAGGCCGTGATCGAGCTCGGCTACGTCGAGCGCGGCGAGCTCACCGAGGAGCAGCTCGACGAGAAGCTCGACCTCCTCTCGATGACCCACCCGGGCTGACGGATCCGCCGTCAGGCGGATCAGTGAGAAGGGCCCGGAGGACATCGTCCTCCGGGCCCTTCCGGTCGTTGAGCGCTCGGTCGCTCAACGAGCAAGGGATGATCAGCAGCAGCGGCTGCCGGGGTTCGCCTCCTGGTCGCGGTAGACGCAGCGCCAGAACTCGCGCTCCGTGAGCGGCGCGCGATCCGGGTGCGCGGCGCGCTCGTGGGCCACGTAGGCGGCGTACTTCGACTCGCCCGTCAGTCCCTTCGCGTACCACGCCAGCGCGCGCCAGGCCCGGCCGAGCGCCCCGAGGGCGCCCGGCCGGGTCGCGACCGCGCTGTCAGTGGCCACGGACCGGCTGCCGTTCGGCGGGAAGCGCGTCCCACTGCTTCTGGATCTCGCGCTCCTCGGGCGTGGCGATCAGGCCGGCGGGCGCGAACCGGTGCGACGGGCGCGCGGGCTCCTCGTTGTCGACGACCTCGGTGCCGCGCAGCGCCTGCACGACGCGGATGATCGACCCCGTGATGACGATGAGCGTCAGCACCAGGAAGACGATCGACAGCGTGCCCTGGATCGCCGTGTTGCGCACGACGGCCGCCATCGCCTCGGGCGTTCCGGCGGTGCCGAACGAGGTCTCCCCGGCGTCGAGCGCCGTGCGGAACGCCACGTGGTTCGCCCAGTAGCCGACGGCCGGGACCGGCGAGAAGATCTTGAACAGCGACGCGGTGACCGTCACGACGGTCACGAAAGCGAGCGGCAGCCCGACGATCCACAGCACCCGGAACGTGCGGCGCTTGGCGACGATCGACATCACGACCGCGAGCGCGATCGCCGCGAGCAGCTGGTTCGCGATGCCGAACAGCGGGAACAGGGTGTTGATGCCGCCGAGCGGGTCGGTGACGCCCATCAGCAGCACGGCGCCCCATCCGCCGACCATGATCGCGGTGCAGATCCACGCGCCCACCCGCCACGAGGTGTCCTTGAAGCGGGGCACGAGGTTGCCGATCGAGTCCTGGAGCATGAACCGCGCCACGCGCGTGCCCGCGTCGACCGCGGTCAGGATGAACAGCGCCTCGAACATGATCGCGAAGTGGTACCAGAACGCGGTCATGGCCGGTCCGCCGATCCACTGCTGCATGATGTGCGCGAGCCCCAGCGCGAGCGTCGGCGCGCCGCCCGTGCGGGAGATCACCGACTCCTCGCCGACCGACTCGGCCGCGCCCGTCAGCACCTCGGGAGTGAGGTTCACGCCCGTCAGGCCGAGGCTGTTGACGAACGCCACGGCGCCCTCGACCGTGCCGCCCGTCGCGGCGGCCGAGGCGTTCATCGCGAAGTACAGGCCGCGGTCGATCGAGATCGCGGCGACGAGCGCCATGATCGCGACGAACGACTCCATGAGCATGCCGCCGTAGCCGATGAAGCGCGTCTGGCGCTCCTTCTCGATCATCTTCGGCGTCGTGCCCGACGAGATCAGCGCGTGGAATCCCGACAGGGCGCCGCACGCGATGGTCACGAACAGGAACGGGAACAGGCTTCCCGGCCACACCGGGCCGGTCTCGCCGCCCGCGAACTCGCTGAAGGCGGGAACCGCGATCTCGGGACGCACGAAGATGATCGCCACGGCCAGCGCGACGATCACGCCGATCTTCATGAACGTGGACAGGTAGTCGCGCGGGGCGAGCAGGATCCACACCGGCAGCACGGCCGCGATGAAGCCGTAGACGATGATGCCCCACGCGATCGTGGTGCGGTCGAGCGTGAAGATCGCCTGGCCCCACTCGGTCTCGGCGACCATGCCGCCCGCGACGATCGCGACCATGAGCAGAGCGAAGCCGATCAGGGAGACCTCGGTGATCTTCCCCGGGCGGATCCAGCGCAGGTATGCGCCCATGAACAGGGCGATCGGGATCGTCAGCGCGACCGAGAACACGCCCCACGGGCTCTCGCCGAGCGCGTTCACCACGACCAGCGCGAGGATCGCCGTGATGATGATCATGATGAGCAGCGTCGCCAGGATGGCGGCCGCGCCGCCGAAGCGCCCGAGCTCGTCCTTGGCCATCTGGCCGAGCGAGCGGCCGCCGCGGCGCATCGAGAAGAACATCACGAGGTAGTCCTGCACGGCGCCGGCGAGCACGACGCCGACGATGATCCAGAGCGTGCCGGGCAGGTAGCCCATCTGCGCCGCGAGCACGGGCCCGACGAGCGGGCCGGCGCCGGCGATGGCCGCGAAGTGGTGTCCGAACAGCACGCGCCGGTCGGTGGCGACGTAGTCCTTGCCGTCCGCCTTGTACTCGGCGGGCGTCGCGCGCCGGTCGTCCGGCCGCACCAGGTGCTTCTCGATGTACTTCGCGTAGAAGCGGTAGAAGATCAGGTAGGTGCAGACCGCGGCGAACACGAACCAGATCGCGTTGACGGTCTCGCCCCGCACGATGGCCAGCATCGTCCAGGCGACGCCGCCGAGCAGCGCGATCGCGGCCCAGATCGCGATCTTGAGCGGGGTCCATCTCGGCTTGTCCTCGGCCGCGACGGGAGGCAGCTCCCGTTCCGGCGCGGTGGTCAGGGTCTCGGACATGAGCGCACGACTCCTTCATCGGTGAACGCAGGACGCCGGAGTCGTCGCCGACCCCGGCGATTCTCACTATAGGAACGCTCCCGGCCACCGGCGCGGCGGGCGCGCCGTGCCCCGACGCCGCGAGGCCGCGCCCCTGCCGGGGTGCGACCTCGCGGGCGATGACGGCTCAGGCGAGCTCGCCGGCCTCCAGGAGGTCGGTCACGAGCGCGGCGATAGCGGAACGCTCCGAGCGTGTGAGGGTCACGTGGCCGAACAGGCCGTGGCCCTTGAGGGTCTCGATCACGCTCGCGATGCCGTCGTGACGTCCCACCCGCAGGTTGTCGCGCTGCGCGACGTCGTGCGTCAGCACCACGCGCGAGTTCTGGCCGATCCGGCTCAGCACGGTGAGCAGCACGTTGCGCTCGAGCGACTGCGCCTCGTCGACGATCACGAAGGCGTCGTGCAGCGACCGGCCGCGGATGTGCGTGAGCGGCAGCACCTCGAGCAGCCCGCGCTGGATGACCTCCTCGAGCACGTTGTTCGAGACGACCGAGCCAAGCGTGTCGAAGACCGCCTGGCCCCACGGGTTCATCTTCTCGGCCTGGTCGCCGGGCAGGTAGCCCAGCTCCTGGCCGCCGACCGCGAACAGCGGGCGGAACACGATGATCTTCTTCTGCTGCTGGCGCTCGAGCACGGCCTCGAGGCCCGCGCAGAGCGCGAGCGCCGACTTTCCGGTTCCGGCCCGGCCGCCGAGCGACACGATGCCGACCTCGGGATCGAGCAGCAGGTCGATCGCGATGCGCTGCTCGGCCGAGCGGCCGTGCAGGCCGAACACGTCGCGGTCGCCCCGCACCAGCCGCAGCTCGCCCTCCCCCGTGACGCGCCCCAGCGCCGAGCCCCGCTCGGAGTGGATCACCAGGCCCGTGTTCACCGGGATGCCGCGGACGTCGTCGTGCGAGGCGACCTCCGTCTCGTACAGGTCCGCCATCTCGTCGCCCGACAGATCGAGCGACGCGATCCCGGTCCATCCGGAGTCGACGGCCTGCTCGGCCAGGTACTCCTCGGCCGACAGTCCCAGAGACGCGGCCTTGACGCGCATCGGCAGGTCCTTCGAGATGACCGTGACGTCGTTTCCGTCCTGCGCGAGGTGCATCGCGACCGCCAGGATGCGGCTGTCGTTGTCGGCGAGCCGGATGCCGCTCGGCAGCACGGTGGCGTCGGTGTTGTTGAGCTCGACGCGGAGCGTGCCGCCCTCGCCCACCGGGACCGGGAAGTCGAGCCGGCCGTGCTCGATGCGCAGCTCGTCGAGGTGGCGCAGCGCCTGCCGCGCGAAGTAGCCGAGCTCCGGGTCGTGGCGCTTGCCCTCGAGCTCGCCGATCACCACGACCGGGATCACGACCGAGTGCTCGGCGAAGCGGAAGAACGCCCGCGGATCGCTCAGCAGCACCGAGGTGTCGAGCACGTACGCGCGCAGTGCCTGCTCCGACGACGCGTCGTCAGGTGC
Source organism: Microbacterium sp. Root53 (assembly GCF_001426925.1). Lineage (GTDB taxonomy): Bacteria > Actinomycetota > Actinomycetes > Actinomycetales > Microbacteriaceae > Microbacterium. Next base: position 284,837 of record NZ_LMFR01000012.1, read on the forward strand.
GGCCTCTCGCGCGGTGCTGCCGCGACGGCTGGCCTGCTGAGTTGTGCTGATGGTCACGCCCCACTCCCGACCCCGGGACCTTGCCCGGCTTCACGCGAGTCGACCTGGGGGCCACGAGTCGCGAACCTGGATGGCCGACCCGACCGGGCACCTTGCCCGATGCGGACAACGTACGACCATCCGCGCATTCCGCGCGACGAATTACAGGCGTGTCGTTCGTAACAGGTGCGTGAACTTTCCGCGGCGGCCCGACACGCGCCGGATCAGCCCCGTGCGACGGCCGCGCACGCCTCGTCGAGCAGGCCGAGCGTCTCGTCGTCGGTGCCGACGTGCGGCGCGATCCGCACCGTCCCCGACCGCGTGGTCGCCGTGACGCCGCGGTTGGCCAGCTCGGCGCCCAGGGCCGCGACGCTCGCGGGCGCGAGCGCGACGATGCCGGCGCGGCGCTCCGGCTCGAGCGGCGTGTCGATCGGGATGCCGTGCCGCTGCGCGATCTCGATCACGCGATCCACGCGCTCCGTCAGCGCCGCCTCGATCTCGGCGACGCCGGCGTCCGCGACCTGCCCCACCGCGACGGCCAGGCGGGCCGCGGCCAGCACGTCGGCGCCCGAGATCGTGTAGGCCTGGGCGGTGGCGGCCGGCGGCGGCACGGCGTCGGGCGTCATGCCGCCCTCCGCACCCCCGAATCCCGACAGCACCGGAGCGATGGACGCTCGCGCACGCGCGCTGAACCACGCGAAGCCCGTCCCCCGGCCGGCGCGCAGCCACTTGTACCCGTTGCCGCACACGACGTCCGCCGCGGACCAGTCGGCGTCGATCACGCCGAATCCCTGCACGGCATCCACGATCAGGAGCCGGTCGGGCCCGATCGCCTCGCGCAGGCCCGCGAGGTCGGCGCGGTAGCCGGTGCGGAAGTCGACGAGGCTCACGGCGAGCGCGACGGTGTCGGCGTCGAGCGCCTCGGCGACGGCTTCGGGCGTGACCCAGCCGCCCTCGGACGCCAGCCACTGCGGGCGCACCCGCCCGAACGCGTCGGCCGCGCGTGTGAGCGCCGTCGGGATCGTCGGGAACTCCGCGGGCGAGGCGAGCACACCGCCCGACAGCCCGTAGACCGCGTGCATGACGCCGTACGTCGTGGAGGGCTGCAGGGTGACCTCGTCGACGGCCGCTCCCAGCAGGCCGGCCACCGCGCCACGGGCCTCGTCGATGCGCTCGTGCACGTGCGCGATGCTGCTGGCCCGGCCCGTCCCCAGCATCTCCAGATCGGCGACGACCTCGTCGCGCACCTGGGGCGACAGCGGCCCGAAGGACGCCCAGTTCAGGTAGCCGGGCTCCCCCGGGAACGACGACCGGAAATCCGCGATGGTACTCACCCGCCCATTCTGGCAGGGGCGCGGGACGGGGCCGGGTGGCGCTCAGCCGCCGAAACGGCGCTCGCGCGTGGCGTAGTCGCGGATCGCGCGCAGGAAGTCGACCTCACGCAGATCGGGACCGAGGGCCTCGACGAAGTAGAACTCGCTGTGCGCGCTCTGCCAGACGAGGAAGTCGCTCAGCCGCTGCTCGCCGCTCGTGCGGATGACCAGATCCGGATCCGGCTGCCCGCCCGTGTACAGGTGCTCGCCGATCGCCTCGGGCGTGAGGTTCTCCGCGAGCTCCTCGAGCGTGCCGCCGCGCTCGCCGTGGGCGGCGATGATGCGGCGGACGGCGTCGACGATCTCGTGGCGGCCGCCGTACCCCACCGCGAGGTTGACGTGCAGCCCGCCGTGGTCGCGCGTGCGCTCCTCGGCGTCGCGGAGCGCGGCGGCGAGGCTCTCCGGGAGCAGATCGGCACGGCCGACGTGCTGCACGCGCCAGTCGCCGCATTCGGCGAGCTCGGCCGCCAGATCGGCGATGATCTCGATCAGGTCGGCCAGCTCGCGCTCGTCCCGCTTGCGCAGGTTGTCGTTCGACAGCAGGTAGAGCGAGACGACCTTGATCCCGAGCTCGTCGCACCAGCCGAGGAACTCGATCATCTTGGCGGCGCCCGCGCGGTGACCGTGTGCGGCGGTCTCGTAGCCGAGCTGCCTCGCCCAGCGGCGGTTGCCGTCGATCACCATCGCGACGTGATGCGGCACCCGCGAGGAGTCGATCTGATGGCGCAGGCGCGAGCTGTACAGCCGGTACAGCGGGCCGCGGCCCTCGATCGATCGCGTCCTTCGCACGTGCCTACGCTACTCCGGCCCGCCCGTGTGCCGTGCGCGGCATGCCATGCCGCGTACGCTCGGAGCATGACGCAGGCGCACGACGACGACCCGACCTCCGAAGACGGCGTGCCGCAGCTGCCCCTGCTGGATGAGGCCCGTCACGACGCGCAGACGGACATCCGGCCGACCTGGCGCGGCTGGATCCATGCCGGCACGTTCCCGGTCGCGGTCGCGGCGGGGATCGTGCTGATCAACCTCGCGCAGGGCGCGCCCGCCAAGTGGGCGTCCGCGGTGTTCATGGCCTCGTCGCTGCTGCTGTTCGGCAACTCGGCGGTGTACCACCGCTTCGACTGGAACCCGTCCGTCAAGGCCGTGCTGCGCCGCGTGGACCACGCGAACATCCTGCTGCTGATCGCCGGCACGTACACGCCGATCGCGGTGCTGGCGCTCCCGCCCGAGAAGGGCACGCTGCTGCTCGTGCTCGTCTGGAGCGGGGCCCTCCTCGGCATCCTGTTCCGCGTGTTCTGGCTCGGCGCTCCGCGCTGGCTGTACGTCGCCCTCTACCTGCTGCTCGGCTGGGCGGCCGTGATGTACCTCGTCGACCTGTTCCAGGCCAACCCGGCCATGATGGTGCTCGTGATCGCGGGCGGCCTGCTCTACTCGGCCGGCGCGGCGGTCTACGCCATGAAGCGGCCCAACCCGTGGCCCGGCCACTTCGGCTTCCACGAGATCTTCCACGTGTGCACCGTGCTCGCCTTCCTGTGCCACTGGACCGGCGCGCTGCTCATCGCGCTGGATCCCCTGCCCCACGCCCTGTGACGCCACGCCCGCCTCACGGCGGGGTCGCGCTCGGTTATCCGTCGTCCGCGTCGCGGCGCGCTTCGCGCTCGCGGGCGGCGGCCTCCTCGGCGTCGAGCGCCTCGTTGGCCTCCTCGCGGTACCGTGCGCGGCGCACGCGCCGCAGCATGTCGAGCACCAGCAAAGTGACCAGGACCACCAGGATGACGATCACGGCGAAGCCCATCGGCCCGGGGCTGACCAGCATGGGGTCGACCGTGGGCGTGGGGGTGGGCATGGTGCCGAGGGCCTGCATCGGGTGGCTCCTGTTCTAGCCTGGTGGGACCAGCCTAACTTTCCCCGAGGACGCGCATGACCACGCAGGCCGAGCTCGACGACCGCTACGGGCGGACGGCCGACCCCGCGCGCCGGCGGATGCTGTGGGGCACCGTGATCGCCGTCGCGGCCGCGGGCATCGGGTGGCTCGGCTGGACCGCCGTGTCCACCTCCCTCGACGCCGTGTCCGTCGACGGTCTCGGGTACGAGGTTCTCGACGAGCACAGCGTCCGGGTGTCGTTCCAGCTCACCGCGCCGCCGGGACGCGACGTCGCGTGCGCGGTCCAGGCGCTCGACCAGGAGTTCGGCGTCGTCGGCTGGAAGATCGTCCGGTACGAGGGCGACGGTGGCCACGCGATGTCCCGCACGGAGACCGTCCCGACGGTCGCCGAGGCGACGACCGGTTTGGTCGAAACCTGCTGGGTCACGTAGTCTTTCCGGACTGACTCGCGACGCCCCGGCCGAACGCCGGGGCGTCTTGCACTATCCCCGCCCGATCGAAGGAGTCCATCGTGTCCAATGACGCACAGGTCACTTTCCTCACGCAGGAGGCCTACGACCGACTCGCCGCCGAGCTCGAGCAGCTCTCGACCACCGGCCGCGAGGAGATCGCCAAGCGCATCGAGATCGCCCGCGAGGAGGGCGACCTCAAGGAGAACGGCGGCTACCACGCCGCCAAGGACGAGCAGGGCAAGATCGAGATGCGCATCCGCACGCTGCAGGCGCTGCTCAAGGAGGCCGTCGTCGGCGAGGCGCCCGAGTCGGACGGCACCGTGCAGTCGGGCACCGTCGTGACCGCGCTCGTGCTGGGCGACGAGGAGCGCTTCCTGCTCGGCAGCCGCGAGATCGCGGGCGGCACCGACCTCGACGTGTACAGCGAGCAGAGCCCCCTCGGCGCGGCCATCCTAGGCCTCAAGGAGGGCGACAAGACCTCCTACACGGCCCCCAACGGCAAGGAAATCCCGGTCGAGATCGTCAAGGTCGAGACCTTCACCGGCTGAGGGACGCCTTCTAGTCGGGCAGCACCTCGGGCTCGTAGCCCGCGTCGCGGAGGATCTGGAGCGTCAGCTCACGGTGCTCCTGGCCGCGGGTCTCGACCGAGATCTGCAGCGCCACCTGGCTGATCTGCAGGCCCTGCCCGTGGCGGGTGTGCAGCACCTCGACCACGTTGGCGCCCGCCTCGGCGATCAGCTCCGACACGCGCGCGAGCTGTCCGGGGCGGTCGGGCAGCGGGATCTTCACCGTCATGTAGCGCCCGGATGCCGCCAGGCCGTGAGCGACAACTCGCTGCAGCAGCAGCGGGTCGATGTTGCCGCCCGACAGCACGGCGACCGTCGGCCCCGTGGCCTTCACCTTGCCCGCGAGGATCGCCGCGACGCCGACCGCGCCCGCCGGCTCCACGACCACCTTGGCGCGCTCGAGCAGCACGAGCAGCGCCCGCGCGATGTCGTCGTCGCTGACCGTGACGACCTCGTCGACCAGCTCGCGGATGATCTCGAACGGCACGTCGCCGGGGCGTGAGACGAGGATGCCGTCGGCGATCGTCGGCTGCGTCTCGACGGACACGGGCCGGCCGGCGGCGAGCGACGGCGGGAACGGCGCGGCGTTCTCGGCCTGCACGCCGATGATGCGCACCTCGCGGCCCTCGGCGGCCGCCCGGGCCTTCGCCGCGGCCGCGACGCCCGCGATCAGGCCGCCGCCGCCGATCCCGAGGATGATCGTGGAGACGTCGGGGGCGTCGTCCATGATCTCGAGCCCGAGCGTGCCCTGGCCGATCACGACGTCGCGGTGGTCGTACGGGTGGATGAGCACCGCGCCCGTGCGCTCGGCGTGCTCCGCCGCGCGCTTGAGGCCCTCCATCACGGTGGCGCCCTCGAGCACGACCTCGGCGCCGTACCCCCGCGTCGCCATGAGCTTCGGCACGGGCACGCCCAGCGGCATGTAGATCGTGGCCGGGATGCCGAGCTGCTGGGCCGCCAGGGCCACGCCCTGCGCGTGGTTTCCGGCCGACGCCGCCACGACGCCGCGCGCCCGCTCCTCCAGCGTCAGCTGCGCGAGCCGGTAGGTGGCGCCGCGCACCTTGAACGACCCGGTGCGCTGGAGGTTCTCGAGCTTCAGCCGCACCGGGGCGCCCAGCACCTCGGACAGGTGCAGCGAGTACTCGAGCGGCGTGTGCTCGACCACGTCGGCCAGGCTGCGGGCCGCCGCCTCGAACTCCTCGAGCGTCGGGATGGCGGGCGCGGCGGCGGTCGGCTCGGCGGGCTGCTGGGGGTCCAGGGTCGTCACGTGTGCGTTCCGTTCGTGGGGGCGGGGCCGCCGGGCTCGGCGTCCCCGGCGCGGGCGGTTCCGGTGCGGTCGTGCCCGTCGCCCTTGGCGGGTCCGATGGTCTTGGGGACGGTCTCCCAGATCAGGTCGCCGTGCAGCGGCTCGCCCGTGCGCCACGACCCCGAGGACAGCGTCACAACGACCACGTTGACGAACGCGGCCAGCGGGACGGCGAACAGGGCGCCGGGGATGCCGGCGATCATGGATCCGCCCGCGACGACCATGACGACCGCGAGCGGGTGGACCTTCACGGCCGAGCCCATCAGGATCGGCTGGAGCACGTGGCTCTCGATCTGCTGCACGGCCAGCACGACCGCGAGCATCGCGAGCGCGATCCAGATGCCGTGATAGACCAGCGCGATGAACACCGCGACCGCTCCCGTCACGATCGCGCCGACGAGCGGCACGAAGGATCCCAGGAACACCATCACGGCGATCGGGATCGCCATCGGCAGGCCGAGGAAGAACGCGCCGAGGCCGATGCCGACCGCGTCGATCGTCGCGACGAGCATCTGCGTGCGCGCGTAGTTGATCACCGTGCGCCAGCCGTTGCGCGCTGCGGTGTCGACCGCGGCGCGCGCCTCGCGCGGGAACAGCTGGACGGTCCAGCGCCAGATGCCGCCGCCGTCGGCGAGGATGCAGATCAGGGCGAACAGGGTCAGCAGGATGCCCGCGCCCAGGTGGCCGACCGTGGATCCCACGGCGAGCGCGCCGCTCCACAGCGTGCCGGCCTGCTCCTGGAGCAGATCCACGCCCTGCGCGAGGTACGCGTCGATCTCGGCCTCGGAGATGCCGATCCCGACCAGGAAGCCGCGCAGCTGGTCGATCGCCTCGAAAGCACGCCCGCGCACCGAGGGCATCTCGCGCGACACCTGCCACACGACGAGCCACACCAGGCCGGTGACGATCGCGATGGTCCCGATCATGGTGAGCGCGATGGCGGCCCAGCGCGGGACGCGGTGACGCAGCAGCCAGGAAAGCGCCGGCCAGACGAGGGCCGTGACGAGGATCGCGACGAGCAGCGGGATGACCAGGAGCTTGAACTGGATGACGAGCCAGACCAGCACCCCGGCGGCGGCCGCGATCACGAGGAAGCGCCACGCGTAGGCGGTCGCGATGCGCAGGCCGAGCGGCACGGCGTCGGGCGCGGAGGCCGCCGGTCGCGCCGTCGGACGGACGCGCGACGACTCGGCCGGGCGCGTCCGGAAGACGTCCCAGAACCCGCCGCGGGGCTTGTCGTCGCTCATCTGCGTCAGTCTAAAGCCGGGGCCTCTGCGGGCTCGGCATATGTCAGCCGCTGCGCCCGCCCGCGATGTCGGAGCCCGCCGCTAGGGTGGCGCGCGTGAAGCAGCAGCTGTCCCTGGCCGAGGCCCGCCGCACCGCCCTCGCGGCGCAGGGCTTCGCTCGGCCTCGCCCGCAGTCCCCCACGGCGCGTCACCTCGGAGGCGCGATCGCCCGCATGGGGGCGCTGCAGATCGACTCCGTGAACGTGTTCGCCCGCTCGCACTACGTGCCGCTGTTCTCGCGGCTCGGCCCTTACGACACCGCCCGCCTCGACCGGCTGGTGCTGCGGCACGGGGCGAACGGCCGGCCGCGCGCGACGGGCGCCTACTTCGAGTACCTCGGCCACGAGGCGACGTTCCTCCCGGTCGAGGACTGGCCGCTGTGGCGGTTCCGGATGGACGCCATGCGCGCCAAGTACGGCGGCCCGGGCAGCTGGTACGCCGAGAACGCCGCGACGGTCGAGTGGGTGCGCGCCGAGCTGGCTTCGCGCGGGCCGCTGCGGCCCGCGCAGATCGAGTCGGACGCGCACCGCGGCGCGCGCGGGCCCTGGTGGGACTGGGATGTCGTCAAGCGCGCGCTCGAGATGATGTGGCGCTTCGGCGAGGTCGCGATCGCCGGACGAAGGGGCTTCGAGCGCCGGTACGGGCTCACGGAGCAGGTCATCCCGGCGGCGCTCCTCGACGTCGAGGTGAGCAGTGAGGATGCGATCCGCGAGCTCATGCGCCGGGCCGCACGCGCGTCCGGCGTCGCGACGGCGTCCGACCTGGCCGACTACTACCGCATCCGCGATCGCCGCGCCGTGCTGGCGGCGGTGCACGAGCTGGTCGACGCGGGCGAGCTCGCGCCGGTCGCGGTCGAGGGGTGGAACCGGGGCTCCTCTCCCCTGCCCGCGTGGGCGCACCGCGACGCGACGCTGCCACGCCGGATCACCGCCGCGACGGTGCTGACGCCGTTCGATCCCGTGGTGTGGTTCCGGGAGCGGGCCGAGCGGCTGTTCGACTTCGACTACCGGATCGAGATCTACACGCCGGCGGACCGGCGCCGCTACGGCTACTACTCGCTGCCCGTGCTCGTGGATGACCGCATCGTCGGCCGCGTGGATCTGAAGGCCGACCGCCCCGCGTCGACCCTGCGCGTACAGTCCGCGTGGTGGGAGGCCGGCGTGCCCGCGGCGACCGCGGAGCGGGTCGCGACGGCGCTCCGCGAGGCGGCCGCCTGGCAGGGTCTGGAGCGGATCTCGATCTCGACGTGGGGCGACGCGACCGCCGACCTCGCATTCGTGATGCCGGATGCCGCCCGGCACGAGCGCCCCTCGGTCGAGCCGTCTTCCCCCGAGCCGGTCCCGGTGGAGGGGGGCGAGCCGGCGCTCGACCCCGCTTGATCAGCGACGCGCGAAGTCCGGGGCATGCTCCGGACGGACGCCCACGCCGACCACGCGCGCGGGGACGGCGCTGAGCACGGGGGCCAGCCGCAGCAGACGCGCGACGGTGCGGGGCACCAGCGGCACCGTGCGACGCGCGAACGCCCGACGCAGACCGAGGTGCACGATGCGCTGCGCCGTCTGCGTGATGATCGTCGCCGGCGCGCGCCGGCGCTGCACGGCCGTCACGACGCGGTCGCTCATCCGACCCTGCAGCAGCGGCTCGGCGACGAGGGCGGCGGCGGCCACGCCGTCCTGCACCGCCAGGTTCACGCCCACGCCGCCGACGGGCGACATGGCGTGCGCGGCGTCCCCGATGCACAGCAGGCCGCGCGTCCACCACCGTCGCGCGCGGTTCAGCCGCACGTCCGGCAGGTGCACGTCGTCGAAGCCCACGTCCTCCATCGCGGCCGCGAGCTCCGGGACGGCCGCGGCGACCTCCGCGCGGAAGGCGCCGATCCCCGCGGCGCGCAGCTCGGGCTCGGAGCCCTTGGGGATCAGCATCGCCGCCTGCACGTAGTCGCCGCGCGGGATCAGGATGAACAGGCGCCCGCCCGCGCCCCGCGGCAGCAGGCTCCGCCCCACATCGACGGGCGCTTCGTCCGCGTCGCGCGCGGCGATCCGGAACCACAGCACATCGAACGACACGCGGAACTCGCGCATCCGGAGCCCCGCGAGCCGGCGCACGCACGATCCGCGGCCGTCCGCTCCGATCGTGAGCGGCGCGAGCAGCTCCTCGGTCATCCCGGTCGCGTGGTCCCGGCAGCGGACGCCGACGACGGCGCCGTCGCGGCGGACGAGCTCGACCACCTCGGTGCGCATGCGCAGGTGGAAGCGCGGCTCCTGCCGGCCCGCGTCGGCCAGCAGATCGAGGAAGTCCCACTGCGGCGCCATGGCGATGAATGGATGCGGGTGGCGCAGGCGCCCGAAGTCCGCGAGCGTGGCGACCGTGCCGTCCGCCGCGGGCACGCGCACGCCGTCGAGGCGCGAGAACGGGATCCTCGCGAACTCGTCCGCGAGCCCCAGCCGGGTGCGACGGCGCCCGTCAGCCGAGGAAGAGGGCGCGCAGCCGCTTCGTCGTGAAGACCAGGCCGATGGCGATCATCACGACGTAGTAGAGGACGTGCCACAGGAGCCCGACGCTCAGCACGCCGGTCGTCAGTCCGCGGACCAGCTCCACGCCGTGCCACAGCGGCAGCGCCATCACGATCTGCTGCACCCACTCCGGGTACACCGCGATCGGGTAGAACGTGGCCGAGAACAGGAACATCGGCAGCAGGGCGAAGTTGATCCAGTCCATGTGCTGGAACGTCTTCATGTAGCTCGTGACGGCCATGCCGAGGCTCGCGAAGCCGAACGCGATCAGCAGCACCGCCGGGAGGGCCAGGATCGCGGTCCACGAGAGGGTGAGCCCCGCGAGCTGCATGATCGCCATGAAGCCGGTCGCGTAGAGCAGGCCCCGCAGCAGGGCGTACAGGATCTCGCCGAGCGCGACGTCCAGCGGCCCCAGCGACGTGGACAGCATGCCCTCGTAGAGCTTGCCGTAGTTGAGCTTGAAGAACACGTTCCAGGTGGAGTCGTAGATGGCCCCGTTCATGGCCGAGACGGCGAGCAGCGCGGGGGCGATGAACGCGGCGTAGCTCACCTCGACCCCCTGCGACGTCTGGACGTCGCCGACGAGGGCGCCCAGACCGATGCCCATGGAGGCCAGGTAGAAGACCGGCTCGAAGAACCCGGAGAGGACGACGATCCAGCTCGACGACCGGGCCGCGACGAGTCCGCGCTCGACGACGGACCAGGGATTGCCCGCCCACAGGGCGCGCACTCCCCCGCGGCGCGTGGTGTCCTCGACGTCTGCCACCGCGGTCATCGGGCGAGCCTCCGGACGAACACGCGACGGCCCCAGACGTACCCCGCCACGCACAGGGCGGCCAGGTACGTCACATGGACCGCGATCACCCCGGGCGCGATGCCGGCCGAATAGGTGGCCGCTCGTCCGAGCTCGGAGCCGTGCCACAGGGGCGAGATCCAGCCGATCCACTGCAGCCACACGGGCAGTGTGTCGAGCGGGTAGAACGTGCCGGAGAACAGGAACATCGGCATGAACACGAAGCGCTGCACGAGCGCGAACTGGCCCTTGTCGTCCTGCAGCGAGCCGGCGTAGGCCATGAGCGGGATGCCGAACGCGAGCCCGGCGAGCAGGCCGGCGGGGATGGCCAGCCACCCCGTCCCCGGCTGGGGCACGGACCCGAACAGCCACACGAACAGGTAGTACGCCGCGACCGCGACCGCCATCCGCGCGGCCGCACCCGCGATCACACCGTGCGTGATCTGCGGGCTCGACAGGGCGGAGGCGTTGAAGCCGTAGAAGTACCGCCGCCACTTGAACCCCGCCATGACCGGGTAGGTCATCTCCTCGGACGCGACCGCGATCGCGGCCGTGACCAGAAGGGCGGGCGCAACGAACACCAGGTAGGGCACCTCGGTGCCGTGGTCGACGACGGGAACCCGGATGAGCGCGGCGAGCCCGAGCGCGAGACCCAGCAGGTACATGATCGGCTGCCCGACCGCGCCGACCACGATCGTCCATCCGTACGCCCGCATGGCGCGCACCATGTGCTCGGTGACGTACCAGCTGCCCCGGCGTCGCGGGCGGCGGCCCCACTCCAGGGCCTCGGCGCGCAGCTCGTCGAGAGTCGGCTGCGCCGTGCGCGTGGCGCTCATTCGATCAGCGACCTTCCCGTCAGCCGCAGGAACACGTCCTCGAGGCTGGAGCGGCGCACGAGGCTCGTGATGGGCTGCAGGCCCGCCGCGGTGACGCGCTCGAGCACGGCCTCGCCGTCGTGCGCGTAGATCAGGATGCGGTCGGGCAGCACCTCGAGGCGATCGCCGATGCCCTGCAGCTGCGCGGCGACCTGCTCGTTGCGCTCGGAGCCGAAGCGCACCTCGAGGACCTCCCGGCTGGAGTGCTCGCGGATGAGCGATGCGGGCGTGCCCTCGGCCATGATGCGGCCGTGGTCGACCACGATCAGGCGGTCGCAGAGCTGCTCGGCCTCGTCCATGTAGTGCGTGGTCAGCACGAGCGTCGTGCCGCGCTCCTTCAGCCGGAACAGCCGGTCCCACAGCACGTGCCTCGCCTGCGGATCGAGGCCCGTGGTCGGCTCGTCGAGCAGCAGGATGCGCGGGTCGTTGATGAGCCCGCGGGCGATCGTGAGCCGGCGTTTCATGCCGCCCGAGAGCTGGTCGACCTTGCTCCTGGCCTTGTCCGACAGCTGGGCGAACGCCAGCAGCTCGTCCGCTTTCTCGTGGCACACGCGGCTGGGCAGCCCGAAGTAGCGCCCGTAGATGTAGAGGTTCTCGCGCGCGTTGAGCTCGCCGTCGAGGTTGTCCTGCTGCGGCACGACCCCCAGCCGGGAGCGGATCTCGGGCCCGTAGCGGTCGGGATCCAGGCCGAGAATGGACAGCTCGCCGGCGGTGCGTGCCGAGACCGCGCCGATCATCTTCATGGTGGTCGACTTGCCGGCGCCGTTCGGGCCCAGCAGGCCGAACGACTCCCCCGGAGCCACCTCGAAGCTCAGCCCGTCGACCGCCACGAAGTCCGGCTTGCCCTTGACCTTGTACGTCTTGACGAGGCTCTGCGCGGAGATCACCGGTTCGGACACCGGACAACCATATCCGCGGCCTCCGACAATGGGCAGACCCCGTTCGATCGTTGAGCGGAGCGAGCGCCAGCGAGCGGAGTCGAAACACAGGAGACCGCCACCTGCACGTCAGAACGGCGGCGGGTCTGCGCCGAAGTCGGCGCGCGCGATCTCCGAGGACGCCTCGAACCGGACCACCGGGGTGGGTGTGTGCTTGTAGGCCTTGCCGGTGGGACTGATGACCTCCATCACGCCGCCCGGCCCGTGACGGAATCTCCACGCGGAGTTGTGTTTCAGGACGTGGTGGGCGCGGCACAGGTTGGCGAGGTTGCGGACGCTCGTGGGGCCGCCGCGGGAGTACGGGATGGTGTGGTCGTCCTCGCACCGGATCGCGGGCTGCCGGCAGCCGGGGAAGCGGCAGTGCTCGTCCCGGGCGATCAGGAACCGGCGCTGCGCCTTGGTCGGTGTATACGTGTCGACCGTCTTCAGGCACCCGGTGTCGGGATCCTGGAACAGGCGCGTCCAGGTCGCCGCCTCCCCTGCGAGGCGGCGCGCGGCCTCCGCGGGGATCGGGCCATAGCCGGCGAGGAACGCCGACTCGTCACCGACGCCGGTCAGTGACTGCCACGGGACCGTGACCTGCACCGTCGCCTTGATCTTCGTCAGGGCATCCCCGCCCTGCTGGTCGATCAAATCCGCCGTGGGGAGCCCGGCGAGGGCGATCTCGGCGAACACGTCCGCCCGGATCTGATCCAACGTCCGCTCGTCGCCCTCGGCCTTCGTCCGGTAGATCGTGCGCGCCATCTGAGTGGCCCGGTCGTGCATCGCGTACACCGTCACGGCCGGGCCGATGTAGGTGAGCTCGCCCATCCCGTCCGGAAGCGGAGCCACGCTCACGGAGCGGTCGGCCATCGCCTCCTCGTGACGCTCCTCCAACGGCAGCGGCTCGATGTCGTCGGCGAGCTTCCGTGCGACCGACCCGAGCTGCCCGGCGGTGAGCTTCACCGCCCGTGGCAGGATGATCCGCTCGAACTCCGCCCGCGCGTCCTCATCCCGTGCGACCGACCCGAGCTGCCCGGCGGTGAGCTTCACCGCCCGTGGCAGGATGATCCGCTCGAACTCCGCCCGCGCGTCCTCATCCTCCAGACGACTGCCGGCGTCGACGATCGCCCGGACCTGGGCCTCCGAGATGCGCCCTTCCTCGAACACCGCGAACGTCGCCGGGAACCCGTCAACCAGGTCGACGGACCATTCCATCCGCATCCGGATCGACCGGTCGGAGATCCGGGCGGCCACTCCGAACTCGGCAGCCATCGATCGGACCGGGTGCTCGAACTCCGATCCGATGCCGGCGCGGCGCATCTGCGCCTCCGCGATCGCCCGCGCTTCGGCGAGCCGCTTGGCCTGACGCGCCTGCGCCCTCGCGATGACCGCCTGGTCCTCCAGAAACCCCTCGACCAGCTCCGACATGCGCGCCAGCTCACCCAGGGTGGGAGTCCACCCGGTCGAGTGCGCCTGTGTCGTCATGCTCCGATTCTTCCAGGGGCCACCGACATTCAGCGGGCCGGAAAGGGCAGATCAGGTCAGTGAACCGAATCTGTGGAGAAGTCGTCGGTACGGCACCCTGTGGACGAGCGGCGCGCCGGCCGGCAGGGAGGGTTCGGACACGTTTCGACGCCGGCGCTGGCGCGCCTCCGCTCAACGACCGGAGGGTGGGCCGGCGCTGGCACGCCTCCGCTCAACGACCGAAGGGGTGGGCCGGCGCTGGCACGCCTCCGCTCAACGACCGAAGGGTCAGAACTGGACGCGGGGCGGCTCGGCGATTGCGGCGCCGTCGACCACCTCGAAGAACTCCCGCTCGTGGAAGCCGAGGTTGCGTGCGAACAGGTTGTTCGGGAAGACCTTGATCTTGGTGTTCAGCTCGCGCACGCCGCCGTTGTAGAACCGGCGCGACGCCTGGATCTTGTCCTCGGTGTCGACGAGGGCGTGCTGGAGCTGCAGGTAGTTCTGGCTGGCCTGGAGCTGCGGGTAGGCCTCCGCGACCGCGAACAGGCTCTTGAGCGCCTGCTGCAGGTGCCCCTCGGCGACGCCCGCCTCGGCGGGCCCCTGCGCAGAGAGGGTCTCGGCGCGTGCCCGGGTGACGTTCTCGAACACGGCCTTCTCGTGCGCCGCGTATCCCTTGACGGCCTCGATCAGGTTGGGGATCAGGTCCGCGCGGCGCTTGAGCTGCACCGTGATGTCGCTCCAGGCCTCGTCCACCCGCACGTTGAGCTGCACGAGCGAGTTGTACGTCGCCCACAGGTAGATGCCGGCGATGACGACGATCGCCAGCACGATGACGACAGGAATCAGCCATTCCATCGGGAACCCCCCTCGGTGATTGCCCCCATCCTAGACGCGGGTCCTCCCCGCACGATCGGCGGCCGCGGGACTCGCAGGGCCTCCCCATCGTCGCTCCGGGGACAGGTCCCCAGCGCGCTCGGAGCGCGCGCTTCCTAAAATGGGGCCGGATGTCGACCCGAAGACAGCTGCGTGAAGCCCGGACCACGCTCGCCGCGAAGCCGGTGTTCGTCGACACCTCGGGACGCCGCATGCGCCGCGCCCGCATCGCCGGAACCGCGGCCGTCGGCGCGTCGCTCGCGTATCTCGCGCTGGTCGGCGCGGTGCTGCGGAGCGGCCCCGATGTGATGGGACCGCTCATGCCCACGACGCCGGAGCCGGGCGCCGCGGCGGCGACCCCCGCGCCGCGACCGACCCCGGTTGCGACGCCGGCGCCCGCCGCGCGGCCCACGACGGCGCCCGCTCCCGAGACCGTCGAGGTTCCGACGCCCGCCCCCACGCCTCAACCCGCCGTCACGACGCAGCCCGAGGCCGAGCCCGCCACGGCCGCCGTTCCGGCGCCGACCGCGGAGCCCGAGACCGCGACCGCGCCGGGCCGCAGCGGCGACGCCCCCGGCCGCGCCAAGAAGCCGACCGAGCCGCCGCGACCGTGACCGGCGGCATGCGACGGGCCCTGCGGCGACGTCCCGCGGAGCGCGCCCACTGGGTCGTCCTCGCGGCCGTACTGCTCGCCGTCCTGGTCGCCCTGCTGGTGCAGGGCTACACCCATCGCCTCAGCACGATCGGCGACGCGGCGCCGCCCGCGACCGCGAGCGCCGAACGTGTTCCCTCCGAGGTGCTCCACGGCGGGCCGGTGATCGACACGAGGGGCGCGGATCCGCGCACGGCGTCACCCGCGCCGGGCACCGTGGCGCTCACGTTCGACGACGGGCCCGATCCGGAGTGGACGCCGCGCATCCTGGACGTCCTGCGCGAGCACGGCGCCACCGCGACATTCTTCGCGGTCGGCACCGCCGTGATCGACCACCCCGACCTCGCGCGGCGCATCGTCGCCGAAGGCCACGAGCTCGGCGTGCACACCCTCACGCACGTCGACCTCGCCACGGCCCCCGCGTGGCGTCGCGAGGTCGAGATCGACGCCGCGCAGCTCGCGATCATCGAGGCGACCGGGCGGTCCGCGTCGCTGCTGCGGCCGCCCTACACCTCGACGAACTCGGCGGTCGACGACGCGATGTGGTCGGCCATCCGGCACGCGGGCGACGAGGGCTACCTCACGGTGCTCGCGACGAAGGACGCCCGCGACTGGGAGACGCCGGACCCGGATGCGATCGAGCGCGCCATCGTGGACGGCGCCGCGTCGGGCCAGGTGGTGCTGCTGCACGACGGCGGCCGGAACCGCGCCGCGACCGTCGCGGCGCTCGACCGCGCGCTCGACCGGCTCGACGACGCCGGGCACCGGGCGACGACCGTGAGCGAGGCCGTGGGGCTGGAGCCCGTGATGACCGAGGCGGCACCCGGCGACCGCTTGGCCGCGTCCGCGGCGGTCTGGGGCATCCGGATCAGCGACGCCGTCGTCACCGTCATCACGTGGATGCTCGTGATCACGGGCGCCCTGACCGTCGCGCGGGCCGTGCTGGTCGTGGCCGCGGCGGCTCGGCATCGCCGTGCCGCGCGACGGCGACGGGAGGAGCCGGCGCGGCCCGTGGTGCTCGATCCGGTGACGGTCATCGTGCCGGCCTACAACGAGTCCGCCGGCATCGAGGCGACCGTCCGCTCGATCGCCGCGTCGAGCACGAGGTGGAGATCATCGTCGTCGACGACGGCTCGACGGACGGCACCGCCGACATGGTGGAGGCGCTCGCCCTGCCGCGGGTCCGCGTCATCCGGCAGCCCAACGGCGGCAAGCCCGCCGCGCTCAACACGGGCCTGCGCGCTGCGTCGCACGAGCTCATCGAGCGGGCGGAGCACGAGCGATGACCGCCACCGCGACGACCGCCCGTCCCACGCTGGGCGCCCGGGCGCGCTCCTGGGCCCTCAGGGCGCTGCGCGCCGAGCTCGCGATCTACGCGAGCATCGCCCGCGCCGTCGCGCGCCGCCCCGCGCTGCCCGCGGGCACGGCGGGGTTCTCGTACCACCGCTCCGTGCTCACCATCCTGTGGATCTTCATCGTGCTGTCGGCGATCGAGATCCCGATCCTGGACCTGATCGTGCACCGGTGGCCCGTCGTGCGCATCGCGGTCCTCATCCTCGGGATCTGGGGGCTCACGTGGATGATCGGGCTGCTGTGCGCCATGCTGATGCGCCCGCACACGGTCGGCCACGAGGGCATCCGCGCCCGCAGCGGGCTCGAGATCGACGTGCCGCTCGCGTGGGACGACATCGCCTCGGTGGAGATCGCCCGACGCGCCGACGAGGAGAAGGCGCCGCGGATCGCCGACGAGCACGGCCGCGCGACCCTCGCGTTGCGGATGGCGAACGAGACCAACATCCTGATCGCGCTCGAGCGGCCGACCGTCGTGCGGCTGCCGGGCCTCGCGCCGAAGGGCGGCGACCACCTCGTGGAGCAGGTGCGGCTCTGGGCGGAGGACCCGAAGGCGCTCTGCTGCGCGCGGTCGCGCAGCACATCTGAGCCGACGCGCGCGTGCCCCCGCTGGGATTCGAACCCAGACTGCGGCGAGTTTAAGTCGCCTGCCTCTGCCGGTTGGGCTACGGGGGCGGTCGCTCCACGTTACCCGCCGCGCGTGGCATAGCCTGGTGCCGCTGTCGACGAAGACGCAGGAGGTCCCGTGCCGCACACCCCCGGCCACAAGCCCGTGCTCAGCAACATCGAGATCGCCCAGGCCGCTCGCCTGCGCCCCATCGGCGAGATCGCCGCGGCGGCCGGCATCCCCGACGAGGCGCTCGAACCGTACGGCCGCGCGAAGGCCAAGGTCGCGCTCTCGTGGCTGCACGGCCTCACGGATCGCCCGCGCGGGCGACTGGTGCTCGTCACGGCGGTCTCCCCCACCCCGGCCGGCGAGGGCAAGACGACGACCACGGTGGGGCTCGGCGACGCGCTGACCCGGATCAGCGAGCGCGCCATGATCTGCCTGCGCGAGCCCGCCCTGGGCCCGGTGTTCGGCATGAAGGGCGGCGCCGCCGGCGGAGGCCGCGCTCAGGTCGTGCCGATGGAGGACATCAACCTGCACTTCACGGGCGACTTCGGCGCCATCGCCGTCGCGACCAACCTGCTCGCCGCGATGATCGACAACCACGTGCACCACGGCAACGCGCTGGGCATCGACGTGCGGCGCATCACGTGGCGCCGCGTCCTGGACATGAACGACCGGGCGCTGCGCGACACCGTGATCGGCCTCGGCGGCACGGGCAACGGGCACCCGCGCGAGAGCGGGTTCGACATCGTGGTGGCCAGCGAGGTGATGGCGATCTTCTGCCTCGCGACGAGCCTCGCGGACCTCAAGCGGCGCCTCGGCCGCATCGTCGTGGCCCGCACCCGCTCCGGCGCGCCCGTCACCGCCGCCGACCTCGGAGCGCACGGCGCGATGACCGCCGTGCTGCGCGACGCGCTCGCCCCGAACCTCGTGCAGACGCTCGAGCACACGCCCGCATTCGTGCACGGCGGCCCGTTCGCCAACATCGCGCACGGCTGCAGCTCGCTGATCGCGACCGAGGCCGCCCTGCGACTGGCGGACTACGTGGTGACCGAGGCCGGCTTCGGCGCCGACCTCGGGGCCGAGAAGTTCGCCGACATCGTCGGCCGCCGCGGCGTGCAGGCGGACTGCGCGGTGATCGTCGCCACGGTCCGCGCCCTCAAGTACCACGGCGGGGTGGACGTGCCGCAGCTGCCGGTCGAGGACGTCGCCGCGCTCGAGCGAGGGCTGGCGAACCTCGACCGGCACGTGCGCAACGTCCGGGAGGTGTACGGGCTGCCGTGCGTCGTGGCGATCAACCGCCGCGCGGACGACACCGACGCCGAGATCGCGGCGCTGATCGCGGGTGCCGAGCGGATGGGCGTGCGCGCCGTGGCCGCGACCCACTTCGCCGACGGCGGCGCAGGAGCCGAGGACCTGGCGCGCGAGGTCGTGCGGCTGTGCGACGAGGGCGGGGCCGCCCCGACCTTCACCTACCCCGACGAGGCGCCCCTGTGGGACAAGATGCGCGCGATCGCCCAGCGCGTGTACGGCGCCGCCGACGTGACCGGCTCGGCATCCGTGCTGCGCGCGGTCGAGACGCTCGAGACGGAGGGCTACGGGGGCCTCCCCGTGTGCGTCGCCAAGACGCAGTACTCCTTCTCGACCGACGCGAAGCTGCGCGGCGCGCCGTCCGGACACGTCGTCGACGTGCGCGAGGTGCGGCTGGCGGCGGGCGCGGAGTTCGTCGTGATGATCTGCGGCGACATCATGACCATGCCCGGCCTGCCCGCCGACCCCGCGGCGGCGCACATCGACGTGACGGACGACGGCCGGATCACCGGCCTGTTCTGATCCTCCCGCCCCGGGAGCGCCCGGAGAGACGGCGAGAGCCGCCGGCCCTCGCGAAGGAGGAGCGGCGGCTCTCGGGCGTCGGCCTCAGCGGGCGCCGGCCTCGACGGGCTCGGGCGCCTTCTCCGGCGCCGGCTCGACGGGAGCCTCGACCGGGGGCTTCGGACGCGACGCGAACGTCTCGAAGAAGACGCGCGGCGACTGCGTGGCGCTCAGCTGCACCATGTCGCGGCCGAGCCAGAGGTTGTGCCACCAGCCCCACAGCACGCGCCACTTGCGCTCCCACGTGGGCATCGCCAGGCCGTGGTAGCCGCGGTGCGCGACCCAGGCCAGGAAGCCCTTCAGCGCGAACTTGCCGGACTGGAAGACGCCGTTGTAGAGGCCCAGGCCCGCGACGGCGCCGAGGTTCTTGTGGAAGTAGTCGACGGGCTCGTCGCCGCGGAGGACGGCGACCAGGTTCTTGGCGAGGCGCTTGGCCTGGCGCACGGCGTGCTGCGCATTGGGCACGCACGTGCCGTCGGGCAGGCCGCCGGTCTTGTCAGGGACGGCCGCGATGTCGCCGGCGGCCCAGGCGCCCTCGACCACGGTCTCGCCGTCGACCACGCGCAGGTCGGCCTGCGTCGTGATGCGGCCGCGGGGCTCGGTCGGCAGGTCGCTGCCGCGCACGACGGCAGGGTTGGCCATGACGCCCGCGGTCCAGACGATCAGGCCGCTCGGGAACGACTGGCCGGTCGAGGTCTCGACCACGCCGTCCACCGCGCTGGTGACCTGCGTCTCCAGGTGCACGTTGGCGCCGCGCTGCGCGAGGTCCTTCAGAACCCACTCGCTCGTGGGCAGCGAGACCTCGGGCATGATGCGGCCCATCGCCTCGATGAGGTGGAACTGGGTCTCCTCGAACGAGATCTCGGGGTACTTGCCCACGAGCGACGACGCGAGCGAGCGCAGCTCGGCGAACGTCTCGATGCCCGCGAAGCCGCCGCCGACGATCACGACGGTGAGCAGGCGCCGGCGCAGCGGGTCACCGGCGGGCAGGGCCGCGGCCTTCTCGAAGTTGGAGATGAGGGTGTCGCGGACGAAGACGGCCTCCTCGACCGACTTCAGGCCCACGGCGTTCTCGGCGATGCCCGGGATCGGGAACGTGCGCGAGACGGATCCGGCGGTCACGACGATCTGGTCGTACGCCATCTCGTAGGGCTCGCCGCCCTCGGGCGTGATCGTGGCCGTCTTGTTGGCGTGGTCGATGCCCGTGACCTTGGCCGTGATGACCTTCGTGGTCTTGAGGTGACGACGGTGCGAGACGACCGTGTGGCGCGGCTCGATCGAGCCGGCCGCGACCTCGGGCAGGAAGGGCAGGTACGTCATGTACGGAAGCGGGTCGACCATGACGACCTCCGCCTCGTCACGACGCAGGTGCTTCTCCAGCTTCCACGCGGTGTAGAACCCCGCGTAGCCGCCACCGACGATGAGGATCTTGGGCACGAGTGAAGAACTCCTTGAGTCAGGGATTGCCCGGCGACCGCCGCACACGGGCCGATCGGACGCGTCGCACTGCCGCGATGACGCCCAGCACCACGAGGATACCAGCGCCGCTGAGGGCCACGAGCGGCAGGGTGCCGTAGCGCAGGCCGTCGGCCGTGGGCAGGTAGGCCGAGCCGGCCTCCGCGGGCGGGTCGGCGGGCGGCAGCGGCGGGATCTCGACCGGGGCCGGGGACTGCGTCGGCTGCGGGGCGGCGTCCTGGCGGCGGTGCAGCGCGATCCAGCGCTCGAGGTCGCCCATGGGGTTCTTCGTGACGGGGGCGACGGCCGCGTTGACCGCCGCGTTCGCGTCGACGAGGCCGTAGCCGTAGAACGCGTCGGGGACCTTGGCGACGCCCGGCGGCTTGCGCGCGGTCTGCACGATCCGGTTGATCACGTCGTTCGCGCTCAGCTCGGGATGCGCCGAACGCACCAGGGCCGCGATGCCGGCGACGATCGGCGCCGCGCCGCTCGTGCCGTCCCACTCGACGATCTCGCCGTCCGCCGACACCCCGAGCAGCTTCTCGCTGGGCGCCGAGACGCCGATCGTGATGCCCTGCGTCGAGGCCTCGACGCTCGCCTTGCCCTGCGGATCCACGCCGGCGACCGTCAGGACGCCCGGGATGGTGGCAGGCGCTCCGACGGAGTTCGTGCCTGCGCCGCGGTTGCCCGCGGCGACCACGATCACGACGTCGTTCTCCATCGCGTACAGGAACGCGTCGTCCCACGACTCGTCCCAGCTCTGCTTGTTGGTCGTGAACGAGAGGTTGATGACATCCGCGCCGTTGTCGACGGACCAGTGGATGGCCTCCGCGACCTGCTGCGCGAACGGCACGGCCGCCGATGAGCCGAATCCGAGCGAGACCGAGAGCAGGTTCGCCTGCGGGGCCACGCCGATCATCGCCCGCGGGTCGCCGCCGCTGCGGGCGGCCGCGAGCGAGGCCACCCAGCTGCCGTGGTTGCGGTTGACGACGTCGACCGGCGTGCGCCCGTCGGGGGCGCCGGCGCCCGACACGTCCGTGCCGCCCACGACGGCGCCCTCGAACTGCGCCGGCCCGGCGACCACGCCCGTGTCGATGATCGCGATCGTCACGCCCGCGCCGCGCGTGGTCTCCCACGCGTCGGTGATGCCGTACTCCTCGAGCCAGTACTGGCGCTCGCGCGGCGTCGGCTCCGCGGTCGCCGCGGGGTTCGGCGTGCCCTCGGGCGTCGGCGGCGGCGTCGGGGCGGCACCGGTCAGCACGACCACGAGGACCGCGGTCGCGAGGATCCGGCGCAGACGCGTCATCCGGCCTTCCCGGGCTCCGCGCACTCGCAGCGGTCGGGCGACCACGCGGAGCGCTCGAGCGCGGCGTCGCCGATCGGGTTCACACCGGGGCCCGCCGCGAGGGCGTGGCCCGCGAGGGCGTGCAGGCACTTGACGCGCGTCGGCATCCCGCCGGCGGAGATCCCGTCGATCTCGGGCACGTCGCCGAACGCGGCGCGGTCGGCGAGGTACGCCTCGTGCGCGCGCGTATACTGCGCGGCCAGCTCGGCGTCCTCGGCGAGGCGCGCGGCGAGCTCGGGCATCAGCTGGCCGGCCTCGAGCCGCGACATCTCGGCCGTGGCGGCCGGGTGCGTCAGGTAGTAGAAGGTCGGGAACGGCGTGCCGTCGGGCAGTCGCGGCGAGGTCGCGACCACCGTGGGGTTGCCGCACACGCAGCGCGCGGCGATGCCGACGACCCCGCGGGCCTCGCGCCCGAGCTGCGCCGAGACCACCTCGAGGTCGACCGGGCGCACGGGATCGAAGGGAGGAGTCGTCACCCCTCCAGGCTACCGGCGGCGCACCGGGAGCCCCGGCCAGGGCGGCCGCTTGCCAGCATTCCGTGAGGTCGCGTCAGGGCGCGGGCGTCTCGGTCGGCTCCGGCTCGTCCGGCACGCCGATCGTGATCTCCATGGCGGTCTCGGCCGTGCCGGCGCCCACGATCGAACGCAGCAGGCCGCCCATCCAGTCCGCGGCCCGCTCCTCCACGTCGGCGCTGACCGGCTCCGGGTCGCGCGGCACCTCGGCCTCGTCGAGGTCGTCCACGATCAGGAAGGAGACCTCCCCCGGCTTGACGTAGTAGAGCCGCTCGCGTGCCTGGGCGGTGATGAACGCCGGGTCGTTCCAGCGATCCCGCTCCCGCTCGAGCTCGGCGATCTCCTCGCGCGTGACCTGGACCGACTCCTGGAGCGCGGCGATCTTCTGCCGCTGCTCCACGTACGTCGACACGGTCGGGGCCAGGACGAGCACGGCCAGCACCACGAGGCCCAGCATGATCGCGGCGAAGCCCGAGAACCGGATGCCCCCGAGCCACTCGCGGGCATCCGCACGCGCGGCGGGCGCGGCCGCGCCGCGCGCGCCCCGGGACGCGGAAGGGGGAGCCGTCTTCCTGCTCACGGCTCCCCCTCCGGTAGATCTGTGCGACTGGTTACGCGGTGAAGCGCGGGTACGCGCCGCGACCTGCGAAGGTCGCACCGGCGCCCAGCTCCTCCTCGATGCGCAGAAGCTGATTGTACTTCGCGACCCGGTCGCTGCGAGCGGGCGCGCCCGACTTGATCTGACCCGCGTTCACGGCGACCGCAAGGTCGGCGATCGTGGTGTCTTCGGTCTCGCCCGAGCGGTGCGACATCATGACCGTGTAGCCCGAGTTCTGCGCCAGCGTGACGGCGTCGAGCGTCTCGGTGAGCGAGCCGATCTGGTTGACCTTGCAGAGCAGCGAGTTGGCGACGCCCTTCTGGATGCCCTCGGCCAGGCGCTGCGGGTTGGTGACGAACAGGTCGTCGCCCACGAGCTGGACCTTGGAGCCGATGCGCTCGGTCAGGGCCTTCCAGCCCTCCCAGTCATCCTCGGCCAGCGCGTCCTCGATCGTGACGAGCGGGTAGTTGGCGAGCAGCTCCTCGTAGTACGCGGTCATCTGCTCGGCCGACCACTCGTTGCCCTCGAAGCGGTACACGCCGTTCTCGAAGAACTCGGTCGACGCGACGTCGAGGCCGACGGCGATGTCCTTGCCGGGCGTGAAGCCGGCCTTCTCGATCGCGGCCATCAGGAAGTCGAGCGCGCCGCGGTTGCTGGGCAGGTCGGGCGCGAAGCCGCCCTCGTCGCCGAGGCCCGTGGCGTAGCCGCCGGCCTGCAGCTCCTTCTTGAGGACGTGGTAGGTCTCGGTGCCCCAGCGCAGCGACTCGCTGAACGTCTCGGCGCCGAGCGGCACGAGGAAGAACTCCTGCATGTCGACGCCGGTGTCGGCGTGGGCGCCGCCGTTGATGACGTTGAGCGCGGGGACGGGCAGGACGTGGGCGTTCGGGCCGCCGATGTAGCGGAACAGGGGCAGGTCGGCGCTGTCGGCGGCGGCCTTCGCGACCGCGAGGCTGACGCCGAGGATGGCGTTGGCGCCCGTGCGCTGCTTGTTGGGGGTGCCGTCGGCCTCGATCAGCGCGGCGTCGATCACGCGCTGATCGCTGGCGTCGAGGCCCTCGATGGCCGGGCCGAGCTCGTCGATCACGGCGTCGACGGCCTTCAGCACGCCCTTGCCGCCGTAGCGGCCCTTGTCGCCGTCGCGGAGCTCGTACGCCTCGAAGGCGCCGGTCGAGGCGCCCGAGGGGACGGCCGCGCGCTGCACGATGCCGTCGTCGAGCAGCACCTCCACCTCGACGGTCGGGTTTCCGCGCGAATCCAGAATCTCGCGCGCGCCTACAGCTTCGATCAGTGCCACGGAACGACTCCCTCTGAGTGGACGGGTTCGGGGCCGCAGAGCCCCGCGGTCAGTCTATGGCCCCGCCGTGACGCCCTCATGCCGTGTGACGGCGCCCGCCCCTGCGGCCGGGCCGTCAGCCCGCGAGCACCGCAATCGCGACGCCGTCCCAGCCCTTGATCCCCACGGTCTGCAGCGCGGTGGCGTCGAAGCGCGGATCGGATCCCAGCATCGCAAGCGCCGCGCGTGTCCCCTGCACCATCGGGTCCTCGGAGTCGTCGCGCACGATCTCGCCCTCGCGGCCGATGTTGTCGACCACGACCACGGCGCCGGGCCGCCCGAGCCGCGCCGCCCAGTCGAGGTACGCGGTGTTCGACTCCTTGTCTGCGTCGATGAACACGAGATCGAAGGGCTCGCCGTCGCCCTCGAGCGTCGGCAGCACGTCGAGCGCTCCGCCGACGCGCACGTCCACGCGGTCCGCGACGCCGGCCCTGGCGAGATTCGACCGGGCCACCTCGGCGTGCGCGGGCTCGGCCTCGATCGTGACGACCTGTCCGCCGTCCGGGAGCGCCCGCGCGAGCCAGATCGTGGAGTAGCCGCCCAGCGTGCCGATCTCGAGCACGCGCCGCGCCCCGGAGATGCGCACGAGCAGGTGGAGCAGCTTGCCGGAGACCGGCGCGACCTCGATGCCCGGCATCCCGGCGGCCTGCTGGGCCGCGATCGCGGCGTCGAGCGCAGGGTCGGGTCCGATCAGGACGTCGGCAAGCCAGCGGTCGGCGGCGGTCCAGTTCTCGAGCGTGGGTTCGGCCATGCCGCCATCCCAGTGCCGCGCGCGGCGCGCGTCAAGCCGGTGCCGCGATCCCGCCCGTCAGCGCAGCTTCTCGCCGGCCGCCCAGACCGACTCGGGGCGCAGCTCGACGTCGAGCAGCACGGCGTCGGCCGCGTAGCCCGGCTCGAGCGTGCCGAGCTCGTCGTCGAGGCCGAGCGTGCGGGCGGGGACGATCGTGAGCGCCCCGACGGCGTCCGGCAGCGGGATCCCCGCCTCGACCGCGCGGCGCAGCGCCTCGTCGAGCAGCAGAGTCGAGCCGGCGATCGCGTCGCCGTCCTTCAGCCGCGCGACGCCGTGGCGCACCACGACCGCGAGCGACCCGAGGATGTAGTCGCCGTCGGCCGCGCCGGCCGCCGCCATGGCGTCGGTGATGAGCGCGATACGGCCCGGCGCCGACGAGAACGCCATCGACACCACCTCGGGGTGCACGTGCACGCCGTCGTTGATGACCTCGAGGGTCACGTGGTCCGAGCTGATGGCGGCGACCACGGGACCGGGAGCCCGGTGGTGGATGCCGCGCATGCCGTTGAAGGCATGGGTCAGGATGGACGCGCCGCGGTCGAAAGCGGTGCGCGCGGTCTCGAGGTCCGCACCCGTGTGTCCCACGGCCGCGCGCACGCCCTCGGCCGTGAGGCGCTCGATCGCCTCGAGCGCGCCGGGGTGCTCCGGCGCGATCGTCAGCTGGCGCAGCGTGCCGTCGGCGGCCTCGAGGACGGCTTCGATCGCCTCGGCGTCGGCGCGGATCAGCAGGCGCGGGTCGTGCGCGCCGCGGAACTCGTCGTCGATGAACGGCCCCTCGGCGTGCGAGCCGAGCACGAGCGGGTCGGCCTTCGCGACGCGGGCGATGGCCTCGAGCCGCGCGGTGAGATCGGAGAGCGCCGCTGTCACGAGCGACAGCACGCTGCGCGTGGTGCCGTGCCGGCGGTGCACCGCGAGCGCGGCCTCGATCGCGTGGTCCTCGGCGATGTCGAACGCGAAGCCGCCCGCGCCGTGGCAGTGCAGGTCGATGAACCCGGGCGTGAGGGTGCGGCCCGATGCGTCCACGACCTCATCGGCGGGCTGCGCGCGCCAGCCGTCCCCGGTCCCGGTGGCGGCGACGCGGTCGTCCTCGAAGCGCACCCAGGCATCGGCGGTCTCGCCGCGGTGCGTGACCAGGCGCGCGGAGTGGATGACGGTGGCGGCGGGGGCGTTCATCGCGCGATCCTCACGACGTCCGAGCTTAGTGGAGGACCGGTCTAGACCGCTTCCCCGCCGGGACACGTCGCTCGCCTACAATCCGGCCCATGAGCTCCTCCTCCCCCGCCCTCGCCCGCCGTCTCGGGCTGGGCGACGCGGTCGCGATCGGACTCGGCGCGATGGTCGGCGCCGGCGTGTTCTCCGCCTTCGCGCCCGCGGCCGCCGCGGCGGGCTCGTGGCTGCTCGCGGGGCTGGCGATCGCCGCCGTGGTGGCGTACTGCAACGCGACCGCGTCGGCCCAGCTGGCGGCGGTTCACACCACGTCGGGCGGCACCTACGCCTACGGTCGCGCCGAGCTCGGCGCGTGGTGGGGCTACGCGGCGGGCTGGTGCTTCGTGATCGGGAAGCTCGCGAGCTGCGCCGCGATGGCCATGACATTCGCGGCCTACGCGGCCCCGGCCGGCTGGGAGCGCCCCGTCGCGATCGCGGCCGTGGTGGCGCTCACGGGCGTCAATCTGCTGGGCGTCACGCGCACGGCGCTCGCGGCGAAGATCATCGTGACCGTCGCGCTGCTGGCGCTCGCGGTGGCGGTCGCGGCCGGCTTCGCGGCGCCGGCCGCGGCGGACGGCGCGTTCAGCGGCGACCTGCCGACCGGCGTGGGAGGCCTGCTCCAGTCCGCCGGCCTGCTGTTCTTCGCGTTCGCGGGGTACGCGCGCATCGCCACGATGGGCGAGGAGGTGCGGGATCCGGCGCGCATCATCCCGCGCGCGATCACGATCGCGTTCCTCATCGCCCTCGCGGTGTACGCGCTGGTGGGCGCATCGCTGCTCGCGGCCCTGGGCTCTGCGGGCACCGCCGCGTCGGCCGCGCCGCTGTCGGACGCGGCCGCGGCGGCCGGATGGGGCTGGGCGGAGCCGGTCGTGCGGATCGGCGCGTCCGCGGCGTCGCTCGGCGCGCTGCTCGCGCTCATCGCCGGCATCGGCCGCACGGGGCTCGCGATGGCGAGGGAGCACGACCTGCCGTCGTGGCTCTCGGCGATCCACCCGCGGTTCCACGTTCCGCACCGCATGGAGATCGCGGTCGGCGCGATCGTCGTGGCCGTCGTCGCGGTCGCAGACCTCCGCGGGGCGATCGGGTTCTCGTCCTTCGGCGTGCTGCTGTACTACCTGATCGCGAACCTGTCCGCGTACCGCCAGCGCGCCGCCGTGCGCCGGTACCCGCGCTGGATGCAGGTGCTCGGCGCGATCGGATGCGTCGTGCTGGCCTTCACGCTGCCGTGGCAGAGCGTCGCCGCGGGGGCCGCGGTGGTCGCGATCGGCCTCGCTCTCCGCGCGATCCGGCTGATGCGCGAGCGCTCGCGCGCCGACGCGGGTCACGGCGACTGACAGGCTGGAGCCCATGAGCGAGCGATACACCGAGGCCTACGCGGCGGCCCATGGGCGCTTCACCGTCATCCCCGCCGCCTACGTGTTCCTCCGCCGCGGCGACGAGGTCCTGCTGCAGCTGCGGGCGGGCACCGGCTACTACGACGCGCACTGGGCCGCCGGCGCGGCGGGTCACGTGGAGCGCGGCGAGTCCCTGCTCGCGGCCGCGGTGCGCGAGGCCGCGGAGGAGCTCGGCGTCGGCGTCGCGCCGGGCGACCTCGAGTTCCTCACGCTCGAGCACCGCACGGGAGACGGCGCGGCGATCGACGAGCGGATCGACGTGTTCTTCGCGTGCGGCACGTGGACGGGCGAGCCCGCGCTGCAGGAGGACAAGGCGTCCGACCTGCGCTGGTTCCCGCTCGACGCGCTGCCGGACCCCGTCGTGCCGCACGAGCGCATCGTGCTGGACGCCTGGCGCGAGCGCGCGCTGCGGCCCATCATGCCGCTCGGCTTCTGAGGCGGATCAGCCCAGGGGCTTGAGCTCCAGCGACTCGCGCGTCGCGCCCGCGGCCACGCTCGCGTAGGCCGTGTAGCCGTCGGCCGTCGCACGGTCGAGCAGCCCCTTGAGGTTGCGGGTGCGCTGCTCGAGGCGCACGCGCGAGCCCTCGGCCACGAGCGCGGCCTTCAGCGCGAGCAGCTCGGCCACCGGCACGTCCTTGTCGTGCACCAGCACGACGGCCTCGGCGGTCTCCGCCCCGGCCGTCTCGACGAGGTCCACGATGCGCTCGAACCCGATCGAGAACCCGACCGCCGGCACGTCCTGACCCAGGAAGCGTCCGATCATGCCGT
The DNA here is from genome assembly GCF_001426925.1 of Microbacterium sp. Root53. Taxonomy (GTDB): domain Bacteria; phylum Actinomycetota; class Actinomycetes; order Actinomycetales; family Microbacteriaceae; genus Microbacterium. Next base: position 313,067 of record NZ_LMFR01000012.1, read on the forward strand.
CGTAGCGTCCGCCGCCGCCCAGCGAATACGACACCGAGGGGTGTGCGAGCTCGAAGATCGTGCCCGTGTAGTAGCCCATGCCGCGCACGAGGAACGGGTCGAACTGCAGCGGGATCTCGCCGCCGCCGCGCGCCGCCGCGACGGCCTCTCCCACGCCGACGAGGTGGTCGACGATCTCGTCCGGGATGCCGCCGGGCAGCTTCGCGACGATCTGGTCCCGGCCGAACCGGGCCGGCGCCTCGGCGGCCGAGAGCCCGTTCAGGAACCCCTCGAAGGCGTCCACGGCGCCGGCCGTCGCGCCGCGCTCGCGCAGCTCGGCCGCGACGCCGCCGGGACCGATCTTGTCGAGCTTGTCGATCGTGATGAGCACGCCGGGGCGCTCCTCGGGCGCGAAGCCGAACGCCTCGAGCATGGCGTCGAGCGCGCGGCGGTCGTTGATCCGCACGGTCGCGCCCTCGAGCGAGAGCGCGGCGAGCGTGTCGAGCGACGCGACGATCAGCTCGGCCTCGGCGCGCGCGGACGCGTCGCCGATGATGTCGATGTCGCACTGCATGAACTGCCGGTAGCGCCCCTTCTGGGGACGCTCCGCGCGCCACACGGGCGCGATCTGGATGGACCGGAACACGGTGGGCAGCTCGCCGCGGTTCGTGGCGTAGAACCGGGCGAGGGGCACCGTGAGGTCGTAGCGCAGGCCCAGGTCGGTCAGCTTCGCGGGGTCGTCCGCGGCGTGCCGGATCGCGTCGGCGTCGAGACCGCGACGCAGGATGTTGAACGCGAGCTTCTCGTTGTCGCCGCCGATGCCGGCGTGCAGGCGCGCGTACTCCTCCATGACGGGCGTCTCGATCTCGTCGAACCCGTGGGCGCGGTAGCGCTCGCGGATCACGGCGAGCACGCGCTCGCGTCGGGCCTTGTCAGCGGGGAGGAAGTCGCGCATGCCGCGCGGGGCGTTCACAGCAGCCATAGGGAAGCAATTCTCTCAGGATTCCCGCTCGCGGATCTCCGCCTCCAGCGCGCGGAGGCGCTCGCGGAGGGCGCGCTCGGCGTCCCAGCCGTTCGCGCGGGCCGCGGCCGCCAGCGTGAGAAGCAGGTCGCCCAGCTCCTCCTCGCTCTCCGGCACCGCGCCGACCTCGGCCGCGTCGTGCACGGCCACGGCGATCTCGTCGCCCGCGCCGACCTGGGCGGCCTTGCCGACCAGCTTCTGCGCGAGGGCCAGCGAGGGCATCGAGCGGGCGACGCCGTCCAGCACGCTGAGGCGCTGCCGCTTCTCGGCGGCCTTTGCCGCGTTCCACAGCTCGAGAACGCGCTCGGGCGTCTCGGCCGTCTCCCCCGCGAACACGTGGGGGTGCCGCCGCACCATCTTCTCGACGAGCGTCGCCGCCACGTCGTCGATGTCGAACGGCTCGGCCGCGTCGCGCGAGGCGATCTCGGCGTGGAACAGCACCTGCCACAGCAGGTCGCCGAGTTCCTCGCGCAGATCGCCGCGGCCACCGGCCTCGATCGCGTCGATCAGCTCGTGGCTCTCCTCGATCAGATACGGGACGAGGGCGCGGTGGTCGATGCCCTGCGTCCAGACGCAGCGATCGCGCACCGTGCGCATCGTCTCGACCGCCTGCCGCAGCGCGTCCGCCGTCATCCCCTCACCTTCCGCTCGGCCGCCCACGAGGCGCCCGTCACGATGATGCCGCGTTCAGGCGGTGATGGCGCGCGCGCAGCGACACGATGACGCCCGACAGCACGAGCGCGATGAGGGAGCCGCCGAGCACGCCGAGGATGGCCTGATCCCGGATGGCGTCGGACTCGGCGTACGCGAGGTTCGCCAGCAGCAGCGACACCGTGAAGCCGATCCCGCCCAGCGTGCCGGCCGCGACGAGGTCGGGCAGCGCGATGGTCGGCGCCGTGCCGCGCGGGCGCATCCGCATGGCGAGCCAGCCGAACAGCGTGATGCCGAGGATCTTGCCGACCGGCAGGGCGACCAGGATGCCCCACAGGGCCGGGGACAGCTCCGACGGCCTCACCTGCGGGATGACGACCAGCGCCGCCACGAAGGCGAACAGGGGCAGGATCGCGCCGTTGATCCACGGCTCGAGGACGTGCCGCGCACGCATGCCGGGGCTCTGCTGGACCGCGAGCCCCAGCAGGACGCCCGCGATCGTGGCGTGCACGCCCGACAGCAGCACGAAGACCCACGCGGCCACCGCGACGACGATCATGGCCGCGACGATCGCGACGCGCGCGCCACGGCTGCCGGCGTCCAGGCGGCTCAGCACCGCGAACACCACGACCAGCACGATCCCGATCGCGAGCAGGCCGAGATCCACGTCGTGCGCGAACAGCACCGCGATGAAGACGATTCCGACGATGTCGTCGATGATCGCGAGCGCGAGCAGGAAGATCCGCACGGGCGACGGCAGGCCCTTGCCGAACACGGCCAGCACGCCGAGGGCGAACGCGATGTCGGTCGCGGTGGGCACGGGCCATCCGTCGCGGGTCGCCGGGTCTCCTCCCGCGAACAGCAGGAAGACCGCGATCGGCACGATCACGCCGCCCGCCGCGGCGATCGCGGGCTGCAGCGCCTTGCGCACGCTCGACAGCTCACCCGTCGTCAGCTCGTACTGCAGCTCGACCGCGACCCCGAAGAAGAAGATCGCGAGGAGGCCGTCCGACACCCAGTGCGCGAGCGACAGGTCGAGCGGCGTGCCCGGGATCGCCAGGTGCGCGTGGCTCAGGTCCAGCACGGCCGGGCCGAACGGCAGGTTCGCGAACAGCAGGCCGAGGGCCGCGGCGGCCAGCAGCAGGACGGCGGGGAATCGCTCGGAGCGGAGCAGCTTCATGTGTGCCTTTCGTCGCCCGTCATCCGCTGACGGATCATGCGGGCGGGATCGCCGGTTCAGAGGACGGACGCTCGTCCGCCGCCGACCAGACTTCCCGGCACACCGCGATCCAGCCTACCGGGCGTCGTCGGGGCGCGCGGCGAGCACGTCGTGCTGCTCCGGATGGCGCTCGAGCCAGCCCTGCACGAAGGTGCAGACCGGCACGATCTTCACGCCGCGCTCGCGCGCGTCCGCGAACGCGTGGGTCGCCAGGCGTCCGCCGATCCCGTGGCCCGAGTACTCCTCCCAAACGACCGTGTGCAGCAGCGTGCGCGTTCCCTCGCCGTCCTCGTAGACGAGGACGCCGGCGAGCGCGCCGTGCGGGTTCTGCGCGTCGCTGAAGTGGGCCTCGTAGCGGGTGTGCTCCGCGTTGTCGGACACGACGATGTCGGGCTCGGGCTGCGACTCGGTCATGACGTCCATCCAACCGGTGGGCCGGTGCGGGCTCAACCCCCGGTCACGATCCCGTGGCCGCGTCCTCCTTCTTCGCCGCGGGGAAGGTCGCGTCCAGCAGCTGGGCGACCCACGCCAGCAGGTCGGCGTCGCCCAGCGGCTCGCCGCCCGCGGTCGGCATCGGCACGACCATGGCCTCGCCGCCCGCCAGCAGCTTGGCGCCCGGGTACAGGCGCTGCAGCCGCACGCGCATCGAGTCGGGGAGCTGCGCGGGCGCGATCCGCAGGTTGCGGCCCATCGCGACGACGTCCGTCAGCCCGGCCTGCGCGGCGCGGCGGCGCAGGCGCGCGACCGCGATCAGCCCGTCGACCTCGGGCGGCGGCGCGCCGTAGCGGTCGGCGAGCTCCTCGATCACGAGGTCGATCGCGTCGTCCTTGGCGGTCGCCGTGGCCGCGGCCGAGAGCTTCTGATAGGCCTCGAGGCGCAGGCGCTCGGCGTCGATGTACGACTCGGGCAGGCGCGCCTCGACCGGCAGCTCGAGCCGCAGCTCGACCGGGCCCTCGGTCTCCTCGCCGCGGAACGTCGCGACGGCCTCGCCGATCATCCGGAGGTACAGGTCGAACCCGACGCCCGCGATGTGACCGGCCTGCTCGGCGCCCAGCAGGTTGCCCGCGCCGCGCAGCTCGAGGTCCTTCATCGCGACCTGGATGCCCGACCCGAGGTCGTTGTGGACCGCGATCGTCTGCAGCCGGTCCGCGGCGGTCTCGCTCAGCGGCTTGCTCTCGTCGTACACGAAGTACGCGTAGGCGCGCTCGCGCCCGCGGCCCACGCGGCCGCGGAGCTGGTGCAGCTGCGCGAGGCCGTACTTGTCGGCGCGGTCGATGATGATCGTGTTCGCGTTCGCGATGTCGATGCCGGTCTCGATGATGGTCGTGCAGACCAGCACGTCGAACTTGCGCTCCCAGAAGTCGTCGACGACCTGCTCGAGCTGGTGCTCGCCCATCTTGCCGTGCGCCACGGCGATGCGGGCGTCCGGCACCAGCTCGGCGAGGTGAGCGGCGACCGAGTTGATCGACGTGACGCGGTTGTGCACGTAGAACACCTGGCCCTCGCGCAGCAGCTCGCGCCGGATGGCGGCCGCGATCTGCTTGTCGTTGCGGGGGCCGACATACGACAGGATCGGATGCCGGTCCTCGGGCGGGGTCGCGAGCGTCGACATCTCGCGGATGCCGGTGACGGCCATCTCGAGCGTGCGCGGGATCGGCGTCGCCGACATCGCGAGGATGTCGACGTTCGTCTTGAGCTTCTTGAGCTGGTCCTTGTGCTCGACGCCGAAGCGCTGCTCCTCGTCGATGATCATGAGGCCGAGGTCCTTGAACGCCACCTGCTCCGTGAGGATCCGGTGCGTGCCGATCACCATGTCGACCGTGCCGTCGGCGAGGCCCTGCACGACCTGGCGCGCCTCCTTGTCGGTCTGGAAGCGGGAGAGGGCCTTGACCGTCACGGGGAACCCTGCGAAGCGCTCGGTGAACGTCTCGAGGTGCTGCTTGACCAGCAGGGTGGTCGGCACGAGCATCGCGACCTGCTTGCCGTCCTGGATCGCCTTGAACGCGGCGCGCACGGCGACCTCGGTCTTGCCGAAGCCGACGTCGCCCGACAGCAGCCGGTCCATCGGGACGGGCCGCTCCATGTCGCGCTTGATCTCGTCGATCGTCTGCAGCTGATCCGGCGTCTCGGCGAACGGGAACGCCTCCTCCAGTTCGCGCTGCCACGGCGTGTCCGGGCCGAACGCGTGCCCCTTGGCCGCCATGCGCGCCGAGTAGAGCTTGACGAGCTCGACCGCGATGTCGCGGACCGCCCGGCGCGCGCGCCCCTTGGCCTGGGCCCAGTCGCTGCCGCCCATCTTCGACAGGGTCGGCGCCTCGCCGCCCACGTACTTCGAGAGCAGGTCGAGCTGATCGGTCGGCACGAACAGCTTGTCGCCGGGATATCCGCGCTTGGACGGCGCGTACTCCAGCACCAGGTAGTCGCGCGTCGATTTGGTCGCGTTGCGGCCGCCGCTGGAGACGACGCGCTGCGTCATCTCGACGAACCGGCCGATGCCGTGCGTGGCGTGGACGACGTAGTCGCCCGTCTTGAGCTGCAGCGGATCGACGACGTTGCGCCGCCGCGAAGCCAGCTTCTTGACGACGCGGGCGTCGCCGCCGATCGTGCGGCCGTAGAACTCGCTCTCGGTGAGCACCGCGAGCCGCGCCTCGTCCGACTCGAAGCCGCGCTCGATGCCCGCGACCGCGAGCGTCGCGACGCCGGGCTCCGGCGCGTCCGCGAGGCTCTCGACCAGGCGGGCGGCGAGGCCGCGGTCGGCGAGCACGTCCCGCGCGCGCTCCACGAGACCCACGCCGTTCGCGGCGATCACGACGCGCCAGCCCTCCGCGAGGCGGCGGGCGACGTGGTCGACCGCGCCGTCGATGCTGCCCTGGAACGACGGGACGGCCGCGCCGCGGATCCGGATGGCGGTGCCCGCATCCGGGGCGATCGTCACGCCGTCGTCCGCGAGCGCGTCCAGCTCGGCCGCGGTGTCGGCCGCGCCGGAGTCGAACGGGCTGAGGGTCCACCAGACGCCGCCGCGCTCGCGGACGTCGTCGTGGAGGCGGGAGATCGTGAGGAAGTCGCCCGAGTCGAGGTTGACCGGGGCGCGGGCGCCGCTCGTGGCCGCGCTCCACGCGGCTTCGAGGAACTCGCGGTTCGTCTCGCCGAGCGTGAGCGCGCGCGAGACCGCGCGCTCGGGGTCGACGAGCGCGACCGCGGCGCCCTCGGGAAGATACGAGGCCAGCGAGACGAGCTCGTCCGTGACGACCGGTGTGAGGGACTCCATCCCCTCCACCGGGATGCCCTCGGACATCTTCTCGAGCATCTGCGCGATGCCCGGGAACTCGTGCTGCAGCTGCCGCGCACGGGCGCGCACATCCGCCGTCAGCAGCAGCTCGCGGCTCGGCACGAGGTCGACCTCCGGCACCTCGCCCGGCAGCGAGCGCTGGTCGGCGACCGAGAAGGCGCGGATCTGATCGACCTCGTCGCCGAAGAGCTCGATGCGGTAGGGGTGGTCGGCCACGGGCGGGAACACGTCGAGGATGCCGCCGCGCACCGCGAACTCGCCGCGGCGCGACACCATGTCGACGCGCGCGTACGCGCGCTCGACCAGGCGCCGCACGATGTCGTCGAGGTCGTGGCCGCGTGCGCCGGCGGCGAGCCGGATGGGCTCGGCCTCGCCCAGGCCCGGCGCGAGCGGCTGGATGGCGGAGCGGATCGACGAGGTCACCACGAGCGGGCGCGCGCGATCCCATGTCGCGAGCCGGCGGAGCGTCGCGAGGCGCCGGCCGACGGTCTCGGGGCTCGGGCTGAGCCGCTCGTGCGGCAGGGTCTCCCAGGCGGGGAAGTCGAGCACCTCGGCGTCGGGCATGACCGCCGCGAGCGCCCCGGCGAGCGCCTCCGCGCGGCGGCCCGTCGGCGCGATCGCGAGCAGCGCGGCGGGATGCCCGGCCGCCACGCGGCGCTCGAGCAGCGCGGCGAGCGCCGGGGCGTCGATGCCGTCGACCATCGAGAGGTCGGCGTCCACGGCCGATGCGGTGAGAGCGTCCCGGAACGATTCGGCGGTCTCGAGGGCGCGCACGATCCCCTGAACAGTCACCACAAGAGTCTATGCGGCGCCCCGGACACCGCGGCCGGGGCGGCTCCCTAGGATGACAGCGTGAGCGCACCCCAGCCGCCGATCCCCCAGCCGCCCGTCCCCGGCGGGCACGCGGCGCCCGGCGCGCCCACCGCGCCGTACCTTCCGCCGCAGGATGCGCGCTGTGCGGCCGCGCTGCAGGCGCCACGGCGCGCGGCATCGCCGCTGCTCGGGCGTATCGCGCTCGTGCTGGCGATCGGCGCGACGGTGGGGGCGAGCATCCTGCTGGCCGTCGCCCTGGCGGCGATCGGCGCGGGCATCGGACCGCGACTGCAGGCCCTGTCGCCGAGCGCTGGGCTCGAGATCCTCTCCCCCGTGCGCGAATGGGTGCTCCTGGCAGAGGTCGCCGCGTGGGGCGGGACCGCGCTCGGCGTGTGGGCCCTCGTACAGGGCATCGTCGCGGTCGTCCGCGACCGCGGTCGCCGCTCCGGCATCGCCGCGATCGCGACCGCGGCCCTCGGCCCGGTCGTCGCCGCGGGCGCCGCGTTCGGAGGCGCCGTCGCAGGCATCGCGGGCTCCGGCGGCGTCTGACCGGAGGCTACGGCTTCGGGGCGTGGAAGCGCTGCTGCGCGTCGACCAGCCCGACCTCGACGAGGTGCTCGACCGCGTCCGCGGCGTCGGAGATCAGGATGGGCAGGGTCTGCCGCTCGGTCGCGCCGAACGGGTCCAGCACCCAGTCGGCCGGATCCTGACGGCCCGGCGGGCGCCCGATGCCGACGCGCACGCGGGCGAAGTCCGGCGTGCCGAGCGCCTTGGCGACGTCCCGCACGCCGTTGTGACCGCCGTGGCCGCCGCCCGACTTGAGGCGCAGGGTGTCGAACGGGATGTCCAGCTCGTCGTGCACCACGATCACGCGTCCGGCGTCGACGCCGTAGAAGCGCGCGAGGTTCGCGACGGGGCCGCCCGAGACGTTCATGAAGGAGTTGGGCTTGGCGAGCACGAGCTTGGCGGCGCCCGGGCGCAGCCACGTCTCGGCCACGCGCGCGTTGGCCTTGTGCTGCTTGAACGGCGCGCTGCGACGGCCCGCGAGCTCGTCGATCACCATCTGCCCGACGTTGTGACGGGTCGTCTCGTAGCGGGGTCCCGGGTTGCCGAGCCCCACGATCAGCCACGTGTCGGCCATGACTCCTCCTCGTCCTCGATCCTGCCGCAAGAGTCCGCCGCGGACGAGCCGCCGCAGACGGAGAGAGGGGGCGCGATCGCTCGCGCCCCCTCTCTTCGAAGATGTGCCGGTGTTACTCGGCGGCCTCCTCCGAGGCGGCCTCGTCCGCGGCCGGAGCCTCGGCCTCGGCGTCGCTCGTGGTGTCGAGCTGCGGGGTCGAGATGGCGACGACGAGCGTCTCGGGGTCGGCGACCAGGGTCGCGCCCTCGGGGAGCTTCACCTCGGCGGCCGTGATGTGGGTGCCGTCCTCCCGGCCCTCGACGTCGACCTCGAGGTGCTCCGGGATGTGGGTCGCCTCGACCTCGATCGACAGCGTCATGGCGTCGAGGTTGGCGATCGTGCCGGCGAAGGGCTCGCCCGTCACCACGACGGGGACGTCGACCGTGACCTTCTCGCCCTTGCGCAGGACGACGAGGTCCACGTGCTCGATGACCTGGCGCACCGGGTCGCGCTGCACGTCCTTGACCAGGGCGAGCTGCTTGGTGCCCTCGATGTCGAGCTCGACGATCGCGTTGGCGTGACGCACGAGCAGGAGCGTCTCGTGACCCGGCAGGGCCAGGTGCACGGGCTCGGTGCCGTGGCCGTACAGGACGGCGGGGATCTTGTGCGCGGCGCGCAGGCGGCGGGCGAAGCCCTTGCCGAACTGGGTGCGCACCTCGGTGGTGAGCGTGGTCTGCTCCGACATGATGTGTCTCCTCGTGGCCGCGCCATCCGTTCGATGTCGCGGGGGTCTGTGGCTGCTCGACTCGAACGCAACGCGTGAGGAGAGCCCCGAGGCTCACCCGCGTCGATAACGGCTGAGCACACGCATGCGCGGCTCGCCCTCGCCGAGGTCGTTTTCCATGGTACCCGACGAACGGGTACGGTGGTGACGCGCTTTGTCCGCGCGCAGAACCGCCCGACGACCGCGATTCCGCGGGCGTCGCCGCACGCCAGGAGCCCCCGTGATCGATCCCTCGCACGTCGTCGCCGGCGTCATCGCCGTCATGTCCCTCACCGCCACGGTCCTGCTGGTCGGCGCGTTCTTCTCGCTCGGCCGCTCGGGCTACCGCAAGGACTGACGCCGCCTCACGGCGTCACGCGGACGCATGTGAGCGCCCGCCCCACTAGCCTGGACCCGACGAGGCCGATTCCGGCACCCGCTCGTCTCCCCCTGTGATCCGTGTGCAAGGAGATCGCGTGACCGACGCTTCCACCACAACCGCCGTCGCCAACATCGGGGTCGTGGGCCTCGCCGTGATGGGCTCGAACTTGGCTCGCAACCTGGCCAGCCGCGAGGGGAACACGGTCGCCGTGTTCAACCGCAGCCGCGCCAAGACCGACGAGCTCGTCGCCGAGCACCCCGAGGCCGGCTTCATCCCGGCGTACTCGTACGAGGAGTTCGCGGCGTCGCTGGCCAAGCCGCGCACCGCGATCATCATGGTGAAGGCCGGCGCCGGCACCGACGCGGTGATCCAGGCGCTGACCGAGGTGTTCGAGCCGGGCGACATCATCGTCGACGGCGGCAACGCCCTGTTCACCGACACGATCCGCCGCGAGAAGGCCGTCCGTGAGACCGGCATCAACTTCGTCGGCGCGGGCATCTCGGGCGGCGAGGAGGGCGCGCTCACGGGCCCGTCGATCATGCCCGGCGGTCCGGAGGAGTCGTGGGTCACGCTCGGCCCGATCCTGAAGTCGATCGCCGCGGTCGCCGAGGGCGAGCCCTGCGTCACGCACGTGGGCACCGACGGCGCCGGCCACTTCGTGAAGATGGTGCACAACGGCATCGAGTACGCCGACATGCAGCTCATCGCGGAGGCGTACGACCTGATCCGCCGCGGCACGGGCAAGACCCCCGCCGAGATCGCCGACGTGTTCGCCGAGTGGAACTCCGGCGAGCTCGAGTCGTACCTGATCGAGATCACCGCCGAGGTGCTGCGCCAGGTCGACGCGGAGACCGGCAAGCCGCTGGTCGACGTCATCCTCGACCAGGCCGGCGCCAAGGGCACCGGCGCGTGGACCGTGCAGACCGCCCTGTCCCTCGGCGTCCCCGTCTCCGGCATCGCCGAGGCCACCTTCGCGCGCTCGCTGTCGTCGCACCCCGAGCAGCGCGAGGCCGCCGCGGCCCTGCCCGGCCCGGACGAGACCTTCGAGGTCGCCGACGCCGACGCGTTCATCGAGGACGTCCGCCAGGCGCTGTTCGCCTCGAAGATCGTGGCGTACTCGCAGGGCTTCGACGAGATCCGCGCCGGCGCGGCAGAGTACGGCTGGAAGATCGACCTCGGCGCGATCTCGAAGATCTGGCGCGCGGGCTGCATCATCCGCGCCCAGTTCCTCAACCGCATCGCCGACGCCTACGCGGAGACCCCGGACCTGCCGCTGCTCATGTCCGCGCCGTACTTCGCCGACGCGCTCACGCGCGGCCAGGCCGCGTGGCGCCGCGTCGTGATCGCCGCGACCCAGGCCGGCATCCCCTCGCCCGCGTTCTCCTCGTCGCTGGCGTACTACGACGGCATCCGCGCCGAGCGCCTGCCCGCCGCGCTCATCCAGGGCCAGCGCGACTTCTTCGGCGCGCACACGTACAAGCGCATCGACAAGCCGGGCACCTTCCACACGCTGTGGTCCGGCGACCGCACCGAGATCGAGGCCGAGGACACCCACTGACCTCGCGCTGATCCGACGCCGCGTCCCCCTGCCCGCCACGGGCAGGGGGGACGCGGCGTCTCCGGCTCACGCCGGCCGCACGTTGTGGTTGCGCGAGAACACGTTGCGCGGATCCCACTCGCGCTTGACGGCGGCCAGTCGCGCCATCGCCGCCGGCGGGTACATGCGCTCCGCCCAGTCGGGCTCGGTGGAGGTCGTGAAGTTGCCGTAGACCCCCGCGCCGCGCGCCTCGATGCCGGCCCAGTCGGCGAGAGCCCGCGCCCGCGCGGCGTCATCGAGCAGGCCAGGGACATCGAAGGCGCCCGCCATCGCGAACCACGTCGCGTCGCGTGCGGGGAACGCCGAGTCGTCCTGGGCGACATCCCCGAACGCGCCGCTCAGCGACCGCAGGAAGATCACGGACGCGTCGTTCTGCCGACGGAACGCGACCAGGTCGTCGATCGTGTCGTCGTCGAGCTCGCGCAGCAGCGTGTTGCCGCCGACGAACCCGGGCATCGGCATCTCGGGGTCGAACTCGGGCGCCTCGAGCAGGACCTCGGGGGTACGGCCGCACTCCCAGGCCGCGTTCGACCACCCCGGGTGCGGCGAGCAGCGGCGCGAGCAGCCGGCAGAGCCGGTCCTCGTCCGAGCCGATCCAGACGGCGCCGATCGAGGCTCCCGCCGGCGCGCTCGGATCCATGGGCGGGACGTCCATGTAGGTGACGGTCAGCTCGCGCGGCGCATCCGCCATGAGGTCGCGCAGGGCACGGAGCATCGGCCGCGGATCGCCGTCGATTCCCAGCTCGGCCGCCACGACGCCGTCGAGCGGCCGCGCCCGGAAGTCGAATCTGGTCACGCCGCCGAAGTTCCCGCCGCCGCCCCGCAGCGCCCACAGGAGCTCCGGATGGGTCTCGTCGGTCGCCTCGACGACGTCGCCCGCCGCCGTGACGAGCTGGACGCCGGTGAGCTGATCGCACGCCAGGCCCCAGGCGCGCAGCATCAGACCGATGCCTCCGCCGAGCGTGAGCCCGCCCACGCCGACCGACGCCGTGTCGCCGGAGCTCAGGCCGAGGCCGCGGTCGGCCAGGGCGCGGGCGACCGCGCCCCAGTGCGCGCCGCCGCCGACGCCGACGCGCGTGCCCTCGACCGTCACGGCGTCGAGGGCGGTGAGATCGAGGGTGAGGCCGCCGGGAACGGAGCCCCAGGCGCTGTGGCCGCCGCTGCGGACCATGATGTCGACTCCGGCCGCGGCGGCACCGCGCACGGCCCGGCGGACGTCGTCGACCGACGTCGCGCGCGCGCGATGACGGCGGGCTCTCCGATGCCGGAGTGGAAACGTCGGGCGGCGTCCCAGTCGGGGTCGCCCGGGAGGATCGCGGTGCCGCCGAACGCGGCAGTGAGCTCGGGGGAGGTCATGCGCCGCACCATAGCCGGGCCCTCCGACATCGGACAGTCCCTCCTCCGCCCGGCCGCCCTCGAGAGCGTCGACACTCACACGCGGCGCATAGCCGGCTCCATAGAAAGCTCATAGTTTCGCCACCACAATGGGTCGCATGAGCACCCCGCACTCCTCCCCCGCCCTGCTGCGCGCCGACGGCACGCCCGTCCGCATCCTGGTCGTCGACGACGAGCAGATGCTGACCGACCTGCTGTCGATGGCGCTCAAGATGGAGGGCTGGCAGGTGCGCACCGCCGGCAACGGCTTCGAGGCCCTGCAGGCCGCCAAGGAGTTCAAGCCCGACGCGCTCGTGCTCGACATCATGATGCCCGACCTGGACGGCATGACCGTGCTGCAGCGGCTGCGGCAGGCGGGCGACGACGTGCCCGTCCTCTTTCTCACCGCCAAGGACGCCGTGTCCGACCGCGTCGCCGGCCTGACCGCGGGCGGCGACGACTACGTCACCAAGCCGTTCAGCCTCGAGGAGGTCGTGGCCCGGCTGCGCGCCCTGATGCGCCGCTCGGGGACCGCGCACGCGGCCGAGGACGCGCCCATCCTGCGGGTCGGCGACCTCACCCTGAACGAGGACAGCCACGAGGTGGAGCGCGACGGCACCGAGATCGAGCTCACGGCGACCGAGTTCGAGCTGCTGCGCTTCCTGATGCGCAACGAGCGCCGGGTCGTGTCCAAGGCCCAGATCCTCGACCGCGTGTGGAGTTACGACTTCGGCGGGCGCTCGAGCGTCGTCGAGCTCTACATCTCGTACCTGCGCAAGAAGATCGACGCGGGGCGCGAGCCGCTCATCCACACGGTCCGCGGCGTCGGGTACATGATCAAGGCACCCCAGTGACGCCGCTCGGCCGGATCCGGAGGCGGCCGCTGTCGTTCCAGGCGCGGCTGATGCTGACGGTGTTCGGCTTCGTGTCGCTGATCTTCGTGATCGTCGCGGCGGTCACGAGCGTCATGCTGAACTCGGTGCTCGAGGAGCGCCTCAGCCAGCAGGTGCGCAGCCTCGTCACGGAGGCGGGTCCGTGGCTGATCGGCTCCGGCGCGGAGGACGCGCCGCGCGTGCTGGACGGCCTGCAGGTGCCGCCGGGCACCGTCCTCGTGCTCGAGACCGCCGACGGCGACCGCAGCGGCGCCTTCGTCGACGACCACTTCCAGATCGAGACCCTCACGACCTCCCAGCTCGCGGGGTTGAAGCTCGACCGGCCGGAGGGCCAGGAGCAGGTGCGGACCATGACCGTGCGCGGGCTCGGGGAGTTCCGCGTGCAGGCCGGCGAGGTGCCCGGCGGCGTGGTCGTCATGGGCATGTCGACGCAGGAGGTGCGGGCCACGATCGGCGAGCTGCTCACCACGATCACGTTCGCGACCGCGGCGGGGCTGGCCGTGCTCGGCCTCGCGATCACGGTCGTGATCCGGCAGGGTCTCAAGCCCCTGCGCGCGGTTGCCGAGACGGCCCAGCGCGTCGCGCGGCAGCCGCTCGACCAGGGCGCGGTGTCGATCGAGGAGCGCGTGCCGGCCGAGCAGGCGGATGCGCGCACCGAGATCGGGCAGGTGGGCGCGGCGCTGAACACCCTGCTCGACCACGTCGATGCGTCCCTGACCGCGCGGCAGCGCAACGAGGAGCGGATGCGCACCTTCGTCGCGGACGCCAGCCACGAGCTGCGCACGCCGCTCGCGTCGATCCGGGGATACTCCGAGCTGTCCCTGCGCGATCCGTCGCTCAGCGAGACGACCGGACAGTCGCTCGAGCGCATCCAGGCGCAGTCCGTGCGGATGACGGGCCTCGTGGAGGATCTGCTGCTGCTCGCCCGCCTGGACGAGGGACAGGAGCTCGTCTACGGCGCGGTGGACCTCACCCGGCTCACGCTCGAGGCGGTCGCCGATCAGCGCGTCGCCGGGCCCGAGCACGTGTGGCGGGTCGAGGTCGACGAGGCGCCGGTCATCGTGGCGGGCGACACCGCACGGCTGAACCAGGTGATCGCGAACCTGCTCGCCAACGCGCGCACCCACACCCCCGCCGGCACGACCGTGACGGCGTCGCTGGCGCTCGACGGCATGGGCAGCGCGACCCGCGCGATCCTGCGGGTGCACGACGACGGCCCCGGGATCGATCCCGCGCTGCAGGGCGAGCTGTTCACGCGCTTCGCCCGCGGCGACCGGTCGCGCGCCCGGTCCACCGGCGGCACGGGCCTGGGGCTGGCCATCGTGAAGGCGATCGTCGACGCGCACCACGGCGAGATCCGGGTGACCAGCCGCCCCGGCGATACGACGTTCGAGGTGGCGCTGCCCGCCAAGCCCGTCGATCCCGCCTGAACCTCAGTAGCCGGCGAAGGCGTCGGTGGTCAGGCCGTGGGCGCGGCCGAGGGCGGGCGCGAGGTCCGCGATCAGCGCGGGCGGTCCGGAGACGTACGCATGGCGCCTCGACAGGTCGGGGACCGCGCGGTGCAGGCCCTCGGCGGTCAGCCGCTCTCCCCCGGCCCACGTCCAATGGGCCGGGAGGTCGGCGGGCTCGTCGCGGGTGTACACGACCGTGCGCACGCGGGTGGCCTCGAGCTCCGCGCGGTAGGCGAGCTCGTCGGAGCTGGAGGCGGCGTAGACCAGCACGACGTCGCGGGTCTCACCCGCGAGCCGGAGGTGCCGCAGCTGAGACACGAACGGCGTCACGCCGATGCCGGCCGCGACCATGAGCACCGGCGTGCGCGCCGATCGAGGCAGCGTGAAGTCGCCCCAGACCCCGGTCACGGCCAGCACGTCGCCCGGCCGGGCGGCCGCGAGCGCCCGCTTGTAGCTCGAGACCGTCCCCGTCCTGCTCTCGCGGAACGCGATCCGGATCTCCGGCAGGTCCTCCGGCGCCGACGAGATCGAGAACTCCCGGCGCGTGCCGCGCGCATCCGCGTGACGGTGCGGCACATCCAGCTCCAGGTACTGCCCCGGCGCGAAGCGCACGGGGCGCTTGGCGGTGAAGGCCAGCTCCTGCACGGTCGGCGTCAGCGCCGTGCGGCGCCGCAGCGTGAGGCGGACCGCGCCGCGCGCCGCGAACGCGAAGGCGATCAGGTTGCCGATCAGCAGCGCCCGCTCCTGGCCGAGCGTGATGACGCCGAGCGGGATCGGCCATCCGGCGAGGGCGCCGACCGCGACCGCCACGAGGTACTGCTGCCACCGGCGCGGCGGCAGGGTGAGCGGCTCCGAGAGCATGAACGCGCCGAGGAACAGGTACGGCGACTGCACGAGCACCGCCTGCAGCAGCGTCTCGAGCGGCATCGCGGCGCCGGCCGCGTAGAGCTGCGCGATCGTCCGGCCGGCCGCGACCACCACCGCGACGCCATAGAACAGGGCGACGACCCGCAGCTTCTCGGTGCGCCACAGCACGAGGACGCTCACGAGGAGCAGCGGCGCGAACAGCGCGGGCGTGCCGACCCACCACGCCGAGCCTCCCAGCGTGGACAGGGTCGCCACGGTCGCGCCGAACGCCGCCGGGTTCAGGATGTGCCGGCCGCGCCAGACGATCAGGTACTTCGACAGCGACGCCGCAGCGGCCGCGATCGCGGCTCCCGCCAGCGTCGCGACGTCCAGGCCGGGCCGCACGACGAACACCAGGATGGCCGCGGTGATGAGCGTCGACTCGGGGCGCCACACGAGCCGCAGGACGCGGTGCGCGACCACGTCGACCGCGGCGGCCACCGCGACCAGCACGGCGGCCGTCGCCAGCAGCTCGGCGGGCGACGGCAGGACGAGCCCGAAGAACGACAGCGCGAGCGCGACCAGCGTGAGCACGCCCAGCGCGAGCAGCACCAGCCGGTACATGGACAGGCGCCCCAGCTGCCGCATGCCCCGCTGGTAGACGGCGGTCAGGCGTCCGATCATGTGAACAGCTCCGCTTCTCCTCGCTCCAGGCGCGACCCCAGCGACCATTCTGCGCGGCCGTCGGACAGCATTCGCACCCAGTGCACGTCGTGGTCGCGCGCGTAGCCGGGCCCGCCCTCGAAGAACAGCGCGGTCGCGGCGGCGTCCGCGATCATGGCGGTCTCGGCGAGCGCCCAGGTCGCCACGACCGTGCGCACGGGAGCCCCGGTGCGGGCGTCGAGCACGTGATGCAGGCCGTCGCCCCACGCGCGACGATTGGCGGCGGATGCGCACAGCGCGCCGTCCGCGACCACGATCACGCCGATCGCGCGGCGCGGGTCGTACGGGTGCTCGAGCGCGACGCGCTGCGGCATGCCGCACACGCGCAGGTCGCCGCTCGCGTCGACGACCGCGGGACCGGGGATGAGCTCGGCGACCCGGTCGACCAGGCGCCCCTTGCCGAGCGCGCCGACATCGATCGTGGCGCGGCCGCGGAGACGCAGCGTCCCGTCGCGCCAGGTGAGGCGCGCGCGCCAGTCCGCGGGCGCCGCGACGGGGTCCTGGGCGCGCAGCGAGTACGCGGCGTCGTAGCCGAGCCTCTCGAGCGAGGCTCCGACGAGCGGGTTCACGGCGCCGCCGGTCGCGCGGCCGAGCTCGGCGTATGCGTCGAGCATGTCGGCCGCGTCGGGAGGAGCGGGGGCCTCTCCCCCGGGCGCCAGCCGGGCGACGAGCGAGTCGCCGCGGAACCTCGACCACGCGGCGTCGAAGGCCGCAATGGCGCCGTTCACGCGCTCGCGGATGTCCTCAGGCAGCGGCTCCGGGGTGTCGATCCGCCAGCCGGTGCCGATGGCGTCGAAGCGCCACGTCGCTGTCATCGGGACGCGGCCATCTCAGGCCGCCGCGTCCTGCTTGATCCGCTTGATCGCCTCGTTGAAGCCGCCGCTCGTGAGCGAGGAGCCGGCCACCCGGTCGACCGCCAGGTCGTCGATGTCCACGCCCACGACCTCGTCCGCGATGCCCGCGATGAACTGGCCCTGGTACTGCCGGCTCTCGCGCGCCTGCGGATCGCCCGTCACCTCGACGGCCGTGACGACGTCGTCCTCGAGCGTGACCGTGACGGAGACCGTCTCGATCGTCTCGGGCGTCTGATAGCTGCCCTCGGCCGTGTAGGTGCCGTCGGCGTAGCCGGGCTCCGCCGAGGTGGTCTCCGACGTCTCGGTGCCCGTGCTCTCGGCGGGCGCCTCCTCGTCGGTCGAGGCGCCCACGGTCACGGCGCCGCAGCCGGCGAGCGCGATGACGCCCGCGACTCCTGCGAGAGCGGCGCCGGTGCGTGCGGATCGGTTCATGTCGGTCCCCTGTCGTCGGTGCCGCCTGCGCGGCTCTGACTCCATCCCGGCCGACGTCCCCCGGCACCGGATCGGCACCGCTTGTGAATCCCCTCTGCGCTCGCCCGCCGCGGGCGGACTGTCAGGCCGCGCCGTCGAACATGCTGGTCACGGAGCCGTCGTCGAAGACCTCGCGGATGGCGCGGGCGAGCAGCGGTGCGGCCGACAGGACCGTGAGCTTGTCGAAGCGCTGCTCGGGCGACAGCGGCACGGTGTCGGTCACCACGACCTCGTCGATCGCGGCGTCCTGGAGGCGCTCGGCGGCCGGGTTGCTGAAGATCGGGTGGGTCGCGGCGACGATGACCTTGCGGGCGCCGTTCGCCTTGAGGGCCTGGGCGGCCTTCACGATCGTGCCGCCGGTGTCGATCATGTCGTCGACCAGCAGGCAGGTGCGGCCCTCGACCTCGCCGACGATGTCGTGAACCGTGACCTGGTTGGCGACCTTGGGGTCGCGACGCTTGTGGATGATGGCGAGCGGCGCACCGAACTCGTCGGCCCACGTGTCGGCGACGCGCACGCGGCCCATGTCGGGTGACACGACGGTCAGGGTCTCGCGGTCCTCGCCCTGCAGCGACTCCTCGAAGTACCGCGCGAGGATCGGCTTGGCGAACAGGTGGTCCACCGGGCCGTCGAAGAAGCCCTGGATCTGCGCGGCGTGCAGGTCGACGCTCATGATGCGGTCCGCGCCGGCGGTCGCGATGAGGTCGGTGACGAGGCGGGCCGAGATCGGCTCGCGGCCGCGGCCCTTCTTGTCCTGGCGCGAGTACGGGTAGTACGGCGCGACCACGGTGATCCGCTTGGCCGACGCGCGCTTGAGCGCGTCGAGCATGATCAGCATCTCCATGATCCACTCGTTGACCGGCTGGCCGAACGTCTGGACCACGAACACGTCGCAGCCGCGCATCGACGTCTCGAAGCGCGTGTAGATCTCGCCCGAGGCGAAGGTGCGGCGCTCGGTGGGCGCGACCTCGATGCCGAGCTGGTGCGCGATCGCGTCCGCCAGCTCCGGGTGGGATCCGCCCGAGACGACCACCAGACGCTTCTTGGTCTTGGTGACGATCCCCGGGGCGATGCCCCGCTGGCGCTCGTCGTCAGTGGTCGTCTTGCTCTTGCGCGCCATCGGCCGCCTTCTCTGCGCTCCGGGCGCGCGCCGCGGCGTCGGCCGCGGCGGTGCCCGCTCGGTTCTTCTCCACCCACCCCTCGATGTTGCGCTGAGGGGCGACGCTCAAGGCCAGGGCACCGGCCGGGACATCCTTGCGGATCACGGCTCCGGCCCCCGTCTTGGCGCCGGCCTCAATCCTAACCGGCGCCACGAACACGTTGTGCGAGCCGGTGTGGACCTCGTCGCCGATCACGGTGCGGTGCTTGGCGATGTCGTCGTAGTTCGCGGTGATCGCGCCCGCGCCGAGGTTCACGCCGCGACCGATCGTCGTGTCGCCGACGTACGACAGGTGCGGCACCTTGCTGCCCTCGCCGATCTGGGAGTTCTTCACCTCGACGTATGTGCCGACCTTGGCCCCGGCGGCGAGCTCGGCGCCCACCCGCAGGTAGGCGAAGGGCCCGACGTTCGCGCGCGGCCCGATCACGGCGAGCGTCGCGTCGGCGCGCCGCACGACCGCGTCCTCGCCGACCTCGCAGTCCACGAGCGACGTGTCGGGGCCGATCGTGGCCCCCTCCGCGATCGTGGTCGCGCCCAGGATGTGGGTGTTCGGAAGGATCGTGACGTCCGGCGCCAGCGTGGCGGTGTCGTCGATCCACGTGGTCGCGGGGTCCTGGATCGTGACGCCCTCGCGCTGCCAGCGGCGCACGATCCGGGCGTTCAGGATGGCCGCCGCCTCCGACAGCTGCACGCGGTCGTTCACGCCGAGCGCGACGCGCGCGTCCTCGGCGGCGCGCGCCGCGACCTGGCGGCCCGCCTCGCGCAGCAGGCGGATGACGTCGGTCAGGTACATCTCGCCCTGCGCGTTCGCGGTGCCGACCTGCGCGAGGCTCTCGCGCAGCGTCCGCGCCCGGAACACGTACACGCCCGCGTTGATCTCGGCGACCGCCGCCTCGTCCTCGGTCGCGTCCTTCTGCTCGACGATCCGCAGCACCGAGCCGTCGGCGTCACGGATGACGCGGCCGTACCCGCTGGGGTCGTCGAGCGTGGCGCTCAGCAGCGTGGCCTCGGCCGCGGCGGCGCGGTGCTCCTCGATCAGCGCGGCGAGCGCGTCCGTCTCGAGCAGCGGCACGTCGCCGCTCAGCACGAGCACGTCGCCGTCGAAGTCCGCCGGCAGGCCCTCGACCGCGAGCTGCACCGCGCGCCCGGTTCCCGGGATGTCGTCCTGGTCCACGACCTCGACGCCCGGGATGTCCTCGAGCTCCTGCACGACGCGGTCGCGCTCGTGCCGCACCACCACCCGCACGACCGAGGCGGGAAGCTGCTGTGCGGTGTGGAGCACATGCCCCAGCAGCGTGCGCCCGCCGATGGGGTGCAGCACCTTGGGGGTGCGCGAGCGCATCCGGGTGCCCTGCCCCGCCGCCAGGATGACGATCGCCAGGCTCTGAGTCGTCGCTTCGCTGTTGCTCATGCTCCGCCACCAGGATTCGAACCTGGTCCTCACAGCTCCAAAGGCTGTCGTGCTGCCGTTACACCATGGCGGACCGCGGCATGATCCGGAGGTCCCGGGGCCGCTCGGTCAAGTCTGCCATTCTTGAGGGATGGCATCCGAGACGGACGAGGTCGACCGCATCGTCGACGCGTGGACGCACCAGCGCCCCGACCTCGACTTCTCGCCCATGGAGGTGCTCTCGCGCGTGGACCGCCTGTCGCGGCACCTCGACCGGGCGCGCCGCGAGGCGTTCCGCCGCACCGACATCGAGCCGTGGGAGTGGGACGTCCTCTCCGCGCTGCGGCGTGCGGGGGCGCCGTACCAGCTCAGCCCGAAGCAGCTGCTGCAGCAGACGCTGGTCTCGAGCGGCACCATGACCAACCGGATCGACCGGCTCGTCGGACGCCGGTTCGTGCGCCGCGAGGCGGATCCGGACGACGGCCGCAGCGTGCTCGTGACCCTGACGGAGGACGGCCGCGTGCGGGTGGATGCCGCGATCACGCGGCTGATGGACGCCGAGGCCGAGCTGCTGCGCCGCCTCAGCGCCGCCGACCGCGACCGGCTCGCCGCGCTGCTGCGCCGCCTCTCGCTCGGCTTCGACACGGCACCCGAGGCCTGATCCGCCCGAGACTGCAATCCCCCGCCGAGACCGCTGTGGACCACCGCCGTCTCGGCGGCGCGATGCAGTCTCGGCGGTGCGATGCTGTCTCGCGAGGGGGGCAGAGCCTCAGCCCGTCTGCCCTCAGCCCGTCTGCTCTGTGAGCTCGAACCAGCGCTCCTCGAGCTGGGCGACCTCGTCCTGGAGGGCGCCGATCGCCTCCATCTCGCGCGCGAGGCCCGCGTAGTCCGACTGGTCGTGCTCGGCCAGCGCCGTGCGGGCGGCGTCGATCTGCTCCGTGAGCCGGCCGATGCGCCGCTCGAGGGCCGCGATCTCCTTCTGCGCGGCGCGGAGCTCGGCGCCGCTGAGGGCGGGCTCCACGGCCGCGGCCGTCGCGGCGGCGGGCTTCGCCGCCGGCGCCGCCTGCTCGAGCTGCCGCAGGCGCAGGTACTCGTCCACACCGCCGGGGAGGTGGCGCAGCCGGTGGCCGAGGATCGCGTACTGCTGGTCGGTCACGCGCTCGAGGAAGTACCGGTCGTGCGAGACGACGATGAGCGTGCCCGGCCATGAGTCGAGCAGATCCTCCATGGCCGCGAGCATGTCGGTGTCGAGGTCGTTGGTGGGCTCGTCCAGGATCAGCACGTTGGGCTGATCGAGCAGGATGAGCAGCAGCTGCAGGCGGCGCTTCTGCCCGCCCGAGAGATCCTTGACCGGCGTCGACAGCTGCGCGCTCGAGAAGCCCATCCGCTCCAGCAGCTGGCCGGGCGAGAGCTCCTGCGCCTTGGAGCCGGAGCCGAACGTGTACGTCGTGCGCAGGCGCGAGATCACCGCACGGACCGGCTCGTCGAGGTGCTCCTCCAGCTCGTCCAGGCGCTGCGTGAGCGTGGCGACCTTGACGGTCTTCCCGCGCTTGACGCGGCCCTCGGTGGGCTCGACCGCGCCGGAGATCAGACCCAGCAGGGTCGACTTGCCTGCGCCGTTCACCCCCAGGATGCCCGTGCGCTCACCCGGCGCGAGCCGCCACTCGACCCGGTGCAGCACCTCCCGCTCGCCGTAGGACACCGACACGTCGAGCAGGTCGACGACGTCCTTGCCGAGGCGCGAGACGGCGAGCGACTGGAGCTCGGTCCTGTTCCGGATCTCGGGCACGTCCTCGATCAGCTGGTTGGCCGCGTCGATCCGGAACTTCGGCTTCGAGGTGCGCGCGGGAGCCCCGCGGCGCAGCCACGCGAGCTCCTTGCGCGCGAGGTTCTGGCGCCGCTGCTCGATCGCCGCGGCCTGACGGTCGCGCTCGACGCGCTGCAGGATGTACGCGGCATAGCCGCCCTCGAACGGCTCGACGATGCGGTCGTGGACCTCCCACGTGGCCGTGCACACCTCGTCCAGGAACCAGCGGTCGTGGGTCACGGTCAGCAGGCCGCCGGCGTTCGGCGCCCAGCGCCGCTTGAGGTGCTCGGCGAGCCAGGCGATCGCCTCGACGTCGAGGTGGTTGGTGGGCTCGTCGAGCGCGAGCACGTCCCAGTCACCCGCGAGCAGCTTCGCGAGCGCGACCCGGCGCCGCTGCCCGCCCGAGAGCGTCCCGAGTCGGGCGTCCCAGGGCAGGTCGCCGAGCAGCCCGGCGATGACGTCGCGGACCTTCGGATCCCCGGCCCACTCGTGCTCGGGGGTGTCGCCCACGACGGCGCCGCCGATCGTGTCGTCGTCGTCGAGCGTGTCGGCCTGGTCCAGGACGCCGATCCGCACGCCGCCGCGCACCGTGACCCGGCCGGCGTCGGGCTCCCGGCGGCCCGCGAGCATCGCCAGCAGGCTGGACTTGCCGTCGCCGTTGCGGCCGACGATGCCGATGCGGTCGCCCTCGTTCACGCCGAGCGAGACCGAGTCGAAGACCACCTTGGTCGGGTATTCGAGGTGCAGGGCCTCAGCCCCGAGAAGATGCGCCATATCCCCTCCAGCGTAGGCGAGCCGCTGTGTATCAGACCGCGGGACGCCCTCTCCTGACACCCGTCGGGACCGGGCCCCAGCCCTCCCGCATCCACCACGCGATCTGCCATCCCGAGGAGGACGCATGAGCTTCGACGTGAGCGTGCCCGCATGACCACGGTCGGCATCGCCGCCGCGCGACTCCTGCCCGCTCCCCCCGTCCTGGGCGCCCACCCGGCACCCGCCCCGGCCGACGACGCCCTCCCGGCGTTCGACGCGCCCGTGCCCGTTGCGCGCGCCTCGCTGTCGCGACGGCGCGCGAGGGACGCGTCGCACCGCCGCCGCCTGCTCGTCACAGACGCCGCCATGGCGTCCGGAGCCTGCGCGGCGGTCGCGCTCGCGTCTCCGGTCTTCGCGGCACCCGCCGCCGCGACCGCCGCGCTCTGGTGCGCCTGCCTGGTGCTGGCGCGGTCGCACGACCCCTCGCTCACGCCCCGCGGCGAGCTGGCGCGCGTGGCGGCGGCGACCGCCGCGGCCCTCGGCCTGATCGCGGTCGCGGCCGTGGCCGGCGTCCTGCCGCTCGATGCGGCGCGCGCGGTCCTCGCCGTGGGCGCGCCCATCGGTGCTGTCGCGATCGCGACCGGCAGGATCGCGTGGCGCTCGCTGCGCGGATCCAGCCCGGCGCGCGCCGTCGTGGTCGGACGCGCGGCCGACGTCGCGACCGTCGAGCACGAGATCGCCCGCATCGCGGCATCGCCCGTGCGGGTGTGCGGAGCGGTCGTGTTCGATGCCGACGACGCGGGCGACGCCGTCGTCGGGACGGTCGCCGACGCGGTCGACCGCGTGTCGGCCGACACCGTGCTCGTCGCAGGGACGCCGGATGGAGCCCCGGCGTTCCTGCGACGGCTCGCCTGGGCCGTGGAGGGCCGGGCGGCCGACGTGCTGTCGTGGAGCGGGTTGACCGACGTCGCCGCCGCGCGGCTGTCCGTCTCGGCATCCGGTGCGCTCCCGATGCTGCGCCTGCGCGTCGCCCGGTACGACGGGCCGCGCCGCGCCGCGCAGCGGGTGTTCGACGTGGTCGTCGCGTCGCTCGCGCTCATCCCGGTCGGCCTGCTCGCGGTGCCGATCGCGATCGCCATCCGGCTCGACTCCCCCGGCCCGGTCCTCTACCGGCAGGAGCGCGTCGGCGAGGGCGGGCGGACGTTCCGCATGCTGAAGTTCCGCTCCATGAGCGTCGACGCCGATCGGCGCTCGACGGCGCTGATGGCGCTCAACGACGCCGCCGGCCCCCTGTTCAAGGTGCGCGAGGACCCGCGCGTGACGCGCGTCGGCCGCGTCCTGCGGCGCTGCTCGCTCGACGAGCTGCCGCAGTTCTGGAACGTGCTCCGCGGCGACATGAGCGTGATCGGGCCCCGGCCCGCGCTGCCCCGCGAGGTCGCGCAGTACACGGAGGACGAGCGGCGTCGGCTGTACGTGCGGCCCGGGATCTCGGGCCCGTGGCAGGTCGGCGGGCGCAGCACCCTGAGCTGGGAGGACGGGATCCGCCTGGACCTCGGCTACACCGAGAACCGGTCGATCCCCGGCGACGTCGCCCTGCTGTTCCGCACGGTCACGGCGGTCCTCACGGCGCGCGGCGCCTTCTGACGCCCTAGAGGCGGATGTCGCCGGGCGCGCGCAGCTCGCGCCAGGGCTCGGCGCGCGCGGCGGGCGGCACGACGTCCGCCGCGATCAGCGGTCCGAGATCGAGCCGGGCCAGGCCCGCGATGTCGGCGATCGGCACCTGGAAGGTGCGGAACGGCCCGAGGTCGGGCGTCCGGTCCGCCGCGACGCCGCGGTCGAGGTCGTCGCGATCGAGCACGGGCGACTGGTCGAGCACGAACCCGGCGGCACGCAGCTCGGCGCCCCGGCACCACGCGGCGATCTTGAAGAACCGCAGCGGGATGCGGATGCCGCGGTACGGGATGTCGCGCTCGCCCAGCACGGGTGCCGTGAGCACCGAGATCCGCAGGTCGTTCGCGTCGGCGTACTCGAGCACGTGGTCCTCGAGCCCCACCCACAGCTCCTGGGACTGGTTGAAGCCGGAGGCCTGCGGCGCGGCGTTCGTGTAGTGGAACGTGTCGCTGTCCGCGCGGCGGGCATCCGGGCCCCACACCGGGTCGCGGCGGCGCACCAGGTGACCGCGGTCGAGGTCGTTGCGGGCATACACCTCCGGGCCCGCCTGCCACTCCGCGGGGATCCGGTCGTCGAGCCGCCAGTCATCGCCGCGCGGCACGTCGACGAGCTCCGCTCCCGCGACGTTCACGGCGGTGAGCCGCGCGAGGCGCCGATCGCGGTCGAGCAGCACCGTGAAGTGCGTGTAGTCGAGCCGCACGGCGTCCGCCGCCTCCGGCAGCGGCAGCGGCGCGTCCAGGAACCCGTCGTCGTAACCCTCGGCCATGCCCCGACGGTATCGGCACCGTCCGACACGACGGGGGCCGCCGGGTGAACACCCGGCGGCCCCTGTGATCGCGCGCGTCCGGGTCAGTACGACTCGACGATCTCCAGCAGGCTCGGCACGTTGGCGTACGCCTCGGCGGCGTTCTCCTTCGTGACGATGACCGGCTCGAGCAGGTACGCGGGGACGACCTTCACGCCGTTGTCGTACTGCTCGGTGTCGTTGACGTCGACCTCCTCACCGGCCTGCAGCTGACCGATCATCTTGATGGTCTGCTCGACCAGGAGCGTCGTGTCCTTGTTGATCGTGGAGTACTGGCGGTCCTCCATGATCCAGCGCACCGACTCGGCCTCCGAGTCCTGACCGGTCACGACCGGCTGCTTCTTGCCCGCCTGCTCGACCGAGGTCAGGATGGCGCGGGCCAGCGTGTCGTTCGGCGAGAGCACGCCGTCGAGCTCCGTGTCGCCGCTGTAGGTCGACGTGAGCAGGCTGTCCATGCGCTCCTGGGCGTTCTCGGCGAGCCAGCCCTGGGTCGCGGTCTGGGCGATGTCGGTCTGGCCCGAGGCGACCACCAGCGTGCCGTCGTCGATCTTCGGCTGCAGCACGCTCATGGCGCCGTCGAAGAAGACGGCCGAGTTCGCGTCGTCGGGCGAGCCCGAGAACAGCTCGACGTTGTACGGGGCGTCGTGGCCGGCCTTGGCCTCGAGGCCCTCGAGCAGCGCCTGGCCCTGCAGCTCGCCGACCTTGAAGTTGTCGAAGGCGACGTAGTAGTCGACGGCCTCGGTGTTCTCGATCAGGCGGTCGTACGCGATCACCGTGACGCCGGCGTCCTTGGCGGCCTCGAGCTGGGTGCCCAGCTGCTTGCCGTCCTTCGCGCCGACCACGATGACCTTGGCGCCCGACGTGACCATGGCCTGGATCTGGTTCTGCTGCTCGGCGACCGTGTTGCTCGCCGGGGCGTACTGGACGTCGGCCTGGAAGCCGGCCTCCTCGAGGCCCTCGGTGAACAGGTCGCCCGCGAGCACCCAGTTCTCGCTGGTCTTGTCGGGCAGCGCCACGCCGATCGTGGCGCCGGCCTCGAAGCCCGCGGGGGCCTCGGTCTCGCCGGGGGCGGCGCCGCCGCCGCGCTCCGAGGAGCACCCCGTCAGGCCCAGCGCCAGCGCTGCGACCGCCGCCGTGGCGGTGAGAGCGATCTTCTTCATGCGATTCGTGTCACTTTCTGTGTGTGCGGGACGGAGAGCGCGGCTCAGCTGCGAGTCGCGTTCTCCTTCTTCCCGGCCGCGTCCGCGGCGGCGGGGGTCTTGATGTCGCCGGAGAAGTCGGCGACGGCCTTGCGTCGGTTCATGAGGAAGCCGATGACCGAGGGGCGGCCCTGCTGCTTGTTCCAGACGTCGACGCCGACCGCGACCAGCAGCACGAGGCCCTTGATCATCGACACCATGTCGGCCTGGACGCCGAGCAGCAGGAGGCCGTTGTTGAGGAAGGCCATGACCAGGCCTCCGATGATGGAGCCGATCACGGTGCCGATGCCGCCCGAGACGGCCGCGCCGCCGATGAAGACCGATGCGATCGCGTCGAGCTCCCAGCCGTTGCCGTCCTGCGGGCCCGAGGCGCCCGCGCGGGCGACGTAGATCATGCCCGCGATCGAGGCCAGCACCGACATGTTCATCATCACGAAGAAGTCGACCCAGCGGTCCTTCACGCCCGACAGGCGCGCGGCCTGGCGGTTGCCGCCGACCGCGTAGATGTGGCGGCCGAACACGGTGCTGTTCGTGAGGAACGAGTACACGATCACCAGGACCAGCAGGATGATGCCGGCGATCGGGAAGCTCGTGCCGGGGCGTCCGTTGGCGAACATCCATCCGGCCCACAGGATCGCCGCGGACAGCGCGACGGTCTTGACGATGCTGACCCACAGGGGCGCCTTGGCGGCGCCCATCTTGGTCTGGATGCGGCGCAGGCGCACCTCGTCGAACACGATCCAGGCGACGCCCGCGAGGGCCAGCACCATCGTGAGGACGTTGAAGTTGAGGGGCACCGCGAGCTCGGGCAGGTAGCCCGCGCCGATGTACTTGAAGTCGGCCGGGACCGAGACCGTCGTCGACTGGCCGATCCACTGGTTGGCGCCGCGGAAGAACAGCATGCCCGCCAGCGTCACGATGAACGCCGGAACGCCCACGTACGCGACCCAGAAACCGTGCCACGCTCCGACCAGCACGCCCACGCCGAGGCCCAGCACGATCGCGAGCGGCCAGGGCAGGCTCCAGTCCGCCATGGCCTTGGCGACGATGATGCCCGTGAACGCCGCGACCGAACCGACCGACAGGTCGATGTGACCCATGATGATCACCATCACCATGCCGATCGCCAGGATCAGGATGTACGAGTACTGGTTGACGACGTTGATCAGGTTGCCGCTCGAGAGCGTCAGGCCGGCGCCCTTGAACACGAGCGTGAGCACCTGGAACAGCAGGATGATCACGATCAGGCTGCCCAGGATGCCGAACTGGCGCAGCGTGGACTGGCCGCCGCCGCCGAACATCGCGCGGATGTCGCTGAGGTGGAAGCCGCGCTTGGCGGACGGGGTGCTGGCGGTGTCGGTCATGCGTTCGCCTTCGATGCGGGGTCGTTCAGGGGACGGAGCGAGGTCATGCTGCGCATGAGCGCCTCGGGTGTGGCGTCTCGGGCGTCGAGGCAGTCGGTGACCCGCCCCTCGAACACCGTGTAGATGCGGTCGCTGATGCCGAGCAGCTCGGGCAGCTCGCTCGAGATCACGATCACGCCCTTCCCGCTGGCCGCGAGCTCGTTGATGATCGTGTAGATCTCGTACTTGGCTCCCACGTCGATGCCGCGGGTCGGCTCGTCGAGGATCAGCAGATCCGGGTCGGTGAACATCCACTTGGCGAGGACGACCTTCTGCTGGTTTCCGCCCGACAGCGTCGCGACGCCGACGTCGACGCTCGGGGTCTTGATGCGCAGCGCCTTGCGGTACTCCTCGGCCACCGTGTGCTCGAGCCGCTCGTCGACGACGCCTCGGCGGGAGATCTTCGACAGCTTGGCCGCGACGGTCGAGCGCTTGATCGTGTCCAGGAGGTTCAGCCCGAGCACCTTGCGGTCCTCGCTCACATAGGCGAGGCCGTGACGGATGGCCGAGGGGACGTCCGGGAGCGTGATCTCCCGGCCGTCCTTGACGATCGTGCCGGAGACGTACTCGCCGTACGAGCGGCCGAAGATGCTCATCGCGAACTCGGTCCGGCCGGCGCCCATCAGGCCCGCGATGCCCACGACCTCGCCCCGGCGCACCTCGATGCTGGAGCCCTTGACCACGAAGCGCTCCGACACGGTCGGGTGGCGGACCACCCAGTCGCGGACCTCGAAGAAGACCTCGCCGATGTGCGACTCGCGGTCGGGGTACCGGCTCTCGAGCGAGCGGCCCACCATGCCGCGGATGATGCGGTCCTCGTTGATCTCGCCCTTGGTGATGTCGAGCGTCTCGACCTTGCGGCCGTCGCGGATGATCGTGATCTCGTCGGCGATCTGCTCGATCTCGTTGAGCTTGTGGCTGATGATGATCGACGAGATGCCGCGGCCCTTGAGCCCGAGGATGAGGTCGAGCAGGTGCTGCGAGTCGTCCTCGTTGAGCGCCGCGGTCGGCTCGTCGAGGATCAGCAGCTTGACGTCCTTGTTGAGCGCCTTGGCGATCTCGACCAGCTGCTGCTTGCCGACGCCGAGGTGCTTGATCGCGGTGTCGGGGTCCTCCTCGAGGCCCACGCGCGCCAGCAGCTCCACCGCGCGCGACCGCGCCGCGCGCCAGTCGATCGCGATGCCCGCGCGCACCTCGTTGCCGAGGAAGATGTTCTCGGTGATCGACAGCTCGGGGATCAGCGCGAGCTCCTGGTGGATGATCGCGATGCCCGCCGCCTCGCTGGCGCGGATGTCGCGGAAGCGCATCTCCTCGCCGCGCAGCAGGATGTCGCCCGTGTACGTGCCGTAGGGGTACACGCCCGACAGCACCTTCATGAGCGTGGACTTGCCCGCGCCGTTCTCGCCGCAGATCGCGTGGATCTCGCCGGCCTTGACGGTCAGGCTCACGTGCGCGAGCGCCTTGACGCCCGGGAACTCCTTCGAGATGTCCCGCATCTCCAGGATGGGCGGGGACACCGTCGGCACGGCTGCCGTATTGCTCACATCGACCTCGCTGTCTGTGTCACACGCGCTCCGTGTGACCGTTCACATCGCAGTACATCGTGCACCGGCCGCCCGGGCATGTCAAGCACGGGGCGAGAAGTCAGCTGCGCCAGGGCGCCGCGGACGAGTCGCGCACGAGCAGCTCGGGCTGGAGCTGCCCGAAACGGGGCGGCTCCTCGCCGCGGATGCCCGCCAGCAGCAGCTCGACCGCACGGCGGCCGAGCTCGGCGAAGTCCTGGTGCACCGTGGTGAGCGGCGGCCACACGTGCTTCGCGACCGGGATGTCGTCGAAGCCGACCACGCTCACGTGGCCGGGAACGTCGAGCCCGGCGTCGCGGAACCCGTGCATGAGGCCGATCGCCATGAGGTCGTTGGCGGCGAACACGGCCGTGAAGTCGCCGCGCCGCGCCAGCTCCACCCCGGCGAAGTGGCCGAAGTCGGCGGTCCAGTCGCCCCGGATGGGCGCGATGGTCGGCAGATCGGCGTCGAGCAGCGCGTCCAGGTAGCCGCGCATGCGCGACTCGGCCTCGATCCAGTCCTGCGGTCCGGCGAGGTGGACGATGTCGCGGTGGCCCAGCTCGATCAGGTGGGCGGTCGCGAGCCGGGCGCCCTCCACCTGGTCCGCCGCGAGGCTCTCCCCCGTGGCCCCGGAGGCGGTCTGGAGGCTCACGAAGGGGACGTCGATCGCCATGCCGCGCAGCACGTGGAACACCCGCACCTGTGGGGCCAGCACCACGATGCCGGCGATCTGCTCGCGCACGAGCTGGCGCACGGCGGCGCCGATCGCCTCGGGCGTGGTGTCGGGCAGGTTCACGGTGGTGACCGAGTACCCCTCGACGCGAGCGGCCTCCTCGATGGTCGCGATCGACGACGCGGGACCGAACTCCCCGATGGTCGCCGACATCACCCCGATGACGTTCGAGCGGCTCGTGACGAGCGCGCGCGCGGCGAGGTTCGGCCGGTAGTCGAGCACCGCGATCGCGTCGAGCACCCGCTGCTTGGTCTCGGGGCGGATGCTCGGGTGGTCGTTGAGCACGCGCGAGACCGTCTGATGCGAGACGCCGGCGAGGCGCGCGACGTCGCGGATGCTCGGCACGGCGGAACGCCGGCCCGGCGTGCGCTCCATCGCCTGCTCCACAGTCCCCACCAGCCTCAGTGCTGCGCGAGCGCTCGCTGCCCGCCTGCCGTCGCCGTGGATCGCCCACGGCACTCATGTGTACGTTCACACACGGTCCCGATCATCATGCCAGGATCGCGCGAGGGCCGCACCTCGGGAGCCGGCGACCGGTCGAGACGCTCAGCCGAACCAGTCGAGGGTGCGACCGTGCTGGTGCGCCGCGCCTGCCGGTGCGCCGTCGATCGCGAGCACCAGGCGGCCCGCCGTCACGCCGTCCCCCGCGACGCCGGGGACGACGCCCGGGACCTCGCTCGACACCCAGTGGCACCGGCCCGCGGCGACCCGCGCGCGCATGGCGTCGGCGAAGGCCGCGCGGTCGTCGGCCGACAGGTACATGGCGACCACCGTGTGGAACACGATCACGGCGGCCCCGGGCGCCTCGGCCTGCGCCCGGTCGATCAGACCGTCGAGGTCGACGAGCAGATCTCCGCGCACGAGCGGCGGCGGGTCCACGCGCGTCAGCCGGATCGCCGTGCGCAGCTGCGCCCGGCGATCATCCGCCTCCGGCCACACGAGCGTCTCCAGCCAGGCCATCTGCTCGTCGTCCCGGACGTCGAGCGGGTTGAGGTCGAGCCCGGTGCGCCATGCCACGGTCGGCACACGGTCCGGGAGGGGCGCGGGGCCGGTCACGTCGCACGAGAGCACCCCGCCGCCGTCGGGCGCCGGGATGCGCTTCTCACCCGCCGGCGTGCGCCAGGCGTAGCCCCACCGGTCGGGAACCAGGCACAGCCCCGCCGAGGGACCGACCTCGATCAGCGCGAGCGGCCGCTCCCCCGCCACCGCCGCGAACGCCGGCACCAGGGTCGCCATCCGCCCCGCCTCGTTCGTCTGCGTCGCGTGGCTCAGGATGGTCGCGCGGATCGAGCCGTCGTCGGCCAGCAGGGCGCGCCGCAGGCCCTCATAGGGCCCGGGCGCGGGGACGCCGTGTCGCCGTGCCGCGGCGAAGACCAGATTCGGCTGCCGCTTGACCGGCGGAAGATCCTCGAGCCAGGCCACCACGTCGGCGTCCGCAGCGACGCGGCGCGCCCACCTCGCGAAGCTCGGCGACGACCCGTCGGCGTAGTCCGCGAACTCCGCGTACATCGCGGGGACGTCGCCGTCGAGCCTCATGGCTCAGTCCAGGCCGTGCTCGGAGAGCCACTCCGCGGCCACGTCGGCCGCAGAACGCTGCTCGACCGTGTTCTGGACGTTGAGCGCCACCAGGCCCTCGGGCGTGAGCGCCTCGCTCACGGGGTCGATGACCGGCGCGATCTCGTCGGCGACGTCGCCGGAGGCGATCGGCACGACGTTCGACGCGAGGAACAGCCCCTCGGGGTCGGCGAGCGGCACGAGGTCCTCGGTCTCGATGCGCGGGTCGGCCGTGAACACGTTGGCGACGTCGATCGTGCCGGCGAGCAGGTCCTCGACCGTGGTGTCTCCCGTCGCCGAGAACTCGAGCTCCACGCCATAGACCTCGGCCGCCCCGTCGGGGCCGTACGGGCGCTCCTCGAGCTCGGGCGGACCGCCGAGCGTGAGGGGCCCCTCGACGTCCGCGAGGTCCCCGATCGTCTCCAGTCCATGCTCGTCCGCGAATGCCCGGGTCACGGTGTAGGAGTCCTGATCGGTCGCGCTGGACATCGCGAGCGGGGTCAGTCCCTCCGGCAGCGCGTCGCCGAGCGCGGCGTACACGTCGTCGGCCGTGCGGGCCTCGGTGTCCTCGTCGTAGAACTGCAGCAGGTTGCCGGTGTACTCGGGGAACAGGTCGATCTCGCCGCTCTCGAGCGACGGGAGGTACGCGTCGCGCTGCCCGATGTTGAAGCGCCGCTCGACCGTGTAGCCCTCCGCCTCGAGCGCCTGCGCGTAGATCTCCGCGATGACCTCGTTGGACGGGTACGCCTGCGAGCCCACCACGATCGCCTCGTCGCCCGCCGGGGCGGAGGCGTCGCCCGAGGGCTCCGCGAGGGGGTCGCTCGAGCCGCAGCCCGCCAGGACGAGCGCGAGACCCGCGCCCAGGACGCCTGCGATGGCCGCGCGCGTGGCGCGTGAGTGTCGAGTGCCGATCATGCCTGCCGCCTTCCTGACTGGCCGTCGTCGGGCCGTGTGAGTGTGTGCCGCGGTCGATCCGAGCCTACGCCGGGGCGCCGACAAGGGGGCGCGACGCCGGGCCGCGGCCGGCGCGCCGCAGATGTCCGGGCACCGCGGCGCGCTGCAGCAGCGCGAACACGGCGTCCAGCAGGAGCGCGAGGGCCGCCACGGCGATCGCGCCGCCCAGCACCTGCTCGAACCGGCGCAGCTGCAGGCCCTGGAGGATGTCGAAGCCGAGTCCGCCCAGGTTCACGTAGGCCGCGAGCGTGACGGTCGCGACGACCTGCAGCACGGCCGAGCGGATGCCCGCGACCAGCAGCGGCAGGCCGAGGGGCGCCTCCACGCGCCACAGCACCTGCCATCCGGTCATGCCCTGCGCGCGGGCCGCGTCGATGGTCGCGCGGTCCACCGCCTCCAAGCCGGCGTACGCCCCCGCCAGGATCGACGGGATCGCCAGCAGCACGAACGCGATCAGCGCCGCCTCGGGCTTGTTCGTGACGCCCAGCAGCAGCACGAGCAGCAGGATCAGGCCGAACGACGGGATCGCGCGGGCCGCGCCGGCGAGGCCCACGGCGATCTCGCGGCCGCGCCCGGTGTGGCCGATGGCCCATCCGGCCGGGACCGCGACGGCCGCGGCGATCGCGACCGCCGCGAACGTGTACGCCAGGTGCACCAGGACGGCGCGGGGCAGCGAATCGGACCCTTCGAGCCGCTCGGGCGAGAGCAGCCAGGCGAGCGCCTCGAGCAGCAGGTTCATGCGCGCGCCCCCACGGAGCCGGCCGCGCGCATCCCCCGCGCGCGCGTCCAGGGCATGAGGGCGCGGCCCGCGAGCTGCAGCAGCAGGTCGACCGCCAGCGCGACGAGCGCGACCGCGACCACGCCCGCCAGGATCTCCTCGACGATGCGGCGCTGGAAGCCGTTCGTGAACAGGTATCCGAGGTTGGTCACGCCGATCAGGATGCCGACCGTCGCGAGCGCGATCGTGCTGACGGCCGCGACCCGCACGCCCGCGAGGATCACGGGCCCCGCGAGCGGCAGCTCGACGCCCCAGAAGCGCCGAGCCGGGCCGTACCCCACGGCGACCGCGGCGCGGCGCACGTCCGGGTCGACCGAGTCGAACCCGTCGGCGACCGCGCGCACGAGGATCGCGACCGCGTAGATCGTGAGGGCCAGCAGCAGGTTCAGCTCGCTGAGGGCGCTGATCCCGAACACGACCGGCAGCAGCGGCAGGAGCGCGAGCGAGGGCAGCGTGTACAGCAGGCCCGTCGCGACGATCAGCGGGCCGCGCACCAGCCGCCAGCGGTGCGCGATCCAGCCGAGCGGCAGCGACACCGCGAGGCCCCACACGATCGGCAGCACGCTGTGGCGCAGGTGCTCCAGCGTGAGCGCCGCGATCAGTCCCGCGTTGTCGGCCACCCAGCTCATCCGCGCGGCGCCCCCTCCTCGCGCAGCACGCCGTGCACGCGGCCGGCCGCGTCGACGATCACCGTGGCGCCGTCCGAGCGGCGCAGCGTCAGCTCGCGGTCGCCGCCGGCGATGCCCACGAACTCCGCGACGAAGTCGTCGGCCGGCGCCGCGAGGATCTCCTCGGGCGTCCCCTTCTGGGCGATGCGGCCGCCGGCGGCCAGGATCACGACCTCGTCGCCGAGCAGGAACGCCTCGTCCACGTCGTGCGTGACGAACAGGATGGTCTTGCCCAGCGTCTGCTGCAGCCGCAGCAGCTCCTGCTGCAGCTCGCGCCGCACGATCGGGTCCACCGCGCCGAACGGCTCGTCCATCAGCAGGATGTTCGGGTCTCCCGCAAGGGCCCGCGCCACTCCGACGCGCTGCTGCTGGCCTCCGGACAGCCGGCCCGGGTACCGGTCGGCCAGGCGCCCGTCGAGCCCCACGGTGTCCATCAGCGCGCGGGCGCGCTCGCGCGCCTCGCGTCGCGGCACGCCGTTGAGCACCGGCACGGTCGCGATGTTGTCGATCACGCGCACATGCGGCAGCAGGCCCGCCTGCTGCATGACGTACCCGATGCCGCGTCTGAGCGCCACGGGATCCCGGTGGCGGACGTCCTCGTCGTCGATCAGCACGGCGCCCGAGGTGGGCTCCACCATCCGGTTCACCATGCGCAGCAGCGTGGTCTTGCCCGAGCCGGAGGAGCCGACCAGCACCACCGTGCGGTGGGACGGCACGATCAGGCTGACGTCGTCGACGGCGACGGACTCGCCCGCGCCGTCAGGGTAGGTCTTCCGGACGGATCGGAACTCGATCACGGCACTCCTGACGTCGGTCGGACGGGCGTCCCTGTCGGACTCCCTCGGACTCTACCGGCGGCCGGGGACCCGGGGTCCGCGCGCGGGCGCGTCAGGGCAGGACGGTCACCTCGGCGCCGAACGCGACGTACCCCGAGAAGTCCGCGCCCACGCGCTCGATCGCGCTGTGCTGCGGCGTGGGGTAGCTCCAGGCGGCGTCGACCGCCTCGTCCTGCGTGTCGCCCTGGCTGTGCCGCAGCGTCCAGTACTGGCACTCGCCCTTCCACGGGCACGTGTACGGCGTGGGGCTCGCGTGGAACAGGGACCGGTCGATCGTCTCGGGTGGGAAGTACCGGTTGCCCTCGATCTCGATGATCCGCTCGTCCGGGGATTCGGCGACCACGTGGTCGCGCCACAGTGCGCGCATGCTGCGAGGGTAGCCCCGCGCGCCGCGCGCCGGAACCCGCTCAGCCGATGACCCGCGCGCCGGGCACCGGGCCGTGCACGTGCAGCGCCGTGTGGCCGTCCGCCTCCAGCAGCGCGCGCAGCTCGGCGGCGTGCTCGGGCGTGGCGCACAGGAACGCCAGCGTGGGGCCGGAGCCCGACACGATGCCCGCGAGCGCGCCCGACGCCTCGCCGTACTCGAGGATCGACGCCAGGTCGGGGCGCAGCCGCAGCGTCGCGACCTGCAGGTCGTTGCGCAGCGCGGCCGCGAGCATCGCGGGGTCGCCGGCACGCAGCGCGTGCAGCACCTCGGCGTCGACCGACGGGCGCGCGGCGATCGGGCCGATGTCGACCCGGTGCCGCTCGCGGTGCGCGTCGAGCTCGCCGTAGACCTTGGGCGTCGAGACGCCCTCCTCGCTCGTGACGAGCACCCAGTCGAAGCGTCCGCGCGCGAGGGCCGGGTTGAGCACGTCGCCGCGGCCCGTGCCGATCGCCGTGCCGCCCTTCAGCGCGAACGGCACGTCGGCGCCGAGCCGCGCGGCGAGCCGGTGCAGCTCCGGGTGTGACAGGCGCGTGTCCCACAGCGCGTCGCACGCCACCAGCGCCGCCGCGGCGTCGGCCGATCCGCCGCCCATGCCTCCCGCGACGGGGACCTGCTTGTGCACCTCGAGGTGCACGCCGCCCTCGTAGCCGGTCTCGGCCGCCAGCAGCCGCGCGGCCCGCAGCGCCAGGTTGCGGTCGTCGACCGGGACGCCGTCGAGATCGACCGTGCCCGTGACGGCCATCGTGAAGCCGTCGGAGTGGGTGGCGACGATCTCCTCGCACAGCGAGACGGCCTGGAACGCCGTGGCGAGCTCGTGGTAGCCGTCCTCCTGCAGCGCGCCCACCTCGAGGTAGACGTTGATCTTGCCGGGCGCGCGGACGCGCACGGACGGGAACTCCTCGGCGATCGTCATGCGCCCTCGGGATCCGCCCAGAGGTCCGCGGGGGCGCGCGAGGCGATCTCGTCGATCCGGGCGAGCTCGTCCGCGTCGAGCGCCGGGGCCTCCAGTGCGGCGAGGTTCTCGTCCAGCTGCTCGGGCCGCGACGCCCCGATCAGCGCCGACGCGACCACCGGGTCGCGCAGCACCCACTGGATCGCGAGCTGCGCGAGGGTCTGGCCGCGGCCGGACGCGACCGCATCCAGCTCCCGCAGGATCGCGAGCGTCGCCTCCGGCAGCCGGCGCCCCGGCAGCGACGAGCGCTGCTGCGCGCGCTCGGCCGTGCCGTCACCGAGGTACTTCGACGTGAGCAGGCCCTGCGCGAGCGGCACGAACGCGATGGCGCCCATGCCCTCCTGGCGCAGCACGTCGGTGAGGCCGTCCTCGATCCAGCGGTTCACGATCGAGTACGACGGCTGGTGGATGACCAGCGGCGTCCCGAGCGAGCGCGCGGCCTCCTGCGCCCGCGCGGTCTCCTCGGCCCCGTACGACGAGATGCCCACGTAGAGCGCCTTGCCCTGGCGCACGAGCGTGTCGAGCGCGCCGATCGTCTCCTCCACGGGCGTGACCGCGTCGACGCGGTGCGAGTAGAAGATGTCGACGTGGTCGAGGCCCATCCGGGTGAGCGACTGCTCGGCGCTGCGCAGGATGTACTTGCGCGAGCCGTGATCGCCGTACGGGCCGGGCCACATGTCGTAGCCGGCCTTCGACGAGATGATCAGCTCGTCGCGGTACGGCTTGAGGTCCTCCGCGTAGATCCGGCCGAAGTTCTTCTCGGCCGAGCCGTACGGCGGGCCGTAGTTGTTGGCGAGGTCGAAGTGCGTGATGCCGCGGTCGAAGGCGTGGCGCAGCAGGGCGCGCTGGCGGTCCATCGGGATGTTGTCGCCGAAGTTCCACCACAGGCCGAGCGACAGGGGCGGCAGGTACAGGCCCGACGCGCCCACCTGGCGGAAGTCGCCGAGCCGCGCGTAGCGGTCGTCCGCCGCGGTGTAGGGACGGTGGATGTCGGCGACGGGGCGCGAGTGGAAGCGCGGAGCGTGGGTCACGCCCCCAGGCTATCCGTCGACGGCCGCCGGGGCCGCCCCGGGTCGGACCGCGCGGGCGATCCGGACGAAGTCGTCGATCGCGAGCTCCTCGCCCCGGGCGGTGGGGGCGACGCCCGCGCGCTCGAGAACCTCGGTCGCACCCGCGGCCGAGCCGCCCAGGACGCCCGCGAGCGCCTGGCGCAGCATCTTGCGCCGCTGCTGGAACGCGGCGTCGACGATCCGGAACGTCAGCTCGCGCTCGGCCTCGGTGCCGCGCGGCTCGGCGTCGCGGTGGAAGCCGACCAGCACGCTGTCGACGTTCGGCACCGGCCAGAACACCTGGCGCGACACGGTGCCGGTCAGGCGCCACGGCCCGTACCACGCGGCCTTGACGCTCGGCGCTCCGTACACCTTGCTGCCGGGAGGGGCGGCGAGCCGCTCCCCCACCTCGGCCTGCACCATCACGACGCCGCGCTCCAGGGCCGGGAACGTCTCCATGAAGTGCAGCAGCACGGGCACCGACACGTTGTACGGCAGGTTCGCGACCAGCACCGTCGGGTCCCCCGGCAGCTCGGTCACGCGCAGCGCGTCCGCGTCGACGACGGTCAGCGCGCCCTCCGGGACGCCGTGCGCGGCCGCCGTGGCCGCCAGCTCGGCGGCCAGGCGGTGATCGATCTCGACCGCGGTCACGCGCGCGCCGGTCTCCAGGATCGCGAGCGTGAGGGATCCGAGCCCCGGCCCGACCTCGACGACCCGGTCGTCCGCCGTGACGCGCGCCACCTGCACGATCTTGCGGACCGTGTTGGCGTCGACCACGAAGTTCTGCCCGAGCTTCTTGGTGGGCGTGACGTCGAGGCGCGCGGCGAGCGAGCGGATCTCGGTGGGACCGAGGAGAGTGACCATCACCCTATTGTCGCCGGTCGCTCAGAACTCCCCGTACACCGCGAGCGTGTTGGACGCGACCTGCGCGCACAGCTCGTCGAGGTCGGCGCCGAGCTCCGCGGCCATGAACCGCATCGTCACGGGCACCAGGTACGGCGCGTTGGGGCGGCCTCGGTGCGGCACGGGCGTGAGGAACGGCGCGTCCGTCTCGACCAGGATGCGCTCGCGCGGCGTCACGGCGAGCGCGTCGCGCAGGTTCTGCGCGTTCTTGAACGTGATGTTGCCCGCGAACGACAGGTAGTAGCCGGCGTCCGCGCATTCGCGGGCCATGTCGGCGTCGCCCGAGAAGCAGTGGAACACGGTGCGCTCGGGGGCGCCCACGCGCGCGAGCGTGTCGAGCACGTCGCGGTGCGCCTCGCGGTCGTGGATCTGCATCGCGATGCCGTGCTTCTTGGCGAGCGCGATGTGCGCCTCGAAAGACGCGTGCTGCGCCGGCAGGCCGGGCTCGTCCGTGCGGAAGTAGTCCAACCCGGTCTCGCCGATCGCGCGCACGCGCGGGTGCGCGGCGAGCTCGTCCATGACCGCGAGGGCCTCGTCGAGGCGCCCGGCCTCGGCGTAGTGCGGCGCGTCGTTCGGGTGGATCGCGACGGCGGCCAGCACGCGCGGGTGCGCCTCCGCGGCTGCGACGGCCCAGCGCGACGACTCGATGTCGCCCGAGGCCTGCACCACGCCCGCGATGCCCGCCTCGAGCGCGCGGTCGAGCTGCTCCTCGAGGCTCAGGGGCTGCTCGCCGTCCTCGATCTCGAGGTGGCAGTGGTTGTCGAAGACCGGCACCGCGAGCGGCTCGGGCACGGGCGGATGCCGGAGGTCCTTGCGGCCGTCGGCGTCGCGCTGGCGGACGTAGCGGCTCGGGTCGTCCGGGGTCTCGAGCGGGGTCATGCGGCGGCGGCCCCGGGTCAGTCGGCCTGCTCGATCCGCGGGAAGAGCGGCGCGAGCGCCTGCGTCGCGGTGCCGGCGGGCAGCTGCCCCCAGGCGCCGGCCTCGCGGATCGGCTGCGCGGCGAGGCCGCCCAGCGCGCCCTCGGCGCCGAGAGCGGTCCACAGCTTCCCGGTGGCCTGCGGCATGACGGGCGACAGCAGCACCGCGAGCGCGCGCAGCCCCTCGGCGCACGTGTACAGCACGGTGGCGAGACGCTCACGCTTCGACTCGTCCTTCGCGAGCGCCCACGGCTCGTTCTCGGTGATGTAGCCGTTCAGCTCGTCGACGATCGTCCAGATGCGCGCGATCGCCTCGTCGATCCGGAACCTCTCGATCGCCGCGTCGGCCTCGCTCGCCGCGTCGGCCACGACCTGCTGGATCGCCCGGTCGGCCTCCGTGTACTCCCCCGGCTGCGGGATCACACCGTCGAAGTACTTGCCGATCATCGCGATCGTGCGCGACGCGAGGTTTCCGAAGCCGTTCGCGAGCTCGGCCTGGTAGCGGGCGGAGAGGTCCTCCCACGAGAACGAGCCGTCCTGACCGAACGCGATCGCCGACAGGAAGTAGAAGCGGTACGCGTCCGAGCCGAACACGTCGGTGATCGCGTCGGGAGCGATGCCCGTCAGCTTCGACTTGGACATCTTCTCGCCGCCCACGAGCAGCCAGCCGTGCGCGAAGACGCCCTTGGGCACCTCGAGGCCCGCGGCCATCAGCATGGCGGGCCAGATCACGGCGTGGAAGCGCAGGATGTCCTTGCCGACCACGTGGTAGCCGGGCCAGCGGCGGTCGAAGGACTCGGGGTCGGCACCGTAGCCGATGCCGGTCGCGTAGTTCAGCAACGCGTCGATCCACACGTAGAGCACGTGCGAGGAGTCCCACGGGATCGGGATGCCCCAGTCGAACGCGGAGCGCGAGATCGACAGGTCCTTGAGTCCCTGCTGCACGAACGCGACGACCTCGTTGCGCGCCGACTCGGGCTGCACGAAGTCGGGACGGTCGCGGTACAGGGCGAGCAGGCGGTCCTGGAACTCGCTGAGCTTGAAGAAGTAGTTCTTCTCGTGGAGCAGCTCGAGCGGCTTCGAGTGGATCGCGCAGACCTTCAGTCCCTCGAACGCGCCCGTGCCGTCGACGATCTCGCTCTCGGGCTTGAACTCCTCGCAGCCCACGCAGTACAGCGCCTCGTACTCGCCCGCGTACACGTAGCCGCGGTCGTAGATGGCCTGCCAGAACTTCTGCGCGTTGGTCTCGTGCCGCTCCTGCGTGGTGCGGATGAAGTCGTCGTTCGCGACATCCAGGGTCTCGAGCAGCGGCTGCCACGACTCGGACACGAGCTTGTCGACCCACTCCTGCGGCGAGACGCCGTTGGCGGCCGCGGCCCGCATCATCTTCTGGCCGTGCTCGTCGGTGCCCGTGAGCATCCACGCGTCGTCGCCCGCCTGGCGGTGCCAGCGCGCGAGCGCATCCACCGCCACGGTCGTGTACCCGTGCCCGATGTGGGGCACGTCGCTCGGGTAGTAGATCGGCGTGGTGATGTAGAACGATCGGCCGGAAGTCACCCGTCAATCCTAGATGCGCCTTCACCCGGCGTTTCGCGGTCCAGCGGGAGCGAGGGGGCGAGCTTCTGCAGGCGCGCGTTGGTCGACAGCAGGGCGTCGTAGAGCTCGTCGAACATGGGGCGGAGGGTCGCGTAGACGGCCGCGTCCGCGGGGCGCGTGCGCACCTCGCGGCTGACGGGGATCATCTGGGCGGCCACGTCGATCGACTCGATCAGGCCGAGGGCCTCCATGCCGAGCAGGGCGGCGCCGAAGCCGGAGCCCTCCTGCCCCTCGGGCAGGCCGATGGGCGTGCCGAGTGCGTCGGCGAGCGTCTGCTGCCACAGAGGGTGCTGCATGACGCCGCCCGTCGCGCGGATCTCGTCGATCTCGAGCCCCGCCGCGCGCATCGAGTGCAGCACGAGCGAGAGCTGCAGGGCCACGCCCTCGACCGCCGCGCGGACGAGGTGCTCGCGCCGGTGCCCGCGGGTCAGTCCGACGTAGGCGCCGCGCGCGACGCTCGACCAGTGCGGCGCCCGCTCGCTGAGCAGGTACGGCAGCATCATCAGACCGCCGGATCCCGCCGGGACCGCCGCGGCCTCGTCGAGCAGCTGCGCGGTCGGCACGTCCTCGCCGCCGGCGATCTCGGAGCGCACCCAGTCGAGCACCACGCCGCCGTTGTTGATCGCGCCGCCGATCACCCAGCGGTCCTCGGTCAGGGCGTAGCAGAACACGCCCCCGCGGGGGTCGACCGCGGGCCTGTCGACGCCCACGCGCAGCGCTCCGCTCGTGCCGATCGAGCAGGCCGCGACGCCGGGGCGCACGGCGCCCACGCCAAGGTTGGCGAGCGGGCCGTCGCCGGCCCCGACCACCACGGGCGTCGCGAGCGGCAGGCCGGTCGCGGCCGCGGCCTCCTCGGTCATGCCGGGCAGCACGGTCGTGGTCGAGACGAGCTCGGGCAGCTGGTCGTCGCGGATGCCCGCGAGGCTCAGCGCCTCCTTGTCCCACGCGAGCCGGTGGATGTCCATCAGGCCCGACGCCGACGCGAGCGAGTGGTCGACCACGAGCGCGCCGGTCATCCGGAGCAGGACGTAGTCCTTGATTCCCACCCAGAACGCGGCGCTCTGCCGGATGCGCGGCTCCTGCTCGCGGAACCACATCAGCTTGGTGAGCGGCGACATGGGGTGCACGGGCGTGCCCGTCCGACGGTGCAGCGCCAGCCCCCCGGCCGACGCGCGCAGACGCTCGGCCTGCACCGAGGCGCGCGTGTCGGCCCACGTCACGACCGGCGTCAGGGGCTGCAGCTCGACGTCCAGCGCCATCACGCTGTGCATGGCCGACGAGTACGACAGGCCCGCGATCCGGCCCGCGCCCACCTCGGCGACGACCTCGCGCACGCCCGCGTACACGGCGCCGAGGATGAGGTCGGGGTCCTGCACGGCGTGGCCGGGATGCGGCTCCTCCAGCGGGTAGCCGTTCGAGGCGGTCGCCACGCGGCGACCGTCGGGCGTGTACGCGACGACCTTCGTGGCCGTCGTGCCCATGTCGACACCGATGACGACGTCGCGCGCTCCCCGCGGCTCGGCTCCTGTGCCCATGTCCGCTCGCTTCCTCAGGCCGCCGGCTCGCCCAGCGACACCACCACTTTGCTGGATCGGCGCGAGTCGCGCGCCAGCTCGAATGCCTCCAGCGCCCGGTCGATGGGCAGCACGTCGGTGACGACCTGCTCGAGCTCGGGGCGCGCGGCCAGCAGCGCGACGGCCTCGTCGATCTCGTCGCGGAACCGGAACGCACCCAGCAGCGCCACCTCCTTCGAGATGAACGGCGCGAGGTTGATCGGCCGCGGCTCGTTCGGCAGCATCCCGACCTGCACCACGGTGCCGCGGCGGCGCACCGCCACGCCCGCGGCGCTGATCGCGACGAGAGCGCCCGAGCACTCGAGCACGACGTCGAACGCCTCGACCGGCAGCGACTCCTCCGTGACGCGCACGACCGCGTCGGCGCCGAGCGTCGTGGCGCGCTCGAGCGGCTCGGCGAGCACGTCGCTGACGGTGACGGATGCCGCGCCGCGCGCCTGCGCGGCCGCGAGCGCCAGCAGGCCGATGGGACCCGCTCCCGACACGAGCACGCGCGCGCCAGCGAGGTCCCCGGCCCGCGTCGCGGCGTGGAGGGCCACGCCGAGGGGCTCGGCGAGGACCGCCCGGCGCACCGGCAGACCCTCGGGCAGCACGCGCACCATGTCGGCGCGCACCACGAGCAGCTCGGCCATCGCGCCCTGCGTGTGGGGCCACGTCGAGGCGCTGCCGAGGTAGGAGCCACCCGGCCACAGGTGCGGCTGGTCCTCGGTGCCGGGCACGGCGGTGCCGAACCGCGCCGGGTGCACCGTGACCGGCGTGCCCGGGGCGAGGACGCCGGTGGGGTCGAGGTCGACCCGTCCCGACAGCTCGTGGCCGGGCACGAGGGGCTCCCGCACGACGTACTCGCCGTTCGCGCCCTCGAAGCAGTAGTGCAGGTCGGATCCGCAGATGCCGACGTAGTCGATCCGGATCCGCACCTCGCCCTCGCCGGGCTCGGGCTGCGGCGTCTCGCGCACCGCGAGCGCCTCCTTGCCGTCGATCCAGACCGCGCGCATGTGGTTCCTCCTGCTCACACGACCGCGGTCATGCCGCCGTCGACGAAGATGTTCTGCCCCGAGACGAAGCTCGACGCGTCCGACGCGAGGTAGAGCAGCGTGCCCCACAGCTCGCGGAAGTCCCCCCAGCGCTGCGCCGGGGTGCGGTTCACGAGCCACGAGTTGAACGCCTCGTCCTCCACGAGGGCGCGGTTCATCTCGGTGGCGAAGTAGCCGGGCGAGATGGCGTTGACCTGGATGCCGAAGCGCGCGAGATCCGCCGCCATGCCCTGGGTCAGCAGCGCGACGCCGCCCTTCGACGCCGAGTACGGCGCGATCGTCTGGCGCGCCAGCTTCGACTGCACCGAGCCGACATTGATCACCTTGCCCGAGCCGCGCTCGGCCATGCCCGGCGTCACGAACCGCGACACGTAGAACACGCTCGACAGGTTCGCGGCGATGACCGTGTCCCAGTCCTCCACCGGGAACTCGGTGAACGGCGCGCGGCGCTGCACGCCCGCGTTGTTGACGAGGATGTCGGGCACGCCGTGCTCGGCGATCAGGCCGCCGATCCCGTCCTCGACCGCTGCGGCGTCCGTCACGTCGAACCCGACGCTCGCGGGGCGGAAGCCGCTCGCGCGCTCGAGCTGGTCGCTCGCGTCGCGCAGGGCGCCCTGGTCCCGGCCGTGGAGCACCACCCTGGCGCCCGCCTCCGCGAGCGCCAGGGCGAGCGACCGGCCGAGGCCGCGCGACGAGCCCGTCACCAGGGCCAGGCGGCCCGTGATGTCGAAGATGTCGTTCGTC
The DNA here is from genome assembly GCF_001426925.1 of Microbacterium sp. Root53. Classification (GTDB taxonomy): domain Bacteria; phylum Actinomycetota; class Actinomycetes; order Actinomycetales; family Microbacteriaceae; genus Microbacterium. The sequence goes on from NZ_LMFR01000012.1 coordinate 356,981, forward strand.
ATGGTCCCGGCCGCCGGATCAGAAGATCGCGTAGACGGCGAGCACGATCGCGAAGCCGACGAGCGACTCCAGCGCCTGCTGCACTGTCCACGTCTTCAGCGTGGTCTTCACATCCATGTTCATGAGGCGGCCGACCAGCCAGAAGCCCGAGTCGTTCACGTGGCTGGCGAACACCGAGCCGGCCGCCGCCGCGAGCGTGATGGCCGCGGTGTCGACGACGCCGAAGCCGCCGGCCGTGACGGCCGGGGCGAGCAGGCCCGCCGTGGTGACGAGCGCGACCGTGGCCGAGCCCTGCGCGACGCGCAGCGCGACCGCGATCAGGTATGCCGCGAAGATGAGCGGCAGGCCGAGGTCGTCGAGCGACTCCGAGAGCGCCGCGCCGATCCCCGACGCGCGCAGGACGCCGCCGAACATGCCGCCCGCGCCCGTGATCAGGATGACCGACGCGACCGTGCCGAGCGTGTTCTCGATCAGCTTCTCGAGCGCCGATCCGGTCTCGCCGCGGAACTTGCCGAGCACCAGCAGCGCGACCAGCGCGGTGATGAGCAGCGCGACCGGCGACGTGCCGATCAGCATGAGCGCCTGCACCCAGGTGTCGTCGCGGTTGACCGCGCCCACCGAGCCCAGCGCGTTCAGGCCCGTGTTCATGAAGATCAGGAGGATCGGCAGCAGCAGGATCGCGACGACCGTGCCCGCCTTGGGCGGGTTCACCGGCTGGTCGGGGTCGGTCGTGCCGAACAGTGCGGGGACGATCATCGGGTAGCGCTTGTTGACGAACTTGCCCCACAGGTAGCCCGACAGGTACCACGCCGGGAACGCGATCACGAGGCCGATCAGCATCACGACGCCCAGGTCGGCGCCGAACAGCTCGGTGGCCGAAACGGGGCCCGGGTGCGGCGGCAGGAAGACGTGCATGACCGAGAACGCCGCGGCGCCGCTGAAGCCGTAGAGCAGCAGGTTCTTGCCGCCGATGCGGCGCGCGACGGCGAAGATGATCGGCAGCATGACCACGAGGCCCGCGTCGAAGAAGATCGGGAAGCCGAGGATCAGCGACGTGAGACCGAGCGCGAACGCCGCGCGCTTCTCGCCGAAGATCGCGACCATCCGCTCGGCGATGACCTTGGCGCCGCCGCTGGACTCGATCAGGCGGCCGATGATGGCGCCCAGGCCGATCAGCAGCGCGACCGATCCGAGCGTCGATCCGAAGCCCGAGACGAGCACCTCGTTGACCAGCACGCCCATCGGCAGCCCGGTGGCGATGGCCGTGAGCAGCGAGACGACGATCAGCACGAGGAACGCGTGCAGGCGCACCTTGATGACCAGGAACAGGATCAGGGCGACGGCCGCCGCGGCGATGCCGAGCAGCGGACCGGCCCCGAGGGTCTGGGTCCAATCTTCCATGTGGTTTCTCCGTTGAAATCGAGGGATCGCGCCGTCGTGGCGCTCCGCGCGTCGCGGCTCGGGAAAGTCGAGACCGCTCAAAGGTACTACTTATTCAGCAGGTAAGGTAGCACCATTCCGGATGGCAAGGGAGCGAGATGGCCGGTGGAGTGCACTCGGACGTGCTCGGCGAGCTGGGGCGGCGCATCGCGGCGGGCGAGATCCCGCCCGGCGCCGTGCTCACCCTGGCGGGCATCGAGGCCGAGCAGGGGGCGTCGCGCACCGTCGTGCGCGAGGCGGTCCGGGTGCTCGAGAGCCTCGGGATGGTCGAGTCCCGCCGCCGGGTCGGGATCACGGTGCTCCCCCGCGAGCGGTGGGACGCGTTCGATCCCCTCCTGATCGGCTGGAACCTGGAGGGACCGTTCCGGCAGCAGCAGCTCGAGGCGCTCATGGAGCTGCGCGTCGCGGTCGAGCCGATGGCCGCGCGCCTCGCGGCGGAGCGGGCGACGCCGGCCCAGCGCGCCGAGCTCAAGCGTCTCGCAGAGGAGCTCAACGACCTGGGCCATCGCGGCCTGGGCGCCTCAGACCCCTATCTCGAGATCGACCTGGCGTTCCACGCGACGCTTCTCGCAGCATCCGGCAACCCGCTGCTGGCGGCGCTCGAGCGCCCGGTGCACGCCGTGCTGGAGGGCCGCACACGCCTGGGCCTCACTCCCTCGATCCCAGTCGCGGGGACGCTCGAGGACCACCTGCGCCTCGCGCTCGCGATCGTCGCCGGCGACGCGGATGAGGCCGAGCGGCACTCGCGCGGGCACATGCACACCGTGTGGGGCGAGGTGGCCGGCGACGCGTCGGCCTGGGGCTGACGCGAGCCCGTGCTCAGCCGCGGGCCGCGAGCGCGGCCTGATACAGGTCGCGCGACGAGTGCCCCGTGTGCGCGGCGACCTCGGCGGCGGCATCCTTGAGGCGCGTCCCCGACGCGACCAGGCTCTGCACCTGGGCGAGCGCGTCCTCGAGCGGGGTCTCGCCCGCGGTCGCGCCCTCGACCACGATCACGAGCTCGCCGCGCACGCCCGCCTCGGCCCACGCGACCAGCTCGGCGAGCGTGCCGCGCGCGACCTCCTCGTGCAGCTTCGTGAGCTCGCGGCAGACCGCCGCGCGCCGGTCGGCGCCGAACGCGGACGCCATGTCGGCCAGGGTCTGCGCGACGCGGGTCGGCGCCTCGAAGAAGACGAGGGTGCGCGACTCCGCCGCGAGGGCCGTCAGCTCCCGGCGCCGCTCCCCGGGCTTGCGGGCGACGAAGCCCTCGAACGCGAAGCGGTCGGTCGGCAGGCCCGACACCGCCAGCGCGGTGAGGACCGCGCTGGGACCGGGGATGGCCGTGACCAGGACGCCGGCCTCGGCCGCCGCCGATACGAGCCCGTAGCCCGGGTCGCTGACGGTGGGCATGCCCGCGTCGGTGAGGACGACCAGATCCTGCTCGCGCGCCAGCTCGACCAGCTCCCCGGCCCTCTGCCGCTCGTTGTGGTCGTGCATCGCGATCAGCCGCGGGCGGTTCGAGATCCCGAGCGCGGCGAACAGCCGCTGCGCCGTCCGGGTGTCCTCGGCCGCCACCAGGGGGGCCTCCTCGAGCACCTCGATCAGGCGCCGCGAGGCGTCGCCGAGGTTGCCGATCGGGGTCGCCGCGAGGATGATCACCGCCTCAGCGTAGCCGCGTCCACCCCCTTGGCCCGGGCGCGGCCGGCGCCCAGACTGGGGGTCCTACGACGAGAGGAGCCAGCCATGGCCGACACGCCGCTCATCCAGATCATCATCGGAAGCACGCGCCCCGGACGTATCGGACGCACCGTCGCGGAGTGGTTCACGGCGCACGCCGAAGCAGACGAGCGGTTCGACATCGAGCTGATCGATCTCGGCGAGGTGAACCTGCCGATGCTCGACGAGCCGAACCACCCGCGCAAGCGCCGGTACACGCAGGAGCACACGAAGCGCTGGAGCGAGACCATCGACCGCGGCGACGCGGTCGTGTGGGTCATCCCGGAGTACAACTACGCGCTCAACTCGGCGACCAAGAACGCGATCGACTACCTGTTCCACGAGTGGGCAGGAAAGCCCCTCGGCGTCGTGAGCTACGGCGGCGTCTCGGGCGGCCTCCGCGCGGCACAGCAGCTCAAGCAGGTCGGCTCGTCGCTGTGGATGAAGACCATGCCGGACATCGTGATGATCCCGAACGTCCACTCCCTGGTGGACGACGACGGCGCACTGCAGCCCACCGAGATCATGGACACGTCGGCCGCAGCGCTGCTGGACGCGATCGCCGAGCGACTCTAGCCCGGGACGCCGCTTCCGCGCTCGACCTCAGAAGGGTGGGGCGCCCCCACCGGCGTATTCGATGCGGTACGGGCTGTCGAAGTACTCGTACCCGGCCGGGGACCGGTACCGCAGGATGCCGCGGCCGACCTGGGTCACGCCCCAGGGCGAGTGGTGCTTCATCATGTGATGCGGCTCGCACAGGTGGGCCGTGTTCTCGACGCTGGTGGGGCCGTCCTTGGACCACGGGATCGTGTGGTCGATGTCGCAGTTCTTCGCCTTCGTCGTGCACCCCGGGACCCGGCAGGTGCCGTCCCTGGCCAGCAGGTACCGCCGCTGCGCCGCCGTCGGCGTTCGGTGGTCCACCGTGAGGAGGGCCCCGGTGTCGGGGTGCAGGAACAGCCGCTCCCACCCCACCGCGCCGGCCGCGAGGCGGCGGGCGGTGTCCGCGTCGATCGGCCCATGCCCCGCCAGCAGGGCCGCCTCGTCGTCGAGACCGGCGAGGGTGTTCACGGGGATGGTGACCTCGATGGTCGCGGCGATGTGCGCCTCGACCGGGTGCCCCGACGGCATGCCCGACAGCAGCAGATCCAGTGCCAGATCCGCCCGCAGCCGCCCCAGCTCCCGCTCGTCCGCCGCGACCGCGGGGTCGTCTGAACCGCGGCGGGCGCGCGTGACCACCCTCGCCTGTGCGGTGAGGCGGTCATGGGCGGCGTGGATCACGTACGCCGGACCGCTGATGCACAGCACCGCCTGCCCGTCCGGCTGGTCCTCCACCCACGTGCCCCGCCGCTCCCGCGCCTCCTCATGCCGCACCGTCGCCGACACCGGCTGATGCTTCTCCGCCACCCGCGCAGCCAGCGCCTTGGTGCGATACGGGGTCGCCTTCTCCGCCAGCGGGAGGATCTCCGACTCGAACGCCGCCCGCACCGCATCACCCGCGCAGCCAGCGCCTTGGTGCGATACGGGGTCGCCTTCTCCGCCAGCGGGAGGATCTCCGACTCGAACGCCGCCCGCACCGCATCCTCATCGAGGTCCGCACCGGCCTCTGCGATCACCTGCGCATGCCGCGAGGTGATCCGCCCCTCCCCGAGCGCCGCGTGCGTCGCCGGGAACCGGGTCACCAGCGTGTGGGCGCGATCCATCCGGCCCTGCATGGCGCGGGGCGACTCCCTCGTCGCCAGCGCCAGCTCCGCCGCCATGGACCGCACCGGGAACTCGTACACGCTCGCATCCGGCATCCGCCCGATCTGATCGATCGCGATGCCCATCGCCTCCGCCTGCAGCGCCGCCTCCTCGGCATCCAGCGCCGCTCGTGGTCGGCAACCAGGTCGCCGCCCGCCTCGCGGCGCGTTTCGGGCCGNGACCGCACCGGGAACTCGTACACGCTCGCATCCGGCATCCGCCCGATCTGATCGATCGCGATGCCCATCGCCTCCGCCTGCAGCGCCGCCTCCTCGGCATCCAGCGCCGCCCGCTCCCCCCGGATCGCCTTCAACCGCTCCACGATCGCACGCGTCCGCGACAGCTCAGCCGGGGTGAACTCCCACCCCGAGCTGTCCGCATCCGTGAACCGTGGCATGCCCCCATTCTCCCACCACCCTCGGACATTTGTTCGAAGGTCGGGAGAGGTTGTGGAGAAGTCGGAGGGCTGCGCCGCGGGCGGGTTCAGCCGTTTCGACTCCGCTCGCTGGCGCTCGCTCAGCTCAACGAACACGGCGGGGCGGCGCTCCCTCGCTCGGCGCCCGGGGCCGACGAGCGCCCGCCGTAGGCTGATCGGGTGACTCTCGCGCCCCGGACCGCCCGCTGGCTGGTCCCGCTCGCGCTCACGCTGCTCGCCGCCGCGCTGCGCTTCATCGGGCTGTGGCATCCGCAGGACCTGGTGTTCGACGAGACCTACTACGTCAAGGACGCGTGGACGCTGCTGCACCTCGGATACGAGGGCGCGTGGCCCGACGACGCGAACGAGAGCTTCACGTCGGGCGACACCGACGTGTACTCCACCGACGCCGCGTACGTCGTGCATCCGCCGCTGGGGAAGTGGCTGATCGCGCTCGGCATGCTGCTGTTCGGGGCCGACTCCGGCTTCGGATGGCGCTTCTCGGCCGCGCTGATCGGCACGCTGCTGGTGCCGCTCGTCTACGAGATCGCGCGGCGCCTCTCGGGCTCGATCGCGATCGGCGCGGTCGCGGGCGGCCTGCTCGCGGTCGACGGGCTCGCGATCGCGCTCAGCCGGGTGAGCCTTCTCGACGGGTTCCTGGCGTTCTTCGTGACGCTCGCGTTCTGGTTCGTCCTGCTCGACCGCGATCGCACCGACGAGCGCATCCTGTCGTCCGAGGGCATCGTGGGCCCCTTGATGTGGCGCCGCCCGTGGATCGTCGCCGCCGGGCTCGCGCTCGGCGCGGCGTGCGCCGTCAAGTGGTCGGGGCTGTACGTGCTCGCCGCCGTCGGCATCTGGATCGTCGTCCACGACGCCATCGTGCGGCACCGCGCGCGCAAGGAGGAGTGGTTCGCCGGATCCGTGCTGCAGGGCGCCATCGCGTTCGTGCTGCTCGTCCCCGTCGCGGCCGCGGTCTACCTCGCGTCGTGGACCGGATGGCTCGTCACATCGGGCGGCTACGACCGGGGTTCGGATGCGAACCCCCTCGTCGCGCTCCTCAACTACCACTCGTCGATGTACGCGTTCCACGTGGGGCTCTCCAGCAGTCACCCCTACGCCAGCCCGGCCTGGCAGTGGCCGCTGCTGCTGCGGCCCACCGCGATGTGGCTGGCCCGCCCCGAGGCGGGCGAGGAGTGGTGCGGCTGGAGCGACGACTGCATCGGCGTGATCGGCAGCCACCCCAACCCCGTGACGTGGTACGCCGCGTGGGCGGCGGTCATCCTGGCGGTCGTGCTGCTCATCCGCCGCCGCGCGGGCGCCCTCACGCCGGGCTTCGGCTTCGCGCTCACCGGCCTCGCGGCGACCTACCTGCCCTGGCTGCTGTACCCGTCGCGCACGATCTTCCAGTTCTACACGGTGGCGATGCTGCCGTTCCTGGTCATCGCGCTGGCCCTGGCGCTCGGATGGCTGACGCGTCCGCGCGATCCCGTCACGCCGCGCGACCCGAGCCCGGTGGAGGTCGTGTCGGCCGAGGAGGTCGCGGCGGCCGAGACGCGCGCGTGGCGGGTGTTCGCGATCGCGTTCGTCGCGCTCGCCGTGCTCACCGCGGTGTTCTTCCTGCCGCTGTCGACCGGCTTCCTCGAGCCGTACCCGCTCTGGCAGCTCCACAACTGGCTGCCCGGCTGGGTCTAGCACGAGGCCCCGGATCCGACGTCCGGATCCGGGGCCTCGACGGCTCAGCGAGCGTCAGTTGAGCTCGAGCGGGTGGGCGCCCACGCGGCCCGAGCCGTCCAGCGGGTCCAGCGCGTCGATCGCGGCGACCTCGGCGTCGGTCAGCTCGAAGTCGAACACGTCGAAGTTCTCGGCCATGCGCTCCGGGCGCACCGACTTCGGGAAGACGATGAAGCCCTTCTCGAGGTGCCAGCGGATGACGACCTGCGCGGGCGTCTTGCCGTGCGCGGCGGCGGCATCGGCCACCGCCTTCTCGCCGAAGAGGTCGTACTTGCCCTGGCCCAGCGGACCCCAGGACTCGATGAACATCCCGTGGTCGGCGGCCCACTGCGTGATCTCGCGCTGCTGGTATGCCGGGTGCAGCTCGATCTGGTTGACCGCGGGGGTCACGCCGGTCGCCTCGACGACCGCCTCGAGGTGCTCGACCAGGTGGTTCGAGACGCCGATGCTGCGCGCCTGACCGGCGTCGCGGATCTCGACGAGCTTCTGCCACGCGTTCACGAACGTGCCGCGCTCGGGGGCGGGCCAGTGCGTCAGGTACAGGTCGACGTAGTCCAGGCCCAGCTTCTCGAGGCTCTCGGCGATGGCGGCCTTCGGGTCGTCGCCGCCCTGGCGGTCGTTCCAGAGCTTGGTGGTGATGAACAGCTCGTCGCGCGGGATGCCGCTCTTGGCGATCGCGGCGCCGACGCCCTCCTCGTTCTTGTAGATCGCCGCCGTGTCGATGTGGCGGTATCCGGCCTCGAGGGCCGCGGTGACGGCCGCCTCGGCCTCGGCCGGGGGCACCAGGAAGACGCCGAAGCCCAGCTGGGGGATCTCGAAACCGGAGTTGAGGGTGATGGTGGGTACGCTCATGATCTCGAGCCTAGAAGCGCCAGAGGCCATTAGGGGCGACTGGCGACAAATCCGTCAGACGAACACGGGGTCGAGCGCCGCGACGCGGTGGAAGAGCCGGTCGAACACGCTCATCCGGTCGAACTGCAGCGCGTGGGCGCGCGCCCGCTCCTCCCACACCAGGCGCTCCTCCGGGCCCATCGCGAGCGCCCGGTCGATGCTCGCGGCGATCTGATCCGGCGCGTCGACGTCGATGACCATCGCGGTGTCGCCCACAGCCTCCCCCACGCCGCCCGTCAGGGTCGTGATCGCGGGGCCGCCGCCCGACAGCGCCTTCTCGGCGAGCGCGATGCCGAACGTCTCGATGAACTCCGGCCGCGGCTTGGTCGGCAGGACGTAGGCGGCCGATCCGGCGAACAGGAACGGCTTCTCGGCGTCGTCGACATCGGTCAGGAACCGGATGCGGTCCGCTGCGGGCGAGGCCGCCGCGATGCCGCGCAGCTCCTGCTCCTCGGGCCCGCGCCCGGCGATGATCAGCTGCTTCCCCGCCGCGGACTCGGACGCGGCGAAACCCGCGATCAGGTCCTCGACCCCCTTGGCCCGCGCCAGGCGCGACAGGTACAACACGTAGCCGTCGCGCTCCAGACCGCGCACCGCCAGGTGCCGATCGACCTCGGAGGGATCGAGACCCAGGAAGAGCGAGGAATCGATCGCGGGGTACGAGATCGCGATCTTCTCGGCGCAGCGCTCGGCGTAGCGGGTGCCGTGCATCCGGTCGAGCAGGCCCGCTTCCTCGACGATGAGGTCCTTCGTGTACTGCGACACCGCGACGCACACGTCGCTCGCCAGGTACGACTCCAGCACGTGCGCGGCGGCGCCGAAGCGCCCCTCGGTCACGCACTGGCGGACGACGTTGGTGACATCGGATCCGACCGCCTCGGCGATCGACACGACGTTCACCGGCAGGCCGGTCCGGCGCGCGACCTCGACCGCGTCGGTCACGGCCGTGGTGTGCGGGCTGAGGTACAGCGACATCGCGACCGTGGGCACGCCGTCGGTGAACAGCTCGACGAGCCGTCCGACCAGACCCTGGATGTACCGGCCGTCGACGACCTTGTAGTCGCCGACCGGCTCGGGACGCTCGACCACGATGCCGTCGCTGTACGGCAGCACGGTGTCGAGCGGCTTGAGCGGCAGGCCCGCGGCCTCCAGGCGCTCGATGGGCCACGTGACGATCCGCACCTCGTCGAAGCCGCGCCGCAGCGCCGCCTCCGCCAGGTTGCGGGCTTCGCCGGAGTGACCGCAGATCACGGGATCGGCACGGACGACGATGACGAGTCGGCGGGACATGTCGGCTCCTCTGCTCGGGGGCGCAGATGCGGCTCGCTGCCGCGATTCCGGGCATGGTACGCCACGGATGTGTCAGACGGATGCCCGATCCGGAAACGCGGGCACCGCTCCCCTCCCGGCGCCCTCCACCGGGTCCGTCGCCTGCGGCCGGTAGACGAACGTCACCAGCACGACCGAGATGATCATGAGCAGCAGCCACGACACCAGCTTCGAGATCGACACGATCTGCCAGCCGTCCGCCTGATCCGGGTAGATCCAGGCCCCTGCCGCCGTGCCGATGTTCTCGGCGATCCAGATGAAGAACGCCACGCCCGTGAACGCGACCAGGATCGGCATGCGGCGCCACGCCCGCGTGCGGTGGTTGCGGAAGTGCAGGGTGCAGCGCGCGCAGACGACCAGCACCAGCGCGAGCAGGACCCACCGCGCGTCGGGCAGGTAGTGGTGCGAGAAGAAGTTGACGTAGATCGCCGCGGCGAGCGCCGCCGTGGCCCACCGCGCCGGGTACCGGTCGAATCGCAGCTCGAACAGGCGGAACACGCGGACCATGTACGAGCCGACCGCCGCGTACATGAACCCCGTGTAGAGCGGCACGGCGGCGATCCGCAGCACGCCGTCGCCCTCGTAGCTCCACGACCCGACGTCGGTCTTGAACACCTCCATCACCATGCCGACGGCGTGGAACAGCAGGATGACCCACAGCTCGCGGCCGCTCTCGAGCCGGAACACGAGCATGAGCGCCTGGATCGCGACCGCGGCGATCACGAGCGCGTCGCTGCGCGCGACCAGCGCGTCGTCGGGGTACCAGAGCCGCGCCGCGACGATCGCCGCGAGCATGGCCGCCCCGAAGATGCAGGCCCACGCCTGCTTCAGCACGAACACCGTGAACTCGATCAGCCCGCGCCGCGCCGGACCGCCGCCCTCGAGGCGGGCGAGGCGCCGGGACGCCCAGGCGTCGATGCGCTGCTCGACGGGCGTGAACGCCCGGCGGCTCTCAGACTGCTGCGACGCGGGCGACATGGCGCGGCCCTAGGGCCGCCGCCGGGGAGCCGCCCGGGACTCGTAGACTGGGAGGCTATGCCCGAGGACCCGACCGCGCCCTGGCGGATCGCCTACCCGCCCGAGCTGCCCGTCAGCGCCGCGCGGGACGAGATCGCGCGCGCGATCCGGGAGCACCAGGTCGTGATCGTCGCGGGCGCGACGGGCTCGGGCAAGACCACGCAGCTGCCGAAGATCGCGCTCGAGCTGGGCCGGGAGCGGATCGCACACACCCAGCCGCGGCGGCTCGCGGCGCGCACGATCGCGGAGCGCGTGGCCGAGGAGCTCGAGGTGCCGCTCGGCGGGCTCGTGGGCTACAAGGTGCGCTTCACCGACAAGGTCTCGGACTCCACGCGCATCGCGCTGATGACCGACGGCATCCTGCTCAACGAGATCCACCGCGACCGGAGGCTGTCGCGCTACGACACGATCATCGTGGACGAGGCGCACGAGCGCTCGCTCAACGTCGACTTCCTGCTCGGCTACCTCAAGCAGCTGCTCCCCCAGCGTCCCGACCTCAAGGTGATCATCACCTCGGCCACGATCGACCCGGAGTCCTTCGCGAAGCACTTCGCGGCCGCGGACGGCACGCCCGCACCGATCATCGAGGTCTCGGGGCGCACGTTCCCTGTGGAGATCCGGTACCGCCCGCTGGTGGCGGATGCCGCGGCCGAGGACGCGCCCGACGAGGGCTACGAGGTCGAGGACGAGGTGTCGGCGATCGTCGCGGCGCTGCGCGAGCTCGACCGCGAGGCGCCGGGCGACGTGCTGGTGTTCCTGCCGGGCGAGGCCGAGATCCGCGACGCGGCCGACGCCGTGCGCGGCGCGTTCCGCGACCAGCGCGCGCCCACCGAGGTGCTGCCGCTGTACGGCCGGCTGAGCGCGGCCGAGCAGCACCGCGTGTTCGAGCGGTCGACCGTCGCGGGCCTCAAGCGCCGAGTGGTGCTCGCGACCAACGTGGCCGAGACGTCTCTGACCGTGCCGGGCATCAAGTACGTGATCGACACGGGCACGGCCCGCATCTCGCGATACAGCAACCGCGCCAAGGTGCAGCGCCTGCCGATCGAGGCGATCTCGCAGGCGTCGGCGCAGCAGCGGTCCGGTCGCGCGGGCCGCACCAGCGCCGGCATCGCGATCCGGCTGTACGGCGAGGACGACTTCGCGCGCCGCCCCGAGTTCACCGAGCCCGAGATCCTGCGCACGAGCCTGGCGTCGGTCATCCTGCAGGCGCTCGCCCTGGACTTCGGCGACATCCAGGACTTCCCGTTCCTGACGCCGCCCGACTCGCGCGGCGTCAAGGCCGCCCTGGATCTGCTGGTCGAGCTCGGCGCCGTCGTGCTGACGCGGGACGGCTCGCCGCGGCTGACGCGCGTGGGCCGCGACATCGCGCGCCTGCCGATCGACCCCCGCTTCGCCCGGATGCTCGTCGAGGCGCACCGCAACGGGACCGTTCCCGAGGTGCTCGCGATCGTGTCGGGCCTGTCGATCCAGGACGTCCGCGAGCGCCCCGAAGAGCAGCGCGAGCAGGCGGATCAGGCGCACGCCCGGTTCGCGGATCCGACCAGCGACTTCCTGACGCTGCTCAACCTCTGGAACCACCTGCAGGAGAAGCAGGACGAGCTCGGCTCGAGCGCGTTCCGCCGCCTGTGCCGCGCGGAGTTCCTGAACTACGTGCGCGTGCGGGAGTGGTTCGACGTCCACCGCCAGCTCCGGGGACTGGCCTCGGGGCTGGGACCCCGCGACAGCGGGAAGCGCAATCGATCTGCGAGCGCTTCCCGGTCGTTGAGCGGAGCGAGCGCCAGCGAGCGGAGTCGAAACGGAGGAGACCAGCCGGGGCATCAGGCCGATCTGATCCACCAGGCCCTCCTCGCCGGTCTCCTGTCGCAGATCGGGTTGCTCGACGAGCGCGAGAAGTCGAAGGACCCGCGCAAGGGAGCCGAGTACCGCGGTGCGCGCGGCATCCGGTTCTCGATCTTCCCGGGTTCGGTTCTGCGCAAGCGGCGACCGAAGGCGGTCATGGCCGGCGAGCTGGTCGAGACCTCGCGGCTGTTCGCCCGGACGGTCGCGCAGATCGACCCGGCGTGGGCGGAGGCGCTCGCGGGCGACCTGGCCAAGCGGCAGGTCACCGAGCCGCACTGGTCGAAGGACGCGGGGGCCGCGGTCGCGTACGAGAAGGTCACGCTGTACGGCGTCGAGATCGTGCCGCGCCGGCGCATCCAGTTCGCGCGCGTGGACCGCGCGGCGGCGCGCGAGCTGTTCGTCCGGCACGCGCTCGTCGAGGGCGAGTGGGATCCGTCCCGCCTGCCGCAGAACGTCACGGCGTTCCTCCGCCAGAACCACGAGCTGCGCCGCCGCCTCGAGAAGCTCGAGGAGCGCGAGCGGCGCCGCGACATCCTGGCCGGCGACGAGGCGGTCTTCTCATTCTACGACGCCCGCATCCCCGCCGACGTGTTCGACATGCGGTCATTCGAGGCCTGGTGGCGGGACGCGCTGACGCGCACGCCGAAGCTGCTGACGATGCGCGAGTCCGACCTGGTCGAGGGCCAGGCGACGGCCGATGCGCGCGACTTCCCCACGCGGTGGACGCAGGGCGATCAGACGCTCAACCTCGCGTACCGGTTCGAGCCGGGCGCGCCGGATGACGGCGTGACGGTGGTCGTGCCGCTCGCCCTGCTGGCGTCGCTCGAGCCGGTCGGCTTCGACTGGCAGGTGCCGGGCATGCGGTCGGAGCTCATCACGGCGCTGCTGCGCGCGCTGCCCAAGGCGATCCGCCGGCACGTCGTTCCCGCGGCGGACTGGGCCGACAAGCTCGCCGCCGAGCTCGAGGGCGCGGGCCCCGAGGACCACGCCGGCCGGCCGCCGCAGACCCTGCGCGAGGCGCTCGCCCGTCGCATCCAGCGCGTCGCGAACCAGCCCGTCACCGACGCGGACTTCGAGATGGAGCGCGTGCCCGCCCACCTGACCATGTCGTTCCGCGCCGTGGATGAGCGCGGCCGTGCGCTGGGGTCGGATCGGGACCTGCGGGCGCTCCAGGAGCGGCTCGCGGGGCGCGCGCGGCAGAGCGTCGCGCGGTCGCTCGACCGGGCCTCCCAGCAGGCCGAGGCGCGCAAGGCCGGCCCCGCAGCCGTCGCCGCGACCGCATCGGCCTCCGTGCTGGAGCGCAGGGGCCTCACCGACTGGGCGATCGGCGATCTGCCCGAGGTGGTCGACACCAAGGTGGCCGGCGGTGTCGTGCGCGGCTATCCGGCGCTGGTCGACGCGGGCTCCTCCGTCGCGCTGCGCGTCGAGGCGACGCCCGAGCGCGCGGCGTCCGAGACCCGCCGCGGCGTGCGGCGGCTCCTGCTGCTGCAGGTTCCCTCCCCGACTTCGTACGTGCAGGAGCACCTCACCGCGAACGAGAAGCTCGCGCTGGCCGCCTCGCCGTACCCGTCCGCCAAGGCGCTGATCGAGGACTGCCGCGCCGCCGTCGCCGACGCCGTGATCGACCGCGCAGGCGCGCTCCCCCGCACCCGCGCGGCGTTCGACGCGCTCCGCGCCGAGGCCACGCGCGGATCCGTGGACGACGTGTTCGCCTGCGTGTCGCTCGTCGCCCGCATCCTGACCGCCGCGCGCGAGGTGGAGCGCGGTCTCAAGAAGTCGAACTCCATGGCCCTCCTCGGTCCGCTCGGCGACATCCGCGGTCAGCTGGCGGGCCTCATCCACCCGGGCTTCGTCTCGGCGACCGGGCTCGCGCGCCTGCAGCACCTGCCCCGCTACCTCGAGGGCGCGCGACTGCGTCTCGAGGCGCTGCCCGACAACCCGGGGCGCGACCGCGCTTGGATGACGGAGCTCGAGCGCGCGACGGCCGCCTTCGCCGAGGCCGGCGGCACGATCCCGCTCCCGGCCGAGACGCCCGAGCGCCTCGTACGCGTGCGCTGGATGCTCGAGGAGCTGCGCGTAGGCCTGTTCGCGCAGCGCCTCGGCACCGCCGAGCAGGTCTCGGTGCAGCGCATCCAGAAGGCCCTGCGCGGCTGAGATCCGACGCCGCCGGGCCGAAACGGGGGCGAAACGCCGCCGATTTAGAATGGACCATCCCTCGCACTCGCACCGCCGCCTCGCACACCCGCACGCGCGGCATCGATAGGAGCATGATGTCCTCGACTCTCCCCGCACGTCCGATCGCCGCGGCCGCCGCTCTCGCACTGTCGGGCCTGCTGCTCGCGGGCTGCGCCGGCGGCGCCTCGACCGAGTCGGAGGCGCCCGAGACCGCGATCAGCGCCGACGAGGAGCTGCACGCGATGCTGCCCGCCGACGTGCAGGAGTCGGGCTCCGTCGTGGTCGGGACCGAGGCCGGCTACGCCCCGTACGAGTACATGGACACGGACGGATCGACGATCATCGGCCTCGACATCGACCTGCTCGACGCCGTCACGGCTCGCCTGGGCATCGAGTACACGCTCGAGAACGTCGCGTTCGACACGCTGCTCCCGTCGCTCGACGCCGAGCGCTTCGACCTCGTCGTCGCCGGCATGACCGACACGGTCGAGCGCCAGGCGAACTATGACTTCGTCGACTACTTCATGGCGGACCAGGCGATCATCGTGGCGGCCGGCAACCCGGAGGGCATCGGCACGCTCGCCGATCTGTGCGGCCACCCGGTCTCGGTGCTCGTCGACTCGACGCAGCAGGGCATCCTCGAGGCGCAGAGCGCCGAGTGCGACGAGCCGATCGAGATCCTCACCCAGCCGACCGACTCGGACGCGCTGCTGCAGGTGCAGCAGGGCCGCACGGTCGCGATGCTGACGCAGGAGGCGACCGGTCGCTACAACGCCGCGCAGATCGGCGGCGGCCAGGCGTTCGAGGTCGCCAACACGGAGTCGATCGACCCGTCGCCGCTGGGCTACGTCTTCAAGAAGGGCGACGACGAGCTGGTGGCGGCGTTCCAGGCCGGCCTGCAGTCGCTGGTCGACGACGGCACCTACGGCGAGATCCTCGCGTCGTACGAGCTCGAGTCGTCGGGCCTCGACGAGATCACCGTCAACGGCGCGGACGAGTGACCTCCGCCGGCCCCCTGAGCTCCGACGCCCGCGCGGCCGCCGGGGCGCGCGTCGTCCCGGTGCGGCACTGGGGCCAGTGGGCCGTGGTCGCCATCCTGGTGGCGCTCGCGGTCAAGCTGGTCGCCGACATCGCCGCGCACAGCGCGGTGCGCTGGGATGTCGTGTTCTCGCGCTTCGGCGCGCAGGCGGTGCTCGAGGGCCTCGGCATGACCGTGGTGCTGACGATCGTCAGCATGGTGCTCGGCGCCGCGCTCGGCGTCGGCATCGCGATCATGCGCCTGTCGAGCAACCGCCTGCTGGCCGCCTTCGCGTTCGGGTTCGTGTGGCTGTTCCGCGGCACGCCGCTGCTCGTGCAGGTGCTGATCTGGTTCAACCTGTCGCTGTTCCTGCCGCGCATCGATCTCGGCTTCACGACGGTCGAGACGAACGCGATAATCCAGCCCTTCACCGCCGCGATCCTGGCGCTCGCGCTCAACGAGGCCGCCTACATGGCCGAGATCGTCCGCGGCGGCATCCTGTCGGTCGACAAGGGCCAGGCGGAGGCCGCCGGCGCGCTCGGCATGACGCCCGGCCAGACCATGCGCCGCATCGTGCTGCCGCAGGCGATGCGCTCGATCCTGCCGCCCACGGGCAACGAGCTGGTCACGCTGCTGAAGGAGACGTCGCTGGTCTCGATCATCGGCGCCGGCGACCTGCTGTTCCGCTCGCGCCAGATGGGCACCGGCGACTTCACGCAGATGGAGATGTTCCTGGTCGCGAGCGCCTGGTACCTCATCCTGACGAGCGTGGCGAGCGTGATCCAGGCGGTCATCGAGCGCCGCTTCGACAAGGACCGCGCCCCCTCCGGCCTGCTCGCGCGACTGCTCCCGCTCCGCGGCGAGCGCAAGGAGGTGGGGGCATGACGTCGGACGCGCTGGTGACCATCCAGGACGTCGAGAAGTCGTACGGCCACAACGAGGTGCTCAAGGGCGTCAGCCTCGAGGTGCGCGCGGGCGAGGTCGTGGGCATCCTGGGCCCGTCGGGCTCGGGCAAGTCGACGCTGCTGCGCTGCATCAACCACCTCGAGGAGGTCGACCGCGGCGAGATCCGCGTCGACGGCGTCCTGGTCGGCTACCGCGAGCACCGCGGCCGCCTGTACGAGCTGCGCGCCCGCGAGGTCGCCGAGCGGCGCCAGGACATCGGCATGGTGTTCCAGCGGTTCAACCTGTTCGGGCACATGACCGTGCTGGAGAACGTGATCGAGGCCCCGCTGCGCGTGCGGCGGCGCCCCCGCGCCGAGGTGCGCGCGGAGGCCATGGAGCTGCTCGACAGCGTGGGCCTCGCGCACCGCGCCGACGCGTACCCGTCGCAGCTTTCCGGCGGGCAGCAGCAGCGCGTGGCGATCGCCCGCGCCCTGGCCATGAAGCCCAAGGTCATGCTGTTCGACGAGCCGACGAGCGCGCTCGACCCGGAGCTGGTCGGCGAGGTGCTGGGCGTCATGCGCCGCCTGGCCGACGAGGGCATGACGATGATCGTCGTCACGCACGAGATCGGCTTCGCGCGCGATGTCTGCGACCGCGTGGTCTTCATGGCCGACGGCGTCGTGGTCGAGCAGGGCCCGCCTACGCAGGTGATCGACGCCCCGCAGCACGAGCGCACCCGGACGTTCCTGGCCCGGATGTCCCGCTGACGCGAGCGATGGCGGGCCGCCGCGCGCGGCCAGCCATCTGTAGCGTGACGCCCGCCTGTGGCGCCAGCTGCCACTTCCATTCGTGCGACGCCGAGTCGCCGAACGTGTCGCGGATCGCGACGATCGTGTCGACGTCGCCGCGGTCGGCCATGTCGACGACGGCCTCGCGGGTCGCCGTCTGGACCCCCACCGTCGAACTTCACGTAGGCGCCGCCCTGGCCCGCGTATGCGCCGGACGCCAGCGTGTTCCCGTTGCCGGCCTGCTGCGTGGTCTGGCCGTCGATCAGCACGCGCGAGTACTTGGCGGCGTTCGCCTGGTCCTTGCCCGGCTGGCCCGCCCACGTCGTGTCGTGGCTCATCATGCTGAGCCCGAACGTCACGTGCGCGCTCCATCCCGTGTGCTTGTGGTTGCGGTTGTTGAGCTGGAGCAGGACGTCGTCGGCGTCGACGACGCCACGACACCGTGCCCGCGTCGCCGCCGACGCCCCACTGGAGCTTGAGGTTCGGCTCCCGGAACGACGCGGTGTGCAGCAGCATGCCCGCCGTGCCGGGCGCGGCCCACGCCGAGCGCAGCGCGTCGATGCCGGCGTCGAAGCTCCCCGTGATGCCCGGCACCGAGATCATGTTGGTGTAGTCGAGGTAGTCCAGGCCCTCCTGGAACCACCCGCCGTCGGTGTGCGCGGCGTCGAGGTGCTGGCGCAGCTGGTCGATGATCCGGCCCATGCGCGCGTCGCGGAAGCCGTACGTGCCCTCGCCGCGCAGGGCGAGGTGCTGGGCGAGCTCGGCGCCGCGGATCACGGCGACCCGGTTGCTCGCCTTGTCGGGCCCGACGACGTTCGGGTGCTTGACCGACTCGAAGAACACGCCGCGGGCTTCAGCCAGCTCAGCGCGATGTCCCCCGACGCGGTCTTGGACGTCATGAGCTCCATGGCGGCGGACGAGGCGTGCACGATCACGTCGTCGTACAGCGCGGTCGCCTTGACCTGGTCATTGAAGACATGCACGCGGATCTTCGTGGAGTCGGCCGGCACGACGAACGCGCCGCGCGTGCGCTCCCAGCTGTTGGTGGGCACGTTCGTCCCGAAGAAGAACGTCCCCTTGGATCCGTCGAGCACGTCGAACCGGAAGCCGGCCTTGCCGCCGCCGCTGATCGCGTCGATCTTGGACGCGAAGTCGACCACGGACGTGCCGCCGCCCGCGGGCAGCGTGATGTCCTGCGTGAGCGCGAGACGGCTCGTCGTGGTGCCGGTCGTGATCGACACGGCGTTGTTGCCCGGCGAGGTCGGTGAACGCGCCGTTGATCTCGATGTCGACGTCGTCGAGGCGCATGGCGCCCTTCATGTAGTCGACCATCGGCTCGATGCGCACGTTGGTGGCTCCCGCCGGCACCTTCAGGCGCGTGGCCACCTCGTGCCAGCCGCTCGCCGCGTCGAGGCCGAAGAACTGGGCGGGCGAGCCGGTGAACGTCACGCGCACGCCGGCCTTGCCGGCGCCGGTCATCGCGCCCTTGTCCTGCCAGAACGACAGGTCGATCGACTCCGCCCCGGCGGGCAGCGCCACATCCTGGACGAGGAAGCCGCGGCTTCCCGTCGTCGCGGTCTCGATCTGCACCGCGCCGGATCCGTCGCGTCCCGCGACCTTGGTGCAGGTCGCCGTGCCCGCGGGCGTCCACGTGCCCCAGTCCGTCGGCGCGGTGGCGCCGAACGACTCGAACGAGCCGTTCTTGACGAGGTTCGCGGCGGCGAGCGCCGGGAGCGGCGCGAGCAGCGACAGGACGAGGCCGGCGAGGGCGCCGGCGAGGGCGAGCGCCTGAGCGCGACTGCGGATGCGGGTGCGGGTCGATCGGGCGGCGATGGGATTCAACGGCGGATCCTCGGGTCATCGGCATCGCACAGCTCCGTGCGATGCGCCGAGAAAGGTTGGAAGCGACCATAAGTCGCACCCGAAGACCGGATCAATCGCGATGATCGAACGATCACGAGGTCTATCGTTCTACCGATATCTCACCCGGCGGCAACCCCGCGCGACCCTCAGCCGAGCGCGCGGATCGCCTCCCCGAGCCGGCGCGCGCCCTCCGCGAGACGGTGCTCGGGCTCGAAGCTGTACGCGAGCCGCAGCGTGTCCGCGCGGCTCCCGTCGGCCATGAACTCGCTGCCGGGGACGTAGACCACGCGGGCGTCGATCGCGGCGTCGAGCAGGCCGTCGACGGGCGTGCCGGGCGGCAGCGTGACGACCGTGAAGAACCCGCCGTGCGGCCGCGTCCACGTCGTGCCCGGGGGCATGTGCTCGTCGAGCGCCGCCATGAGCGCGTCGCGGCGCGCGTGGTAGACGTCGGCGCTGCGGCGCACGTGCCCGCGCCAGTCGGTCTCCGTGATGAACCGCTGGGCCAGCACCTGCCCGACCACGGACGCGTGGATGGTCATGGCCTCGACCGCGAGCTGCACGCGCCCCCGCAGCTCGGGCGGCGCCGCGAGCCAGCCGACCCGCACGCCGGGCGAGAAGATCTTCGAGAACGACCCCAGGTAGACCACGTTCTCCGGATCGCGCGCATACAGCGGCAGCCGGTGCTCGTCGTCGAACGCGAGCATCCCGTACGGGTTGTCCTCGACGATCAGGATGCCCTCGCGACGGCAGATCTCCACGACCGCCTCGCGCCGCGCGGCGCTCATCGACGCGCCGGACGGGTTGCCGAACGTCGGCACCGTGTAGAGGAACGGGATGCGCGACCCGGTCGCCCGGACGCGCGCGATCGTCGCCTCGAGCGCGTCCGGGAGCATGCCGTGCTCGTCGATCTCCACCTGCGCCACTCGAGCCTCGAGCCCGCCGAACACCGACAGCGCGCCCACGTACGTCGGCGCCTCCGCGATCACGGTGTCGCCCGGGTCCGCGAGCAGCGTCGTGAGCACCTGCAGGCCCATCTGTGAGCCGGCGGTCACCTGGATCCGGTCGTGCGCGGCGTCGACGCCCTCGGCCCGCATGACCTCGCGGACCGCCTCGATCGTTCCGTCCAGCCCCTGGGCCGGCTGGTACTGCAGCGCGTCGGGGCCCGCGCCGCGGATCATCCCGGCCGCGAGCTCGGCCACCTGCTCGCGCGGCAGCACGGAGAGGTCCGGGCTGCCGCCGGCCAGGGAGATCATCCCCGGGCGCATCGCGATGTCGAACACGGAGCGGACGCCGGACGGCCGGAAGCGCGCCGCGCGGGCCGCGTAGGCGAGGGGGTGGGAGGTCATCGGACTCGATGCTCTCACGCGCTCGGGTATCTTCATATCGAGAGAGTCGACGGCTCGACGTCGATGTCCTGCGATCCCTGGAGCCTCATCCGCATGTCCAAGATCATCTACACGCACACCGACGAGGCGCCGCTCCTGGCGACGTACTCGCTGCTCCCCATCGTCGCGGGATACGCGGCCAAGGCGGGCATCGACATCGAGACCCGCGACATCTCGCTCGCCGGCCGCATCCTGGCTCAGTTCCCCGAGCGTCTCACCGAGGAGCAGCGCATCGGCGACGCCCTCGCGGAGCTCGGCGAGCTCGCCAACGACCCGTCGGCCAACATCATCAAGCTGCCCAACATCTCGGCCTCCGTGCCGCAGCTCGAGGCGGCCATCGCCGAGCTGCAGGCGCTCGGCTACGACGTCCCGGACTACCCGGCGAACCCGGAGACCGACGAGGAGCGGGACTTCGCCGCGCGCTACGACAAGGTCAAGGGCTCGGCCGTGAACCCGGTCCTGCGCCAGGGCAACTCGGACCGCCGTGCGCCCGCGTCGGTCAAGGCGTACGCCAAGGCCCACCCGCACTCGATGGGCGACTGGAGCGCCGACTCGAAGACCGCGGTCGCGACGATGGGCCACGACGACTTCTTCTCCAACGAGAAGTCGGTCGTGATCCCCTCCGACGACACGCTGCGCATCGAGCACGTCGCGACGGACGGCACCGTGACCGAGCTCAAGGGCGACCTCAAGGTGCTCGCGGGCGAGGTCGTCGACGCCACCTTCATGAGCGCCAAGGCGCTCGACGCGTTCCTCGCCGAGCAGGTCGAGCGCGCCAAGGCCGACGGCGTGCTGTTCTCGGTGCACCTGAAGGCCACCATGATGAAGGTCAGCGACCCCATCCTGTTCGGCCACGTGGTCAAGGCGTACTTCAAGCCCGTGTTCGAGAAGTACGGCGACGACCTCGCGGCCGCCGAGCTGTCACCCAACGACGGCCTGGGCGCGATCTTCGCCGGCCTGGACGCGCTGCCCAACGGGGCCGAGATCAAGGCCGCGTTCGAGGCCGCCATGAACGAGGGCCCCGCGCTCGCCATGGTGAACTCCGACAAGGGCATCACCAACCTGCACGTGCCGAGCGACGTGATCGTCGACGCCTCGATGCCCGCCATGATCCGCATCGGCGGCCACATGTGGGGCCCCGACGGCAAGGAGGCCGACACCCTCGCTGTCATCCCCGACTCGTCCTACGCCGGCATCTACCAGGCCGTGATCGACGACTGCAAGACCAACGGCAAGCTGGACCCCGCCACGATGGGCACCGTTCCCAACGTCGGCCTCATGGCGCAGGCCGCCGAGGAGTACGGCTCGCACGACAAGACGTTCGAGATCCCGGCGCCCGGCACCGTCCGCATCGTGAACTCGGCCGGCGACGTCCTGCTCGCGCACGAGGTCGAGGCCGGCGATATCTGGCGCGCCTGCCAGACCAAGGACGCCGCGATCCGCGACTGGGTGAAGCTCGCCGTGACGCGCGCCCGCCTGTCGAGCACCCCCGCCGTGTTCTGGCTCGACGCGAACCGCGCGCACGACGCCAACCTGATCGCGAAGCTCGAGCAGTACCTGCCCGAGCACGACACCGAGGGCCTCGAGCTGCACGTGATGGCGCCCGCCGAGGCGACGCTGTTCTCGCTCGCGCGCATCCGCCAGGGCCTGGACACCATCTCGGTGACGGGCAACGTGCTGCGCGACTACAACACCGACCTGTTCCCGATCCTCGAGGTCGGCACGTCGGCCAAGATGCTCTCGATCGTGCCGCTCATGGCGGGCGGCGGGCTGTTCGAGACGGGCGCGGGCGGCTCGGCCCCCAAGCACGTCCAGCAGCTGGTCGAGGAGGACTACCTGCGCTGGGACTCGCTCGGCGAGTTCTTCGCGCTCGCGGCCTCGTTCGAGCACCTCGCGCAGACCACCGACAACGCCAAGGCCCAGGTGCTCGCCGACACGCTCGACCGCGCGACCGGGACGTTCCTCGACCAGGACCGCTCGCCGGGCCGCAAGATCGGCACGATCGACAACCGCGGCTCGCACTTCTACCTGGCCCTGTACTGGGCCCAGGAGCTCGCGAAGCAGACGCAGGACGCCGAGCTGGCCGCCGCGTTCGCGCCGCTGGCGGAGAAGCTGACGGCCGAGGAGAAGACGATCGTCGACGAGCTGATCGCCGTGCAGGGGCAGCCGGTGGACATCGGGGGCTACTACCGCCCCGACGCCGAGAAGACCTCGGCCGTGATGCGCCCGTCGGCCACGTTCAACGCCGCGATCGACGCACTCTGACACCTCGCGCACGACGGCCCCGGCTCCTCCACGAGGACCGGGGCCGTCCCGCGTCCACGGCGATAGCCTGACGGTATGGCGAAGGCGATCCAGTACACCGAGTTCGGCGGCCCCGAGGTCCTCACCCTCAACGAGATCCCGGATCCGGAGCCGGGTCCCGGGCAGGTCGTGATCCGCGTCGAGGCGGCCGGTGTGAACCCGATCGACTGGAAGCTGCGCGAGCGGATCCGCCCCTCGGCGGACATC
Source organism: Microbacterium sp. Root53 (assembly GCF_001426925.1). Lineage (GTDB taxonomy): Bacteria > Actinomycetota > Actinomycetes > Actinomycetales > Microbacteriaceae > Microbacterium. The sequence goes on from NZ_LMFR01000012.1 coordinate 379,703, forward strand.
ACCAAGCCGCGCGGCACGGGCACCGACGGCGCGGGGCACATCCTGGCCGTGGGCGAGGACGTCGACGGCTTCCGGCCCGGCGACCCCGTGGTCTTCACCGGGAAGATGGGCGCCTACGCGACCGCCCTCGCGGTGCCCGCCGAGAAGGTGTTCGCGCGCCCGGTCGGCGTCTCGGCGGCCGTCGGCGCCGCGCTCGGCACGCCCGTCGGCACCGCGTACCAGGCGCTGCGCTCGCTCGCGGTCCGCGCCGACGACACCCTTCTGATCCACGGCGCCTCCGGCGCGGTCGGCCAGGCCGCGATCCAGTTCGCCGTGCTCGCCGGCGCCCGCGTGCTCGGCACGACGAGCGACGCGCGCGCCGAGCGCGTGGCCGGCCTCGGGGCCGAGCCGATCGCCTACGGCGAGGGGCTCGTCGAGCGCGTGCGCTCCGCCGCTCCTGAGGGCGTCACCGTGATCCTCGACTGCGCGGGGACCGACGAGGCCCTGGACGCCTCGCTGGAGCTGCTCGCGGACCGCGACCGCATCGCGACCATCGTGCGCGGCGCGGACGCGGCGGGCCTCGGGATCCGCGCCTTCAGCGGCGGCTCGCCCGAGCCGCTCACCCCGCGGCAGGAGGCGTGGCGCCTGGAGGCCATCCCGGTCTGCCTCGCGCTGCTCGCGGCCGGTCGCTTCTCGGTCGAGCTCGGCGAGCGCTACCCGCTCGAGCGTGCCGCCGACGCCCAGCGGGACAGCCGCGCGGGCGCGCCCGGCAAGCTCCTCGTGATCCCCTGACTGCGTGGGGTGCTCCGCGTCGGCGGGTGCGCCTAGGCTCGAACGTGATGCGTCGCCTGCTGCGACGCGACCGAGCGAAGGAGCGAAGTGACCGATTCGACATCCGGACTGCGCTGGGGAATCCTCGCCACGGGCAGCATCGCGCACGCGTTCGCCTCGGACCTGCGCACCGCGGGCCTCGACCTCGCGGCCGTCGGCTCGCGCTCGCAGGCCTCCGCCGACGCGTTCGCCGCGCACTTCGGGATCGCCCGCGCCCACGGCTCGTACGAGGACCTCGCGGCCGACCCCGACATCGACATCGTGTACGTGTCCACGCCGCACCCGATGCACGCCGAGAACGCCCGCCTCGTGCTGGAGGCGGGCAAGCACGCGCTGGTCGAGAAGCCGTTCACCGTGACCCGGCGGGAGGCCGAGGAGCTGCGGGATCTCGCGGCGAGCCGCGGGCTGCTGGTGATGGAGGCGATGTGGACGCGCTATCTGCCGCACATGGCGCGCGTGCGCGAGATCATCGACGCCGGCACCCTGGGTGAGGTCCGCACGGTGTTCGCGGACCACACGCAGAGCCTGCCGGTTGATCCGTCGCACCGCATCAACGCGCTGAGCCTGGGCGGCGGCGCGCTGCTCGACCTCGGCATCTACCCGATCTCGTTCGTGTGGGACATCCTGGGCGAGCCGGCGACCGTGCAGGCCGCCGCTCGTCTGGTCGACACGGGCGCCGACGCCGAGGTCGCCACGCTCATGACCCACGCCTCGGGCGCCGTGTCCACGACCGTCTCGTCCTCGCGCGCCGTGGGTCCGAACACGGCGCACATCGTGGGCACCGAGGCGCGCATCGACATCGACCGCGTCTGGTACACCCCCACGTCGTTCACCGTCACCACGCCCGACGGCACCGTGACCGAGCGCTACGAATCGCACGTCGAGGGCCGCGGCATGCAGTACCAGGCGCTCGCGGCCGAGCGGTTCGTAGCCGAGGGCCTGCTGCAGGGCGACGAGCTGCCGATCGACGAGTCCGTCGCGATCATGGGCGCGCTCGACGAGATCCGCCGCCAGATCGGTGTGCAGTATCCCTTCGAGGTCGCGGCCCCCGCCGCACGCTGACCTCCCCTCTTCCGGAACAGGACCCATGGCCGACTCCCCCGACGCCCGCGTGGCGGTCTACCTCGACTTCGACAACATCGTGATGAGCTGGTACGACCGCGTCCACGGGCGCAACTCGTACAGCCGCGACCGCCAGCGGATCGCCGAGAACCCCACCGACCCCGAGATCGCCGAGCGCCTGGCGCTCGCCACCATCGACGTGGGAGCGGTCATCGACTACGCCGCCTCGTTCGGCACGCTCGTGCTGACCCGGGCGTACGCCGACTGGTCGTCGCCCGTCAACGCGATCTACCGCTCGCAGCTGGTCGGCCGCGCCGTGGATCTCGTGCAGCTGTTCCCGGCCGCCGCGTACGCCAAGAACGGCGCCGACATCCGGCTCGCGGTCGACGTGGTCGAGGACATGTTCCGCCTGCCCGACCTCACCCACGTCGTGATCGTCGCGGGCGACTCGGACTACGTGCCGCTCGCCCAGCGCTGCAAGCGGCTCGGGCGCTACGTGATCGGGCTCGGCGTGGCCGGCTCGACCGCGAAGTCGCTGGCCGCGGCATGCGACCAGTTCGAGGCCTATGACACCCTGCCGGGCGTCACGCTGCCCGAGAAGCCCAAGCCCGCGGCGGCCGCCAAGCCCGAGCCCGAGCCGGCCGCCGAGGAGACTCCGGCGAAGCAGCGCAGCCGTCGCGCGTCACGCGCCAAGCAACAGCCTCCGGCGGAGGAGGACACGCTCGTCCCCTTCGACGAGATCCCGCCCGAGGACCTGCACGCGGCGGCGACCCGCCTCCTCGAGCGCGCGCTGCGTCTGGGGCGCGATCAGGGCGACGACGCCGAGTGGCTGCACACGTCGGCGGTCAAGCAGCACATGCGCCGCATGGACCCCTCCTTCAGCGAGAAGGCGCTCGGCTTCCGCTCCTTCACGGACTTCGTGAAGTCGCGGGAGGGCCTGGCCGAGGTGCAGGAGAGCGGCCACGAGCGCCTGGTGCGTCTGAAGGACTGAGCCCCCGGTTCAGCCGGCTCAGCGCAGTCGGTCCGCGAGCCAGTCGAGCTGCGCGCGGCGCTGGAATGCACCGCCGCCCTCGTGGTCGTTGAACGGATAGACCTCGATCCGCCGGTCCTCGCCGCCCCAGGCGTTGTACGCTGCGAACACGGTGGACGGCGGGCAGATCACGTCCATCAGCGCCACCGAGAACAGTGTCGGCATGGCGGCCCTGCGGGCCATGTTCACGCCGTCGAAGTAGCTCAGGGTGCGGTAGACCCGCTCGACTCGGCCGCGGTGCCCGGCCAGGTACTCCCCGATCTCCTTGTACGGGCGGGCGTCGGTGATCGTCGTCGCGCGCGCGAAGTGGCACAGGAACGGCACATCGGGCAGGGCGCCGGCCACGTCGTCCGCAAGCGCCGCCGCGGCGATCGAGATGCCGCCGCCCTGGCTGCCGCCGGTCACGAACAGCGGGATCCCCGGAGCAAGCGCCCGCGCGGTGTCCACGGCGCGCACGGCGTCGGCGTACACGCGGCGGTAGTAGTACGTCGCGGGATCCTCGATGCCCTGGGTCATCACTCCGGGCACCGCCGACCCGGTGCCGTGCGGATCGGCGGTGTCGCCCGAGCGCCAGTGGCCCCAGCCCTGGCCGCGGGTGTCGACGACGAGGTGGGCGTACCCCGCGAGCGGCCAGGTCGCGACCTCGTGCGCGAGGCCCCGGCCCCCGCTGTAGCCGATGAACTCGACGACGACCGCGCGGGGCTGCCGCCCGGCCGGGACGTGCCACCACGCCCGGATGGGGTCGCCGGCGTAGCCCGAGAACGTCACGTCGCTCGTGTCGACGACGTCGAGGGCGTTGTCGACCCGTTCGACCCGCGCGTCCCAGGCGGCCGCCCGGGTCTCGGCGAGCGTCCCCGCCCAGAACTCGTCGAAGTCGTCGGGGCAGGCGACATCGGGCGCATACGCGCGCAGGTCGTCGAGCGGCAGGTCGTAAAGGGCCATCGATGGAGTCCTTCCGTCGCGGCGTCGATGCCGCGTCCGGGATGACCCTAGCGCGAATGAGACGTTTCATGCTGCGATACGGGGCGCGTCCGGCGCGGGGCACGCCGCGCGGTAACGTCGTGCCGCAGGGAGGAACCATGGGTGTCAGCATCCGCGACGTCGCGACGTGCGCCGGCGTCTCCGTCGGGACCGTGTCGAACGTGCTCAACCGACCGCAGTCGGTTCCCGACGCCACCGTGGAGCGCGTGCGCGCGGCGATCGACGCCCTCGGCTACGTGCGCAACGACGCCGCGCGGCAGCTCCGCGCCGGGCGGTCGCACACCGTTGGCATGGTCGTGCTGGATGCCCGCAACCCGTTCTTCACGGATCTGGCGCGCGGTGCCGACGACGTCGCGACCGAGCGCGGGCTGTCGGTGCTGATCGGCAACAGCGACGAGCGGCCGGAGCGCGAAGGCCGCCTGCTGGCCCACTTCGAGGAGCTGCGCGCCCACGGGATCCTGCTCTCGCCGATCGCCGAGGACCTCCCGCGCCTGCGCGCGCTCCGCAGCCGCGGGATCGCCGTCGTGCTGGTGGATCGCACGGAAGCCGGGAGCGGGTTCTCATCGGTCGCCGTGGACGACACCCGCGGCGGCGCCCTCGCGGCACGGCACCTGCTCGAGGGCGGACGGCGCCGGATCGCGTTCGTCGGCGGCCCGGCCACGGTGCGCCACGTCGCCGATCGCATCGAGGGGACGCGCGCCGCGATCTCCGCGACGCCGGGCGCGACGCTCGAGATCGTCCCGGTGGCCACGCTCACCGTCGCGGAGGGCCGTGAGGCCGGCGAGCGCATCGCCGCCCGCTCGCGGCAGGAGCGGCCGGACGCGATCTTCGCGGCCAACGACCTGGTGGCGCTCGGCGTGCTGCAGGCGCTCACCGCCGCCGGGGTCTCCGTACCCGACGAGATCGCGCTGATCGGCTACGACGACATCGACTTCGCGGCCTCGGCCGCCGTGCCGCTGTCCTCCATCCGGCAGCCCAGCCGCACGATGGGAGCCATCGCACTGTCGATCCTGATCGAGGAGGCGGCGGACCCTTCGCTCGCGCCGCGGAACGTGGTGTTCGAACCGGAGCTCGTCGTGCGGGCCTCGACCGCGGGTCGGCGCGCCCCGGCCGGCCCGGTCTGCGGTTGACTGGAGCAGTCCGTCCCCGAAAGGACCCCTCATGACCGACACCGCCGTCGAAGAGGTCGACCGGATCGCCCGCGCCGCGCGCGACGCGTTCCGCACCACGCTCGCCGCCGACGATCGCACGCGCGCCGCCTGGGTGCGCGCCGTGGCGGACGCGCTCGACGCCGACGCCGAGGCGCTCGTCGAGCTCGCGGCGCGGGAGACCGCGCTGCCCGCGTCGCCGCGCCTCGCCGGCGAGGTCGCGCGGACCACCGCGCAGCTGCGGCTGTTCGCCCGGGTCGTCGAGGAGGGCTCGTACCTCGAGGCGGCGATCGACCATCCGGATCCGTCCACCACTCCCCCGACGCCCGACCTCCGGCGCGTGCTGCGGCCGATCGGGCCCGTGGCGGTGTTCGCGGCGTCGAACTTCCCGTTCGCTTTCTCGGTCGCGGGCGGCGACACCGCCTCCGCGCTCTCGATCGGCTGCCCTGTGGTCGTCAAGGCGCATCCGGGCCATCCCGAGACGTCGCGGCGGACCGCAGAGGTGGTCTCCGCGGCCCTCGCCGCCGCCGGCGCACCGGACGGCGTCTTCGCGCTGGTCGAGGGCTTCGAGGCCGGGCTGGCGCTCGTGGACCATCCCGCGATCCGCGCGGTCGGGTTCACCGGATCCGTGCGCGGCGGGCGCGCGCTCTTCGACCGCGCCGCGGCGCGACCCGATCCCATCCCGTTCTACGGCGAGCTCGGCTCGCTCAACCCGGTCGTGGTCACTCCGGGCGCCGACGCCGAACGCGGCGCCGCGCTGGCGGAGGGCCTGGCCGGTTCGTTCCAGCTCGGCGCTGGCCAGTTCTGCACCAAGCCGGGCGTGGTGCTCGTGCCGCACGGCTCGACCCTCGAGGCCGCTCTGCCCGGCCACCTCGCGCCCCAGCCGCGGCTGCTCACCCCCGCGATCGCCGAGGGCTTCGCGGCGGGTGCCGAGCGCGTCTCGAACCTGGACGGCGTCGAGGTCGTGGCGACCGGCGAGGCCGGCGACGGTCCGGCCCCGCTCGTGGCGGCGACCGATGCGCCGACCCTGCTGCGCCACGCCGACGAGCTGCTCGAGGAGGTGTTCGGCCCGTTCACGCTGCTGGTCCGCTGCGCCGACGAGGCCGAGCGCGACGCCGTGCTGGACGCCATGCCGGGCAGCCTCAGCGCGACCGTGCACCGCGAGCCCGGCGAGGACGTCGGCGCGCTCGTGGGCCGCCTCGAGGAGCTCGCCGGCCGCGTGCTGTTCGCCGGCTGGCCGACGGGCGTCGCGGTGAGCTGGGCGCAGCAGCACGGCGGCCCGTGGCCGTCCAGCACGTCGCAGTTCACGTCGGTCGGCGCGACCGCCGTGCGCCGCTTCCAGCGCCCCGTGACCTACCAGGACGCCCCGGCCGAGCTCCTGCCCGCGGCCCTCCGCGACGACAACCCGCTCGGCATCCCCCGCCGCGTCGACGGCCGCCTCGTGCTGCCCTGACGGGCCGTCCTCAGGAGGAGGAAGCCGGCAGGCCGAGCGGGTCGGCGAGCAGCGGCTCCAGCGCCGCCTCCGCCGCGCCGATCAGCAGGCGGTCGGCGCCGAGCGCGGCCGCGCGGATCTCCAGGTCCTCGGCCGGGGCGGCGAGCATGTGCGCGCGGACCTGGTCGAGGAGCCCCTCCGGGTCGTGATCGTGCAGGATCGCAAGGAATCCGCCGAGCACGATCACCGAGGGGTTGAGCACGTTCGCCGCGTTCGCGAGGCTCGGGGCGAGGATGCGGCGCTGCCGCTCGACCTCGTCGGCCACGGCCGGGTCGGACGACGCGGCGAGCGCGCGCGCCAGCTCGTCGTCGTCTGCCGCACCCAGCCCGAGGGCGCCCAGCAGCCGCGCGCGGTTGACCTCGTCCTCGAGCACGCCGTCGTCCGTGCGGCGGTCGGCCGGGTCCAGGATGCTCGGACGGTTCTGGCCCCACTCCCCGGCGTAGCCGCGGGCGCCGCCGATCGCGGTGCCGTGCAGGATCAGCCCCCCGCCGATGCCCGAGGCGCCGCCGTTGAGGTACACGACGTCGGCGTGATCCCGCGCGGCGCCGAACAGCTTCTCCGCCCGCGCGCCGAGCGACGCGTCGTTGCCGACCGAGAACGCCAGCCCGGTGGCCGAGCGGAGCGGGCCCGCGACGTCCACGTCGCGCCATCCGAGGTGCGGCGCCAGGCGGACGGTGCCGTCGGCCGCGCGCACGAGACCGGGCACGGCCACGCCGCCGCCGACGATCCGGCAGCCGCGCAGCTCCGAGCCGCGCCAGCCGTCGACGACCCTCGCCACGGCCGCGGCCACGTCGTCCACGCGGACGTCGCCGGAGACCTCCTCGCGCACCCGCGCGCGGACCCGCCCGCCGAGGGTCACGGCGCCGACCTCCAGCGCGTCCACCTCGGGGTTCACGGCGATGGCCACGACGTCCTCGCTGGCGGCGACGATCGGCGAGGGACGCCCCACGCGCCGGGTCGGATCGGGATCGCGCTCCTCCACGAGGCCGGCGGCCACGAGCGTCGTGACCAGGTCGGAGACCGTGGAGCGGTTCAGCCCCGTCTCCGCGGTGATCACGGCGCGCGAGCGCGGCCCCTCATGGTGCACGAGGCGCAGCACCTCGCCGAGGTTGGTGCGCCGCACCCCCTCGACGCTCGTCGTCAGCGGTCGCATCCCTGCCCTCGCACGTGTCGGTCCGTCCCAGGCAATCTATCGGCCCCGGACGCCGGAGGCCGGATGCGCGGCCGGGTGGGCGCCGCGCATCCGGCCTTGGGATCAGCCGAGGGTCACCTCGACGACGCGAGGATCGTCGATCCCGACGACGTGGACGTCGCCCGTCACCGTGACCCGCGCGCGCGGCGTCGCGTCGCCCGCGAGCTCGCGCGCGCCCCGGGCCCTGGCGTTCGAGATGACGCCGCCCGTGGAGTCGCTGACATCGGCCGCGCGGCTCGACGCCGCGGCGTGCGCCGCGACCCACACCTCGACGTCGCCCGGCTCGACCACGCGGGTCAGACTGCGGTCCGTGAACGCGAAGCGCTGCACCGGCACGTCGAACGCCACGCGGCGCGACTGGCCGGGCTCCAGCTCGACGCGCGCGTAGCCGAGCAGCTGCGCCACGGGGCGCGTGACGGTCGCCTCGACGTCGCGGCCGTACAGCTGCACCACGTCGGCGGCCGCCACCGCGCCGGTGTTCGTCACGGTCACGGACGCTTTGAGCCGGCCGTCCGCGGGCACCGTCTCGTCGACCGCGAGGTCGTCGTACGCGAACGTCGTGTAGGACAGGCCGAAGCCGAACGGCCGGACGGGCGTCGGATCGGTCGAGGTGACGTCGGACGGACCACCCAGGATGGGGCTCAGGTACGAGTACGGCTGGGCGCCGGCCGAGCGCGGCAGGCTCACGGGAAGCCGGCCGGACGGCGAGACGGCGCCCGTGATGACATCCGCGATCGCGGTGCCGCCCTCCTCGCCCGGGAAGAAGGCCTGCAGCACGGCCGCGGGACGCGCGGCACCGGCGCCCTCCTCGTCGAGCGCCCACGCGATCGCGTACGGGCGGCCGGTGAGCAGCACCATGACGACCGGGGTCCCGGTCTCCGTGAGCCGCTCGACGAGCTCGCGCTGGACGCCGGGCAGGTCGAGCGACTCGACGTCGTTCCCCTCGCCCACCGTGCCGCGGCCGAACAGGCCTGCCTGGTCGCCCACGACCACGATCGCGACGTCGGCGCCATCCGCGGCCGCCACGGCCTCGTCGAAGCCCGAGCGGTCCTCGCCCTCGACCTCGCAGCCGCGCGCGTACACGAGCTCCGCGTCCGGCAGCGCGGCGGCGAGCGCCTCGCGCACGGTCGCGATGGCGAACCCGGTCTCGTACCCCGGGTGGTGCGCCAGCACGTGGTTCGCGAAGGAGTAGCAGCCCTGCAGCGCGTCGGCGCGGTCGGCGTTCGGGCCGATCACCGCGACGCGGCGGGCACCCGATGCCAGGGGCAGCGCGCCGTCGTTCGACAGCAGCACGATCGACTCGGCCGCCAGGCGCCGCGCGATCTCGCGGTGGCGGGGCGTGTCGAGATCGACGCTCGCGGGCGGCTCGTCCTCGAAGGCCTCGGGGTCGAGCAGGCCCAGCTCCTCCTTCTGCGCGAGCACGCGCAGCACCGCGCGGTCCACGTACGCCTCCTCGAGCGCGCCGGACCGGACCGCCTCGACGAGCGGCTCCAGGTAGGCGTCGCCCGAGGGCAGCTCGACGTCGATACCGGCCCGCAGCGCGAGCGCGGCCGCCGCGCCGCGGTCGGCCGCGATGGCGTGCATCACCTCGAGGAACGCCACGGAGAAGTAGTCCGCGACCACGACCCCGTCGAAGCCGAGCCGCTCGCGCAGCACGCCGGTGAGCAGCTCGGGGTCGGAGGCCACGGGCACGCCGTCGATCTCCGCGTAGCTGTTCATGACCGAGCGCACGCCGCCGTCGCGGATCGCCATCTCGAACGGCGGCAGGAACACGTCGGCCACCTCGCGGGGGCCGGCGTGCACGGGGGCGTGGTTGCGCCCCGCCCGCGAGTTCGAGTAGCCGAGGAAGTGCTTGAGCGTGGCGTGCACGCCCGCGCCCTGCAGGCCACGGACATACGCGGTGCCGATCGTCCCCACCACGTAGGGGTCCTCGGCGATGCACTCGTCCACGCGCCCCCAGCGGGGGTCGCGGATCACGTCGAGCACGGGCGCCAGACCCTGGTGGATGCCGAGCTCGCGCATCGAGGCGCCGATCGCCCGGCCCATCTCCTCGACGAGCTCCGGGTCGAAGGACGCGCCCCACGCGAGCGGGGTCGGGAACGTCGCGGCCTTCCACGCGGCCAGGCCCGTGAGGCACTCCTCGTGCACGAGCGCGGGGATGCCGAGACGGGTTTCGCGCTTCAGGCGGCGCTGCTCGCCCCACAGCCAGGCGGCGCGCTCGGCCGGCTCGACCGGTCGCGTGCCGTACACGCGGGTGTAGTGCCCGATCCCGTGCACGGTGATGTCGGAGAGCGCTCGGCCGTCGCCGGCGGTGCCCATCTCGTCCACCATCGGCGCCACGACCTCGCCGCCCTGGTCGATCCAGTAGCCGACAAGCTGCGCCGCCTTGTCCTCGAGCGACATGCGCGCGAGCAGGTCGGCGACGCGGTCGGACGCCACGGGGTAGGCGCGGACGTCCGCGGGCGCGGAGGTCTCCACGGCGGCGCGCTCGGTGGTCTGCACGTCGGTCATCCCTTCACCGCCCCGGTCAGGCCGCCGACGATGCGACGCTCGAACAGGCTGAAGAACAGCAGCGCCGGCAGCATCGACAGCGACGTGTACGCGAGCACGCGTGCGGTGTCGACCGAGTACTGCGACGAGAAGTTCTGCACGCCCAGGGGAAGAGTGAACAGATCGGCGTCGCTCAGGATGAACAGCGGCAGCATGTAGCCGTTCCACGAGCCGACGAACGCGAGGATGCCGGTCGTGATGACGCCCGGGAGGCTGAGCGGGATCACCATCCGCCAGAAGAAGCCGAGCCGGCTGGCGCCGTCGATCGATGCGGCCTCCTCGAGCTCCTTCGGGATCGCCCGCAGGAACGGCACCAGGATGATCACGGTCGTCGGGAGCGCGAACGCGATCTGCGGCAGGATGAGACCGCCCAGGTTGTTCACGAGCCCCAGGTTGCGGATCAGCAGGTACAGCGGCGTGATGGCCACCGTGATCGGGAACATCAGGCCCGCCGCGAACAGCGCGTACATCGCTCCCTTGGCGCGGAAGTCGTAGCGCGCGATCACGTAGCTCGCCATGATGCCGAGCACCACGGCGCCGACCGTCGTCCCGAGACCCACCACGGTCGAGTTGAGCATCGCGGTCCAGAACTCGCCGCTCGCCAGCACGTCCGTGTAGTTGCCGGTCTCCCACGGATCCGGCCAGCCCGACGGGTCGGCCGTGATCTGCGAGTTGGTGCGGAAGCCGCCGATGATGATGTACAGCACGGGGCCGATGCAGATGGAGATCAGGATGACCGCGATCAGGTACACCCAGGGGTTGCCCCAGTCGCGCCGGGGACGTCGCCGGCCCCGGCGGTCGAGCGGCTGGACCAGGACAGAGGTCGCGGTGCTCACCGGCGGCTCCTTCCACTGTCGCCCGTGAGGGCGCCGTCGGTGTCGCGCCGCAGCACGAACCGCTGGTAGACGAGGGCCACGACGAGCGAGATCAGGAAGATCACGACGGCGACCGCGTTGCCGAAGCCGTAGTTGCCCGCGAGGTGGCCGTTGAGGTACATGTACGTCGCCATGGTCGAGGTGCCGGCCGTCGCGGAGACGTACTGCCCCCAGATGATGTTGACGAGGTCGAACAGCTGCAGCGCGCCGATGATCGACAGGAAGGCCCAGATGCGGATGGTCGGGCCCAACAGCGGCAGCGTGATGCTCCACTGGATCTTCCAGAAGCCGGCCCCGTCGATCGCGGCTGCCTCGTAGAGCTCCTCGGGGATCGACTGCATTCCCGCCAGCATCAGGATCACCGCGAACCCGATGTACTTCCACGTCAGGATGAACATCAGCGTGCCCATCGCGACGGACGGGTCGGCGATCCAGGAGTTCTGCCACGCCTCGAGCCCGATCTTGGCGAGCAGCGAGTTGATGGCTCCGGTGTCCTGCAGCATGAGCGCCCAGCCCGTGCCGACGACGACCTCGGAGATCACGTACGGCACGAAGATGAGCACGCGGATGAGCGAGCGCCCGCGCATCTTCTGGTTCATCAGCAGCGCGAACAGGATGGCGAGCGGCCCCTGCAGCAGCAGGGAGAACACGACGACGATCGCGTTGTGCCAGAGGGCGTCGCGGAAGGTCGGGTCCTGCAGGATGAGCTCGTAGTTGCCGAACCCGACGAAGTCGTCGGGGAAGCCGAAGCCCTTCCAGCGGAAGAATCCGTACACCGCCGCCATGACGACGGGCAGGATCACGAAGAAGACGAAGACGACGATCGCGGGGCCTGCGAGGAGCGCGATCTCGCCGCGCATGCGCCAGTCGGCTCGTCGCGGCCGCCGCCCCGGGGCCGACGCGCGGGCGCCGGCCCCGGAGGGCGCACTCCCCACAGGTCGCGCCGCGAGCGGCGTGGCCTGGGTTCCGGTCATGATGTCAGCCTCGCGCCGCCGCCTGAGCCGCCGCGTCGACCATCGACTGCGCGTCTCCCTGACCGGCGAGCATCTCGACGACCGCGGTGTTCAGCGCGTTGCCGACGTTCTGGCCGAGCAGCGTGTCGAGCCACACCACGACGTACGCGGCCTCGCTCGAGGCCTCCATGAGCGGCTGCAGGGCGGGGTCCTCGACCGCGTCCTGAGCGTCGGCGCTCGCCGGGATGGTCTGGTACGCCACGGCGTACGCCTCCTGCTGCTCCTCGGTCGCGAGGAAGTTCAGGAAGTCCTCGCACGCTGAGGGCGAGTCGGCCGCGCACGAGAAGCCGTCGACGCCGCCCATCATCGCGGTCGGGTCGCCCTCGCCGCCCTCGACGGCCGGGAACGGGAACCAGCTCAGGTCGGCCAGCGGCTGCTGGTCCGGGGTGAGCGAGGCGATCACGCCCACGTCCCACGCGCCCATGAGCTCCATGGCCGCCTGGTGGTTGGCGATCAGGCCGGCGGACGACGACGCGCCCTCCTGCGGGTCGGTCGTGAGGAAGCCCTCGTGGAACGGCTCGGTCGCCGCGAACTCCTCGAGGTTCTCCGCCGCCTCGAGCCAGCACGGCTCCGAGAAGTCCATCGTCACGGCGATGTTCTCGATCGTGTCCTGGCTGCAGGCGCGCAGCGCGAAGAAGTAGTACCAGTGCGCGGCGGGCCAGGCGGCCTTCGCTCCCAGCGCGATGGGCTGGATGCCGGCCCCCTTGAGCTTGTCGACCGCGTCGCTCAGCTCGTCGATCGAGGTCGGCGGCGCGTCGATGCCGGCCTGCGCGAACAGGTCCTGGCTGTAGAAGAAGCCGCCGGGCAGCACGGCCATCGGGACGGCGTACGTCTTGTCCTCGATCGTGAACGCGCTGAACGGCGCGTCGCCGAACGCCGCGCGCGCGTCGTCCGAGATCAGGTCGGTCAGGTCCTTGACGGCCCCCGCGTCGACGATGTCGGCGAGCTTGCCGCCGCCGCGCGCCATGAACACGTCGGGCATGTCGCCCGAGTTCACGGCGGTCTGCAGCTTGCCGTCCATGTCCTCGTTCTGGATCGCGGTGATCTTGAACGTGACGTCCGGGTTCTCCTCGGTGAACGCCGCCGCGGCGTCCTCCCAGAACTGCTTGCCGGGGCCCGTGGTCGAGTTGTGCCAGACCTCGAGCTCGACAGGTCCGCCGTCCTCACCGCTCTGTCCTCCGCCGCCGGCACAGCCGGTCAGGGCAAGGCCCGCGGTGACGGCGACGGCCGCCGCGGCCATCCATGTCCTGCGAACGTTCATGGGCATTGCTCCTCTTCGTTGAGTGGGACGCACCGCCCGGGTCGGATCGCCGAGGCCTCCGATGCGTCTCGGATGACTTTGTCACCGGGTCCAACAAATGTCAATCGTTATCGATATCGTTTTCCATATTGTGACTAGGCTGACCCCATGACCGACACCCCTGTCGCGCGCGTCGGCGTCGGACGCGTGACGATCCGCGACGTGGCGCGTGCCGCCGGGGTCTCCGTCGCGACCGTCTCGAAGGTGATCAACGGGCGCGACGGCATCGCGGACGCGACCAGCGCGCGCGTGCTGGGCGTGGTCGCCGAGCTGGGCTACGAGAGCTCGCTGGTCGCCACCTCGATGCGGCGGCGCCGCACCAACGTGATCGGCGTGCTGGTGGCCGAGTTCGAGCCGTTCGCGCTCCAGCTGCTGCGCGGCGCCTCGTCGGCGCTTCAGGGCACGGACTACGACATCCTGGCCTACGCCGGAAGCGTGTCGGCCGGTGAGCACACCGGGTGGGAGCGCCGGTCGCTGTCCCGGCTCGGCGGGACGCTGATCGACGGCGCCATCATCGTCACGCCGACGGTCGCCCTGCCCGAGTCGTCCGTGCCCACGGTCGCGGTCGACCCCCACACCGGGCCCACCGGGCCGGCCACCGTCGACACCGACAACCTCGGCGGCGCCCGTGCCGCGACGGAGCACCTCATCTCGCTCGGCCACCGCCGGATCGGCCATATCCGCGGCCGCGGCGACCTGGAGTCCGCGCGGCTGCGCGAGCAGGGATACCGCGAGGCGCTCGCGGCCGCGGGCATCCCCTTCGACCCGCGCCTCGTGACCGTCGGCGCGTACCGCACGGCCGAGTCGACCCCCGCGGCGACCGCCCTGCTCGACCTCGCCGAGCCGCCGACCGCCGTGTTCGCGGCGAACGACCTCTCCGCCATCGAGGCCATCCGGGTCGCGACCGCGCGGGGACTGCGCATCCCGCAGGACCTCTCCGTCGTCGGCTTCGACGACATCCCGGAGGCCGTGGCCTCCTCCCCCGGCCTCACCACGATCCGCCAGTCGCTGCCCGAGATGGGCGCGGCCGCGGTGCGGCTCCTGCTCGACATGCTCGGAGGCTCGCAGCCCGAGCACATCCGGATGCCCGCGGAGCTCGTGCTGCGCGGCTCGACCGCACGCCCGAAGGAGTGACGTGACCCCCTCCCCCCGCACCGCCGCCGCAGACGTCGTCGTGACCTCGGCCGAGGGCACCCCGCTCGCCGACCGCGAGGTCGTCGTGGAGCAGACGCGCCACGCCTTCGGGTTCGGCAACATCGGCTTCGAGCTGGTGCCCCATGCGAACGGCGAGGCCGACCTGTCTCAGCTCGCCGAGGACTGGCTCGGCCTGTTCGACACCGCCACGCTGCCGATCTACTGGGGCGACTTCGAGCCCCAGCGTGGGCACCCCGACACGGCGCGGCTGCTCACCGCCGCGCGCTGGTTCGCCGACCGGGGCGTGCGCCTCAAGGGGCACCCCCTCGTGTGGCACACGGTCAAGGCGCGGTGGCTCGACCCGCTGCCGAGCGACGAGGTCGAGCGCCTGATCCGCGAGCGCGTCACACGCGAGGTCGGCGACTTCGCCGGGCTGATCGACACGTGGGACGCGATCAACGAGGTCGCCATCATGCCGGTGTTCGAGAACGAGCCCGACGACGTCCCGAACGCGGTCTCGCGGCTCGCGCGCGAGCTCGGGCGCACCGGGATCGTCCGGCTCGCGCTCGACACGGCGCGCGCGGCGAACCCGGATGCGACGCTGCTGATCAACGACTTCGACCTCTCCGCGCGGTACGAGCGCGTGATCGAGGACGCCCTCGAGGCCGGCGTCCGGATCGACGCGATCGGCCTGCAGACCCACATGCACCAGGGCTACCGCGGCGAGGAGCAGCTGCTGGAGATCGCCGACCGCTTCGCGCGCTTCGGGCTGCCGCTGCACTTCACGGAGGTCAGCCTCGTCTCCGGCGACCTCATGCCGCCCGAGATCGAGGACCTGAACGACTACGTCGTGGACAGCTGGCCCTCGACCCCGGAGGGCGAGGCACGGCAGGCGGACCAGCTCGAGAGCCTGTATCGCACGCTCACCGGCCACCCGGCGGTCGAGGCGATCACGTACTGGGGCATCACGGACGCCGGAGCGTGGCTCGGCGCGCCGATCGGGCTGCTCCGCTCCGACGGCAGCCGGAAGCCGTCGTACGAGCGTCTGCGCGGGCTGATCCGCGACGAGTGGTGGCTGCCGCCCACGACGATGCGCACCGACGCGGACGGGCGCGTGCGCGTCACGGGCTGGAAGGGCGAGTACCGGATCACCGCGGGCGAGCAGGTCGTCGACGTCGAGCTCACCTGACCGCGAACCCGGCCGGCGCCCGCATCCGGCGCCGCGGATAGCCTGAGACGATGCCCGAACTCACCCTCCTCGCCTGGGCCGCGCTCGCGGCCGCCGCCGTGATCGTCGGGGTCTCGAAGGCGGCGCTGCCGGGAGCCAACACGCTCGCGATCGCGCTGTTCGCGACCGCGCTCCCGGCCAAGGAGTCCACCGGCGCCCTGCTGGTGCTGCTGATCGTCGGCGACGGCTTCGCCCTCTGGCTGCACCGCAGGCACGCGCGCCTGCGCGCGCTCCTGCCCCTGATCCCGGCGGTCCTGGCCGGGCTGCTGCTGGGCACCGCGTTCCTCGCGTTCGCGTCCGACGCGTGGACGCGCCGCGTCATCGGTGCGATCCTGCTGCTCGTCGTGGGCGTCACCCTGTGGCGGCGGCGGCGTGCGCGCGAGGAGACCGAGGCCCCCGGCGCGGGCCTGCTGGCCGCCGCGGCGTACGGCACCCTCGGCGGCTTCACGACCATGGTCGCGAACGCCGCGGGGCCCGTCATGTCGATGTACTTCCTGGCGGCGCGGTTCCCGATGCGGGAGTTCCTCGGCACGGCGGCGTGGTTCTTCGCGGGGATCAACCTCGCCAAGGTCCCGTTCTCGGTGGCGCTCGGGATCATCGACGGCCAGACGCTGCTCATGGATCTGATGCTGGTCCCCGGGGTGGTCGCGGGCGCCCTCGTGGGGCGCTGGCTCCTCGACCGCCTCGACCAGCGCACGTTCGAGCGCATCGTGATCGCGCTGACGATCCTCGGCGCGGTCTATCTGCTCGCCGCCTGACTCCCCGCGTTGCGCCCGCGCGTCGCGGGGTGATATGTTCGCCCTCGCAACAATTCACCGACGACGCTGAAAGCGGGCACTCCCATGGCGCTCACCCCCACCAAGGACGACAAGTTCTCGTTCGGTCTCTGGACCGTCGGGTACAACGGCACCGACCCGTTCGGCGGCCCGACCCGCGCGCCGCTCGACGTCGTGCACGTGGTCGAGAAGCTCACGGAGCTCGGCGCCTACGGCCTGACGTTCCACGACGACGACCTGTTCGCCTTCGGCTCGACGGACGCCGAGCGCCAGACCCAGATCGACCGCCTGAAGCAGGCACTCGCCGACACGGGCCTGACCGTGCCGATGGTCACCACGAACCTGTTCAGCGCCCCGGTCTTCAAGGACGGCGGCTTCACGTCGAACGACCGCCAGGTGCGCCGCTTCGCGCTGCGCAAGGTGCTGCGCAACATCGACCTCGCGGCCGAGCTGGGCGCCAAGACGTTCGTGATGTGGGGCGGCCGCGAGGGCGCCGAGTACGACTCCGCGAAGGACATCCGCGCCGCGCTCGAGCGCTACCGCGAGGCCGTCAACCTGCTGGGCGACTACGTCACCGACAAGGGCTACGACATCCGCTTCGCGATCGAGCCGAAGCCGAACGAGCCGCGCGGCGACATCCTGCTGCCGACGCTCGGTCACGCGATCGCGTTCATCGACTCGCTCGAGCGCCCCGAGCTCGTGGGCCTGAACCCCGAGGTGGGCCACGAGCAGATGGCGGGCCTGAACTTCGCGGCCGGCATCGCGCAGGCGCTGTACCACGGCAAGCTCTTCCACATCGACCTCAACGGTCAGCGCGGCATCAAGTACGACCAGGACCTGGTGTTCGGCCACGGCGACCTGCACAACGCGTTCGCGCTCGTCGACCTGCTCGAGAACGGCGGCCCCGGCGGCGTGCCCGCCTACGACGGCCCGCGTCACTTCGACTACAAGCCCAGCCGCACCGAGGACGAGACCGGCGTGTGGGACTCCGTCACGGCGAACATGCGCACGTACCTGCTGCTCAAGGAGCGCGCGGCCGCGTTCCGCGCCGACCCCGAGGTGCAGGAGGCGCTGAAGGCCGCCAAGGTGCTCGAGCTCGCCGAGCCCACGCTGGGCGAGGGCGAGTCGTACGACGACCTGCTGGCCGACCGCTCGGCGTTCGAGGACTTCGACGCAGACGCGTACCTCGGCGGCAAGGGCTTCGGCTTCGTGCGCCTGCAGCAGCTGGCGACCGAGCACCTGCTCGGCGCGCGCTGAGCCCAGCCCTCGGACGTTGACTGGTCCTGGGGGACGAGACCGGTGTCGGGAAGACCAGTCTCTTCGCCCGGAACCAGTCTCGTCACGGATACATCGGAAAGGACGGCGATGACCCTCGTCGCGGGAGTCGACTCGTCGACGCAGAGCTGCAAGGTCGTGGTCCGGGACCTCGGCACGGGCGCCGTCGTGCGCTCGGGCCGGGCGTCCCACCCGGACGGCACCGAGGTCGATCCCGCGGCGTGGTGGGACGCGCTGCGGGAGGCGCTCGACGCCGCCGGCGGGCTCGGCGATGTGGCGGCGATCTCGATCGGCGGCCAGCAGCACGGCACGGTCGCGCTCGACGCCGAGGGTCGCGTGATCCGGCCCGCGCTCCTGTGGAACGACACCCGCTCGGCCGACGCGGCCGCCGCGCTGCGGGACGAGGTCGGGGCGGACGCGTTCGCGCGCCGCACCGGCGTCGTGCCGGTCGCGTCGTTCACGGCCACGAAGCTGCGCTGGCTCGCCGACGCCGAGCCCGAGAACGCCGCGCGCGTGGCGGCCGTCGCGCTTCCCCACGACTGGCTGACGTGGCGTCTGCGGGGCTACGGCCCCGCGGACGAGTCGCCGCTCGGCCCCGTGCTCGAGGAGCTCGTGACCGACCGCTCCGACGCGAGCGGCACCGCGTACTTCGACGGCGAGAGCGGCGCGTACGACCGCGAGCTGCTGTCGCTCGCGCTGCGCCGCGACGCCGCCGACGTCGTCCTGCCGCGCGTGCTCGGCCCGTCCGAGTCCGTCGCGGGCGGGGCGGGATCCCTCGCCGACGGACTGGTGATCGGCCCGGGCTGCGGAGACAACGCGGGGGCGGCCCTCGGCCTCGGGGCGGCCACGGGCGACGTCGCGGTGTCGATCGGGACCTCGGGGACGGTGTTCGCCGTGACCGACGCCCCGGTCCGGGACGCGAGCGGGACGGTCGCGGGCTTCGCCGACGCGTCCGGCGCCTTCCTGCCGCTGATCGCCACGCTCAACGCCGCGCGCGTGCTGGACGGCATCGCGAAGCTGCTCGGCGTGGACCACGACGAGCTGGGCCGACTGGCCCTGTCGGCGCAGCCTGGGGCCGGCGGCCTCGTGCTGCAGCCGTACTTCGAGGGCGAGCGCACGCCGAACCTGCCGGACGCGACCGCGACGCTGTTCGGGATGACGCTCGCCTCCACCACCCGCGAGAACCTCGCCCGCGCCGCGATCGAGGGGATGCTGTGCGGCCTGGCCGACGGGCTCGACGCGGTGCGCGCGCACGGCGTCGGGGCCGACCGCATCCTGCTCGTCGGCGGCGCGGCCCAGAACCCGGCCGTCGCGGCGATCGCCGCGCAGGTGTTCGACGCACCGGTCGTGGTGCCCGAGCCCGGCGAGTACGTCGCGGCGGGGGCCGCCGTTCAGGCGGCGTGGGCGCTGACCGGCGAGCGCCCGTCGTGGCCGGTGTCCCTCTCGGCGGAGCCCGCTCCGGACACCCGCGCGGTGATCCGCGAGCAGTACGCCGCGCGCCGCTGACCGCCTCGGTCCTCCGCCCGCGGGGCCGCCGGACAGGTCAGACGGCGTCGGCGGTCTCTCGGATGCTTTCGCTCACCCGGTCGACGAAGCGCGCGTAGTCGTCGGGGCCGTCCTGCGCGACCACCGCCCGCAGCACGACCTCGTCGACCACGTCGGCGTAGCGCTCGACGCGGCCGGGAAGGCCGTCGGGCAGGATGACCGTGTCCATGGGCGCGAGCCCCAGCCGTGCGAAGTTGGCGGCGTACGACGGGATCGACTCGTAGCGCGCCGCCTCGTGCTCGAGACGCGGGACCGCGTCGTCCTCCACCGCGGTGCGGACGTAGAGCACGACGCGGCCGGCGCCGTCGCTCGCGCGGTGCTCGGACGCCTCCTCCGCGGCCGCGCAGGGCGTCAGCCAGTTGAGCAGGACCCCGTCCGCGCGATCGGCGGCAAGCCGGCGCATGCGGGGGCCGAGCGCGCCGACCACGATGTCGCCCACGCCGCCCTGCCGCAGCTCGTCCACCGCGTCGCGGACGAGGCCGAGCGCGCCGCTCCGCGCGGCGCCGGAGCCGATGCCGAGCACGAGCCGGTCGGCGGGGATGTCCAGCCTGGCGAGGTCCGCCAGCAGCTGGGGCGCCGGGCGCCGGTCGACCGCGATCACGCCGGTCGCGACCCGGAGGCGGGACGTGACCGCCGCGGCCGCCGCCGAAACCTCCAGCGCATCGGCACCCGGGGTGTCGTTCACCCAGAGGGCTCCGAAGCCGGCCTGCTCGATCGCCGGGGCGATGCGGCGGGCGACCTCCGGCCCGACGGCGGCGGCGATGCCGATGGATACGCGCTGCTCTTCCATGTCCCCGATCCTGCCCGGTGTCCGCGGGCGGGTCTAGCGTGGGGGCGTGACGAGGGATCTCTCGGGCGTCGACGCCCGACGCATGCGCCACGCCGCCCAGCTGCTCGGCGGCTCCGACCTCTCGCCCGCCGAGGTGGTGGCTCGCGGCGTCGCGCTGCAGGGCCAGGACCTGCCGGCCGTGCTGCGCGCGATCGCCATCCGCTCCCGGCCGGGCACGACGCTCGACGACGTGCGGGCGGCGTTCGACACGGGGCGGCTCGTGCGCTCGTGGCCGATGCGCGGCACGCTGTTCGCGACGACGCCGCGCCACCTGGCGGCGATCCTGCACCACACGGCGGACCGCGTGCAGCGCTCAGCGACCCGGCGCCGCGCCGAGCTGGGCCTCGACGACACCACGATCGACCGGGCGCGCGGCATCCTGCGCGACGCCCTGCAGGAGCGGCCGCGCACGCGCGCGGAGGCGGTCGCCCTGTGGGAGGCGGCGGGCATCCCCGCCGGCGGGGGACGCGGGTACCACCTGCTGTTCCATCTCGCGATCGACGGCCTGATGCACTGGGGGCCGTTCGCGGGCGCTCAGCAGCAGCTGGTCCTCCCTCCCGCGATCGAGACGCATCCGGACGACCTCGTCGGCGTCCTGCGGGGGTACATCCTGTCGCACGGGCCGGTGACACCGGACGACGCCGCCTGGTGGCTCAAGCTGCCCAAGACGCAGGTGCGCCGGGAGGCCGCGCGCATCGCGGATCTCGTCGAGGTGACGGTCGAGGGCGCCCCCGCCTGGGTGATCGGCGACCCTCCCGTGCCGGGGCCCTCGGGCGTGACGCTCACGGCGGGCTTCGACGAGTGGATCCTCGGCTACGCCGACCGCTCCCTGGTCGCGACGCCCGAGGTGCTGGCGGCGCTGGTGCCGGGCGGCAACGGCATCTTCCGCCCCACCGTCCTGGTCGACGGCGTGGCCGTCGGGACGTGGCGGCTGCCGCCCGCGCGGTCCGCCTCGGCGCCGCGCGTGCCCCTCCTGGATCTGGTCGCACCGGTCGACGCGGCCACCCGGCGCGCCATCGACGACGCGCTCGCGACCTGGCCTCACGGCTGAGCTCGGCGCCCCGCGGATCAGGGAAGCACGGACTCCCCGATGGGCCCGGGGTTGTACGCGACCTCCCAGCGATAGCCGTCGGGGTCGGCGATGTAGCCGGTGTACCCGCCCCAGGAGCGGCGGACGGGCTCGGAGACGAGGGTGGCCCCGGCCGCGCGCGCCTCGGCGATGACCGCGTCGACCTCCGACTCGCTCGCGACGTTGTGGGCGAGCGTGATGGGCGCGACGCCGTCGGCCTTCATGGGCCCGAGCTCGGCCTCCGCGTGCGCGCGGTCCCAGAGCGAGAGCATCAGCTTGTCGCCCACCCGGAGCATCAGCACCTCGCCCTCGACATGCAGCTCCTCGTGCCATCCCAGCCGGTCGACGTAGAAGGCCCGGCTGGCCTCGACGTCGTCGACCACGAGCGTGATGAAGCTGATGCGCTGTTCCATCTCCGCATGCTCCCACGCGGGCGGGACATCCGGTAGCGGCGGCCCCGCGAACGCGACGAGGCCCAGGAGCGCTCGGCTCCGGGGCCTCGCCGGCGGGTTCAGGCCGCCGCGGGCATGCGGGCGGCGGCGACCGTCAGCGCGCCGTCCCTGACGTCCACCGTCACGCGACCGCCGTCCGCCAGGTCGCCCGAGACGAACAGGTCGGCGATGCGGTCGTCCACCTCGCGCTGGATCAGGCGGCGCAGCGGCCGGGCGCCGTATTCGGGCTCGTAGCCGCGCTCGGTCAGCCAGTCGACGGCGGCCGCCGAGACCTCGATCGACACCTCGCGGCCCGCGAGGCGATCGCGCGTGGCGCCCAGCATGAGGTCGACGATGCGACGCAGCTGGGGCCGGTCGAGCTTGCGGAACAGCACGATCTCGTCGATCCGGTTCAGGAACTCCGGTCGCATCGACTCGCGCAGGCGGCCCATGACCCGGGCGCGCAGGTCCTCGTCGTCGAACTCGCGTCCGCCCGTCGTGAACCCGATGGCGCCCGCGCGCGAGGCGAGGAACTCCGAGCCGAGGTTCGACGTCATCACGACGACCGTGTTGCGGAAGTCGACCGTGCGACCCTGGCCGTCCGTGAGGCGTCCGTCGTCGAGCACCTGCAGCAGCAGGTTGAACACGTCGGGGTGCGCCTTCTCGATCTCGTCGAACAGCACGATCGAGTACGGGTTGCGGCGCACGCGCTCCGTCAGCTGCCCGGCCTCGTCGTAGCCGACGTAGCCGGGAGGGGCGCCCACAAGGCGGGCGACCGTGTGACGCTCGCCGAACTCGCTCATGTCGAACCGGATGATCGCGCCCTCGTCGTCGAACAGGCTCGCCGCGAGCGCCTTGGCCAGCTCGGTCTTGCCGACGCCGGTCGGCCCCAGGAACAGGAACGAGCCGACGGGGCGCCGCGCGTCGCCCATGCCGGTGCGGCTGCGGCGCACGGCCTTCGCGACCGCGGTCACCGCGTCGTCCTGCCCGATCACGCGCCGGTGCAGCTCGTCCTCGAGCGCGGCGAGGCGCTCGCGCTCGGTCTCCGTCAGGCGCGAGGCGGGGATGCCCGTGGCGCGGCTCACGACCGCGGCGATCTCGGCCTCGTCCACGACCGCCCGCGTGCCGCCCTGGCCGGACGCCTCGTCGATCCGGTGCTGGACCTCGGCGATCTCATCGCGCAGGCGCAGCGCCTCCTCGTAGCGCTCGGCGGCCACCGCGGCGTTCTTCTCGGCCTCGAGCGTGGCGAGCTTCTCCATGAGCGCGCTCACGTCGGTCGGGGCGCCCAGACGCAGCCGAAGGCGCGCACCGGCCTGGTCGATCAGGTCGATCGCCTTGTCCGGCAGCACGCGCTCCGTGAGGTAGCGGTCGCCGAGCTCGACGGCCGCGCGCAGAGCCTCGTCGGTGTAGCTCACGCGGTGGTGCTCCTCGTACGCCGGGCGCAGGCCGCGCAGGATCTCGATCGCGTCCTCGATCGAGGGCTCCCCCACGCGCACCGGCTGGAAACGGCGCTCGAGCGCGGCGTCCTTCTCGATCGTGCGGTACTCCTTCAGCGTCGTCGCGCCGACGAGGTGCAGCTCGCCGCGCGCGAGGCGGGGCTTCAGGATGTTGCCCGCGTCCATGGCGCCCTCGCCGCCGCCCCCGGCGCCGACGACCGTGTGGATCTCATCGACGAACAGGATGATCTCGTCGCGCTGCTCGGCGACCTCCTCCATCGTCTTGGTCAGGCGCTCCTCGAAGTCGCCGCGGTAGCGCGTGCCGGCGAGCATGGCGGGGAGGTCGAGCGCGATCACGCGCTTGCCCCGCAGCTGCACGGGCACTTCGCCCGCGACGATCGCGCGCGCCAGGCCCTCCACGATCGCGGTCTTGCCGACGCCGGCCTCGCCGACGAGCACGGGGTTGTTCTTGGTGCGGCGCGACAGGATCTCGATCGTCTGCTCGATCTCGGATGCGCGGCCGATCACGGGGTCGAGGAGCCCGTCCCGGGCGCGCGCCGTGAGGTCGGTGCCGTAGGTGTCGAGCATGCCGCCCGGCTGCCGCGGCTCCGGGGTCTCCGTGCGGGTCTCGGTCTCGCCGGCCGCGATCGCCTCGCGCATCCCCTGCGTGAGGGCCTCCGCGGTGATCCCGGCCGCGGTCAGGATCTGGCCGGCCGGGGTGTCCTGCGCCAGCACGAGCGCGAAGAAGACGTGCTCGGGGTCGATGTACGTCGATCCCGACGCCCGGGCCACCTGGAACGCGTGGAACAGCGCGCGCTGCACGGCGGGCGTCACGACGGCGGCTTCGGCGTCGGCCGCCTCGCCGGCGGCCGGCAGTCGCATCTCCGCCGCGGAGGCCACCGCCGAGGGGTCGGCGCCGATGCGCGTGACGGCCGACGCGACCGTGGGGTCCTCGATCAGCACGCGCAGCACGTGGAGCGCGTCGAGCTCGTGCTGGCCGCGCTCGAGGGCGTAGCGCCCGGCGCGCTGCAGCAGCTCTTGCGTGCGCGCGCTGAGGTAGCGGGCCAGGTCGAGCGACCGCGCGGCACGGGCGCGCTCGCCCTGCAGGTAGCGGGCGAGGAACTCGTCGAAGGCGCTCGGGCCGCCCAGAGGGAACGTGTTGTCGGGCATCGCGGATCTCCTCGATGGACGTGAAGTTGCGTGATGTCGTATCAAGCCTAAGAACTTGAGCCGACTGATATCAACTTCAACCACGGTCACCCCGGGTTATTCCCGGCGCCGCTCTGCCGGCTTGGCCTAGCCTGGGCTCGTGCGCGAGTTCTGGCGGGGTGTGAAGACGCTCGTCGACGGCTTCCGATGGTGGCGCCGCAGACCCGGCGTCATGGCGGCGGGCCTCGTCCCGGCAGCGATCGTCGGGGCGCTGCTGACCGGCGCGCTCGTCGCCCTGGGATTCGCGCTTGCCGGCTTCGTCGAGCTGATCACGCCGTTCGCCGACGGCTGGGGCGAGGCGTGGGCCGGGCTCTTCCGCACGGTGATCGGGATCGCGCTGTTCGGCGGCGCGGTCGTGCTCTCGATCGCGACGTTCACCGCGCTCACCCTCGTGGTGGGCGAGTCGTTCTACGACCGGATCTGGCGCTCGGTCGAGCGGGAGATCGGCGGCGCGGTGCCCGAGACGCCATACGGCTTCCTCGCCTCGGTCGCCGACGGCCTGGGGCTGTTCGGGAAGGGCGTGCTCGCCGCACTGGGCGCGGGCGCTGTGGCCCTCGTGCCGGTCGTCGGCGGCCCCGCGGGCGCCGTCGTGGGCGCACTGCTCAACGGCCGCGTGCTGGCCGACGAACTCGCCTCTCACGGGCTCACCGCGCGGGGCCTCGACGCCTCGGCCCGCGCGCGCCTGCTGCGCGCGCACCGCGCCCGCGTGTTGGGCTTCGGGGTCGCGGTGCACGTGTGCTTCCTCGTGCCGCTCGCCGCCATCGTGGTGATGCCCGCAGCCGTCGCCGGCGCCGCGCTCCTCGCGCGCCACGTCGCCGGCGAGGCGACCACGCTCCCCTCACCGCGCCGCGCCTGATCGACACCACCTTCAGAAGGGCGGCGGGTCTGAGCCGAAGTCGGGGCGGGCGATCTCCGCGGACGCTTCGAATCGGACGACCGGGGTGGGTTTGTGTTTGTAGGCCCTGCCGGTGGGACTGATGACTTCCATGACGCCGCCGGGCCCGTGGCGGAAGTTCCAGTTCGAGTTGTGTTTGAGGACGTGGTGGGCGCGGCAGAGGTTGGCGAGGTTGCGGACGGTGGTGGGGCCGCCGTGGGAGTACGGGATGNCGGAAGTTCCAGTTCGAGTTGTGTTTGAGGACGTGGTGGGCGCGGCAGAGGTTGGCGAGGTTGCGGACGGTGGTGGGGCCGCCGTGGGAGTACGGGATGGTGTGGTCGTCCTCGCAGCGGATGGCGGGTTGCCGGCAGCCGGGGAAGCGGCAGTGCTCGTCCCGGGCGATGAGGAAGCGCCGCTGCGCTTTCGTGGGCGTGTAGGTGTCGACNCAGCGGATGGCGGGTTGCCGGCAGCCGGGGAAGCGGCAGTGCTCGTCCCGGGCGATGAGGAAGCGCCGCTGCGCTTTCGTGGGCGTGTAGGTGTCGACGGTCTTCAGGCACCCGGTGTCGGGGTCGGTGAACAGGCGCGTCCATCTGGCGGCCTCCCCTGCGAGGCGGCGGGCCGCTTCGGCGGGGATGGGGCCGTACCCGGCGAGGAACGCGGACTCCTCACCGACACCGGTGAGGGTCTGCCACGGGACGGTGACCTGAACGGTGGCGGTGATCTTCGTGAGGGCGTCGCCGCCGTGCTGGTCGATCAAATCCGCGGTCGGGAGACCGGCGAGGGCGATCTCGGCTCGTGAGGGCGTCGCCGCCGTGCTGGTCGATCAAATCCGCGGTCGGGAGACCGGCGAGGGCGATCTCGGCGAACACGTCCGCCCGGATCTGATCCAACGTCCGCTCGTCGGTCTCATCCTTGGTGCGGTGGATCGTGCGCGCCATCTGAGTGGCCCGGTCGTGCATCGCGTACACCGTCACCGCCGGACCGATGTAGGTCAACTCGCCCATGCCGTCCGGAAGCGGTGCCGCTCTCACCCCACGCTCGGCCATGGCCTCCTCGTGCCGCTCCTCCAACGGCAACGGCTCGATGTCATCCGCGAGCTTCCGCGCCAGCGAGCCCAGCTGCCCCGCGGTGAGCTTCACCGCTCGCGGCAGGATGATCTGCTCGAACAGCTGGGCGTAGCCCGCCAGCGCCGGCCCNGTGCCGCTCCTCCAACGGCAACGGCTCGATGTCATCCGCGAGCTTCCGCGCCAGCGAGCCCAGCTGCCCCGCGGTGAGCTTCACCGCTCGCGGCAGGATGATCCGCTCGAACTCCGCCCGGGAGTCGTCATCCTCGAGACGACTGCCGGCGTCGACGATCGCGCGGACATGGGCCTCGCTGATCCGGCCCTCCTCGAACAGTGCGAACGTGGCCGGGAACCCGTCCACCAGGTCCACCGCCCACTCCATCCGGGCCCGGATCGTGCGGTCTGACATCCGCCCGGCGACCGCGAACTCGGCGGCCATGGACCTCAGCGGGTGCTCGAACTCCGAACATCCGGGCCCGGATCGTGCGGTCTGACATCCGCCCGGCGACCGCGAACTCGGCGGCCATGGACCTCAGCGGGTGCTCGAACTCCGAACCCGTCCCACCCCGGCGGGTCTGGGCTTCGGCGATCGCGCGGCCCTCGGCGAGGATCCGCGCCTGCCGGGCATGRGCCTGGGCGATGATGACCTGCTGCTCCAGGTAATCGTCGACGAGCTCTGACGTGCGGGCGCGTTCGGCCGGGGTGGGAGCCCACCGGGTCGAAGTCGCCTGTGTCGTCATGGCCCGATTCTCCTCCGGGCCACCGACATTCACCGGGCCGGAAAGCGCAGATCAGCGATTCAAACCGAATCTGTGGAGAAGTCCTCCGGGCGGTGCCCTGTGGACGAGCGGTGGGCCGGTCGGCAGGGAGGGTTCGGACACGTTTCGACTCCGGCGCTGGCGCGCCTCTGCTCAACGACCACAGGGTGGGGGCGGCGCTGGCGCGCCTCCGCTCAACGACCGGAGGCCACGGGCCGAGCGGGTCAGCGACCGGAGGGGTCCGGGGACTCGCGGTGGGCGGATCGTGCGGCGGCCAGGAGCAGCCCGATTCCGAGCAGCGCGGGGGCGGCGAGCAGGAGGGCCGTGCCCACCTGCGGGTACGGTCCCGTGACGGCGCCGACCGCGACGGCCAGGATGAGCAGCTGCGTCACGATGCCCCCCGATCGGCCCCATG
Organism: Microbacterium sp. Root53; assembly: GCF_001426925.1. Taxonomy (GTDB): domain Bacteria; phylum Actinomycetota; class Actinomycetes; order Actinomycetales; family Microbacteriaceae; genus Microbacterium. Next base: position 407,199 of record NZ_LMFR01000012.1, read on the forward strand.
AGCGCGCCGCCCAGACGGCGCCGGCGAACGCGGCCACCGCCACGGCGCCGATCACGGTGAGGACGATCAGCGCGATCGCGCTCGACGCCGCCATGGTGTCGTCGCCCAGCAGGGCGACCACCTGCCAGCCCGCGAGCGCCAGGAGACCCACGGTCTCGATCGCGAGAAGGGTGCCCGCCGCACGGGCGATGGGGAACCTCATGCGGCCGCTCCTGTCGTCATCCGGTCGGGTTCGCACACCTCGGAGGGACCCATTTCGCCGAAAACCCTTGATTTCGGATTCCAACTGTATGACGATTGTTAACGGCTTGTTTCCCACGGCGTGGTGGGTCGCGAGATCAGACTCGCGACATGGCCAGCGTATCCGAACCCGGGGTGCGCTTTCCCGATTCCCCCGAGCGTGCCCGTTGCTCGGAAACCCACCACCCCTGCGAGGAGCTCCCACCATGGATTGGCGCGACAAGGCTGCCTGTCTCACCGTCGACCCCGAACTGTTCTTCCCGGTCGGCAACACCGGCCCGGCGGTCGACCAGATCGAGAAGGCGAAGTCGGTCTGCGCCCGCTGCACGGTCACCGAGGTGTGCCTGCAGTACGCACTCGAGACCGGTCAGGACTCGGGCGTCTGGGGCGGCCTGAGCGAGGACGAGCGCCGCGCCCTCAAGCGCCGCGCCGCGCGAGCACGCCGCGCCGGCTGATCTGCATCACAGCGCACCACACAGCACACACAGCAGCGAGAGGCGCCCCGCCGGATCCGGAGGGGCGCCTCTCGCTTGTCCGCGTCAGCGCTTGATCCAGCGCAGCGGGATGTCGATGACGACCTCGGTCCCCGAGGCCGCCGGCTCGCCGTCCGCCGCCGCGTCGCCATCGGCGGACGCGCCGCCGAGCGTGTGCCACTCGATGGATCCGCTCAGCTCGCCCTGGATGAGCGTGCGCACGATCTGCGTGCCGAGACCGCGCCCGACCGTGCCCTCGGGGAGGCCGCTGCCGGTGTCGCGGACGCGCACGAGGAGCTTCTCGTCGTCGCGCTCGGCGATGATCTCGACCTTGCCCTCCTGGCCCTTCAGGCCGTGCTCGACCGCGTTGGTGACGAGCTCGGTGAGGGCCAGCGCGAGGGGCGTCGCGTACTCGCTGGGCAGCACGCCGAACTTGCCGACCGAGTGGGTGTGGGCGAGCGTGTTGGGAGCCGCGGCGACCTCGGCGACGAGCCGCAGCACGCGGTCGAAGACCTGATCGAAGTCCACGTTCTGCGACAGACCCTCCGAGAGCGTGTCGTGCACGACAGCGATGGCCGCCACGCGCTGCATCGCCTGCGTGAGGGACTCCCGCGCCTCCTCCGACTTGGTGCGGCGCGCCTGGATGCGCAGCAGCGACGCCACGGTCTGCAGGTTGTTCTTGACCCGGTGGTGGATCTCGCGGATCGTCGCGTCCTTGGTGAGGAGCTCCTGCTCCTGGTGGCGGAGCTCCGTGACGTCGCGGCACAGCACGATGGCGCCGGTGCGGTGGCCGCGGTCGCGCAGCGGGATCGCCCGCAGCGACACCGTGACCCCGCGGGCCTCGATGTCCGTGCGCCACGGCGCGCGCCCGGTCACGACGACCGGCAGCGACTCGTCCGTGTCGCGCGAGGCGGGCAGGATGCGGCTGGTCACCTCGGCGAGCGACTCGCCCTCGAGCTCGTCCGCGAATCCGACGCGGTTGAAGGCCGACAGCGCGTTCGGACTCGCGAACGTCACGACGCCGTCCACGTCGAGCCGGATGAGGCCGTCGGCCGCGCGCGGCGCACCGCGGCGCGGGCCGGTCGGGGCCGACAGGTCCGGGAAGTCGCCGTTCGAGATCATCCGGAAGATGTCGTCGGCGCACTCGTTGAAGGTGATCTGCTGCCGCGAGGGGGCGCGCACGTCACCGAGGTTGGTGTGCCGCGTGAGCACGCCGAGCACGCTCGACGACCCCTCGGCCTTGCGCACGATCGGCACCGCGCGCACGCGCGTCGGCGTCTCCTCGAACCACTCGGGCGACGACGAGTCGATGATGTCGGACGCGTGGAACGCCTCGCGCACCTGCGCCTGCCACTGCGGGCGGATGCGCTCCCCCACGATGTCGCGGTAGAAGAGCGTCGCCGAGCCGCCGGGGCGGGTGTGGGCCACCGCGACGAACGAGTCGTCGCTCGTGGGAACCCACATCACGATGTCGGCGAACGACAGGTCCGCGAGCAGCTGTCCGTCGCCGGCCACGCGATGCAGCCATTCGACATCCGCCTCGGTCGCGATGCCCTGGGCGAAGACGAGATCACTGAGGGTCGACACGGATACAGCCTATTGGTCGCCGCCCGGCCCGACCGACGCTGCGGCGCTCGAGGCGCCGCGTCGCAGGCCCCGGCGGCGCTCCCGCGCGATCGCCGGCTCACCGGGACGGGCGACCGCGGCCTGCGTCCCCGCCGCGAGGCGCCGGACGGCCTGCGCGAGCGACGAGCGCGGGCTGACCTCCGCGACCGGCCGCGCAGCGAGCAGGGCGGCGTCGGCGGCGCGGCGGTCGTCGGGCACGAACGCGACGTCCGCGATCCCGGAAAACCGCTCGAGCGCGCGCCTCACCTGCCCGCGCGGGTCGAGACCCAGCGGGCCGGACCGGAGCCGGTTGACCACGACGCGCGTCGGCGTCTGCCCGATGACCTGCCGGAGCTCGGCGTGGCCGCGCACGAAGCGGGACAGTCCGATGGGATCGCCGGCGGCCACGGCCACGACCTGATCGGCCGCGTTCAGCACCGCGAGCGTCGCCGCGTTCCGTCGCGGCCCGTCGAGGTCGCTCACGATCTCCTCGTCGGCCTCGAGCGATGCGCCCACGTCGACCACGACCACGTCGGCCCATTCGCGCATCACGGCCAGCGCCGCGGTCACCCGCGACGCGGAGAGCTCGGGCCAGCGCGAGACGCGGTTGATGCCGGTCAGCACGTCCACCCGCCCGTCCGGGTCGCCCAGCGGCACGCTGACGCGCAGCAGCTCGCCAGCGTCGAGCAGGCCGTGCTCGGCCTGCCGGCACGCCGCCGCGAACCCAGGGCTCTCGTCCGCCAGGCCCAGCGCGACGGCGATGGACGGGGCGTGGCTGTCGGCGTCCACGAGCGCGACATGGTCGCCGCCGCGCGCCAGCGCGCACGCCAGCTCGATCGCGATCGTGGTGCGGCCGGGCGCGCCCTCCGGGCCCCACACCGCGATGATCCGGCCCGTCGGGCGCACCCGCTCCCCGCCGTCGGCCGCCGGCGCCGGCAGGGCGTTCTCGATCGCGGCCGCGATCGCCCAGCCCGGCGCGTCGGGCGGGAGCGGCGCGGCGAGACCGAACGCCGTTGCCGCTCGCAGGTCCCCGGGACGCTCGGCCAGCAGCACGATGCGCACCCCGAGCCGATCGCAGGTCGACACGAGCGCCGCGGTGAGCTCGCCGCGGTCCGCCGACAGCACCAGGGCGTCGGCCCCGTTCAGGAGCTGGGCGGCACCGGAGCGCCGGTCCGCCGCCGCCGAGAGCGCACCCGGCTCGAGCAGCGCCGGCACCGTCACGCCCTCGTCGCGCAGCTCCTCCGCGATCCGGTCGCCGTCGTCGGCAGCGACGAGCGCGATCATCCGCCCGGCTCCTGGTCGTCCCCTCCCGGCTCCGGATCCGGCGCGTCGTCGTCCGCGGCCGGCCCCTCGGCCCGGTCCGGGGCGGGATCGGGCACCGCGCCGCCCGCCGTGGGAACGGCCGAGAGCACGGCCCCGGCCGCGACCGCCGCGAGCACGTCGGCCACACGGGAGCGCTCGATCACCAGCTCGAGCGAGGCTCCGCCGGCGGCCATCACGCCGTCGTCGCGCGTGATCCGGGCAACGACGGCGTCGGCGACCAGGATCCGCGGCTCTGCGAAGACGCCCGGATCGGCGGGGTCGGCGGCGGGGGTCTCCCACAGCTCGACCAGCGCGCCCCGGTCCAGCCCGGCGGGCACGTCGACCGAGCTCTGCACCACGACCGAGGTGCGGTCGCTGAGCTCCGACTCCCCGACACCCGCCGCGGGGACGAGCTCGCCCACCTCGATCGTGCGCAGCGCCACCAGCCCCTCCCCGAGCGCGTCGGGAGCGAGATATGCGTCGCGCGCCTGCCCGAGGGCGACGTCGACCACCGTGACGTCGGCCGCTGTGACGGGCTGGCCCGGCACGAGCGTGTCGGCCGCGGCCAGCACCGAGACGGTCTGGCGGGAGGCCGCCACCACGAACCACACGCCGGCGGTCGACGCCGCCACCAGGAGGACCCCGATCAGGAAGCGCGCGTCCGCCCAGAAGGCGCGACGGCCGGGCCTCGCGGGGGCGGCGTGCCGTCCGCTGCCGGGGTGGCCGATGCTGCTGCTCATGGGGTCATCGTGGCAAATCCGCGTCACGGTCCCCGAGACTTGTCCACAGGCCCCGATTCGCCCTCACACCCGGATGCCCGGGCACCCATAATGGGGGCATGGTCGAGGATGTCGCACGCCGTCACGTGCCGCCCGCGCAGGTCGCGGAGCTGCTCGGAATCGACGTCGACGAGGTGATCGCCCTGGTCGAGGAGGGGCGCCTGCGCGGCACCCGCCTCGGCACCCCCGCGCGCTGGCGGATCGAGCACGACAGCGTCGCGGAGTACCTCGACGCCCAGGTGGAGGAGGCGCGGCGCATGGCTCTGTGGCGCCAGTCGAACGCCGCGAGCTTCCCCGAGCTCTGGGGCACGCGGGGCTGAGCCCGCGCAGAGACCCGGGCCCCCGCCGCGGCGTCAGACCACCGGCACGCCCGCCGACGCATCGATCCGCACCCAGGACACCGCGCCGAGCGGAATCATCCGGTACCCGCGCACGTCCGCGGCCCGCCGCGGTGCGCCCGCGTCGTGCAGGGCCAGGTCGATGTGGTCCGATCCGACCCGGTCGATCGTCCCGGTCAGCATGCGCTCGGGCCCGGTGCCGACCGCCACGCCGATCCTGCGCCGGGCCAGGTCGCGGAGCGCGAGGCCGAACGTGACCCGTTCCGCGAGCCGGTCGCCGCGCTCGGCCGGGCGCGCGCAGCGCAGCAGGTGGCCGTGGCTCGCCTGGACCGCGCGGATCGCGGCGAGCGGCACGAGCAGCAGGCGGCGGCCTCCGTCGGCCTCGGGAGCGGCGAGCCAGTCGGCTCCGACCGCTGTGATGCGCGCCTCCAGCGACTCCCCTCCCGCGAGCTCCAGCGTGACGGCGTCCTCGCCGTCGTGAGCGAGGCCCGCGAGTCGCGTGCGCAGGTCGACCCGCGCCAGGCGCAGCCGCTCGGCTTCGGACTCGAGGGCCGCCCGCTCGGCCTCCCACTCGGCCGCCAGCTGGTCCTCGAGGTCGTCGAAGAATCGCTCCCATCGCACGAGCGTGAGCGTAGGCCAGCGGGCGCGCCGGCACCCACGGCTGTCCACAGCCCGGCGCCCGCAGACCTCTCCACGGACATACCTGCCGCCTCGGTGCCCCGTGCGACGCAGTGCTGGACTGGCGACTCGCCACGCACCGAGAAGAGGGGGTCTCGATGTCCCAGCCACTGCCGTCCGTGCCGCCCGGGCCAGCCGGGCGTCGCCCCACCGACCGGCCCCTGCGCAGCCTCGCCGACGTCGAGGAGCACTTCGCCCCGCAGCGCACGCCGAGCCAGAGCCTCCCCGACCCCGAGCCCCTGCTCACCGCGCTGACGCGGGGCGTGCTCGAGGTGCTGGCCGGGGTGCGCGAGCCGGAGCAGATGGCGCGGTGGCTCACGGACGAGCCGTACCGGTCGCTCGTCACGCGCGCCGGGATGGCCGTCCGGGCGCGCAGTGCGCGCCACACGCCCGTGAGACGCCCCGTCTACGCCATCCGCTCGATCCACCACTCGTCGCCCGCGGACGGCGTGGTCGAGGGCGTGGTGATCGTCGAGACGCCCCAGCGCACCCGCGCGGTCGCCATGCGCCTCGAGGGCATCGACCGCCGCTGGCGCGCGACGAGCCTCTCGATCCTGTAAGCCCGTTCAGGCCGCGGGGCCTACTGCTTGTACGAGCTCAGGAAGTTGCCCAGCCGCTCGATCGCCTCGCCCAGCACGCGCGCCTCGGGCAGCGTGACGATGCGCAGGTGATCGGGCGTCGGCCAGTTGAAGCCCGTGCCCTGGACGAGCAGGATGTGCTCGGCCACCAGGAGGTCGTAGACGAGCTTGGCGTCGTCCCGGATGTCGTGCACCTCGGGGTCGAGGCGCGGGAACGCGTAGAGCGCCCCCTCGGGCTTCACGCACGTCACGCCCGGGATCTCGCTGAGCTTCTGCCACGCCACGTCGCGCTGCTCGTGCAGGCGCCCGCTGGGCGCGATCAGCGCCTCGATCGACTGCACGCCGGTGAGCGCCGCGAGCACGGCGTGCTGCGCGGGCACGTTCGGGCACAGGCGCGTGGAGGCGAGCAGCGTGATGCCCTCGATGAAGCCCTTGGCGTGATCCTGCGGGCCCGTGATCACCATCCAGCCCGAGCGATAGCCGGCCACCCGATAGGTCTTGGACAGGCCGTTGAACGTCAGGCACAGCAGGTCGGGGGCGACCGTGGCCGTGGGGATGTGCTCCACCCCGTCGTACAGGATCCGGTCGTAGATCTCGTCGCTGAGCAGCAGGAGCGAGTGCTCGCGGGCGATGTCCGCGATGCCCTCGAGCACCTCGCGCGAGTACACGGCGCCGGTCGGGTTGTTGGGGTTGATGATCACGATCGCCTTGGTGCGCTCGGTGATCTTCGAGCGGATGTCGTCGAGATCCGGCTGCCAGCCGTTCTGCTCGTCGCACAGGTAGTGCACGGGCGTGCCGCCGGACAGGCTCGTCATGGCGGTCCACAGCGGGTAGTCGGGCGCCGGGATGAGCACCTCGTCGCCCAAGTCGAGCAGCGCCTGCATGGTCATCGTGATGAGCTCGGACACGCCGTTGCCCAGGTACACGTTCTCGGGGTCCACGCGCGGGAAGCCCGGGGTGTCCTCGTAGCGGCTGACGATCGCGCGCCGGGCCGCGAGGATGCCGCGGCTCTCGCTGTAGCCGTGCGCCGTGGGCACCGCCGCGATCATGTCGCGCACGATCTGGTACGGGGCCTCGAAGCCGAACACGGCGGGGTTGCCGGTGTTGAGCTTCAGGACCGTGTGGCCTGCCGCCTCGAGCCGAGCCGCCTCGTCCAGGGCCGCGCCCCGGATCTCGTAGAGGACGTTCTTCAGCTTCGAGGACTGGTCCAGCGGGCGCAGCCGGCCCTTGCCGGGGGCGCTGGACGGGACAGGGATGGTCATCGCCCCAGGATACGGCCGGGCCGACCGGTCCACGCGCCGAGGCGTGGACCGGTCGGCCCGGCCGGAGAGATTCCCCGAGGTGCTACTTCCTCTTCTTCTGCGCGCGGCGCTGCTCGCGGTTCAGCGGCGCTTCGTCGGCCTGCGCGGCGTCCGCCGCGTGCCCGAACGCGCTTGCCCCCGGGCCCGCCTGGGGCGCCGTCGCCTCCGTCGCCTGCGCGGCCCGCCGCACGCGGTCCGTCGCTGCCTTCTGCACCTGGCCGCGGTCGTTGCGCACCTCGACCTCGCCCGCGTCGTTCGGAGCCGAGTACTCCAGCTGCGTGTCCGCGGGGTGCTCCGACAGGCCCTTGGCCTCGACCTCGGCCTGCTCGCCCTCGCCCACGCGGCGCACCTGCACCTCGAGGTTGAAGAGGTAGCCGACGGCCTCCTCCTTGATCTGGCCCATCATGGCCTGGAACATCGAGTAGCCCTCGCGCTGGTACTCGATGAGCGGATCGCGCTGCGCCATCGCGCGCAGGCCGATGCCGTCCTTGAGGTAGTCCATCTCGTACAGGTGGTCGCGCCAGCGGCGGTCGAGCACCTGCAGCACGACGCGGCGCTCGAGCTCGCGCATCGCGGACGCGCCGAGCTGCTCCTCGCGCTTGGCATAGGCGATCCGGGCGTCGCTCAGCAGCTCGCGCTTGAGCGCGTCCGCCGTGATGCCGCCCTTGCGGCCGCCGGCCTCGGCCACGACCTCGTCGATCGTCACGCCGACCGGGTACAGGGTCTTCAGCTCGCTCCACAGGGCGTCGAAGTCCCAGCTCTCGTTGTGCCCGCCCGACGTGTGCTCGTCGATGACGGCGGTGATCGCGTCCTCGATGAAGTGCTGCACGCGGTCGGCGATGTCGTCGCCGTGCAGGATGTGCCGGCGATCCGAGTAGATCGCCTCGCGCTGACGGTTGAGCACGTCGTCGTACTTGAGGACGTTCTTGCGCGCCTCGGCGTTGCGCGACTCGATCGCGGCCTGTGCGCTCTTGATGAGGTTGGAGACCAGGCGCGACTCGATCGCGACGTCGTCCGGCAGGTCCGTGCGCGCCAGCAGCGCGTCGGCGGCGCCGGACTGGAAGCGGCGCATCAGGTCGTCCTCGAGCGACAGGTAGAAGCGGCTCTCGCCCGGGTCGCCCTGACGGCCGGCGCGACCGCGCAGCTGGTTGTCGATGCGGCGCGACTCGTGGCGCTCGGTGCCGAGCACATACAGGCCGCCGACCTCGACGACCTTCTCGGCCTCGGCCGACACCTCGGCGCGGACGCGGTCGAACACGACGTTCCACTCGGCGTCGTACTCCTCCGGGTCGGTGCCGGCCGGGTCGAGGCCCTTGGCCTTCATCTCCTGCACCGCGAGGAACTCGGCGTTGCCGCCGAGCATGATGTCGGTGCCTCGGCCGGCCATGTTGGTCGCGACCGTGACGGCGCCGAGCTTGCCCGCGCGGGCGACGATCTCGGCCTCGCGCGCGTGGTTCTTCGCGTTCAGGACCTCGTGGCGGATGCCCTTCTTGGCCAGCAGGCGCGAGAGGTGCTCGCTCTTCTCGACGCTCACGGTGCCGACCAGCACGGGCTGGCCCTTCTCGTGGCGCTCGGCGATGTCCTCCACGACCTGCGCGAACTTGCCCGCCTCGTTGCGGTAGACGAGGTCGCGCTGGTCCACGCGGATCATGGGCTTGTTCGTCGGGATCGGGATCACGCCGAGCTTGTAGGTCGACATGAACTCGCCGGCCTCGGTCTCGGCCGTGCCGGTCATGCCCGAGAGCTTCTCGTACAGGCGGAAGTAGTTCTGCAGCGTGACCGTGGCGAGCGTCTGGTTCTCGGCCTTGACCGGCACGCCCTCCTTGGCCTCGATCGCCTGGTGGATGCCCTCGTTGTAGCGGCGGCCGACCAGGATGCGCCCGGTGTGCTCGTCGACGATCATGACCTCGTCGTTCATGACGACGTAGTCCTGGTCGCGCTTGAACAGCGCGAGCGCCTTGATCGAGTTGTTCAGGAACGAGATGAGCGGGGTGTTCGCCGACTCGTACAGGTTGTCGATGCCGAGGTAGTCCTCGACCTTCTCGATGCCCGCCTCGAGCACGCCGACCGTGCGCTTCTTGATGTCGACCTCGTAGTCGACGCCCTCCTCGAGCGTGCGGGCGATCTTCGCGAACTCCACGAACCAGCGGTTCGCCTCGCCCGACGACGGGCCCGAGATGATGAGCGGCGTGCGCGCCTCGTCGATCAGGATCGAGTCGACCTCGTCGACGATCGCGTAGAAGTGGCCGCGCTGAACGAGGTCCTCCTTGCGCCACGCCATGTTGTCGCGCAGGTAGTCGAAGCCGAACTCGTTGTTGGTGCCGTACGTGATGTCGGCGTTGTACTGCTCGCGGCGCACGGCCGGGGTCTGGCCCGACACGATGACGCCGGTGCTCATGCCGAGGGCGCGGTACACGCGGCCCATCAGCTCGGCCTGGTACGAGGCGAGGAAGTCGTTGACCGTGATGACGTGCACGCCCTTGCCTGCGATCGCGTTCAGGTAGGCGGGCAGGGTCGCGACGAGGGTCTTGCCCTCACCGGTCTTCATCTCGGCGATGTTGCCGAGGTGCAGCGCCGCGCCGCCCATGATCTGGACGTCGTACGGGCGCATGCCGAGCGTGCGCTTGGCGGCCTCGCGCACGGCCGCGAACGCCTCCGGCATCAGCTGGTCGAGGGTCTCGCCCGCCTCGAAGCGGGCGCGCAGCTCGGCGGTCTCGCCGCGCAGCTCCTCGTCGGTCAGCTGCGTGTAGTCCTCCTCGAGGGCGCCGACGGCGGCGACCACCTGCTGGAGGCGCCGGCGGACGCGTCCCTCTCCGGCGCGGAGCAGCTTCTCGAAGGGGTTGGCCACGTGACATCTCCTCGTTCGTGCGGCATCGCGCTCCAGGATGGGCGGCGCCGGGTCCCCGCCGACCGGCGGCGGGCATACGGACCCATGTTATCCGTCCGTGACCTATGCGTCGTCTGGGCGCGCGCCCCCGGTTTCGGCCCCGGTGATATGCCGGAAGCGCAGGGGCTTTACAATCACTCCACCGGCTTCTCCACGCCGGTCGCACCGCTGCCGCTCTCGAGCGCTCCCGGCGCTTCGCCGGCCCTCATCCGAGCGGCCGCCGGCCCCACGGGGCCGACGACTCGATCATTCCTGAACAGAGGTGACCGATGACGCCGCTCAGTCCTCCCCCGGCTGCCGCCGCCCCGTCCGCGGACGCATCCGCCCCCCGCCCCCTGACGACGGACACGCGGCTCTTCGCCGGCGTGCCCCATCTCATCGAGGACGCGACACCCGCCGAGGCCGAGGCGCGCGACCTCCTCGCGCTCGCGGAGCTGCTGGAGTCGGCCGGCCTCGAGCCCTGGCTGCTGCGGCGCTCGAGCGGGCGCCCCGCGCTCGCCCTGCCCGCGGAGACGCGCGAGGCCGCGTTCGCCGCGCTGGACGCGGCCGCAGAGACCGCCCCGTGGACCGCCGCCCGGCGCGAGAAGAGCACCGTCCGCCCGCTCACCGCCGGGGCGGCGCGCGCGTTCGGCGGCGGGGACGTCGCCATCCTCTTCCGGCCCCGCACCACCGCGTCCGGCACCCTGCGCTACGGCGCGGAGCGCGGCATCCGGCTCGAGTTCTGGCGGCGCGAGGGCCGCCTGCTGCAGGCCCCGCGGCCGAACGCGCTGACCCGCCGCACGGTCGCGATCGACGACCTCGGCCTCGAGACCGTGCGCCGCTTCGGGCGCGACTGGCGCACGATCGAGGGCATGTGGGATCCGCTCCCCAACGAGTTCACGGGCGAGGTCGACATCGTCTTCTCGTGGGTGGACGGCTCGTCCAACGAGTTCCAGCGCGAGCGCGCGAAGCGCATGAACGCGTACGTCGTCGGCGACGGCGACGACCACGCGGCGCGCTACCGCCAGGTCGACGAGCTGCGATACGCCCTGCGCAGCGTGCACATGTTCGCGCCGTGGATCCGCACCATCTGGATCGCGACCGACAGCCCCGCCCCGTGGTGGCTGCGCGACGACCCGCGCGTGCGGATCGTCCGGAGCGAGGAGTTCTTCGCCGACCCCTCGGTGCTCCCCACCCACAACTCGCACGCGGTAGAGGCGCAGCTGCACCGCATCCCGGGCATCGCCGAGCACTTCCTCTACTCGAACGACGACATGTTCTTCGGCCGCCCCGTGCGACCCGAGCTGTTCTTCACGGCCGCGGGGATCACGCAGTTCGTCGAGGCCGAGGTCCGCATCGGCGTGGGCGGGGCCGACCCCTCGCGCAGCGGTCACGACAACGCCGCGCGCGTGAACCGCGAGGTGCTGCGCCGCCGCTTCGGCCGCGTCATCACGCGCGACCTGCAGCACTGCGCGACGCCCCACCGGCGCAGCGTGATGTTCGAGCTGGAGCGGGAGTTCCCCGAGGAGTTCGCCCGCACGGCGGCCGCCCGGTTCCGCAGCGCGACCGACGTGTCGGTCACGAACTCGCTTTACCACTACTACGCGCTGATGACGGGCCGGGCCCTGCCGACCACGGCGCCGCGGACCGAGTACATCCAGACCACGCTGCAGGAGTCGCTGCACCGGATGGAGCGGCTGCTCGCGCGCCGCGACGCCGACATGTTCTGCCTCAACGACGGCAGCGTGCCGGAGCTGCCGGAGGAGCTGCGGGAGCGCGCGGTGCGCGACATGCTCGACGCGTACTTCCCGGTCGCCGCGCCGTGGGAGCGGATCTCTCCCGACGAGGACTGATCAGCCGACGACGGGGATGGGCGACGTCGGCGGCGCGATGCCGTCGACGCGCGCCCGGGCCGCGGAATCCGGGATCACGACGCCCGCGTCGGCCAGACGGCGGCGCGTCTCGTCGGCCGTGGTGATCTCGGCCGGCGGGGCGGCCGTGAGCGGCACGACCGAGTGCACCACGGTCTCGTCGTACACGTGAACGAGGTTGTACGACTGGGCGGCGTCGCGCGGGCGCATGCCCCCGTCGGCGATGCCCGGGTCCTGCGTGTAGCAGGTGGCGGATGCGACCGATACGGGGATGCCCGCGAAGGTCGCCGAGGTCGAGAAGTGCACGTGGCCGGCCAGGATGGAGCGCACGTCGCTGCCCCGCAGCACGTCGGCCAGGCGCTGCTGGTCCCGCAGCTCCACGAGCGTCGCGAGGTCCAGGACGCACGGCACGGGCGGGTGGTGCATCGCCAGGATCGTGCCGTGCGGCGCGGGCACCGCGAGCTCGAGCGCCAGCCAGTCCAGCTGCGCGTCGGTGATCTCGCCGTGGTGCTGCCCCGGGACCGACGTGTCCAGCACGATGACGCGCAGGCCGTCGAGGTCGTGCACGGCGTCGACGGGCGCGTCGCCCGGCTCGCCCAGCAGCTCCCGCCGGAAGACGTCGCGGGAGTCGTGGTTGCCCATCACCCAGATCACGCGCGCGCCCAGTCTCTCGGCCGCCGGCCGGACGATCTCGCGCAGCCGCGCGTATGCGTCGGGCTCGCCGAGGTCGGCGAGGTCCCCCGTGAAGACGAGCGCATCCGGCCGGCCCCCGGCCGCGACCAGGTCGGTCAGCATGCGCTCCACGTGGGCGGCCGCGTCGATCCCGAAGACCCCTCCCTGGGCCCTCAGGTGCGTGTCGCTCAGGTGGACGAGCAGGTGACTCGGGCGTGCGTACTCTGCGATCCGGACGTCGGGCGTGTCGGACATGGCCGCGATGCTACTCCGCCCGCGGCGGCCCGCCGTCAACACACGCTGAACGCGAGGTGAAGCGCCGGTGCACGGACCGTTCCGCGCTCCGTCAGGCGGGAGGGCAGGCGAGGAACATCGACGACGCGGCGTTCACCCGGATCGTCGCGATCCCACCATGCGGCGAGTGCGCGTCAGGCGGGAAGTACTCGAACCAGATCGACGTGCCGCTCCCGTCGGCATCGACGCGCACATAGCCGCGAGGGCCGTACTCGTTGTCCCATTCGCCCACCTCCGCGTCGGGGTACGCCGCCCGCAGCTCGTCCGGCGTGCTGGCGGGGGTGATGCCGGCCTTCGTGCCCACGCTCGTCAGCGGTGAGGAGTCGTCCGCATAGGAGTCCCGCGCGGTGATCTCGCGCACCTGGTCGATGGCGGGGTCGCGCCACACGTAGATCCCGCTCATGTCCGACGGGGTCAGCGCCGGAAGACACGCGTTCGGCGCCGTGTTCCATCCGAGCTCCTGTGCGATCCGCACCGCCTCGCTCCAGGCCATCCCGACCGCGAACGGCCCGAAGCCGTCCTCGTCGATGGTCCAGCCGGTCCAATCGCCCTCCGCCGCGCCTGCGCCGGCTTCGCCGGCGGTGCACATGCCCACCACGTCGTCGGAGGCGGAGATCGGCGTCGGGGTGCGGTCCGCCGGGATGACGCGGAGGTACTGGACGGTCTCGACCTCGGCACCCCAGTAGGAGGCGTCCGTGCCCGCGACCTCGACGATCAGCTGCCCGGGGTCGCCCGCAACGACGAACAGCGTCGAGAGCCCGCCGTCGATCCGAGATGCGGACGGGTAGGCGGACTGCACGTCGGCCAGCGATGCGCCGACGCGGATGCCCTCTGGCGTGCGGATGGCCGACGACACGACGTCGATCCGCTGCACGGCGCCGTCGGTCGCGATCGCGAAGGCGGGCCCGCCGCCGCCGCCGTAGTCGCCGTCCGCCGCGTGGTACGCATCGTTCGTGCGCCAGTACGGGTGGGCGCACCCCTCGGTCGTCTCGGTGACCATCTCGAGCCCCGGGCCCGAGACCGGCTGCCCGAGCGCGAGCGGACCGAGCCCCGCCGGCGAGATGACCAGGTCCTCCAGCGCGGGCGCGCCGGCCTGCGGCTCCTCCGACGCCGCGGGCGCCTCCTCAACCGGCGTGGCGCTGATCGTGGTGCGAACGGTCCAGTCGTCGCCGCCCGGGATCTGGTCGGCGAACGCGCCGGGGTCGCCGCCGAAGGAGCGCTCCTCCGTGAGGCTCACGAGTGCGGTCGCATGGTCGATCACGAGACTCTCGCGCAGCACCGTGCCGCCGTCCTCCTGCTCGACATCGACGCGCCCGATCAGCCCTTCGGCGTCGCGTTCGACATCTGCGCCGGGCACCCGCACGATCGCTCCGAGCATGGCGTCAGCGAGGTCGTAGGGCATCTGGTTCAGCGCGAGCGCCTCGGCCATGACGCCGAGCCAGGGGCGTTCGAACGTGTCGGCGCGGCTCTGGTACCACTCGAGCAGCGCCTCGGGGTCACGCGGCAGCTCGTCCCACACGCCGTGGCCCCCGTCGACGAGGACCAGCGGGATGTAGGACCCGTCGGGCCCCTGCGCGGCATCGCCGGTGCGGATGTCCTCCCACGCGGCCCTGTGCTCGACGCCCGGCGCCTGGAGGTCGCGCTCGCGGCACTGCTGGAGCGCCGGAGCGGGATCGATCTGCTCGCCGAACACGTCGACGAGTCGGCAGTCGTCGCCGTACCGCCACACCCACTCGGCGTCGCCGCGCGGGTCGCTCGGGACGTACAGGGACACGGCAGCCTCCGTCACGACGGCAGCCTCGGCGTCCGCCCACGACATCGCCATGGCGCCCGTGTCGACGTCCCACGGCGTCGTGTACTCGACCACGCGATCCAGCCGGAAGTACGGCGCGTCCCCGAGCGGGGGCGGCGGCGTCGGGTCCGGCTTGGTCGTCTGTACCGGACCGGTCGACCGCTCGTCGGGGGCGAGCTCGCGGAACAGCGCCACGCCGCCCACGGCCGCGGCGCCCACGGCGACCACGGCCGCTGCGGCGAGCGCGATCTCGGCGACGCGACGGCCGCGGGTGCGGCGGGGCTCGAGGTCGGTGACGGGCGCGATGCCCTCGGTGCGGCGCGCGTCGCGGTCGGGCCGCGACAGCGGAAGGTGCGCGGGGGCGTCGGCGATCTCCGCAAGCAGGCGGTCGCGGGCGGGGGCGAGGTCCTCCCGGGTGGGGGGCGGGACGTCGCGCCCGAGATCACGCACGAACGTGAGCGCGTCCATCGTTCTCCTCCTGGTCCTGGTCGCCGGTGATCGGGTCCTCCATGCGGAGCTTCCGGCGGATCCTGTTCAGCCGCGACCACACGGTGCCGACGGGCACTCCCAGGGCGGTCGCGATCTGCTCGGTCGTGAGGTCGCCCCACGCGGCGAGCAGCAGCGTGTCGCGGTCGTCGTCCGACAGCCGGCGGATGCGGGGCACGAGCGCCCGCAGCCGCGACGACGCGTCGGCGCGCTCAGAGGCGGCCTCGATGTCGCTCACGGCCGTCTCGACGGCCACGCGCGCCGACGCCTGCAGCACGCGCCAGCGCTTGGCCTCGGCGGCCCGCGACCTGTGGGCGAGGCGGGTCGCGATGCCGAAGAGCCACGGGAGCGCCGACTCGTGCGAGAAGTCGAAGTCGGCCCGCCGGCGGAACGCGACGAGGAACGTCTCACTCAGCACGTCGTCGCCGGCGTCCGCACCGACGAGCCGGCGCGCGTAGTGCCCGACAGCGACGGCGTGCCGGTCGAACAGCGCGGCGAACTCCTGCGGTCGCGCGAGCGACAGCCGGACGATCTCGGCATCGGTGGTCACGTGAGGTATTGCCCGTCCATGCGAATCCCCTTCACGCTCGCGATGATCCTCCGTCCCGGGCGTGTCGGGGGGCCGGGCGACGCGCCGCGATCGCATCGTTGCGCGCCGTGCTTTCCCGGTATGCATATTCTCGGACGGGGCCCGACGGCCCGGAAGGAGCATCGGATGAGCGTGCGACAGAGCCTGCTGGCGATCCTGGACCAGGGCGCCTGCTACGGCTACCAGCTGCGCGCCGAGTTCGAGCGCCGCACCGGCTCGACCTCCCCGCTCAACGTCGGCCAGATCTACAACACGCTCGAGCGCCTCGAGCGCGACGGGCTGGTCGCGCGGGGCGAGGCGGACGAGCACGGGCACGTGTACTGGCGGATCACGGACACCGGGCGCATCGAGGCGCGCGACTGGCTGGACTCCCCCGTGCTGCGGGCGCCCGGCGCGCGCGACGAGCTGGCGATCAAGCTCGCGCTCGCGGCCACGCTGCCGGGCGTCGACGTCGGCGTGCTGATCCGGCGCCAGCGGCAGGCGACGCTCGCCCACCTGCGGCGCCTGCGCGAGCCCCGGCCGGCCCCGCGGTCCGGCCCCGAGGAGCTCGCGGGCTCGCTCGTCGTGGACCACCTCGCGTTCCAGGCCGAGGCCGAGCTGCGCTGGCTCGATCACGTCGAGGAGCGCCTGGCCGCGCACCCCGACCACGCGATCGGCCTGGAGCTGGCGACCGAGCGCCCCAAGCGCGGTCGCCCCGCGAAGGCGCCGCTCGCCGTCGCCTGAGCCGGGGACCCCTCCCCGGGCCCGGTTCTCGTGCGATCGCGCGGCCGGATGCCAGGATGAGCTCAGGGGCGTCTCCCGAGCGCGACCGATCGAGGGGGAGAACATGAGCGAGCCGACTTCGCCGCACGAGCCGACGTCCACGCCGCGACACGCGGACGCCGCGCCGACCGCTGCGGCCCCGACGGACCGGGTGCCGGCGGACCGACGGCCGGTCGCCGCGTCCGCGCCGACCGCACCCGAGAAGCCGCGGAAGCGCATCGACTGGAAGCGCGTGGGCATCCTGACGGCCGTCGCCCTCGTGACGCTCGGCATCCTGTTCGTGATCGTCTACAACTTCGCGCCCGTGTGGTGGGCGCGGATCATCGGCGACTTCGCGCAGGAGGACTTCGGCCGGTCGATGCTCGTCGGGCTGATCGTGGGGTTCTGCTTCACGCTCGTGCCGCTCATGATGCTCCTGCTGCTGATGTACCGCTCCCCCGTGTGGGTCAAGGTCGTGATCGTGGTCCTGGCGGTGTTCCTGGCGGCGCCCAACCTGCTCACGCTCTGGATCGAGCTGGGCGCGTCGGGGGCGACGCACGCGGCGGACCGCATCCTGGACACGGAGGCCTTCTCGTTCGGCGGCGCCAGCATCTGGGGCGGCGTGATCGGCGGCATCGCGTTCCTGTTCTGGGCCTGGCTGTTCGTGTCGCGCCGCTTCACGAAGCGCCGGCTCGCGAACCTGAAGTCCGAGGCGTCGGAGCAGAGCCGACCCGTCTGATGGGCCGCCGCCCGCCCCGGACGCGCCGACCGTAGGATCGGACCATGGCGGGATTCTGGGGCAGGCGCAGGCGCGAGGACGAGGCGGCACGGCAGGCGCAGGACGACGACCTGGCGCGACGCGCGCGGGCCGCGCTGGTCGCCGCCGACGAGCGCATCCGCACGACGTCCGACGAGGTCGAGTTCGCCCTCGCCGAGCTCGGCGAGACGGCCACGAAGCCGCTGCGGGAGGGTCTCGAGGCCGTGCGCACGCACATGGCCGAGGCGTTCCACCTGCACCAGCTCAACCACGACGAGATCCCCGACACGGCCGAGGAGCTGCGCACCCGCAACGCGCGGATCGTGCAGCTGTGCGACTGGGCCGAGGACGTGCTCGACGAGCGCACCGAGGCGCTGCGGGAGAAGATCGCTCTCGTGCGCCAGGCGCCCAAGATCATCGACGGGATCCGATCGGACGTCGAGCGCCTGCGCGCCCGGCTGCCGCAGGCGCGCGAGACCGTGGACCGGCTCGCCGGGCGCTACAGCCAGGCGGCGCTGCATCGCGTCGCGGCGAACCCGTCGGAGGCCGAGCAGCTGCTGGACTTCGCGCTGCACAGCGCCGACGTGTCGGTGCGCCGCCGCGAGGCCCGCAGGCCCGAGGAGGCGAACGTGGCCCTCGAGACGGCGACGGAGGCCGTGCGCCGCGCCGGGGCCATCCTGGACGCCGTCGAGGACTTCGAGATCGAGGCGCTGCGGGCGCAGTCGACCCTGGCGGACGTGATCGCGGATTCGCGCGAGGACATCGTCGCCGCGCGCCCCTTCACGCAGAGCGGCGTGCCGCACGCCGCCGAGGTGTCCGCGGCCGTCGCCCGCCTCGAGGCGGCGCTCGCGGCGCTCCCGGGGCCCGGGACGCCCAGCGACCCGTTCGAGGATCTCGCCACGCTGCGCGAGGCCAACGCCGCCCTGGACGCGGCCGTGGACAAGGCGCGCGAGCGCGCCTCCCGACCGGTGCCCCCGCTCGACCACGTGCGGCACGCGGTCGAGGCCGCCGACCACGCGATCGCGGTCGCGCGCAGCGTGATCGACGGGCACCGCGGCTGGATCGGCGCGGACGCGCGCACGCGGCTCGTGGAGGCGCAGCGCCTGCGTCCCGAGATCGACCCGCTCGTGGTCCCCGAGGACACGCGCGAGCAGGCGCTGGTCCTCGCCCGGCGCGTGCAGCAGCTGGCCGGCGAGGCCCTGCAGGCCGCGCAGCGCGACATCGACTCGGGGCGGCCGGACGGCGACGACTGGGGCGGCTACGGCGGGTTCGGCGGCGGACGCCGCCGCCCGCGCTCCGGCTTCGGCGGGGGCGGCGACCTGCTGGGCCCCGTGCTCGGCGGCGTCCTGCTCGGCGGCCTGATGGGCGACATGTTCGACTGAGGCCGACGCGATGAGGGCCCGGTCCGCAGACCGAGCCCTCATCGTCCCCTCCCTGGGTCCGTGCGCCTACGAGGCGAGCGCCTCCTCCTCCGGCGGCGCGGTCGCGGTGAGCGAGATCACGCCGTAGTCCCAGCCGCGGCGGCGGTACACGACGCTCGGGTGGTCGGTGCGCGCATCGATGAACAGGAAGAAGTCGTGGCCGACCAGCTCCATGCGGTCCACGGCCTCCTCGACCGTCATCCACTCGGGCTCGAAGGTCTTGGTGCGGATGACGACCGGGTTGTAGTCCTCCTCGTCCTCCCCCTCCTCGACGACCGGCACCTCGCCCGTCGTGACGGCGCGGATGACGTCGGCCGGGGCCGGCTGGACGTCGATCCCCTCGAGCGCTCCCGAGCCCTTCTCGTAGTGGGCGCCGCGCGGGTGCAGGCGGCCCGCCACGCGCTTGTCCTTGGCGCGGCGCAGCTGCTCGGCGAGCTTGTCGAGCGCGATGTCGAGGGCGGCGAACTTGTCCCCCGCGCAGGCCTCGGCGCGGACGACCGGGCCCTTGCCGACGACCGTCAGCTCGACCACGTCGTCCTCCAGGCGGCCGTTGCGGTGGGCCTGGTGGGTGACCTTGACTTCGAGACGGAGCGCGCGCGGCGCGAGACCGGCGATCCTCGCGATCTTCTCTTCGACCACGGTTCGGAAGCGCTCGGTGATCCCGACGCCGACTCCGGAGATGTGCGTTTCCATCGTGCCTCCCTGTCCGGTCCGCCCGGTCACCGGCACCTGTCCGGTAGCGCGGACCTCGGTCGATCCCCGAGGCGCACCTCGGGTCTGTGATGCCCTACCGTAGACCCCCTTCGGGCAAGTGTCACGCACTATTTGCCGACAGGCCCGATCCCATTCACCGGGATGTGTCAGGGGAATCCGGAAGCCGCCGCGCGCGGGTCCGGACGCCCGTGAGCGGCGTGGCGGCGACCACGGCCGCGCCGATCACCCGGGCCCCGGCCGCCTCCAACGCGCGCCGCGCCTCCTGGAGAGTCGCACCGGTCGTGACGACGTCGTCGACGAGCACGACGTCGAGCCCCGCGGTGCCCTCGCGGGCGCGCATGCTCCCCGCCACGTTGCTCGCCCGATCAGCGCGGCCGAGGATCCGCTGGTCCCGCGTGGCCCGCGCGACCCGCAGCAGGCGCGCGGTCCGCACGCCCGCGCGGCGAGCCAGCAGCTCGGGGACGCGATAGCCGCGCCGCCGCATGGCCGCCGCCGAGGTCGGCACGGGCACCGCGAGCACCGGCGAGGCGGCCGATGCGACCGCCTCGCGCAGCGCCTCGCGCAGCGCCGGGGCGAGGGCCCGCGCGGCGTCGGAGCGGCCGCGCTCCTTGAGCGCTCGCACCGCGCTCGCGCACGGCCCGTCGAACGCCAGCCCCGCCCATACCGTCAGCCCCGCCAGCTCCCTGCTCCGGGGCGCCGGCCGCAGCTGGTCGGCGCACGGCGGGCACAGTGCGATCCCGCCGGTGCCGCACCCGGCACACGAGACCGGCAGGAGCAGCGTGAGGGCCCCCGCGAGCGCGTCGCGGAGGCCCGGCGGGAGCCGCTCCCGGAAGCCGTCCATGACTCGAGGATGTCCGGCGCGGAGCGCGCCGGATGAGCCCCCCTGTCCGGTTCGGAGAGCCGCCGGCGAGGTCGCGCTGGGGACGAGCGGTCAGCCCGTGCGCGGCGGCGTGCCCATCTGAGTGGCGAGCACCTGGACATCGGCCCCGGTCTGCTGCCACGACGAGCCCCGACGCATGTACATCACTCCCTCCTCCGTCAGCAGCCGCACGGAGGAGTCCTGCGTCCCGAAGGCGATCGACGCGGTGCCGGCCGGCGCGTCGGACACCTCGGCGGGGCCGCCGATCTGCTGTTCGACCACGCGCCAGGTTTCGCCGTCGCTCGTGACCACGCCGATGCGCGCGTCCTCGATCCAGGCGACCGCGACCCCCGCCTGCGCGAGCTCGGTGACCCGCATGGCGGGGCCGAGCCCGGCGGGGTTGCCCGAGCGGTCCCGACGCACGCTGGCCACGACCGCGAGGTGCTGGCCGCCCGTGGTGACGAGCGCCGCGATCCGCGACCCGTCGCGCGACATGGCCCAGGCGCGCACGGCGTCGGCCTCGGGCCACGCCCCCTCGATCGCGAAGGGCTCCAGGTCGGCGTTCCACGCGGTCACCTCGCCGGGGCTGCGGCCCACGACCGTCCAGACGTACCCGAACGGGTCGATGAGGGGCTCGATCTGGCCGCCGCGTTCGTCGACCGTGTCGACGTTGCCGTCGGAGGTCACGCGCGACACCAGGCCGGTGCCGAGCTTGACCGCCGCGACCTGCTGGTCCGGCGAGACCGAGATCGCCTCGATGTCGGCGGGGATGTCGAGCAGGGTGGGGCTCAGTCCGTCGATGGGGGTGAGCTCGGATCCCGACAGGAAGCCGAACTCGTCCTCGCGCAGCACGAGGGCGCGGGAGTCCGGCCGCGTCTGCGACACGGGCACGGGCTCGACATCGACGGGCCGCGTGTCGCTGCCGGTCGTGAGCCGCACGCTCTGCACGCCCGTGTTCGCCAGACTCGCGTCGAGCTGCGCGAGCATCCGTCCGAGGGCCGTGGCGTCGGCGCCGGCGGCCACCGAGTTCAGCTCGACGTGCGCCACCTGATCGGTGTCGACGGGCACGGCGTCGGTCTGCAGGTCGATGTCCTGCGCGAAGGCGCTGGCCACCGAGCCCGCGAGCCACGGGCTGGGCGCGCCGTCCACGAGCTCCCGGACGATGGACGTCGCGGTGTTGCCGCTGGTCGGGAACCACCGGACATCCGGCACCAGGAAGCTCCACGTCGGGTCGAAGTACGCCAGCGGGTGCGGGTTGAACACCACGGGGAAGTTCTGGCGGTCGAGCACGATGCCGTCGGGCGCCTCGACGATGCGCCACTCGCCGTCCTCGCGCTGCGCCACGCGGAACTGCAGGTCGACCGAGCCGGATGCCGACGTCGTGTATGTGCCGTGCTCGTCCACGGTCGCGGTGGGCGCGACCGTCAGGGTCACGAGACCGGTCTCCTCGTCCACCTGGGTGCGCCGCGCGTCGGCGGCATCGACCGTGACGCCCGCCTCGGGCCGCCAGGTCGCCGCGAGGTCCCTCGAGAGGAACAGCCGCGCGGTCTCCCATCCGTCGACCGGCGAGAGCGCGGCCTCGATGAAGCCCGTCACGATCTGCTCGGGCGTGGCGCCCGCCGTCGGCGCGAGCGGGAAGAACTGGGTGTCGGGCTCCTCCGGCGCCGCCCCGGGGACCAGGCCCGCGGTCACCTCGCCCGACGTCGGCAGGCCCGTGCATCCC
This sequence comes from Microbacterium sp. Root53, assembly GCF_001426925.1. Lineage (GTDB taxonomy): Bacteria > Actinomycetota > Actinomycetes > Actinomycetales > Microbacteriaceae > Microbacterium. Next base: position 429,278 of record NZ_LMFR01000012.1, read on the forward strand.
GTCAGCGCCACGGCGAGCGCGAGCAGCAGGAGCCGCGCGCGCCCCCGGCGCGTGGTGTTCCGCCCGGTCATGACCGCTCCCCTCCGTCGTCCTGGGGCCCGTCGTGGGACCCGCCGCCCGGCTCGTCGCCGTGGCGCCGCGCCTCCGGCGCGCCCCGCTCCGCCACGCCGTCGAGCTCGCGCAGGTCGCGCAGCTGCCCGACGTCGTCGAGCTCCTCCACCTCGGAGGGATCGAGCGTCAGGATCGGCTGGGTCGCTCCGAGCGCCGCCGACAGAGACTCCTCCGACGGCTCCAGCGGGACGGGCGACGGACCGTCCAGGCGGCCGTCGCGCCGCGGCAGCGTCAGCACGAAGTTCGTGCCGGCGCCCAGCTGCGACCACACCTCGAGCGTGCCGCCGTGCAGCTTGGCGTCGCCGAGCGCGATCGACAGCCCGAGGCCCGTGCCGCCGAGCGTGCGCTTGCGCGACGGATCCGCGCGCCAGAACCGGTCGAACACGCGCTCGGCGTCGGCGGCCGACATGCCCATGCCGTAGTCCCGCACGCCCACGGCGACCGCGTGCGGATTGCTGTCCACCGTGACCACGATGGGGCGTCCCTCGCCGTGCTCGATCGCGTTGCCCAGCAGGTTCCGCAGGATGCGCCGCACGCGGCGCGGATCCATGTCCACGGGCGAGTAACCGCCGGGGGCCACGAATCGCAGCTCGGTGCCGTGCTGCTCGGCCACCTGCCGCATGGACTCGAGCACGTCCTCCGCGAGGTGCGCGAGGCTGGTGGCCTCGAGCTCCAGCTGGACGGAGCCCGCGTCGTACCGGCTGATCTCGAGCAGGTCGGTGAGCAGCCCCTCGAACCGCGCGACCTGCGCGTGCAGGAGCTCCGCGGCGCGCGCGGTGGCCTGGTCGAACTCGCCCCGGCGGTCGTGGATGATCGAGGCCGCCAGGCGGATGGTCGTCAGGGGCGTGCGCAGCTCGTGCGAGACGTCGGACACGAAGCGCTGCTGCACGAGCGACAGGTCCGCCAGCTCCTGGATCTGCGATTCGATGCTGTCCGCCATGGCGTTGAACGAGCGGCCGAGCGTGGCGAGCTCGTCTTCGCCGTGCACGGGGATCCGCACCTTGAGGTCTCCCGCCGCGAGTCGCGCGCTCGTGGCGGAGGCCTCCACGATGGGGATGGACAGCGCGCGCATCACGAGCCACAGGATCGCGACGACGATCAGCACCATCGCAACGCCCGACCCCCACAGCGTGCGCTGGACGAACTCGAGGGTCTCGGCCTCCTCCGCGAGGTCGTACGCCATGTACAGCTCGTACGCCCCGACGCCGGGAACGCGCAGCTGCTGGCCGACGAGGATGCCCGCGAGCACGTCGCCCTCGGCGTCCTGCAGACCGATCGACTGCCACCACTGGCGCTCGTCCCCGTTCTCGCGCACCAGCTCGCGCAGCCCGGGCGAGACGGCCTCGGCCGCCAGACCCCCCAGTCCGAAGTCGGGCGGCGCGAGCGGCACGGGCTCGTCCTCGATGCGGAAGCCGGCGATCAGGTCCGTGGTCGCGAGCCGCGCGATGTCGTCGATCGTGGCGCTCCACAGCTGCTGCATCTGGGCGCGGCTGGTCGCCAGCTCCGACGCGTCGAGCGTCGCCTGGGCGTCCTGCACGGCGCGCTGCGCATCGCTGAGCACCTCGTCGCGCCGGTTCTGGAACAGGTCGTTCTGGATCGCCAGCGCCATCCAGAGACACGCGACCGTGATCGTGATGGCGGTCAGCGCCGTCGTGATGAGGATCGTGCGGAACTGCAGGGAGCGCGTCCAGAGCTGCAGCAGCCGGGCGGGCCAGGTGCGCGGCGAACGCCACGCGAACAGCGCCGGTGCCGCTGCGCCCGGCATGACTAGGACGCGGCGGCGCCGGTGACGGCGCCGGCGCGGTAGCCGACGCCCCGCACCGTGGTGACGATCTTGGGGTTGTCGGGGTCGAGCTCGATCTTGGCGCGCAGGCGCTGCACGTGCACGTTCACGAGCCGGGTGTCGGCCTTGTAGTGGTAGCCCCACACCTGCTCGAGCAGCTCCTCGCGCGAGAACACCTGCTGCGGCTTGGACGCCAGCGCCACGAGCAGCTCGAACTCGAGCGGGGTCAGGGCGATCGCGGTCTGGCCGCGGCGCACCTCGTGCGCGGCCACGTCGACGGTCAGGTCGCCGATCCGCAGGATGGCGCTGGACGCCTCGGGCGCCGGGCGCAGGCGCGTGCGGATGCGCGCGACCAGCTCCTTGGGATTGAACGGCTTGACGATGTAGTCGTCGGCTCCGGCCTCGAGCCCGTTGACCACGTCGGCGGTGTCGGCGCGCGCGGTCAGCATGATGATCGGCACGCCCGACTCGGCACGGATCTCGGTGCAGATCTCGATGCCGTCCTTGCCGGGCAGCATCAGGTCGAGCAGCACGAGGTCCGGACGCTCCTGCCGCCACATGTCGACGGCGAGCTCGCCGTCGGCGCAGAACAGCGTCTCGAAGCCCTCCGTGCGCAGCACGATGCCGATCATCTCGGCGAGGGCGGTGTCATCGTCGACGACCAGGATGCGGGCGGTCATGGAGTGCGAAGATCCTTTGCTCGAATCCGCGACTGAAAACGGATCCCTGGCCGCGGAAGGTCAGGGACCCGATCAGCCTAGACGACGACCCCTGTTCTGTAACGTTTGACGCGGGAGTGGCTGCTGCGACTCCCCTGCCAGCAGCGCCGGGCGGACGAGTGCCGCCGGGCGGCGTCGAGGAGGAACACGTGACCAGCACGCCCGGGTGGACGCCGGCCCCGCGGGCCGGGCTCGTGCCCCTGTATCCGTACGGGTTCGGCACGGCGCTGGGTCGCTCGTTCACGGCCCTGCGCGGCAATCCCAAGGTGCTGCTCGGCTTCGCCGTGGGCGTGCAGGCGGCCGCCTCGCTGATCGGGCTCGCCGTCATCGGCGGCGTCGCGGCGCTCACGTTCGGCCGTCTCGACACCGTCGCGCCCTCGTCCGAGGACTTCGAGGCGATCTTCGCCGGGTCGACCGCCATCACGGTGGTCGTGACGATCCTGACCTCGCTCGCCCTGAGCGCCGTCAGCGTGATCGTGCAGGGCGTGGTCGTGGCGGAGGTCTCCCGCGCCGTCGTCGGGGAGCGCGCCACGCTGCGCCAGCTCTGGGCCGTCGTGCGCCCCGCGTTCTGGCGCCTCGCCGGCTGGTTCGCGCTGCAGCTGCTCGCCGGGGCGGTCATCGCGCTCGTCGTCGCGGTGCCCATGGTCGCGGGGGCGGCCACCGAGCAGTGGGGCCTCATGATGCTCGCGATCCCGCTGCTGCTGGCGCTGTTCCCGCTGTGGGCGTGGCTCGGCACGAAGCTGTATCTGGTCCCGTCCGCGATCGTCCTCGAGGCGGTCGGCCCGATCACGGGCATCCGGCGCTCCTGGGTCCTGACGCGCGGGCGCTTCTGGCCCACGTTCGGCGTCATGATCCTGATCAATCTCCTGGTCGGGGTCGCCTCGAGCGTCGTCGGCTTCCCGCTGCAGATCGCGTCGTCCTTCCTGCCGGCGATCGTGATGCCGTTCGGCGCGAGCGCGGCCGATCCCGGCCCCGCGATCGGCATCGCTGTCGCGGTCGCCGTCGTGAGCGCCGCGCTCCAGGTGCTCGTGTCGGCGATCGGCACGATCGTGGTCGCGACGGGCGGCGCGCTCATGTACGTCGACGCCCGGATGCGGCGTGAGGGGCTCGACCTGCGGCTGCAGGCGTACATCGAGCAGCGCGAGCTGGGCGCGACCGCGCTCCCGGACCCCTGGGCCTACGACCCGTCGCACGTGGCGCCGCCGCGCGCGACCTATCATCCGGGCGCGTACCCGCCCGGGCAGCCATACCCGCCGCAGCAGCACCCGCCGACGCAGGGGTACCCGGCAGCGCAGCACCCGCCGGCGCAGGGGTACCCGCCGGCGGCGTATCCGCCGGCGCAGCCGCACCCGCCGGCCGCGTATCCGCCCGTGCAGGGGAATCCGCCGGCCGCGCCCGGGCCGGCCTGGCCGGCGCCGCCTCCGCCGCCCGGGGCGGGAGGCTCGTGACGGCGCTCGCGGCTCCCATGCCCGGCGGTCTGGATCCCGACCGCGACGAGGCGCGCGAGTGGGCCGAGCGTGAGCTGGCGGATCCCGCGTACGACGCGGCGGAGCCGACGCTCATCGACCGCATCGCGCGGACGATCGCCGACTTCTTCACCGACCTGCTGACGCCGCGCGGCGACCTCGAGTGGAGCCCGGTGCTCGCTGTCGCGGCGGTCGTGCTCGCGATCGGGCTCGTGGTGGCCGCCGTCCTGATCTGGGGCCGTCCGCGCCTGGCGCACCGCACCGCCGAGCGCTCCGCGCTGCTGTTCGGCGAGGCGGAGTCCCGGTCGGCGGCCGAGCTGCGCGCGGCCGCGGCCTCGCATGCTGCCGCGGGCGAATGGGATGCCGCGGTCGTCGTCCGCTTCCGCGCACTGGCCCGAGGCCTCGAGGAGCGCGGGGTCCTCGAGGCGCCGCCCGGCACGACCGCGCAGGGACTGGCGCGGCGCGCCGTCCCGGCGTTCCCGCCTGAGGAGGCCGCGCTGCACGACGCCGCGCGCGCCTTCGACGACGTGCGCTACCTGCGGCGGCCCGGCACCGCGGAGCTGTACGCCGCCGTGGCCGCGCTCGACGAGCGGCTGGCCCGCACCGTGCCGACCCGCGAGGCGGTCGGCGCGTGACCGCGGTCGACCGGACCGCAGGCGCCGACCCCTTCGCGGCCGAGATCGGCGAGCGACGCACGCGGGCGCGGTCCGCGCTCGGCTGGGTCCTGATCGGGGTCGCGGTGGTGCTGATCGGCGCCGTCGTCACGCTCCTGAGCTCGGACGGCTGGAGGGAGCGCGAGCCGCTCGATCCCGAAGGGGCCGGTCCCGACGGCGCGCGCGCCATCGTCTCCATCCTGCGCGAGCAGGGCGTCGAGGTCGTCGAGGCCGACCGGCGCGGCCAGGCGCTCGCCGCGCTCGAGACGCCGGGGACCACGCTGGTGATCACCGACCCCTGGTACCTGTCCGACGACACGATCCTCGCGCTCGCGGACGCCGCGGACGACACCGTCGTCCTGGACCCGAGCGCCGAGACCGCGGCTCTGCTCGCTCCCGGCGCGGAGCACTCCGGCTTCGGCGACGGGCCGGTCGAGCCGGCCTGCGCGCTGCCCGCCGCCGAGCGCGCGGGCGCCATCCTGCCGGGTCGCGGCTTCACCGCCCCGAGCGGTGTGACGGGCTGCTACCCGGTCGGCGACGGGCACGCGCTCCTGCGCAGCGAGCGGCCGTCACCGGTCACGCTGATCGACGGCACCGAGCTCTTCGACAACGCGCACCTCGCCGCGGAGGGCAACGCCGCGCTCGGGCTGGGCCTGATCGGCACGCACGACCGGGTCGTCTGGTTCGTCCCGTCGCTCGCCGACGCCGACGACGGCGAGGCCGCACCTCAGCTGGGCGACCTGGTCCCGCCCTGGCTCACGCCCGCCATCGTGCTTCTGCTGGTCGCGGGCCTCGCCGCGGCGGTCTGGCGCGGGCGGCGGTTCGGTCCGCTGGTCGCCGAGCGCCTGCCCGTGACCGTGCGGGGCAGCGAGACGCTCGAGGGGCGGGCACGGCTGTACGCGCGTGCCGCGGATCCCCCTCACGCCGCCGCCCTGCTGCGCGACGGGGCGACGGAGCGGATGGCGCGCCGCCTCGGCCTGGCCGCCACGGCGTCGCGCGCCGAGGTCGCCGACGCGGCCGCCGTCCGGGTCGGCGGGCGCGCCGCCGTGATCCGCGCGATCCTCGAGGACTCCCCCGCCACCGACGCCGACCTGGCCGAGTTCGGCACCCGGCTTCGCGATCTGGAGGACGCCGTCGAGGCGGCCGTCCGCACCACGTCCGGGCCTTCCGCCCGCTGACATCACCGAGAGGACAAGCATGGAGAACACCGCAGCCGCCGGCACGACCGTCGTCGACGCCGGATCCGCCGACGCGCTCCGCCAGGCGATGCACCGCGTGCGGCTGGAAGTCGGTAAGGCGGTCGTCGGGCAGGATGGCGCCGTGAGCGGCCTGCTGATCGCGCTGCTGGCGCGCGGCCACGTGCTGCTCGAGGGCGTCCCCGGCGTGGCCAAGACCCTGCTCGTGCGCACCTTCAGCCGCGCCCTGGGCCTGGACACCAAGCGGATCCAGTTCACCCCCGACCTCATGCCGGGGGACGTATCGGGATCGCTGATCTACGACGCCAAGGCGGGCGAGTTCGAGTTCCGCGAGGGCCCGGTCTTCACGAACATCGTGCTCGCCGACGAGATCAACCGCACGCCGCCGAAGACGCAGGCGGCGCTGCTCGAGGCGATGGAGGAGCGCCAGGTCTCGGCGGACGGCGTGACGCGCCCGCTGCCGGAGCCGTTCCTGGTGTGCGCCACACAGAACCCGATCGAGCACGAGGGCACGTACACGCTGCCCGAGGCGCAGCTCGACCGGTTCCTGATCAAGCTGCTGATCGACGTGCCGCCCCGGGAGTCGGAGGTGGCGGTGCTGCGCCGCCACGCCGACGGGTTCTCGCCGCGCGAGCTCGAGGGCGTCGCGGCCGTGGTGTCGCCCGACGAGATCCGCGCCGCCCAGCGGTCCGCCGCGGCCGTGACGGTCACGGACGACGTGCTGGGCTACGTCGTCGACCTGGCGCGCGCGACGCGGCAGAGTCCGTCCGTCCAGCTCGGCGCGAGCCCGCGCGCCGCGACCGCGCTGCTCGCGGCCGCCAAGGCATGGGCCTGGCTGGGCGGCTACCCCGCGATCACGCCGGATCACGTGCAGGCCATGCTCGTGCCGGTGTGGCGCCACCGCATCCGGCTGCGCCCCGACGCCGAGATCGAGGGCGTCACGGTCGACGCCGTGCTCGGTTCGGTGCTGCAGCAGACGCCCGTGCCGCTCTGAGCCGCGCCGCCGTGTACCTCACCGCTCTGGTCCCCTGGATCGTCGCCGCGGGCGTCCTGCCGCTCGTGCCGCTGACGGCGATGGGCGTGAACGCGTGGCTCGTGGTCGGCGCCTGGCTCGTGCTCTGCGTGGCGCTGGTGGCGGCGGATGTCGCGGCCGCGCCCGATCCGCGCGCGCTCTCGCTCGATCGATCGATGCCCGCGCGCGTGCGGCTCGGCGAGCCCGTGGAGGTGCGGCTGCGGCTCGCCAACCGCGGTGCCCGCCGCATCCGGGCCACCGTTCGCGACGCGTGGCAGCCGACGGCCGGCGCGCCGGCCGCGCGGCTGCGGTTCGACGTGCCGCCGCACGAGGCGCGCACGGCCCGCCTCCCGCTGCTCCCCCGGCGCCGCGGCGAGCTGCGGACCGAGTTCGCGATCATCCGGTCGGTGGGCCCGCTCGGGCTCGCGGGAGTGCAGAGGCGGATGGACGCGCCGGGCGCGATCCGGGTGCTGCCGCCGTTCCACGCGCGGCGGCACCTGCCGTCGCGCCTCGTGCGGCTGCGGGAGCTCGACGGCAACACGAGCGTTCAGGTGCGGGGCCGGGGCACGGAATTCGACTCGCTGCGGGAGTACGTGCGCGGCGACGACGTGCGCTCGATCGACTGGCGAGCCACGGCCCGTGCGAGCACCACGATGCTGCGCACCTGGCGCCCCGAACGCGACCGGCACGTCGTGATCGTGATCGACACGGGCCGCACCGCGGCCACGCGCGTCGGCGACGGCACGCGGCTCGACGCGGCGTTCGAGTCGGCGCTGCTGCTGGCGGCCCTGGCGGCGCGGGCGGGCGATCACGTGCATCTCGTGGCGTTCGACCGCGTCGTGCGCGCCCGCGTCACCGGGGTGGACGGCCCGGCGCTGCTGCCGGCGCTCGTGGACGCGCTCGCGCCCGTCGAGGCGCAGCTGATCGACACGGACTGGGACGGCGCATTCGCCCAGGCGCGCGCACTCGCCGTGCATCCGTCCCTGCTGGTCGTGCTGACCGCGCAGGAGGCGCCCGAGGCCGCACGCGGGTTCCTGGGCACCCTGCCGCAGACGGTGCGGGCCGGGACCGTGGTGCTGGTCGGCACCGCGACAGATGCAGACCTCGAGAGCACCGCCCGCGCCCGGGGATCCGTCGAGGACCTCTACCGGGCGGCGGCCGCCGAGGCGGCGCTGCGCACCGCGGGGCGCGTCGCGCGCGCCATCACGCGGGCCGGCGCCGAGGCCCTCGCCGCGCCCCCGGACGACCTGCCGCCGCGCATCGCAGACCGCTACCTGGCGCTCAAGGCCGCGGGCCGGCTCTGACCCGCGGGCCCGGAATGACGCGTTCGTGAAACCTTCGTCGCGTCGCTTGCCGCCCCCGATGACGCGCTGACAGCATGCGAGAAGACCGCCACACGAGAGGACGAGCATGACCGATCCGAACCCCGAGATCCCCGTCGAGCCCACAGAGCTCGCCCACACCCCGCCCGCCGACCCGACGCCCACCTCCAAGCTGGTGGCCGAGGCCTTCGGCACGCTGCTGCTCGTGTTCGGCGGCGTCGGCACGGCGGTCTTCGCCTCGAATCACTTCGCCGACACCCCGGCGGCCGTGTACACCGCGGTCGCGCTCGCGTTCGGCCTGACGGTCGTGGTGGGCGCGTACGCGTTCGGTCCGATCTCGGGCGGTCACTTCAACCCGGCGGTCACGCTCGGCCTGGCCGCGGCGGGCCGCTTCCCGTGGCGCGAGACCGGCGGCTACATCGTCGCGCAGGTGGTCGGCGGCGCGATCGCCACGACCCTCCTGGTGCTGATCGGCCTGTTCGGACCCGCCGACTGGCTCATCACGGCGCAGGACGCGGGCTTCGCGAGCAACGGCTGGGACAACCTGTCACCCGCCGGCTTCGGCCTTCCCGCCGCGATCATCGCGGAGGTCGTGCTCACCGGCCTGTTCCTGCTCATCATCCTCGGGGTGACCCACCCCACCCGCGGCACGCCTCTCGCGGGCCTGGCGATCGGCCTGTCGCTCGCGCTCATCCACTTCATCAGCATCCCGGTCGACAACACCTCGGTGAACCCCGCCCGCTCGATCGCCTCGGCGATCTACGGCGGCGGCGAGGCGCTCGCCCAGCTGTGGGTGTTCCTGGTGTTCCCGATCGTGGGCGCGCTGCTCGCCGGCTTCGCCTACAAGGCGCTGTTCGACTCCGTCCGCGCCTAGCGGCCGTTCCGGTGCCGTCCGGCCCTTCTCACCCGCGATATGGGCCGGACGGCACCGCTTCGCGGGGGCGCGGTCACGAGGCGAAACGACGGAGGGCCTCGAAGACGAGCGCGTGGTCGTCGGCCTGCGGCAGGCCGGACACCGTGACTACGCCGACGATCCCGACGCCGCGGACCCGGATCGGGAACGCGCCGCCGTGCGCCGCGTACTCCGACAGCGGCAGGTCGTGGATCTCGTTGAACGCGTCGCCGTGACGACGCCCGACCAGGTACGAGGACGCGCCGAAGCGATAGACCGTGCGGACCTTGCGCTCGATCCACGAGTCGTTGTCGGCGACGGCGCCCTCGCGCGCGGCGTGGAAGACCTGCTGCGTCCCCTTGCGGATGTCGATGGTCACCGGCAGCTCGCGCTCGGCGGCCAGCTCGACCAGCAGGCACCCGAGCTCCCACGCCTCCTCGTGCGTGAAGGACTCGAGCACGAGCTCGCGCTCCTCGGCCTCGAGCCGGGCGACCAGGGCGACGTCGATGTCGGTCATGGCACCAGCGTGCCATGACCCGCGCCCGCACCGTTCAGCCCGCGACGAGAGTCGGGGTGCCCGCCTCGTACTCGGTGAGGTCGCCGGTCTCGCCGGCCCGGGCCGCGCGGCGGCCGAGCACGAGCATCCAGAACAGCAGCACGCCGAGCGCGAGCGCCCCGATGCCGATCTTCAGCCACCACGGCCACGGCTGTCCGGTCACGAACCCCTCCACGGCGCCTGCGATCGCGAGCGCGAACACCAGGCCGATCGCCACCGTGGCGAGCGCGCGGCCCTCGGCGGCCAGCGCGGCGCCGCGCGTCCGCGGCCCGGGCGCGACCCACGCCCAGAACACGTGCAGGCCCGCGGCCGCCGCGACGAAGATGCACGTCAGCTCCAGCAGGCCGTGGGGCAGGATGTACAGGATCATCACGTCGAGCCGGTCGTAGGCGGTCATCACGGCCGCGGCCGTCCCGACGCCGACCGCGTTCTGCACCAGCACGTACAGCGGGAACAGCCCGGTCACGCCGAACAGGACGCACTGCGCCGCGATCCAGGCGTTGTTGGTCCACACCATCCCCGCGAACACGGCCGCGGGGTTCTCGGTGTAGTAGTCCGTGAACTCCTCCTCGGCGTACTGCTCGAGCTGCGCCTCGCTGCCCAGCGTCGCGACCACGGCGGGGTCGCCCGCGATCCACGCCGCGGACAGCGCGGCGGTCGCGAGGAACGCCAGCGCGATCGCGAGCGTGGTCCACCGCACGCGGTGGAGCGCCGCCGGGAGCTGATGCAGGAAGAACCGCGGCAGCTGCCGCAGGACGTTGTCGGATGCGCCGGTGAGCGCCAGCCGCGCACGCGCCAGCATCGTCGAGACGTGATCGCCCTGCGGAGTGCGGCCGGCCGACGTCTTGATGTCGGCGAGATCAGCCGAGGCCGCCTGGTAGCGGGCGACGAGCTCGTCGACCTCCTCGCCTGTCAGCCGGCGCCGCTGGGACAGCTCGTCGAGCCGCTCCCACTCCGCGCGTCGGGCGGCGGCGAGGGCGTCGAGATCCACCTGGTTTACTGTACGCATGTCGACTGGCGGCGTCACGGAACCGGCCGCCGCGCGGCATCCGCATCGCTCCTCGCGCGCCGTCGTGGTCGCGCACGACGAGGTGCTGACCGGCGAGGCGGTCGCGCTCGACGTCCAGCCGATCGGGCTCGTGCTGCGGGTCGCCGGCGCGGCCATCGATGTCGCCGTGACCGTGGTCGTCTACGTGCTGCTGGTGCTCGCGATGGCGGGTCTGCTGATGGCCGGCGTGCTGCCCGAGAACGTCGTGCAGATCCTGTCGATCGTGCTGCTCGTGCTGCTCGCCGTGGTGGTCCCGACCGCGGTCGAGACGGTCACGCGCGGACGCAGCCTGGGCAAGCTGGCCGTGGGCGGGCGGATCGTGCGGGCCGACGGCGGCGCGATCTCGTTCCGGCACGCGTTCATCCGGGCGATGGTCGGCGTGCTCGAGGTGTACATGACCCTCGGGGGCCTGGCGCTGCTCGTCGCGATCTTCACCCCGCGCTCGCAGCGGCTCGGCGACCTGGTCGCGGGGACCTACGCGGAGCGCACCCGCACGCCGAAGCTGGTCCCGCGCGAGATGCCGCTCCCGCCCGGACTCGAGGGCTGGGCGCGGATCGCCGACGTCGGGCGCCTGCCGGACCGGCTGGCGCGGCGCGTCGCGCAGTTCACGGCCGGTGCGGCGGCGATGCACCCCGCGGCCCGCGAGCGCCTGGCGCGCGAGCTGGCGGACCAGGTCGCGCCCCACGTCGCGCCTCTGCCCCCGGTCGATCCCGAGACGCTGCTTCGCGCGGTCGTGGCCGTGCGCCGCGAACGCGAGCTCCACGCGCTGCGCGCCCGCGCCGACCGCGTCGCCCACCTCTCCCGCTGACCCCGCCGGCGCCGGTGGAGGCTTCAACCGTTTCGACTCCTCGCTGGCGCTCGTCGCTCAACGACCACGGGTTGGGACTCCGGCTTCGACTCGCTACGCGCGGCTCAGCCCGTTTCGACTCCGCTTCGCTCCGCTCAACGACCGGCAGACACGGCCGACAGCGAGCAGCCTCACTTACCGTCGTGCGAGCGAGGCGAGCGTGGAGCGAAGCGACTCCCGCAGCGCGAAGCGCTGCCGAACGGAGCGTCAGCGACGTTCCTCGCTCGCAAGGGTGCCGCTTGCGGCCCCGCAGCGTGCGAGACGCTCCTGATCAGGAAGCGCGGAGCGTCTCGTGACGTACGACCACCCAGCCCTGCGGCACCGACAGCCGGTCGGTGTGGATCGCGCAGAGGTCGTGCGCATGGGGGTTGTTCGCCGCACCGAGCGGGCCGAGGGCGGCCATCTGGTCGGTGTAGTCGTAGGTCAGCGTGGTCACGGCCTCACGGGCGCAACCCACTTTCGAGCAGACTCTCTCACGCATCGAGCCCACTCTAGGCGCGGGCCGGGCGCGGCCCGGGATGCCTCGCCGGACGGCGTGCGGATCTGCGCTCGGCGGGGCGCTCGCCGGCCGCCGGATCGGTCCTAGGCTGAGGGCATGGCCATCTTCGGACGCGCGCGACGCCCGAGCCCTCGCGGGCGCGCGGCACGGCACGGTCGGCACGGCCGCGTGGGCCGCAGCCCGGTGGTGCGGCCGCCGCTCCCCCCGATCGACACGCGCGTGGAGCGCTTCGACGTCGCCGTCGGCGGCGCCGCCGAGTACCTCCGCGGGGCGTGGCCGGAGCTGCGAGACGTGAGCTTCGAGATCGGCCGCCTGCCGCGCGATGCGGACGCCGACGGCATCCCGCGCTGGAGCATCGACCGCGCGGCCCAGCGCATCGTGATGTACCGCGTGCCGATCGAGCGCCTGAACCGCCTGCACCGGGTGGACGACACGCACCGTCGCATGATGATCGAGGGCGAGGTGTTCCGCGCCGCGGCCGAGTACCTCGACCGGGACCCGTGGGACCTCGGCCCCGACCGCTTCCGCTTCTTCTGACCTACGGGTAGACGGTCACGGGCCGAGGATGCGCCGCGTCGGGCCACACGCCCACCGACGCCAGCGCCGACTCCCCGGCGAACCCCACCGCCGCGTGGAGGGACGCTCCCGCGGGGTCGACCGTGTACAGCCTGTCGCCGCGGACGCCGATCTTCGCCGCTCCCCCGGCGGGGACGTCGAACTCCTTCGGCTCGTCCCCCACGCCGGCGACCGACACCGTGACGTCCTCGTCCGACGGGTTGGCCAGGTGCAGCGCCGCGTCGTCGCCCCGCGGGACGGCGACGAGCGTGCTCTCCGTGATCGCGGGCGACGGCGTGTGCCAGGCGAAGTCCGCGCCGGCGCCGAATCCCGTGGTCTGCCACACGGCGGCCACGGCGGGGGCGTCGGCGGCCACCGTCACGGTGTAGTCGCCCTCGTCGAGCCCGTCCAGCTCGACCTCCACGGGAGCTCCGGCCGCCAGGTCCACGTGCTGCGGTTCGATGGCCTGCTCGCCGTCTTGGTCGCGGACCGTGATCGTCGCCGGGGTGTCGCCCTCCGACAGCAGCCGGACGATGGTCGACGCACCCTCGGTCTCGGCCACGTCGCCCGTCACGGTGAGCCCGGGGATCACCTGGACGAGAGCGGGCCGGACCGACGGCTGGCTGTCGACGCCGCCCGGATCGAGCGTGCGCACCAGGCTCGACTGCAGGCTGGCCCGCACGGGCGCGCCGGTCGCGGTGATCCGCAGGACCGGGCTCTGCTCGTCCCCCGCGAACCCGGCCACGGGCAGGGCGAGCTGGGTGCGGGCGGGCACGGGGATCGCGTCGGCGCCGGGAGGCGTGACCGGCCCCATGACGCCGTACGACGTGACCTGCACGGTGGCGTTGACGTCGCCGGGGTTCGCGATCAGCAGGATGCCGGTCGTTCCCGTCTCGGTGTCGCCTCCCACGATCCACGACTCCATCTGGGCGGGGCGGCACGCGGAGGCCGTGAAGCCGGCCAGGTCCTCGTCGCCCAGCGTGGCGGAGGTGGCGGCGGCGACGGACACGGGCTCGCGTCCGGTCGGCGCCTGCACCAGCCGAAGGGCTCCCGCCTCGCCCGCGACGCCGGGCTGGCCGAGCGCGTCGGACGGCGGCTGCCCGCCTGCGTCATCGCCTGCCGTGACGTCGGCGGGCGCGGCGACCGAGAGCGCGGCTGCGTCCTCCGGCACGCGTCCGAGCGCGAGCACGGGTCCGTCGCAGGCCAGAACCGTCTCGGCGGGCCGGGGGGCGACCTCCAGCGCGCGCGGCTCGGTGGCCACGTCCGGCCAGGGCAGGGCCGCGGCCGCGGTCACCGCGATCACGGACCCGACGGCGACGGCCGCCCCGACCACGACGCGCGCCGCGGCGATGCGCTGGGCGACGGTGATCCTCTTCACAGCTTCGCCTCCTCGTAGCCGCGGCCGACGACCCGCGGCGTACGCCGGGCCTCCCGGCGGGACGCGAACGTCGGCACGGCGAGCAGCAGCGCCACGAGCATCGCGGCGAGCTGCGTCGTGGCCGCGAGGCGCGCGGTCGCGCGCTCCCGGTCATCCAGCGCGGGACGCGGCTGCGGGTCGGCCTCGAGACGCCACAGCACGCCCTTCGCGGTCTCGCCCACGCGCACGAATCCCGCGCGCTGATCGATCGCCGTGATGGCCTCGAGACGCCGCGTGCGCGACGCGTCGGTCTCGGGTCCGGCGCCGGCCTCCAGCAGCACGAACCGGACGCCCGCCTCGCTCAGCCGCTCGGGCACGTCGCCCGCGCTGGCCGACACCAGATCGGTCGCGACCTCGGCCAGCCGCTCGTCCGCCTCGTCGACGTCCGGATCCGTGCTCTGCAGCGTGGACTGTCCGCCCAGTGTCTCGCTGGCACCCCAGACGACGCGCGCCGCGACGCCGCCGTCCGCCTGCGCGGACAGCACGAACGTGCCGAGGTCCTCCTCGTCGGCGGCTCGGGCCGTGACGTAGGCGGGCAGCGTCGAGGCGGGACCGTTCGTCAGGCGGGCGTCGCCGCGGGCCACCGCCGTGAGCGCGGGCATGGCGACGACCGCGACGCACACCACGGTCAGCACGGCGGCGGCGGAGGCCGCGCCCCGGCGGAGGATGCCCGCGTCCAGGGTCACCGCGGCGGCCGCGATCGCTCCGAGCCACGCGAGGCTGAGCGCGCTGCCCGGCCACACCGGCACGGGTGCGGAGGCGGAGGTGGCCACCTGGACGCCTGCCACGAGCTGCGCGGCGACGAGGCCCGCCGTGGCGATCACGACGGCGCCGACGCCCGCGCGCCAGCGCGGGGTGAGCGGCGCGGCGAGCGCGAGCGCCGCGAGCGGCAGGAGCAGCAGCGGCACCCAGGCGCCGGGCGTCGCTTCGCCCGCGCCGAGCCAAGCGAGCAGCGCGCCCCAGCCGCCCGGATCCGCTGTGGGGAAGCCCGTCGCGAGCCGCAGCGGCGACGCCGCCTCGCCGCCGGCCCACGGTCGGCCGGGATCGGCGAGCAGCGCCCACGGGGTGCCACGGGACAGCTGCGCCTGCACGAGCGGTGCGAAGAACAGGATGCTCGGGATCACGAGCCACAGCACGCGCGCGACGCCGCGTCGCGCGCGGAACCCGATCGCCAGGAGCAGCGCCAGCGCCCAGAGCACCGCGAGCGCGGGCGCGAGCGACGGCGCGCACGCCAGGACGGCGACGAGCAGGATGGATCCGGCGCCGGACGCGCCCCACGAGCGATGGGCCACCGACCCGGCGAAGAACAGCCACGGCAGCAGGATGTGCACCAGCACGGCGGCCGGGCGACCCTCGACGAGCGCGGTGAGGAAGGTGGGCGCGAGCGCCCAGAGCACGCCGACCGCCACCCGCACGCCCGACCGCTCGGTGACGCGCGTCGCGGCGAACCAGCCGCCCAGCACCGCGAGCGGGAGCGCCAGCACCCACACGAGCACGATGGCGAACGACGGCCGCGCGGGCGACAGCGATCCGAGGACGGCGATCAGCGTGGCGAACGGGTCGGCCGCGGACGGCGCGTCGATCCCGAGCGAGCGCAGCCCGTATCCGGCGTCGTCCCAGAGGCCCGCGACCGTGTCGCGCAGCGGCAGCAACGCGCCCCCGCCGAGGACGGGCCAGGCCAGCAGCGGCAGGAACGCCGCCACGGCCACCACGAGGGCCGCGAGCACCGCCCACGCGCCGCCGCCCGAGAAGAACCTGAGCTCGCGACGGACGACCGGCTCCCCGCCGCCCGGGTCGTAGCGCTCGCGCAGCTGCCCGTGGGTCGCGCGCAGCGCGGCGATCTGCGACCACGGCACGGACTTGATCGCGCGGATCTCGCCGCGCGAGCGCGCGACCGCGGGGATCCGGGCCATGACCGTGAGGGCGGCGGCCCACTCGGCGGGCACGCGCGCGGGCGTCTTGGCCACGAGGTGCACGAGGGTGCGCCACAGCGCGAGGGGCAGCAGGGAGAGCCAGTGCAGCGGGACGGCCCACGCCGGGGCGTAGGCGAGGCGGCGGTGCAGCTGCGCCGTTCGCACGGCGTAGGCGCGCGCCATCGGCCGGCCGGGGAGGCCCGCGGCGCCGGCCTCCGGCGCATGGAGCCTGGCGCCCGGCGCGAGGGCGACGCGCCGGCCGGCGAGCCGCGCGCGCACGCCCATGTCGAGGCCCTCGTCGGCGCCAGCGAGCGCGGGGTCAGGCAGGAGGTGCGCCCGCGCGTCGCTGCGGAGCAGGAGGCCGCGCACATCGGCCCCCAGCACGTCGTCGTCGCCGTCGTGCTGGCCCTGGTCGAACTCGCCGTTCGCGAGCGGCACCGTGCGCCCGAAGCGCGTCATGCTCACGCCGAGGGACAGGATGACCGAGGGGTCGGCCGCGTCCACGACCTTCGGAGCGGCGATCGCGACCGAGGGAGCCCGCTCGAGGGCGGCCGCGAGCGCCGCGAGCGCTCCGGGCTCGGGGCTCGTGTCGTGGGCGAGCAGCCAGACGGCGCGGTCGGCGGGAACGCGCCCCGCCGCGAGGCGGACGGCCGCGGCGAACGAGATGCCGGCGGGGGCCTCGATCGCGCCCTCGGCGCCCGAGGCGTCGATCACGGCGCGCAGCGGCCCGGCGGGGCCGCACACCACGACCGTGAGTGCGTCGACGGGGCGCTCCTGGGCGCGGAGCGCCTCCAGGGTGCGCTCGAGCTGGGCCGCGGCGTGCGGCGTGGAGCGGGCGACGAGGATGGCGTGGACGGCGGGGGGCATGTCGCGGACAGCCTAGGCGGGCCCGCTCCCCGATCCGTCGGCACGCGCCGGAGACACGCACATTCCCGGCCGGCCGGGAAGGATCGGCGCCGTTTCGACTCCGCTTCGCTCCGCTCAACGACCGGCAGAAGCCCCCGTCGTCTGCGGGCGTGCGAGCGTCCCCGTGCGCTTCTCCATCCGTCGCATTCGCGACGGACGGAGCCTCGGCGCCGGGGGCCCAGCGAGCGTGGAGCGAAGCGACCCCGCAGCGCGAAGCGCTGCCGAACGGAGCGTCAGCGACGTTCCTCGCTCGCAAGGGTGCCGCTTGCGGCCCCGCAGCGTGCGAGACGCTTCTGAAGAAGAAGAACTAGCCTGCGGCGCGCTTGAGCTTGCGACGCTCGCGCTCGCTGAGGCCACCCCAGATGCCGAAGCGCTCGTCGTTCTGCAGCGCGTACTCGAGGCACTGGCTGCGCACGTCGCACGAGGTGCAGATGCGCTTGGCGTCGCGCGTGGATCCGCCCTTCTCAGGGAAGAACGCCTCGGGATCGGTCTGGGCGCACAGCGCGTCGCTCTGCCAGGCGAGTGCGGTGTCCTCGTCGCCCTGAGGCGGGCGGACGCCCGGGACACCCAGGTTGACGGGGTCGACGAACCAGTTGTCCGGTACGCCGGAACGGTACTGCGATCCGGTCATTTCGCTCTCCCACTCCCTCTGGCCCCCCATGGGCGGATGTCGTGGAAGTAATTACACCCGTGTGATTCCCAAAGATCAAGTCGCAGATCGTAAAGCCTCAACCGCGGCATGAACCTTCATTGACCAGCTCCGGCGTGTCGCGCTCGGGCGTATCGCGCGGCGCGCCCGGGCGCTCGCTCCGCTCAGTCGGCGCGGCCCGGCTGGGCGAGGAAGGCCTCGCCCTCGCCCGAGATCCGGATCTCGGTCTCGTCGGGCGTCACGAACGCGGCGCGGCCGGGCTCCAGGTCGAGCGCGCCCCGGGCGCCCGCGACCGAGACGGCGCCGGTGGTCGCCAGCACGATCAGCGGCCCGATGGGGCGGATGACCGCGTCGGAGCCCTCCGCGACGCGCGCGCGCAGCAGCTGGAAATCGGCGACGTCGGCCGGGAACGCCTCGACGCCGCGGTTGCCGTTGTCCGCTGCCACCGGGAGCACGACGGGTACCGGACCGGGCGTGGGGTCGAGGATGCGCAGGAGCTCGTCGACGTCGATGCGCTTAGGTGTGAGCCCGCCCCGGAGCACGTTGTCGCTCGCCGCCATCAGCTCCACGCCGAGCCCCGACACGTAGGCGTGCAGCATCCCGGCGCGCAGGAAGACGCTCTCGCCGCGGTGCAGCACCACGAAGTTCATCAGCAGCGCCACGACGACGCCGGGGTCGCCGGGGTACCAGACGGCGAGCTTGCGGGCGTTCGCCAGCTCGGCGGCGAACTCCGTGGACTGGGCGTCGGCGAGGCCTGCGATGATCGCGTCGACCGTCTCGTGCGCGTCGCCCGACAGCAGCCAGCCGATCGCGTCGGCCAGGCCCTCGGGGTCGGTAAGGCGCTCGCGCAGCGGCGCGGCCGCAGCGCCGAGGGCGTCGAGCAGGCGGCGCGACGCCTCCAGCTCCCGCAGCCCGCACAGCGCCTCGAACCGCTCGGACAGGGCGACGATCATCTCGGGCTTGTGGTTGTCGTCGGCGTAGTTGCGCACGGCGTCGGCGGGCAGGGCGGCCTCGCGCGCGAACGCCTCCTCAGCCTGGGCCTTCGACGGATGCACCTGGATCGACAGCACCGAGTTGGCGGCCAGCAGCTTCAGCAGGTACGGCAGGCGCCCGGCTAGACCCACGCCGGCGCCCTCCTGGGCGATCCACTGGTCCAGCGTGCGGCCGGAGCCGTCCTGCACGTCGGAGGGGTCGGAGGGGTGGTCCCCGTACCAGATCTCGGCCTCGGGGTGCTCCGCGGGCGGGCGGCCCTGGAGTGCGGCGATGAGCGAACGGGAGCCCCACGCGTAGTCGCGCGGGACGTTGGTCAGGGGAACGAGCACGCACCCAGGGTATGCCTCGGCGGCGCTGTAGCCTGGAGGCACAATGGCCCAGATCTCGCGGTACACGGTAGACACCCCTCCGGCCGCTCCGGAGCGTGAGGGCACGGCGCATCTCTTCCTGCGCGCGTATGCCGCGTTCGTGATCTTCTCCGGCTTCGCGCACACCGCGTGGTGGAACCTGCTGGGGCAGGGCGGCGCGGCGGTCGTCCTGGCGCTGACCACGGTCGTGACCCTGGCCATCTGGGTGCCGCTGCTGCGGCGGCACGGGATCCGCTGGCGCCGCCTGCCGTGGCTCAGCCTCGCCTACGTGGCGTGGGCGCTCGTGTCGGTCCTGTGGTCCGGATGGCCGGGCGCAACCCTGCTCACCTGGACGCTGCTGGCCGCCGGCACGCTGCAGGGCCTGTTCATCGCGCATCAGCTGACGTGGCACGAGATCCTGCGCGCGCTCGACGCCGCGCTCAAGTGGGTCATGGGCCTGTCGATCGCGATCGAGCTGTGGGTGGCCCTCATCCGCCGCGAGCCGCTCCTGCCGAACTTCGTGTCCCCGCCCGAGGGCTTCGACCCGCACTGGTACTGGGTGCGCGGCAACCTGTTCGACGCGCTGATCGGCGAACGCATCCAGGGCATCGTCGGGAACGCCAACTACCTCGGCATCCTGTGCGTCGTCGCGTTCGCGGTGTTCGCGATCCGGATGGCGACGCACCCGCCGCACGCGGCGATGCAGACGGTGTGGATCGCGATCGCGGCGGTGCTCTTCGTCCGCTCCGGCTCGGCGACGGCGCTGGGCGCGTTCGGCGGGGCGTTCGTCGTGCTGCTCGCCGTGCTGGTGATGCGCCGCGCCCGGACGGCGGGCGAGCGCAGCCGCCGCTACCTGCTGTTCGCCGGAGTGGGCGCCGTGGGCGCCGTCCTGGTCTTCCAGCTGTGGGACCGGATGCTCGGCATGCTCGGTCGCGACGGCTCGCTCACCGGCCGCGACGAGATCTGGACCACCGTCTGGCAGCGCGCGGCGGATCATCCGATCGTCGGCAACGGATTCTCGAGCCCCTGGGTGCCGTGGGATCCCGCGTTCGACGGCTGGATCGTGGACCACGGGCTGTCGGTGTTCCACGCGCACAACATGTGGCTCGACGTCTTCTTCCAGCTGGGCGCGGTCGGCGTGATCCTGATGTTCGGCGTGTACGCGGCGCTCACGTGGCGCGCGTGGTTCTTCGCCGTCGACCGCCCGCGCTGGGACCTGGACGCGCAGCGCCCCTACTCCCCCGTCTCGATGCTCGCGCCGCTCCTCGTCGCGATGCTGCTGGTGCAGGGCCTGACCGAGTCCGGCCCGATCATGCTATGGGGCTGGACCCTGGCCGTCCTGCTGTCGTTCAAGCTCAAGCTCGCGCCGATCGTGGGCGTCGGCGCCGACGAGGCGCCGGTGGGGACGCCGGCGCGATGAGCCCGGCCGGCGACCCGGCGCCGGGGACTGTGCTGCGGCTGCTGCAATCGGCCGAGCTGGCACGCGCCTACACCCTCGCGGCGCTGGCGACGGGCTTCGCTTCCCTCCTGATCGAGCGCACGGCCGGCGAGGTCACGCTCGTCACCATCGTGGCCGCGCTCGGCGCGCTGGGAGCGGCCATCCTGATCGCCCGGCGCGACGAGATCGCGCCGATCCACCTCGCCCCGACCACGCTGCTCGCCTTCCTCGGCTGGACGCTCGCGAGCCTGGTCTGGTCGTTCGACGAGGCCGGCACCCTCACCGGCTGGCTCGGACTTCTGGGCTGGGGCGTGCTCGCGATCGTGATCGCGCACGTGCGCGACACCCTTCAGACTGTCCGCGCGCTGGGCGACGTCCTGCGCGCGATGCTGGCGCTGTCGCTCGCGGTCGAGATCCTGTCGGGGATCCTGCTCGACATCCCGTTCCCGTTCCTGGGCGTCCAGGGGGACATCGCGCTCGGCGGGCCGGTGCAGGGCGTGTTCGGCACCCGCAACATGCTGGGCTTCGTCGCGGTCATGGCGCTGATCACGTTCGCGATCGAATGGCTCACCCAGTCGATCTCGCGGGGGCTGGCGATCTTCTCCCTCACCCTCGCCGGCATGCTCGCCGTGCTGTCGGCCTCGCCGACGGTGCTCGTCCTCGCGGTCGCGGTGGGCGTCGCGACAGTGGCGCTCGGCATCGTCCGCCGCGAGGAGCCGCACCGCCGCCGCGCGACCCAGTGGACGATCGCGGCCGTCGTGGCGGTCGGGCTCGGCGCGTGCTACCTGCTGCGCCACCGCATCGTCCGGCTGCTGGATGCCGCGTCCGACTTCTCGACGCGCGCCGACCTCTGGAACGAGATCCTCGACTGGGTCCGTCACCGCCCCGTTCAGGGATGGGGCTGGCACGGCCGGTGGCACGACGGCAGCGGCGCCGGCGAGCCGTATCCGCTCAACGTCATCAACTTCACGCTCGACGACCACCACGCCTCGGCGCTCAACGCGTACTTCGACGTCCTCGTCCAGGCCGGATGGGCGGGGCTGCTGCTGTTCGTCGCGTTCGGCCTCGTCGCGACGGTGCGCTCGTGGCTCGTCGCGAGCGAGCGCCGCTCGGTCGTGCACGCCTGGACGCCGCTGATGCTCATCGCCCTGCTTGTCGACTCGATGTTCGAGAGCTTCACCCTCTCGGGGCTCGGATGGATGATGCTCGTTGTGTGCGCCGTGCGCGCGGGGCAGTCACGGTCGTGGCGCGAGCGCATCCGCGACGTGGCCGGCGGGGCGGGGTCACAGGATCCGCTGGGATCGTCACGGTAGGCTCGTCTGCGGTCCACAGCCGCCCGCGCCCACCCTTCCGCGCGGGCGGCCCCGCTGAAACCGTTCGGAGCCCGCCCTTGGTACACGTCCTCCAGAACGTGGTCTTCCCTCTCGACCGCGACCCCGATCTGCTGCCGCTCTACGCCGACCCCGACTCCTGGTCGGTGGTCAAGATCGAGGACGAGACCACGCCGCTGCGGGTGTCGGACAACGCGCGACTGAGCAACGTCCTCGGCCGCAACCGCGCGCGCGTCGTCGCCGGCCGGCGCGTCTCGTTCGGCGCGTACTTCAACGCCTTCCCCGCCGCCTACTGGCAGCACTGGACGCCGATCCGCGACGTCCGCCTGACCGTGCGCACGACGGGCGACGCGACCATCCTGGTGTTCCGCTCGAACGGCGCCGGCATCCGCCAGCGCCTCGAGACCCGCGACGTCACCGGATCGTCCGCGACCAGCTTCGACATCTCGCTGACGCAGTTCAGCGACGGCGGCTGGATCTGGTTCGACATCGCCACGGACTCCGAGGACGCGATCTTCGAGGGCGCCGAGTGGACCACCGAGCAGGACCCGGTGCGCACCGGCAAGGCCTCGCTCGGCATCACGACCTTCAACAAGCCCGACTACTGCGTCGAGACCCTGCGCGCGCTCACGGAGAGCCCCGAGGTGCTCGAGCTCGTCGACCGCGTCTTCCTCGTCGACCAGGGCACCCAGCGGGTGGACGCGCAGCCCGACTTCCCCGAGGTGGCCGACGCGCTGGGCGAGCAGCTCGAGGTCATCACGCAGCCCAACCTGGGCGGCTCCGGCGGCTTCGCGCGCGCCATGTTCGAGACGCTGAAGCGCCCCGACAGCGACTTCGTTCAGCTGCTCGACGACGACGTCCGCATCGAGCCCGAGTCGCTGCGCCGCTCGATCGTGTTCGGCCGCTACACCACCAAGCCGACGCTCGTCGGCGGCCACATGTTCGACCTGCTCGACCGCCCCAAGCTGCACGCGTGGGCCGAGGTCGTCGACGAGGACCAGTTCCTGTGGCGCAACCTGTTCGCGGGTGAGCTCATGCCGCACGACTTCGGCGTGACCAACCTGCGGCAGACCAAGCAGCTGCACATGCGCATGGACGCCGACTACAACGGCTGGTGGATGTGCCTCATCCCGACCGCCGCCATCCGCAAGGTCGGGCTGTCGCTGCCCGCATTCATCAAGTGGGACGACGCGGAGTTCTGCCTCCGCGCCGGCCGCTCCGGGTTCCCCACCGTCTCGATGCCCGGCATCGCGCTGTGGCACGTGTCGTGGGTCGGAAAGGACGACGCCATCGACTGGCAGGCGTACTTCCACGCCCGCAACCGCACGGTGGCGGCGCTGCTGCACTCCAAGAAGCCGCGCGGCGGCTCGTTCCTGGCGCACAGCCGCAACACCGACCTGAAGCACCTGCTGATGATGCAGTACTACCCGACGGCGCTGCGCCTGCAGGCGCTGCGGGACGTGCTGTCGGGCCCGCAGCACATGATCGGCAACATCGCGACGGCCATGCCCGCGGCGCGGAAGACCGCGCAGGACTTCCCCGAGACCGTCGTGCACAAGGAGACCGACCGCGTGCTCCGCTCGCGCAAGGGCCGCCCGATCTACCGCCGCGTGCGCCGCTTCGCGCTGCACTCGGCGCCGACCGGCGCCGCGCTGCGCGT
The DNA here is from genome assembly GCF_001426925.1 of Microbacterium sp. Root53. Taxonomy (GTDB): domain Bacteria; phylum Actinomycetota; class Actinomycetes; order Actinomycetales; family Microbacteriaceae; genus Microbacterium. Next base: position 452,591 of record NZ_LMFR01000012.1, read on the forward strand.
CTTCACGCTCGTGCACCTCGCCGCGCACTGGTTCCACAAGCCGCAGACCAAGAACGTGCGGATGCCCGAGGTCGAGTTCGCGAAGGGCGACGCGAACTGGTGGCGCATCCCCTACTACGACAGCGCCCTCGTGAGCTCGGCCGACGGCGGCGGCAAGCAGATCTACACGCGCGACCGCGAGAAGTTCCGCTCGATGCTGCTCGAGTCGATCCGCCTGCACGCACAGCTCTGGTGGCACTGGCCGAAGCTGACGCGCCAGTACCGCCGCCAGCTGAAGTCGCTCACCTCGCCCCAGACCTGGGACGGGATCTTCGCCGGCGCCCCCGCGAACGAGGTCGGGGCGGGCAAGTGAGCGAGCCGCTCGCCCCGGCTCCGGATGCCGCGCCGCCGGCGTCGTTCGATCCGGCGTCGGCGACGATCGTCGTCGTCACCTACAACCGGTCGACGCTGCTGAAGGCGCTGCTCGAGTCGATCGGGCGGATGGACCCGAAGCCGGGCCACGTCGTGGTGGTCGACAACGCGTCGTCGGACGACACGGGAGCGGTCGTCGAGTCGATGCGCGAGGCCGTGGGCTCCGAGGTCGTGTACCGCCGCCTCGATGAGAACACCGGTGGCTCGGGTGGCTTCAGCGAGGGCATGCGCGTGGCGTACGAGCTGGGATCCGAGTGGATCTGGCTCATGGACGACGACGTCGAGGTCCTCCCCGACGGCCTCGCCCGCATGGGCGTCTGGACGCCGCGGTTCCGCAGCATCCAGGGCCGCCGGTACGACTACGACGGCAGCGAGTTCTACTGGCAGTACCGCGTCTCGGTCGCCCTCGGCATCCCGATCCCGTTCGCGCCCGCGGGCTTCGATGCCTCGGGCTACCGGGAGATGAACTCGGGCTGCTTCGAGGGCATGTTCATCCACCGCGACGTCGTCGCGCGGATCGGCCTGCCCGACCCCCGCTTCTTCATCTACTGGGACGACACGATCTACGGCTGGCTCGCCTCGCGCGTGACGCGCTCGGCGATCGTCAACGAGTTCGTGCTCCGGCGCACGCGCGAGATCAAGCAGTGGGACATGGGCATCCGGCACTTCAATGCCTCGAGCGACATGTACCGCTACTACATCCTGCGCAACCGCGGCATCATGAAGCACTACTACGCGGCCCACGGCGCGTACCGCCCCGTTCTCTTCGCGATCGGCACGGCGGCGACCTTCGCCAAGGAGATCCTGCGGCTCGTGTTCGTCGAGCGGAAGATCACCAGGCAGGGCTGGACGAATCTGTGGCGCGGCGTGCGCGACGCGCGCGCGATCGCGCGCGACGAGTCGTGGCGCCCGATGCCCGCGCTGATCGAGGGATGACGCTCCCCCGCGACCGCATGACCTCCGCCTCGCCCACTCCCCCCGAGCGCCCGGTTATCCCGGTGCCCACGCGCCTGCCGGCGCTGGACGGGCTGCGCGGGCTCGCGGCGCTGCTGGTGATGGTGCACCACACCCTCCTCACGGTCCCGCTGTTCGCGGCCGCGTACTTCGACTCCACGTCCGAGGAGACGTGGAACGTCGGCAACCCCGCATGGTGGATCGCGCACACGCCCGTCCACGTGCTGTGGGACGGCAAGTTCGCGGTCATGATCTTCTTCATCCTGAGCGGATTCGTGCTGACGCTGCCGGTTCTGAAGGCGGGGATCGCGTTCCGCTGGGATGCGTACTTCCCGCAGCGCCTCGCGCGGCTGTACCTGCCGGTGTGGGGCGCGCTCGCGGTCGCGATCGCGGCCATCTTCCTCACGCCGCGCGGGCGGAACGACCAGACCGAGTGGCTGCGCCGCCGCGCCGATCCGGTGTCGTTCCAGGACGTGCTCAACAGCATCATGCAGATCTCCGCCGGCAACGAGATCCTCAGCCCCCTGTGGACGATCCGCTGGGAGATCCTGTTCTCGCTGCTGCTCGGCCTGTTCGTCTGGGTCGGCCTGCACGCCAACGGCCAGGCCGTCGTGGTCGGCTGCCTCGTGCTGATCGCCACCGGCGGCGCCTGGCAGGTCGACGCGCTCATGTACCTCCCCATGTTCCTGATCGGGGTCGTGCTCGCGGTGCACCGGGGCGCGCTGCACGCGCGGCTCGGACACCTCCCGGGGCGGACGTGGGCGATCGCCCTGACGGCAGCCGTGCTGCTGGCGTCGTCCGTCTGGATGATGCCGCCCTGGGTGCCTGAGCGGGTGCACGACGGCTCCATCGCGCTCCAGGCGACCGGCGCGCTGATCGTGGTCGCGGCATGCGCGTTCGGGTTCCCGCACGCGCGGGTGCTGTGCTCGCGCCCCGTGCAGTGGCTCGGCACGGTCTCGTTCAGCCTCTATCTGGTGCACGAGACCGTCGTGGTCGCGACGGCCGACCTGGTGGGGCCGAGCGAGTCGTCCATCGTGCTCCCCGTTGCGATCGCGGCCTCGCTGGTCGCCGCGCAGCTGTTCTTCCTGGGCGTGGAGCGCCCCAGCCACCGCCTGTCGCGTCACATCTACAAGCGCGTCGTCAAGCACTGACCGCCCCCGCGCCGTCGCCCCATCACCCCGGCCGGGGGCAGGAGCACCCATGGCATGCCCTCGCGGGATCGCGGATCCCGGGGCACACTGGACGTCGTGGCCGATGACGCAGCGAGGATCCGACGACGTCTCCGATGCGCTTCCGCCCTGTCGGCGCTGGTGCTCCTGGCCGCGTCGCTGATCTCGGTGAACGCGCCGACGCCCGCGTACGCCCAGGGCGGCGAGATCGGCGGCAGCGGCACCCACTTCTACCTGAACGACGCCTGGAGCGGCGAGGCGAACCGGGTGCATCAGTTCGGCCTGCGGTACGACCGCGCCTACGTCGGCGACTGGAACCGGGACGGCTCCGACAGCCTCGCGGTGCGGCGCGGCAACGAGTACATCCTGTCGAACGACAACCGCACGGCGAGCACGCGCTTCCGCTATGGTCGCGCGGACGACGAGACCCTGGTCGGCGACTGGGACGGCGACGGAGTCGACACGCTCGCGGTCCGCCGCGGGCACATGTACTACTTCACGAACCGGCTCCAGGGCGGCGAGGCCGAGACCGTGCTGGCATACGGGCGCGCCGGCGACGAGGTGCTCGTGGGCGACTGGAACGCCGACGGGAAGGACACGCTGGCGGTGCGCCGCGAGCACCGGTTCTACTTCGCCGACGCCCTGCAGGGCGGCGAGGCCTCGCGGGTCGTCGCCTATGGCCGGGCGGACGACCTCGTGTACGTCGGGGACTGGGACGGCACCGGCACGGACACGCCGGCCGTGCGCCGCGGCGCGACGTACTACATCACGAACCGCTTCGAGCCGGGCGAGGCCGAGCGCGTGCTCACCTACGGCCGCGCCACCGACAGCACGGTCGTGGGCGACTGGAACGGGGATCGACGCGACACGCTGGGCGTGCGGCGCGACATCCCCGTCTACCAGACGCCCGGGACCTACGCGAAGATCTCGTTCACCGGGGTGCCCGCCCCGGCCGGGATGGGCTTCAACCTCGACTCGGGCCGCGAGGGCGCGAAGGTGAAGGTGATCGCCGATCGCTTCGGCCTGGCCCGCCCGACGCAGTGGGTCGACGCCACGATGATGTCGAAGGTCCGCGAGTGGCAGGCGAGCCGCGGACTGCCCCAGACCGGGGTCGTCGACCATGCGACCTGGGTCTCCATGGGATACAGCTCCTCGTCCTGGTGGGACCTGGACGGGTACCGGGCACCGCTCCGCGCCCGCACCGACATGTCGCGCGGGCAGCTGATCGAGGCGATGATCGCGACCGCGCTGACCTACCAGGGGTCGCGGTACGTGTGGGGCGGCGCGAATCATCCGAACGTCGGCGCGGACTGCATCGGGGTCGTGATGCAGGCGCTGTACTCGGTGGGCATCAACATCCACCCGAGCAACACCGTCACGCACACGCTGCCCGGCAACACGACTCCCCGAGAGCTCTACAACAGCGGCAAGTTCATGCACGTCCCCTACAGCCAGCGCCAGCGGGGCGACCTGATCTTCCAGGCCCACGACCCGCGCGACCGCCACAGCGTCCGCCACGTGCAGCTCTACCTCGGCAACGGCATGGTCATGGAGTCGGTGCACGTGGGCGGCATCGTCCGCGCCGAGAACACGACCTACCCGGCGAGCGCGAACATGCCCACCGTCATCCGCCCCCTCCCCTGACGCGGGACGCGGCGCGGCGCTGACGCCTCACACGCGCGACCAGGCGATATCGTTCGGAGCGACGGCGCCCGGTCCAGGGCCCCATGACCCCACCGGAGCGATCATGTCCCGTACCTCTCCCCGTCGCGCATGGCGCCTCGGCACCACGGCAGTCGCCGCCATGATCGCCGCGTCCGCTCTTCTTGGTCCGCTTCGGGCGGGTCACGGACCAGGTCTTCGTCGGCGACTGGGACGGGGACGGCGACGACACCCTCGCGGTGCGCCGGGGAAACCGCTTCTACTTCGACGACGAGCTGCAGGGCGGCCAGGCGTCGCGTGAAGTCGCCTACGGTCGCGCTGACGACCGGGTGTACATGGGCGACTGGGACGGCGACGGTGACGACACCCCCGCGGTCCGCCGCGGCTCGACCTACTACGTCACCGACCGATTCGCCCCCGGCGAGGCGGACCGAGTGCTCACCTACGGTCGCCCGGCGGACAAGACGCTGGTCGGCGACTGGAACGGCGACGGCCGCGACACCCTCGGCGTGCGGAGGGACCCCAATCCGCTGGGCACCGCGCGGGCCGCGAGGTGGGCGGCTGCGGAGTACGGGACGTTCACCGTCACGACCCACACGGGCTCCGGCGACGCCGTCATCCCGCTGCCCGCCGGAGCGCGCGCGGGCATCGTGGACGCGACCCACTCCGGCTCAGGGTACTTCAGCGCCAGGATGGCCGTCACGCACCAGGCCCTGTTCCTCGGGGACGACAACTTCACAGGCACCGCGGCATTCGGGCTCGACCCGCAGCAGCCGGCCGGCCCGCGCATCGAGATCAACGCGCGCGGATCGTGGACGATCCGGATCCAGCCGGTCAGTGCCGCAGCCCCGCTGCAGCCGAGCGGAGGAGCGCCCGGGGTCTTCCTCTACGACGGCCCGGCTTCCACGGTCATGGTCGTGCACGGAGAGGACACGTGGTTCACGATCGACCAGCACGCGGGCGATCGGCATGCCTCGGTCGCGAACGTGCTGCATCCCGCGACGAGCGCGTCCACCCTGTTCGCGGGACCGTCGGTGGTCACGGTGGTCACGCGCGATCCCTGGGCGCTGTCGATCCCGTGACCTGAGGCGCGACACGCCGTGCGGTAGCTGATCGGATAGCGATATGTCCACGCGCGAGCGTGACTCGCATCAGCACTCCTCATGCGGTTTCGGGGAGTTCCGGCCCCTTCCCCGTGACGGAGTCGTCATGTCCCGCCTTGCCCCTGCCGCCGGTCTCGCGGCGCTCGCCACCGTGCTCCTCTGCCTGTCCGCCCCTCCCGCGCATGCCAAAGGCGGTGAAGTGGGCGGCGTCGGCAGCACGCACTACCTCAACGATTCCTGGACCGGACAGGCCAACCGCGTCGTCACCTTCGGCGAGCGGACGAACCAGGCCTATGTGGGCGACTGGAACGACGACGGGTACGACGACCTGGCCGTCCGCGACGGCAACTACTACCTCGTGACGATCGCAGGAGGCGAGCCGCCGGACGGCGGGTTCTCGTACGGTCGCGCGACGGATGTGACGCTCTTCGGCGACTGGGACGGGGATGGCATCGACACGCCCGCGGTGCGGCGCGGCCGAGACTACTTCTTCACCAATGGCTTCGGCGGCACCGCCGAGGTCGTGATCCGGTACGGCCGCCCCGACGACCAGGTGCTCGTCGGCGACTGGAACGCCGACGGCATCGACACCCTGGCGGTCCGCCGCGGGAATCGCTTCTACTTCGCAGACGGACTGCAGGGAGGCGCGGCGTCGCGCGAGGTCGCCTACGGCCGTGCGACCGACCTGGTGTATGTCGGCGACTGGAACGCCGACGGCCTCGACACACCGGCGGTGCGGCGCGGCGCGACCTACTCGTGACCGACCGGTTCGCGCCCGGTGACGCCGATCGCGTGCTCGTCTACGGCCGCACCACCGACAAGACGCTCGTCGGCGATTGGAACGGCGACGGCACCGACACGCTCGGCGTGCGACGCGACGACACGCCGGTGCTGTCGCCCGACGCCGCGTGGGCACGTGCGGAGTTCGGGAGGTTCGAACCGGTCAACACGTACGGCGAGGGCGATACGGATCTCCTGCTGCCCGAAGGTGTGAGCGCGGGGCTCATCACGGTGCGGTCCTGCGCGCGCGGCGACGGCATCCGCATCACCGCGAAGGGCGAATAGACCATCAAGATCCAGCCGATGGAAACGGCTCCCCTGCTGCCGGAGTCGGGCAGCTGGGACAGCGTGTTCCTCTACGCCGGCGACGCCCAGACCCTGGCCGCCACGCACGAGGGCGACGCCGAGTTCCGGGTGCTGCAGTGGAACGGCGAGGGATCCGAGCGCACGGCGACCCTCGTGGACACGACGGGCGCCTTCGAAGGAGACCTGAACTTCTCCGCCGGCCCTTCGGTGATCCGGGTGACCGCCACCGGCCTCTGGGCGCTTACTCCGCGCTGACCTCGCTTCCGAGCCCTGCGGCGTCCGGCCCCCTTCGGGCCGGGCGCCGCCGTCATATGACTCAGACCGGGTACAGCCGATCCGCCTGCGCGCGCTTGCGGGCCGCGAGCTGCTTGGCCTTCTCCGGGAACGCGGGGTCGATCGTGGCGTCCTGGGCGCGGACGGGCTCGCCCGCCTCGACCACGGTCCATCCGGTGCCGAGGTCCAGCAGGGACTGGTGCTTGACGTCGTAGTAGCCGCGCTTCCCCGCGACCACGAGACCAGCTGCGCCCGCCGCCGCCGCGAGCAGGTGGATGTGGAAGCGGGAGGTCAGCCAGCGCTGCCCGGCGCGGGCCGGGAGCCCGTCGGCCCACATCCCGCCGAACGTGTAGATGCGCGCGTCGGGCCGGGACAGGCCGCGGAAGTGCTGGTCGTCCGGCGGGTTCGATTCGGCGAAGCCCACGCTCGCCTCGGAGATGCCCGCGAGGAAGCCGTCGATGGTCGTGACGACCGCCTCGTCCTCCCACTGCCGCAGGTCGCCCTGCACCAGCACCATCCGGTCGGGGGTGGGCCGCCGGTCGTACAGCGCGCGCTTCAGCGTCAGGGCCAGGAAGGCGTCGTCGAGCCCGAGTTCGGCGCCGAGGGCGTCGGCCGTCGCCTCGTCGCGTGCCTCGACCGAGTCGAAGACCGCGAGGCGGTCGCGCAGCCACGCGGGCAGGTCGCCCTCGAGCGGCATCGCGTCCAGGCCGGTGGCGAAGGCCGGGATCCCGAACGCCTCCTTCACGGCCGCGATCGCGGTCACCAGCCCGAGGTTGTCGCGCCACATCGAGTTGACGTATCCGCCGCCGACGAGATGGATCGACGCGACGCCGCGCAGCGCCTTCACGCCGGCGTCGAACCGGGGAGAGCCGAGGTCGCGCACGATGCGGGCGATGCGGTCGGCGTCGGCGACCGGATCATGCGATTCGCTGCCCATCGCCAGCTCCCACACGGTGCTGGTGGTGCGCAACGCGGGGTGCACATTGCCGAACAGGTGCGACGCCCGGCCCGGGTGCGGGCAGTCGAGCCATACGGGCCGGCCGGGGTGGCGCTCGGCGAGGCACTCCAGCCATGCGCGCGTGACCAGCTCGTCGCCGTAGTTGGGATGACCGGCGGTGGAGACGAGGTAGAACGGCTTGCTGACGGCGACGGGGCCGGTGGTCGGGTTCGCGGGCGCCTTCGCCCGCGGCGCACCGAAGAGCTTCATTGTCCGGTGGACTCCAGGATGAGATGACGTGTTCGGGACGGGGCGCACATCGGGATTGCACGCCCAGACACGCTCCCAGACAACATACAGGTCCGACGCGCACCTCGACAGACCGGCTCGCCTCGCGACGGCCTGGCCGATCAGGCCTCGGGGTTGTCCGCGTTGTACTGGTCGATGACCTCGCCGATCGGGGCGTCGAGGACGAGCGAGTGATCGCGGATGTAGAGGCCGCGCGTGCAGAAGCGGCGCAGGTCCTTCTCGTTGTGGCTCACGAAGAACAGCGTTCGACCCTCGGCGAGCAGCTCGTCGATCCGGCGATAGCACTTCGCGCGGAAGGCCTTGTCCCCCACCGCGAGCACCTCGTCGACCAGCAGGATCGGCTCGTCCAGCTGCGACACGACGGAGAACGCGAGCCGCACCTTCATGCCGTTGGAGAGGTGCTTGTACGGAGTCTCCTGCGCGTCCTCGAGCTCGGCGAACGCGATGATGTCGTCGTAGCGCCGGGCGATCTCGGCCTTCGCCATGCCGTGCAACCCCGCCGTCAGGCGCACGTTCTCGCGCACCGTGAGGTCGCCCACGAACCCGCCCGTGATCTCGATCAGCGGCGCGACGCCGCCGTTCACGGTCACCGCGCCCTCGTCCGGCAGCAGCACGCCCGCGACGAGCTTCAGCAGCGTCGACTTGCCCTGGCCGTTGCGTCCGACCACGCCGATGGACTCCCCCGGGCGCACCGTGAACGACACGTTCCGCAGGGCCCAGAACTCCCCCGGCCGGTTGCGGCGGGACGCGTCCGCGAACATGTCCTTGATGCTGCGGCGCCCGCGACGGTTGCGGCGGAAGCGCACGCCCAGGCCGGCGACCTCGATCGCGTGCTCGGGTGCGGATGCCTGCGACGTCATCACAGCTCCTTCAGCAGCGGGCGCTCGAGGCGGCGGAACGCGAGGATGCCGACGCCGAGGAACAGCAGGCACATCACGGCGGACATCGCGACCGCGAAGGGGTCCCACAGTTCCGGGAAGAAGCCCACCCGGTAGAGGGTGAAGATGCCCGCGAGCGGGTTGAACGCCATCACGGCGGGCAGCGACCCCGGCAGGTCATGGATCGCGTAGATGATCGGCGACGCGTAGAACAGCACGCGCAGGATGAGCCGGGTCGTGCGCTCCAGGTCGGTGAACAGCACGCACAGCGGAGCGACGAGCAGGCCGAGGCCCACCAGCAGGACCGCCTGCAGAACGACGCCCAGGGGGAACAGCAGGATGCCCCAGCCGACCTCGGCGCCCGAGAACACGGCGAACAGCGCGAGCACGGGCAGCGCGAACAGGAACTCGAAGCCCTTGCTGAGCACGACCCGGTTCACCCAGATCGAGCGCGGTATCGCGGTCGACCGGACGAGCTTGGCGTCCTTGTTGAACGCACGAGTGAAGTCGGTGACCGACGCGTTGAACCACACCCACGACAGCAGCGCCGTGATCAGGAACACGATGTACGGCTCGACGCCGACGGTGCGCTGGAACACCATCGTGAACACGAACCAGTAGATCGCGCTCATCACGAGCGGATCCAGCACCGACCACAGATAGCCGAGCCAGCTGGTGGCATAACGGACCTTCAGGTCGCGCGCCGACAGCAGCCAGAGGGCGTGCAGGTACCGCCGGGGTGTCCCGGGGGCGCCGACGGCGTGGCTGCTGGACACGGGGATGGTCCGCGCTCGGGTCAGGCGTTCAGGGTGTTGTTCCACATCGACAGCGCCGACCCGATGGCCATGTGCATGTCGAGGTACTGGTACGTGCCGAGGCGGCCGCCGAAGTGCACGTCCTTCTCGCCCTTCGCGAGCTCGCGATAGGCCAGCAGGCCCGCGCGGTCGTCGGCGGTGTTGACCGGGTAGTACGGCTCGTCCTCGCGCGTCGCGAAGCGCGAGAACTCGCGCATGATGACGGTCTTGTCGTCCGGGTAGACGTCCTTGCGCTCCGGGTGGAAGTGCTTGAACTCATGGATGCGCGTGTACGGCACGTCCGCGTCCGGGTAATTCATGACCGAGGTGCCCTGGAAGTCGCCGACGTTCAGGACCTCCTCCTCGAAGTCGAGCGTGCGCCACGCGAGCTCGCCCTCGGCGTAGTCGAAGTAGCGGTCGACCGGGCCGGTGTAGACGATCGGCACCTGGCCGACGAGCGCCTTCTTGTTGAGGGGCTGCGACTCGTCGAAGAAGTCGACGTTCAGCTTCACCTCGATGTTCGGGTGGTCGGCCATCCGCTCGAGCCACGCGGTGTAGCCGTCGGTCGGCAGACCCTCCCACGTGTCGTTGAAGTAGCGGTTGTCGTAGTTGTAGCGCACGGGCAGGCGGCTGATGATGTCGCCCGACAGCTTCTCGGGCGAGGTCTGCCACTGCTTGGCCGTGTAGTGGGCGAAGAACGCCTCGAACAGCGGGCGGCCCACGAGGGCGATGCCCTTCTCCTCGAAGTTCGCCGCGGTCTTGACGTCGAACTCGCCGGCCTGCTCCTTGACCAGGGCGCGCGCCTCGTCGGGCGTGTACGCGGCCTGGAAGAACTGGTTGATGGTGTGCAGGTTCACCGGCAGCGCGTAGACCTGGCCCTTGTGGGTCGAGTACACGCGATGGACGTAGTTCGTGAACGTCGTGAAGCGGTTGACGTACTCCCACACGGCCGGGTTCGACGTGTGGAACAGGTGGGCGCCGTAACGGTGCACCTCGATGCCGGTCGTGGGCTCGTTCTCGCTGTACGCGTTGCCGCCGATGTGGTGACGGCGGTCGATCACGGTCACCTTGCGGCCCGCGTTGGCCGCGCGCTCCGCGATGGTGAGTCCGAAGAAGCCGGAGCCGACGACAAGCAGATCCATACGAGTGAGTGCCTTCTGTAGGGAACAGGTCAGCCGCGACCCCGGGGTCGGCGACGCCCCATCCTAACGGGGCGAGCCTCCCAGCCCGCCGAGCGTGCGGGCGTGGCTCTCAGACTGGCTGGATCGCGCTTGGTAGACTCGCTCGCCGGGTCACGGCCCGCCTTCGTGCGCGATCGTGCCGCAGCTGCGCACGCAGGAGAACAGATGCGCCGTCCCCGACAGACTTTCTCAGGAGCAGCATGAAACTCGTCATCCAGATCCCGTGCCTGAATGAGGAGGAGACCCTCCCGCTCGTCCTGGAGACGATGCCGAAGGAGATCCCGGGCATCGACGAGATCGAGCTGCTCGTGATCGACGACGGCTCCACCGACCGCACGGTCGAGGTGGCCAAGTCGTACGGCGTGCGCCACTTCGTGCACCACACGCGCAACATGGGCCTCGCCCGCTCGTTCCGCGACGGCGTCGAGTACGCGCTCGGCGTCATGGGCGCCGACATCGTCGTGAACACCGACGGCGACAACCAGTACCCGCAGCAGATGATCGGCGACCTCGTGCAGCCGCTGCTGCGCGGCGAGGCCGACATCGCGATCGGCGACCGGCAGACCGCGACCATCGCGCACTTCTCGCCCTTCAAGAAGGTCATGCAGCGCGTCGGCAGCGAGGTCGTCAACTTCGCCGCCGGCACCGAGCTGCCCGACGCGGCGAGCGGGTTCCGGGCCTACTCGCGCAAGGCGCTCATCCGCCTGAACATCGTCACGCAGTTCTCGTACTGCATGGAGACGATCATCCAGGCCGGCAACAAGCGCCTGAAGATCGCGAGCGTGCCGATCACGACCAACCCGAAGACCCGCGAGTCGCGCCTGTTCAAGAACATCTTCCAGCACATGGCGAAGTCGGGACAGGCGATCATGCGCAGCTACATCATGTTCAAGCCGCACACGATCTTCACGACCCTCGGCGTGCTGCTCCTGGTCGTGGGCCTGATCCCGTTCCTGCGCTTCCTGATCCTGAACTGGATGGGCACCGCGGGCGACCACATCCAGTCGCTCATCCTCGGCTCGTCGCTGCTGGTCGGCTCGCTGCTGTCGTTCGCGCTGCTGATCATCTCCGACCTGCTGCGGACGAACCGCGTGCTGCTCGAGGACACCCTGCAGCGCCTCAAGGAGATCCAGTACGGCGAGGACGCGCGCCCGGCCGACGTGCGGCACGTGACCCTGCCGGGGCCGGCCGGCTCGGTGGTGGATGCGCCCACGGAGGACGCGGGATCGGCCCGGACGACGTCGTGATCGTCTCGTTCGGCACGTACGACGCGGTCAAGCACCCGCGCGTCGGCATCATCGTCGACGGCCTGCGGGAGCGCGGACTCGAGGTGCGGGAGCTGAACCGCCCGCTGGGCTTCAGCACGGCCGAGCGCGTGCGCATGCTGAAGCAGCCGTGGCGGCTTCCCGCGTTCGCGTGGCGCCTGCTGACGTGCTGGATCGCGCTCGCCCGGGACGCCCGCGCGCTGCGCCGCGCCGGCATCGTTCCCGAGGCCGTGCTCGTGGGCTACATGGGGCACTTCGACGTGCTCCTGGCGCGCCGCCTGTTCCGCCGGTCCACCATCGTCCTCGACCACCTGATCTTCGCGGGCGACACCGCGCAGGACCGCGGCGCCGAGGGCCTGCGCGTCCGCCTGCTGCGGGGCCTCGACCACCGCGCGCTGGCGGCCGCGGACATCGTGCTCGTCGACACGGTCGAGCACCTCGAGATGCTGCCCGATCGCTCCAAGGGCGTGCACGTGCCCGTCGGCGCGCGCGCCGAGTGGTTCGACGCCCGCCCGGCGACGGATGCCCCCGCCGACGGCCCGCTGTCGCTCGTCTTCTTCGGCCTGTTCACCCCGCTCCAGGGCGCGCCGACGATCGCCGAGGCTCTGCGCCGCGCACACCAGGCCGGAGCCGAGTTCACCGCCACGATCGTGGGCACGGGCCAGGACTACGACGCCGCACGCGCGGCGGCGGGCGACCTGCACGGCGTCACGTGGCTGGACTGGGTCGACGCGCACGAGCTGCCCGCGCTGGTCGCGCGGCACGACGTCTGCCTCGGCGTCTTCGGGACCTCGGGCAAGGCCCGCCGCGTGGTCCCGAACAAGGTCTACGAGGGCGCCGCGGCCGGCTGCGCGATCATCACGGGCGACACCGCGCCCCAGCGCGCCGCCTTCGGCGACGCCGCGCTCTACGCCGCGCCGGGCGACGCCGCCGCTCTGGCCGACGTGATCGCGGAGCTCGCGGGCTCGCGCGACCGCGTGACCGCCGCGCGCGCCGCCGCGGCCGCGGCCGCCGAGTCGTTCCGCGCGGTCGACGTCGTCGCGCCGCTCGTGGACCGGCTCGCGACGCGCGGCGGATCCGCCTGATGAAGCGCGTCCTCGGCGTCCTGCGCTCCCCCGCCGTCAAGTGGGCGTTCCTCGCGGTCGCGCTCGGCTTCGCGGCGTGGTTCGTCGCGAGCCGCTGGGAGGCGATCGCGGCCGCGCTGGCCCGTCTGCCCTGGTGGGCGCTCGTCGTCGCCCTGGTCGCGAGCGCCGTGTACGTGGGTCTGACCCTCGAGGCCTGGCGCGGCATCGTGCGCGACCTCGGGCACCCGCTGGCCGTGCGCCCCGCCGTGGCCCTGTTCGGCGTCAGTCAGCTCGGCAAGTACATCCCCGGCGGCGTGTGGAACATCGCCGCCGCCGCGGATCTGGGGCGCGCCCACGGCATCCCCGCCCGGCACTCGGTCGCCGCGATGACGATCGCGCTGCTGATCTCGCTGGTCTCGGGCGTCGGCGTCGGCGCGCTCGGGTTCGCGGTCGCGCCCACGCCCGCGCTCGCCGACTGGGCGTGGCTGATGTGGTTCGGCGTGCCGCTGCTCGTCCTGCTGATCCCGCCCGTCCTCAACCGGCTCATCGCCCTCGCGTGGCGCATCCTGCGCCTGGAGCCGCTCGACACCCCGGGCGGTTCGCTGTCCCCGCGCGGCGTCGCGGTCGCCACGGCCTGGTCGCTGCTCGCGTGGATCGTGGCCGGCGTCGCGGTCGCGGCTCTCGCGATCGGCCTCGGCGCCCCGGCCACGTGGCACACGGTCGTCCAGTGCATCGGCGGCTACGCGCTCGCGTGGGTGATCGGATTCCTGTTCGTGATCGCGCCCGCGGGCGCGGGCGTGCGGGAGCTCGTGCTCGCCGCCGCCCTCGCCGGCACGCTCGCCTCGGCCGAGATCGTCACGCTCGTGCTGCTGAGCCGGGTCCTGCTCACGGCCGTCGACCTCGGCTTCGCGGCCGTCGGCGGCGTCGAGACCCGGCTCGCCCGGCGACGCCTCGGCCGCACCGGATCGGCGGAGCCGGCATGAGCGCCCGCGTGACCCGCATCCGGGCGGTCCTGGAGCACGTCGCGCTGGTCCTCCTCGGGATCGGCGGGCCGTTCGCCTACGCCATGGCCTCGCCCATCTACTCCAGCGGCGACGAGGCCGCGCACGTCGACTACGCCTTCCAGGTGTGGCACGGCGAGCTGCCCGTGTTCGAGGAGGGGCTCGAGCTCGGCAACACGGTCGGAGTGCACCCGCCGGTTCAGTGGACCGCCCACCACCCGCCCCTGCTGTACCTCCTGCTCGCCCCGTTCGTCGGTCCGCTGGCCGACGCCGGGAACATCGAGGGCGCGGGCATGGCGGGCCGGATGGTGATGGTCGCTCTCTCGATCGCCCTCCTCTACGCGATCCGCGGCATCGCCCGCCTGCTGCTCCCCACCGTCGCGGGCATCGGCCTCGCGTCGGCGCTGATCGTCGGACTCTCGGTCTGGTTCGTGCGCCTGGGCGGCTCTGTCTACACCGACACGCTCGCCGCCCTCGTCAGCGCGCTCGCGTTCTATGCCCTGCTGCGCCTGGCCAGGGGCCGCACCCCGGTCCGGGACATCGTGCTGTTCGCCGTCGCCTGCGCGGGATGCGCGCTGACCCGCTTCTCGCTTCTGCCCGTGGCGGTGCTGTTCGCGGTCGCGGTCATCGTGATCGGTCACCTCCCCGGCCCCCTCCGCGCCCGGCACGCGTGGACCGCCGCGGTCGCGGCCGGGGTCGCGGTCGTGGCATCGTCCCTGTGGTTCTATCTGCGCAACATCGCGCTCACCGGCAACGCGAGCGGCGGTCACCCGGACTGGGCGGCCGAGCACACGCGACGCGTCGCCCGGCCCGTGCTCGAGGTCACGCGCGACCCCGCGTTCTGGACGCGCATGACCGAGCAGTTCTCGACCGGGACGTACCCGCCGCTCCCCCGCGCGCTCGAGACCCCGCTGCCGTGGACGCTGCTGCTGTTCGCGCTGCCGCTCCTGATCGGGCTCGTCGCGCACGTGGCCGGCGTCCTCCGCGAGCGCCGCGAACGCGCCGTGCGCCTGGTGATCCTCGCGACCGCCCTGTGCGCGTGCGGCGGCATCGCGATCATGCAGATCATGCATCACGCCGGCGGCGGTAGCGCGTTCGCGCGGTACTTCTTCGCGATGCTGCCGTTCCTGGCGCCGTTCCTGGCGCTCCCCCTGCTGTGGGCGCGCGCCCTGCCCCTGGCCGCGTGGACGGCGGTCCGCACGACGCTGCTGGGCCTCGAGATCGCGTCCACGCTGGCGCGCGAGCTGTCCGGTCCGCAGGCCGCCTTCTACCCGACGCCCACCTGGATCGGCTTCGGCGTCGCCGTGGCCGGCGCGTCGATCGCGCTCGGCGTCCTCGTCGGCGCACCGCGGCGGACGACGCCGTGACCGCCCCCGATCAGGCGGGCGACGCGCCGGAGCTGCCCGGCGGCGCCGAGCAGGCGATCGGCGGCGGCTCGGCACCCGACGGCCCGCTGCTGCGGCTCATCAAGGACCGTCGCGTGGCGTTCCTGCTCGTCGGCGCGATCAACACCGGCGTCGGCTTCGTCTGGTTCATCCTGTTCTCGCTGCTCGCGGCCGCCGTGTGGCCGGACGCGCCCTGGCGCATCTTCGTGATCATCACGTGCGCGCACCTGGCCAGCACCATCTCCGCCTTCGTGCTCTACCGGAGGCTCGTGTTCCGCGTCACGGGGCACCTGTGGCTGGACTTCTGGCGATTCCAGCTGGTGTACCTGACCTCGTTCCTGCTCAACCAGCTCGTCGTCCCGCCCCTGACGATCCTGCTGGGCATGAACGAGATCGTCGCGCAGTTCCTGTTCACGTTCGTGATCGCGGTGATCAGCTACGTCGGCCACAGCCGGTTCTCGTTCCACCGCAGGAAGGAGGAGCGATGAGCGCCGGCATCCGCCTCAGCGTCGTCGTGCCCGCCTACGACAACGGCCGCACGCTGGACGAGACGCTCCGCTCGATCCTCGACCAGGAGGTCGAGGGCCTCGAGCTGATCGTGGCCGACCACGCGTCCTCCGACGACACCCTCGACGTCATGCGGCGGTTCGCGGACGATCCGCGCGTCACGCTGCTCGAGACCGAGGCGGGCGGCGGCGCGGGTCGCAACTGGAACCGCGTGACCGAGGCGGCGCGCGGCGAGCTCATCAAGCTCGTCTGCGGCGACGACGTGCTGCGCCCCGGCGTGCTGGCGCGGCAGGCGGCGCTGCTCGAGACCACCGGCGCGGTGATGACCGCGTGCCGCCGCGATCTCATCGACATGAACGGCGACGTGCTCCTGGCCGGCTGGGGACTGCGGGGCCTGGACCGGCGCATGCCCGGCGCCGAGGCGGTGCGCCGGGCCGTGCGCGCGGGCTCCAACCTCTTCGGAGAGCCCGCCTCGGTCATGATGCGCCGCGACGTGCTGGCCCGCACGGGCGGCTGGTTCGACCGGTTCTCGTACCTGATCGACCAGGCGACGTACACGCGCGTCCTGCTGGAGGGCGACTTCGTCCCCGACCCCGAGGTGGGGGCCACGTTCCGGATGAGCGACTCCCAGTGGAGCGTCGCCCTCGCCTCCCGTCAGTCGGCCGAGGCGCGCGAGTTCCACGCGTGGGTGCGCGAGGCGCATCCGGAGGTCCTCTCGGGCCTCGACCGCCGCATCGGGGACGTCAGGGCCGCGCTCATGGCCCGCGCCCGGAGGCTCTCGTATCGTGTGCTGAAGAGGAGGATGCGATGACCGAGCCGTACGTGCACCGCATCAGCGTCGTGATCCCCGTCTACCAGGGCGAGCGCACCCTGCCCGGCGTCGTCGGGGAGCTGCGTCCCCTCACCCAGGGGTTCCGCACGCCCGGCGGCCGCCTCGCGCGCGTCGAGGAGGTGCTGCTGGCGCACGACCGGGGCCCCGACCGCTCCGACGCCGTGATCCGCGAGCTCGCGAGCGGCGACGAGTGGATCACCCCCGTGTGGCTGAGCCGCAACTTCGGCCAGCACGCCGCGACGCTCGCCGGGATGGCGGGCTCGGGCGGCGAGTGGATCATCACCATGGACGAGGACGGCCAGCACGACCCGGCCGACATCGGCGTGCTGCTCGACGCCGCGCTCGACGAGCAGGCGGACCTCGTCTACGGAGCGCCGGTCAACCGGCCCCCGCACGGGCTGATGCGCAACACCGCCTCCCGCGCGTCGAAGCGCGTCCTGCAGACCGTGTTCGGCGGCGGCAACGCGGCCGAGTTCAACAGCTTCCGGCTGGTGCTCGGCGAGATCGGCCGCAGCGTGGCCGCGTATGCGGGCACCGGCGTGTACCTGGATGTCGCCCTCGGCTGGATCGCCGCCCGCACCGCCACGGCCCCCGTGACGCTGCGCGAGGAGGGCGACCGCCGCTCGGGTTACTCGTACCGGCGCCTGTTCGGGCACTTCCTGCGCATGGTCCTCACCTCGGGCACGCGCGGGCTGCGCATCGTCACGCTGACGGGCACCTCGGTGTTCGTCGCGGGCCTGCTGTTCGCGCTGTACCTCGTGATCGCCCGGCTCGCCGGCGTCGTGAACGAGCCCGGCTGGACGTCGCTCATGGTGGTGCTGCTGCTGGGAATCGGCGTGATCCTCGTCGCGCTCGGCATCATCGCCGAGTATCTCGGAGTCGCCGTGAGCACGGCGCTCGGCAAGCCGTCCTACCTGATCGTGCGCGATCCGGCCCTCGGCCCGCTCGCGCACACCGAGCGCGTGGCGCACGAGGGATCGACGGCCCGGACGTCGTGACCGTCCGGCGCTGGATCATCGGCCGGGGGCTGCTCGGCAGGGCGGTCGCGCGCGCGAGGTCCGAGGCGGCCTTCGCGGTCGACGTGCCCGACTGGGACGACGGCGGCGGCACGAGTGCGGTGCTCGCGCGCGCGCTGCGGCGCTTCGTCGAGGCGGCCGGTCCGGACGAGCGCCTCGAGATCTCGTGGACGGCCGGCCGCGCGGTCACGTCGACGCCGCCCGAGCGCGTCCGGGCCGAGGTGGACGTGTTCCGCCGGTTCGTCGCCGAGCTCGCCGCCCTCCCGCCCGCGGCGCGGGCCCGGCTGACGGTCGTGCTGGCCTCGTCCGTCGGCGGCGCCTATGCCGGCTCCCGGGGCGCGCCCTTCACGGAGGCCACACCCGTCGCTCCCGCCTCGGCGTACGGCGAGGGCAAGCTCGCGATGGAGGCGGCGCTCGCCTCGGCGACCGCGGAGGGCGGATGGACGTCGCTGGTCGCCCGCGTCACGAACCTGTACGGCCCGGGCCAGGACCTCGCGAAGGCGCAGGGCCTGATCTCGATCCTCACCCGGGCGCACGTCGCCGGGGTTCCGGCATCGATCTACGTGCCGCTCGACACGCTCCGCGACTACGTCTACGAGGACGACGCGGCGCAGATCCTCTCGAGCGCCGCGCTGCGCGCCGCGGCGACGGCGCCGGGCACCACCACCGTGAAGATCGTCGGCAGCGGCCGCGCCGTGTCGATCGGCGCCCTGATCGGGGAGCTCCAGCGGCTGAACCGCCGCCGCGGCTTCATCGTGCTGGGCCGCGGCGATCCGCGGGGTCAGGCCCTCGACCTGCGCGTGCGCTCGCGGGTGTGGCCCGACCTGGACGGTCTGGCCCGCACCCCCCTCCCCGAGGGGCTCAGCCGCGTGTACGCGTCGCAGCTGGCGACGTGGGCGCGGCGCCCCGTGGCCGGCTGAGGCCCTGCGGGCGCAGGCGACGCGCCACGAGCCATCCGGCGGCGGTCAGCACGCCGAGCAGCGCGGCTCCCGCCAGCAGCGGCAGTCCCGGCGGCAGGAAGCGGACCGTGACCACGTCGCCGGGCGCGGCGCCCGAGACGTCGACCGTGAGCAGCCAGTCGCGCACCGGCTCGGCCTTCGCCGCGCCGTCGACGGCGTAGCCGGGGTAGTCGAGTCGGCTGAGCACCACCCGGCCGTCCGATCCCACCGAGTCGACCCGGAAGCTCACGGACGTGTCGGTCGCCTCGAGCTCGGAGACCTCGGTGCCCTCGCCCGACCACACGACGCCTCCGGCTGCCGGGAGCACCTCGTCCCGCCGGAACAGCCAGGTGTGCTCCCCCGCCTCGGCGAGGTGCCAGCCGGCCGGGGGCTCGGGCTGATCCCGGTAGGTCGCGCGCATCGCGATGACGGTGCTGACGCCCATCAGGTCGCTGACGCGCTCGCCCGTCGACTCGTCGACGCTCCACAGCGTCGAGAGGCCGTCGCCGCACGTCTCACCCCGCAGGTCCATGCAGAAGTCCTGCACGAATTCGGAGTACGGCAGCACCGTGTAGAGGTTCGACACGTCGGTGTCGCTCAGGTACCAGAGGTTGGCGAGAAGGCGCTCGCGCCAGGAGGCGGGATCGCCCGCCCCCGCGCTCGCGCGGCCCACGACCATGGCGTCGCCGTACGACTCGCCGTCGGCCTCGCTCAGCACCTGCCGCATCTCGCCCACCGTCGGCACGGCGCCGCCGGGAAGCGGGGTCGCCGGCATCGCGACGATCTGCAGCGCGACGGTGACCGCCGTCACGCCGAGCGCACCGGCGACGAGCGCGAAGCGCCGCGCGTCCTCGCGCCAGGGCCGGGTCGCCACGCGGCGGATCGCCCACAGCAGCGCGAGCTGCGCGACCGCCGTGGCGACGATGCCGCGCCAGTCCAGCGGCACGTTCCCGAGGTTCACGAGCGCGAGCACCGCGATCAGCGCGACGGTCCAGCGCATCCGGCGCGCAGAGAGCTCGCCCCACTTCGTGCGGGTGGCGGCGACGGCGAGCAGCACCAGCAGGGCGAGCGCCAGGTAGGGGATGAACCGCAGCGGCCAGCGGATGGGGCCCATGTGGCTCGGCGCCAGCACGGCGACGAGCGCCGCGGAGCCGATCGCCAGCAGCGGGATGCAGCGGCGGAGGGCGGCGCGCGACATCGGCAGCACGAGCAGGGCGAACGGCAGCAGCCAGGCGATGTACACGAGGGGCGCGTCCGTGACCTCGCCCGTCCACAGCATGACGCCCTTCTCCAGGACGCCCTCGGGGGCGCGCACCTCGCCGTCCCAGGTCCGGATCGTGCCGGTGAAGGTGGGGCCGGCGGCACCGGCGAGATCCGTCAGATCGGCGTTCAGGAAGAACCAGTTGCGAACGACGAACGAGCCGCGGTCGGTCACGGGGGCGGTGAGGATCCCCGGCAGGTACACCACGACGGTCCAGGCGGCGCCCCACACCGACGCCAGCAGGCTCCGGACGATCCGCCCGCGGTCGCGCATCCACACGGCGCGCACGAGCGACTCGACCAGCACGCCCACGAGCACGATCACGCCGAAGATGTACCCGAATGTGATGAGGACGTAGCTCGCGACCAGGTACGGGATGGGCGACCGCGACGCCTCCACCGCGCGCCGCAGGGCCCACCACACCCACGGCAGCAGCGCGGAGTTGAACAGGCCGGTCGACCAGGAGGCGGCGTCCATGTAGACCGTGAAGCCGCACAGCGGCACGAGCACGGCGGCGAGCGCCGCCCACGGCCGCGCGGCGGTGAAGGAGCGCGCGAGCAGGTACACGCCCATGGTCATCAGCACCAGGAACGCGATCTTGACGACGGTCGCGAACACAACCGGGTCCTCGCAGGCCCGCGCGCCCAGCGCGATCAGCCAGTTGAGCGGGTTCAGCAGCGCCCACTGCCCCTCCGCCAGGTAGTTGCCCGCCTGCCACGCCGACGGCTCGAGGAGCGGGAGGCGCCCCTGCCGCAGCAGGTCGCCGAGCTGCCACCACTGCCCGAAGGATCCGAGCTGCGTGTCGTCGGCGAAGTAGAAGCGCGGATTCCCGGCGAGGCGCGCGAGCGCGAACACCAGCGTGGCGGCCGCCGCAGCGATCGGCCAGCCGATCCTGCGGACACGTCTGCTCACGGAACCCGATGCTAACAACCGCGCCTCCCAGGGATGCGGACAAGCGCATATGACACGATGGTCGGGTGAAGGGCATCATCCTCGCCGGTGGTTCGGGCACGCGTCTGCATCCGATCACGCTCGGCGTCTCCAAGCAGCTCGTTCCCGTGTACGACAAGCCGATGGTGTACTACCCGCTGTCGACGCTGATGCTGGCGGGGATCCGGGACATCCTGGTGATCACGACGCCGCACGACGCGGCCGCGTTCGAGCGGCTGCTCGGCGACGGCTCGCAGTTCGGCGTGAACATCACGTTCGCGCAGCAGCCCTCACCCGACGGCCTGGCCCAGGCCTTCACGATCGGCGCGGACTTCATCGGCGACGACAAGGTCGCGCTGGTCCTCGGCGACAACCTGCTGTACGGCCCCGGCCTGGGCAGCCAGCTCAAGCGCTTCGCCGACGTCGACGGCGGAGCCGTGTTCGCGTACTGGGTCGCCGAGCCGCAGGCGTACGGCGTGGTCGAGTTCGACGCCGACGGCAAGGCCGTCTCCCTGGAGGAGAAGCCCGCCGCCCCCAAGAGCAACTACGCGGTCCCCGGCCTGTACTTCTACGACAACGACGTGGTCGAGATCGCCCGCAACCTCAAGCCGTCCGCGCGGGGCGAGTACGAGATCACCGACGTGAACGCCGCCTACCTGGAGCGCGGCAAGCTCAGCGTCGAGGTGCTGCCCCGCGGCACCGCCTGGCTCGACACGGGCACGTTCGACCAGATGACAGACGCGGCCGACTACGTGCGCACGATGGAGCGCCGCACGGGCCTGAAGATCGGCGCGCCCGAGGAGGTCGCCTGGCGGCAGGGGTTCCTCTCGGACGACGAGCTGCGCGAGCGGGCGCAGAAGCTGGTGAAGTCGGGGTACGGCTCGTACCTCCTCGAGGTTCTGGAGCGTGGTCGCTGATGTCGAAGCTTCTTGTCACCGGCGGTGCCGGGTTCATCGGGTCCAACTTCGTGCACCACGTCGTCGAGCACACCGACCACCACGTGACGGTGCTCGACAAGCTCACCTACGCGGGCAACCTCGCCTCGCTCGAGGGCCTCCCCGAGGACCGCGTGCGCTTCGTGCAGGGCGACATCGCCGACGCCGAGCTGGTCGACGGCCTGTTCCGCGAGGTCGACGCGGTCGTGCATTACGCGGCCGAGTCGCACAACGACAACTCGCTGAACGACCCGCGCCCGTTCCTCGACACCAACATCATCGGCACGTACACGCTGCTCGAGGCCGCGCGCCGCCACGACGTGCGCCTCCACCACATCTCGACCGACGAGGTGTACGGCGACCTCGAGCTGGACGACCCCGAGCGGTTCACCGAGAGCACCCCGTACAACCCCTCGTCGCCCTACTCGTCGACCAAGGCCGGCAGCGACCTGCTGGTCCGGGCCTGGGTGCGCTCGTTCGGTGTGCGGGCCACGATCTCGAACTGCTCCAACAACTACGGCCCCTACCAGCACGTCGAGAAGTTCATCCCGCGCCAGATCACCAACGTGATCCGCGGCATCCGCCCCAAGCTCTACGGCACCGGCGAAAACGTGCGCGACTGGATCCACGCGGACGACCACTCCTCCGCGGTGCTGACCATCCTCGACAAGGGCGAGATCGGGCAGACCTACCTGATCGGCGCCGACGGCGAGGAGAACAACAAGGACGTCGTCGAGCTGATCCTCGAGCTGATGGGCCAGCCGCGCGACGCGTACGACCTGGTCGCCGACCGTCCGGGACACGACCTGCGCTACGCGATCGATTCCACCAAGCTGCGCACGGAGCTCGGCTGGCAGCCGCGCTTCCAGGACTTCCGCGCCGGTCTCGCGGACACCATCGAGTGGTACCGCGCCAACGAGGCGTGGTGGGCTCCGGTCAAGGACGGCGTCGAGGCGTTCTACGCCAGCAAGGGGCAGTGACGGCCGTGACGGAGCTGGGCAAGCAGCTGGCCGCGACGCCGACCGCCATCGAGGGGCTGCTGCTGTTCGACCTGCCCGTGCACGGCGACGCGCGCGGGTGGTTCAAGGAGAACTGGCAGCGCGAGAAGATGACCGCGCTGGGCCTGCCCGACTTCGGCCCGGTGCAGAACAACATCTCCTACAACGACCGGCCCGGCGTCACGCGCGGCATCCACGCGGAGCCGTGGGACAAGTGGGTGTCGGTCGCGACCGGCCGCGTGTTCGGCGCCTGGGTGGACCTGCGCGAGGGCCCCGGCTTCGGCAACGTCTTCACGGCCGAGATCGACCCGTCCACGGCGATCTTCGTGCCGCGCGGCGTGGCCAACGCGTTCCAGACGCTGGAGCCCGGCACGGCCTACACGTACCTGGTCAACGACCACTGGTCGCCCGACGCTTCGTACTCGTTCCTGAACCTGGCCGACGAGACCGTCGCCATCCCGTGGCCCATCCCGCTCGAGCAGGCGGAGATCTCCGACAAGGACCGCGCGCACCCGCGCCTTGCGGACGCCACGCCCGTCCCGCCCCGCCGCACGCTCGTGATCGGCGCGAACGGCCAGCTCGGCCGGGCCCTGCGCGCCCAGCTGGGGGACGCCGCGCACATCGAGTACGCCGGCCGCGAGGACCTGGACCTCACCTCCCCCGACCTGGCCGCCGCGCGCCGCTGGCGCGACTACGGCGTGATCGTGAACGCCGCCGCGCACACCGCTGTCGACGCCGCAGAGACCCCCGAGGGCCGCGCCGAGGCGTGGGCCGCGAACGTCACGGGCGTCGCGGCGCTCGCGCGCGTCGCGGCGCAGCACGACATCACGCTCGTGCACGTCTCGAGCGACTACGTGTTCGACGGCACTGCCGCCGAGCCGTACCGGGAGGACGACCCGATCGCCCCGCTGGGCGTCTACGGGCAGACCAAGGCCGCGGGCGACGCGATCGTCGCGACCGTGCCGCGCCACTACATCGTGCGCACCTCGTGGGTCATCGGCGACGGCGGCAACTTCGTGCGGACCATGGCGTCCCTGGCCGAGCGCGGCGTCGACCCCACGGTCGTCGACGACCAGACCGGCCGGCTCACGTTCACCGCGGACCTCGCCCGCGGCATCCAGCACCTGCTCGAGACGCGCGCGCCCTACGGCACGTACAACCTCACGGGCGCGGGCGAGCCCCGCACCTGGGCGCAGTACGCCGCCCGGGTGTACGAGCTGACCGGACACGACCCCGCCCGCGTCACGCCCGTCACCACTGCCGAGTACTACGCCGGCAACGACCGGCCCACCGCTCCCCGCCCGCGCAACAGCGTGCTCGACCTCACCAAGATCGAGGGCACCGGCTTCACCCCGCCGGACGCCGACGCGAGCCTCGTGCGCTACCTCGAGGCGACCCCGTGAGCCGCACCCGCCCGCCGGCCTTCCCGGTCGGCGCCGTCGCGCTCGCCCGTCCGCGGGACCCCCGCGCGGTGACGCGCATCTGGTGGATCGTCGCGGCAGGCGCCATCCTCGCCAACCTCGTCACGACCGCCATCGTCGGGCTGTCCGCGGACCAGCCGGCATTCCCGTTCGACGAGCTCCACCTGCTGCAGCTGGCGCGCCTGCTCGCGGGCGACCCGATGCCGGAGTACGGCTCCGCCGGCTACTTCCCCGGCTGGGGCATCCTGCTCACGCCGCTGTGGTGGTTCCTCGACGATCCCGACACCGTGTACCGCGCCGCGGGCATCATCGGCTGGGTGCTGGCCGCCGCGACCATCTGGCCGCTCGCGCTTCTCGTGCGCCGCATGCGCCTCGACCTGCCGCAGGCGCTCACGGTGGCGGCCGTCGTCTCCACGCTGCCCTCGCGCGCCATCCAGGCCGACTACGTCCTGAGCGAGCGGCTCCTGTTCCTGCTGGTCGTGCTGGCGGCCCTCGCGGCGTTCCGCCTGTTCGAGCACACCACGATCTGGCGCGCGGTGGTGTTCGCCGTCGCCGTCGCCGCGGTCTACCTGACGCACATGCGCATGCTGCCCGTCGTGCTCGCGAGCGGCGTCTGGCTCGTCGGCCTGCTCGTGAAGCGCTGGCAGGCCGCGCTGGCCGGCGGGCTCACGCTGGCCGTCGCCTGGTACGCGGTCGAGCGGATCGGCAACACGCTCAACGACGTGCTGCTCGAGTCGGAGCCGAACCAGAGCGAGTCGGTCATGAAGAACATCGAGAACTTCGTTCCCGGCTTCTTCGTCCGCGTCGCGCTCGGCCAGACCTGGAACCAGGTCGTCGGGTCGTACGGCCTGGTCGCGATCGGGTTCGTCGCGCTCGTCGTCCTCGCGTGGCGGGAGGTGCGCCGGTTCCGGATGGGCCGCGCGACCTGGCTGTTCGGGGTGTTCACGGCCTCCTGGCTGCTGTCGGTGCTCGCGTGGGCCAACGACTGGAACCTCTGGGAGAACCCGTGGCGCCGTCTGGACTCCTGGGTGTACGGCCGGTACCTCGACCCCGTGTCCGCGCTCGTCGTGGCGCTGGGCCTCGCCGTGCTGATCCGCGGCGTCCGCACCGGCGTCTGGGCCTGGGCGACCGCGGGCACCGCCGCCCTGTTCGCGCCCGTGCTGGTGTGGCTCGCCCCACAGGCGCCCACGTGGGCGCACGTGACGCCCGTGCACATCGCCGGCGTGCTCCCGTGGGGCTTCCTGCTGCCGACGGAGCCGTTCGATCCGGGCGTCATCCCGTCGTTCACGAACGAGAACCGGTTCTGGCTGTGGGCCTCGCTCACGGTGCTCGCGTGCCTCGTGGGCTATCTCCTCGTGCGGCGCTGGGCGCTCGTCGCCCCCGTCGCGGTCCTCGCCCTCGGCATCGCCGGCACGGCGGGCGCCGACGCCTGGTCCGACCGGTTCCGCGCGGGCGAGGAGATCCATCCCGCCGACACCGCCGCGTTCGAGGAGTTCGTGGCTGAGACGGGCGAGACCGAGATCGCGTACGACTTCTCCTGCGGCCGCCCTGGCGGCTTCCCCGGCGTGTACTTCAACAAGCTGGGATGGAGCATCCTGCCCGACGCGGTGGTGGACCGCGTCGACTCGAACGGGGAGCCGAACCCGCCGTACGACATCGTGGTGTCGTGCGTGGGCGACTCGAACCTGCGCGCCTCGGGCGCCCTGCCGGTCGAGGGCATCGAGTTCTACGCCAGCTGGGTCTGGATCATGCCCGGCGAGCTGCAGGACGAGCTGCGCGCCGAGGGCCTCCTGATCGACTGACGCCCTCCCCGCCGTCCGGCGGCCGCGACGGATCCGCCGTCGGCCGCCGGAGCGGGGATCCGGGTCAGCGGCTGCCGGCCTGCACGAACGCCAGCGTGCCGGCGTTCCACGTCAGGACGGTCGGCGTCTTCCCGCCGTTGAGCGACGCGGGCGTCTCGCCGGCGCGCAGCGCGCGCATCCGGCCCGCCTCGGCCACGTAGGTCGTGGTGCCCACCTTCACGAACAGGCGCCCGCTGATGGCGGCGGCGGCCTTGGGCAGCGAACCGCACGTGGCGGCGGCGAGGCCCTGGCCCGGCAGGCCTCCGAGCCCCGCGAGCGCGATACGGTGCAGGCGCCCCTGCGCGGCCACGTAGTACCCGTCGTGGCAGCTCACGATCGGGCGGAGGCGGTTGCGGGTCTGCACGGTCAGGGCGGCGATCGCCTCGCGCGACGACACGACGGCGTGCCGCGAGCGGATGCCGAACTCCTCGCCGATGTCCCACGACGAGATCCACCACGCCTTCGCGCCGTCCGTGAAGTACACGGGGTCGGTGCCGCGCACCTGCATGACGGATCCGGACGGCGGCACGGCCGACGTGATGCGCGTGCCCTTGGGCAGGTGGTCGATCAGCGCATCCGCCAGGCGGAGCACGGTCGGCCAGCGCCCGCCCGTCAGGGCCTCCATGACGCCCCGGGAGGCGATGTGGCGCCAGCGTCCGGCCTCGGCGACGTACACGTCGCTGCGGCCGACTCCCTGCACGAACACGCGCGTCTGCGGCACGGCGGAGGACAGCTCGAGCACTCCGCACGTGCGCGCGTCGAGCGTCGTCACGGGGAAGCCGGCGACCGCCGCGGCCGTCACCGGCTGCAGCGTGCCGCGCGAGGGCAGGTAGATCGTGCTGCCGCACTTGACGAACTGCGCGAGGGTCCCCCCGCTCGTGTAGCCCTGGTACGCGGTCGACGGGACGCCGGTGTCGCGCGCGCGTGTGAGCCCCATCTCTGCCGGATACAGCCACGTCGGCAGGTACAGCAGGCGCGAGTCCCACGTGGGCAGGTAGGTCCGCGTGGAGGCCGCGGGCTCGATGAAGCGCCCGGGCGCCCACCTCGTCGCGGTGACCTGGTACTGCGCGGCCTTGGCGGCGGGCATGACGGCCGCGTACGGCACGGCCCCGCCGGTGATGGCGGCGACGTTCGCCTCGTTGTAGATCGGGATGAGCGTCGAGCCGGAGATCTGGTGGATGGTGCCCCCGGACGTGCGGCGGGCCCAGCCGGTGATCGCGGCTCCGGCCGGCACCCGCGTGTACTCGGCCGAGGCCAGCACGGTCTCGGTCCCGCACGAGCCTCCCCAGGCCGACACCTGCGCGCACGACGAGAAGTGATGCCGCTGCCCGCCCTGCAGGAGCGACACGTCGCCCGTGGTCGCGTTGCGGAGGAAGAACGAGGCCTGACCGCCGTTCGGGATGGACTCCGCCGTCTCCGCCGTCACGGTGCGCGGCGCGCCGAACACGCGCTGGTACTCCGCGAGGGTCTCGCGCGTGATGTGCACCTTCTTGCGACCGGTGACGAGGTAGACGTGCGGCTCGGCCTTGATCATGGTGCCGTCCGCGACGCTCGTGACGCCGGTCCCGGTCGAGCCGAACCACAGCCGGAAGTAGCTGTAGAAGTTGCGGTTGCCGTACGACGAGCAGGAGTCGCCGGTGCCGAAGCCGGCCGCGAGCGCGGCTGCGTTGGGCTGGTACGGCGTGTAGTAGTACAGGTTCGCGGTCGCCTGGTTCTTGACGTAGACGCCCGACGACCCGCACGCGGAGTTGGGGTGGTATCGGATGCTGCGCGTCCCGCCCGGCGCGTACCAGGTGAAGTAGGTGCTGGAACCGTAGATCTTCATCTGCCGGGCGGCCCCGTACACCTGGTTGAAGAACCCGTAGTAGGTCTTGTCGCAGTCGGCGGTGTCGGGGCATCCCATGCCCATCGCGATCGTGAAGCGCCAGTCGCTGGGCCAGGTGTGGGTGATCAGACCCTGCTCCTTCTGGAGCATGACCAGCAGCACCTGCGGGTTGATCCCGCACGCCTGCGAGACCTTGGAGATGATCCGGGCCGCGCTCTCGTTCGCTCCCCCGGTGTACTGCGCGCAGTACGCGTCGGCGGCGCGCGTCGGCGTCGTCTCGACGTACTCCTCGAGGCACGTGTAGCCGGACTGGCAGGTCGCGACCTTGCCGTCGATGAAGCTCGCGATCTGCGCCGCGGTCATGGTCGACCGGTTGGTGAACACCGCGTTGCTGATGATGTCGCCCGCCACGAAGCCGACCACGGCGGCGGCCGGCACGAACGCCTCCTTGGGCGCGACCAGCTCGAAGCGGCTCGAGGACGCGTCGCCGCCCGATCCGGAACCCGACGCGGGGTACGGCACGTTCCCGGGGTTCGCGGCGTCGAGGGTCTCGTCGCCGGCCTTGTCGCGCTCGGCCAGCTGGTCCGCCCCCGCCCGGTGGTCGTCGCGGTCCATCGGGACCTTCGCGACCGGCGGCGTGGGGGTCGCCTTCTGCTCGGGCGTCGGGGTCTCGGGATCGGGCGAGGCCGCCTGGGGCGCCTTCACCTCGGACGCGCCGGGCGCGTCGGGGGCCGGCTCGTCCGTGGCGGCCGGAGCCTCGGGCTCGGACGTCGGGGCGGGCTCGGACGTGGCGGCCAGAGTCGGGGCGGGCGTCGCCGCCGATGCCGACTCCAGCGGGAACAGCCCGGCCACGAGGGCGAGCGCGGCGAGCGAGGTCGCGAGGAGGCGCGCCACGCGCACCGGGGATCCGCCGCGGGGCATGGCGGGGCGGACGTGGTCGGGGGCACGCATGTGAACAGTGTGACAGAAGTGAAGAAAGCCTGGTAGACGGGCCCGATGCCCTCCCACCTGCCGGGACCGGCCCGCGCTCCCCATCCATGGAAGGATGGAGGGCGTGCGTGCGCGCGGGTCGGCCGCGGGCCCGACGAGAGGAGCCTTTCGGGATGAAGCTGAGCGTCATCGGCTGCGGGTATCTCGGCGCGGTGCATGCCGCGGCGATGGCGTCGCTGGGTCACGACGTGGTCGGCATCGATGTCGACGAGGCGAAGATCGGAAAGCTCGCCGCGGGTGAGACGCCGTTCTTCGAGCCCGGGCTGGCGGAGATCCTGACCGCGGGGATCGGGTCGGGCCGGCTGTCGTTCACGACCGACATGGCCACCGCCGCGGACGCGGACGTGCACTTCATCGCGGTCGGCACCCCGCAGCGGCGCGACGGCGCCGGCGCGGATCTGCGGTTCGTGGACTCCGCCGTCGAGGGCCTGATCCCGCACCTGAAGCCCGGCTCCCTGGTGGTGGGCAAGTCGACCGTGCCGGTCGGCACCGCCGCCCGCCTGGCCGGGCTGGTGGAGCCTGCCGGGGCGCGTCTGGCGTGGAACCCGGAGTTCCTGCGGGAGGGCTTCGCCGTGAAGGACACCGTCGAGCCGGACCGGCTCGTGTACGGCGTCGCCGACGCGTCCCGGGAGCAGGACACGCAGATCCTGGACGAGGTGTACGCGACGGCCCTGTCGACCGGGACGCCGCGGATCGTGACCGACTACGCCACCGCGGAGCTGGTCAAGGTCGCCGCGAACTCGTTCCTGGCCACGAAGATCAGCTTCATCAACGCGATGGCCGAGATCGCCGAGGTCACCGGCGCGGACGTCACCCAGCTCGCCGACGCGATCGGCCACGACAACCGCATCGGCCGCCGCTTCCTCAACGCCGGCGTCGGATTCGGCGGCGGCTGCCTGCCCAAGGACATCCGCGCGTTCGCGGCCCGCGCCGAGGAGCTCGGCAAGGGCGAGTCCGTCGCGTTCCTCAAGCAGGTCGACGAGATCAACCTCCGCCGCCGCCAGCGCCTGGTCGACCTGGTCGTGGACTCCTTCGACGGACAGGTCTACGGCCACCGCGTCGCCGTGCTCGGCCTGGCCTTCAAGCCCGACAGCGACGACATCCGCGACTCCCCCGCCCTCGACGTCGCCGTCCGCCTCAAGGGCCTCGGCGCGGAGGTCATCTCCCACGACCCCGAGGCCATGCCCAATGCCCGCCGCCTGCACCCCCAGCTCGACTACGCCGACACCGTCGACCAGGCCCTCACCGGCGCCGAGGCCGTCGTGATCGTCACCGAGTGGAAGCAGTACCGCGCCCTCGACCCCGTCACCACCGCCGCCCAGGTCGCCCGCCCCGTCGTCTTCGACGGCCGCAACATCCTCGACCCCACCGCCTGGCGCACCGCCGGCTGGACCTACACCGGCATGGGCCGCTGACCCCAGCCCACCGCGACGAAGAACGCGCCCCCGGCTCAGCCGAGGGCGCGTTCTCGTTGATGCGGGCCGGTCACTCCCCCATCGCGCGGATGGCGTCGTCGACGTCGCCGTCGAAGACGAGCTCGCCCTTGCGGATCACGACCGCGCGATTGCAGAGCTCACGCACCATCTCCATGTCGTGGCTGACGATCACCAGCGTCTTGCCCGCGGCGATGAGTTCCTCGAACTTGGCGCGGCACTTCTCGCGGAACGGCGCGTCGCCGACCGACAGGATCTCGTCCACCAGCAGGACATCCACGTCCACGTGGATCGCGACCGAGAACGCCAGGCGCATGAACATGCCCGACGAGTAGTGCTTGACCTCCTGGTCGATGAACTGGCCGATCTCGGCGAACGCGACGATCTCGTCGTACCGCGCCTCGATCTCCTTCTGCTGCATGCCGAGGATCGCGGCGTTCAGGAACACGTTCTCGCGACCCGACAGCTCGGGGTGGAAGCCGGCGCCGACCTCGATCAGCCCGGCGACGCGGCCGCGCGTCAGGACGTGCCCGCCGTCCGGCTGCATGACGCCGGAGAGCAGCTTGAGCAGGGTCGACTTGCCCGAGCCGTTGTAGCCGAGGATCGCGATCGAGTCGCCCTCGTTCACGACGAGGTCGAGACCGTTGAGCGCGTGGAACTGCGTCGACAGCTTGCGGCCGCGGATCCAGCTGACGACCGTGTCCTTCAGCGAGTGCGCGTGATTGAGCATGAACGTCTTGCGGACGCCGTCGACGATGATGCTCGGCGTGTGCACGGGGGCGGTGGCTCTCATGATGCGTCGCTCAGAGGTCCTGAGCGAACCTCCCCTCGAGACGGCGGAACACGGCCTGGCCGATCAGGATGGTGGCCAGGGAGATGAGGGAGGCCCACAGCGTGAGCCAGCCCAGGTCGGGGTGCAGCGGGATGCCGAGCTCGGAGATCCGCCCGCGCGACACCGGCTCCCAGAACGCGTAGTGGAACAGCTCCACCGCCACGGTGATGGGGTTCAGCATGTACAGCTGCAGCAGCCAGCCGGGGAACGCGTCGCGCACCATCGTCCAGAAGTACAGGACCGGCGACGCCCACGTGACGAGCATCAGGAGCAGCTCGACGATCGGCTCGGCGTCGCGGAAGCGCACGTTCACTGCGCCGAAGAACAGCCCGGCGCCGAACGCGACCATCGCCAGGATCAGGATGCCCGCGAGGAACGCCAGCACGCTCATGACCGTGATGTTGACGATCCATCCCATGAACAGGCAGACGATCAGGAGGAGGCCCACCTGCGGGAGGAAGTGCACGAACGCGACGAAGACCGCGGAGACCGAGAACAGCTGGCGCGGCAGGTAGACCTTCCGCACGAGCGGCGCGTTGCCGACGATCGACCGCGTCGCGTTGCCGAACGCCTCGTTGAAGAAGTTGATGCCGATGATGCCGCTGAACAGGTACACCGGGTAGTTCGGGACGGTGTCGCCGAGCTTCATGAAGACGCCCATGATGAGCCAGAACACCAGGAACTGCGTGGCGGGCCGGACGTACGACCAGGTCCAGCCGAGCACCGAGTTGCGATAGCGCGTCGTGACGCCGGTGCGCACGAGGAGCTTCAGCAGGTAGTGCCACCGGAACACGTCGAGCAGCCCGCGGCTGGTGCCGGGGGTCTGGAACTCCGAGCGCGGCACGTGCGCGAACAGGTCGGGCGCGGAGACTTCGGGTTCACTCGGCACGAGCACTCATCCTAGGACAGGGCGACACGGGGAAAGCTGGATGCGTCGTCGCTTCAGAGGTCGGCGTGGACCTGCCACACGCGCTCCGCGGCTCCCGCCCAGGAGAACGCGCGCGACCTGTCCCGCCCCAGCACGCGCAGCCGGCCGGCGTCGCCCGTGAGCCAGCCGTCCGCCAGGGCGTCGACGAGCGCATCCTCGAGGCCCGACTCGGGGACCACGAGGCCGCCGTCGAGCACGACCTCGCGATGCACGTCGGTGTCGACCGCGACGACCGGCGTGCCGAGCGCCATGGCCTCGACGACGCGCCACGGCCACGCGGCGCGCAGTCCCGTCGCAAGGAGCACGGCCGCGGCGCCCAGGACGGCCGCCCGGTCGCCCTGATCGAGCCCGGACCGCGCGTGCACGCGGTCCGCCGCCACCCCCGACGAGGTGGCGAGCGCGGAGACGCCCTCCTCCTGCCCCTCGGGCACGTCGATCACGACGACGTCGAGTCCGGTGGGAGCCGCCGCGCGGAAGCCCGCCGCGAGCCCGTCGGAGGCGGCGGTGCCGCCCGCCATCACCAGGTACCCGGCGGGCAGCTTCAGCTCGCGGCGGCGGGCGTCCGCGTCCGTGGGCACGGCGAAGCCGTCGGGCTGGGCGCCGGCGATCACGCGGATTCGCTCGCCGAACCGCGCGTAGACCTCCAGCCTCTCGGCCATCGCGTGAGTCGGCACGATCACCGCGTCCGCGTGGCGCGCGGCGCGGCGCAGCAGGCCCCGCTCGGCCATCGCGACGGCGCGCGGCAGCTCGTCGGGCGCCTCCCAGGCGCGCAGGTCCCACAGGGTCACGACGGTCTGGTCGTGGTCGTGCACGCGGTCGTGCCGCACGAGCGGGGCCAGCAGGGTCGGCGAGTGGATCATCCCCCCGCCGACACCGGCCACCACGCCGAGCTGCCATGCGGCGGCGGTCTCGCGGCGGCCGAGCGGGAGGCGCCGGCCGGGGGCGACGCCCGCGATGGCGGGCAGCGTGCCCGCGGGAGCGATCGCCTCGACCGCGCAGCCCGACGGCGCCGTCTCGGCGAGCGCCGCCGCCAGGCCGCGCGACGCCATCGCGAGGTCGGGGTGGGTGGCGGAGACGAGCTGGTCGAGCACGACGCGAAGGGTGACCGTCATGCCTCGAACCTTAGTCAGCCCGCCCGGGAGGAAGCCTGGGCAGACCGACCTACGGCGCGGGGGTCTCGGTCTCCTCCACGGGGTGCAGCGTCGCCGCGATCAGCTCGCGGATCGCCGGGTAGTCGGGATTCTCGGGGTCGGGCACGGTCGGCGGCGCCAGCTCCACCGTGGTGACCGGCTGCTCCTTCGCCTTCAGCCCGAGGTCCACGAAGTACGACAGCATCGACTGCGGCAGGTCCGTCTCGACCAGGTTCTGGCCCGCCTGCGCGACCGCCTGGAAGCGCGTCAGCACGACCTCGGGGGTGAACTGCGCGAGGATCGCCTCCTGCAGCTGGCGCTGGCGCTTCATGCGGTCCCAGTCGCTGGTCGTGTAGCGCGAGCGGGCGTACCACTGCGCGGTGTCGCCGTCCATGCGCTGCACGCCCGGCTCGATCCAGCCGATCGCCCACTCCTCGGCCGGCTGGCCCTCGTAGGCGGGCCCGCCGCCCTTGGGCAGGCGCTGCGTGACCTCGATCTCGACGCCTCCGAGGGCGTCGACCAGATCCGCGAAGCCGTGCATGTCGATGAAGACGTAGTACGGGATCTCGATGCCGAGGATGCCCTCGGCCGCGTCCTTGGTGGCCTCGACCCCGGGCGACGAGCCATGCCCGGCCGCGTCGGGGTAGAGCTCGGCGCCGTCGCGGCAGAGCTCGACCTCGGTGCGCAGCTGGTTGATGCCCGAGCCCCAGCCGCACTCCGGGTCCGCATGCCCCTCGTGCCCGTACGGATACAGGTCCTGCATGGGACCGGGGCTGAACGGGAAGTGCGGGAGGTCGCGCGGGATGCCCGTGATGGTCGTGGCGCCGGTCTCGGCGTGGATGGAGACGACCGAGATGCTGTCGAATCGCATCGAGTCGCGGCCCTCGCCGCTGTCGGCTCCGAGCAGCAGGATGTTGTAGTACCCCTCGCTGGGCGGCACGGTGGGCCCGCCCAGGCCGAACACCGAGCCGATCGCGTCGCGCGCCGCGCCGACCGTCCCCGCCCCGTAGGCGGCCGTGCCGCCCGACACGACCATGAGCGCGACCGAGAGCAGGGCGATGCCGTACCGCGCGGGCGTGCGGGTCCGCACGAGGCGCACGAGCCGCAGCGTGTCGATGCCGAGCACGATCCAGAGCACGCCGTACGCGGCGATCAGCACCTGCGCGATCGTCAGGATGGCGCCGCTCACGTTCACGGGCCCGATGCGCCACGAGGTCAGCAGCCACACGACGCCGTCGCGCCACAGCAGCGTCCCGAGCAGGAAGAGGATGATGATCCCCCACGCCCAGAGCGTCGCGCCGAGGCCGAATCGGCCGAGTCTGCGACTGCCGGCCAGCGCCTGCGCGGACCCCGGGATCAGCCACCCGAGCACGACGAGCCACCAGCCGCGGCGGGTCATCATCCGCTCGTCCGCCGGGTCGGGGCGCCGCAGCGGGCGCTGCTCGATGAGAGCGCCCCCCATCGCGGGGCGCGCGTGATGCGCGACCCCGCGGGATCGCGTGGCGGCTGCCGTCACCGCACCGGTCCGCTCGTGGCCCGCGAGGTCACAGCGAGTCCTTCAGCCGGGCGTTCTTCTCCTCGACCTGACGCTCGAGGTCGCGTGCGAACTCCTCGATGCGGTCGGCGACGGCCGGGTCGGCGGCCCCCAGGATACGCGCAGCGAGCAGGCCCGCGTTGCGCGCGCCGTTGATCGACACGGTCGCGACGGGGATGCCCGCCGGCATCTGCACGATCGACAGCAGCGAGTCGAGGCCGTCGAGCGTCTTGAGCTGGACGGGCACGCCGATCACGGGCAGCGGCGTCATGGACGCCAGCATGCCCGGAAGGTGCGCCGCGCCGCCCGCGCCCGCGATGATCGCGCGCAGGCCGCGGCCGCGCGCCTCGCGGGCGTACCGCATCAGCTTGTCGGGCGTGCGGTGGGCCGAGACGACCTCGACCTCGTGCGGGATGCCGAACTCGGTGAGGGCGGCGGAGGCGTCGACCATCACGCGCCAATCGGAGTCGGATCCCATGACGACGCCGATCAGCGGGGCGTCAGACGAATTCAGCACGCGCCCCAGGCTAGGCCGAGAGCCTGGACGTTCCCGGATGCGACCCGGGAAACGGGCGGGTTTCGGCCCGGAATGACGGCATACACGACCGTTTCGCTCGGGTCGCCGGGTGGGCGCGCCCGATCAGGCGAAGAAGTCCGCGGCGGCGCGGGCCTCGTACGCGACGTCGTCGAGGTCGTCGCCCAGCGTGTTGACGTGCCCGACCTTCCGGCCGGGACGCGGGTCCTTGCCGTACGTGTGGATCTTCGCCGTCGGGTGCTGGGACATCGCGGCCGCGAACCGGTCGGTGAGCCCGGCGTCCTTCGGGCCGCCGAGGATGTTCACCATCACCGCCCAGTCGGCGAGCGGATCCGTCGCGCCGAGCGGCAGGTCGAGGACGGCGCGCAGGTGCTGCTCGAACTGGCTCGTCACGGAGCCGTCCTGCGTCCAGTGGCCGCTGTTGTGCGGCCGCATCGCGAGCTCGTTGACGAGGATGCGCTCGTCCGGGGTCTCGAACAGCTCGACCGCGAGCATGCCGGTCACGCCGAGGCCCTCGGCGATGGTCACGCCGATGCGGGCGGCCACCTCCATCAGCTTCTCGCTCGCGCGGGGCGCGGGCGCGATGACCTCGGCGCACACGCCGTCGCGCTGCACGGTCTCGACCACGGGGTACGCGACGACCTCGCCGCCGGGGCGCCGGGCGACCTGCTGCGCGAGCTCGCGTGTGAACGGCACCAGCTCCTCGACCAGCAGCGGCCCCTCGACGGCCTCGAACCAGTCCGCGGCGGCCGCGGCGTCGGACACCACGCGCACGCCCTTGCCGTCGTAGCCGCCGCGCGGAGTCTTCACGACCGCGCGACCGCCGTGGTCGTCGAGGAACGCCTTCAGGTCCTCCTGGCTCTCGACGGCGGCCCAGTCGGGCTGGGGCGCGCCGAGCTCGGCCAGCCGACGGCGCATCACGAGCTTGTCCTGCGCGAACTGCAGCGCATCCGGACCGGGGTGCACCGCGACGCCCGCGTCGACGAGCGCGCGCAGCACGGGCTGCGGGACGTGCTCGTGGTCGAACGTGATGACGTCGACGTCCTTCGCGAACTCCAGCACGGTGTCGACGTCGCGGTAGTCGCCGACGGAGGTCGCCGCGAGCGATGCGGCCATCCCGTCGCCCTCCGCGAGGACCCGCAGCTCGACGCCCAGCTCGACCGCGGGCGCGATCATCATCCGCGCCAGCTGTCCCCCGCCGATCACGCCGACTCGCATACCCATAGATCCTCCAAGTTGGTCAGGCTCCATCTTCGCGCATCCCGCACAACCCCGTTCGTCGCCCCGTCGGCCCCGCGTCCACAGCGTTCACTTCTGAAAAGAAAGCGCCCGATCTAAAGAAGGCTGTCCCGGTGCGCGAGGATCTGGTTCATCTCGACCTGGTCGGCGAGGACCTCTCCGATGAGAACAGCGCCAGGCACGTCCTTCATGACCAGCTGCCCCTCGACGCCGTCCGACAGCGTGAGGGTGCCGGTTCCGCGCATCCGCTGCAGCACGCTCCGCCGTGTCCCGACCGTGTACCCCCGCGCGTGCGACATCTCCACGCGGGACCGCGAGAGCATGCCGTTCCGGCTGATCACCCGCCGAGTGGTGATCGTGTAGGTGCGCGACAGCCAGACCGCGAACGGCAGGACGACGCCGAGCAGCACGAGCGCGCCCGCCGCCGCCAGAAGCATCCAGTCCTCGAAGGGCGCAGGCAGGTTGCCGTACAGGAAGCCGACGGCTCCCGCGACCGCGATGAGGAGCGCGGCCGACCACGCCAGGCTGCCGGCGTGACCGCGAAGCGTGGCGATGACCAGCTCGGGCGCGGGCGCGCCGGGGGGCGGCGTCACGGGACGCGAACCCGGGGTCGGCTGGCTCACCCCTCCATTGTGCCCACGGGGACCGACACGGCCCGCCGGGCGCGCCGGGGGGGCTCAGCCGACGGCGCGGGCGTGCACGACGTCGCCCGCCGACACGGCACGGTCGCCGACCAGGAGGCGGCCCTCCGCGTCGAGCGCGCGGGCTCGGCCCCGCAGCGTCGAGCCGTCCGGCAGGGACACCGCGACCTCGCGTCCGATCGTCACGCAGCGCTCCGCGACCACGCCGTGCACGCCGGGGGCGCCCGACGCGGCGAGCGCGCCGAGCAGCCGGTCGAGCTCCGCGAGGTAGTCGGCCACGAGCGCGTCCTCGTCGCAGGACTCCCCGAGCGCGGCGAAGGACGTCGCGGTCGGCACCGGCAGGTCCTCCGCGGCCATCGCCGTGTTCACGCCGGACCCGATCACGACCGCATCCGGATCGCCGGTGCCCTCCGCGAGGATGCCGCAGATCTTGCGTCCGTCGACCAGCACGTCGTTGGGCCACTTCACCCCGACTCCGCGGCCCGGCAGCTGCGCCGCGACCGCGTGGGCCATCGCGGCGCCCGCGGCGAGCGGAATCCATCCGCGCGCGGCGGGCGGCACCTCGGGCACGCGCACCAGCACGGACACGGCGAGCGCGGAGTCCGCCGGCGCCTGCCACACGCGGTCCAGGCGGCCGCGCCCGGCGCGCTGGTCGCGCGTGAGCAGCACCGACAGGTGCGGCAGCGACGCATCGGCGGCCGCGGCCACCAGATCCGCGTTGGTCGACCCGGTCGACTCCACCTGCCGCCATGCCCCGGCGACGCCCCGCGCCCGCTCGAACTCCATGCCGGAAGCCTAAGGTCACGCCGGACAAGGACTCCTCCGCCGCACAAGGATGATCGGGCGGCCGGCTTCCTGGTCTCACGCATTCCTCCTTGTCCCGTGCGACGGCCGACCGCTCGTCCACCGTCCGCCCTCACGGGCCGCCTTCTCCCGATCGACGCGGTGGCCGCCCCGACGGCGCCTCGCCCACGCCAGGCTCGGCCCATGGACCTGGTGCGGGAGCTCGCGGCGCGCGGCGGCTGGGCGAGCCGGCGGGCGCTCATCGCCGCGGGATGGCATCCCCGGAAGCTGCGCCAGGCGGCGCTCGAGGCAGGGCTTCCCCTCGTGCGCCGGCAGTGGCTGCTCCTGCCTTCCGCACCACCTGGAGTGCGCGAGGCGGCACGTGTCGGCGGCCGCCTGACGTGCGTCGCCGAGGCGGAGCGCATCGGCCTCTGGATCCCCCGGCGGGATCCGCGACCCCACATCGCGGTCCCGCGGAACGCGGATCTCACCCCGCGCGGCATCGCCCACTGGTCGACCGGCCCCGCTCCGGCGGCGGGCCTGCTGGTGGACCCGATCGAGAACGTGCTGCATCACACCGCGTCCTGCCTCACCGAGCTCGAGACCTTCGCGATCTGGGAGTCCGCCATCCGCAAGGGGCTGATCACCGTCGACGCGATTCGACGCATCCGCTGGACGACCACCGCGGCTCGCCGTGTCGCCGCCGACGTCGGGGCCCACTCGGATGCGGGCACCGAGTCGTACCTGGTCCGGCAGTGCCGAGCGGCCGGCATCCCCTGTCGCCAGCAGGTGCACCTGTACGGCCGCGATGTGGACGCGCTGATCGGCGACCATCTCGTGATCCAGGTCGACGGCTTCGCCTTCCACTCCGACGCCGCGACGCGCGCGGCCGACCTCGCCCACGACCGTCTGCTCCGGCTGCGGGGCTACACAGTCCTGCGGTTCACCTACGCCGACGTGATGCACCACTGGCCGGACGTCGAGGCCCAGATCCGGTCCGCGATGGCCCAGGGTCTGCACCTCTGACCCCGTCACCGCACAAGGAGAAGTCCACGAGACGAGGACGGATGGCGGCAGATCATCCTGGCGTCGCGCAGTCCTCCTTGTGCCGCGCCGGAGGCGGCGCCGTCGCCCCGGATGGCGACACACCACACAGGTTCCTCCGGGTCGTTGTGCACGGCCGCCAAGGCCGGGCCGGGGTCCGCGGATAGGGTGGAACGCGTGACCGAACCCGACCTGTCGACCACCGCCGGCAAGATCGCCGACCTGCGCGCCCGCTACCACGAGGCCGTCGTGGCGGCCGAGGAGAAGGCCCGCGAGAAGCAGCACGCCAAGGGCAAGATGACGGCGCGCGAGCGCATCGAGCTCCTCGTCGACCCCGGCAGCTTCGTCGAGCTCGACGAGTACGTGCGGCACCGCACGACCGCGTTCGGCATGGACCGGTCGCGTCCGTACGGCGACTCCGTCATCACCGGCGTGGGCACGATCCACGGCCGCACCGTCGCCGTGTACGCGCAGGACTTCACGACCTTCGGCGGCTCGCTCGGCGAGGTCGCCGGCGAGAAGATCATCAAGATCATGGAGTTCGCGCTCCGCGGCGGGATGCCCATCATCGGCATCCTCGACTCGGGCGGCGCGCGCATCCAGGAGGGCGTCGTCGCGCTCGGCAAGTACGGCGAGATCTTCCGCCTGAACACCGCCGCGTCGGGCGTCATCCCCCAGATCTCGATCATCATGGGCCCGGCCGCGGGCGGCGCGGTGTACTCCCCCGCCCTGACCGACTTCGTGATCATGGTCGACAAGACCAGCCAGATGTTCGTCACCGGCCCCGACGTGATCAAGACCGTCACGGGCGAGGACGTCGGGATGGAGGAGCTCGGCGGCGCGTACACCCACAACACGCGCTCGGGCGTCGCGCACTACCTGGCCGAGGACGAGGACGACGCGCTCGACTACGCGCGCACGCTGCTCGGATTCCTTCCCGACAACAACATGGCCGAGCTGCCCGTCTACGAGACGCCGTTCGAGTGGGAGACCACGGATCCGGACCGCACGCTGGACACGGTCATCCCCGACTCCCCGAACCAGCCCTACGACATCCACGACGTGATCGGCCACCTGGTCGACAACGGCGACTTCCTCGAGGTGCAGCCGCTGTTCGCGCCCAACATCGTGATCGGATTCGGACGCGTGGAGGGCCGGACGGTCGGCATCATCGCGAACCAGCCGAAGCAGATGGCCGGCACGCTCAACATCGAGGCCGGCGAGAAGGCCTCGCGGTTCGTGCGCTTCTGCGACGCCTTCTCGGTGCCGATCGTCACGCTGGTCGACGTGCCGGGCTACCTGCCGGGAACCGATCAGGAGTGGACCGGCGTGATCCGCCGCGGCGCGAAGCTGCTCTACGCGTACGCCGAAGCCACCGTGCCGCTCGTGACCGTGATCCTGCGCAAGGCCTACGGCGGCGCGTACATCGTGATGGGCTCCAAGCAGCTCGGCGCCGACGTCAACCTCGCGTGGCCGACCGCGGAGATCGCCGTCATGGGCGGCCAGGGCGCGGTCAACATCCTGTACCGCGGCGAGCTGAAGCGGGCTGAGGAGGCGGGCGAGGACGTCGCCGCCGTGCGCACGCGCCTGGCGAACGAGTACACCTACAACGTGGCCTCGCCGTTCCTGGCGGCCGAGCGCGGCGAGCTGGACGGCATCATCGAGCCGTCGGCGACCCGAGTGGCGATCGCGAAGGCGCTGCGCGCCCTGCGCGGCAAGCGCGCGGAGCTGCCGCCCAAGAAGCACGGGAACATCCCCCTCTGATGGACGCGACGAGCGCAGAGCCGGGCGCGCAGCACCCCGCGCCCCGCATCGAGGTCGTGCGCGGCGCGCCGACCGAGGAGGAGCTGGCGGCGCTGCTCGCCGTGGTCGGCGAGGAGTACACGCGCGAGACCGAGGAGGCCGTCGCCGAGGAGCCGCACGTCTCGGCCTGGGAGCGCACGCAGCGCCGCTTCCGCGAGCCCCTGCGCCGGGACATCCCGTGGGGTCGCTTCGCCCGCTGATCCCCATCGGGGACAAGGGGGACCGGATGTCCCCCAAAGTACCTACATACAGGGCTCTCGCGTCCCACGGATACTGAGTGTGGAAACGCTTGAGCGTTAGCGTTAGGCCGACCGTCCGCTCCAGGGTAGGCGCACGGGAATCGGCCCCTGATGCGGACGGTTTTCGGGTAACCGATCCGCGACCCGGTGGGGGAGGCATCGCCTCCCCCACCTTTCTTTGTACTGACTCGCGGAGCTCGAGCCTGGGGGCGTCAGCGCGTGGGGCGCGGGACCTCGCGCCAGAGCAGCACGTCGTCCTCGTCGCTGAGGCCGTCGCCGCCGGCCGAGCGGCCGACGATCGTCAGCGCCACCTGCGGGTCCGGCGCCGACCGGATGATGATACGGGCGGCGTCGGTGCCCTCGAGCGTGCGGGCCAGCTCGCCGCGCACCTCCTCGAGCTCCGCGTCGGTCAGGTCGTCGAGGCCGCCCTCGTCGAAGACGGTCACCGTCGCGCCCCGCAGCCGCGCGCCGGCGATCGCCTCGCGCACGTCGTCGTCGAGCAGCCGCGCGCCGCGCAGCTCGTCGCGCAGCCGGCCCTCCGCGAGGCGGGCCTCCGTCCGCTCCTCGTCGGTGAGATCCCCACCCGTCTCGATCACGCGCGACAGGATGGGCCCTGCCACCGCCAGGGCGTACTGCACCCGGCGTCTGCGCTCCAGGCGCCGGACGGCCTGCGTCGCCTGCCAGGCCGACGTGGCCTGCTGCAGCGCCGCGAGGCGCGCTGTGTCGCGGTACGCGCGATCCGTGAAGATCATCAGCAGCTGCGCGAGCGTGACCCAGACGATGGACCCCACGAGTCCCAGCGACATCGCGGCCGGGAGCCCGATCGCCGCCGAGGACTCGATCGTCAGGATCGCGATGCCGATCCAGGCGGAGATCGGACGATGGCGGACGCACACGATCGTCATGACGGCCCCGACGGCGCCCAGATACCAGGTCGCGTGCGACGCGGTGCGCTGCGCCTCGTCGGTGGCGGCCGTCACCAGGAGCGGGATGATGGCGGCGCCCGCGAGCGCGATCAGCGCCGCCCACCACGGCAGCGGCCGTCCGGCCCGCGGGGCGTCGTCGTCGGGGTCGAAGGGCGGCCGGTGGTCGCGGTCGACGGCCAGGAGCACCAGCAGCGTGATCGCCACGTAGAGGCCGACCGCCGCGAGCGCCACCCCGAGATCGCCGCCCTCGGGGCGGACGAGGCCGCGCACGGCGAAGTACGCCGTGAAGGCGAGCGCGATGACCTCGAGCACGCGTCGGACGCTTCTCACAGCGCCTTCTCCCCGGTCCAGGTCAGCGCCACGGTGGTGCCGCGGGCGCCCGAGACGATCGTGGCGTCACCGCCGGCCGCGGCCATGCGGGCGAAGATCGACGCGCGGATGCCGAGGCGGTCTGCCGGGATCGAGGCGACATCCACGCCGGGGCCGGTGTCGGACACCTCGACCCGCACTCCCCGGCCGGCGGGCTCGACGCGCACGGCGAGGCCGACGCCGTCGGCGTGCTGGACGGCGTTGGCGACCGCCTGGGTCGCGGCCAGCACGACGGCGCGCGCCACCCGGCCGGGCACCACGGCGTCCTGGTCGTCGTCCTCGCGCTCGACCGCGAGCTGCACCCCCATGTCGGCGGCGGAGCGCTCGATGTCGGCGGCGATGGCCGCGCGCGAGACCGGCTCGTCGCTGCCCTCCGGGTCGTCGCTCTCGGCGTTCGCGAGCCGCGTCAGGGCTTCCCGCGCCATGGACACGGCGAGCTGCCGCTCGCGGTCGGTGCGGGCGCGCTCGGCCGCGATCAGCGCGGCGAGCACGCTGTCGTGCATCAGGGCCGCGACGGCGACGCGCTCCTGCTCGGCCGCGTCGGCGGAGGCCGCTCGCGCGTACGCCAGCACGGCCTGGGCACGGGCGGCGTCGACTCCGCCCGCGAGGCTGCGCAGCACCCATGCGACGGTGACGAAGACCCCGCCCTGGATGAGCGCGACCGACACGTCGTACCC
The DNA here is from genome assembly GCF_001426925.1 of Microbacterium sp. Root53. Classification (GTDB taxonomy): domain Bacteria; phylum Actinomycetota; class Actinomycetes; order Actinomycetales; family Microbacteriaceae; genus Microbacterium. The sequence goes on from NZ_LMFR01000012.1 coordinate 495,670, forward strand.
CGTGCTGACCCAGAACTCGGGCTCGAGTTCGCCGCGGATCAGCCGGATCACGGCGTACAGGAGCGACATCCCGACCGCCCAGGCGTACTGCCACGCGAGCGGGAAGGCGACGACCGCCCCGACGGTCGCAAGGTTGATGAGGAAGAACGTCCAGGGCTGCGCGCCGGGGTCGGGCGGGGTTCCCGTCGTGGCGATGGGCCAGAACACGAGGGCGATCGGGTAGACGATCGCGAACACGGCCGACGCGGTGCGCGCGCGATACCCGGCCACGCAGCACACGATCATGGCGGCGAGTGCGACGAAGACCACCATGTGGAGCACGTCGTGCGCCGGGCCGATCCCGTGCAGGTCGAGCGACACCACGAACGCCTGGCCGCCGACGCCGAGGCAGCCGACCGCGACCAGGATCTGGATGATCCGCTCCATGCGGGTCGCCGTGTAGCTTCCGGCGGAGGCGACGCTGAGGCCCGCTGCGGGCAGCCGGCCCCAGGCCTCGCGGAGCAGCCCCTGGGCGGTCACGCGGTCAGTCCTCCGCGGACGCGTCGACGATGCCGTCCTCCATGGCGCGGCGCAGCAGGTCGACCTTGGTGGGCGCCGGGCGGCCGACCTCGATGTACTTCATCCGCACGCGGTTCACGTTCTCCTTGGCGGTCGAGTACGCGATCCCGAGCCGGCTGGCGACGATCTTGAGCGGCAGGCCCGCGGCGTACAGGCGCAGCACCTCGCGCTCGCGCGTGGACAGCTGCGCGTCGGCGAACTCCCGGTCGCCCTCGACCGCGCTGGCCCACTCGACGTTGTTGAGGGGTTCGCCGCGCGCGGCGGTGCGCACGGCCCCGAGCACGTCGTCCAGCGGCGGTGCGCACGGCCCCGAGCACGTCGTCCAGCGGCGATGCCTTGCTCACGACGCCCACGGCGCCCGCGGCGAGCGCCTCGCGCACGGCGGCGGGGCGATCGGCGACGGAGTGGATGATCACGGCGGACTCGCCGGCCAGCCGCGTCACGTTCTCGGTGACCGTGGTCCCGTCGCCGAGCGTGAGGTCCAGCAGCACGACGTCCGCCGGCCCCGCGCCGGTGGCGGCGCGCCACGTGCAGTACTCGTTCACGCCGGCGCCCGCGAAGACGACCTCCATGCCGTCCCGCTCGAGGGCCGCGACGAGCCCGAGGCGCACGGACTCGTGATCGTCGATGAGGGCCACGCGCGTCATGGGGAGAGCCTATCGGCGCGGACGGCGCTGTCCGCGGCGGGGCGCGGCGGGCGCGCGGCGCGGACGGGGCTCACGGACCGGTGAGCGCCGGCGCGGTCTCGCGGGGCGCGGCCGCGAGCCTCGCGACGGCCCGGTCGTAGCCGATGACCAGCGCGGCCAGCAGCGCGACCGCGACGATCATCGGCAGCAGCGAGACTGCGACCCCGAGCCAGCCGCCGATCCCGGGCTCCATGAACGGATACGGGATGCGGTCGTCCACGTGCGGGAAGACGACCGCCCGCAGGATCGTGAGCAGCCCGTACGCGAGGGGGTACAGCGGCCACCACGCCACGTCGGTCCATCGGGTGCGCCCCCTCGGCCCGAACGCGAGCCAGTCGAGCAGGAAGCCGATCGGCATGACGTAATGCGAGAACAGGATCGCCACGCCCTCGAGCGCCACGGCCGGATCCGGATCCAGCACCTGGTCGAACGGGTTCGCCCAGTGCGACAGCATGGCGTGCGCGATGATGCCGACGAACACCATCCAGGTCGTGATCGCGCCCCGCAGGCGCGGCGCGGGGAGGTCGGTCGTGCCGCGGTCCAGCATCGTCCACACGCCCACGACCAGGTAGCCGAGCAGGATCGCGTTGGTCACGGTCGTGAGGAACGCGGACCCGTGCGACCCGGTCATGAACCCGAAGACCGACAGCCCGAGGAGCAGGCACCGGTACCAGAGCTGCGGGGTCGCGAGAACGCGGGTCACGGCCCGATGATATTCCGGATCACGGGGATCCGCCCGGATCAGCGGGCGAGGATCGCCACGGCCTCGACGTGGTGCGAGTGCGGGAACAGGTCGAACGCCCGCAGCGACTGCAGCTCGTAGCCGGAGCCGCGGAAGTAGCCCACGTCGCGCGCGAGCGCCACCGGGTCGCACGCGACGTACGCCACGCGCGACGGGCCGAGGTCCGAGATCGCCTCGACGACCTCGCGTCCGGCGCCCGCACGCGGCGGGTCGAGGAGGGTCACGCCGCGCGTGAGCATCTCGCGGTCGAACAGGCTCGCCTGCCCGACCAGGCGGGCGAGGAAGCGGTCCACACGCGCCGTGACCGCCTCCGCACCGAGATCGGCCAGGTTCTGCTCGGCGTGCATCGTGGCCCGCGGCTCGGACTCGACCGTCGTGAGCCGCGCTCCCCCGGCCAGCTCGCCGAGCGCGGCGGCGAACAGGCCCACCCCGCCGTAGAGGTCGAGGTGCCAGGCGTCGCTCGTGACCTCGCCCAGCGCATCGCGCACCGCCCGGTCGAGCGTCGCCGCGGCCGCGCGGTGGACCTGCCAGAACCCGCCGGCGTCGACCAGGAACTCGCGCTCTCCGACGCGCTCCGTGAGGATCTCGAGCGCCTGCGTCTCCCGCGGTGCGGCCGGGCGTCGCCCACGGCCGCGCGCCGCGCGGTCCTTCGCGGGGCGCCGGATGGTGCGCACCCCGCCGTCGGCCGGCTGGACGAGGTCGATCCTGCCCTCGGGCGCCTTGCGCAGTGCGAGCGCCACGGCCTCGATCTCGGGCGTCGCGAGGGGGTGCGACTCGACGGGGATGACGGTGTGGCTGCGCGCCGCGTACGGACCGATGCGGCCGTCCGCGTCGACGTGCAGGCTCACGCGTGTGCGATAGCCCGTGCCGTCCACGGTGCCCGTCGCATCCGGATGGTCGGAGCCCAGCACGGCCTCCGGGCCGACGACGTCCACGTCGACCGCGCCGCCCGCGAAGCGCTCGAACGCCTCGCGCAGCACCTGCGCCTTGAGAGCCCGCTGCCGGGGCAGGGCGATGTGGCCGAAGTCGGCGCCGCCGGGCCGCGCCTCGGGGGCGACCGAGACGTCCGCCTGCGGCCAGATGTGCGGCCGCCGGTCCGCCGACGCATCGAGCACCTCGAGCGTCTCCGCGCGCGCGAACGACTTCTTCACGTCGGTCACCCGCGCGCGCACCCGCTCGCCGGGGAGCGCGTCGGGGACGAACACCACCAGGCCCTCATGGCGCGCGACGAAGACTCCCCCGTGCGCGACTCCGGTCACCTCGAGGTCGATCGTGTCGCCGTTCTGCATCCGTCCATCCTCCCAGAGCGCACCTGCGCGGACGCCATACCCTGGTCCCCATGCAGGTGCTGCTCGCGTCGACGTCCCCCGCCCGCCTGATGCTGCTGCGGCAGGCCGGCATCGAGCCTCTGACGATGTCACCCGCGGTCGACGAGGAGGCGGTGATCGCCGAGACGGAGGCGCGGGAGGGCAGGATCCTGCCGCCGGATGAGCACGTCCTGCTGCTGGCGCGTCGCAAGGCGGCCGACGTGGCCGCGCGGGTCCCCGCGGAGCGCCCCGGGTTCGACGGGATCGTGATCGGCGGCGACTCGATGTTCGAGCTGGACGGGATCGTGCACGGCAAGCCGTACACGCCCGAGGCGGCGACGGCGCGCTGGCGGGACATGCGCGGACGCACCGGGGTGCTGCACTCCGGACACAGCGTGTTCCGGGTCGCCCCGGGCGCCGAGCCGGTCGAGGCGCACGCGGTCGCCGAGGCCGCCGTGACATTCGCGGCGGACGTGGACGACGCCGAGATCGCGGCCTACGTCGCCAGCGGCGAGCCGCTCCACGTGGCGGGCGCGTTCACGGTCGACAGCCTGGGCGGCGCGTTCATCGAGCGCGTCGAGGGCGATCCGTCCACCGTCGTCGGGATGTCGCTGTCGACCGTCCGCCGCCTGGTGCGCGAGCTCGGCGTGGCCTGGACGGACCTGTGGAACCGGACCGCGTAGGGCCCTCCTCGTAGACGACCCGACACGTTCTCGCCCTTTTCTTGTCGAGGGTGCTCAAAGGCGGATGCCCCGGCGTAGGTAGGCTGAAACCCATGCCTGCCATCGCCAAGGTGCTCATCGCGAACCGCGGCGAGATCGCCGTTCGCATCGTCCGCGCGGCCCGCGACTCGGGGATCTCGTCCGTTGCCGTCTACGCAGATCAGGACCGGGACGCGCTGCACGTGCGCCTGGCCGACGAGGCGTACGCGCTCGACGGACAGACCAGCGCCGACACGTATCTGCAGATCGACAAGATCCTGTCGGTCGCCCGACGCTCGGGCGCCGACGCGGTGCACCCCGGCTACGGATTCCTCGCCGAGAACGCCGACTTCGCCCGCGCGGTGCAGGCCGCCGGCCTGATCTGGATCGGCCCGTCGCCCGAGGCGATCGAGGCGCTCGGCGACAAGGTCACCGCGCGTCACGTCGCCGAGAAGGTGGGCGCTCCCCTCGCCCCCGGCACGCCGGGTCCCGTGGACACGGCCGACGAGGTCGTCGCGTTCGCGAAGGAGGTCGGCCTGCCGATCGCCATCAAGGCGGCGTACGGCGGCGGCGGCCGCGGCCTGAAGGTCGCCCGCACGCTCGAGGAGGTCCCCGAGCTGTTCGAGTCGGCCACGCGCGAGGCCATCGCGGCGTTCGGCCGCGGCGAGTGCTTCGTCGAGAAGTACCTCGACAAGCCGCGCCACGTCGAGACCCAGTGCCTCGCGGATGCCGAGGGCAACGTCGTCGTGATCTCCACGCGCGACTGCTCGCTGCAGCGCCGTCACCAGAAGCTCGTCGAGGAGGCGCCCGCGCCGTTCCTGACCGACGAGCAGAACGCCACGCTGTACGAGGCGTCCAAGGCCATCCTGCGCGAGGTCGGCTACACCGGCGCCGGCACGTGCGAGTTCCTGATCGGCGCCGACGGCACCATCTCGTTCCTCGAGGTCAACACGCGTCTGCAGGTCGAGCACCCCGTGTCCGAGGAGGTCACGGGCATCGACCTGGTGCGCGAGCAGTTCCGCATCGCCGCGGGCGGCACGATCGACTACGACGACCCGACCCCGGTCGGCCACTCGATCGAGTTCCGCATCAACGGCGAGGACCCCGGCCGCGGCTTCCTGCCGCAGCCCGGCCCCATCCACGTCTTCAAGACGTTCGGCGGCCCCGGCATCCGCCTCGACTCGGGCGTGACCGCCGGCGACTCGGTCAGCGGCGCGTTCGACTCGCTGCTCGCCAAGATCATCGTGACCGGCCGCGACCGCGCCGAGGCCCTCGAGCGCTCGCGCCGCGCGCTCGACGAGTTCGAGGTCGCCGGCCTGCCCACGGTGCTGCCGTTCCACCGCAAGGTCGTCCGCGACCCCGCCTTCACGGCCGAGAGCGGCGAGTTCGGCGTGTACACGCGCTGGATCGAGACCGAGTTCGAGAACGACATCCCCGCCTGGGACGGCGAGCTCGAGGCGCCCAAGCCCGCCGAGTCGCGCCACACCGTGGTCGTCGAGGTCGCCGGCAAGCGCCTCGAGGTCAGCCTGCCCGACCGCATCGCGCAGGCGCCCGGCACCGCCGGCCGCCCCGCGATCGTGCCGCCGTCGCGCCGCAGCCACGCGGCCGGCGCGGTGACCAGCGGAGCCTCGGGCGACGCGCTCAAGTCGCCCATGCAGGCCACGGTCGTCAAGGTCGCGGTCGAGGAGGGTCAGACGGTCGTCAAGGGCGACCTCGTGGTCGTGCTCGAGGCCATGAAGATGGAGCAGCCGCTGCAGGCCCACAAGGACGGCGTGATCGCCAAGATCGACGCCACCCCCGGCACCACGGTCCCGGCGGGCCACCAGCTCCTCCAGATCAGCTGACGCGCTTTCGGCTCGCTCCGCTCGCTCAAGCCGTTTCGTCTCCGCTTCGCTCCGCTCAACGACCGGTCCTGTGCCTCGGTCGTCGAGGCGAGGAACGAACCGGAGTCGAACGGCGCCGGATCCTCGTCGCTCAACGACCACGGGGATGAGCCCGGAGACCGGCCCCGTGCGAGCGAAGCGAGCGTGGAGCGAAGCGACCAATCGCAGCGCGAAGCGCTGCCGAACGGAGCGTCAGCGACGTTCCTCGCTCGCGAGTGTCCGGCGCGGAGCGTCGGCGCGAGCGTGCGAGACACTCCTCAAGAGAAAGCGTTCTCGAAGCCGAGGCTGCGGGCGATGATGCCGAGCTGGACCTCGGTCGAGCCCTCGCCGATCGTGAGGATGCGCGCGTCGCGGTAGTGCCGCGCGACCGGGCTCTCGTTCATGAAGCCGTAGCCGCCGAAGATCTGGGTGGCGTCGGCGGCGTTGTCCATGGCCGCCTCGGAGCCGATGAGCTTCGCGAGCGACGCCTGGGTCGTGAACGGCAGGCCCGCGTCGATCCGGCGGGCGGCGTCGTGCATGACGGCGCGGGCCGCGGCCACGCGGGCCTGCATCCGGGCGATCGTGAACGCGATGTGCTGGTTGTCGCCGATCGGCTTGCCGAACACCACCCGCTTCTTCGCGTACCGCACCGCCTCCTCGAGGCAGCCCTGCGCCGCGCCCACGCACAGCGCCGCGAACGCCACGCGCCCCTCGTCGAGGATGCTCAGGAAGTTCGAGAACCCGCGGCCGCGCTCGCCGAGCAGGTTCTCCTCGGGCACCCGCACGCCGTCGAACACAAGGGGATGCGTGTCGGACGTGTGCCAGCCGACCTTGTCGTACGCGGGCAGCGCCGTGAATCCCGGCGTCGGCACGGGCACGATGATCGACGAGAGCTCCGGCCGGCGCGTGCCGTCCTGGGCGCGGCGCTCCCCCGTCACGGCGGTCACCGTGACGACGCTCGTGATGGGCGTTCCGGAGTTCGTGATGAACTGCTTGGTCCCGTCGATCGTCCACCAGCCGTCCTGGAGCGTCGCCGTCGTCTGCGTCGCGCCCGCGTCCGATCCCGCCTCGGCCTCCGTGAGACCGAACGCCGCCAGGTTCTCGCCCCGCGCGAGCGGCGGCAGGTACGCCCGGCGCTGCTCCTCGGTGCCGAAGCGGTAGATCGGCATCGCCCCGAGGCCGAGACCGGCCTCGAGCGTCACCGCGATCGACTGGTCCACGCGCGCGAGCTGCTCGACCGCGATGCACAGGTGCAGGTAGGTCTTGCCCTGGCCGTCGTACTCCTCCGAGATCGGCAGGCCGAACAGGCCCATCCGCCCCATCTCGGCGATGATCTCGAGCGGCAGGCGCCGCTCGGTGTCGTACCGGTACGCCGCGGGGGCGACGACGTCATCCGCGAAGGCGCGCACGCGGTGCGCGAGCTCCTGCAGCTCGGGCTCGAGCATCTCGGTGCCGGGGACCGGCGTCCGGGTGGGCGTGACGATCGACATCGTCGTCTCCTTTCACGGGGCGGGGCTCGTGGCCCCGCGGGCTTCGCGCGCGAGGATGGCGCGCGCGTGTCTGAGGACCGGCTCGTCGACCATGCGCCCTCGGAAGCGGAAGACGCCGCGGCCCTCGGCCAGGCGTGCCTCGGCGAGCAGGTCGTGCGCCCACGCGATCTCGTCGTCCGATGGCGCGAAGGCCTCCCGGATGGGCGCGACGTGCGACGGATGGATCGCGGCCTTCGCGCCGAACCCGCTCGCCGCCGCGTCCTCGGCCTCGGCGCGGCAGCCGTCGACGTCGGCGATGTCGAGGTGGACCGCGTCGATCGCGGTCTTCCCCGCCGCGCCCGCGGCGAGGAGCACGGTCGACCGCGCGTGCAGCGCGACGGCGCGGTAGGCGCCCGCCCGGTCGCGGCTCGAGGTGCCGCCGAGCGACGCCACGAGGTCCTCGGCGCCCCACATGAGCGCGACGACGCGGGGATGCGCCGCGATCGCGGCCGCGTTCACCACGCCCGCCGCGGTCTCGCACAGCGCCACGACGTCGAGGTCACCCAGCGCGTCCACGTCGTCGGCGCCCTCGGTCTTGGCGAGCATCACGACGCGGTAGGGCGAGCGGCGCACGGCCGCAAGGTCGTCGGCGAGCAGACCCGAGCGCGCGTCGTTCACCCGCACGATCGTGCGCGCGGGGTCGAGTGCCGAGGCGACGACCGCGGCGCGCGCGGCCTGCTTCGCCTCCGGCGCGACGGCGTCCTCGAGGTCCAGCACGACCGCGTCGGCCCGTTCGGCCGCCTTCCCGAACCGGTCGGGGCGGTCCCCCGGACAGAACAGGATGGCCGGGCCCATGTCGAAGCTCACACCGGCCTCCCCTGCATCAGCACGGCGCGCACGGCGCGGGCCACGATCACGCCGTCCTGATTGCGGCCGATGTGCTCGAGCGTGACGATCCCCTGCCCCGGGCGCGACCGGGACGCGCGGGTCTCGACCACGCGCGTCTCGCCGTAGAGCGTGTCGCCGTGGCGCATGGGCGCCGGGAACTCGACCAGCGAGAAGCCGAGGTTGGCGACGATCGTGCCGTTCGTGAGCTGCCCGGTGGACATCCCGACGATCGTCGCGAGGGTCATCATCGAGTTGACGAGCCGCTCGCCGAACTCCGTCTGCGCGGCCCAGTGCGCGTCGAGGTGCAGGGCCTGCGAGTTCATCGTGAGCGTCGTGAACAGGACGTCGTCGGCCTCGGTGAGCGTGCGCCCGGGGCGATGCTCGTAGACGACGCCGGTCTCGAACTCCTCGAACCACAGCCCCCGCTGGGTGATGCGGCGTTCCTCGCTCATGACGCCTCCTCTCTCGCCGCAATGGTGGCGAGCTGCTGCCCGCGCGCGACGGCCTGTCCGAGCACGGCCGCGAGGCTGACGACGCCCGCGATCGGCGCCCGCAGCACGTGCTCCATCTTCATCGCCTCGACGCTCACGACCGCGGCTCCCTCCTCCACCGACGCGCCGTCGTCGACGTGCACGGCCACCACGGTGCCCGGCATGGGCGAGGCGAGTCCGGGGGACGTCTCCCGACGCGCGCGGCGCGCGGGCGCGGGTCGGACGACACGATGATCCCCGTCCGGGCCCGTCACCCACAGGGCGCTGCCGTCAGGCTCGGCGAGGACCCGGATGCCCTCGAGCTCGGAGAGCCGCACCTCCCGTGACGTCCCCGCGCGCTCGACGGTGGCGGTGCGACCGTCGCCGGAGAGCGTCACGGTCACACGCTCGTCGCCGTCGACGTAGCGCAGCACCGCCCCGCGGGCGCCCGACACGCGCCACCCGTCGGCCCGCCACGGCCCCGTGACGGCGGGGACGTCGTGCAGCGCGCACGCCGCGAACGCCGCGTCGGGCACGGGGTCGCCCGCGAGCGCCGGGGCCTCGCGGTCCACCAGTCCGGTGTCCAGATCGCCCGCCACGACCGCGGGCACCGCGAGCAGGCTGCGCAGGAACCGGACGTTCGTCACGACGCCCGGCAGGTGCGTGTCGGCCAGCGCGTCGGCGAGGGCGGCGACCGCCTGCCGGCGCGTGGCGGCGTGCGCGACGACCTTGGCGAGCATCGGGTCGTAGTGGGCGCCCACGACCGTGCCGGCCTCGACGCCCGCGTCCACGCGCACGCCGCGCGGCCACCTCACGTCGATCAGGCGCCCGCCGGTCGGCAGGAAGCCCGCCGCCGGGTCCTCGGCGTAGATCCGCGCCTCGATCGCGTGCCCGTCGGGACGGATGTCCTCCTGCGCGATCGCCAGCCGCTCCCCCGCGGCCACGCGCAGCTGCTGCTCGACGAGATCGACGCCCGTGACGAGCTCCGTGACCGGATGCTCCACCTGCAGGCGGGTGTTCATCTCCATGAAGAACGACTCGTCCGGGCGCGCACCCGACACGATGAACTCGACCGTGCCCGCGCCCGTGTACCCGACCGCGCGCGCCGTCTCGCACGCGGCCCGGCCGATCGCCTCGCGCTGGGACGCATCCAGCAGCGGGCTCGGCGCCTCCTCGATCACCTTCTGATGCCGGCGCTGCAACGAGCACTCGCGCTCCCCGAGGTGGATGACCGTGCCGTGCGCGTCGGCGAGCACCTGCACCTCGATGTGCCGCGGCTGCGCCACGAAGCGCTCGACGAACAGGGTGTCGTCCCCGAACGCGGCGGCGGCCTCGCGGCGCGCCTGCGCGAGCGCGGCGGGCAGCTCCTCGGGCCGGTCGACGCGGTGCATGCCCTTGCCGCCGCCGCCCGCCGACGGCTTGACCAGCACGGGATAGCCGACGTCCGCGGCGCCCGCGACGAGCGCGGCGTCGTCGAGGCCGGGACGCGCGATTCCCGGCACCGTCGCGACGCCGCGGGACTCGACCGCGGCCCGCGCGCGGATCTTGTCGCCCATGGTCTCGATCGCGGACGGCGGCGGCCCGATGAACACCAGGCCCGCGTCGGCGCACGCGCGCGCGAACGCGGCGTTCTCGGAGAGGAAGCCGTACCCGGGATGCACCGCCTGGGCGCCCGCGGCGAGCGCCGCCGCGATGACGGCGCCGCCGTCGAGGTAGGAGCGGCGGGCGTCGGCGGGGCCGATCCGCAGCGCCGTGGTCGCGGCGCGCACGTGCGGCGCGTCCGCATCCGCGTCCGAGTAGACGGCGACGGACGCGATGCCCATCCGGTCGAGCGTGCGGATGATCCGGAGCGCGATCTCGCCCCGGTTGGCGATGAGGACGGTGTCGAACATCGCGGTCACATCCGGAACACGCCGTAGCGGATGTCGGGCAGCGGCGCCTGTCCGACGACGTCGAGCGCGAGCCCGAGCACGCGGCGGGTGTCGGCGGGGTCGATGACGCCGTCGTCCCACAGTCGCGCCGTGGAGTAGTACGGCGATCCCTGCTCCTCGTACCGGGCGCGGATGGGATCCTCGAACGCCTGCTGCTCGGCCTCGCTCCACTGCCCGCCGTCGGCCTCGATCTGCTCCCGCTTGACGGTGGACAGCACGCGCGCGGCCTGCGCGCCTCCCATCACCGACACGCGCGCGTTGGGCCACAGCCACAGGAAGCGCGGATCGTACGCGCGCCCGCACATCGAGTACGTGCCCGCCCCGAAGGATCCGCCGACCACGACCGTGAGCTTGGGGACCCGGGCGCACGAGACGGCCGTGACCATCTTGGCGCCGTGCTTCGCGATCCCCCCGCGCTCGTACTCGGCGCCGACCATGAAGCCCGTGATGTTCTGCAGGAACACCAGCGGCACGCCTCGCTGATCGCACAGCTCGATGAAGTGCGCGCCCTTCTGCGCGCTCTCGGAGAACAGCACGCCGTTGTTGGCGACGATGCCCACCGGGTGGCCGTGGATGCGCGCGAACCCGGTGACGAGCGTGGTGCCGAAGCCGGCCTTGAACTCGTGGAACGCGCTGCCGTCGACCAGCCGGGCGATGATCTCGTGCACGTCGTACGGGGTCTGCAGGTCGACGGGGATCGCCGCGGCCAGCGTGCCGGGATCCACGAGCGGCTCCTCCGCGGGCAGCACGTCCCAGGGCGGCGCCGGGCTGGGCGGGAGCGTGGCGACGATGTCGCGCACGATGCCGAGGGCGTGCTCGTCCGACTCCGCCAGGTGGTCGGCGACGCCCGACACGGTCGCGTGCAGCTCGCCGCCGCCGAGCTCCTCGGCCGTCACGACCTCGCCGGTCGCGGCCTTCACGAGCGGCGGGCCGCCGAGGAAGATCGTGCCCTGCTCCGCGACGATGACGGTCTCGTCGCTCATGGCCGGGACGTAAGCGCCGCCGGCGGTGGAGGATCCCATCACGCACGCGATCTGCGGGATCCCGTCGGCGCTCATGGTCGCCTGGTTGTGGAAGATGCGGCCGAAGTGCTCGCGATCGGGGAACACCTCGTCCTGCATCGGAAGGAACGCGCCGCCGGAGTCGACCAGGCTGATGCACGGCAGCCGGTTCTCGCGGGCGACCTGCTGCGCGCGCAGATGCTTCTTGACCGTGAGCGGATAGTAGGTGCCGCCCTTCACGGTCGCGTCGTTCGCGATGATCATGCAGCGGCGGCCCGACACGAGCCCGACGCCGGTGATGATGCCGGCGGCGGGCGCCTCGTCGCCGTACAGCCCGTTCGCCGCGAGCGGCGAGAGCTCGAGGAACGGGCTGCCGGGATCCAGCAGCAGGTCGACGCGCTCGCGCGGCAGCAGCTTGCCCCGTGCCGCGTGCCGCTCTCGCGCGCGGGCGGGTCCGCCGAGCGCGGTCGCGCGCAGCCGCTCGCGCAGCTCCTCGACGAGCCCGCGCATGGCCTCGGCACGGGCGGTCGCCTCCGCGCCGCCGGGGTCGACCTGCGTCGTCAGCCGCTCCATCGCCGCCCTCCCGTCGCCATCCGCGTTCGTCCCCCGTCAGCCCCGCGCGAGCGCGAGGGCCGGCCGCTCGAGCATCCGGCCCACGTCGCGCAGGAACACGCTCGCCTCGCGCCCGTCGATCACGCGGTGGTCGAACGACACCGTGAGGGTCATGACCTCGCGGAGCGCGATCCCGCCGTCGTGCTCCCACGGCAGCCGGCGGACGGCGCCGAGCGCCACGATCGCGGACTGTCCGGGCGTGAGGATCGGGATGCCGCCGTCGACGCCGAAGACGCCCACGTTCGAGACGGTCAGGGTCGACGAGGTGAGCGCCGCGACGCCGATCGATCCGTCGCGCGCCTCGCTCGCGCGCGCGGCGATCGCCTCGGCGAGCTCGGTCGCGTCGAGGCGGTCCGCGTCGTCCACGCTCGCCACGACCAGCCCCCGCTCGGTCGCGACCGCGATGCCGAGGTTGATCCGGCCGTGGTACTCGATCTCCTCCTCGTCGGCGTGGAACGTCGCGTTGACGCCGGGCGTTCGCTTCGCCGCCAGGAGGATCGCCCGGCACGCCAGCGAGAGGAGCGTCGGCGACGGCGCGCCGTCATCCGCCAGATCGCGGGCGAGCCGCAGGGTCTCGGTCACGTCCGCCTGGAGGAAGCACGCGGCGTGCGGCACCGCGAGCGCGGCGGTCATGGCCTTCGCCGTCTGCTTGCGCAGGCCGCTCACCCGCTCCCGCCGGGAGGCGGGTGCCGCCGGACCGGCTGCCGAGCGCTCGAGGTCCTCGCGGGTGATCAGGCCGCCCTCTCCCGTCGGGACGACCGCCGCGAGATCGATGCCGCGCTCCTTCGCGAGCCGCCGCACCGGCGGGAAGGCGCGCACACGGCGCCGCTCCTGACGCACGAACGGCGTCTGCTCGAACGTGCGCGCGGCGCGCTTCGGCCGTCGCCCGTCGGCGACCTGCACGGATCCCACGAGCATGGCCACGCGCTCCGCGGCCGGCTCGCCCTGCTCCTTCGGCGACGGGGACGACTCCGCCGGCCCGGGCTCGGCGGGCTCGGGCGATGCGGGCTCGGGCACGGCGGGCTCGGGCTCGGCGGCGGGCGCCGGTGCGCCGCCGGGCGCGAACGGGCCGCCCGCCCCCTCGACGTCGTATTCGACGAGCGGGGCGCCCACCTCCACGGTGTCGCCCTCGGCCGCATGGAGCCGGCGGATCACGCCCGCGTACGGGCTCGGCAGGTCCACGACCGCCTTGGCGGTCTCGACCTCGGCGATGACCTGGTTGAGGGCGACCTCGTCCCCCTCGGCGACCTTCCAGCTCACGATCTCGCTCTCCGTGAGCCCCTCGCCGAGGTCGGGCAGCCGGAACACGACGCTCATGGTGCGCTCCCTTCGAGCAGCTCGTGCGACGAACGCCGCCCGAGCGTCCGGTCGACCGCGTCGAGGATGCGGTCGAGGCCCGGCAGGTAGTGCGACTCGATCGCGGAGGGCGGGTACGGGGTGTCGTATCCCGTGACCCGCTCGGGCGGCGCCTCCAGCGCCGCGAAGGCGCGCTCGACCACGCTCGTGATGAGCTCGCTCGCGACGGACGCCTCGGCGGGCGCCTCGTGCGCCACCACGAGCCGCCCCGTGCGCTCGACGCTCGCGACGACCGCGTCGACGTCCAGCGGCGAGATCGAGCGCAGGTCGACCACCTCGATCTCGATCCCCTCGTCGAGCGCCGCGGTGGCGGCCTCGAGCGCCGTCTGCACGAGCGGGCCGTACACCGCCAGCGTGACGTCGCGCCCGCGGGTCAGCAGGCGCGCCGATTCCAGGTCGCGCGCGATCGCGACATCCACCTCGCCCTTGGTCCAGTACCGGGCCTTGGGCTCGAGGAACAGCACGGGGTCGTCGCTCGCGATCGCGGCCCGCAGCGTGGAGTACGCCTCCTGCGGATCGGCCGCCGTCACGACGCGCAGTCCGGGGGTGTGCGCGAAGTACGCCTCGGGAGACTCGCCGTGGTGCTCCACGGATCCGATGCCGCCGCCGTACGGGAGCCGGATGGTGAGCGGCATCCGCACCCGCCCGCGCGTGCGGAAGCGGATCCGCGCGACCTGCGCGATGAGCTGGTCGAGCGCCGGCAGCACGAAGCCGTCGAACTGGATCTCGACGACGGGCCGCGCACCGCGGTACGCCATCCCGACGGCCGCGCCGATGATGCCGGACTCCGCGAGCGGCGAGTCGATCACACGATCCGCCCCGAACCGGGCCTGCAGTCCGTCCGTCACCCGGAAGACACCGCCGAGCCGGCCGATGTCCTCGCCGATCAGCACCACGGCCGGGTCGGTCTCGAGCGCGTCGCTCAGCGCGCGGCCGACCGCGCGGCCGAGCGTGAGCGTCTCGGCGGTCATCGCAGCCCCTCCACGCTCGCCGTGAAGGCCCGGTGCTGCGCACGCTGGCGCTCGAGGCGGCGGGTGGGCTCCACGTAGACGTGGTCGAACATCGACTCCGGGGCCGGCGCCGCGATCCGGTCGGCCGCGGCCCTCACCTGCGCCGCGATCGCGTCGCAGCGGATCGCCGCCTCCTCGCGGATGCGGTCGACCGGCGCGCCGATCCGCGCCAGGTGCCGCTCGAGGCGGTCGATCGGGTCCTTGGCGCGCCACGCGGCGACCTCGGCGTCGTCCCGGTAGCGGCCCGGATCGTCCGTCGTCGTGTGGGGTCCCATCCGGTAGGTCACGGCCTCGACGAACGTCGGGCCACCGCCGGTACGCGCCCGCTCGGCGGCGATGCGCACGGCCGCGAGGACGGCGAGCACGTCGTTGCCGTCCACGCGCAGCGCGGGGATGCCGAATCCGGTCGCCCGCAGCGCGAGCGGCGTCCGCGACTGCACGCCGACCGGCTCGGAGATCGCGTACTGGTTGTTCTGGCACAGGAACACGACCGGAGCGCGGAACGAGGCCGCGAACACCATCGCCTCGTTCACGTCCCCCTCGCTCGTGGCGCCGTCGCCGAAGCAGGCCAGCGCGATGTCGTCGCCGCCGTCGCGGCGCGCGGCCATGGCGTAGCCGGTCGCGTGGAGCGTCTGGGCGCCGATGATGATCTGCGACGGCGCGAGGCGCTGGGCGAACGGATCCCAGCCCGACAGGGCAGCGCCCTTCCAGACCGCGAGCACGTCCGCGAGATCGGCTCCGCGCAGGACGGCCAGTGCGTGCTCGCGATACGAGGGGAAGACGAAGTCCTCGTCGCGCAGCGCGCGGAGCGCCCCGACCTGCGCCGCCTCCTGGCCGCGCAGCGGTGGCCACAGCACCAGCGCGCCCTGACGGGTCAGCGCGAAGGCCTCCTCGTCGACGCGGCGCACGACCGACATGTCGACGTACAGGTCGGTGAGGACCGACTCGTCGACGTCGCCGATGCTCTCGTCGAGGAGCGGGGACGCCCTCCGGGAGCCCTCGGGATCCAGCACGCCGAGCGGCGCGTCGAGTCCCTCGATGAGCTCGCTGCGGGGCACGGGCAGGGAGATCGACATCCGCGGAACCTCCTCGTTCGCGCGGCACCTTGTGGGCGCCATTGCCGTCCTGGTCCGGACACGGCACACGCTACGCCCGCGCCGCAGACCGAGCAATGGGATCAGTCAGAACGACGCAGATTGCTCACCAGATCGAGAGCATCCGGACGGATCGCACAGCACAACACCGCCTGGCGGCGTGATCTCGGGGCTTCCCGCACGCTGCCCGACGATCGGCGGGCGCGAATCCGATCAGGCCGAGGTGAAGCCGCTCGTGTCGACGTGGTGCATGGCGCGGGCGGCGTCCGTGATGGATCCCGTCAGCGACGGGTAGGCCGCGAACGCGCGCGCGAGCTGGTCGACCGTGAGGCGGCGCTCGACCGCGATCGACAGTGGGAAGATCAGCTCCGACGCCTTCGGCGCGACGATCACGCCGCCGATCACGGTGCCCGACCCGGTGCGCGCGAACAGCTTCACGAAGCCGTCCTTGACGCCCATCATCTTGGCGCGCGGGTTGGCGGCGAGCGGCAGCATGCACACCTCGCCGTCCGCGGTGCCGTCGTCGATCTGCCGCTCGGTCCAGCCGACCGTCGCGATCTCGGGGTTGGTGAAGATGTTGGAGGCGATCTTGCGCTCCTCGAGCGGGATCGCGGTGTCCCCCATCGCGTGGAAGACCGCCGTGCGGCCCTGCATCGACGCGACCGAGGCCAGCGGCATGAGGGTCGTGCAGTCGCCCGCGGCGTAGATGTTCGGCACGGACGTGCGGCTCACCTTGTTGACGCGGATGTGGCCCGACTCGGTCATCTGCACGCCGGCCTCCTCGAGGCCGATGCCCGCGGTGTTGGGGATCGCGCCGACCGCCATGAGGCAGTGCGATCCCTCGACCGTGCGGCCGTCCGACAGCGTCACCACGACGCCGTCGCCCGTGTTCTCGACCTTCTCGGCGCGCGACTTCGCGAGCAGCTTCATGCCGCCGCGCTTGAACACCTTCTCCAGCACCTTGGCGGCATCCGCGTCCTCGCCAGGGAGCACCTGGTCTCGGCTGGAGACCAGCGTCACCTTGGCGCCGAGGTTCATGTACGCCGAGGCGAACTCCGCACCGGTCACGCCCGAGCCGACCACCACGAGGTGCTCGGGCAGGGTGGTCAGGTTGTACAGCTGCTTCCACGTGAAGATGCGGTCGCCGTCGGGCCGCGCGGCGGGCAGCTCGCGCGGCGTCGCGCCGGTCGAGACGACGATCGTGTCGGCCTCGATGCGGTCGAAGTCGGTGCCGTCGGGACCGGTCGAGACGACGACGGCGTCCTCGCCCTCCAGGCGGCCGTGGCCCGCGATGATCCGGACGCCGGCCTCCAGCAGGCGGCTGCGCATGTCCTCGGACTGCTGGCCCGCGAGCGCGAGCAGGCGCTTGTTGATCGCGAGCAGGTTGATGGCGATCTCGGGCTTGAGCGGCTTGCCTGTGTCGCCCTTCGCGTAGAACTGGACGCCGAGGTCGCCGGCCTCGGCGATCGCGAGCGCCGCGTCGGCCGTCGCGATCAGGGTCTTCGACGGCACGACGTCGCTGATGACGGCCGATCCGCCGATGCCCGCACGCTCGACGACGGTGACGTCGGCTCCGAGCTGGGCGCTGGCGAGGGCGGCCTCGTAGCCGCCCGGCCCTCCGCCGAGGATCGCGATGCGCTGCCTGCGTTCGAAGTCGAAGACCATGCCCCCATTGTTCCCCACGGGCGTCATCCGGGCGAACGACGTGCGGACGACGCGGGAGACCGCGCGCGAGCCGGAAAGCGGGAACCCCGAACTATCGTGGTGCCATGACGAACGCCCATCCGCTGGAGGCCGCGGCCTCCCCCTTCGAGGTCGCCCGGACCGCGGCCTCCGACATCGCGCGCCTGACCGGCGTGGAGCGCCACGACATCGCCGTCACGCTGGGCAGCGGATGGGGCCGGGCCGCCGAGCTGATCGGCGAGACCGTGGCCGAGATCCCCGCGACCGAGGTCACGGGCTTCTCCAAGCCTGCCCTCGAGGGCCACGTCGGCACCATCCGCTCGCTGCGCACGGCCGGCGGCCGCCACGTGCTCGTGATCGGCGCTCGCACCCACTACTACGAGGGCCACGGCGTGCGCCGGGTCGTGCACAGCGTCCGCACCGCGGCCGCGACCGGTGCGACGACGATGGTCCTCACGAACGGCGCGGGCGGCATCCGGGAAACGTGGCGGGCGGGTCAGCCGGTGCTGATCAGCGACCACATCAACCTCACGGCGGACTCGCCGCTCGAGGGCGCGACGTTCATCGACCTCACCGACCTCTACTCGGCGCGGCTGCGCGAGATCGCCCGCTCGGTGGACCCGTCGCTCGACGAGGGCGTGTACTGCCAGTTCCGCGGGCCGCACTACGAGACGCCGGCCGAGGTGCGCATGGCGCGGGCCATCGGCGGCGACATCGTCGGCATGTCGACGGCGCTCGAGGCGATCGCCGCGCGCGAGGCGGGCATGGAGGTGCTGGGCTTCTCGCTCATCACCAACCTCGCCGCCGGCATCTCGCCCGACCCGCTGAGCCACGAGGAGGTCATCGACGCGGGCCGCCAGGCCGAGCCGGTGATCTCCGGGCTCCTCGCGAAGGTCATCGAGCGCCTGTGAGCGCCGCGATGGACGGAGTGCTCGCGCAGGCGCGCGCCTGGCTCGCGCAGGACCCCGACGCCCAGACGCGCGACGAGCTGGACGGCCTGATCGAACGCGCGGAGGCCGGCGACGCCGACGCCGCGGACGAGCTCGCGGACCGCTTCGACGGCCGCCTGCAGTTCGGCACGGCGGGACTGCGCGGCGCGCTCGGCGCCGGCAGCAACCGGATGAACCGCGTGCTCGTGGCGCAGGCCGCGGCCGGATTCGCCGAGTTCCTCCGCGAGCGCGACACCGAGGGCGCCCCCACCGTGGTCATCGGCTACGACGGCCGGCGCAACTCCGACGTGTTCGCGCGCGACTCCGCCGAGATCTTCGCGGGCGCGGGGCTGCGGGCCATCCTGCTTCCGCGTCGCCTGCCCACGCCGGTCCTGGCGTTCGCGGTGCGCCACCTCGGTGCAGACGCGGGCGTCATGGTGACCGCGAGCCACAACCCGCCGAACGACAACGGCTACAAGGTGTACCTCGGCGGGCGCGACGAGGGCGCGCAGATCGTGGCGCCGTCCGACGCGTCGATCGCGGCCTGCATCCGCCGGGTCGCCGACGGCACGCCCGTCACGGAGCTGCCGCGCTCGACCGACTACGAGATCGCGGACGACGCCGTCGTCGAGGCGTACGTCGCCGCGACGGCCGCGGTCGGTCCCGCCCCCGAGGGCGCGGCCGGCACCCGCTGGGTGTACACGGCCATGCACGGGGTGGGCTGGGAGACGTTCGCGCGCGTGCTCGAGGCAGCCGGCTACCCGGCCCCGACGGTCGTGGCCGAGCAGATCGAGCCCGACGGCGCGTTCCCGACCGTGGCGTTCCCGAACCCCGAGGAGCCGGGAGCCATGGACCTGGCCTTCGCGACCGCGCGCGCGGCCGACGCGGAGTTCGTGATCGCCCACGACCCGGATGCCGACCGCCTGGCCGTGGCCATCCCCGTCCCGGCCGGCGAGGGCGAGGGCGGATGGCGCCGCCTCACCGGCAACGAGGTGGGGCTCCTCCTGGGGCGCCGCGCCGCGCGGGCGCACGCGGGCGAGCCCGGCGCGTCCCTGGCGTGCTCGCTCGTCTCCTCGCCCGGGCTGGGCGCCCTGGCGGAGAAGCACGGGCTCGGCTTCCACGAGACGCTCACGGGGTTCAAGTGGATCTCGCGTGCGCCGGGCCTGGTCTTCGGCTACGAGGAGGCCCTGGGCTACCTCGTCAACCCCGGCACGGTGCGCGACAAGGACGGCATCTCGGCGTCCGTCGCGTTCCTCCAGCTCGCCGCGGAGGCGCGCGGGCAGGGGCGGACGATCGCCGATGCGCTCGACGACCTGACGGCCGAGATCGGCTTCTACGCGAGCGGGCAGGTGTCGGTGCGCGTCGACGACGTCTCGGTGATCGCGTCCATCATGGCGACGCTGCGCGCCGAGCCGCCGGCCGCGTTCGGCGAGCGCTCCGTGACCGAGGCGACGGACCTGCTGCAGGACCCCGCACGGCTGGGCGGGGACGTGCTGCGCTACGGCCTGGACGACGGCTCGCGCGTGATCGTGCGGCCGAGCGGCACCGAGCCGAAGCTCAAGGTCTACCTCGACGTGCGCGGCGAATCGGCGGCGGACTCGGCCGCGCGCCTCGCGGCCCTCGAGGCGTCCGTGCGCGAGCTTCTCGACCGCGTGTCCTGAGTCGCCGCCGGCGGCGGGGCGGCCCCCTTGGCGGCCCCGCCGCCGCGACGTACCATGCCCGCAGGAGGACCGGTCCGCGGGGCCGGCGCAGACCGAAGGGATCTGGACATGGGCATGATGATGGACATGATGCAGGCCATGCCGGAGGCGTCGACCTCGGGCATGGACATGGCGATGATGCAGGAGTGCATGGAGGCGTGTTCGGCCGTGAGCATGACCGCGACCATGTGCGCGGACGCGGACATGGGCGAGGACATGGCCACGTGCTCGGCGATGTGCGCCAACATGGCCGACGTCGCCACGGCGACCATGCGCATGATGATGCGCCCGATGGGCTACGACTCGGCCGTCATGCACGCCATGATGACCGCCTGCATGACGATGGGCGAGGCCTGCGCGGCGGAGTGCCGCATGCACGCCGAGATGCACGAGCACTGCCGCATCTGCGCCATGGCGTGCGAGGCGATGGTCGAGACCTGCCGCAAGGCGATGGCCTCGATGTCGATGGCCTGATCTCGTCAGGCCGCGCGCTCAGCGGCGGCGGGCGCGGATCAGCTCGCCGCCGACGGCCAGCACCTCGGCGACCGGGTGGAAGGCCACCGGCTCCCCCGCGCCGAGGCGCACGCGCGCGTCCAGGAGGATCCGCTCCCCCGCGAGCGTGACGAGCGCGACGCCGTCCGCATCCGCGCACATCGCGAGCGCGTCGATCCACGCGCTCGGCCATGCCGAGACCACGGCGCGCTGCATCGGCAGCACTTCCCGGATCACGTTGTCGCTCATGCCCCCACGGTAGGTTCGACGCCGCGCCGGTGTCACGCGGCCCGTCACACGCCGTCACAGACTGGGGCGCCCCGCCAACCCGCGGTGCTTCGCCGAGCCCGCGGTTGATCGACCGCGGGCTCGCCGGATGAGCGCGGGTTCGGCGACATGTCGTCCACAGCCCCGCGAAAGGGCGGGTTGTGCGGGTCGGTGCGGCGCGGCCGAACGGCTCCGTGCGCGGAGGAGCAGGCTCGCGCGCATGAACGAGCCTCTCACCGTCTACACCCGCGCCGACCTCGAGGAACTCGGGATGACCGATCGCGCGATACGGAAGGCCGTGGCCGAGAGACGCGCGCATCGCATCCGACCCGGTGCCTTCGTGAAGGCCTCGGAGTGGCGAGCCGCGCACAGCGAGCAGCGGCAGCGGGCCGGCGCGCAGGCGGCACTCCAGGCCGCGCGGGGCCGTCCCGTCTTCGCGGGCGTCACGGCGGCCGCCGTCCAGGGGCTGCCGCTCTTCCGCGAGCGCGATGACCGCGTTCACGTGCTCGCCGGCGCGAGCCGGGCGGCTGCCGCGAACGCCTTCGTGGTGCGCCACGAGGCGCCGCTCGACGATCAGGATGTCGTCGACTTCGACGGCATGCTCGTCACCTCGCTCGACCGCACGGTGTTCGACCTGATCCGCGTGATGCGCCCGGAAGCGGGGGTCGCCCTCACCGACGCCGCGCTGCGGCTGGTCCCCGTCGAGCATGAGTTCCGCGATCGCCTGCGCGAACGCATCGCGCGCGCGCCGGGCGCACGGGGCATCCGACGGGCGCGGATCGTCGCGGATTTCGCGGATTCACGCGCCGACTCACCCGGAGAGAGCGCGAGCCGATGGTTCCTCCACGTGCTGGGCTTCCGCGTCATCCGGCTCCAGGTGCACTTCCTCGGCCCGGACGGCAGCGACCTGTGGGTCGACTTCGGATTCAAGAAGGGGCACGGCGAATTCGACGGCGCGAGCAAGTACACGGATCCGCACTTCCTTCGCGGGCGGACGCCCGAGCAGGCGCTGATCGACGAGAAGCGGCGCGAGGACTGGCTGCGCGGGATCACGCAGGAGCCCTTCGCCCGCTGGATGGATCGCGACATGCCGAACGCGCGCGCCCTCGGCGCCCGGCTCGCCTCGTTCGGCATCCATCCCGACGAGTGATCGCCGAACCCGCGCTGCTTCACCGAGCCCGCGGTTGATCGACCGCGGGCTCGCCGGATGAGCGCGGGTTCGGCGACGACGGGCGCGGGTAGGTTGAGGACATGGTGCAGCGGAGCGTGACGATCGGCCTGGCGCACGGGCTGCACGCGCGCCCGGCGGCCGAGCTGGCGCGGCTCGCGCAGGCCGTGGAAGGGCGCCTGCTGATCCGGGCCGGCGAGCGGGCGGTCGACGCGGCGAGCGTCCTGGCGGTGATGGACCTCGCGCTGGGCGCCGGCGACCGGGTGGTGCTCGAGGCCGAGGGATCCGGCGCCGAGGCGACGCTGGACGAGGCCGAGGCGCTGCTCGCGCCGCGCTAGCCGTCGATCACGGCGGCGAGCTCGTCGAGGAACGACGACAGATCCACACCTCGGCGCACGATGCGCTGCGCGCGGTCCGGCTCGCCGAACACCTCCACGAACTGCTCGAAGACCGTCTGGAACGCCTCTCGGTCGCCCTCGCTGAAGGCGACCAGCGCGACGACGTGCACGCGCGCGTCGCCCCATGGCACGGGCTGCTCGCTGACCCCGATCGCGATGGCGGTGCGCGAAGCGGTCATCTTCAGCGCGTGCGGCACGGCGAGCGTCTCGGCGAACGCGGTGGACGACAGCCGCTCCCGCTCGATCGTGCTCTCGACGTAGTCCTCGCCGATCACGCCCTGCGCCACGAGCAGCGCGCCGAGATCCCGGATCATGCCCTCCTCGCCGCGCGAGGCGTCCAGGCCGCGGAGGAAGGCGCCCGGCGCGAAGTACCGCGCGAGCTCGGCCCGCAGCCGCCCCAGCCGGCGGGCGCGGCGGACCCGGCTCGCCGCCGCCGCGACGCGCTCCACGTCGGCGTCGGTGAGGAAGGGCTGGATGCGCACGATCCGGTCCGCCGGGGCGCGCCCCTCCGCGAGCGGCGGCTCGATCGTCGTGAGCACGAGGTCGGTGTCGATCGCATCCCAGTCGGGGTCGACGCGCGTCTCCACCCCCGTGACCTCGATCGAGCGGCCGAGCGAGCGGTCCACGCTCGAGCGCAGCAGCTCGTGCAGCTCGTAGTACCCGGGGCACACGATCGTGGCGGTGAGCGTCGTCTCGGCCCGGCGGCTGCGCTCCAGGCGGCCGCCGACGTGCATGGCGATGTACGCGATCTCGTCGTCCCGGATCGGCACGCCGAGAGCGTCCGACAGCTCGCTCGCGATCGACACGGCGACGTCGAAGATCATCGGGTACGCCGACTTGAGCGTGCGGGTCAGCGGGTTGCGCGACCACGCCTGCTCGCGTGCACGGTGCACGAGGTTCTGCACGTGGAGCGAGAGGCGCTCCACGAAGTCGTCGTGCGCGATGTCGACCAGGTAGCGGTCGGCCGCGTGCTCGACCGCCCGGCGCACGACCGCCGCGATCGCCGGGTCCGGCGCCACGGCCGGCTCGTCCCGCGAGCCCGGCACCACGATCCGGGTGAGCACCAGCGCCGCCAGGTGCAGCCGATCGCCCTCGCCGAGGTCGACGCCGAAGTGCTCGCGCGCGAGCGCGCCGATCGCGTCGGCGATGCGGACCCGCACCTCCTCCGGCTCCCCGTGGACGGCCTCGAGCGCACGGCCCTGCGCGACGCGATCCGCCGCGATCGCGACGTGCAGCACCACGTCGGCGGCCGAGAACTCGTTGACGAAGAAGCCCTGCTCCCCCAGCCGCGCCACGAGGTCGGACTTGAACGCGCCGAGCGCCTCCGACGGGATCGCCATGGTGTCGGCCGCGCGGCGCAGCGCGTCGAGGTCGAACGCGCCGGCCTCCATCTCGTCGTGCGCCAGTCTGCTCACGAAGCGGCGCTGCGCGAGCTCGGTGCCCGCGAGCCGCACGCGCGGGCCCGAGCGCTCGAGCGACAGGCCGCTCGCCTCGCCGCCGCCGAGCATCGCCCGGACGCGCCCCAGGTCGGCCTCGAGCGTCGCGGCGCTCACGTGCATCCGCTCGGCCGTCTCGTAGACGTCGATGCCGTCGCCCGCGTCGAGCAGGGCGCGCACCAGGGCGTGCAGGCGCTCGCGCGGCGTCCCGGCGTCCGGCTCCGAAGCCGCGCGCAGCGCGGCGGCCGCCGAGGCCGTGGCGCGGTACCCCGCGGGCCCCGACTCGATCGCATCCCCGCCCGGGACGCGCGCGTTCAGGGCCGTCACATACGTGCGCACGCTGCGCGGCGTGACGCCCAGCTGGTCCGCGAGCGTCGCCGCGGTCACCCAGTCGCCGCGGCGCATCAGGATGCCGAGCACCCGATCCTGCCGCCGTCTCGTCACACGGCAAGTCAATCAGACGACGTCGGGGCGGAGCCTTTCTTCCGCCCGGGCGGAAAGAACCCTCCTTGCCGCCCCCTCGGCGCCGGGCCAGGATCGATCGGAAGGGAAAGTGACAGATCGATGAGGATCCTCGTGGTGTGCGGTGCCGGTGCCTCCAGCACCTTCGTCGCCCTCCGGCTGCGCAAGGCCGCGGCCGATGCCGGGCTGCCCGTCACCGCCCTGGCGGGCGCAGAGCCCTCCCTCGCGATCGACCTGGACTCGGCCGACGTCGTGCTCGTCGGCCCGCACCTCGAGCGCTCCCTCGACGACATCCGCGCGCTGGCCGCGCCCCGGGGCGTGGCGGTCGCGCTGCTCCCCGACGACATCTTCTCCGACCTCGACGGCAGCCGCGCGCTCGCGCTGGCGCGTGCCGTCGCCGAGCAGGACCCCGCGGCGCGGGGTCCCCGACACGACTCCGCATCCGCGGAGACCGCCTGACGAAGGGATCACCATGGCCACTCGCACCGTTCGCATCGGATCGTCGCACGGGCTTCACGCTCGCCCCGCGAAGCTGTTCGCGCAGGCGGCGAAGGACGCCGGGATCCCGGTCACGATCGCCAAGGGCGACGGCAAGCCCGTCAACGCCGCCAGCATCCTCGGCGTCATCGCGCTCGGCGTCGAACAGGGCGACGAGGTGACGCTGACGGCCGAGGGCGCGGGCGACGAGGGCGTCCTCGACAGCCTCGCCGAGCTGCTCACCACCGACCACGACGCCCAGTGAGCGTCATGACCGAGACGATCACCGGCGTCGGCATCGGGCTCGGCGTCGCGCAGGGCCCCGTGGCCCGCATGGCCGAGCGCGCCCCCGCGCCGAAGGACGCCGCGAGCGACCGCACGCCCGAGGAGGAGACCGCCCGCGTGCGCGAGGCCGTCGCCGCCGTCGCGGCCGAGCTGTCGCGCCGCGCCGAGACGACGGAGGGCATCGCCCGCGACGTGCTCGAGGCCCAGGCCATGATGGCCGAGGACCCCACGCTGGAGGAGTCCGTCGACGCCCGCATCGCGGCCGGCAAGACCGCGGAGTGGGCGGTGCACGACGCGTTCGCGGAGTTCCGGGCGACGCTCGAGGCCGTCGGCGGTTACCTCGGCGAGCGCGCGGCCGACCTCGACGACGTCGCGGCCCGCGTGATCGCGCACCTGCGCGGCGAGCCGGCCCCCGGCGTCCCCTCGCCCGGCCACCCGTTCGTGCTGGTGGCGCAGGACCTCGCCCCCGCCGACACCGCGCTGCTGGACCTCGACCCCGCTTCGCCGAACCGCGTGCTCGCGCTCGTGACGACCGAGGGCGGCCCCACCTCGCACACCGCGATCCTCGCGCGCGAGAAGGGCATCGTCGCGGTCGTGGGCGCGGCCGGCGCCGCGGACCTCGCGGACGGCGACACGGTGATCGTCGACGCCGCCGCCGGCGCCGTCGTGACGTCGCCGACCGCCGACCAGCTGGCCGACGCGCAGCGCCGCGTCGACGAGCGCGCCGCGGTGGAGGCCGCTCCGTGCACGCCCGGCGCGCTGGCCGACGGCACCGCGGTGCCCCTGCTCGCCAACCTCGGATCGCCCAAGGGCGCGGCCGAGGCGCTCGAGCTCGGCGCGGAGGGCGTGGGCCTGTTCCGCACGGAGTTCCTGTTCCTGAGCTCGAAGGAGGCGCCGAGCATCGAGGCGCAGCGCGCCGAGTACGCCGCGCTGCTGACCGCGTTCGCGGGCAGGAAGGTCGTCGTGCGCGTTCTGGACGCCGGCGCGGACAAGCCGCTGCCGTTCCTCAACGACGCCGAGGAGGAGAACCCGGCCCTGGGCCTGCGCGGCATCCGCGCCCTGCGCGCGAACGAGCAGATCCTGCGCGATCAGCTCACCGCGCTCGCGCAGGCCGACGCCGAGACCGACGCCGACCTGTGGGTCATGGCGCCCATGGTCGGCACGGTCGAGGAGGCCGTGTACTTCACCGGGCTCGCGCGCGAGCTGGGGCTGAAGACCGCGGGTGTGATGGTCGAGGTGCCGTCGATCGCGCTCATGGCCGACCGCGCGCTCGCCCACACCGACTTCGCGTCGATCGGCACGAACGACCTGACGCAGTACACGATGGCGGCGGATCGCCTGCTCGGCTCGGTCGCGACGCTGCAGGATCCGTGGCACCCCGCGGTGCTGCGGCTCATCGCGCAGGTCGGCGAGGCCGGCGCGAAGCACGGCAAGCCGGTCGGCATCTGCGGCGAGGCCGCGGCCGATCCGCTGCTGGCGGTCGTGCTCGTGGGCCTCGGCGCCACGACGCTGTCGATGGCGCCGGCCGCCCTGGCCGACGTCCGCTACTCGCTCGGCAGGTACACGCTCGACGACGCGCGGCGCATCGCCGCGGCGGCGCTCGACGCCGACGACGCGGCCGGCGCACGCGCCGCGGCCCGTGCCGCGGCCGAGCAGCCCGCCTCCTGACCCCTTCCCCTCATCACACACCCGAAGAAAGACGAGTCACCATGACCGACACAGCAGCCGCGGCGACGTCGCCGGGCGCACTCCGTGTGGGCGTGCAGAAGTTCGGCACGTTCCTCTCCGGCATGATCATGCCGAACATCGCCGCGTTCATCGCCTGGGGTCTCATCACGGCCCTGTTCATCCCGAGCGGATGGATGGGCAGCGAGGGACCCGTCGAGGCCTGGCGCTGGGCCGACTCCGCCATCCTCGGCGGCGGCACGGCGTCCGACGGCACCGAGTACCTCGGTCTCGTCGGCTCGATCATCACCTACCTGCTGCCGCTGCTGATCGCCTTCACGGGCGGCAACGTCGTGTACGGCCACCGCGGCGGCGTGGTCGGCGCCGTGGCGGCGATGGGCGTCATCATCGGGGCCCAGGGGACGATCATGTTCCTCGGCGCGATGATCGCGGGACCGCTCACGGCCGAGATCCTGAAGCAGATCGAGAAGCTGTGGGACGGCAAGATCCGAGCCGGCTTCGAGATGCTGGTCAACAACTTCTCTGCCGGCTTCGTCGGCTTCTTCGCCGCACTCGCCTCGTTCTTCTGGCTTGCGCCGGTCATGAAGTGGCTCACGGAGATCCTCGGAAACGCGGTCGGATGGCTCGTCGACACCGGGCTCATCCCCCTCGCGAGCATCATCGTCGAGCCCGCCAAGGTGCTGTTCCTCAACAACGCGATCAACCACGGTGTGTTCACTCCGATCGGCACCGAGCAGTCGCAGGAGTTCGGCCGCAGCCTGCTCTTCATGGTCGAGGCCAACCCCGGACCCGGTGCGGGCCTGCTGCTCGCGATCACGGTGTTCGGCGTGGGCGCCGCGCGCGCCACCGCGCCCGGCGCGTGGATCATCCAGTTCCTGGGCGGCATCCACGAGGTGTACTTCCCCTACGTGCTCGCCAAGCCGGTCCTGATCCTGGGCCTCATCGCGGGCGGCGCCACGGGCGTGCTGACGAACGTGCTGTTCGGCTCGGGTCTCGTCGCCCCGGCGTCCCCCGGCTCGATCTTCGCGATCCTGATCCAGACCGCGCCGGGCAGCCACCTCGGCGTCATCCTGGCCGTGGTGCTCTCGGCCGCCGTCACGTTCCTCGTGACCGCGGCGTTCCTGCTGGCCAGCCGCCGTCGCGACCTCGCGGCGGAGGCCGCGGGCGGCGACAAGTTCGCCGCGGCCGTGGCGCAGACGCAGGCCAACAAGGGCAAGTCGTCGGCCGCGCTCAGCGGGCTGGCGGGCGCCTCGACCGGTGCACTCAGCGCGCCGGCCCACGCGGTTCAGCGCGTCGTGTTCGCGTGCGACGCCGGCATGGGCTCGTCCGCCATGGGCGCCAGCGTGCTGCGCAGCAAGTTCAAGGCGGCCGGCCTGGACGACGTCACCGTCACCAACAAGGCGATCGCGGCGCTCGACGGCAACGCCGATCTCGTCGTCACGCAGGCGCAGCTGACCGACCGCGCGAAGCAGCGGGAGCCTGGCGCCGTGCACGTCTCGGTGGACAACTTCATGAACTCGCCGCGCTACGACGAGATCGTGGAGCTGCTGCTGACGCAGCGCGCCACCGCCGAGGTCAAGGCCGAGCACCCGGTGGCCGAGACCGTCCCGGCCGCGCCCGACGGGGTCGCCGGCACCGCGCCCGCCCCCGCCACGCGCGCCGAGGCCCGTGCGGCCGCGGCGGCCGCCGAGGAGGAGCCGCTCCCCGAGGACCCCGCCCGCCCCGACGAGGGCGTGCTGAGCCTCGGCAACGTGCGCATCCACGAGGGCTCCGTCTCGCGTGAGGAGGCGATCCGCGAGGCTGCCGACCTGCTGCAGCAGACGGGCGCCGTCACGAGCGCGTACCACGACGCGATGCTCGCCCGCGAGCAGACCGTGTCGACCTACATGGGCAACGAGCTCGCGATCCCGCACGGCACCAACGACGCGAAGGACGCGGTCCTGGCCTCGGCCCTGACGGTCATCCGCTACGACGGCGGCGTGGACTGGGACGGCGACGAGGTGCGCTTCGTGGTCGGCATCGCCGGCAAGGGCGACGAGCACCTGGGCCTCCTGCAGAACGTCGCGATGCTGTTCTCGGACGACGAGCAGGTCGCCCGGCTCAAGGCGGCGAAGACCCCCGAGGAGCTCTACGAGCTCTTCAAGACGGTGAACGAGGACTGATCACATGGCGAAGGCCGTTCACTTCGGCGCGGGCAACATCGGACGCGGATTCGTGGGGCTCCTGCTCCACGAGGGCGGGTACGAGGTGGTGTTCTCGGACGTGGCGACCGCGCTGGTCGATGCGATCAACGCCGCCGACGAGTACACCGTGCACGAGGTCGGCGAGGGCGGCCGGGATCGCGTGGTCACCGGGTTCCGCGCGATCGACAGCGCCGCGGACCCCGACGGCGTGGCGGCGGAGGTGGCGACGGCGGACGTCGTCACCACCGCCGTCGGGCCGACCGTGCTGCGCTTCATCGCGCCGCACATCGTCGCGGGCCTCGCGCTGCGCGAGCCCAACGCCGCTCCCCTGCAGGTCATGGCGTGCGAGAACGCGATCGGCGCGACCGACACGCTGCGCGCGCACATGCAGGAGGCCGCGGGCGAGGCATGGGACGCGCTCGCCGGCCGCGCCGTGTTCGCGAACACGGCCGTCGACCGGATCGTCCCGGGCCAGCCCGAGGGACAGGGCATCGACGTGACCGTCGAGCCGTTCTACGAGTGGGCGATCGAGCGTCACCCGTTCGGCGACGCTCCCCCGTCCATCCCGGGCGCGCACTTCGTCGACGACCTGGCGCCCTACATCGAGCGCAAGCTGTTCACGGTCAACACGGGCCACGCGACCGCCGCCTACCTGGGAGCGCGCGCGGGGCTCGAGAAGATCTCGGACGCGCTCGCGGACGAGACCGTGGCCGCGGGTGTCGCCCGGGCGCTCGAGGAGACCTCGGGGATCCTCGTCGCCAAGCACGGCTTCGACCCCGCGGAGCTCGCCGAGTATCGCGCCACGATCCTCGGCCGCTTCCGCAACCCGGCCCTGCCCGACACGGTGCGGCGTGTCGGCCGCCAGCCGCTGCGCAAGCTGTCGCGCCACGAGCGGTTCGTGGGCCCGGCGGCGGAGGCGGTCGAGCGGGGGCTCCCGGTGGACGGCCTGCTGGCCGCCATGGGCGCCGCGCTCGTGTTCTACGACCCCGAGGACGAGCAGTCGGTCGAGCTCCGCCGCCTCCTGGCGGAGCTCGATCCGAACGCGTTCACCGCGCACGTGACGGGCCTGGAGCCCCAGCACCCGCTGTTCGCGCGGTTCGCGGCCGTGGTCGCGGAGGCGCAGTCGGCGCAGCGCTGATCAGAGGCGCAGGACCCCGCGGGCCCCGGTGGCGACACCGGATTCCGCGGGGTCCGTCCGTCTCCGCGGGTCCGAGAAAATAGTCGAAATTTCGGTTCGATAATCGAACGCGGCGGCTAGGATCGGTCGCGTGAGCGAGACATCCGAGACCGTCGCCGTCGACACAGCCCGTCCCGCTGCGCGCGCGGGCGCGCAGGCCGGCTCCCAGACCCTGAGCCGGGGCATCCGGCTGCTCGAGGTGCTCGCGGCCGCGGATCGGGCCATGTCGATCGACGAGCTCGCGGTGTCGCTCGGGGTCCATCGATCGGTCGCCTACCGGCTGCTGCGCACGCTCGAGGACCACGGCCTCGTGTCCCGCGGCGGCTCCGGGCTGGTGTCGCTGGGCGCCGGCCTCGCGGCGCTCGCCGCCAGCGTGTCGCGCGATCTGCAGCAGGCCGCGCTCCCCGAGCTCGCCGAGGCGGCCGACGACCTCGGCATGACCTGCCTGCTGGTGCTGCTCGAGTCGGACGAGGGCATCACGGTCGTGAGCACTCCCCCGCGCCGCACGGTGGCGGTGTCGTACCAGCCCGGCCACCGGCATCCGATCACGCGCGGGGCGCCAGGCAAGGCGCTGTTGATGGAGCTCGCGGACACCGCGTGGCCGCCGGACGCGCCGGCGCAGCTGCGCGCCGAGATCGAGCTCAGCCGCGAGCGCGGCTACGCCACCAGCCACGACGAGGTCGTGGCGTCGCTGTGGTCGGTCGCCGTGCCGCTCGTGCTGCCGGGCCAGCCGCTGGCGGCCGTCGCGGCGATCCACGTCTCGCTGCCCCGGCCCGAGCCGGAGATCGCCGAACGGCTGCACGCCGCCGCGGCAGGCATCGCGCGCGCCCTCGGCGCCTGAGCCCGGCGCCTCTCGATCGAGCAGAGGCGCCGGGAGACGCGATCAGACGGTCGCGCGCTGCGGCACGAACACGCCCGCGAAGAACGCCGCGAGCGCGTCGGTGGCGTCGAGGGGAAGCACGTCGGCCACGTAGTGGTCCGGGCGGACGACCACGATCGCGCCGTCGCGGCTGATGCCGCGCGCCTCGAAGATGTCGTCGGCCGGATCGGCCGCGTAGACCTTCTCGTAGTCGACGACCTGGAACGGCCCCACCTTCGGCAGGAAGATCGCGGGGACGCGGTCCATCTCGACCCGCGGGTGGTCCTGCTGGTAGATCACCTTGACGTCGAACCAGGCGTCGACGTCCGCGCCCTCCGGCGTGTAGGCGACGACGGGGGAATCCGGCGCCGAGGCCAGCCATTCCGCGAGCTCGGTCGTCTTCGAGGGCTCGCCGGCCGCGGCGGCGTCGGCGAACACGTAGATGCGCCAGCGGCCGTCCGCGCGGTGATGATGGCCGAGATGCTTGGGGTTGGCGTCGCAGACGCGCACGACAGGGTTCGACTTGAAGCGCTTGCCGACGGGGAACCCGGTCGCCAGCTCCTGGCGCGCCGCGCCGTCGATGATCATCGACGGCTCGTACTGGGTCATGAAGCCGGCCGGGAACTCGATGGTCTTCATGTAGAAGTCCTCGAGCGCCGACGGATCCTCCATCTCCTCGGGCTTGGCCGCCATGAGCGTCGACCACTTCTTGTCGAACTCGATCAGGTTCACGGCGACCTGCTGGCGCTCGGCCGAGTAGGTGTCCAGCAGCGACTCGGGCGCGCGGCCCTCGAGCACGTGCGCCAGCTTCCAGGCGATGTTCCACCCGTCCTGCATCGAGACGTTCATGCCCTGGCCGGCCTTGGCGGAGTGCGTGTGGCACGCGTCGCCGGCGATGAAGACGCGCGGCGTGCGGGCGCCGTCCTCGCCGACCGGCACGTCGTCGAACTTGTCGGTCACGCGGTGGCCGACCTCGTACACGCTGCGCCACGCGACGTTCTTCACGGTGAGCGTGTAGGGGTGCAGGATGCGGTTGGCGCGGGCCTCGACCTCCTCCTGGGAGGTCTGGCGGACGCGCCCGTTGTCGTCGTGGGGCACCTCGCCGAGGTCGACGTACATCCGGAACAGGTGGTTCCCCTCGCGCGGGATGTGCAGGATGCTGCCGCCGTCGTGCGACTGGATCGCGCACTTGGTGCGGATGTCGGGGAAGTCGGTCTCGGCGAGCACGTCCATGACGCCCCAGGCGTGGAACGCCTGGTCGCCGACCAGCTTGCGCCCGATCGACTCGCGCACGCGGCTGCGCGCGCCGTCGGCGCCGACCACGTACTTCGCACGCACCGTGCGCTCCTCGCCCTCGGCGACGCCGGCCGAAGAGCCGGCGCCCTCGGCGCGGCGGAGGGTCACCTCGACGGGGTGCTCGCCGTCCTCGTCGACGCGGAGCGCGACGAACTCCCAGCCCCAGTCCGGCTCGAGGCGCCCCGGCGCGTTGCGCG
Source organism: Microbacterium sp. Root53 (assembly GCF_001426925.1). Lineage (GTDB taxonomy): Bacteria > Actinomycetota > Actinomycetes > Actinomycetales > Microbacteriaceae > Microbacterium. Next base: position 528,052 of record NZ_LMFR01000012.1, read on the forward strand.
CATACTCGGCGAAGTAGTCCAGGACCCGCGCCTGGTTGACGATCAGGTGCGGGAACTCGCTCATGCCGTGCGGGTCGTCGGGCGTGCGTGCCGCGCGCACGATGTTCGCCGGGTTCTCGGGATCCGGCTTCCAGAAGCACATCTCCGTGATCCGATAGGCCTCCTCCGTGATCCGGTCGGCGAAGCCGAACGCCTGGAAGGTCTCGACGCTGCGGGCCTGGATGCCGTCGGCCTGACCCACCGCGAGCCGCCCCGGACGGCGATCGATGAGGCGGGTCGAGATGCCGCCGAACTGGGCCAGCTGCGCGGCCGCGATCATGCCGGCCGGGCCGGCGCCGACGATCAGCACGTCCATCTCGTCGGGAAGCTCCGGAGCGCGATCCAGGCCGATGCCCTCGGCGGGCTGCACCCGCGGGTCTCCCGACACGTAGCCATGGTGGTGGAACTGCACGGACTCTCCTACCTCTCGAGGCCCCGCGTCGTCGTGGAGCCGGACTCGCCACCTTCGGCGTTCGATAATCGAACGGCGCGTTCGCTTATCGATCACAGTGATTCTACGGAGCACACGCGTGCCGCGCAACCGGTTAGGATCGTGACAGTCCGGACTGGCCGCACGCCAGGACCGGTGCTCGAAAAAGGGGCACGAAGCCGACGGCGAGACACATACGGGAATCCGCAGTCCACCCGTCTCTCTCAGACACCGTCGTCTCGAAAGGCCTTCGCCATGCCCACCGTCTCCGCACACGTCGCCGCCGCGCTCTCGCGCCACCTCGATCAGGTCTTCGGCCTGATGGGCAACGGCAACGCCCACCTGCTGGACGCGCTGCTGCGCGACACCGGCGCCGCCTTCACCGCCGTGCGTCACGAGGTCGGCGCGGTCGTCGCCGCCGACGCGCACTTCCGCGTCTCGGGCCGGATCGCCGCCGCCACGACCACGTACGGCGCGGGATTCACCAACACGCTCACCGCGCTCGCCGAGTCGGCACAGGCGCGCATCCCGCTCGTGCTCGTGGTCGGAGACCAGCCGACGCACGGCCCTCGCCCGTGGGACGTCGACCAGATCGCGCTCGCGTCGGCCGTCGGCGTGCGCACGTATACCGTCGGCCGCCTCGACGCGGCCGCGACCACGGTGATCGCCATCGAGCACGCGCTGGCCAACCGCACCCCGGTCGTGATCGCCCTCCCCTACGACACCCCCACGCTCGACGCGGGCCCCATCCCGCCCCTGCCCGAGCCGCGCCTCCCCGGCCCCGTGATGCCGTCGGCGGACGCGCGCGCCGCGATCACCCGCGCCGCCGAGGCCCTCGCGGGCGCCGAGCGCCCCGTGCTGCTCGCCGGACGCGGCGCCTGGCTCGCGGGCGCCACCGACGCGCTCGGTCGGCTCGCGGCCGCCGCCGGGGCCGTGACCGCGACCACCGCCCTTGGCCGCGGCGTGTTCCCGGACGGCGAGCACGACCTCGGCGTCACCGGCGGCTTCGGCGCGCCTGGCGCGATGGATCTGATCCACGGCGCCGACGTGGTCGTGGCGATCGGGGCCAGCCTGAGCCCGTTCACGATGCGCTTCGGCGAGCTGCTCACGCCCGAGGCCCGGCTCATCCAGGTCGACATCGCGCCGACCGCGACGCACCCGCGCGTGGGCGAGTACATCCGGGGCGACGCCCGGGCCGTGGCAGAGCTCCTGGCGGACGACGTCGCCCGGCTCCGCACGGCCCGCGGATCGTGGCGCGATTCCGTCGACGCCGCTCCGCTGCGGCGCCAGGTCGTCGAGGGCGAGTTCGCACCCGACGGCCGGCTCGATCCCCGCGCGGCGGCGGCCCGCATCGGCGAGCTGCTCCCGGCCGACCGGATCGTGGTGAGCGACGGCGGGCACTTCATCGCGTGGGCGAACATGTTCTGGGACGTCGCCTCGCCGGGCCGGATGGTGATGGTCGGCACGGCGTTCCAGTCGATCGGCCTGGGCTGGCCCAGCGTGGCCGGCGCGGTGCAGGCCGACCCCGAGGCGACCGTGGTGCTCACCACGGGTGACGGCGGGGGCCTGATGGCGCTGGCCGACCTCGAGACCGCGGTGCGGGCCGCGCGCGGCCGCGGCATCGCCGTGGTCTGGAACGACGCGGCCTACAGCGCCGAGGTGAACCTCTATGGCCTGAAGGGCCTGCACGAGGGCCCGATGCGCATCCCTCAGGTCGACTTCGCGGCGCTCGGCCGCGCGGCCGGCGCCGAGGGGGTCGTGGTGGAGCGCCTCGCCGACCTCGAGCGTCTCGCGACCTGGGCCGCGGAGCCGGTCGCCACCCGCCCGTTCCTGCTGCTCGACCTGCGCATCTCGGGTGACGTGATCGCGCCGTACCAGCACGAGGTCATCCGCGTGAACTCCTGACAGCACAGAGACGGAGAGGCCGCCCCGGACGGATCCGGGGCGGCCTCTTCACGTCGACGCGGGGCTGCGTCAGCGCTTGTGCCAGACGTACATGCCGTGCGCCTGCTCGTCCTCGTGCTCGGGACCGAGCGGAAGACCGCGCCGGTCGCGCAGCAGCAGGGTCGCGGTCAGGCTCGCCGCCACCATGAGGAACAGGTACAGCGTCACGCCGTCGGTCGAGCCGGTGCCCGCCACGATCGCCTGCGCGATGGTCGGGGCGAACGCGCCGCCGATGATGGCGCCGATCGCGTACGAGATCGACACGCCCGAGAAGCGGACAGAGGCCGGGAACAGCTCTGAGTACCACGCCGACTGCGGGCCGTACGAGAAGCCGAGGCCGATCGTCAGCAGGATCAGGCCGAGCGCGAGCAGGGCCACGCTGCCCGAGTTCACGAGCGGGAACACCAGCAGCACCGCGACGCCGAGCCAGATCCAGCCCATCGTGTAGGTGACCTTGCGGCCGATCTTGTCGCTCAGCCAGCCGCCGATGAAGGTCGCGATAAGCCAGGTCACCGACGACAGCGTCACGGCGCCGAGCACCTCGCCCAGCGGCAGCCCGACGGGACCCTCGGGGTTCGACGCGTAGCGCTGGATGAAGCCGCCCGTCGTCATGTAGCCGACGGCGTTGTTCGCCGCGAACACGAACGCGCACAGGATCACCAGGGGTGCGAAGCGACGGAACAGCAGGCTGATCGGGGCGCGCGCCTGCTCCTTGCGCTCGGCGATCTCCTGGAACACCGGGCTCTCCTCGACGCGGCGACGCACGTAGTGGCCCACGAGGATCAGCACGAAGCTGAACAGGAACGGGATGCGCCAGCCCCAGTCGAAGAACGAGTCACCCGGGAAGAAGAGCGTCATCAGCTGGTTCATGCCGCTCGCGAGCAGGAGGCCGATGGGCACGCCGATCTGCGGCATCGCGCCCATCAGGCCGCGGCGGTGCTTGGGCGCGTGCTCGACGGCCATCAGGACAGCGCCGCCCCACTCGCCTCCCGCCGAGATGCCCTGCAGGATGCGGAGCAGGATGAGGATGATCGGCGCGATGACGCCCGCCATCGCATACGTCGGAAGCACGCCGATCAACGTCGTGGCGGCACCCATCAGCACGAGGGTCGCGATCAGGACCGGACGGCGTCCGAACTTGTCGCCGTAGTGCCCGGCGAGGAAGGCGCCCAGCGGGCGGAACAGGAAGCTGATGCCCACGGTGGCGAACGAGATGATCGCGGCGCTGCCGGGGAACAGCTCCTTCCACGGCGCGAAGAACAGCGTCTCGAACACGACACCGGCGGCGAACGCGTAGATGAAGAAGTCGTACCACTCGACGGTGGTGCCGACGACCGTGGCGAAGGCCACGCGGCGGCGGTCGGTGGAGCTGGAGATGGTGCCGGTCGGCGTGAGCGGACCGGACGCGTCTGGGGCAGACATCAGGACCTCCTTCGGTCGAGATTCTCCGGCGCATCGTCGCGCCGGGGTCGGGGGGGGGAACGCTTGTTCGGATATGGAACGCTACGTTCACATACGGAATCGGGCGATTCGGATGCGACGCTACACCACGACAGCCCTGGAGGGCCAGCATAATGTGACCGATCGATCGGTCAGTAAGTCCGCGGCGACAGCCGCCCCTTGACGCGATCCCGCGGGAGGTGCGTGAGGATCAGGACCCGAAGCCCTCGCCGATGAGCTCGATGAGCTCCTCGCGGTCCTCGACGGGTAGGAACGCGCCGGCCGCCGCGTTCAGCTGGAAGGTCTCGAGGTCGTCGAGCCCGTAGCCGAACACGGCGACGAGCTGGGCCAGCTCCCGGGTCAGCGAGGTGCGGCTCATCAGGCGGTTGTCGGTGTTGACCGTGACCGCGAACCCGAGCTGGTAGAGCAGGTCGAACGGGTGGTCCTCGAGCGTCTTGCCCCAGGCCGCGACCGCGCCCGTCTGGAGGTTCGACGAGGGCGACAGCTCGAGGGGGATCTCGCGGTCCCGCACCCACCGCGCGAGGTCGCCGAAGCGCACCCGCACCTCCTCGCCTTCGCGGCTGACGACCTCGAGATCCTCGGCCAGGCGCACGCCGTGACCGAGCCGCAACGCGCGCCCGTCGATCAGCGCGGAACGGATCGAGTCGAGCCCCGCCCCCTCGCCCGCATGGATCGTGGTGGGCAGGAACGCGTGGGCGACGATGTCGATCGCCTCGCGGTGCCCCGAGGCGGGGAACCCGTCCTCCGGTCCGGCCAGGTCGAAGCCGACCACGCCCTCGTCGCGGAAGTCCACCGCGAGCCGGGCGATGTCGGCCGAGCGGGCGTTCTGCCGCATGGCGGTGAGCAGCTGCCCGACCCGGATGCTGCGTCCGGCGTCGTCCGCGGCGTCCTCGCCCTGCTCGATCCCCTCCTGCACGGCCTCGACCGCCTCCTCGAGCGTGAGGCCGCCCGCGAGGTGCTGCTCGGGCGCCCAGCGCACCTCGCCGTAGATCACGCCGTCCTCGGCGAGGTCCTCGACGAACTCGCGGGCGACGCGCGTGAGGCCGTCGCGGGTCTGCATGACGGCCGTGGTGACCGCGAAGGTCTCGAGGTACTTCTCGAGCGACCCGGAATCGCTCTGCCGCGCGAACCACGATGCCAGGCGGGCCGGGTCGGTCTCGGGCAGGTCGACGCCGGCGGCGTCCGCGAGCTCCACGATCGTGTCGGGCCGCAGGCCGCCGTCGAGGTGGTCGTGCAGCGACACCTTGGGCAGACTGCGGATCGACACACCCTCCACGCGGGCGTCGCCGAACGGATCGATCATGGGGTGCTCCTCGAGGACGGTGATGCCGGTGGCGGACGGAGGGTCAGGACGCGGTGATGCGCTCGCGCACGAGCGGGGACCTGTCGGGCTCGGCGTCGCCGATCTCCCACGCCCCCTCGAGCACCTCGAGCGCGCGGGCGAAGCGGCTGTCGTCGGGTCCGCCGATCGTGAAGAGCGGCTGGCCCGCGGCGACGCGGTCGCCGGGCTTGGCGTGCAGGTCGATGCCCGCCTCGTGCAGCACGGGGTCCTCCGCGCGGGCGCGGCCGGCGCCGAGACGCCAGGCGGCCACGCCGAAGCCGTAGGCGTCCATGCGGGTGACATAGCCGTCGCGCGGGGCCGTGACGACGTGCGTCTCGGCCGGGACGGGAAGGGGCGCGTCCGGGTCGCCGCCCTGGGCCTCGATCATCCGGCGCCAGGCGTCCATGGCCCGGCCGTCGCGCAGCGCGGCCTCGACGTCCGCGTCGGGTTGCCCCGCGAGCGCGAGCATCTCCCGGGCGAGCGCGACCGTGAGCTCCACGACGTCCGCGGGACCGCCGCCGGCGAGCACCTCGACCGACTCGCGGACCTCGTTGGCGTTGCCGATCGCGAGGCCGAGCGGAGTGTCCATGTCCGTGAGCAGCGCGGTTGTGCGCACGCCGGAGTCCGTGCCCAGCTCGACCATCGTCCGCGCGAGCTCGCGCGCCCGGTCGAAGTCCTTCATGAAGGCGCCCGAGCCGAACTTGACGTCGAGCACGAGCGCATCCGTACCCTCGGCGATCTTCTTCGACATGATGCTCGAGGCGATGAGCGGGATGGCCTCGACCGTGCCGGTGACGTCGCGCAGCGCGTAGAGGCGCTTGTCGGCGGGCGCCAGCCCCGACCCGGCCGCGCAGATCACGGCGCCGACGTCGCGCAGCTGCGCGGTCATCTCGTCGTTCGACAGCGCCGCGCGCCAGCCGGGGATCGACTCGAGCTTGTCGAGCGTGCCGCCCGTGTGACCGAGGCCGCGTCCGGACAGCTGCGGCACCGCGACGCCGAACGCGGCGACCAGCGGTGCGAGCGGCAGCGTGATCTTGTCCCCGACGCCGCCGGTCGAGTGCTTGTCGGCCGTGGGCTTGCCGAGGCCCGCGAAGCTCATCCGCTCCCCCGACGCGATCATCGCGTCGGTCATCACGCGGATCTCGTCGCGGTCCATGCCGTTGAGCAGCACCGCCATCGCGAAGGCCGCCATCTGCGCGTCGGCGACGTAGTCGCGCGTGTAGGCGTCGATCATCCAGCGCAGCGCGTCCTCCGGGACCCGCCCGCCGTCGCGCTTCGCGCGGATGACGTCGACCGCGTCGAAGGGCTCGACGGCGCCGTTCTCGGTCGCGCTCATCGGCTCGCCTCCTCGAGGTCGCGGGGCCCGAACGCGTCGGGCAGCACCTCGTCGATCGTGCGGATGCCGGACACCGTCTCCAGAAGCATTCCGGTGACGGCATGCTCGGAGAGCAGCTGCCGGCAGCGGCCGCACGGCATGATCGTGGCGCCGTGGGCGTCCACGCACACGAACGCGACGAGCTTGCCGCCGCCGGTGCGGTGCAGGTCGGACACGAGACCGCACTCGGCGCACAGCACCACGCCGTAGGCGGCGTTCTCGACGTTGCATCCCGACACGATGCGCCCGTCCGACACGAGGGCCGCGGCCCCGACCTTGTAGCGCGAGTACGGCGCGTACGCGTGCTCCATGGCCTCGGTGGCGACGGCGCGCAGCTCGTCCCAGTCGATGTCCCCGGAGGGGAACTGATCGTCGCTCATCTCATCCCTTGATGTACGGCTTGCCCGCGGCGGCCGGCCCGCGCGACTGCCCGACGAAGCCCGCGACCGCGAGGATCGTGACGACGTAGGGCAGCATCTGCATGAACTGGCCGGGGATCGGCGATCCCAGCACGGTGAGCAGGTTCTGGAGGTTGGTCGCGAAGCCGAAGAGCAGCGCCGCGAGGGCCGCGCGGATCGGGTCCCAGCGACCGAAGATGACCGCCGCGAGCGCGATGAAGCCGAGGCCGGCCGTCATGCCCTCGCCGAACTGCGGCACCGACACGAGCGTGAAGTACGCGCCGCCCGCGCCCGCGATCACGCCCGCGAGGCACACGTTCCAGAAGCGCGTGGGGTTGACCTTGATGCCGACCGTGTCGGCGGCCTGCGGGTGCTCGCCGACCGCGCGCAGGCGCAGGCCCCAGCGGGTGCGGTAGAGACCCCAGGCGACGAGCGCGACCGTCGCGTACATCAGGTAGACGATGAACGGCTGGTTGAACAGCACGGGCCCGAGCACCGGGATCTCCACGAGGCCCGGGATCGGCAGGCGCGGGAAGGTCGCGGGGCGGTTGAGCACGAGCTCGTTGGGCACGAGGAGGATGCCGTAGAGGAAGCCCGTGAGGCCCGTGACCAGCACGTTGAGCACGACGCCGACGATCACCTGATCGACCAGGTACTTGATCGAGAACGCCGCCAGCACGAGCGCGACCAGCACGCCGCCGATCATGGCGCCGATCAGGCCGACGTACGGGCTGCCGGTGACGCTGCCCAGGATGGCCGCGGAGAACGCGCCGAGGAGCAGCTGTCCCTCGATCGCCACGTTGACCACGCCCACGCGTTCGCCGATGACGCCGCCCAGCGCGCCGAACACGATCGGCACCGAGATGGACAGCGCGCCGCCGAACAGGTTGACGACGGGCACGAGGCCGCCGGCGCCGGACCAGGTCAGGAACGCGAACAGCGCGATCAGCCCGAACGCGAGCGTGAGCCACAGGCGCGTGCGCCGGTAGGCCCAGACGTCCCACACCGCGACCGCGGTGAGGGCCGCGAGCAGCACGAGGCTCGTGAGCACGGCCGGCGCCGTGGGCACCGAGACCTCGCCGAGCGAGAGCGCCTCTCCCCCGCCCAGGCCGAAGCGCGTGACGCCGTCTCGGCCCGCCAGCAGGAACAGCGCGCCGAGCAGCACGGTCACCACCGCGAGCGTGATCGCCGGCTTGGGGTGACGCACCCGCACCGTGGGGTGGACGACCGGGGCCTCCGGGTCGAGGGTCGCCGTCGTGGTCATCAGGCCACCGCCTTCCGCGCCGCCTTGGCCCTGGCCCTGGCGCTCTTCTCGGCCTCGCTCTTGGGCAGGAAGAAGATCGTGCGCACGAGCGGCGGGGCCGCGACGAACAGCACGACGAGCGCCTGCACGACCAGCACGAAGTCGATCGGGATGCCCGCCGCCTGCATCTGGTACGCGCCGGCCTTCAGCGCGCCGAACAGCAGGCCCGCCGCGAACGTGCCCCACGCGCGGCTGCGCCCGAGCAGCGCCACCGTGATGGCGTCGAAGCCGAAGCCGGCGTCGATGTGGGAGTTGAAGCCGGTCGTGACCGCGCCCTGGATCTGGTTCATGCCGGCGAGGCCCGCGAGCGCGCCCGCGAACAGCATCGCGTAGACGTACACGCGCGGCACCGAGATGCCGGCGGTGCGGGCGGCGCTCGGATTCTCGCCCACGGCGCGCATCCGCAGCCCCAGCGCCGAGTGCTCGAGCAGCCACCAGACGAACACGGTGGCGAGCACCACGATCACGAAGCCGAGGTCCAGGTTCGGGAAGCGCGGGCCGAGCAGGTCGGGGAAGACCGCGCCGGCCGGCGTCGCCTCGGTGATCGGCTGGGTCGTGCCGGCCTTCTGCAGGACGCCCTGCGTGCTGACCATCCACTCGACCAGGAGCACGCCGACGTAGTTGAGCATGATCGTGAGGATCACCTCGTGCGCGCCGGTGCGGGCCTTCAGCAGGCCCGCGATGCCGGCCCAGATGGCGCCTCCGATCAGGCCGCCCGCGAGCGTCACCGGCAGCTGGAGGGCGGCCGGCAGATCGAGCTGGAACGTCAGCAGCGCGGTGAAGGCGGCGCCGAAGACGATCTGGCCCTGCGCGCCGATGTTGAACAGCCCGACCCGGAACGCGACCGCGACGCCGAGGCCGGCCGCGATCAGCGGTGCGGCGGCGCCGAGCGTGTTGGTCAGGGAGCGGATGCCCGTGAGGAAGTCGTCCGCGCGCGTGTTGTAGATCGCGCCACGGAACAGCGCGTCGTAGCCGGCGACCACGGCGTTCCACGCCGCCGAGAGGGTGTCCGCCGGGCGCGCGAAGAAGTAGCCGGACGCGGCGGCCACGTCCTCGTCGGTGAACGCGATCAGCACGCCGCCGACCACGAACGCCGCGACGAGAGCGAGCACCGTGGTGACGATGCTCCCCCTCAGGATCTCGCGCAGGAGGACGCTCCCCCGCGGCGGGGGTGCCGCCGGGGCCGTGTGCGGCCGCGGCGCCTGGGGCGCGGGCGTGGTCTCGGTCATGCTGCGGTCTCCTGTGCGCCGGCCATCATGAGGCCCAGCACGTCGCGCGGGGTGTCGGCGGGGACGATGCCGACGATCCTGCCCCGGTACATCACGGCGATCCGGTCGGCGAGCGCGACGACCTCGTCGAGCTCGGTCGACACGACGATCACGGGCACGCCCGCGTCGCGCGCGGCGACGATCCGGGCGTGGATGAACTCGATCGACCCGACGTCCACGCCGCGCGTGGGCTGGGCCGCGAGCAGCAGGCTGAGCTCACGGCTCATCTCGCGCGCGACGACGACCTTCTGCTGGTTGCCGCCGGACAGGGTGCCGGCCGGCGTGAGGGGGCCCTGGGCGCGGATGTCGAACTCGTCGATCCGCTCGCGCGCGAAGCGATCCAGCGCTCCGCGCTGAAGCGTGCCGGCCTTGACGAACTCGGGAGCGCTCGACCGGTCGAGGATGAGGTTCTCGGCGATCGACATGCCGCCGACCAGGCCGTCGATCTTGCGGTCCTCGGGCACGAAGCCGACGCCCGCCTCGAGGATCGAGCGCACGCTCTGCCCCACGAGCTCGCGACCGTCGAGCGTGATCGAGCCGGCGACCCGGTCCTGCAGCCCCACGAGCGCCTCGGTGAGCTCGGTCTGGCCGTTGCCCTGCACGCCCGCGATGGCGAGGATCTCGCCGGGCCGCACCTCGAAGTCGACGTCGTCCACGAGCACCGCGCCCGTGGGCGAGACGACGCGAAGGCCGCGGACCTCGAGCCCGCCGGTCGTGGCGGGGGCCGCCGGCTCCTTGTGCACGGTCAGCTCGACCGCGCGACCCACCATGAGCGAGGCGAGCTCGGCGTTCGTCGACTGCGGCGACGCCTCCCCCACGACCTTGCCGCGGCGGATGACGGTGATCTTGTCGGCGACCTCGCGCACCTCGCGCAGCTTGTGGGTGATGAAGACGATGCCCGTGCCCTCGTCGCGCAGCTGGCGCATCATGGCCATGAGCTCGTCGGTCTCCTGCGGCGTGAGCACGGCCGTCGGCTCGTCGAACACGAGCACCTTCGCGTCGCGCGAGAGCGCCTTGATGATCTCGACCCGCTGCTGGACGCCCACGGGCAGGTCCTCCACGAGCGCGTCCGGGTCGACGTGGAATCCGAACCGGTCGGCGACCGTGCGCACCTGCTCGCGCGCGGCGTCCAGGTCGAGGCGGCCGAGCGCGCCGGTGCGCTCGTGACCGAGCGCGACGTTCTCGGCGACGGTGAAGACCGGGACCAGCATGAAGTGCTGGTGCACCATGCCGATGCCGGCGGCCATCGCGTCGCCCGGCCCGCGGAATCGCTGCGGCACGTCGTCGAGCAGGATCTCGCCCTCGTCGGCCTGGTAGAGGCCGTAGAGCACGTTCATCAGCGTCGACTTGCCCGCGCCGTTCTCCCCGAGGAGGGCATGGATCTGGCCGGGCTCGACCGTGAGATCGATGTGGTCGTTGGCGACGAGACTGCCGAATCGTTTCGTGATCCCGCGGAGCTCGAGCTTCATGTGTGGCACCCTATCGCGCGCGTCTGTCGAGGTGGAGGAGCGGCCGCATGACGCGGGGCGACCGGACCGTCCAGGTCCGATCGCCCCGCGTGCGGCGTGCTGAGGGTTACGGCGAGTTCTCCGACTCGACCGTGATCTCGCCGGCGATGATCGCCTCCTGCAGGGCGGCGATCTCGTCGAGCGTGCCCTCGGGCAGCTCGGCCTCGAAGTCGTGGAAGCTCGACAGCGCGACGCCGCCGTTCTCCAGCGTGCCGATGTAGGGGGCCGGGTCGAACTCGCCCGCGGCGGCCGCCTTGGTGGCGTCGTACACGGCCTGGTCGATCGCCTTCATGATCGACACGAGCGTGATGTCCGCGAGGTCCGGGTCCTTGACCGCGAGGTCGCTGTCCACACCCATGAGCAGCACGTCCTGGCCGCCGTCGCGGATGGCGGCCGCGGCGCTGGTGTAGATGGGGCCGCCGACGGGCAGGATCACGTCGACGCCCTGGTCGAGGATGCCCTGCGCGGTCTGGCGCGCGACGTCGTTGGCCTCGAAGCCGCCCGTGAACGAGCCGCTCTGCGCCTCGGCGTCCCAGCCCACGACCTCGACCGCGGCGCCCTTGTCCTCGTTGTACTTCTCGACGCCGAGCTGGAAGCCGTCCATGAACACGGCGACCGACGGGATCTGCATGCCGCCGAAGGTGCCGACCTTGTTCACACCGCTCTCGGCCGACCACGCCGCCGCGGCGTAGCCGCCCAGGTACGCGGCCTCGGCCGTGTTGAAGACGAGCGGCTTGATGTTCGGCGCGTCGGTGGTGCCGTCGAAGTCGGTGTCCGCGTAGTCGTCGATGATCGCGTAGTTCACGTCGGGGTTCGCCGTGGCCGACTCGACCGTCGCCGCGGCCAGGTTGAAGCCGACGGAGATGATCAGCGAGCAGCCGTTCGAGACGAGCGTCTCGAGGTTCGGCGCGTAGTCGTTCGCGCTGGTCGACTCCATCTCCTGGGCCTCGACGCCGAGCTCCTCCGCGATGCGGTCCATGCCCTCCTTGGCCGACTGGTTGAAGGAGCGGTCGTTCCAGCCACCCTCGTCCGAGATGAGGCAGGGGATGAAGTCGTCGGCGGGCTCCGGAGCGGCCGAGCCGCCGGGGGTCTCCTCCTCGGGCGCCGCGCCGCAGCCGGCGAGCAGGATCGCCGTGCCGGCGATCGCGAGGCCGGCGAGCGCGGCCTTCCGGGTGGTCCTGATCACACTGTCCTCCATGAAGAACGTCGGCCCCGGATGTGCGGGGGCGCTATGCGGCCCCGCATGGGCGCGGGGCGATACGCTCACGCTACATAACGTCGACCGAGCATTCCGCCCAGAGCAGGGCCCCGAAACGCGATAGTTACAAAACCGCCTCGCGCGGCGCGCTCACGCCGGCGTCCGCGGTCAGAGGACGCTGTCGCGTCCGTCCTCGTGCAGGCGGCCCACGACGCTCTTCACGCGCTGCGCGTGCTCGCTCGTCGTGACGAGGAGGGCGTCGTCCGTGTCCACCACGATCAGCCCCTCGACGCCGACGACCGCGATCACGCGGTTGGTCTGCGAGACGACCAGCCCCGTGGACTCGTCGACCAGCACCTTGTCGTTCTGACCGAGGATCGACATCGTGTCCGGCCGGCCGCCGGAGATGAGCTTCGCCAGGCTCGCGAAGTCCCCCACGTCGTCCCAGTCGAAGTGGCCGGGGATGACCGCCAGGCGACCCTTGGCCGCGGCCGGCTCGGCGACCGCGTAGTCGATCGCGATCTTCTTCAGCCCGGGCCAGACGCGGTCGCACACCTCGGCGCGGCGGTCGGTGTCCCACGCCCGCGCGATCTCGAGCAGGCCGGCGTGCAGCTCGGGCTCGTTCGCGGCGAGCTCCTCCAGCAGGACGTCGGCCCGCGAGATGAACATGCCCGCGTTCCACAGGTAGTTGCGGTCCGCGTAGTAGCGGCGCGCGGTCTCGAGGTCGGGCTTCTCCACGAAGCTCTCCACGATGGCCGCCATCGGCGCGCCGTCGACGTCGATCTCGTCGCCCTTCTTGATGTAGCCGAAGCCGACCGACGCCTCGCTCGGCGCGATGCCGATCGTGCAGATGTAGCCCGCGCGCGCGGCCGCGACGGCCTGCTGCACCGAGAACTCGAACGCGCGCTGCCGCGTGATGTGGTGGTCGGCGGCGAAGGAGCCGATGATCACGCCGGGCTCGCGCTGCTCCAGGATGGCGGCGGCGAGGCCGATCGCGGCGGCGGAGTCGCGCTGCGACGCCTCGATGAAGACGTTCGCGAGCGGGATCTCGGGGAGCTCCTCCTCGACGCGGGACTCGTGCGCGCTGCCCGTGACGACCGCGATGCGGTCCGGTCCGGTCAGCGGCAGCAGACGGTCCCACGTGTTCCGCAGCAGCGACACTCCCGACCCGGTGAGGTCATGCAGGAACTTGGGCGCCTCGGCGCGCGAGAGGGGCCACAGGCGCGAGCCGACTCCCCCTGCGGGGATGACGGCGTAGAAGTGCTCGATCTCGGCAGGCATGCGCTCCACGCTACCGGTTCCCATTTCTCTCGACGTCGAGAGAGTTAGGTTCGCCTTCATCGCGGAACCGCGCGCGCCGCAATAGAGTTGGGGTGCCTACGGCCCGCCCCGCGCGCCATCCGGGCGACGACCTCGCAACGATCAGGGAGGAACGACGTGTCCGCTCCTACGCGTCTGACATTGTCGGTGGCGGAGACCACCTCGAGGGTCCCCCGGGGCACCCTCTACCGCGGCCGTGAGGGCATGTGGTCCTGGGTGCTCCACCGCATCACCGGCGTGGCCATCTTCTTCTTCCTGCTCGTGCACGTGCTCGACACCGCGCTCATCCGGGTCTCCCCCGAGGCGTACGACGCGGTCATCGGCACCTACAAGCACCCCATCATGGGCCTCGGCGAGATCGCCCTCGTCGGCGCGATCGCGTTCCACGCCTTCAACGGCCTGCGCATCATCCTGGTCGACTTCTGGGCGCGCGGCGCGCAGTACCAGCGCCAGCTCTTCTGGGGCGTCATCGCCGTCTGGGTCGTCGTGATGGCCGGCTTCGTGCCCCGCCAGCTGATCAACACGTTCTCGCACATCGGAGGGGGCCACTGATGACCGCCGACACCCTGGCCGCGCCCCGCGCGCCGCACAGCGCCCCCCGCAACAAGGGCGTGAACCTCGAGAAGTGGGGCTGGATCTACATGCGCGTCTCGGGCGTGCTGCTGGTCGTGCTGATCTTCGGACACCTCTTCGTGAACCTCGTCGCCCCCGAGGGCGGCGTGCACGCGCTGAACTTCGCGTTCGTCGCCGGCAAGTTCGCCTCGCCGTTCTGGCAGTGGTGGGACGTCCTGATGCTGTGGCTGGCGTTCATCCACGGCGCCAACGGCATGCGCACGATCGTGAACGACTACGTGCACAACGCGAAGGTCCGCTCGGCGCTGGTGTGGGTCATCTGGATCGCCGCCGCCGTGATGATCGTGCTCGGCACGCTCGTGGTGTTCACGTTCGACCCGTGCCTGGGCGTCACGCCCGACAGCACGCTGTGGGACATGTGCCAGGCGCAGGCCTGACGGAAGAACGAATAAGGGATATGGCAACGCAGACCAGCGAGTCCGTCGTGCGCGACGGCGTCCACTACCACCAGTTCGACATCGTCATCGTGGGCGCCGGCGGCGCCGGCATGCGCGCGGCGATCGAGGCCGGCCCCGGCGCGAAGACCGCCGTGATCACGAAGCTCTACCCCACCCGCTCGCACACGGGCGCGGCGCAGGGCGGCATGGCCGCGGCGCTCGCGAACGTCGAGGAGGACTCGTGGGAGTGGCACACCTTCGACACGGTCAAGGGCGGCGACTACCTCGTCGACCAGGACGCCGCGGAGATCCTCGCCAAGGAGGCCATCGACGCGGTCATCGACCTCGAGAACATGGGCCTGCCGTTCAACCGCACGCCCGACGGCAAGATCGATCAGCGGCGCTTCGGCGGCCACACGGCCGAGCACGGCAAGAGCCCGGTGCGCCGCGCGTGCTACGCCGCCGACCGCACGGGCCACATGATCCTGCAGACGCTGTTCCAGAACTGCGTCAAGCTCGGCATCAACTTCTTCAACGAGTTCTACGCGCTCGACCTCATCACGGTGAAGGACGCCGACGGGAAGACGCAGATCGCGGGCGTCGTCGCGTACGAGCTCGCCACGGGCGACCTGCACGTCTTCCATTCGAAGGCCGTGATCTTCGCGACCGGCGGCTTCGGCAAGATCTTCAAGACCACGTCCAACGCGCACACCCTCACGGGCGACGGCGTCGGCATCGTGTGGCGCAAGGGCCTGCCGCTCGAGGACGTGGAGTTCTTCCAGTTCCACCCGACCGGCCTGGCGGGCCTGGGCATCCTGCTCACCGAGGGAGCCCGCGGCGAGGGCGCCATCCTGCGCAACGCCTCGGGTGAGCGGTTCATGGAGCGCTACGCCCCCACCATCAAGGACCTCGCGCCGCGAGACATCGTCGCGCGCTGCATGGTGCAGGAGGTCCGCGAGGGCCGCGGCGCCGGCCCCAACAAGGACTACGTGCTGCTCGACTGCACGCACCTGGGCGCCGAGGTGCTCGAGACCAAGCTCCCGGACATCACGGAGTTCGCGCGCACGTACCTCGGCATCGACCCGGTTGTCGAGCCGGTGCCCGTGATGCCGACCGCGCACTACGCGATGGGCGGCATCCCGACCAACAACGACGCCGAGGTGCTGGCCGACAACGAGACCGTCGTCCCCGGCCTGTACGCCGCCGGCGAGTGCGCCTGCGTGTCGGTGCACGGCGCCAACCGCCTCGGCACCAACTCGCTGCTCGACATCAACGTGTTCGGCAAGCGCGCCGGACGCAACGCGGTCGAGTACGTGAAGAGCGCCGACTTCGTGCCGCTGCCCGCGGACCCCGCCGCGGGCGTCCGCGACATGATCGAGGGCATCCGCTCCGCCAAGGGCACCGAGCGCATCTCCGACATCCGCAAGAAGCTGCAGGAGGAGATGGACGACAAGGCCCAGGTGTTCCGCACCGAGGAGAGCCTGACGGACGTCCTGGGCACGATCGCGGAGCTGCGCGACCGCTACCGCAACATCTACGTGGACGACAAGGGCAAGCGGTACAACACCGACCTGCTCGAGGCCGTGGAGCTGGGCTTCCTGCTCGACATCGCCGAGATCGTCGCCTACGCGGCCCGCAACCGCCGCGAGAGCCGCGGCGGCCACATGCGCGAGGACTACCAGGCGCGCGACGACGAGCAGTACATGAAGCACACGATGGCGTACCTCACGGGCGACCCGCACTCGTCGAACCCCGAGGACCACATCAAGCTGGACTGGAAGCCGGTCGTATTCACCAAGAACGAGAAGGGCGAGTTCGTCTACCCGCCCCTGGAGAGGAAGTACTGATGGCCGCCGCCGTCGTGACCGAGGACACCGCCGCTCCCGCGCCCGCCGAGTCGAACGACTCCGGCATCCAGTCGTATCTCGTCACGTTCATCATCCGCCGCTTCGACCCCGAGGTCGACAGCGAGCCGCGCTGGGTGGACTACGACGTCGAGATGTACTCGACCGACCGCGTGCTCGACGCCCTGCACCGCATCAAGTGGGACCAGGACGGCTCGCTCGCGTTCCGCCGCTCGTGCGCCCACGGCATCTGCGGCTCGGACGCCATGCGCATCAACGGCCGCAACCGCCTCGCCTGCAAGACGCTGATCAAGGACCTCGACATCTCGAAGCCGATCTACGTCGAGGCGATCAAGGGCCTGCCGCTCGAGAAGGACCTCATCGTCGACATGGACCCGTTCTTCGCGGCCTACCGCGAGGTCCAGCCCTTCCTGCAGGCGAACTCGGCGCCCGAGAAGGGCAAGGAGCGCGTGCAGTCCGTGTCGGACCGCGCGATCTTCGACGACACCACCAAGTGCATCCTGTGCGCCGCGTGCACGTCGTCGTGCCCCGTGTTCTGGACGGACGGCCAGTACTTCGGCCCGGCGGCGATCGTGAACGCGCACCGCTTCATCTTCGACTCGCGCGACGACGCGGGCGACGTGCGCCTGGACATCCTGAACGACAAGGAGGGCGTGTGGCGCTGCCGCACGACCTTCAACTGCACCGAGGCGTGCCCGCGCGGCATCGAGATCACGAAGGCGATCGCCGACGTGAAGCAGGCGCTCGTCCGCGGCACCGACGCGCAGAAGAAGGCGCTCAAGCTGCTGCACGCCTGACGCCTCCTCGCTCGTCAAGGGCCCGTGGCTGATGCCACGGGCCCTTTCGCATGCCCGGGCTGGTGTCTCTCCGGATCTCGCGGTACAGTTTCTGCAGAGCAGATTTCGTTTCTGCAGATGACCGTGAAGGATTGGCGATGACGACAAGCCCCACCATCTACGACGAGGTGCGCAACGGCATGCTGCCCGCGCACATCTACAACGATGCCGAGATCTTCGAACGCGAACGCAGGAACCTCTTCAGCCGCGCGTGGCTGTTCGTCGGCCACGAGTCGGAGATTCCCCAGCCGGGCGATTACGTCGTCCGCAAGGTGCTGGACGACTCGTTCATCGTGGTGCGAGACGAGAAGGGCGAGATCCGCGCCCACTTCAACATGTGTCTGCACCGCGGCATGCAGGTGTGCCGTGCGGAGATGGGCAACGCCTCGCACTTCCGCTGCCCTTATCACGGCTGGTCCTACCGCAACGACGGCCGGATCGTGGGACTGCCGTTCCATCAGGAGGCGTACGGCGGCGAAGAGGGCTTCAGCCGCAAGGGGGCCCGCCTCCTTCCGGCGCCGAACCTCGACACGTACAACGGGTTGATCTTCATCAGCATGGATCCGGACGCACCGAGTCTCCCCGACTACCTCGGCGACTTCGCGTTCTTCCTCGACTTCTACACGAAGCAGTCCGCCGCGGGCATCGAGCTGCGGGGCCCGCAACGCTGGCGCGTGAACGCCAACTGGAAGATCGGCGCCGAGAACTTCGCGGGCGACATGTACCACACGCCCCAGACGCACACGTCCGTCGTGGAGATCGGCCTGTTCCGCGAGCCGAAGGCCGAGAAGCGCAAGGACGGCAACACGTACTGGGCCGGAAACGGCGGCGGCACCACCTACAAACTGCCGCCGGGGACGCTCGAGGAGCGGCTGCGCTACGTCGGATATCCCGACGACATGATCGAGCGGATGAAGCAGACCTGGTCGCAGGAGCAGCTCGATGTGATCGGCGACAACGGATTCATGATCTCGGCCGCATCCGTCTTCCCGAACATGAGCCTGGTGCACAACTGGCCCAAGGTGGAGGACGGCGACGATGTGCTCCCCTTCATCTCGCTGCGCACCTGGGTGCCGATCAGCGAGTGCGAGACCGAGGTCTACTCGTGGTTCGCGGTCGCGGCCGATGCGCCCGAGGAGTTCAAGGAGCTCAGCTACAAGGCGTACCTCATGTGCTTCGGCTCGACCGGCATGTTCGAGCAGGACGACGTCGAGAACTGGGTGTCGCTGACGAACACCGCCAAGGGCGCGATGGCGAGGCGCCTGCTGCTGAACAGCCGCATGGGCATGCTGAAGGACGGCAGCCCCGTCGTGGAGCCGCTCGGCGACGACGAGTGGGCGGGGCCCGGCGTCGCGCACGTCGGATACGGCGAGTACAACCAGCGCCACCTGCTCGAGCGCTGGGCCGACTACGTGGAGGCGGATGCGCCGGAGCCGCAGCGGCCGATCGGACTGGGCGGGGTGCGACTGACGCCCTCGGCGGCGGCCGCCGCCGCGGCGGGCGACTGCGCGACCGGTGATTCCTGCGACGCGGGCACCGCGGCCGGCGACGGCGCGGTGGACACGGAAGGAGTGACGGCATGACGTTCGTCGGAGCGGAGCTGTCCGCGGAGTCCGTGCTGAATCGGGGCGCGACGCAGGCCCGCAAGGTCGGACCGTCGCTGTCCTTCGGGGACGCGCGGCACCTCGAGCTGTCGCGCTGGCTGGTCGAGGAGGCGTACACGCTCGACGACCAGCGGTACGAGGACTGGCTCGCCACCATCGCGGACGATGTGCACTACCTCATGCCCGTGCGGGTCACGACCGCCCTCGGCGCGGGCTACACGACCTCTCCGGGCATGGCGCACTGGGACGAGAACAAGTACTCCCTGAGTCGCCGCGTAGCGCGGTTTCTCACCGAGCACGCGTGGACCGAGGATCCCCCGTCCCGCCTGCGGCACTACGTCACCAACGTGCGCACGTTCGAGACCGACGTGGAGGGCGAGCTCATCGTCGACTCCGCCGTGCTGCTGTTCCGCAGCCGCAGCGACACGAATCCCGCGTCGATCCTGTCCGCGCAGCGCGAGGACGTCCTGCGGTGCACGGAGGACGGCTACGTGCTGGCGCGACGTGTGATCATGATCGACGAGTCGGTGCTGCGCACCCAGAACCTGGCGATCTTCCTATGACTCTCGAATGGGAAGGCGAGGACATCGATCGCGCCGCCGCGCACCGCGCGTACGAGGCGCATCAGCGGCTCGTCGAGCGCACGATCGGCGTGCCGCTGACGATCGCAAACGAATTCAGCGAGATCCGTGTATCGCACGTGGAGACCCGAAACGGTGCGCGCCTGCTGATCGAGTCGCCGAAGTCGGGCCAGTGGATCGCCCTCGACCCGCTCGAGCTCGAAGCGCTCACGTGGCAGACGACGCAGACCTTCTCGGCGATGATCGCGTCGCCGTACGAGCCCATGTTCCCGGAGCCGGCACAGTCGCCGGCGGAGTGAGAGGTGATGAGATGACCGCCATTGTGAAGGCCGACCTCGGCGCCTGCCAGGGCTACGCGAACTGCGTGGTCGGCGCCTCGGACTACTTCGACATCGACGACGACGGCGTGGTCGTGCTGCTGCAGACGGACGTCCCGGACGCGGAGCTGACGCGCGTCGAGGAGGCGGCCCGCAGCTGCCCGGTGTCGGCGCTGAAGGTGATCCGGGGATGACCAGGATCGTCATCGTCGGCGCCTCGGTCGGCGGTGTGAAGACGGCGCAGGGTCTGCGCTCCGGAGGATTCGACGGCGAGATCGTCGTGGTCGAGAAGGAGGACGTCGCGCACCCGTACGACAAGCCGCCCCTGTCGAAGGCCTACCTCACATCGCCGGACGACCTCGGCGCGATCCGGCTGATCGATCAGGAAGACCTCGCCGCGATCGACGCGTCCTGGCGCTTCGGCGTCGCCGCGACGGGGCTCGACCCTGCGGCGAAGGAGCTGCTGCTCGAGGACGGCGAGCGGCTGGCGTACGACGCACTGGTGATCGCAACCGGATCCCGCGCGCGCACGTCACCGTGGGGCGAGGGGCCGGGCATCCATGTGCTGCGCACGACCGCCGACGCACACGCGCTGCGTTCCGCGCTGCAGCCGGGCCGTCGTCTCGTGATCGTGGGCGGCGGGTTCATCGGCGCGGAGGTCGCGGCGACCGCACGCAAGGCCGGCGTCGACGTGACGATCGTCGATCCGCTGCCCGCGCCGATGTCCCGCGTGCTCAACGAGGACGTCGGGCGGATCTTCCTCGACAAGCACGCCGCCGAGGGGGTCCGGACGCGTTTTGGGACGGGCGTCGACGGTGTCGAGCGCGTCGGCCGGGAGCTCGAGGTCCGCCTCTCAGATGGCGAGCGGATCACCGCTGACGCGCTGCTCGTGGGCATCGGCGCCGTCGTCAACACCGAGTGGCTCGAGGGATCCGGGCTCGTTGTCGACAACGGCATCGTCACGGACGGCCGGCTCCGCGCGATCGGCGCCGCGGACGTGTTCGTCGTCGGCGATGTCTGCCGCTGGCAGCATGAGGACGGGTCGGGCTCGACCCGCCTGGAGCACTGGACGAGCGCCGCGGATCAGGCGCGTCTCGTCGCGCACAACCTGCTCTCCCCGGCGGAGGCGCGCGCGTATGTGCCGGTCGAGTACGTCTGGAGCGACCAGTACGACTGGAAGATTCAGGTGGTTGGCCGCACGGGCTCCGCCGAATCGCAGCTGATCGGCGACCCCGCGCACGATCGCTTCGCCGTCGTGTACTCCGACGGCGCGCGCGTGACGGGCGCCGTCATCGTGAACTGGCCGCGCGCGCTCATCGCCGCCCGCCGCGCGGTGGCCGATCGAGGCGACGCGGATGCGCTCGTGACGATGCTGACGGAGATCACCGCCAAGGCGCCGGCGCCCGTCGTCTCCTGAACGGATCGGCTGCGCGTCGCGCACTCCTCAGAGCGCCGTGATGGCGCTCTCGTCGATCGCCGACGCGAGCCGCTCGCCGAGGCGGGCGCGCGTGGTGTCGTCCATGCGGCTTGCGGGGACGGAGACGTTGATCGCGAGCCGCATCGGCAGGGCACCGGCGGGGAACGCGGCCGCGACCGAGCACACGCCGTGCTCGCTCTCCTCGTCACCCACGGCGTACCCGCGGCGGCGGACCTCTTCCAAGGCGCGCTCCAGCTCGGGGAGCCGTCGGATCGACTTCTCCGTCAGCGTCTCGAGCTCCTCACCGGGGAACGTCCTGTGCAGCTCGTCGGCCGACAGCGACGCGAGCATCGACTTCCCGGACGACGTGCAGTTGGCGGGCATGGTCCGCCCGAGGCGCGACGCCACCCGCACGGCCTGGGGGCTCTCGATGGCGTCGATGAAGCGCACCTGCGCGCCGTCGAGCGTCGCGAGGTGCACCGTCTCGCGGAACTCCTCGTTCAGCCGACGCAGCAGCGGGCGCACGGCCTCGCGCACGTCGAACCGCTGCAGGATCGCGAACGACACGCTCGAGAGCGCCCCGCCGGCCCGATAGGTCTTCGACGCCGCATCCTGGCGCACGAACCCGCGATACTGCAGCATCGCGAGCAGCCGGTGCGCGGTCGACGATGCGACACCGAGTGCCTCCGCCACCTCGGTCAGCCGCAGCTCGGGCCGCGCGCCGAGGAGATGGATGATCTTGAGTGCGTTGTCGACCGACTCGATCGGGTACTGCGGCGCGGGGCCGCTCGCCGGGAGGTCGACCGTACCGCTCTTCTTCATGACAGAAATCCTATGCGCGGCGCGGAGAGTCGCGGCCGGGCGTTCCGGACACTCGGCGCGGCGCGGTGGCTCATTCCGTGCGGACGACGCCCCGCAGCCGGGCGAGCTCATGCCGCCAGGCCGTGGCCGTGTTGAAACCGGTGCCGAGGTCCGGCAGCTCGGCCATGTCCGTCTCGGGAAGATCGACGATCTCTCCTCCCGCCGACGCGACAACGAGCGACAGACCCGCCAGGATGTCGACGCTGATCGCCTGCAGCACCGCCTGCTCGACGCCGGCGGCCGCGCTGGTGATGCCGTGCCCGCGCAGCACCACCAGCGGGCGCTCGCCCATCGCGTCCGCCATCTCGGCCGCCAACGTCCGGTTGCGGACGAGGACGCCGCGCGCGTACACGGGCACGCCGCCGGCCGCGAGCCGCGTGCCGGGGATGTCGAACGCGCCGATGAGAGGACGGATCCGGATCCCGGCGAGATCGGCCGCCACGACGCGAGGCGGGTGAGCGTGCACCACTGCCGCCACGGCCGGCCGGCGGCGCAGCACCTCCGCGTGCAGAGGCAGTTCGTTGGGGACCGACCAGCCGTCGAGCTCACCTGGTGCCGCGGCCTCGCCTTCGAAGTCCACGAGCCGGATGTCGTCGGGCGTGGTGTACCCGAGGCCGCGCTCGTGCGGGCCGCGGCACCGCACGAGCATGATGTGCTCGCCCACGCGCAGGCTGATGTGCCCCAGGATGCCATCTGCGAGACCGCGCCCCGCCAGCACACGGCAGGCGTCCGCGATGAGCCGCCGTTCCGCCGCGAAGTCCGCCCGCATCATGCCTTGATCCCCATTCCCCCGTCGGTGTGGATGACATCCCCCGTGATCCCCCGCGCACGGTCGGACGCGAGGAACACGTAGCTCCACGCGTGATCCGCGCCGGACAGCGCGACCTTCAGCGGCACTCGCGCGGCGATGTCGTCCGCGCGGTTCGGGACGTCGCCGAGACTGCGCGCGCCGAGGCCGAGGCTGCCGACGCCGCGCAGATCCGTGCCCACCGTGCCCCCGGGCGCGATGCCGTTCACCCGGATGTCCGGCGCCAGCTCGTGCCCGAGGGCCGTCACGAGCCCGCGCACCGCGAACTTGCTCGGCACGTACAGCACGCCGCCGCGCCCCGGGTAGTACGCGGATGTCGACTCCGTCAGCAGGATCGATCCGCGCGCCTCGCGCAGCGCCGACAGCGCGGCCTTGACGGCGTGGAGTTGGCTCTTCACGTTCACGCGGAACATCTCGTCGAACGAGGCGTCGATCTGATCCGCGTCGATGTCCGAGATCCCGCGATAGAAGTCGAAGATGCCGACGCAGCTGACGAGGACGTCCAGCCCGCCGTACGCGGCCACGGTCGCGGCGACCGCCGCCTCGTTCGCCTCGCGAGTCGTCGCATCCCCCTGCACGGCGGGCACCTCCGGCAGCTCGCTCCGGAGCGCGGCGACCTTCGCCGGGTCCCGCTCCAGGACCGCGACCCGCGCCCCCTCCGCGCGGTACGCGTCGACGACGGCCCTGCCGATCCCCGACCCTGCTCCGACGATCAGCGCGCGCTTCCCCTGGAGCCACCCGACCTCAGACAATGACGCGCTCCAGCGTCTCGGGGGCGAACAGGTCCTCGGCGCGATAGCGCTCGGGCGCGAGCCCCTGCTCATGTGAGTACCGCAGGAAGGTGTCCAGCACGTGGCGATTCGCCTCCAGCCCGTACGGCCACCAGTCGTCGCCGAGTGCCTCGCGCGTGCGCTCCACCTCCGCCCACAGCCAGGGCAGGGCGAACCTCAGCGCCGCGGTCTCGTCGATCCCCGCGAGCCCCACCCGCTTGGAGAGCTCCGCGGCTTTCATCAGCTCCCGCGGCAGCCACCGGTGCTGTTCATAGACGTCGCGGCGCACCACCAGGACGTGCATGATCGGGAAGATCCCGGTGCGCGCGAAGTAGTCCCGCTCCACCGCCTCGGTGTCCGGGAACAGTCGCCGTATGCCGCCATGGCCGGGTGCGTTGTACGGGCCAGGATTGCGCGCGCTGTGGATCGCGTCGATTTCGCCGTCGAGCAGCATCTGCGACAGCGTCCGGCCTTCGGAGATCGGGGTCACGGAGACATCGTCGGGCAGGTCGAGAGCGATCTTCTCGTAACGGCCCGGCTCGTCCAGGCCCCCTGTGCGGTACGACACGGACGAGACAGGCAGCCCGTGGTGCTCCGCGAGGATGCCCCGGATCCAGACGGCGGCCGTGATCTGGTACTCGGGGACTCCGACCGCGCGGCCTGCGAGCTGCGCGGCGTCGGTGATCTCGGAGTCCTCGCGCACGTAGATCGCGCTGTGCCGGAACGCACGCGAAGGGAACACGGGGATCGCGACGAACGGCGCTCCGCGGCTCAGACTCAGCGTGTAGGACGACAGCGACATCTCGGCGATGTCGAACTCGCGGAACCGCGCCATGCGGAAGAACGTCTCCTCCACCGGGAGATCGAGGAAGTTGACCTCCGCGTCCCCGAGCCGAACAGCGCCTCGGCGCAGCAGATCCATGCGGTCGTATGCCTGACAGGCCATCGTGAAGGTCAGGCTCATCCGCGCGCTCCTTCTCCCGGCAGCCGTCGCACGAGGTAGTCCCACACGCTCGCGAGCGCGGCCTCGTGATAGATGTGCCCGCGCTTGGCGAGCGACTCCTCGGCCGCGGACCAGCTGGGCCATCCACCGGCGGCGTGCGTGAGGATCTGCTGCTCGCACGCCCGCTCGAGCAGCACGGCCGTCACGGTGGCCTCTCGGATGTCCCGGCCGACAGCGACGATGCCGTGGTTCACGAGGAACAGCGCCTTCGCCTCGCCCAGCGCCGCCGCCACCGCCGCGCCGAGTTCGCGCGTCAGGATGAGGTCGGCCGTCTGCGTGAAGCGCGGCACGGCGGGCGGAACGAACATGTTCGCGGCGTGGCTCACCGGCCGCAGCTCCTGTCCCGTCGCGGCGAGCGCGACCGCGTGGGGCGGATGCGTGTGCACGACGGCCCCCACGTCCGGACGCGCCGCCATCACCTCGGAGTGGATCGCGCACTCGCTGTGCGGCTGCCCCTCGCCCTCGACGAGGCGGCCGTCGTCGTCCACGAGATGCACGCGCGACGGCGTGATCTCGTCCAGTCCCCACCCCGCGGCCTTGATCCAGATGCCGCGGCCCTCGGGATCCCGCGCCGACGCGTGCCCCCAGACGAGATCCCCGTGCCCGGCTGCGGCGAGCACACGGGAGGACAGCGAGACCTGCTCACGCACTTCGCCCATGGAGTCGTTCCCTCTCTTCGCGATCGTCATGTCGGTGGTCATGCCAGCGACGCCGGGAGGATGAAGGCGAGCCAGGTGAAGACCGGCGCCGTGACGATCATGATCCCACCCCACAGGAGCATGAATCGGAACAGCTTCGGGCGCTCCTCCTCCGGCGCGGTCGACAGCGTCAGAGCGCCGACCGAGGAGAACGGCATCGCGTCCACCACCGTCGCGGAGATGACGAGCGCGACCAGCACCCACGTGGCATCGATCCCGCCCATGGCGATGAACGGCACCGCGAGAGGCACCAGTACGCCGATCAGCCCGGCACTCGAGCCGAACGCCGATGTCACGGCCCCGATGAGGCACAGCAGGAACGCCGTGAGCAGCGGCGCGCCGATATCGGCGAGTCCGCCCCCGATCCACTCGACGGTGCCGAAGCGCTGCATGGCTCCCACGAGGGTGGTGATGCCGCAGATCAGGAGGACGACGGACCAGACGATCTTCTTGTCCGCGCCGTCGAAGTAGTTCGCGAAGATCGAGTGCAGCAGGGCCGCTGCCACCAGCGTGACGAAGCCCAGATCGAAGTCGAACACGAGCGCGGCGATCGCGACGCCGATGATGACGATCAGCGTGACCACCTGATCGAGGCGGATCGGGGTCTTCGGGTGCCCGAGCAGCTCCGTGAACCCGCCCTTGGCCGGGCCACCCGCGGACGTCCCACCGGTGACCGCCGCGCCCGTCGCGCCGATCGTCGCGCCGTCCGCAGCGACGAGCACGCGCTCGCTCACCGCGACGCGGTGGGCACGCGCATCGCGCATCAGGGTGCGCCCGCCGAAGACGAAGTAGATGACGACCGCGAGAGCCACGTTGTACCCGAGGTTGCCCAGGAACAGCGCGGTCCCCGACACGTGCAGGCCGTTGTTCTCCGCCGCCTTCTGTGCGATGATCGCGAGCCCGTTGATCGGCGAGAAGTTGCCCGCGCAGGATCCGTGCATGGTCATGAGCGCGGACATCCGCCGGCTGAGCCCGTAGCGCTCGCCGAGCCGAAGGCACAGCGGCGCGAGCATCGCGACCCCGGCCGGGCCCAGGGCGCCCGCCATGGTGGGCAGCGACGAGAAGATGAAGATCAGCCACGGGACAAGTGCCGGACGATCTCCGAACGCACGGGCAGCGCGTTCGACGATCCACTCCAGCGTCCCATTGGTCGAGGCGAGGCCGAACAGGTATGTCACGCCGACGAGCAGCACGAAGATGTCCGCGGGGAAGCCGGCCAGCACCTCCTTCGGATCCTCGCCTGCCATCGTGACGCCGATCGCGAATGTCGCGATCAGAGCGAAGATGCCGATGTTCACGGGGCGCACGGTGCCGAGTACGAACACCAGGACCAGCGCGACGACTCCGACGACGTGAATGCTCACGTTACGTCCTCTCCGCGCACGCCACTGTGCGCGTCTGTGAAGGGAGCGACAACGCCGCCGTCATCGCTTTCTGTCTTGCAGAACATGATTCTGATTGAACGAGACCGTGTCAACCCCCGCCGCTATGCCCCGTCCGCGCTCGGCGGTGCTCACCGGCCGCGGCGCGGACGGATCAGGGCGGCGAGCACTCCCGGCGCGCCCGCGGCGATCCCGCCCGCAGCCATGGCAATGGCCATCGGCGCGACGAGCGTGACCGCCGTCACGAGAAGCGGCATGGCCAGGAGCGCGCCCGCACGGAAGACGCCCGCGAACACGACGGCACTACCGCGTTGAGAATCGGGGACGGCCGCCCCCACGACCGTCGGCCCGAGCGTCAGGACCACACCCGACGCGATCCCCGCCCCGACGACGCCGGCGATCGACAGGACGGGTGCCGCGTCCGCCGCCGCGAGCGCGACGACACCCAACCCGATGGCCGCGGTCATCGCCGTGAGTGCAGGCGTGTGGCGACGGCGTGGCAGCCACCCACCGAGCAGCGCGCCGACCACGAGCCCACCGTTCGCCGTGCCGACCAGCAGCCCCACATCCGCCTCCGACCATCCGACATCGTCGAACAGCACCGGGACGAACGTGACGAGGATCGCATTGAAGCCCCCTGCCGCGAGGCTTCCCAGGGATCCGACCCTCACGTCGCGGTACCGCCAGATGCGGTTGTCGGCGCTCTTCGGCACGCGCTCGAAGAGCGGCAGCGGCGCCAACAGCGCGCACAGCCCCGCGCCCAGCACAGCGACGACAGCGATCGGGACGGCTGCGGATCGCGGGCCACCGTCCGCCAGCGCGCCCGCGAGCATCGGGCCGAGCGCGCCGAGCCCGTTGGCGATGAACTGGTTGCGAGCCATTCGCGGAGCGGGTCGGGCCGCGATCCGGATCACATGCACCTGCGAGCCACTCCAGAAGCACGCTCTCGAGACACCCTGCAGGACCTGGGCGAGCACGAGCCCTGTGACCCCAGGCGCCGCCAGCACAAGGACCATCGAAGCCGCAAGCATCCCGAGGGCGCCCGCCATGATCACACGATCGGTCGCCACGCGGTACAGCGCCCCGACCGCGACGCGCGAGACGAACTGCGCCGCCGCGGAAGTCGCCCCGAGAGCAGCGATGACCGCGAGGGAGAGCCCATCCGCAATGGCGACGAACGTGAGCATGACTCCCGACGCGGCGAGCGCGAGCGCGTAGAGCCCCGTCACGACATCGATCGCGACGGAGCTCGCCTTGCCACCCTGCCCTCGAAGACCGCGCACCCTGCGCATGCTATTCCACTGTGCAGAGACGGATTCCGCGGCAGGACGTGATGTCGGGGGTCCTTGTTACGTTTAGGGCATGCCTCGTTCGGTCCGCATCGCCTCTGTCAACGTCAACGGGATCCGGGCCGCCGCCCGCAACGGGATGGGCGCGTGGGTCGAGGCCGCGCAGCCCGACATCATCACGCTGCAGGAGGTGCGCGCCGAGCTCGAGCACCTCGAGGCGGCGCTGCCGGGGTGGCGTATCGTGGCCGACGCGTCGCTGCAGAAGGGCCGCGCGGGCGTCGCGATCGCGAGCCGCGAGGAGTGCTCGATCTCGCGCGTCGAGCTCGGCGACGACGCGCTCGAGTCCAACGGCCGCTGGATCGAGGCCGACTTCGAGTTCGGGGACGAGACACTGACCGTCGTCAGCGCATACGTGCCCACGGGTGAGGCAGAGACCCCGGCGAAGCAGGATCCCAAGTGGGCGTTCCTCGACGCGATGGAGCGCCGGCTGCCGGAGCTGTCCGCCGACGGCGGTCTCGCCCTCGTGACCGGCGACCTGAACGTCGGGCACCGGCCGTTCGACATCCGCAACTGGAAGGGCAACGTCACCAAGGCCGGCTTCCTGCCGCGCGAGCGGGCGTACTTCGACCGCTTCCTGACCGCCGCGGGCGAGCCCGTGACCGGCCAGGAGGGCATCGGGCGTGGTCTCGGCTACGAGCGCAGCGACACCCGTGCCTTCAGCGCGGGCGCCACGGGTCTCGGCTGGGTCGACGTGGGCCGGGCGGCCGCGGGCGAGGTCGACGGCCCGTACTCGTGGTGGTCCATGCGCGGCAAGGCGTTCGACAACGACTCGGGCTGGCGCATCGACTACCACCTGGCCTCCCCCGCGCTGGCGCCGCGCGCCTCGGGCTATCGGGTCGACCGCGCCCCGTCCTACGACACCCGCTGGAGCGACCATTCCCCCGTGGTGGCGGACTACACCGTCGGCTGACACACCGAGAACGCCTGCTCCGGATCCCGACGCTGCTGTTCCGACCACGTGCGAGCGAAGCGAGCGTGCCGCGAAGCGGCCCACCAGCGCGCCCCGGACGGAGCGGAGCGACGTGTCATCGATCGCGAGTCCCGGCGCGGAGCGTCGGGCGAGCGATCGATCAGCGCGCGGCGCGAGCGAAGCGAGCAAATAGACTCAACGGGTGACCAAGCAGCGCCTCTACTCCGGAATGCAGCCCTCGGCCGATTCGCTCCAGATCGGCAACTACATCGGGGCTCTCCTGCAGTGGCGCGGCATGCAGGAGGAGTACGACGCGTTCTTCTCGGTCGTCGACCTGCACGCCATCACGGTGGCGCAGGACCCGGAGCACCTGCGGGAGAAGACCCGTCGCACGGCGGCGCAGTACATCGCGGCGGGGATCGAGCCGTCGCGCTCGACCCTGTACGTGCAGTCGCACGTGCGCGCGCACGCCGAGCTGGCGTGGATCCTGTCGACCATCACGGGCTTCGGCGAGGCCGGCCGGATGACGCAGTTCAAGGACAAGTCGCAGAAGCAGGGCGCGGACGCGACCAGCGTGGGCCTGTTCACGTACCCCATCCTGATGGCGGCGGACATCCTGCTGTACCAGACGGATGTGGTGCCCGTCGGCGACGACCAGAAGCAGCACGTCGAGCTGACGCGCGACCTGGCCGAGCGCTTCAACTCGCGCTTCGGCGACACGTTCGTGGTGCCGAAGCCGGTGATCCAGGCCGAGACCGCGCGCATCTACGACCTGCAGGATCCGACGTCGAAGATGTCGAAGTCGGCCGAGTCGCACGCCGGCGTGCTGTGGCTGCTGGACGAGCCGAGCGTGACCGCGAAGAAGATCATGCGCGCGGTCACCGACAGCGAGGGGTCGGTGCGCTACGACCGCTCCGAGAAGCCCGGCGTCTCGAACCTGCTGACGATCTACTCGGCGCTCTCGGGACGTCCGATCGCCGAGATCGAGGACGAGTACGCGGGTCGCGGCTACGGCGACTTCAAGAAGGGCCTGCGGGACGTGGTGGTGTCCGAGTTCGAGCCCGTGCGCGCCCGCGCGCTCGAGCTGCTCGACGACCCTGCGGAGCTCGACCGCCTGCTCGCCGTGAACGCCGACCGCGCCGCGGAGATCGCCGATGCGACGCTCGCGACCGTGTACGAGCGCGTCGGCCTGCTGCGTCGTGGGTGAGCCGGTCGAGCTGCGCACCGGCCGCCTGAGGCTGTCCGCCCCCGTCGAGGCCGACGTCGACGCGATCCACCGGATCTGCCAGGACGAGCTGATCCAGCGCTACACGACCGTGCCGTCGCCGTACCGACGCGAGGACGCCGAATCGTTCGTGCGCCTCGTGGCGGAGT
Source organism: Microbacterium sp. Root53 (assembly GCF_001426925.1). Taxonomy (GTDB): domain Bacteria; phylum Actinomycetota; class Actinomycetes; order Actinomycetales; family Microbacteriaceae; genus Microbacterium. The sequence goes on from NZ_LMFR01000012.1 coordinate 558,402, forward strand.
GGTGGGAGGCCGGGTCGGAGTGCGTCTGGGCGCTGCGCGACGCCGAGGGGCTCGTGGGCATGGTGGGCCTGCACCGCATCAAGGACGGCGCGGCCGAGCTGGGCTACTGGCTGGCGCCCGAGGCGCGCGGCCGCGGCTACATGGCCGAGGCGACCCGCGCGGTGGTCGATTTCGCGTTCGGGCCGATGCGCCTCGAGCGCCTCGAGTGGCACGCGGTGGTCGGCAACACGGGATCAGCGCGCGTGGCGCAGTCCCTGGGCTTCCAGCTCGAGGGCGTCCGCCGCAGCGGCCTGGCCGGGCACGGCGCCCGCATGGACGGCTGGATCGCCGGCCTCCTCGCCACCGACCCCCGCATCCCGCAGGCCTGGTCCGTCTGACCGGCGTCCATCCGCCCCGGTCGCGGCCCGTCGCCGACACAACGCAGGACCTCCGCACGCGCGTCGGCGTGTCGGGGCGCGAAACCGACGGGACACGCCCGGGATCCCGCTGGGCTCCTGCGTTGTGTCGGGCAGCGGCCCAGTGCGGCGGGCGGGCGGCTCACGCCACGGGGCGGGTGGCGAGCAGGCCGCGGATGGCCTCGCGAAGCACGTGCGGTTCCGTGAACAGCTGGTGCGCCGTGACGCGGATCCGGGCGTAGCCCCGCGCGGCGAGTGCCATGTCGCGGCGATGGTCCTCCTGCTGCGCCTCCCACGTGCTGTGGAACTCACGACTGTCGCACTCGATGACCAGCCATCCGTCCACCACGAGGTCGACCCGACCGACGCCGTCGATCCGCTTCTGGAGCTCGATCGGCAGACCGAACTCGCGGGCGATCAGCCGAGCGTACGTCTCCGGGCCGGACTCGGCACGGCCGTCGATGAGACCGCGGATGACTCGATACCGCTCCGGCGCCAGCTGGAACAGCAGATCCAGATCGCGCTCAGACAGCTTTCCCGTGTGCAGGGCGCTGTCGATCGATGCGATCGTCGCCCGTACCCCCTGACATCCGAACGCCTGCGCAAGCGCCTCCACCAAGGGAGTCACCGTGTCATCCGGCGCGGCACCGGTGCACCTCCAGTGCACGCGTCCACGGTGGGTGGAGGGTGCTCGGACGAGGGGCGTCCGCCGATCCGCTGAGCTCCGCAGGCGCGATGCGTTCGGCGCCACCTGAACATGGAGCTCGGTCTCGTCCAGGACGAAGATCCCGAGCTCGGCGAGCCGCGAGATGCAGTCGACCCGGCCGCCGATCCGTGTCGCGGAACGCTGCCGCGGCGTGGCACCGCGCCAGAGATACACGTCGCGGCGGGCGTGAAACAGGTGCCCGCTGTCGATGGCCGCCTTGAGCGTCTTCCTGCTGTAGCCCATCGCACGGAGCTGCTGATAGCCGACCGCCGCGGTGGGCGTCGGTGCGGCGAAGGCTGCCGATGACCTGAGCATGAACCTGATCCTCCGCAGGCGCACCGCAGCCGGCAGCCGGGCTCCCTGCCGATGGGGACAGATGCCGCCAGGCACGGCTTGTGGACGAGGTGCGCATGCAGCCGCCCCGACACAACGCAGGACCTCCTGGCCACCATCGGCGTGTCGGGCACCCGCCCGGCGTGGACACGCCCGGGATCCCGCTGGAGTCCTGCGTTGTGTCGGGCGGCGGGGCCGGGGCAGGATGGGCGCATGCCGGAGATGCCCGAGGTCGAGGGACTGGTCGAGTTCCTGCGGGGCAGGGTGACCGGGCTGGCGGTGAGCTCGGCGCGGCTGACGCAGATCGCCGCGCTGAAGACGTTCGACCCGCGGCTGGACGAGCTCGTCGGGCGCGAGGTCACCGAGGTGGGCCGGCACGGCAAGTTCGTGCGGATCGCCGCCGGCGACCTCCACCTCGTGTTCCACCTGGCGAAGGCCGGATGGCTGCGCTGGCACGAGACGCTGCCGACCACCGTGATCAAGCCGGGGCGCTCCCCCATCGCGCTGCGCGTCGGCTTCGGCGACGGCTCCGGCTTCGACCTGACCGAGGCGGGCACCAAGAAGTCGCTGGCGGTCTACGTCGTGCGGAATCCCCCGGAGGTGCCCGGCATCGCGAAGCTGGGGCCGGATCCGCTGGACGACGGCTTCACACGCGACACTCTCGCCGGGCTGCTGGCGGGGCGTCGCACGCAGATCAAGGGCGTCCTGCGCGACCAGCAGATCGTCGCCGGCATCGGCAACGCGTATTCCGACGAGATCCTGCACGCGGCCCGGATGTCTCCGTACGCGCTGGCGGCGAATCTGGGCGACGAGGACGTCGACCGGCTCTACACCGCGCTGCGCGAGACGCTCGCCGCGGCGGTCGATGCCGCCCGAGGCCGCCCGCCAGCCGAGCTCAAGGACGCCAAGCGCCGCGGCATGAGCGTCCACGCGCGCGGGGGCCAGCCGTGCCCCGTGTGCGGCGACACCGTGCGCAGCGTATTCCTGGCGGACCGCAGCTTCGAGTACTGCCCCACCTGCCAGACGGGCGGCAAGGTGCTCGCGGACCGGCGCCTGTCCCGACTGCTCAAGTGAGCTGACGCATCACCTCGTCATCCCGCGTCACGGGAATGAAACCCGCGCACAGGCGTTCGGCTAATCTGAGTGCAGCACACGTGCTCCGGGGTCGGTGGGAATCCGAACCGGCGGTGACAGTCCGCGAGCCGAAGCGCCAGACGCGCCAGGCTGATCCGGTGGAATTCCGGGACCGACGGTGATGTGCGACGAGAGTCGCACGAGTCCGGATGGGAGGCAGCACGACGCGCATCGCGGTGAGCCGCGGCGCCGTTCGCGACCCCGGTGTTCTGAAGGAGGGTCGCATGGCGCACAGCCCCGACGAGCCCCGCTCTGCCCTCGAGTCCCCGACCGCGCCGGTCTCGGACGCCGAGCAGAGCGCGATGGCCCGGGCGCTCGAGCTCGCCCTGCGCGGACCCCGCAGCCGCAACCCGCAGGTCGGCGCGGTCATCCTCTCGCCCACGGGCGAGGTGCTCGCCGAGGGCTGGCACCGCGGCGCCGGCACCCCGCACGCCGAGGTCGACGCCCTCTCGCGGCTGCCCGAGGGCGGCGCGCGCGGCGCGACCGCCGTGGTCACTCTGGAGCCCTGCAATCACACGGGCCGCACCGGCCCGTGCGCCGAGGCACTTCTGCGCGCCGGCGTCGCCCGCGTCGTCTACGCGCTGGACGACCCCGGCGAGGTCTCGGGCGGAGGCGCGGAGCGGCTGCGGGCCGCCGGCGTGGACGTGCAGGCCGGCGTACTGGCCGACGCGGCGCGCGCACTCATCGAGCCGTGGCTGACCGCGACCCGCCTGGGCCGCCCGCACGTCACCGTGAAGTGGGCGCAGAGCCTGGACGGCCGCGCCGCGGCCGCCGACGGGTCCAGCCAGTGGATCACCGGTCCCGAGGCTCGCGCCGACGTGCACGTGCGCCGGGCGCAGGCGGACGCGATCGTGGTCGGCACCGGCACCGTGCTGGCCGACGACCCCGCGCTGACCGCGCGCGACGGCGACCTGCTGCGTCCCGAGCAGCCCGTGCCGGTCGTGATCGGCGCCCGCGAGACTCCCCCGGACGCCGCGCTGCGGCGCCATCCGCACGAGCCGCTGTTCTACGACACCCACGACCTTGCCTTCGTGCTGGACGACCTGTGGGACCGGGGCCTGCACCGCGTGTTCATCGAGGGCGGCCCCACCCTGGCGAGCGCCTTCGTGGCGGCCGGGTTCGCGGACCGGGTGCTGGCGTACGTCGCGCCCGTGCTGCTGGGCGGGCCGCGCGTCGCGCTGACCGACGTCGGGGTGCCGTCGATCGACCGCGCCCACCGTCTGCGGGTGATCGAGCGGATCCCGCTGGGCCCCGACACGCTGTTCGTCGCCGAGGGCGAAGACCTCGCGGATCCGGATGACCCGGCCGCGACATCCGAAGGAGAGAGCTGATGTTCACCGGGATCGTCGAGGAGATCGGCCGGATCACGGCCGTCGAGCCGTCGGGCGACGGCGTGCGCCTCACGGTGCACGCGCCGGGCGCCGTGGTCGATGTGGCGCACGGCGACTCGATCGCCGTGAGCGGCGTGTGCCTGACCGTGGTCAGCTGGACCGAGGACGGCTTCACGGCCGACGTGATGCGGCAGACGCTCGACATGTCGACGCTCGACGCCGCCATCCCCGGCACGCCGGTCAACATCGAGCGCGCGACGGCGGCCGGCGGCCGCCTCGGCGGCCACATCGTGCAGGGCCACATCGACGGCACCGGCATCGTGCGCCAGGTGCGCGACGGCGCGCAGTGGCGCGTCGTGCGGATCGCGCTGCCCGGCCACCTGGCCCCGCTGGTCGTCGACAAGGGCTCGATCGCGGTCGACGGCGTCTCGCTCACCGTCAGCGCGGTGAGCGCGGCCGGCGTCGCCGACGCGTGGTTCGAGGTGTCGCTCATCCCCGAGACGCTCGCGGCCACCACCCTCGGCGACCGCGTCGCCGGCGAGCGCGTGAACCTCGAGACCGACATCCTGGCGCGCCACGTGCAGCGTCTGCTCGCATTCGGCGCCGCGGCCCCGGCCCCCGAGCGGGCGCCCTGGTCCTTCGCGACCACCGAGGTGCCCGCCGCCGACTACTCCGTGCTCGACCCGTCCCTCGCCCCGGTTCCCGCCGCGGGCACCCGCCGTGAAGGAGGCGCCCAGTGACCGCCGAGACCGCCGAGGGCCTGGCGCCCGGAAGCCTCGCCACGATCGAGGAAGCGCTCGACGCGCTCCGCGCAGGCCGCCCCGTGATCGTGGCCGACGACGAGGACCGCGAGAACGAGGGCGACGTCGTCCTCTCCGCGCAGCTGGCCACGCCCGAGTGGATCGCGTGGGCCGTGCGCTGGTCGTCGGGCTTCCTGTGCGCGCCCATGCCGCACGAGGTCGCCGACCGCCTCGACCTGCCGCCCATGGTGGAGACGAACGAGGATGCGCGCGGCACCGCGTACACCGTGAGCGTGGACGCCGCCGAGGGCGTGACGACCGGCATCAGCGCCGCCGACCGCGCGCACACCCTGAACGTGCTCGCGGACCCGGCCTCGACCGCGCAGAGCCTGATCCGGCCCGGTCACATCCTGCCGCTGCGCGCGGTCCCCGGCGGCGTGCGCGACCGTGCCGGCCACACGGAGGCCTCTGTCGAGCTGATGCGCCTGGCCGGCCTGGAGCCGGTCGCCGTGATCGGCGAGCTGGTCGCGGAGGACGGCAGCATGATGCGGATGCCGGGGCTCATCGAGCTCGGCCGGCGCGAGGGCATCCCGGTCATCACGATCGAGCAGCTGATCGCCCACCTCGACGAGATCGACCCCCGCGGCGCCGAGCGCCCCGCGACCCGTCGCCAGGTGAGCCTGCGCGCCGATGCCACGGTGCCCACCGCGCACGGCACCTTCCGCTTCCTCGCCTACAAGGACCGCCAGACCGGCACCGACCACATCGCCGTCGTGTCGGGCGATCTCTCGGCCGATGCGCCGCTCGTGCGCGTGCACTCCGAGTGCCTGACGGGCGAGGCGTTCGGCTCGCTCAAGTGCGAGTGCGGTCCGCAGCTGGAGGCCGCGCTCGACGCGATCGAGCAGGACGGCGGCGTGGTGATCTACATGCGCGGCCACGAGGGACGCGGCATCGGGCTCATCAACAAGCTGCGCGCCTACGCGCTGCAGGAGCGGGGCCTCGACACAGTCGACGCGAACACGGCGCTCGGCCTCCCCGCCGACGCGCGCGACTACGCGGCGGCCGCCGGCATCCTCGCGGATCTCGGCATCGAGAGGATCCGGCTGCTCACGAACAACACCGACAAGGTCGCCCAGCTGCGCGGCTTCGGGCTCGACGTCGTCGAGCAGGTGCCGCTGATCGTGGGCGTCGGCCCGAACAACCACCAGTACCTCGAGACCAAGCGGGACCGCATGGGTCATATCATCGGCGAGGACGAGCTGGCCGACGCGATCGCGCGCATGCACGAAGGGGGAGCACGATGAGCGGCAAGGGAGCACCGGAGCGCACCGGACTCGACGGATCCGGCCTGGAGGTCGTGATCGTCGCCGGCACGTGGCACGAGACCATCACGGAGGCGCTCATCGCGGGGGCGCAGCGCACGCTCGAGGCCGCGGGCGCCACGCACCGGCTGATCCGCGTGGCGGGATCGTTCGAGCTCCCGGTCGTCGCCAAGGCGGCGCTCGAGGCCGGCGCCGACGCGGTGGTCGCGCTGGGCGTGATCATCCGAGGCGGCACGCCGCACTTCGAGTTCGTCTCCTCGGCCGCGACCGACGGGCTCACGCGCGTCGCGCTCGACACGGGCAAGCCGGTCGGCTTCGGCGTGCTCACGCTCGACGACGAGGAGCAGGGGATCGAGCGCTCGGGCCTGCCCGGCTCCAAGGAGGACAAGGGCGCGGAGGCGGCGGACGCGGCCCTGCGCACGGCGCTCACGCTGCGCGAGCTCCGCGCCTGACACCTCGAGACGCAAGTGAGGCCCTGCAGATCGCACAGATCTGCGGGGCCTTCGCTCATCGTTGTGCGAAGTGCTCAGCGCGAACGGGGGACGATCCGATGAACCGAGCGAAAGTGACATCCCTACGCGCATAGACTTTGGGTTTGCATTGCGGCCGAGAGGGCCGTGCGATACCCGTCCGTTCCGTCACCTCAGACAGGCATGTCCATGACCACCGCTGTTCAGACCCCCTCGGGTCCCGCCTCCCAGCCGGTGAACTCGCGCTCGCGCGTGATCACCGCGAGCCTGGTCGGCACCACGATCGAGTTCTACGACTTCTACGCGTACGCCACGGCCGCCGTGCTCGTGTTCCCCGCGCTCTTCTTCCCCACCGGCAACCCGACGACGGCGCTGCTCGCGTCGTTCGCGACGTTCGGCGCCGCCATGGTCGCCCGCCCGATCGGCGCGATCGTGTTCGGTCACTTCGGCGACCGCTTCGGCCGCAAGGCGACGCTCGTCGCGTCGCTGCTGACCATGGGGATCGCGACGTTCCTGATCGGCCTGCTGCCGACCTTCCAGACCATCGGCTGGTTCGCCGCGTTCCTGCTGCTGATCATGCGCCTCGCGCAGGGCTTCGCGCTCGGCGGCGAGTGGTCGGGCGCCGCGCTCGTCGCGACCGAGAACGCCCCGGCGGGCAAGCGCGCGCTGTACGGCACGTTCCCGCAGCTGGGCGCGCCCATCGGCTTCATCATCGCCAACGGCCTGTTCCTGATCATCAACTTCTCGATGCCCGGCGAGAACGGCGCCCCCTCGGAGGCGTTCCTCGCGTGGGGCTGGCGCATCCCGTTCCTGTTCTCGGCCGTCATGGTCATCGTGGGCCTCTGGGTCCGCCTGAAGCTCGTCGAGTCGGCCAGCTTCGAGAAGGCGCAGAAGCAGGGCGCGATCAAGCGCTTCCCGCTCGGCGAGACGTTCCGCCGCTACTGGAAGCAGCTCATCCTCGGCACGTTCATCATGCTGGCGACCTACGTGCTGTTCTACCTGCTGACGAGCTTCATGCTGTCGTACGGCACCAAGGCGCAGGCCGCCCCCGAGGGCTACGACGCCGCCGCGAGCGGCCCGTGGGTGCCCGGTCTCGGCTTCACCTACGTCGAGTTCGTCCTGATGCAGATCGTCGGCGTCGTGTTCTTCGGCATCTTCACGATCGTGGCCGGCCCGCTGGCCGACCGCCTCGGCCGCCGTAAGGTGCTCATCGCGGTCACGATCGGGATCATCGTGTTCGGTGCCCTCTTCCCGGTGTTCCTGCTGCCGCAGGGCGCCGCGACCGGCCCGCTGGTGATCTTCTTCCTGATCCTCGGCTTCGCGCTGATGGGCTCGACGTTCGGCCCCATGGGCGCGCTGCTGCCCGAGCTGTTCCCGACCCATGTCCGCTACACCGGCTCGGCCGTCGCGTACAACGTGTCCTCGATCCTGGGTGCCGCCCTGGCGCCGATGGTCGCGGTCGTGCTGTGGGCGGCCGGCGGCGGCAACCCGTGGCTCGTGGGCCTGTACCTCTCGGGCGCGGGCGTCCTCACGCTCGTGGCGCTGATCCTGTCGCGCGAGACCAAGGACGTCGACTACGACGCCGTCGAGATCCTTCCCTGATCTCCCGCGCATCGGCGAGGCCCCTCGGATCATCCGTGGGGCCTCGCCTCTTCTCCGGCGTCAGAGGCCGTAGCCCTCGAGCAGCCGCAGCCAGAACTCGCTGAGCGTGGGGTACGCCGGCACCGCGTGCCACAGCCGCGAGAGCGGCACCTCCCCGGCGATCGCGATCGTCGCGGCGTGGATGAGCTCCCCCACCCCCGGCCCCACGAGCGTGACGCCGACCAGGACGCCGCGGTCCTCGTCCACGACCGCGCGCGCCCGGCCCGCGTAGTCGTCGGCGATCAGCCCCGCGCCCGCCACGTCGCCGAGCTCGTAGTCGACCACCCGGATGCGCAGGCCCCGTTCCTCGGCCTGGGCCGCGGTCAGACCGGCCGAGGCGACCTCCGGGTCGGTGAAGACCACCTGCGGCACGGCCGCGTGGTCGGCCGTCGCGACGTGCCGGCCCCACGGCGCGTCGTCGACCCGCTCGCCGCGGGCGCGGGCCGCGATCGCGTCCCCAGCCGCGCGCGCCTCGTACTTGCCCTGGTGGGTGAGGAGGACCCGCCCGGCCGCCTCGCCCACGGCGTAGAGCCAGTCGGTTCCGCGCACCCGCATCGTGTCGTCGACGCCGAGGCGACCGCGGTCATCGAGCAGCTCGTCGAGGCCGATGCCGTCCAGGCGCGGTCGCCGGCCGGTCGCGGCGACGACCTCGTCGGCGAGCAGGTCGCCGTCCTCGAGCCGGATGCGCACGGCGCCGTCGTCCGTGCGGGCGATCTCCGCCGGCTGCGCGTCCTCCCGCACCTGGACGCCGCGCTCGCGCAGGGCGTCGCGCACGGCCTCCCCCGCGAACGGCTCGAGCTCGTGGAGCAGGGGGCTGCGCGAGAGGAGCGTCACCTCGCTGCCGAGATCCGCGAACACGGTGGCCACCTCGACCGCGACGACCCCGCCGCCGATCACCGCCAGGCGCGCGGGCACGGCCCGGGCCGACGTCGCCTCGCGGCTGCCCCACGGGCGCGCGTCGCGCAGCCCCGGGATGTCGGGGATGTGCGGCTCGCTCCCGGTCGCGACCACGACGGCATGCCGCGCGACCAGCTCGACGTCGCCGCCGTCGCCCTCGACCACGACCCGCCGCTCCCCCGCGACGCGGCCCCGCCCGCGGATCAAGTCGATGCCTGCGCCCGTGAGCCAGCGCACCTGACCCGAGTCGTCCCACTCGGCCGCGAACGCGTCGCGCCGTCGCAGCACCTCGGCCGGGTCGAGCTCCCCGCCGCTGAGGCCTCGCACCGCTCGCGCCGCCCGCAGGGCTGCGCCGGGGCGCAGCAGCGCCTTGGAGGGCATGCACGCCCAGTACGAGCACTCGCCGCCGACCAGCTCCCGTTCGACGATCACCGCCTCGAGCCCGCCTCGCACGGCCCGGTCGGCCACGTTCTCGCCGACCGGCCCGGCCCCGATCACCACCACATCCGTCTCGCGCACCGTCATGCTCCGACGCTACGCCGGGCGGGGGCGGATGGGCCGGTGACCGACCACGACGACCGCGATAGCGTGAGGGCATGGACTTCCTCGAGACTCTGCGCGACATCGTCGTTCTGGTGCACCTGGCCGGCTTCGCGATCCTGTTCGGGTCGTGGGCCGTGGAGGCCGCGGCGAAGCGGTACCAGGCGACGCCCCTCATGAACGCGGGCCTCGGCCTCGCATTCCTGGCCGGCCTCGTGCTGTCGGCGCCGTGGGGCCTGGGCGACGGCGAGCTGAACTACATGAAGATCGGCATCAAGCTGGTCGTGCTCGTGATCATCGGCGCGCTGATCGGCATCAGCACCAGCCGGGCCAAGAAGGGCAGCCCTGTGCCGCCGGCGTTCTTCTGGCTGATCGGCGCCCTCACGCTGCTGAACGCGGGTCTCGCCGTCATCTGGTGACGCCTCGACGCACGAAGCGGCCGCTCCCGGATGGGGCGGCCGCTTCGTCGTCGGGCTTCGACTCGCTCCGCTCGCTCAGCCCGTTTCGACTCCGGCGCCGGCGCGCCTCCGCTCAACGACCAACGGAACCGGAGCGTCGGCTTCGACTCGCTCCGCTCGCTCAGCCCGTTTCGACTCCGGCGCTGGCGCGCCTCCGCTCAACGACCAATACACACCCTGCTCACTTACCGCCGTGCGAGCGAAGCGAGCGTGGAGCGAAGCGACCAATCGCAGCGCGAAGCGCTGCCGAACGGAGCGAAGCGACGTTCCTTGCTCGCGAAGGGCCCCCGAAGGGGCGCCCGCACGCGTGCGACCGGTTCTAAACAAGAGGCGTGCCGTGGGTGTGGAAGGTCTCGATGGTCTTCATGCCCCAGGCCTGGCCCTTGCGGCGCTCGGCCTCCGACCATTCCACGACCGGCTGGTCGGGGTCCAACAGCAGGCGCGCACCGGCGTTGGCGAACTCGATCCGGTTGCCGCCCGGCTCCCACACGTACAGGAAAAACGTCTGGTTGATGGCGTGCTTGTGCGGGCCCGACTCGATGTGGATGCCGTTCTCGAGGAAGATGTCGGCCGCCTTCAGGATGTCCTCGCGCGTGTCGGGCGCGAACGCGATGTGGTGCAGGCGGTTGCCGTGCTTGGTCCAGTCGTCGCTGTAGACGACGTCGTACGACTTGAGCGAGAAGTGGAACCACCACGCCGCGAAGCGGCCGTTGTCGAGCCGGATGCGCTCGGACTCCCGCATCCCGAGCGCCTTCGCGAGGAACTCGCCGTTGGCCTCGACGTCCTTGGCGAGGTAGTTGATGTGGTCGATGCGGCGGGCGTTGACGCCGCGCCCGGGGAACCGCGAGGCCTGGTTCTTGAGCGCGGGGCGGTCCTCGTCGCCTGCGACGTAGCGCTCGGTCTCGTAGTAGATCGCCATCTCGTGGCCGTCGGGGTCGTGGAACCGGTAGGTCGGGCCGGTACCCACCTCGCCGTCGACCCAACCGTCTCCGAGCCCCATCTCCTCGATCGCCGCGACGCGTCGCACGAGCGCCTCCTGGCTGATGGCGCGGAACGACGTGCGCCCGACCCCGGCCTGCTCCCGCGCGGTGAGCTTGATCGTGTAGAGCTCGTAGTCGTCCCACGTGCGCAGGTACACGGAGTCGCCGTGCTCGGCGACGACGCGCATCGCGAGCAGCTCCTCGAAGAACCATCGGCTCTTCTCGAACTCGGGCGTGAACAGCTCGACGTTGGCGAGGTGCGCGACGTCGAAGACGGTGGAGTCTGTCATGTGGTGTCCTCTCTGACAGCCGGGGCTCAGGTGCGGGGCCGGGGGTACACGGTTCCGTCGAAGATGCGGCGGGCCGTGCGCAGCGCCGCCGAGCGCATCACGTGGGCGGCGCCGTCGGGGCCGCGGGTCAGCGCCACGTCGACGTCGAAGTGCCCCGTGGGATGCTCCACGACGAAGGGGCGACCGGGGTCGGGGATCCGGCCGAGCGCATGGCCGATGGATCCCTCCGCCAGCACACCCGCCGCGACGGTGAGCGCGCCCAGCACGCCGATCGATGTGTGCACGCGGTGGGGCAGGAAGCTCCGCGTCGCGATCGCGCCGCCGCGGCGCGGTTCGCTCAGGAGCACCAGCTTCGGCACGGTCGCCTCAGACACGTCGCCGAGCCCCATCCGCTCGGCGGCCGCGCGACGCAGCCGCTCCAGCCGCTCCTTGAGCGCCGTGTCAGCCTCCAGGACCGCGGGAGCCTCCGTGCCGACGAGCCCCAGGTCGGCAGCGCGGATCAGCACCGTCGGCATCCCGTTGTCCACGCAGGTCACGGTGAGCGGGGAGTCGTCGAGGACGCCGTCGACATCGTCGGCGACGGCGCCGGTCGGGAAGAGCGCGCCCGTGGATGAGCCCTCGGTCCCCTCGAAGTCGAGGGTGATGGCGCCGGCCGTGCCGGGCACCCCGTCGATGGTCAGGTCGCCGTCGTAGTCGACGACCCCTCCCGGGGTGGCGAACGTCGCGGTCGCGACCCCGCCGGTGTTGACCATCCGGATGCGCACGCTCGTCCGCTCGCCGCCCGCCGGCACGAGTCCGCGCTCGACGGCGAACGGGCCGACGCCGGCCAGGATGTTGCCGCAGTTCTGCCGGTCGGTCACGAAGGCATCGTCGACCCCGACCTGGAGGAAGAGGTAGTCGACGTGGGCGTCCGGGCTCTCCGACGGCGAGACCACGGCGACCTTCGAGGTGAGCGGATGCGCGCCGCCCAGCCCGTCGATCTGCCGCGGGTCGGGCGTGCCCATGATCCGCATCAGCAGGTCGTCGCGCCCGGCGACGTCGGCCGGCAGATCGGACGCCAGGAAGTACGCGCCCTTCGAAGTGCCGCCGCGCATCAGCAGGCAGCGGATGCCGGGTTCAGCGGCCATCCGAGCCCTCGTACTCGGCCTGCGAGACGTACGTGACCCCGAGGTCGGCGAGCAGCGGCCGCAGCCCCTTGCGGTCGAGGCTGAGCTCGGCGCCGCTGCCGTAGGCCGCACGGTCCGCGTCCTCCTTCGCGACGCGGGCGTCGGCCGCGGCGAGCGCCGTCTCCGCGCCGGCACGCGGCACGCATACGACGCCGTCGTCGTCCGCGATCACCACGTCGCCAGGATGGACCAGCATCCCGTCGATCACGACGGGCACGTTCACCGACCCGGCCGTGGCCTTGACGGTCCCCTGGGAGTGCACGCCGTTCGACCACGCGGGGAAGCCCATGTCGCGCAGCTCCTGCGTGTCCCGCACCCCGGTCGCGGTGACGAGGCCTCGCACGCCGCGGGCCTTGAGCGCGGTGGCGAACAGGTCGCCGAACGCGCCATCGGTGGACGGCGAGGTGGTCGCGACGACGAGGAGGTCGCCGGCCCGGCACTGCTCGATCGCGGCGTGGATCATGAGGTTGTCCCCCGGCCAGCTGAGCACGGTCACGGCCGTGCCCGCCACCCGCGCCCCCTGCTGGATGGGCCGGATCGACGGGCCCGCCAGTCCCACGCGGCCGATCGCCTCGTGCACGGTCGCGACGCCGTGCGCGGCGAGCGCGTCGACGACCGCCGCGTCGGCGCGTGCGATGTCGGTGACGACCACTCCGAGGGCGCTCATGCGGATCCTCAGTCGAGGACCGAGGTGACCTGCGGGTAGTACCGCATGTACGCCTCGCCCATGGTGTCGTGGGGCAGACCCAGGTTCGGCCCGGCGTTGCGCCTGACCTGCACGCCGCGGCGCACGGCGAGCGCGGTGTAGTACTCCCACATGTGCTTCTGGGCGGGCAGGCACTCCATGGCCGCCTTCTTCCGGGGGAAGGCCTCGGTGATGTCGAGGAGCACGTTCGGCTTGAAGTCGGACTGCTCGGGCTGGTGCGGCTCGAAGAAGAAGACCGGCGGCGCCCCGATGATCTCGTCCTTCGCGGGGTACGTCCCGTCGGAGTTCGCCACGCCGATCGCCTGCGCCAGCACGCGGGCCTGCAGGGCCATCCGCGCGGCGGCGGGATGGTCGCCGTTGTACGGGTCCGACAGCGGGTGCGTGAGGACGACGGTGGGCTGCACGCGGCGCATGACGTCCACCAGCCGCTGCACGGCCTCGGGGCTCTCGATCAGCGGGTAGTCGCCCAGGTCGAGGAACTCGATGTCGGCGCCCAGCGCCGCGGCGGCCGCCTCGGCCTCCTCGCGGCGGACCGCCTTGATCTCGTCGAGGGCCCTGCCCGCGAGCCACTGGCTGGCGGACTCGCCGCGCTCGCCGTAGGACAGGCAGACGACCGTGGCGCGCTCGCCCCGCAGCGCGGCCGCGGCGATCGCCCCGCCCGCACGCCAGACGAAGTCTCCGGCGTGCGCACTCACGACGAGAAGCGACGGCTCTGTCTCTGCCATGCGGTGATCCGTTTCATCTCGGGGCCCGGGATTATGCATTCCGCGTGCCCAGTGAACCATCCCCTGGTGCGGTGGTCAAGATAATGTCTACAATCCTGGTGACATCAGACGCGACGGCGAAGGAGCCTCATGGCGCAGAACCTGCAGGAGCTGCTCGACGAGCACGGCGACACGGTCGAGATGCTGCGGAACTCCCGGCTCGGCACCTACATCTACCCGGTGGTGCCCAGCGAGTTCAGCAACTGGCGGCGCGAGCAGAAGGCCTGGCGCACGACCGCGGTCCTCTACGACCAGACGCACCACATGGTGAACTTCTTCCTGTCGGGCCCCGACGCTCTGAGGCTGCTCAGCGACACCGGCATCAACAGCTTCGCGAACTTCCCGGTCGACACGGCCAAGCAGTTCGTGCCGGTCGCCTCGAACGGCGGCGTCATCGGCGACGGCATCCTGTTCCACGAGGCCGAGCTGGACTACGTGTACGTCGGCCGCGCACCGGTCGCGAACTGGCTGCAGTTCCACGCCGAGACGGGCGGGTACGACGTCGAGTTCCGCTACGACGACCGCTCCCCCTCGCGCCCGTACGGCCAGGCCGTCCACCGGGAGTGCTGCCGCTTCCAGATCCAGGGCCCGCGCGCGTGGGACATCATCGAGAAGCTGAACGGCGGCGCGCTCGAGCAGGTGAAGTTCTTCCACATGGGCCACCTCCCGATCGCGGGCCGCCAGGTCCGCACCCTGCGCCACGGCATGGCGGGCGCGCCCGGGCTCGAGCTGTGGGGCCCGTACGAGGACCACATGCTGATCCGCGACGCGATCCTCGAGGCGGGCGCCGAGTTCGGGATCGAGCCGTGCGGATCGCGCGCCTACTCGTCGAACACGCTCGAGTCCGGATGGATCCCCTCCCCGCTGCCGGCGATCTACTCGAGCGAGGCCGAGCGCCGCTACCGCGAGTGGCTGCCCGTCACGAGCTACGAGGCGATCAACGCGGTCGCCGGATCCTTCGTCTCGGACGACATCGAGGACTACTACCTCAATCCCTGGGAGCTGGGCTACGGCTCGTTCGTCAAGTTCGACCACGACTTCATCGGCCGCGACGCCCTCGAGAAGATCGAGCCCGAACGGCAGCGACGCAAGGTCACGCTCGCGTGGAACGACGAGGACCTCGCCAAGATCCTCACGACGGTCCTCGACCGGGACGGCGACGGCTACCAGTTCTTCGACCTGCCGAACGCCAACTACGGCTCCAGCAACTTCGACTCCGTGATCGACGCGGACGGCAAGGTCGTCGGGCTCTCCCTGTTCACCGGCGTCACGGCGAACGAGAAGCGGGGCCTGTCACTCGCCACCGTGGACCGCGACGTGCCGGAGGGCGCCGAGGTCCGCGTGATCTGGGGCGAGCCGGACGGCGGCTCCGGCAAGACCACGGTCGAGCCGCACCACCAGATCGAGGTGCGCGCGGTCGTCAGCCCGGTGCCCTACGCGGAGACCGCCCGCACGGAGTACCACGGCGGCTGGCGCTCGACCGGCGCACTCTGAGGCGGGTCAGGCGCGCTCGGCGAGGATGCGCTGGAGCCAGGCATGCGTCGAGCGCGTCATGTCCGCCGGCACGCCGGCCTCGTCGAGCAGCGCCAGGGCGTCGCGCATCTCGTGCTCGCGTCGCTCGGCGTGCGTGTAGGTGCCGGCGACCAGCCTGTCCACGACCGCGTCGCCGTCGGGCCCCAGCTCGGCGGCGATCTGCGCGCGCAGCCAGCCCTCGGCGCCGGCGGCCCTCGCGGCGCCGAGGCTCTCGAGCACGAGCGCGGCCAGCCCCTTCATGAAGGTCGCCCGCAGCAGCTTCAGGCGGGCGGCGGCGCCGATGCCGCCCGGCACGACGTCGACCGGCACGCCGAACGGGCGCATCCGCTCCGCGAACTCCTCCGCGGCGCCACCGCTGGCGAGCAGCGGCGTCCGGTGGTCCGCGCGCGGCACAGGCGCCAGCACGGCGACGTCGGTCACGCGCATGCCGGCCGCGGCGGCCACCTCGGCCACGGCGCGCTTGGTCTCGAGCGCCGCCGTGTTGAGATCGGCGAGCAGGGTCCCGGGCGCCATCCACGCGACCGCGTCGCGCGCGGCCTCGACGGAGGCCCGCGCTCCGACCAGGCTGAGCACGATCTCGGCGCCGTCGACGCACTCCGCCAGCCGATCGCGCTGCCCCACCCCCGGCACGACGACGTGGGGGTCGTACCCCGCGACCTCGGCGCCGGCGGCCGCGAGGCCCCGCGCGTATCGGCTTCCCGCCTCGCCCAGCCCCATCACCGCGATGCGCGTCATGGCGTCAATGTACGACCCGGTAACGATTCGCGCCACGATTGTTGACACCAGGTACCTATATCCATAGCCTTCCGATACCGGAGCACCGACGCTCCCACCCGACGCGGCACAACCGCGGGATCGCTCCGGACGACCGACCCGACGCACAGGAGACAGGAGCGATGGCCGCTCGACTCACCCTGCAGGACGTGAACCTCCGCTTCGGCGGCGTGACGGTGCTGCACGACGTGGGCTTCACGGTCGAGCCCGGCGAGATCCTCGGTCTCGTGGGCCCGAACGGCGCCGGCAAGACCTCGCTGTTCAACTGCATCAGCGGTCACTACCGCCCCTCATCCGGGTCGATCGCGATCGACGGCGCCGAGGTCAGCGGATCGCACCCGTCACGCCTGGCCGGCCACGGCCTCGCGCGCACGTTCCAGCACCCGGCGCTGCAGCTGCACGCCACCGTGCTCGAGAACGTCCTGCTCGGCGGCCACACCCGCCTGCCGGCCGGCCCGCTGGCCTGGTCCCTGCGCGTGCCTCCGACCGGTCGGCGTGAGCGGGAGCTGCGCGAGGAGGCACTCGCGCTCCTCGAGAAGCACCGCCTCGGCTGGGCCGCGCATCTCACCGCGGACGAGCTCTCGCACGGCCTGCACAAGGGCGTCGAGCTGTGCCGGGCGCTGCTGATGCGGCCGAGTCTCCTGCTGCTGGACGAGCCGGCCGCCGGCCTGTCGCACGGCGAGGTGCAGCGCTTCATCGAGACGGTCCGGGACCTGCGCGCGAACGAGGACATCACGATCGTGATCGTCGAGCACCACATGGGCCTGATCTCCGCGCTCACCGACCGCGTGGTCGTGCTCGACCACGGCCGCAAGCTCATGGAGGGCACGGCGGCCGAGGCGCAGGCCGATCCCCGCGTGATCGAGGCCTACATCGGCAAGGAGGCGGCGGATGACGCTGCTTGAGCTGACCGACGTGACCGCCTCGTACGGGCCCGTGCAGGTGCTCGAGGGGGTGTCGCTGAGCGTGCCGGACGGCGGGGCCGTGGGCATCCTGGGCGCGAACGGCGCCGGGAAGACCACGACCCTGCGAGCGATCAGCGGCGTGGTGCGCACGGGCGGAGGCATCGTGTTCGACGGACAGAGCATCCGCGGCCTGCGCCCCGACCAGGTCGCCGCCCGGGGAATCGCGCACGTGCCCGAGGGCCGCGGCACGCTGCCCAACCTGACGGTCCGCGAGAACCTCCTGGTCGGCGCATACCTGCGCAAGGACCGCCGTGCGATCGCGGGCGACATCGACTACCTGCTCGACCTGTTCCCCAATCTTCACGAGCGCATCGGGTCGAACGCGTCGGCGCTGTCGGGCGGCGAGCAGCAGATGCTCGCGGTGGGCCGCGCCGTCATGGCGAGGCCGCGCCTGCTGCTGCTCGACGAGCCGTCGCTCGGACTGGCGCCCAGCACCGCCAAGAACGTGTACGACGCGATCCGGCGCCTGCGCCTCGAGTCGGGCATCGCGATGCTCGTGGTCGAGCAGAACGCGAACCTCGCCTTCGGGATCGTCGACACCGCCACGGTGCTCGAGACCGGCCGCAGTGTGCTCACCGGCACGTCGGCCGAGCTGAGGGGCCGTGACGAGATCCGCCGGGCGTACCTGGGAGGCTGACGTGGGCACCTTCATCCAACTCGTCGTCGACGGCCTCGCCATGGGGTCGATCTACGCGGCGCTGGCGCTCGCGATCGTCATCGTCAACCAGTCCACGGGCATGATCAACTTCGCGCAGGGCGGGATGGCCGTGCTGTCGGGCTACCTCGCGTACGCCTTCCTCGGCCTGGGCCTCCCCCTGCCACTGGCCATCCTCGCGGCGGTCGCGATCTCGTTCGCCCTCGGCGCCGTCGTCGAGCGCTTCCTGATCCGGCGGTTCGAGGGCGGCGACCCCGACACCGCCGTCGTGGCGACGATCGGCCTGCTCACCCTCATCACGGGCGTGTGCGGCTGGATCTGGTCGTACAACAACCTGCAGTTCCCGTCGCTGTTCCCGCCGGACTCGTTCCCGCTGCTGGGCGCCGCGATCAGCTGGCGCTCGCTGGGGACGTTCCTCACCATCGCCGCGATCATGGTGCTGCTCCAGCTGCTGTTCCAGCGCACCAAGGTCGGGCTGGCGCTGCGCGCGGTGGCGGACAACCCCCGGTCCTCGTCCTTCTCGGGCCTCCCGGTAGGGCGGCTTCTCATGGTCGGATGGGGCCTGGCGGCCGCGCTAGGCGCCGTGGCGGGCGCGCTCGTGGCGCCCCGCCTGTCCCTCACACCGGGCATGCTCGACGGCGCGCTCGTCTACGCGCTCGCGGCGGTGATCCTCGGCGGGGCCTCGAGCCCGATCGGCGTCGTGGTGGCGGCATGGCTGATCGGCGTGCTGGAGAACCTCGCCGCCGTGTACGTGCCCTTCATCGGCCACGATCTCAAGATCGCCGTGCCGTTCATCCTGCTCTTCGTCGTGCTGCTGATCAGGCCGCAGGGCCTGTTCGGGCGCAAGACCGTGGTGCGTGTCTGATGGGGGGCCTCAAGATGCTGTGGAGCAGGGGCTGGGTGCGGATCGCGGTCGGCGCGGTGATCGCGCTCGCGCTGATCCTCGCGCCGCTCAACTTCGACGTCGCCACCAACCAGGCCCTCGCACGGGTCGGGGTCTTCGCCGTCGCCGTCCTCGGCCTGAACGTCATCATGGGCTACACCGGCCAGGTGTCCCTGGGCCAGATCTTCTTCCTGGGCCTCGGCGCCTACGTCACCGCGTACGGCGTCAACCAGGACTGGAACATCCTCCTCGTGTTCGCGCTCGCGGTCCTCCTCCCCGGCCTCTCCGGCTACGTCGTCGCGCTGGCCGCGGCGCGGCTGGGCGGACTCGCGATCGCGATGGTCACGATCGCCCTGCCGATCATCGGCGTCCCGCTCGCCAAGCGCCTGGCCGAGTGGACCGGCGGATCGCAGGGCACGTCGGCGCGGTTCTCCTCCGCGCCCGACTGGTCGGGCCTCGCCAACGACCAGTGGCAGTACTACCTCGTGCTGCTCATCACGGCCGTCGTGTTCCTCCTGATCCGCAATCTCGTGCGCGGCAAGTTCGGGCGGGCGCTCGCGATCGTCAAGGAGAACGAGGCGGTCGCGTCGTCGATGGGCATCTCGCCGTACCGCTACAAGGTGATGGCGTTCACGATCGCCGCCATGATCGGCGGGGTCAGCGGATTCCTCTACATGGTGGTCGTGCAGTACACGTCCCCCGAGACGCTCGCGTTCCACCACTCGATCAGCCTGCTCGCGTCGATGGTGATCGGCGGCGCGGCCAGCATCGTCGGCTCGCTCATCGGCGGCGCCTACTACGTGCTCGTGCCCAACGTCACGAACGAGATCGACGCGACCCTCACCTCGCTGCTGCAGGGCGCGATCCTGCTGGTCGTGCTGTTCGTCCTGCCCGGGGGCGTGGTGAGCCTGCCCCGCGTGATCCGTCGGCTGCTGCGCCGGCGCGGCGGCGAGCACGGCGCGCATGCACCGGAGGAACCCGGCTCCCCCACGTAATCCCCACCCCCCACAAGAGAGAAGGTCAGCATGGACATGCGCAGCAGAGCCCTCGGCATCGTCGCCGGCGGAGCCATCCTCGCGCTCGCCCTCGGCGGCTGTGCGCGAGGCGCCGACGGCGGCGGCACCGGAGGCGGGGACGGCGGCTCGGCCGCCAGCCCCGGCATCACGGACGACACCATCACGCTGGGCGTCACGACGCCGCTCAGCGGCGCGACGGCCGGGCCGGGCAACTGCACGGTCGCGGGTCTCGTCGCCTACTTCGGCGAGACCGGGCCGGTCGAGTTCGGCGACGGCAAGACGCGCGAGGTCGTCATCGAGGCGTTCGACGACGCGTACGACCCCCAGAAGGCGCTGTCGAACTTCCAGCAGAACCAGGCGGACGTGTTCGCGTTCACGTCGGGCCTCGGCACTCCCACCAACCGCGCCTACCGCGAGGCCGCGATCGAGGAGGAGGTGCCGCAGGTGCTCGTCATGACGGGCGACCCGCTCTTCAGCGACCGCACCGAGAGCCCGTGGCAGCTCGGCTTCGTGCCGATCTACCAGAACGAGGGCGAGGCGTTCGGCGAGCTCCTGGCCTCGTCGGGAGAGGACCTCACGGTCGCCATCCTGTCGCAGAACGACGACTACGGCGCCGGCTACGTCGAGGGCTTCAAGACCGCCGTCGAAGGCGCCGACAACATCGAGATCGTGAAGGAGCTCACGTACGAGGCGACCGACACCTCGGTCGACGCGCAGCTGACCGAGCTGGCCGCGACCGACGCGGACGTGTTCTTCAACGCCATGTCGATCACCCCGCTGGTGATCTCGTCGATCGAGAAGGCGCGCGAGCTCGACTGGGAGCCGAGCTGGTTCCTGCCGTCGAACACGTCGAGCCCCGTGGCGATCCTCGGGCCGGCGGGTGCCGACCCCGAGCACGGCTACTACTCGGTGTCGTTCGCCAAGGCGCCCCAGAGCCCCGCGTTCGCCGAGGACGAGGACGTCAAGACGTTCCTCGCGGCGCTCGAGGAGCACTCGGGCGACTACACCACGACGCCCGACTTCCCGCACTGCATGTGGAGCTGGATGGTCGGCGCGACGCTGCAGGAGGCGTTCGCCGCGATGGAGGAGCCCACGCGCGAGAGCTTCATGGAGGCGCTGCAGGGCATCTCGGGGTTCACTGCGCCGCTGATGCTCGAGGGCACGTCGATCGACACGACGCAGGACGGGCAGCCGGCCGTGTCGACCGTGGTGGTCCAGCGCTACAACGGCCAGGGCTACGCGGAGGCCGAGACGTTCGAGGACTGATCGGATGACGAAGGGCGCCCGGCGGGAACCCCCCACCGGGCGCCCCTCGCCGCCGGGAATCAGCGCATGTCGGACAGCAGCGCGATGATGCCCTCGAGGTGGCGCCGGGTGGCCTCGGCCGCGGCATCGGCGTCGCGAGCCAGCACGGCGTCGATGATCGCGATGTGCTCGGGTGCCGACTGGTTCACGCGGCCCGGGTGATACGCGAGCCGGAACTGGTGCCGGGCCGACTGGGCCAGCAGCCGCTCGAGCAGGCGCGTCGCGGTCGCGTGACCGCTGATGTCGCGGATGCGCCGGTCCATCTCCTGGTTCAGCGACGCGTAGCCGACCAGATCGCCCGCCGCGACGGCGGCCTGGATGCGCTCGCGCAGGTCGACGAGGCCCGACGCGTCCTCCTCGGTGAGGTTCTCGGCGGCCTTCCGCGCGCACAGCACCTCCAGCCCGATGCGCACCTCGACGATCTCGATGGCCTCATCGACCGTGATCGCGCGCACGCGGGCTCCGCGGTTGGGCAGCCGTTCGACCAGCCCCTCCCCCGCGAGGTTCATCAGGGCGGTCCGCACGGACGCGCGGCTGGCCTCGAAGCGGTCGCTGAGGTCGGCCTCGATCAGGCGCTGATGCGGCGCGAAGTCGCCGCTCAGCAGGGCCTCGCGGATGCGGTCGGTCAGTTCGGCGGCGGCGGGGCGGGCGGCGCCCTCGACGCCCGCGGTCTGCGGCTCGGTGGTGGTCGGCACGCTTCCTCCTCGCGCGGTCTCCGGGGCGCGACCATGCCCCTCCCGCTCATTCTCGCCGCAACCGCCAGGATCGTCCCACATATTGGCGACAACCCTTGTCGTGCCGCTCGGCCCCGATGAGACTGGGCGATACACGCCGCGGCGCTCGGCGGCCGGCGTGATCCCCCCAGCGCGATCCCACAGAGAGGTGAGTGATCCCATGACGGACACCGAGAACGCCGTGGTCAGCACGGACGCGGCATCCGGCCCGGCGAACGACACGGACGTCGGCACGGCGACCGAGTCGGCCGTACGAACCGGGCTCTACATCGGCGGCGAGGAGCGGTTCACGGGAGAGACGCTCAAGATCGCCGACCCCGGCAAGCCGGGCGCGGTGGTCGGCGAGGCCGCGGCCGCGTCGCCGCAGGACGTCGCCGACGCGGTGGCGGCCGCGAAGGCCGCGTTCCCCGCGTGGTCCGCGCTCTCCGCGCAGGAGCGCGCCAAGGCCATGGCCGACGCGATCGCCGGCATCGCGGACGACCGCGACGAGGACGCCGCCATCCTGTCGCAGGAGAACGGCAAGATCCGCATGGAGGCGTGGATCGACGCGCTCGTGTTCGAGATCCGCTGGAACCTCGCGCTGGCCCTGGCGGACGAGGTCGACCAGGGCAAGGTGCTCGAGCCTGCACCAGGCATCCCCGTGACGACGCAGGTCGGCTACCAGCCGCTGGGCGTGACGACGATCATCGTGCCGTTCAACTGGCCGATCGCGATCCTCGGCGCCTCGCTGCCGCACGCCCTCCTGGCGGGCAACACCGCGATCGTGAAGCCGCCGCCCTCCGCCCCGCTCGCCACGGCGCGCGTCGTGCAGCGCGTGGCCGAGAAGCTGCCGCCGGGCGTGCTCAACATCGTGACCGGCAAGGACGAGAACATGGCGGGGCTCATCCAGAACCCGGATGTCGCGAAGCTGTGCTTCACCGGCAGCGTCAACGGCGGCAAGCGGATGATGGAGATGGCGTCCAAGACGCTCACGCGCGTGACGCTCGAGCTGGGCGGCAACGACGCGGCGGTCGTGGCGGAGGACGCCATCCTGGACGACACGCACCTCGACCGGCTGTTCGCGGCCATCTACGACACGACCGGCCAGATCTGCATGAACGCCAAGCGCGTCTACGTGCACCGCTCGCGGCTGGACGAGCTCGTCGCCGGCCTCGAGGCGCGGCTGCAGAAGGTGCAGCTCGGCTACGGGCTCGACGAGGGCACCACGATGGGCCCGCTGCACCAGCCGGCGCAGAAGGCGTTCGTGGAGGAGATCATCCAGGAGGCGAAGGACGCGGGGGCCGAGGTGCGCGAGTACGGCGAGCTGCCCGGCGGCGAACTCGCAGGCGGCAACTTCCTGCGACCGGCGCTCGTGATCGATCCGGATCCGTCGCTGCGTGTGGTCACCATGGAGCAGTTCGGCCCCGTGATCCCTCTCATCCCGTTCGACACCGAGGACGAGGCGATCGCCGCCGCCAACGACACCTGGGGCGGCCTGTGCGGCTCGGTGTGGACGGCCGATCCGGGGACCGCGCAGCGGATCGGCGCGCAGCTGCAGTGCGGCTACGTCTGGGTCAACGACCACGGCGCCACCCGCCTGGACCTCCGCGCGCCGTTCGGCGGCATGAAGCAGTCGGGCTTCGGCCGCGAACAGGGCATCGAGGGTGTCCGCGCCTTCCAGGACACCCGCTCGATCGCGGTGCTCGACGAGGAGGCGCTGAAGGCCATGGCGCACTGAGAGGCGGAACGGAGCGGGCTGCGGTCGCGAGAGAATAGGACACGATGTCCGATTCACCGCGCCGCAGCCCGTTCGCCCGTCCCGCGAGGGACGACGGCCCCCGCGCCACCGTGCGCCAGCTGCTGCCGTTCGTGTTCGAGCACAAGCGCGTGCTGGTGTGGGTGTCGATCCTGAGCGTGATCGCGGCGCTGACGACCCTCATCCAGCCGCTCCTCATCGGCGAGGTGATCGCGCGAGTGCAGGACAGCGAGCCCCTCGGGCTGCTGATCGTGGCGCTGATCGCCTTCGTGATCGTCTCGTCGGCGGTCAGCGCGTACCAGCACTACCTGCTGCAGCGCACCGGCACCGCGGTCGTCCTGTCGAGCCGGCGCCGATTGATCGCGCGCCTGCTCCACCTGCCGATCGGCGAGTTCGACGCGCGCCGCACGGGCGACCTGGTCTCGCGCGTCGGCACCGACACCACGATGCTCTACGCGGTGCTCACGCAGGGCCTCGCCGACAGCGTCGGCAGCATCCTGCTGTTCGCCGGCGCGCTCATCGCGATGCTCGTGATCGACCCGATCCTGCTGCTCAGCATCGTGGGCGTGCTCGCGCTGAGCGTGCTCGCGGTCGTGTCGCTGAGCGGCCGGATGCGGCGCGCGACGGCCGCGCAGCAGGCGCGCGTCGGCGAGCTCACCAGCGGCGTCGAGCGGGCGATCGGCGCCGTGCGGACGATCCGCGCGGCGGGCGCCTCCGACCGCGAAGAGCGCGCCGTCGCGGCCAAGGCGACGGAGGCGTTCGAGGCGGGCGTCGAGGTCGCGCGCGCGTCGGCGCTCGTGGTGCCGATCGCCGGGATCGCGCTGCAGGCGTCGATGCTCGTCGTGCTGGGCGTGGGCGGCATGCGCGTGGCGTCCGGTGCCGTGTCGGTGTCCAGCCTCGTGACGTTCGTGATGTTCCTGTTCCTGCTCGTGATGCCGCTCGCCTCCGCGTTCGGCGCGATCACGAGCGTTGGCCAGGCCCTCGGCGCTCTGGGCCGCATCCAGGAGATCCTCGACCTGCCCGACGAGACCGCGGCCGATCCCGAGCCGCGTCCGGCCGCACCGGTCGAGGGCGCGCCGGCACTGGCGTTCCGCGACGTGCGCTTCCGCTACCCGGAGGCCGCTGTCGCGGCGCGTGAGCGCGCCGCGAAGGAGGCCCTCGAGGCGCACCTGCCGCTCGACGAGAGCGCGGTCGACGAGGCGGAGGCGGGCGCCGAGGCCGCGCACGGCGACGTGCTCCGGGGCGTGACCTTCGAGGTGCCGCGCGGGGCGCGCGTCGCGCTTGTCGGCCCGAGCGGCGCAGGCAAGTCCACGATCCTCGCCCTGATCGAGCGGTTCTACGACCCGATCTCGGGCCGCATCGAGCTGGACGGCCAGGACGTGCGCGAGCTGTCGCGCACCGAGCTGCGCTCCCGGTTCGGCTACGTCGAGCAGGACGCCCCGACGCTGGCCGGCACGCTCGCCGACAACCTGCGCCTCGCTTCCCCCGACGCGAGCGACGCGGACTGCGAGCGCGTGCTGCGGGCCGTGAACCTCGGCTCGGTGATCGACCGCGGCCCGCTGGGGATCGACACCCCCGTCGGCGAGGACGGCGTCATGCTGTCGGGCGGCGAGCGCCAGCGCCTCGCGATCGCGCGGGCTCTGCTCGCCGCCCCGCCCGTCCTGCTGCTCGACGAGTCGACCTCGTCGCTCGACGGCCTCAACGAGCAGCTCATGCGCGACGCGATCGACGCGGTGGCCGAGGGCCGCACGCTGCTCGTGATCGCCCACCGCCTGTCGACGGTCGTCGACAGCGACCGGATCATCGTGCTCGACCACGGCCGCGTGATCGGCCAGGGCACCCACAGCGAGCTGGTGGCGAGCGTGCAGCTGTATCGCGACCTCGCCCGCCACCAGCTGCTGGTCTGAGCCGCTATCCGGCGCTGGTCGGGTTGCCCGAGCTCGCCTTGCAGGCGAAGCTGTCGGCGGAATCCGGGTCGCCGCCCTCGTAGCGCGCGACCAGCGGGTACACGCACAGCGGACGCTCGGCGCCCGGAGCGAGACCCGCCGCCATCGCCTCCGCGTTGTTCGCGCGCGCCTCAGCGATCAGTCGATCCGGCGCGACGCCGTTCTCGACCCAGTCGATGAGGGCGCCGAGGGCGTCGACCTTGTCGGTCGAGGCGCCGCCCGAGACGTGGGCCATGCCCGGCACCTGGAAGTACCGGATGAAGTCCTCCGCCTTGTTGCCGTACGCCTTGTCGACCTCCGTGAACCAGCGGGCCGTGTCGTCGGCGCTGAACACCGCGTCGGACGCGCCGTGGATGACGATCATCTTCGCCCCCGTGTCACGCAGGGTGTCGTAGTCGGTGTCGTCCCCGAGCGGCGTCATGAACTCCATCGCGCTCTGGCCCGACAGGCCGGCCTCGTAGATGCCCGCCTCCATGGCGTCGACGTCCGCCATCAGCGGCGACGCGAGGATCGAGTAGTCCGGATACGGCATGAACACCGTGCCCACGGCCAGCGGATCGAGAGCGACGCTGATGAACAGGTTCCAGGTCGCCCAGTCGCCGTTCGTGATGCCCGCATCGACGGGGAACGACTCGTAGATCTCCTCGCCGGTGCTGGTGGTCACGCCGGCGTAGACCTGGGCGAGCACGTCCTTCTGCGCCACGCTCAGGCAGGTGCCGTCGCGCTCGCCCTCGCACGTGGGGACGTCGCGGTGGATGTCGAAGAACTTCGCGCATCGCTCGCTGTCCTGCACGAGCCCGTCGCGCAGCCGGTCGATCCCGTCGCAGCGCTCGAGGATGCCCGCCTTGATCACCGCGCGCTCGGCGGGAGTGATCGCGGTGTTCAGGTTGCCCGGCACCGTCGCGACGGCGTTGAACAGCTGCGCCTCGGCGATCTGCGCCACCGCGGCCTGCGGCAGGTTGAAGCCCGGTGCGACCGGCAGGAAGCCGTCGTACTCGTCGGCCAGGCGCGTGGCGGCGACCATGGTGTGGCGGCCGCCGTTCGATCCGCCCGCGAAGTACGAGGTGTCCGGCCCGCGGCCGTACGCCGCCTCGATGAGCGCCTTCGCCAGGGGCGTCAGCGTCACCGCGGTGTTGTAGCCGAAGTCGAGGCGCGCCTGGCCGTCGTTGCCGAACGAACCGTTCTGCGCGCCCGTGTGCCCCGCGTCGGAGCTGATGATCGCGAAGCCCATCGCCAGGCCCGACCGCTCCTGGCCGCCCGTGAAGTTCCCGAGGGCCGGGGCGACGGAGCCGTCGATGCCGCCGTTGCCCTGGTAGAGGTAGCGACCGGCCCAGTCGGCGGGCAGGCGCATCTCCCAGCCGATCGCGTAGCGCTGACCGTCCTCGCCGACCCGCTCGTTCGTCTGTCCGGTGACGCGGCAGTGGGCGGGCTGCGCCCCGGCGGGAGTGAAGGCGGCCGCCGTGATGCGGGTGGCCTCGTACTCGAAGCCGATGAGCGACTCGCACTCGAGCAGCTCGCCGGGGGTCGCGGGGGCGACCTGCGGGATGTCGGGCCGCGGCGCGGCTGTCGCGGGCGCCGGTGCGCCGATCAGCAGGGCGATCGCCGCGGCCGCCGCGAGCACCGTCGGGGGTGTTCTCTTCATGTGGGGGTTCCTCCTCATCGAGGGTTCACGCCCGCATCGTTGCGGACGGGTCCGGACGGCGCTCCTCCCCCGGCGCGCTCTAGCTGTACTGCCCAGCCAGGTTGTTTGAGATCCGGCTGATGGGCGGGAGCTTCCCGATCGCGGTGTGGGGCCTGTGGTGATTGTAGAAGTGCAGCCAGGCCGNCCGCGGCAGCCTGCACCTGGCCGCCTAGCTGTACTGCCCAGCCAGGTTGTTTGAGATCCGGCTGATGGGCGGGAGCTTCCCGATCGCGGTGTGGGGCCTGTGGTGATTGTAGAAGTGCAGCCAGGCCGGCAGGGCTGCTCGGCGGGCTGATTCGCTGTTGTAGTGCTTCACGTAGGCCCAACCGTCGGCCATGGTGCGATGGAATCGCTCGATCTTCCCGTTCGTCTGGGGGCGGTAAGGACGGGTCCGCTTGGGCGTGATGCCGAGCTCGGCGCAGGCGTGCCGCCAGGCGTGGGAGCGGTAGGCGGAGCCGTTGTCGGAAAGGACTCGCTCGACGCGGACTCCGCGGTCGGCGAACCAGGACACTGCCCGCTGCAGGACGCCAATCGCGGTCTCGGCGCGTTCATCGTCGTGGATCTCGGCGTAAGCGACGCGGGAGTGGTCGTCGATGACGGTGTGGACGTAGGCGGTGCCGGTGACCATGTCGCCGGCGATGCCGCGCTTCCCGGTGCGCTTGGCTGTGACGGCTCGGTTGCGGTCGCCCTGGAACCGTCCGACGTAGCGCCAGCCGCCGCCGTCGGGGATGTTGCCGAGCTTCTTCACGTCGACATGGATCAGAGCCCCCGGAGCCTCGTGCTCGTAGCGACGAGCGGGCTCACCGGTCTTCACGTCGATATGCGAGAGCCGGTTCAACCGGCAACGTTTCAGTACGGCATGAACGGTCGAGGACGCCATCTCCAACCGACCCGCGAGGCGCTTGCGGATCCGCAGATGCACGATCTTCTTCACCAGCCGCTGCGGAGTCCGGTTCGGATGAGTGTGCGGCCGGGACGATCGGTCGGCCATGCCCTCCTCGCCGAGCTCAAGGTAGCGCAGCGCCCACTTCTTCGCGGTTGGCCAGGACACCCGGAAGTAGTCCGCTGCTGCCGCGATCGTCCAGTCCTCGTCGATGACCTTCTGGGCGAGACGGAGCCTTTGGCGCGGGGTCAGCGCCGCGTTAGCGTGAGACACGAGAACCTCCCTGGTTCAGAGCGGATGCGGTAGCAGCTCCACTCTGCCG